>NZ_FNYE01000039.1 GCF_900108945.1 Paraburkholderia diazotrophica | reverse complement strand
GTGCAAAGCGCGACGCAGCAACCCGTCATGCCTGATGACCATAGCGAGTCGGTCCCACCCCTTCCCATCCCGAACAGGACCGTGAAACGACTCCACGCCGATGATAGTGCGGATTGCCCGTGTGAAAGTAGGTAATCGTCAGGCTCCTCACCCCAGTCCCGGCCCCGCCCCTCAAAAGGCGGGGCCGCGGCGTTTGTGGCGCCCTATATCCCATTCTCCTCGCGACGCCTTCTTCAATCATCAATACCCCGCCGCCTCGGCCGCAGGCTGCATTCCCTCGCAGCAGTTTCTAACCTCGGACTCTAACGGCGGTCCGGACCAATACCGGGAGCAGGTCACACATAAGTCGGCGCAGCAGCGCACTGCGAAGTCATGCTCACCAAGTACCATGGTAACGTCACGTTTCATCGAGTCGAACAGACGCCGGCCCTTGAACAGCCGGTCACTTCATGCCAAATAGTGGAGACGTGCTGTGACTTTCCTTGGAATCGACCTCGGGACATCCGAGGTAAAAGCAATTCTGACCGATGACGCGTCGACGACGCTCGCCGCCAGCGGCGTCCGTCTAGAAGTTTCGCAGCCTCATCCGCATTGGTCCGAGCAGAACCCGCAAGGATGGTGGCAGGCGACGCTCGACGCCGTGGCGGCCGTACGCGGCGCGAATCCAACTGCATTTGCAGCGCTGCGCGGAATCGGGCTCTCGGGACAGATGCACGGTGCGACGCTGCTTGATCAGAGCGGCGAGGTACTCAGACCCGCGATACTCTGGAACGACACACGTGCATTTGCCGAGTGCGCAGAGCTCGAAGCACTCGTTCCGGAATCCCGCGACATTACTGGCAATCTTGCCATGCCAGGATTTACGGCACCAAAGCTGCTTTGGCTGGCCAGGCACGAGCCGGATGTGTTTCGTGCCGCGTCCAAGGTGCTGCTACCGAAAGACTATATTGCGTGGCGGCTGTCCGGCGATTTCATGTCTGACATGTCAGATGCTTCGGGGACGCTCTGGCTCGATGTCGCAAAGCGCGACTGGTCCGATCGCATGCTCGCGGCGACGGGTTTGACGCGCGCGCACATGCCTCGCCTCGTCGAAGGCAGCGCGCCCGCTGCACAGTTGAGTGACGCGTTGCGGCGCGATTGGGGCATTACGGGGCCCGTCGTGCTATGCGGCGGAGCGGGCGATAACGCGGCGAGCGCGATCGGCATGGGCGTTGCCGAAGCGGGCAGTGCATTTCTTTCTCTCGGCACATCGGGTGTGCTGTTCGCAGGAACCGAGCGCTTTGCGCCGAATTCCGAGCAAGGCGTGCACGCGTTCTGTCATTGTCTGCCCGATCGCTGGCATCAGATGAGCGTGATTCTGTCTGCGGCATCGAGTCTCGGATGGCTGTCGAAGGTCGTGGGCCGTGATGTCGGCAGCTTGCCGGAACTGGCGAGTGCAGCGAATCCTGCTACGGCGCCCATCTTCCTGCCCTATCTGAGCGGCGAGCGCACGCCGCACAACGATGCGAATGCGCGCGGCGTGTTCTGGGGGCTGACGGGCGCCCACACGACAGGCGATCTTGCGTATAGCGTGATGGAGGGCGTGGCATTCGCGATGGCAGACGGCTACGCCGCGCTGCAAAGTGCCGGTACGACACTGAAGAGTGCATCGTTTATCGGCGGAGGCTCGCGCAGTCCGTTCTGGGCGAATCTGTGCGCGTCGGCGACGGGAATCACGATGCATCGGCATGAAGGCAGCGACGTCGGCGCTGCGTTGGGCGCAGCGCGTCTCGCGCGGCTTGCCGTGACGGGCGAAGCCATCAAGGACGTATGCCTCGCTCCGCCGACGCTCGAATCGTGCGAACCTGATCGCACGCTCGCCCCGCTGCTGGCAGAAAGGCTCGCGCGCTATCGCAGCATTTATCAGGCGCTCAAAGCGGGGTTTGCAGCCACGGTATGACTACGGTACTGCGCGGCGCACAGCAACGTGTGCCGCGCGACGATCTTCTCAACTCAGATCGTGCAGATCTTTTTGCAGCGGCGCACTCACAGCGAAGCTCGACAATTCGACATTGAGTCCGCCGCGCTCCGGCGTGCAGCACACAGGTCCGACGAAATAACTGGCCGCTGCCGGAAAAGGCGCGAGCCGCAATAGTGGCCACGTTTTCCCATCGATCGAGTACTGCACGCGCAATACGCCTCGAGCGACGGTCACCCGCATCCAGAAGCCGTCGACGCCAGCAATCGGCAAGCCGATTGCCCAGTCCGACTGCTCAACCGTCAACACGCTGCTCATCATCAGCACATCGTCGGTGAATTCGACGCCTGCTTTCATCCACGTCGATTCGTCGACGCGCACCATCAGGCCGGCCTGATCGTATAGCGCATGAAATTGCCCGCGTATACGCACCTGCGCGGTGAAGTCGCCTTGCGTGCGCACGCCGAAGCAGTGGCCCGAATCACGCGTAAAACCGTAATGCGTCTTGCGCCAGAAGTCGGTCTTCAGATCGGTCGTCACTCGAAGCGTGTCGCCATCGAGCGACCACGCCGACGGCTCATTGAACCACTCGCATTGTTCGAACACGCAGTGTCTCCTCGCGGGGTCTTGGTTGTGTCGCGTGATGCTGCCGACGTCGCGAACATGATGTCTAGCGTTCTCCGCGAGCCATGCTGGAGAATACGCCGTCGCGACGGATCAGTCCATGAAACAGAGCCGCGGCGATATGCACGAGCACTGTCGCGAACAACGCGAACGCGAACCACGTATGCAGCGCACGCAATAGCGCGAAAAGATCGACGTTTTGCGGCACGATTGCGGGCAAGTGATATCCATCGAACAGTGTGATGGGATATCCGCCCGCAGAGAGCATCGCCCAACCGATCAACGGCATCGCGATGAACAGCGCGTAGAGAACGAAATGAGAAGCCTTGGCCGTGAATCGCTGCCATGCGGGCATGTCCGAAGGCAGCGCGGGACTGCCGTTTTTCATACGTACGCCGAGGCGAATCAGCGCGAGCACGAGCAAAGCAACGCCAAGTGGCCGGTGCAATGCAATCAGCGTGTCATGCGCGTGCGAAACAGTGGCGACCATGCCGATGCCGATGAACAGCATCGCAAGTATCAGCAAGGCCATCGTCCAGTGCAGCAGGCGCGCAAGCGGAGAGAAATGGCGAGTCGAATGCGTCATGACGAGTTCCGTTCGAGTTTCGGAGTAGCGGGCGCGGCATGCAACGCTTCTTCACGCGTGCGTCGCTGGTATGACACGGCATAGGCGGCCGAGCGCGCAGCAAGCAGTGGATCGTCCGATGGCTTGATGCCGTCCGGCAACACGGTCGGATCGAAGTTCACGTCGCGGCATACGCCATCTGCTTGAGGCGCGCTGCGTTCCAGTACGACGGTACCGGCATCGATACGTTGCCGGTCGGCGGGCCATTGCAGTGTCGCATCGTTCGTTGGATCACCCGCATTGGCGACCGTCACAATCAGATGCCAGCGCACGTTGCCGTGCTTGAGCTGCTCGTCGAACTGCTTCGAAAGAAAGTCGGGATCGCTCTTTTCTTGCGGATCCACCGGAGAGTACGGCGTTTCCGGTTCGACCGACCAGCGCACCCCGTGCTCATGTCCGCTTGCGTCGATGAAGCGGAACGCGTTGATGCTGTAGTACGCGGCATTCGCGAGACCAGACGACGCGGGGTGTGTCTTCACCCATTCCTGAAACGGCCGTGTTTCCGGATGCGCCGCATAGAACGCCTTCATCTTCGCGGGATCGGGTTTGCCCGTTTTCGGATCGGGCTTTGCTGCTAGAAGCTGCTGATAGAACTGCTCCGGCGTATGCACGGCGAACAGAGGCGTCGAGTTCATTCCTGTGCGCCATTGCTGGCCGTCGCGCTGCATGAACAGCAGCGCCATGCTGCGGATTGGCACGCTTGCATCCGGCGCCGACGGGTTGCTGCCCGGAATGGCAAAGCGGCCGATGACAGGCGTGCGTCCCGACGCGAATACTTGTGCACGTGAAATCGAGGCCGCGTTGCCGTTGCTGTCGAAATAACCTTCGACGCAAAGGCCTTTCGCGTGATTGCGGCGATAGCCTGGATGAAGGCCCGCGTTGGCCTGGAACTGATCGATGATGCGGTAAGTGGTGAGGCGCGCAGGTGTCAGCCAGCCCGCCGTGTAGGCGAAACCACCGGCGAGCGCCAGGACGGCCACGCCTATTGCACCGAACCTGCACGGAATGCAACGAGGCGCTCCCGCTGAAGATTTGGGGTTCATCGCAGATGCTCCTTTTCCTGTCTATGACATCGCATGAACGGTCAACAGGAACACGGAACGTTTATTCCACTGGACGTGTAAATTTTTTATCGCGGAGAGGAATCAGGAAACGGGAATAGATTCGACGGTCCGTTTGTTCATCACAGTGAAAGCGCAGCACACACCGTGACGCAATGTCGTCATCTCATCTGAAGGAGCTGGAAATGAAAAAGCTTGCACTGTTGACCGTTTCGATCGCCGCACTTGTTTCGACGGGTTTCGCCTCCATCGCATTCGCTCAGGAAAAGACGCGCGCAGAAGTCCGTCAGGAACTGATTCAGGCCGAGCAGAACGGTTCACAGTTCGTGACTGACGCTTCCTATCCCGATGTCGCGCCGATCTATCAGCAACAGGTCGCGCATCAAAAGGCTGCTCAGGATGCCGAAGGTGTGGGCGCTGGCATGTCGGGCACGCATTCGGCGGGCTCGCGCATGCCCATGGCGGGCACAGGCGCGGGCATGGATTCGTGTGTCGGCCCCGTCAGCTATTGCAGCGTCTACTTCGGCAGCTAAGCGCGATGAGAGGACGCGGGTGGCGCTTCCGGGCCGACGAAACGCCACCCATGCTTCATCCGCACAACACGTCGGTCGCGATATGCGAAGCCGGCACCGCATCGATCAGAATCACATCGCCGATCGAATTACCGGTGCGCAACGGCAAGATCGCCTGATACGCATCGGATCGATACCATGCACGCGCGAGATCGCGATTCGGAAACTCAATGGCGATCAGGTCGCCGCGCCAGTCTCCTTCGAGCCGTTCATAGCGGCCGCCGTGCAACACGAAATGGCCGCAATAAGGCGCAAGCGTCGCGTCGATACGCTTCAGGTACTCGACAATCTCGACGCCCATCTTGACTTCATGCAAGTGCGCTACCGCAAACGTTGACATGGCGATCTCCAGGCCATTGATCAATGACACCAGCCTATCGGCATCGGCACGGCGAATCGATTACCTCTGAGGTAATGCGGCGCAGTGCCGATGTTTCGCACACGAAACGTTGCTGCATTTTCGATTCGCGCGTTGATCGCGAATCATCGCCCGAAGAATGAAGCGCGATGCGGTTCTTAAGCAGATCGCCTGACTTTCGTGGTCCTGTGGTACGAAACGTGCATCGGCAGCGGAAAGCCATTCCAATCCACGCATCGATAACAAGGCCTTCCCCCTACGATGGATGCTCGCCACTCTACCGCCGCAAATTCAGGCAATGAAACGATCTCCCGCGTGATCACGAACATGCCCCGCGATGCGCAGGCGCGAGCGCTACGCGAGCTCAACGACCTCGAACGCCGCGTGAGCGAAGGCCTGCTGGCGAGTGAATTTCCGCTCGCGTTTCAGGGCATTTACGATGTGAAAACGGGCAGGCTCGTGCGCGTCGAAGCATTGATTCGCTGGATGCATCCGGACTACGGGATGCTATTGCCCGACGCGTTTCTCGTCGCACTCGATCATCCGCTGATCGCGCTGCAACTGACCTGTTACGTGATCGACGGCGCATGCAGGGCGCTTGCGAACGCGCGGCGTTTGGGACAACCGGTATGTCCCGTCGCTGTGAACGTGCCGCCCAGCGTCGTGGCCGACGAGGCCTTTGCGGCGACCGTCGTGCAGATCGCGCAGCTACACGGCATCGAGCCTGATCTGCTCGAACTCGAACTCGTCGAGACGGAAGACGCGGCCCGTCTGCTGGCCGCGCGGCCTTTGACGAGACCTCTGCGTGAAGCCGGCATGCGCCTCGCCATCGACGACTTCGGCACCGGCTATTCGTCGCTTGCGCTGCTGAGTACGATCGACGTCGATACCGTGAAGGTCGCGCGCGAAGTGCTCAAAGGCGTGCCGGAATGCCCGCGCGCGTCGGCGGTAGCGTTCGGCGTGCTGTCGATGCTCGAAAGTCTCGATGTGACAGTGGTCGCGGAGGGCGTCGAAACGCAGGCGCTTGCGCAATGGCTCGCGCAATGGCCGAAGGTACTCGCGCAGGGCTTTTTCTACGCGCGCCCGACGTTCGACTATGCAAGCGTCCCAGTTCAGGAACGCTGCGCGGCTTGAAACGGGATTCGCGGTGGGCGATCCATCCGTCACGCCATGCAATTACGTTCTTTACGCGCGAATCGCTGCTGGCGTCTTTCAGAAATGCATCAATTTGCGCGCAAGATCGCGCGTGGCAAGCGTGAGAAAGCCACTTGTTTTACGGCGAAAAATGCTTGCGCGTACAAGCAGAGGCACGACTGAATGTGCAGTCGCCGACAGTTCGAAGCCGCGAATGTGCGGCATGGCACCGTCAGTGAAGTCAGCTTGAGACATGCAGGCGCAGCCCGGCAATGCAACGCTTGTCGCACACGGGAAAACGCAGCTTCGCGTATCGCGTACGATAGGGCATTTGCGCGGTGTTTGCGGCGCCCGACGGGCGCGTTCATGTTCGCACCGGCGCGTGACATTCGTGAGGCAAGCCGATGGCCGATCTCCTGATGAACCGCTTGCCGCGCACGTTGCGTAGTGACGCGGATTTCTGGTCGCTGCGCATCGTCGACGAGCGCGTCGACGATCACGCCGTACGCAACGACATCGCGCTGCCGCTGCGCATGTCGAGCGATCGCGGCGCAATGCTGGTGGCGTGGTGCGGCGCAGGCGCGGGCTACGCCGCAACGGCCGATCTGTCAGAGAGCGGTCTGCAAGCCGCGCTCGATATCGCCACGCAGCGCGCGAAGGCGAGCGCAGCGGTGTCGTTGATCGATCATCGGAAAATCGACCGGCCCACCGACAGCGGCACCTACGAATCGCCGGCTATCGAGCAGCCGTTGCTCACTCGGCGCGAATGGGTCGAACGTTTGCGGCATGAATGCGCGGCGGCGAACATCGATAGTCGTGTCGTCGAGCGAACGGCTGCCGTGCAGATCACGCAAGCGGATCAGATCTGCTTGACGAGCGACGGCGTTCGCATCGAACAGCGTTTTCGCTTCATGCTGCCGCAGATTTCCGTTACGGCGCACGCGCAAGGCGTGACACAAGTGCGCACGCTCGGCGGCGATTACGGCACGCTCGCACAAGGCGGCCAAGGCGTGCTCGCGCAATTCGGTTTCGACGGCGCGGGCGCGCGCGTGGCCGATGAAGCGCTGCAACTGGTCGCCGCGCCGAACTGTCCTTCCGGTTCGCGCGACCTACTGCTGATGCCCGATCAGATGATGATGCAGATACACGAATCGATCGGACATCCGCTCGAGCTCGATCGCATTCTCGGCGACGAGCGCAACTTCGCGGGCTGGAGCTTTGTGAAGCCGGAGTACTTCGGCACCTGGCGCTACGGCTCCGAACTGCTCAATGTCACATTCGATCCGGAGCCGCGCGAAGAAGCCGCGAGCTATGCATTCGATGACGACGGCACGCGCGCGACGCGCCAGTACCTGATTCGCGACGGCGTGCTCATGAGGCCGCTCGGCGGTGCGCTGTCGCAGCAGCGCGCAGGCCTCGCCGGCGTGGCGAATTCGCGTGCGTCGAGCTGGAATCGTCCGCCCATCGACCGCATGGCGAATCTGAACGTCGAGGCCGGCGCGAGCTCGCTGGAGGACATGATCGCGAACATCGAGCACGGCATTCTGATGCGCACCAATACGTCGTGGTCGATCGATGATCAGCGCAACAAATTCCAGTTTGGCTGCGAGTTCGGCCAGTTGATCGAGAACGGCAAGCTCACGCGCGTCGTGCGTCAACCGAATTACCGGGGCATTTCCGCGAGTTTCTGGCGCAGTCTCGTTGCAGTCGGCAATGAAGCGACACGCGCGGTGTATGGCACGTCGATGTGCGGCAAGGGCGAGCCCATGCAGATCATCCGCGTGGGGCACGCATCGCCTGCCTGCGTATTCGCCAACGTGGACGTGTTCGGAGGCGTGTGATGAACGATAACCCCTCGTTCGCCCGTCACGCGTATTTCATGTCGCTCGCGCAGGCAATCGAGCAGTGCCTCGCGGGTGACGAAATTGCGCTCACAACGTTCGCCGCCGAACAGTCCGACTTCATCCGCTTCAACGCGGGAAAGGTCCGGCAAACGGGCCGCGTGTCGCAAGGGCGGCTCACGCTGAGACTGATCGACGGACAACGGCAGGCCTATTCGACGCTTACAGTCTGCGGCGACATCGGCGCCGATACTCATGCAATCGGCGCGACGGTCGAGACGCTGCGCGATGGCTTGCGCGACGCACCCGACGATCCGCATCTACTGTTCGATACGACCGTCTGGTCCGAATCGACGCGGCGCGCAGGCACGCTGCCATCGCCGGACACTCTGCCGCTGATGGTCGCCCAATGTGCAAGCGGCCTCGACTTCGTCGGTTTCTACGCAGGCGGCACGATCGCGCGCGGCTTCGCGTCGTCGCTTGGCAGTCGCGGCTGGTATGAAGTATCGAACTTCAATTTCAGCTGGTCGCTATACGATGCGAACGGACGCGCCATCAAAAGCCACTATGCAGGCGATACATGGAGCGATGCGCTATTCGCTTCGAAGGTCGAAGAGGCCGCTGCACGTCTGCCCGTTCTTGCACGCGACGCGCGCACGCTCAGGCCCGGACGCTATCGCGCGTGGTTCGCGCCCGCCGCGTTGCAGGAACTGATGGAAGCGGCGTCGTTCAGCGCGTTCTCCGCGCGCATGCAAGCGACCGCGCGCAGCGAGTTCTATCGTCTCAACGTCGGCGACGTGTCGCTCGATCCGCGCGTCACATTGACGGAAGATCTCGCGCTCGACATCACGCCGCGCTTCAACGGCGATGGCTATCGCCGCGAATCCGTGCAACTGATCGATGCTGGCCGAGGCGCGCATCAATTGACGAGTGCGCGCACGGCCCGCGAATACGGCCTCATGCCGAATGGCGCGACGTCGGAAGAAGTGCCGTCCGCATTGTCGATGCAAGCCGGCGATCTTGCGCAAGCCGATGTGCTCTCCGCGCTCGACACGGGTCTTTACATCGGCAACCTCTGGTACGTGAACTTCTCCGACCGCATGAACTGCCGCCTGACGGGCATGACGCGCTTCGCGACATTCTGGGTCGAAGGCGGCCGCATCGTAGCGCCCGTCGAAGCGATGCGCTTCGACGACAGCCTGTATCGTGTGCTCGGCAGTGAGCTCGATCGGATTGGCGACGAGGCCGAGTTGCTGCTGAACGACTGGACATGGGGCGAGCGCGCGACAGGCGGCATGATGCTACCCGGTCTGCTCGTGCGTTCTTTGGAACTGACGTTATGACCCGAACTACGCCGATTGCGCGCGTCGCGGCGTGAGAGAAGAGGGCGTTGCGCATACGCGCAACGTCCGCTTTCTTCTGCCGGAAGAATTCATCGATTACCCCATCAAGCATTTACTTGGCATTACTAATCAGATGGCGATGCGATTACGGCCGTGCCTTCCACGGTCCGCGTTGGTCTTCGTCTTCATTGCGCAGCGAGACAATACCCGAGTCCCGAAGCCGCGCTCCGTGCGCTGGCGCACATCGGATGAATACGCGCCTATGTGCGCTGGCGCACACTCTCGCGTAATCGCGCGCGTTTCATTGCACGTTTTCAATTACTGCGTTCACTCATAGGGCAATCGACACAACATGTCGATTCACCCATGCGCATGCCGTTTCAGCTTTGAATCAAACCGCTCAACTGTTGCGATGCACAAGCCGAGTGCTTGCTGCGCGTGGCTTTGCGTCGAATGCATACGATTGTTTCTCAGTCTCATATGCGGCCGTGAGATTGATTCGCATTGCTTGTCGAGTTCAGCGTTGAAACGTATTTGACCATTCACACGCGGCTTGCGCGTCGCTTTTTGCGGCGAGCCTTTTCAGCAGAAGCTTCAGCGGGGTGCTGGTACGGACTTCGCTATAAGCCTGCCCGCGCAAAAGACCGAGGCTGGTGCGCGACGCAATAACCGGCCCTCGAAATGAGACGCTGAACTCCAGGCTGCTCGCCAGGCTCGCGACCGTTGTTTGCTCTCCATGCGCCATTCGCATGGTGCAGGGGCTCGCTTTGTCTGGAGATCGGCACCGACAAGCGAGGAAACATGAAAACCACACGCTCTAGCCGACACAAGCACGCCGCAGTCAAGGCGACCGCCTTGCTGATGGTTCTGCTTGCGCGCGACTACTGCGCCGCGCAGCCAACCACTGCGTCCGAAACCACGGGGAAAGTCGCAGAAGGACAAGTTGCAGAAGGCAAGGTCGACACGGAGCGCGACCAGCTCCGCAAACGCATCTTCGCGGAAGCCGGCGCCGGCGCTGCGCAGCTTGCATTGCAAGAGGCACGCGCGAGCCGCGATGCGTTCTCCGGGCACGACCTGTTGCAGATCGAAGCGCTCGTCGTCGAAACGGAAGTGCATTGGGGACGGCAGCAATCCCTTGCTTCCGATGAATCCGACCGCCTCGCGCAGACCCGATCCGCGCTCGCGCACATCGACGACATGCTCGCGCGCACGCCATCGACAGACGAATACGCCGACGTGCGCCGCGCGGTGCTCGTCGAAAAAGTCGCCGCATTGCAGGGGCTTGGTCGCATGACGGAAGCGACTGCGCTCTACGAAACCCTGTCGCGCTCGAACGAGCCGATGCCCGCGCGCGGCTATGCAGCGGCAGGCGATGCCTACACGTATCTCGACGAGCCGCGCAAGGCCGTGCCCGCTTACGAGCACGCATTGCAGACGCCCGTCGAGCCGCTCGTGCCTTCCGTCGAACCGCATGCGTTGAAGCGCATCGACGTGCAGGAAGGGCTCTTTTTCGCGTACCTCGATTCGGGCCGCTACGACAACGCGCAGCAACTGCTGAAGCAGATTTCGGCGAGCACGCCCATGCGCGCGGATCTCGCCGAGCATCCCGAGGACGTCAACGAGGATTACGGCCGCGTGAAAAAGCTGCAGGCGCAATATCTGCTCTACACGGACAGAACGCGCGAGGGTGTCGCCGCGCTCGACGAGCTGCGCCACGAAGCGCCGTTCGACCCCGCGCTGATCAGCGCGCGCTCGGATGCATCGCTCGTGCAGCAGCGTCCGCGCGAAGCGCAAAAGGTCTATGAAGGCACGCTCGTCGATCACCCCGGCGACATCGAAACGCTTGCGGGCTTAGGCCGCACCGCGCTCGAATTGAACCAGTACGACCGCGCAGCGGAAGTGAACGCGACCTTCGGCGATCGCTTTCCCGACAACAACACGGTGAAGACGTTCCAGCGCGATTACGCGGCCTACAAGAGCCCGCAACTGATCATCGCGGCGAACGGACAGAAGGGCAACTCGGTTCTCGCCGACAACAACTGGGGCATCGATACACAGCTCTATTCGATGCCGCTCGCCGACTACTGGCGTGTGTTCGCGCATCAGTTCAGCGGCCGCGCAGATACGGGCGACGGCAACAGCGTGAGCCGCGTGCGCAACGGCGTCGGCGGCGACTTCCGGTTTCGCGGCATCGACGCGGCAGCGGAAATCGATCGTTCGACAGGACCGCAGGCGAAAACAGGCGGCGCCGGCAGCGTGAGCTATGCGCCCGACGATCGCTGGCGCTTTTCGGCGGGCGTCGACAGCAACGTCAACTCGTTGCCGTGGAAGGCCTATCAGGCAGGCGTGACAGGCCGCGCGGCGACGGGCAGTGTGCGCTACAGCGTCGACGACTACCGGTACTTCGACCTCACGTACGGCGCGGCGCGCTATAGCGACACGAACTTGAACCAGTCGTGGGTCGGCACGTGGTACGAGCGCCTCATCAATACACCGAGCCATCTCGTCGCGACATGGGTCGAGTTGAACACGAGCAGCAACACGCTCGCGAACACCGCGTATTTCGCGCCTCATCGCGACATGACGGCGCAACTGACGGCGATGTACCAGTGGACGTCGTGGCGCAACGCCGACCAGTCGCTCGCAAATCGCGCCTATGCAACGGTCGGCGGCTATCGGCAAACGGATATCGGCAACAGCATGCTGTGGGAAGTGCGTCTCGAACAGCAGTGGCAGTTCAGCGCGCACGCGTCGCTTGCGTATGGCATCGGCGTCGCCAGCCAGCGCATGGACCGTACGCGCGAGACCAGCAAGCTCATCTACCTGAACCTGAACATTCCTCTGTAGGCGATCATGGACAAGCTCAATCGCAGACGTTTTCTCGCATTCGCCGCGGGCCTCGCCGCGGTGCCCGCCGCACAGGCACGCCTCGCGCTCGATCGGCTGCCGCCGCAGGATGCCGACGACGGCCTCACGTTTCGCGTGCTCGCGATTCACGACATCCGCGACGACCTGCACGCGGATGTCGCAACGGTCGCCGATACGTGCGCGATCAGCACGGCCACGCTCAACACGATCTTCGCGTGGCTGAAGGCGAAGGACTTTCGCCCGGTGAGCGTCGATCAGATCGTCGCATCGCGCAACGGCGGACCGCGCCTGCCGCCGCGCGCCGTGCTGCTGACCTTCGACGACGCGTACAAGAGCCAGTTCACGCGCGCATTCCCGTTGCTGCAGCAATACGGCTATCCGGCGCTGATCGGCGTCGTCACGCGCTGGACCGATACGCCCGCGGGCGACCCCGTGCGCATCAGCCACAAGTCGGTGATGCCGGCGGGCTACTTCATGAGCTGGGACGATCTGCGCGAGATGTCGCAATCGGGTCTCGTCGAAGTGGCGTCGCATACGCACGACCTGCATCACGGCGCGCTGGCGAATCCGCAAGGCAACGAACTGCCCGCCGCGAGTGCGCATCTGTATCTGCCGCAATTGCAACGCTATGAAACGGATGAAGAGTACCAGGCGCGCGTGCACGACGATCTGAAGCAGAGCGTCGATCTGATCCAGGACCGCACGGGCGTGATGGTGCGCTCGGCCGTGTGGCCGTATGGCATGTATAACGCGGCGCTCATCAAGGCGTCGCAGGCGCTCGGCATGTCCGTGCATTTCACGCTCGACGATGGCCCGAACACGCCCGATGTCCCGCTCACGCAGATTCGCCGTCTGCTCGTTTCATACGATTGGGACGTCGGCACGCTGATCGCGCAGATGCGTTCGTCGCGCGCGTATCGCGGCGAGCACAACCCGGTGGAGCGCGTCGTCAACGTGTCGCTCGACGAGATGTACGACATCGATCCGAACAGGAGCGAAGAGAAGCTCGGCCGTCTGCTCGACCGGATCAAGAATCTCGAACCGAAGTCGGTCTACCTGAAGGCGTACTGGGACCCGGACAACACGGGCGTCGCGCGCGCGATGTACTACCCGAACCGTCATATGCCGATGCGGGCGGATCTGTTCAACCGCGTCGCGTGGCAGCTGATCACGCGCGCGGGCGTGCAGGTGTATGCGCACATGCCGCTGCTCGCATTCGATGTGCCGACGGGCCATGCGGCGGCAGGGCGCCTTGTCGAAGTTGCGGCGAACAGCCCGAGCGATGCGCAGCGCGGCCGCGCGCAACGCCTGAGCCCGTTCGATCCGCTCGCGCGTCAGACCATCCAGGAGCTGTACGACGACCTCACGCGCTACTCGAGTTTCAACGGTGTCGTGTTCGGCGCAGACGCGACGTTGAACGCATACGAAGACACGAGCGCGCCCGCGTTGGCTGTCTATCGCTCGTGGGGGCTGCCCGGCGACATCGCGCAGATTCACGCGTCCGATGAACTGATGCAGCGCTGGGCGAAGAACAGGACAGCGTATCTGACCGCCTTCACGAACCAGCTTGCGGAGCGCGTGCGCGCCTATCAGGGCGGCGGCAATGTGTTGACGGCACGCACGGTGTCCGCCGAGGCCGCGCTCGATCCGAATGCCGAGCGCAACTTCTCGCTTTCCGTCGCGGCAGCGCTCGCGAACTACGACTTCGTCGCTTTGACGGCAGCGCCACGGGCCGCCAGCGGGCGCGTGAGCGACGCATGGCTCGATCGCCTTCAGCAGACCGTGATGAAGCAGCCGGGCGCGGCCGCGAAGACCGTGTTCGAGTTGCCCGCCGTCGATGCGCAGACGCAGCAGCCTGTCGAAGCCGCCGTCCTGCGCGCGCAGATGAAGCGGCTCAACGCAGCGGGCGTCGTGCATTTGGGCTATGGGCCGGACGACTTCCTGAAGAACCGGCCGGACACGACCGTGCTGCGCGATGTGATGTCGGTGCAAAGCACGCTGCGAACGAATCAGGGGATGTTGGGCTGAGCGTCGAGCGCGGGTTTCGAACACGAAGCATGCAACCCGCGCGATGCCGGCCCAGATCAGGGGACCACAATGAAAAATGTCATGAGCGTCATCTCGAACTTTGTCTTTTACTACCCGCTGTTGATGGCCTATCTGTGGATGGTGGGCGGCCTGCTTCATTACGTGCTCGTCGAGCGCCGGGACGCGGGGCGCAAGTCGGCGCCGCCGCTGGTGTCGTATCCGAAGGTGTCGGTCGTCGTGCCTTGCTACAACGAAGCGGACAACGTGCGCGAAGTGATCGCGTGCCTCGACGAGCTGAACTATCCGAACTACAACATCATCGCGATCAACGACGGCAGCCGCGACGAAACGGGCACGATCCTGAACCAGCTGGTGAGCGTCTATCCGAAGCTCGTCGTCGTGCATCAACATCAGAACGAGGGCAAGGCGATCGGTCTCACGACGGCCGCGATGCTGTCGGACGCCGAGTACCTGATGTGCATCGACGGCGATTCGCTGCTCGACAAGGAAGCGATCGGCTGGATGCTGCGCCACTTCCTCGACGACGCATCCGTCGGCGCGGTGACGGGCAATCCGCGCATCCGCACGCGCTCGTCGCTGCTCGGGCGCATGCAGGTGGGCGAGTTCTCGTCGATCGTCGGTCTCATCAAGCGCACGCAGCACATGTATGGACGTCTGCTGACGGTGTCGGGCGTGGTGTCGATGTTCCGCAAGCGCGCGCTGCAGGAAGTCGGCTACTGGAGTTCCGACATGCTGACGGAAGACATCGACATCAGCTGGAAGCTCCAGGTGCAGGGCTGGGCCGTGCATTTCGAATCGCGCGCGCTCAGCTGGATCCTGATGCCGGAGACGTTCCGCGGCCTTTACAGGCAGCGTCTGCGCTGGGCGAAGGGCGGCATCCAGGTGCTCTTCAAATACGCGGGCGCGGTGCTGTCACGCCGCAACATGATGATGTGGCCGATCTTCATCGAGTACGCGGTCAGCATCGTGTGGGCGTATTGCATGCTCTTCACGCTCGTGATGATGGCGGCCACGGCGATGTTCACGCTGCCGGAAAGCTGGCGCTTCGGGTTCGTGCCGCGCGGCACGGGCGTGCTGCTCTTCGCGACCTGCTGCGCGCAGATCCTGATCGGCTGCCTGATCGACCGGCGTTACGACAAGAATCTGATGCGCTATTTCATCGACACCGTCTGGTATCCCGCTGCGTTCTGGGCAATCAGCATGATCGCTTCCGTCATCGCGTTGCCGGGCGTGATCAGCCAGCGCGGCAGAAAGCGCGCGCGCTGGGTGAGCCCGGATCGCGGCATCCGTTCGAGCAGCGGCGCATTGGCGAACGATGCGCCTGTCGAGCCGCGGTTCAGTGCATCGCTCGAAGCACCGCAGGCGGAGTAAAGCGTTCGACATCAAGCATTCGAATTGACATCGCAGATTCAACATTCTCGATAAGGGCAAACAACATGGAATTCCCGATCATCGATGTTTCGAAGCAGTCCGTCTCGCAGTTCGCAACGGAGTGCGGCAAGGCGAGGGCCGTGCGCTTCGTCGCGTGGTATCGCTTCGTGCGGCCCGTGCTCGTGCTCGGCACGTGGGTGCTGGCCGCCGTCTATATCCGCTGGTGTCTCGCGAATGCGAGCGAAGAGGAGCTGTCGCTCGATGCGTTCATGCCGGGCATCATGGGCATCGGCATCGTCGCGCTGTCGATGGTCCTCTGGACCTTCGGCCGCCAGATGGACGCGACGAACACGAATCGCGTGCGCCGCATGCCCGAGGCGGGCAACACGCCGCAACCGGCGACGACGCATGAAATTCCCGAAGGCGATGCGGGCCGCTGCCTCGTCGCGTATCACGACGACGACGGCATGATCTCGCACGTCGTGACGATGCCCGAGTTCGAACGCCAGGCCGCGTGAGCGCCAGCGCCCGCATCGAAACGACAGACACACAACATACGCACCACGGAGACCACCATGTGCGGAATCGTAGGAGCAGTGGCACAACGCGACATCGTCGGCGTTCTCACGGAGGGCCTGCGCCGGCTCGAGTATCGCGGTTATGACTCATGCGGCGTCGCCGTCTTGCAGCATGGCGCGCCGCGCCGCGTGCGCAGCATCGAGCGCGTTGCGAATCTCGCGGAGCAGGTGGAAGACGCGCGGCTGTCGGGCACGATCGGTGTCGCGCACACGCGCTGGGCGACGCACGGCGCGCCCATCACCGACAATGCGCACCCGATCTTCTCGCGCGACGAGATCGCGCTCGTTCACAACGGCATCATCGAAAATCACGAGCCGCTGCGCGACGAACTGAAGGCGCTTGGCTATGCATTCGAATCGGATACCGACACGGAAGTGATCGCACATCTGATTCATCACACGCGCGAGGAGGATGCGTCGCGCGATCTGCTGACGGCCGTGCAACGCGCGTTGCAGCGGCTGCGCGGCGCGTATGCGATCGCCGTGTTCGCGAAGAGCGAACCGGATCGCGTGATCGGCGCGCGTGCGGGCTCGCCGCTTGTGGTCGGCATGGGCGAGCGCGGCAACTATCTGGCCTCGGATGCAATGGCGCTGTCGGGCACGGCCGAGCATTTCATCTTCCTCGAAGAAGGCGACATCGCTGTGCTGTCGTGCAATGGCGTGCATATCGTCGATCGCGACGGCGCGACCGCGCACCGCGAAGTGCAGGCGCAGCACGCGAACCACTACGCGACCGAACTCGGTCCGTATCGCCATTACATGCAGAAGGAAATTTTCGAGCAGCCCGACGTGGTCGCCGATGCGACGGAGCGCGTGCGCTCCATCACGCCCGCGCTGTTCGGCGCGAAGGCGCAGCGCGCGTTCAGCGAGATCGATTCGCTGCTGCTGCTCGCGTGCGGCACCAGCTATTACTCGGCGTTGACGGCGAAATACTGGTTCGAATCGATCGCGGGCATTCCGACGCAAGTGGAGATCGCAAGCGAGTACCGCTATCGCGAGAGCGTCGTGAATCCGTGCGCGATGGTCGTCGTGGTGTCGCAATCGGGCGAGACAGCCGATACGCTCGCGGCATTGAAGCACGCGCAAGAGATCGGTCATCACCATACGCTTGCGATCTGCAACGTGCCGCATAGCTCGATGATGCGGCTTACGGAGCTGCACTATTCGACGGGCGCGGGTCCGGAGATCGGCGTGGCGTCGACGAAGGCGTTCACGACGCAGCTCGTCGCGCTGTTCGTGCTCGCGCTCACGCTCGGCAAGGAGCGCGGCCGCGTCAGCACCGACGACGAAGCGCACGCGCTGCGCCAGCTGCATCATCTGCCCGCTGCGCTCAACAGCGTGCTTGCGCTGGAGCCGCAGATCGTCGCGTGGGCGCAAGCGCTCGCGCGCAAGGATCATGCGCTCTTCCTCGGACGCGGCGTGCATTATCCGATCGCACTCGAAGGCGCGCTAAAGCTCAAGGAAATCTCATATGTGCACGCGGAAGCGTATCCCGCGGGCGAACTGAAGCACGGACCGCTTGCCATCGTCACGAACGAGATGCCCGTCATCACGATCGCGCCGAACGATACGCTGCTCGAAAAGCTCAAGTCGAACATGCAGGAGGTGCGCGCGCGCGGCGGCCAGCTGTATGTGCTCGCCGATGCGGGCACGAAGATCGAAAGCAGCGACGGCGTGCGCGTGATCCAGCTGCCCGGGCATTACGGGCCGCTGTCGCCGATCCTGCATGTCGTGCCGCTTCAATTGCTCGCGTATCACACGGCCTGCGTGCGCGGCACCGATGTCGACAAGCCGCGCAATCTCGCGAAGTCGGTGACGGTCGAGTGAGCGACGAGCATGCGGACGACGTTTGCAGTGCTCGCCGTGGTGGCCGCATGCGGACTTGTTCCGGCCGCGCTGGCGGCGGGAGCCAAGGCAGGAACGCATGCGGGAGCGAAGGCGGGAACCAGCGCGGCAACGAAGGTCGCGAGCGCGTCGAGCGCCCGCGTGCCGACGGGCGACTTGCGCGCCTATATGCACGGCATCGGCGCGACGACGGACGAGCGCGGCGTGACGACGGTGTTCTTCAGCAGTTCGGGCCTGCCGCCGCGCGGCGCGGGCCGCGACCGCAACTGGACACACGATGTCTACGTCGCGCGCTGGACGCCGCGGCAGGCGACGCTCGATCGCCCGCGCATCTTCATCAGCCGGCCTGAGGCGCAGGAACCCGTGTCGGTCGCGCAGAACGACACGGGCCGCGTGATGGTGTCATTCGAGGACGGCTGGAACACGCCGAATCAGGTGAGCCAGCGTTACGGCGTCTACACGTCGGACCTGAAGGGCGTGAAGCCGTATCCGAACGATGTGCTGTCGGGCGGGCACTCAGGTCATGTCGCGGGCGTCGGCTCGCGGTTTGTCGTGTTCTATTCGAACGACTGGATCGACGGCGGCGGTGTCGACAATCTCGGCACGGGCGACGGCGTCTACGTGAAGACCTTCGATGCCGACGGCGCGCTGTTGCAGGCGATCGACGTCGCGCCGCGCGTGCGCGAATGGTGGCCGATGATCGCCGGTTCGCCGACGCGCGCGCTGCTCGTGTGGCAGCAATACGTGAGCGGCGAAACCTACGCGCGGCTCAAGGTCGCGACGCTCGACCCCGCGACGGGCGCGCTCAGCGAGCCGCATGTGATCGCGGAGCGCCTGCAGTACTACACATACGCGGCGGCGTGGGTGCCGTCCGTCGACCGCTTCATCGTCGTCGCTACCGACGACAAAGACAGAGGCTTCGCGGAGCTCATCGATGCGAACGGGCAGACGACGGCGACGCTCGGCTGCATGCCGGCATCGGTGCGCGAGGCAGGCATTGCCGTGATCGGCGCGCGCGCGTTCACGCCGTCGCAGGACGGACGGCTGCTGCATCTGAAGCTCACGCCTTCGTCGATCGAACTCGCGGGCACGCAGCCGTCGCCGATCAAATGGACCTATACGGGCAGCGTCGGGCTCGTGCGCTCGCCGTCGGCTTTGCATTGGGTCGCGACGAGCCCCAAAGGACTACAGGAAGCGGACTTCGATCTGAATGCCGCAAGCGTGCCCGGCGACAAGGATCAGTGCCGGGAGTGATCGGTGCGTTGAACCGGGTGCGTTGAACCGTCTTGAACCGTTCCGCGACGGCATGCAACGTGTCGGGCGAGAGGCGGCGACGCATCATCGGCAAACCCGCCATCCACCCATTTTGTATCGCCGTACCCGCCAGATACATTGGGACACAAAGCAGGGGAGACGTTACGGTATAAAGTCGGCATTGCAATCAGGAGCAAGCCATGACGTCCAACCTTCATCACGGCTCGTGTCACTGCGGCGCGGTCACCTTCGAAGTCGAAACCCCCGTCACGCCTGCCGCGCGCTGCAACTGCAGTCTGTGCCGGCGCAAGGGCGCGCTGATGTCGCCGTTCCTTCCTGCAAGCGCGCTGCGCATCCTGTCGGGCGAGGACAGTCTCACGCTGTACCAGTTCAACACGCACGTCGCGAAGCACTACTTCTGCAAGCATTGCGGCATCTATCCTTTTCATCAGACGCGCAAGGACCCGAATCTGTGGCGCGTGAATCTCGGCTGCCTGGACGGCGTCGATCCGTATGCGCTCGAAGCGTCCGTATCGGACGGCGCGAGCCTGTCGGTGGTCGGCGACGCATAATGTCGAGGACAACGGCGGGCTAAGGAGCCTTGTGTGGAAAAGACGGATCACGTTCTGATCGTCGACGACGACCGCGACATCCGCGAACTGGTCGGCACCTATCTCAACAAGAACGGCGTGCGCGCGACGCTCGCGTCGGGCGGACGACAGATGCGCGCCGCGCTCGCCAGCGAGCGGCCGGATCTGATCGTGCTCGACCTGATGCTGCAGGGCGAAAGCGGCCTCGACCTGTGCCGCGAGCTGCGCGCGGGCGAATTCCAGACAGTCCCCATTCTGATGCTGACGGCGCTGAGCGAAGAGACCGACCGCGTCGTCGGCCTCGAGATGGGCGCCGACGATTACCTCGCGAAGCCCTTCGCCGTGCGCGAATTGCTCGCGCGCATCCGCGCGATCCTCCGCCGCGCGCGCATGATGCCGCCCGGCAACGAGCAGGCGAGCACGTCGCACTTCCTGTGCTTCGGCGACTGGCGGCTCGATACGATCGGCCGCAATCTGATCGACAGCGAGGGGACGATGGTCGCGCTGAGCGGCGCCGAGTACCGGCTGCTGCGCGTGTTCCTCGATCATCCGCAACGCGTGCTGACGCGCGACCAGCTATTGACGCTCACGCAAGGGCGGCAGACGGAACCGTTCGACCGCTCGATCGATCTGCTCGTGAGCCGCGTGCGCCAGCGTCTGCGCGACGACGCACGCGAGCCGCGCTACATCAAGACGCTGCGCAACGAGGGCTATGTGTTCTCGTCGCTCGTCACGCCGGAGGACCGCGCGTGATGAACGATGCAGCCGGCCGCCTGCGCGGTCTGTGGCCGCCGCGCACGCTGTTCGTGCGCCTGTCGCTGATCTTCTTCGCGGGGCTGATCGCCGCGCAGACGCTGTCGTTCTGGCTCACGATGACCGAGCGCAACGAGTCGATGACGCATGTGATGGTCGGCTACATCGGCCAGGAAGTGACGAGCTCCGTCGCGCTGCTCGACCGGCTGACGCCCGCCGAACGCGTCGAATGGCTGCCGAAGCTCGCGCGGCGCAGCTATCGCTTCGTGCTTGGTCCGGGCACGAGCGGCATGCCGCCGGATGCGACGCTGTCCCGGCAGATCGGCGCATCGATCGCGAAGGACGTCGGCGCGCGCTACAACGTGACGGCCAATGCGGTGCCCGGCGAGCGCGAGCATCTCGAAGTGCATATGACATTGAGCGACGGCTCGCCGCTCACCATCGACATGCATCCGATGCACGGGGTTCCGCTGTCGCCGTGGCTACCGCTGGTGCTCGTTGCGCAACTCGCGCTGCTGGGCGGCTGCGCGTGGCTCGCAGTGCGCCTCGCGACGCGGCCGCTCGAACGTCTCGCTCAGGCGGCCGACACGCTCGGCCCCGACCTCGCGCCCGCCGCGCTGCCGGAGGACGGGCCCGAAGAAGTCGCGCGCGCGTCGAAGGCGTTCAATGCGATGCAGGCACGCATCGGCATCTATATGCGCGAGCGTCTGCAGATTCTCGCGGCCGTTTCGCACGATCTGCAAACGCCCATCACGCGCATGCGCCTGCGCGCCGACCTGCTCGACGACGAAGCGGAGCGCGCGCGTCTGCAAAAGGATCTGAAAGAGATGGAGCTGCTCGTGCGCGAAGGCGTCGCGTATGCACGCACGTTGCATGGCGCCGACGAGAAGCCCTGCCGCATCGACCCCGATGCGCTGATCGAGAGCATCGTCAGCGACTATGCGGATGCGGGCGACCGCGTGTCGCTGACGGGGCACGTCGGCGAGCCGGTGACGACGCGGCCGCAGGCGTTGCGCCGCATTCTCGGCAATCTGATCGACAACGCGCTGAAGTACTCGGGCGGCGACGAAGTGACCGTCGAAATGAGCGCCGAAATGAGCGCCGAAATGAGCGCCGAAATGAGCATCGACGCCGCGCGCGCGCGGCACGTGTCGATCGCCGTGCTCGATCGCGGCCCCGGCATTCCGCAGTCGCAACTCGACGCCGTGTTCCAGCCGTTCTATCGCGTCGAGACGTCGCGCAATCGCGAGACGGGTGGCACGGGTCTCGGGCTCGCGATTGCGAAGCAGCTTGCGCAGTCGATGGGCGCGACGTTGACGCTGCGCAATCGCGAAAGTGGCGGTCTCGAAGCACGTCTCACGCTCTGAAGGACCACTTCTTTTTAAGGCGCGCTTCGAACGTTCGTAGGCGCTTCGCGGGCGCTTCAAAGGCGTTTCGTACACCCTACGCAGACCTTACGCGGCGCGCTTCACCGACGCGCGCACATAATCGACGAAGCGCGTCACGACGGGATCGTCGCGCTCCGTCTGCCAGGCAAGACCGACGCGCCATTGCGCGGACGCATCCTTCAGCCGCAACACGCGCGCGTCGCGCAGCAGATGCTCTGCGCGCGAAGGCACGAACGCCGTGCCGACACCCGCAGCAACGGCGGCCAGCACCGACTGGATATCGTCCGCCTGCTGGATCACGCGCGGCACGAAGCCGCGCTCCGCACACCATGCGTCGATCATGCCCGACAGCCCCGGGCCGCGGCTGCGCACAAGCGCAATGAAGCCGAGTTCGTTCAGTTCATCGAGGTTCGCGGGCACGCGCTTCCACGTCGCGTGCGGCGGCACGGCCAGCGCAAGGGATTCTTCGACGACGGGAAACGCCGACAGGCCCGCGCTCGCGGGCAGGCGGACAAAGCCCACGTCGAGCTTGCCCGCGAACATGCGCCGCGTCTGCTCCGCCGACGACAGATCGTTCAGCGTGACGCCGATGTTGGGATTGAGCCTGCGATACGCGGCGATCAGGGCCGGCGCAAGCGTGAGCGCCGACAGGCACAGGCCGATGCGCAGATGGCCGCGCCCGCCGCTGCTCGCTTCGCGCGCGCGGGCGAGCACGTCGTCGGCGTCGCGCACGAGCGTTTCGGCATCGGGCAGGAACACGGTGCCGAAGGCCGTCAGTTCCGCGCCGTGCCGGCCACGCTCGAAGAGCCGCGCGCCGAGGCTTTCCTCGAGCGCGACGATCTGCTTGCTGAGGGCCGGCTGGCTCAGATGCAGCGCCTGCGCCGCACGGCCGAAATGGCGCAGGTTGGCGACCGTCAAGAACGCGCGCAGCAGCCGGATTTCCATTCTTCACCGTTATCGTTTCGATCAGATTATTCATTTTACGTATCGAATAGCCGGAGGTCCAATGGAGGCATTTCATCGATTCTTATCGGGTCCATCATGTCCTCTCTGCCCACGACGACGCTGCGTGTCGCGTCGATGCTGTTCACTTCGCCCCGTGGCGCGACGGCCGATAACGTTGCGCGAACGGTCGCTGCGATCGAGCGGGCCGCGCGCGATGACGTCGGACTCGTGGTCTTTCCCGAAGCATGTCTGACGGGTGGCATTGGCGAAACCGCTTCGTCGGATGCGCGCAAGATGCGCCGCACGGAGCTGAGGGCGCTTGCGCTGGGCATCGAAAGTGCGCCCGTGCTCGCCGTCGCCGATGCTGTCGAGCGCACGGGCGTCGCTGCGGGCGTCGGCCTGATCGAAGCTGCGCCCAACGGGGAGTTGTTCAGCAGCTATATCGTGTGCTTGCCGGGCGGCGTGCGGCACGTGCATCGCAAACTGCAGCCGGATGGCGAGCGCCATCTCGCGCGCGGCGACCGCTTTACGGTATTCGACACGCGCGGGGGATGGCGGCTCGCGGTGCTGATCGGCGGCGACAACTATCTGGTGGAGAACGCGCGGATGGCGGCATTACTCGGCGCGCGGCTGCTCGTCGCGCCGCATGCGCGCACGGGCGCCGGCGACGCCGCGAGCAACGAATGGATGCGCCGCGCGTTGCCGGCGCGCGCGATCGACAACGGCATGTTCGTCGTCTACAGCGACGGCGCTTACGGCGAAATCCAGGCGGGCGAGCGCGAAGATGCAGGCGAGGGCGGGGCGGCCGCGATCGTCGATCCGTGCGGCAATGTGATCGTGCAAAACCGGCAGCGTAAGCACATCGACGAGATGATCGTTGCGGACCTGGACCCGGCGTTGATCGGCACGAGCCCCGGGCATCGCTGGCTCGATGCGAGGCGCCCCGACCTGTATGCGCGGCTCGCAAGCGTGCGCGACACGCCACTGGACTCACGCGGATTCGAATCACGCACGGCCAGCGCGCGCGGCTCGGTGCCCGTGAGCTTTGCGATGGTGAGACGCGAACGGACGCAGGGCTGATCGAACGCGACGCCTGCTTTCGTTATCCCATTCCGATGCACGCTTGCGATGCATGCAAGAGGATCAACATACGCACATCGATAACAGCGCATTTTTTTCGCGCCCTATACTTAGCCGATGAATCCTCTTCGAAAGCAGGCCATGCGTCGTTTATCAGTCAGGCGGTCGCCCATTCATGGCAAGGGCGTGTTCGCGCTGTGCGCGCTCGCGGCCGGCGAGCGCATCATCGAATACAAAGGCGAAGTGACGTCATGGCGGCGCGCCGCGCGGCGCATCGAGCGCAGCGGTGACTATGGGCATACGTTCGTGTTCGGCCTGTCGGATGGGCGCGTGATCGACGGCAGCGTCGGCGGCAATAGCGCGCGCTGGCTCAACCATGCGTGCAAGGCCAATTGCGAGGCGGTCGAAATCGACGGACGCGTTTTTATCGAAGCCGCCGTCGATATCCAGTGCGGCGAAGAACTGCTGATCTCGTATGGTCTGTCCGTCGACGATCCGCAAGACGAAGAAACACGCCGTCAGTACATATGCCGGTGCGGATCACCCGCATGCCGGGGCACGATGCTCGCCGTTGCGGACGACGCGCGCGCATGAGGCGGCAGCGCTTGCCTGCATTCACCTGTCGATAAAGCCGGCTGACGATCAGCTGACCGTGCGTGTCGCGCGTGGTTCCAGACCGTACACGCCGTCTGGGCGGACCTGTGGCTGGGCTGTGCCGTCGGCTGTATCACAGGGCTGTAATGCCGGGCTGTAACTTCGGGCTGTAACTCCGGGCTGTGATACAGTGCCCGCAGCGTTCCAGAGAGGCGTCCATGACAAAACGACCACGGAAGACCACGCAGTCCCCGGCTCCGACCTTGCCGGCGTTGCTCATCGAACTGGAAGCGTCGCTGCCGTGCCTGATGGCGCAGCCCGCCGCTTTCTCATCCGCGCTGGTTCGCGTGTACCGTTGCCTCGACCGCGCGAGCGCGCCGATCCGGCAGCGCGCGCAGCGAGCCGAGCGGCCCGCGCGAAAAAAAGCGTCGCGCGCCGACATGCCGATGTCGCTGCCGCTCTTTCCCTGAAGCCCGAATCCCCGAGCTTTTCCGCGTTGCGCCCAACATACGGACCCACACCGCGTGTTCTTGCACACGCGCCGCATCGACTCGCGTCGTTTATGGCCTGAGCGGCTCGACAGCCTGACCGGCCCGCGCGTGCTGCACGCGCGGAAATGCAATCTGCACTGCGAGCCCGCGCCGCCCGATCCCCGAACCGATGTGAATCTGCGCGTCGAAATGCGTGGCGATGCGCGCGACGATCGACAGCCCGAGGCCGCTGCCATTGCCGCTCGCCGTTGCCGCCGAGCCGCGGAAGAAGCGGTCGGTCAGACGCAGGCGCTCTTCGTCGGAAACGCCCGGGCCGTTGTCGGAGACCGTCAACGCAACGCTTTGCGCATCGGCCAGCACGCTGATATGCACGCGACCGCCGACATCGCCGTACTTGATCGCGTTGTCGAGCAGATTGTCGATCAGCGTGCGCGCGAGCACGCGATCTGCATACACTTCGGCGTCGCGATCCCCGGCCAGCACGATGGCCATCGACTTCTCTTCGGCATGAGGCGCGCGGAACGCGATCGCTTCGCCCGCGACTTCATGCAGTTTGACGGGCAGCGTCGTGACCGTCTCGCGTTCGTCGAGCCGCGCGAGCAGCAGCAGTTGCTCGGCGAGACGCGCGCTGCGGTCGACACCCTGTACCACCCGGTGCATCGCCTGTTGACGCTGCGCGCCGTCCTGCGCGGCGAGCGCCACTTGCGCCTGGACCTTGATCGCGGCGAGCGGCGTCTTCAGCTCGTGCGCCGCATCGGCCGTGAACGCGCGCTCGCGCATGATCGAGTGTTGCAGCCGCGCGAGCAGCTGATTGATCGCGTCGACGAGCGGCTTCACTTCGGCGGGCGACGGATTGACGTGGATCGGATCGAGGTTGCGCGCGTCGCGCGTGCGCACCGCCTTCGAGATCGTCGAGAGCGGCCTGAAGCTATGTCCGATGCTGAACCAGACGAAGAGCGCGAGCACGGGCAGGGCGATGGCCATCGGACGTGCGATCCGGCTCGCGACGCCCGTTGTCAGATCGCTGCGCATATTGGCCGGCTCGAGTACGCGCACGGTGCGGCCCGTCGCGCTGTCGCGCAACGCATAGGCGAGCCACATGCGTCCGCCGATCGCCAGCCGGTGCACGCCTTCTGCCGTCTCACCCGGCTCGACGGACGTTTTCAGCGCAATGAGGCCGGGGCTTTCGACGATCAGCTGGCCTGCCGCATCGCGCATCTCGAAGAGCGCATAGCGCGGCTGCGCATCGCTGTCGTCGTAGACGGCGGGCGACGCGCGCGTGTATTCGTTGCGCACGTCGATGCCCGTCGCGGCCAGCTTCGCGAGATTGGCCGCGTCGAGCTGGATCAGCAGATGCGCGAGCTGGATCAGGCGCGCGTCGTCCCATTCGTCGACTTCGCGCGTCGCGTTCGTGAAGCTCCACGCGAACATCACCGCCCATACGGCGCTGACGCTGACGAGAATCAGCCACATCAGCCGGCGGCGGATCGACGTCGAGCGCGTTCCCGTCATGCTTTGTCCACGACGTAGCCGAAGCCGCGCACGGTGCGGATCACGTCGCCGCCGAGCTTCTTGCGCAGATTCGACACGTGCACTTCGATCGCGTTGCTCTCGACTTCCTCGTGCCAGCCGTACAGGCTTTCCTCGATCCGCGAGCGCGGCTGCGGCACGCCCGCATGCGTGAGCAGGTGGATCAGCACGGCCCACTCGCGCGCGGTGAGCGGCACGCGCGCGCCGTCCTTCGAGACCGTTTGCGCGACGGGGTCCACGGTCAGCCCGCGCCATGCGATCACGTCGGTGCTGCGGCCTTGCGAGCGGCGGATCAGTGCACGGCAGCGCGAAACCAGTTCGGCGAGATCGAATGGCTTGCCGATGTAGTCGTCGGCGCCGGCGTCGAGGCCGCGCACCTTGTCGGCGGCCGTGTCTCGTGCCGTCAGCACGAGCACGGGAATGTCATTGCCGCGCAGGCGCAGCGCCTTGAGCAGATCCATGCCGGAGAGCTTCGGCAATCCCAGATCGAGGATCAGCAGCACATAGGGCGTGGTTGCGAGCGCCACTTCCGCATGCTGGCCATCGCGCGCCCAATCGACCGTAAAGCCGGCGTTACGCAACGCGACTTCGAGTCCGCTGCCAATCAGGTCGTCGTCTTCGACGAGAAGGATGCGCATAGATGTCAAATCTGTTTTAGGTCTGTTTGATGAGAGTCTATCGCGTATGGCATATGTATACATGGGCCGCGCGGCATCGGCAGGACTTAAGCATTTCTTCAGATTGAGCCGCTAGCATCGCCCGGTACCCGCTTGCAGCAACGGCGCCGCCCCTTCACGACGAGGTAAACGATGAACCTGAACGCACTCACTCAACGCCCTGCCTACGATGGCATCGCGCGTCTGCTGCACTGGCTGGTGGCGCTTTTGATCGCCGCGCAGTTCGTGCTCGGCTGGACGATGCCGGACGTGCATCGCGATACCGTGCCCGACGGGCTGATCGCGTGGCATCTCGGCGTGGGCGCGGCCATCGTCGCGGCCGTCGCATGCCGGATTCTCTGGCGCATCACGCATCAGCCTCAGCCCGCCGAACTGACGCCCACGCTCAGCTTCATCTCGCGCGCGACGCATACGCTGCTGTACGTCACGCTCGTCGCGGTGCCGCTCGCGGGCTGGGCGAACGCGTCGTCGCGCGGCTGGGCGGTCAAGCTGTTCGGCATGGTCCGCTATCCCGACCTGACGCAGAACGGCTCGCAGACGGGCCACGCGCTCGGCGATGTGCATGGATGGCTCGCTTGGGCGCTGCTCGCGCTGATCGTGCTGCACATCGGCGGGGCGCTCTTCCATCGGATCGTCCTGAAGGACGACGTACTGCAACGCATGCTGCCGTAGTTGCCGCAGTGGCCGCAGTCAAGCCACAGTTAACCGTAAGCCATGAGCAATATGCCGCAAGGCATCTGAAACGGCCGCCGCGCCGAAGGGGCTTAATATTCCCTTCAGAATCGGGTCGCTACCATCGGGGTGCCGTGTCCGGCAAGGTTCGGACACGTTCGAATTCGTCGCACCGTCACGCGAACTTCACGCGAGGGGAGTAGCCACAGCGGGCCGGTGCGCGTCATGTAGGGCTGGCTGTGTGATGAAGCAAACCACTGTAGAGATGATCCGGGCACACGTCGTCACGGCTTCCGTTGCTGCGACGGCCATTGACGTGGCAGTCGTCAGCCTGCTTTTCTTCTGCAAATTTCCGGAGTCGATGTTCGAGACGGCTTCGTTCCGTGTGCTTACGTTTACCTTATTGCTCGCTGCCGTTCTCGCCACGCGCCACGCGGCGCATATCGCGTTCCGCGCGGCCATCCGGCGGCGTCATGCGCGCTTCGTCGGGCCACGGGAGGATGCCGTTTGTGTGTCCTCCCTGTGTCCGGCGCGCAGACTTGTGATTCTTCATCTGCATTTCACCGGCATGCCTTACGTTCCCGTCAACCGGACGGGATGGTGACCGCGCGTTGTGACGCGTGTCATCCGTTTATGCGCGGCTGTCAGCGTGACGGCCAGCTTTGAAGTCTTTTTGCCGGAGCAACTGAAACCATGCAGGACGCGCTGCTGCACATCTACTGGCTGCCGACCGCGCTTGCGCTCGGGGCAGCGGTGTATGCCGTCATTGCGGTGGTGGCCTCGATCGTTTCGATGTCGCGTGTGGCGGCGTCCGAACGGCGCGTCGCGCCGATGCCCGTGAGCGTGCTGAAGCCGCTATGCGGTGCCGAGCCCAGGCTCTTCGAGAATCTCTCTACGTTTTGCGAGCAGACGCATCCGTGCTTCGAGCTGATCTGCGGCGTATCGCGCGCCGACGATCCCGCCGTCGCGATCGTCCATCGCTTGCAGACCGTTTATTCCGAACGCCAGATTTCGCTCGTGATCGATCCGCGCATCCACGGCACGAATCTGAAAGTGAGCAACCTGGTCAACATGGCCGAATGGGCGCGGCACGACGTGTTCGTGATCGCCGACAGCGATATCGCCGTCGAAGCCGATTATCTGGAGCGCGTGTGCGCGCCGCTCGACGACCCGCAGGTCGGGATCGTCACGTGCCTGTATCGCGCGAAGGGCATCGCCGGGTTCTGGTCGCGCGTGGGCGCGCAGTTCATCAACGAATGGTTCGTGCCTTCCGTGCGCGTCGCGCATATGTTCGGTTCGACGCGCTTCGGCTTCGGCGCGACGCTCGCATTGAAGCGCGCGACGCTCGAGCGCATCGGCGGCTTCGAACGTCTGAGGAACACGCTCGCCGACGACTACTGGCTCGCCGGGCATGTACGCGAGCTCGGCTTGAACACGGCGCTGTCGCCCGTCGTCGTCGAGACCGATGTGACGGAATGCACGCTGCCCTCGCTATGGGATCGCGAGACGCGCTGGCTGCGCACGATCCGCTCGGTGAACCGCGCGGGCTTCACGTTCCTGTTCGTGACGATCACGCTGCCATGGATGCTGTGCAGCGCGTGGCTCGCGTTCGCGCTGCACGGCGGCGCGCATTCGCCGGGCCTCGCGCATGGCGCGCTTGCGCATCCCGCTGTGTCGATCGCGCTGATCGTCGCGACGGTGACGGGAATTTCGGCGCGCGTCATCCTGCATGCGATGATGAGCGCCGAGCGAAACATGTTCTGGCGCGATCTCGCGCTGACGCCCGTGCGCGATGCGCTGATGTTCGCACAGTGGCTCGCGGGATCGTTCGGCTCGACCGTGGTGTGGCGCGGCGTGCGCATGCCCGTCGAGGAAACGGACAGCGCGGCGGCCGTGTTCCGGCGTGAGCCCGTCAAGGCACTCGAAGTATCCGACGGCCGCTGAATGCGCTGCATTCGCAGCAGTGGCGCGTTCGGCTCAATTGAAACTCGTGGAAAACGACTATGAAAAAGACGTTATTTTTGCAGGCGCCGTCGTACGACGGTTTCGATGGCGGCGCGGGGTCGCGCTATCAGGCGAAGCGCGAGATCCGCTCGTTCTGGTATCCGACGTGGCTCGCTCAGCCGGCTGCGCTCGTGCCGGGCAGCCGCGTGCTCGATGCGCCCGCCGATGGTTTATCGGTGGAAGCGACGCTTGCGATCGCGGCGGAATACGAGGTCGTCGTCATTCATACGAGCACGCCGTCGTTCCCGACGGATGCGCTCTTCGCCGAGCAGTTGAAGGCGCGCGCGCCGAAGGTGATGGTCGGCATGGTCGGCGCGAAGGTGGCCGTCGATCCGCACAACTCGCTGACCGCGAGCGATGCGATCGACTTCGTCTGCCGCGAAGAATTCGATTTCACCTGCAAGGAACTCGCCGAAGGACTGCCGCTCGCGCAGATCAAGGGCTTGAGCTATCGCGCCGCCGACGGTTCGATCGAGCATAACGAAGCGCGCCCGATCCTCGAAAACATGGACGAGCTGCCGTTCGTCGCGCCCGTCTATCAACGCGACCTCAAGATCGACAACTACTTCATCGGCTATCTGAAGCATCCGTATGTGTCGATCTACACGGGGCGCGGCTGCCGTTCGCGCTGCACGTTCTGCCTGTGGCCGCAGACGGTGGGCGGCCATCGCTATCGCACGCGCTCCGTCGAGAACGTGCTCGAAGAAGTGAAGTGGATTCGCGACAACATGCCCGAAGTGAAGGAGATCATGTTCGACGACGACACGTTCACCGACTTCAAGCCGCGCGTCGAAGAGATCGCGCGCGGTCTCGGCAAGCTGGGTGTCACGTGGTCGTGCAACGCGAAGGCGAATGTGCCGTATTCGACGCTGAAGATCATGAAGGAAAACGGTCTGCGTCTGCTGCTCGTCGGCTATGAGTCCGGCGACGACCAGATCCTGCTGAACATCAAGAAGGGCCTGCGCACCGACATCGCGCGCCGCTTCTCCGATGACTGCCGCAAGCTCGGCATCAAGATTCACGGCACCTTCATTCTCGGCCTGCCGGGTGAGACGCAAGAGACGATCAGGAAGACGATCGAGTACGCGAAGGAGATCAATCCGCACACGATTCAGGTGTCGCTCGCGGCCCCGTATCCCGGTACGACGCTCTACCAGCAGGCCGTCGAAAACGGCTGGCTCGAAGAGAACAAGGTGATCAATCTCGTCAGCAAGGAAGGCGTGCAGCTTGCCGCCATCGGCTATCCGCATCTGTCGCGTGAAGAGATCTATCACCACCTCGAACAGTTCTATCGCCAGTTCTATTTCCGGCCGTCGAAGATCTGGGAAATCGTGCGCGAAATGCTGATGAGCTGGGACATGATGAAGCGGCGTCTGCGCGAAGGCGTCGAGTTCTTCCGCTTCCTGCGGGCTCACGAGGCATGACGCAGCCGGGCAGGCCCCGACGCGCACTGATCGTTACCGCCGACGACTTCGGCCTGCATACGCGCATCAACGAAGCCGTCGAGCGCGCGCATCAAAACGGCGTGCTCACGGCGGCGAGCCTGATGGTCTCGGCACCCGCCGCCGCCGATGCCGTGCGGCGCGCGCAGCGCAATCCGACCTTGCGCGTCGGCCTGCATATCGTGCTGGCCGACGGCGTCCCCATGCTCGCGACGCAACTCGTGCCGGCGCTCGTCGACAGGCACGGGCGTTTCGGCGACCGGATGGTGCGCGACGGCTTTCGCTTTTTCTTCCTGCCGGAAGTGCGCCGTCAGTTGAAGGCGGAAATCCGCGCGCAGTTCCAGGCGTTCGCGCATACGGGGCTGAAGCTCGATCACGTGAACACGCACAAGCACTTTCACCTGCATCCGACGGTGCTCGCGCTGATCATCGAGGTCGGCAGCGACTTCGGGTTGAACGCGATGCGTCTGCCGTATGAACCCGGCGCGCCGGCGTGGATCAGACCTTGGATGGCTCGCGTGCGCAAGCAGTTGGATAATGCAGGAATCGCGCACAACGATTACGTGATCGGCATGTCGCAGACGGGGCGGCTCGACGAAGCGGCGCTGCTTGCCGCGCTCGCGCGGCTGCCGGAAGGGGTCGGAGAGATTTACGGTCATCCGGCTGTGGCCGGAGACGGGGCGATCACGCCCACGATGCAGACATACCGGCACAGCGACGAATTCGACGCGCTGGTGTCCGGGCGCGTTGCATCGGCAATTGCCGCGAGCGGGGCCATCACGGGCGGTTTCGCCGATGTGTTCTCGCAGCGGACTTACGTATGACGAAGTGATGAAGTGGCTTAAATGGTTGGGGTTGCCGGTGGGCATCGCGGTGCTGATCGCGCTGGCGCTGCACGGCGGGATGGACGATGTGCTGCGCGCGATCGGCGCGGCCGGCTTTGCGCTGTTGTGGCTCGTGCCGCTGCATGCGCTGCCGCTGCTGCTCGATGCGCAGGCATGGCGGCTGCTGCTCGGCAAGCGCACGCCGCTCGCGTATCTGTGGTGGGTCGCGACGGTGCGCGAGGCGGTCAGCCGGCTGTTGCCGGTGGCGAGCATCGGCGGCGAGTTTGTCGGCGTGCGGCTTGCGCGCTGGCGGGCGGATGACGCGAGCGTGGTCGGCGCGTCGGTGATCGTCGAGGTGCTGGTGACGATGGCCGTCCAATACGTGTTCGCGGCCATCGGTCTCGTGATGATTGTCGCGCAGACGGGGCACGACGCGATGCTCGTGACGGTCGGCGCGGCGCTCGTGCTGTCGCTGCCGTTACCCGTCGTCGTGTTCGTGCTGTTGCGGCGCGGCGGGCTCTTTCACGCGATCGAGCGATGGTCCGCGCGTCTGCCGATGAGCGAGCATTGGGGCGTCGAGCGCATGGGCGGCGCGCGGCTCGATGCCGCCATCGATGCGTTGCTGCGCGAACCAGGCCTGCTGCTGCGCGCGTTTCTGTGGCAGTTCGCCGGCTATGTGCTGGGCGCGTCCGAGGTGTATCTCGCGCTGTGGATGCTCGGGCATCCCGTTTCGATCGGCGGCGCGATCGCCGTCGAGGCGCTCACGCAAGCCGCGCGGCATGCGGCGTTTTTCGTGCCGTCGGGGCTCGGCGTACAGGAGGCCGTCGTCGTGCTGCTCGCGCGGATGTTCGGCGTCGACGAGCACACGGCATTTTCGCTTGCGCTCATCAAACGGATGCGCGAGGTCGTGTTCGGCTGCGTTGCGCTCGCATCGTGGCAGACGGCCGAGCTCGTTCGCAACCGCGTCCGCGACCGCCAGGACGCGTGGCGCAAGAATCCGTCGCTCAGACCGGCCGAGCATCGCGTGCCGTCTCGCGATGCCGTCGAGCGCAAGCGTTCTTCGCGCTGATTTGATTCTGTGTAGTGGCAGCGCGCGATTCGCGCGATGTGAGTTGCGCACGCTGGTTCGCGCAGTGGATCAAATGGCGCAAGTGGAGCAACTAGATCAACCGCATGCGCAACGCGCGCGCTTTACCGAACGCGAATCGCAATCAACAAGGTTCCGGAAATGTGCGAGCCGATGTCATAGGCTGGAAGCCGGTACCTTCCGATCGATACAGAACGGCTGCGCATGCCGCCACGTTCCCCATCCCCGATACATCCCCTCGACGCGCTGAGGCGCGCCGGCCTCGCAGGTACGGCCGCGCAGGCTGCCGTGCTCGATTATCTGCAGCATGCGGAGCACGGCCACTACAGTGCGGAAGAGATTCATCGGCGCATTACGGCGAGCGGCGAGCGGATGAATCTGTCGACTACCTATCGCGTGGTCAATCAGCTCGTCGACGCCGAGCTCGTCGCGAGCGTGCCGCTCGGCAAGCACCATAGCCTCTATGAGCTGAATAGGGGCAAGGCGCACGACCATTCGTATGCGTCGTGTGCGGACGCGTCGAGGAATTCTCCGACCCGGCGTTCGACCGCCGGCGCAACGCGATCGCGAAGAAGTTCGGGATGCGCTTCGTCGGCAGGACGCTGGCGTTGCAGGGTATCTGCGCCGCATGCACGGCGCGCACGCATCCGCCTCGCACGCGGACGGAGCGAACGTAGTTCAAGCAAGCAGGGCAGGCGATGAGCCGCTACCGCGCTTGCATGCGTTTGCGCACGCAGGAAAGGACTGTTCACCCGAGACGGATTAATCCGCCGCACGGGAACCGCTAAAGTGGCTCGTGTGCGCGGTGGTCCCTTCGCGCGCGAGAGAGCTTCCCCCGGTCTCCGGCACCCGGAGACCGGGGTTTTTTTCGATTGCTCCGGTTTTTTGATGCGGGTAACGTGAGATCGCCTCTTGAGAACAGGCGAGCTTTTGTCGAGCCCCGCGCCGCTCCGATCACGTCCGGCCGGGGCTTTTTTTCCGCCCAGCGCTTCTGTCCGAACTTCTGCCCGAATTTCTGCCCGAATTTCTGCCGGCAGCATCGCGCACCGCGATCCGCTGCGTTCTTCCGCCTCCGCTGGACCGCACCCGTCCGTCAGCTGACGCGAACCCGTCGTACACTCTCCTTCAATCATCATCGAGGCGCACTGCGAAGGGGGACCATTTTCATGCCGGACGATCTGCTCAACACGAGGCGCCTTCGCGATCCGGCGAACCCGGATCTGCTACATCTGCTCGAAGGGGTCGAGCAGTTCAGCGACCAGGTGTTTCCCGCCACCCAGGCGCTCTTCGAGAGCCTCGCGCAAGGGCAGGCGCCGCATACGCTCTTCATCACATGTGCCGATTCGCGCGTGTCGCCGGAAATGATTACGCAGACGCATCCCGGCGAGCTGTTCGTGTGCCGCAACATCGGTAATATCGTCCCCGCTTACGGCGAGATGCTGGGCGGCGTGTCAGCCGTCGTCGAATATGCGGTGCTTGCGTTGAACGTGAGGCAGATCGTCGTGTGCGGACACAGCGATTGCGGCGCGATGCGCGGGCTCGCGGGCACGGCTCCGATGACAGCCGAAGACATGCCGACCGTCAACGCCTGGCTGCGCAACGCGGAGACGGCGCGCAGCGTCGTGCAGGCGCGCAACGTGGGCCGCGATCAGCTCGTGCAGGCGCTCGTCGAAGAGAACATCCGGCTGCAACTGATGCATCTGCGCACGCATCCGTCCGTCGCGGGGCGGCTCGCGCAACGGCGCCTCGATGTGCAGGGCTGGGTGTACGACATCGGGCACGGGCGCATCACCGTCTTCAACGATGAAAACGACCGGTTCGAGAGCGTGAGTGAAGCGCGTGAGCGGCTCCAGTTGCTTACGCGGCAGCAGCGCGGTTGAGTCGGCTTAGCCTTCATTCGCTGCCGCCGGCGTTTGCCTGTCGGTTCATCCGCCCAGTTTCGCCGCGCGCCGCAGAAATCCCATCGCGCGCTCGTTGTCGAGATACGCGGTGTTGAAGCGGACCCACGGCGTCGGCTCGCCGTGCGGCCGGTAGTAGCTGCCGGGCTGCACGGTGATGCCCGAGCGGGCCGCCTCGGCGACGAACACATCCGAATTCGGCACGCCGGGCACGCGCGCCCACACGAGCGTGCCGCCGCAAGGCTCGTCGAACACCTGCCAGCCGACGCTTGCAAGCAGTTCCACCGCCGTCGAGATCGCGCCGTTCACGCGCCGGCGCAGCCGCTCCAGATGCTTGCGATAGGTGCCGCGCTCGAGCAGCGCGGCTACCACGCGCTCGCTGAAACGCGTACCGCCGAGGCTCGTCAGCGCTTTCACTTCGACGAAATGCTTGACGAGCCCCGCTTCCGCCGCGATATAGCCGAGCCTCAGCGACGACGACAGGCTCTTCGAAAATCCACCGATGTACACGACACGCGTGAGCCGGTCGAGCGACGCGAGACGTTGCGTCGGAATGGTCTGGAAATCGGCATACACATCGTCTTCGACGATCATGAAGTCGTGCTCCTGCGCGAGTTGCAGCAGCCTGAAGCCGACGTGCGGCGCCACGTTCGTGCCCGTCGGATTGTGAAAGACGGTGTTGAGGAAAAAGAGCTTGGGCCGGTGCGCTTTCAGCAGCGCTTCGACGGCTTCGACATCTGGCCCCGTCGACAGACGCGGCACGCCGACCAGCTCGATGCCTTGCAGCTTGAGCAGGCCGAACAGGTTGAAGTAGCCGGGATCTTCGACGAACACCGTGTCGCCGGGTTTGAGCAGCATCCGCACGACGAGATCGAGCGCCTCGCTGGCGCTGTTCGTCACCATGATGTTCTGCGGTTCCGCCGTCACGCCGACAAATGCCAGCCGCTGTTCGATCTGCAGACGCAATTGCGGGTCGCCTTGCGGGATCGCGTAATCGATCAGGCTGCGGGCGTCCGTGCGCGACGCCTGGCGGATCGCCTGCGCGATTCCTTCGACATCGCGCCACGCTTCGGGAATGAAGCCGATCGACAGATTCAGCACTTCGTCGGGCCGCTCGAACTGGCGCAGGATCTGGTCGGACTCGGGCGTCGCGCGGATCGCGTCGAGCCCGCGCGTGGCACGCGGCGCTTTTTCGAACTGCTCGGCGACGTAGTAGCCGGAGCCGTGCTTCGGCTGGAGCAGGCCGCGCGTGGCGAGCCGGTCGTACGCCTCGATGACGGGAAAGCGGCTGATGTTGTGCTCGGCCGCGAACTTGCGGATGGACGGCAGGCGCATGCCGACGCGCAATTCGCGCGACAGGATCAATGCCTCGACCTGCCCGACAATCTGCTCCGTGAGCGGCGTGGAAGTTGCGACGTCGAGGGTAATTTTCATTCGCCTCCCGTTCAAAGTGTTCGAGCAAGTTCACCGAACACTTCGCGCAAATTGATCGAAAGTGTTCATTCCAGTCGTCGAAGTTTACCGGAACAATAGGTCCGACGAAGAGAATTCTTCGCGCAGATTGTTAGCTGAAAATGGCTTTAAATCAATAGCTTGCTTAGCATTTGGCGAATTCGCCAATCGCCGGTGAAGACGGCCGAACACTTTGAGTGATCGTACGAAAGCAGAACTGTATCGAAAGGACTTCCGAGGCCGTGCGAAACGACATGGCCCAGCAGAACCTGAGAGAACCGAACCTGAGAGAAACCATCGAACGGCGGCCGCTAACGAGACTCCGACCGGACCGACCAGTCTGAAATCGACCTTTGAGCGCGCTCCCCACTGCGGGAGCGCCCGTTTTGTGGGTCGAGCGTTCAGTCTGCGGTCTCAGTGCGACACTCGGGCACGCATTCGATCACAGCGCGATTTGCCACGGTCGTTGCGCCGCAATTACTTTGCTGCGACCGCTTGCTGCGACGTATGGCATCTGGCGGATAAACACATACACGTCTGACTGAGCCGGAACGGACACGAAGGAGCCGCCGGTGTCGGGATTCACGACGGAGAACGGGGGCTGCATCTACAAGCCTGTTGCGCTCATCGTCTTGCCGCCGCGGCGGGGCGGTGCTGCCTGTCACATGGCTCGGGTTTCTGGCTCCGGGTGCGCAGAACTGACCACTTTAAGTGGGCAGATTGTTAAGTAGTGCAGATTTAAACCATTAACCGAAGGAGATTGAAATGACGACGCAAACGCAGGTTCAACAGGTTCAGCCGCAGCAGCAGTCCCAGGCGCAGCCGCAAACGGACCCGCAGGACGACAGGAAGGTGACGGTCGTGGTCAAGCCGCGCAAAGCCCGCCCCGTGCTCATCCCCGTCCACCTGTAACGAGCGGGCCGGCACTCCGCGTGCCGGCCGCGAACGGAGGCTGTCGTGATCGACGACATCTTTGAACCACACGCGTTCGTGCTGGCGGGAAAGTGTCTCAGCACGTCGCCTTCGCTCGTCATCGAAGACGACGAGCATCAATACGAATTTCCGGCGTCCGCCGACGGTGAAGACGCAGCGCCACTCATCAGCGCGCTGCGCTCGGGTATCAAGGCCGACGAGGTGTTGGCGCGCTGCTCGACTTATGAACAGAAACTGTTCGGCCGTCTGAAGGAGCTGCAACTGGTGCGCGCGGTGAAGCCTGCGCTCGCCCGCAGCGGCCTTGACGTGCTGCTCGAACTCGAAGATCTCGCCAACGAACTGCTGTACCGCACGCTCTACACGAACGTGTTCTGGGAGAAATGCGCATCGGCGAGCACGCGCGACGACATACCGCTCAACGTGATCCAAGGGATGATCGTCGAGAACTACCATTTTCTGTTCCGCGAAAGCTACTTCGACGCGCCCGTTCTTTCGTACGTCGCGAATACGGGCGTGCGGCTCGCGATGAACGAGTTTTACGCGGAAGAGTACGGTCACGACGAACTGCTGCTCAAGGCGCTGAGCACGCTCGGCGTCACGCGCGAAGACCTCGCGCGCACGGTGCCGCTGCCGCAGACCATGGCGTTATGCAATGCGCTCGCGTATTGGGCGCACAGCGATCCGCTCTTCTTCTTTTCGACGCTCGGCATTCTCGAAGGGAAGGACATCAAGCAGGATTCCTTTCTCGATGCCGCGTACCGGATCGGCGTCGATCCCGCGTTGCTCAGGCCTGTAAAGGCGCATTCCGATATCAATCTGCACGGCGGACACGGCAGCCTCACGCGCAAGATCTTCTCGCGCATCCCCGCCATCGCGGAAACGGACGTGCGGCGCATGCGCGCGCAGACGCATCTGTTCATCGAACTGTACGACCAGTTCTATACGGGCATCTGGGAACACTATTCGACGTCGCCGACGCTGTTGCGCAAGCTCGACGTCGACGAGGAGGCGTAATGCAGGCCACGACCGCATCGGATCTCTTTTCCGCGCCGCGCTTTCGTCCCGGCGTTCAGCTGATTCAGGAACACAACGGCCTGACGATCGACTATCGCGAGCAGTCGTGCTCCGTCGTCGCCGACATGCAGGGCTCATTGCAGGCGTTCGCCGATTCGCTGAAGCTGGGCGACGCGACGATTGCCGAACTGAAGCGCAGGCATGCCGATCTCTCGCCCGAGATCGACGGGCTGATCGAAGAATTCGACCGGCTCGGCTTGCTCACGGAGAGCGCTTTTCCGGCGCCGCGAGGGTGCCTGTCGGGCGAGGAGTTCTACCATCGGATCAGGAAGTTCGCCGCCGAAACGATCGAGCGCAAATCGAAGTCGCGCTTCTATCAGGGCCTGCGCGATAGAACGCTGCCGCGCAGCGCGCTGATCGGCTATGCGCTCGAATACTTCTACATCGTCCGGGAGGCACCGGGCCTGATTGCGCCCGCGCTCGGCCACGCCGAACCCGTGAAGGTGCAGAAGCTGCTGCAAGGCTTTCTCGCGTCGGAGCTGAATCATGATGAGATGCTGCGCCAGTCGCTGCATGCCGTGTCCATTCGCACCGACAACCTCGACTATCTGGTGCCGCTGCCCGCCACATTCGCGTTGTGCGCGTCGCTCGGCGTGTACGCGCGTCAGCATCCATTGAGCTTCAAGGCGCTGCTTTTCCTGTTCGAGCAGCCAGGCGTGAGCTTTCATGTCGAACTGGCCGACTATTGCCGCGAGACGGGCATCCCGGAAGGCTTCTGGCGCCCGATCGCCCGTCACGCGTCAATCAACGACGAGTTCGATCACGACGACATTTCGCTCACGCTGCTCTCCGGGATCGACGCCGTGTCGCCAGAAGAGCAGTTGACCGTGAAAAAGCACGTGATGCTCGCGATCGAAACGATGGTGCTGCAAGAGAACCAGATTTTCAATTACTACGGCAGGCAGCCCGTCGTGAAGCCCCGCATCTTTGCCTGAGCACGGTCATGGAACGCTGGGATATCGATCGATACAGACGGCCCGCGCTGGTGCCGTGCGAGGTCGCGCCGGGCGACGACGACGTATTGACGATCGGCGTCGGCGACGATGCCATCGATCTGTCGTTCGAAGGCGTCGCGCGTGACGAAGTGGCCGATGTCGTCGCGCAATTGATGCGGCCTTCATCCGACATCTGGACGAAGCTCAATCGTGGCGCGTGCCCCGCGTGGGTACGCGCGCTGACGGTACAGCTCGACGCGCTGTCGTTGATCGAAGAGACCGACTCGGGCATCGACAGCGTGACGTCGGGCGCCGAACGCGCGATCGCGATGTGCGCAGAAGTCGGCCAGCGTCTCGCCGCTGTCGTCGAGGCGCGGCTTGCGATGTACAAGGACACGCTCGCCGCCGTTCACGAGATGCTCGCCGACGATGACGACGAACGTGCTGCGCCGCCTGGCACGTTTCCGTTCTCAGGCAAATCAGCGGGCCCGTTCGCGGACAACTTCGCGCTGCAAGCCCTTCATTTCCAGCTTGCGTACGCGCGCCGGAACGCGCCCGAACTCCTGATCGCGTGGCAGCGCGTGCTTGCAGAAGTGTTCCGCCACGTGTGCTGGTTTCTTGCGCACGCGACGGCGAGATCGCGCGGCCAGAAAGACGCCGCGCTGGAGAGCTTCCGCAGCGTCGCTTCGCTCGATCCCATCGACCTCGAAATGTATCTGCTGTCGTTCGCGCATTTCGTCGAGCTTGTGCCGTTGCGCGTCGGCAGGCGCATGATGTCCTTCGCGTCCTTTGATACCGCGCGCTTTGACGACGCATGCAGCGGCCTCACGCTCGCGGCGCGCGCGGAGCGGCTGCTGATCAGGGCGCTCGATCAACTGGGCAGCAACGCGTATGCATCGGCGGCGCTCGCGTGCAACGAGATCACGCCGCTCGTGAAGGGCCTGTACATCGAGCAGTATCACGTGACGGACCGCTTCGTCGAGATACTCGGGCCGCTGCTGTCGCGGCGTGTGCAGCGCAATCTCCGCGCGCGGCTTTTCCAGTACTTTCAGGAGGAGTACGGCCACGAAGCGTTCGAGCTGGCCACCTGTGTCGCGCTCGGCATGAACGAAGCCGATGTGCGCGCATCGGTGCCGCTGCCGCTGACGGCGCTCTATATCGATACGTACACGGTGCTCGCGCATCGGATGCCCACGGCGTTCTTCGCGTCGATCATGGTCACGGAGGGCTTGCGCGACCAGCACAGCCCCGTTCACGCGCACATCGCCGCGCTCGTCGAAAACGCGCTGCACGCGGGCGACATCGCCGCGAAACATGGCGAGACGAACGACGAGCTGAATCATCCGAGCCTGTCGCGGCTCTTTCTCGCCGACGTTCCGCACGTGACGGCGGCCGAGCAGCGCTACAGCCTCGAAGCAGCGCTGTTCATGCTCGAAGTGAACATGCGGCAACTGGAATCGGTCGCGTACTTCTATGGCGGGCAGACGCAACTCGAGTTTCATGGACTCCGCGAAGGCAGGAGGGCGCTTGAAGTCTGATCGCGAGTCGGGCGGCGCGTCGTCGCGCTTCGCTTCCGTCAATCCGTACTGGGAGACGTTTCTCGACGAGCTGGGCCTCGACATGACGGGCGCGCGCGGCGACGGCTGCTACATCGAAGCGGCCGACGGGCACGTACTGCTCGATTGTCTCGCGGGCTTCGGCACGGCGAATCTGGGTCACGCGCATGCGACGCTGAGCGCTCGCTTCACCGATGCGTTGCAGCGCACGTCGCTGAACGTGTTTCCGTTCGAATGCGCCGAAGCTCAACTCGCGCTCGCCGACAGGCTCCTCTCGCTGAGCAGCCGGCGTTTTCAGAAAGTGTTCTTTGCAACCACGGGCGCCGAAGCCGTGGAAAGCGCCGTCAAGTTCGCGATGACAAGCACAGGCCGCAGCGATGTCGTCGCGTTTCGCGATTCGTTCCATGGGCTGTCGATGTTCGCATCGTTCATGACGGGCAATCCGTTCTGGACAGAGGCGTTGCCCTGGAAGCCGGGCAACGTGAATCACGTCGACGCCGGCAACTTCGCCGCGCTCGAAGACATGCTGGCGAGCCGCAAGATCGCGGCCGTCGTGTTCGAGCCGGTGGCGGGCTCGTCGGCGGCGCAGCACTGGACGGCGGAAACATCGGCGCGGCTCGCCGGGCTGTGCCGCTCGGCGGGCACGAAGCTGATCGCCGACGAGGTGTACTGCGGGCTCGGGCGCGCGGGCGCCTGGTTCGGCATCGACGCGATCGGCATGCGCGACGTGGCGCAAGCGGCGCCCGACATGATCGTCGTATCGAAGGGACTGACGGGCGGGCTCGTGCCGCTGTCGGCCGTGCTGATGAACGACGGCGACTTCGACGCCGTGTTCGGCGCACCCGGCAAGGCGAAAGTGCAGGGCTCGACGTTCGGCGGCAACCGGCTCGCGATGCAGTGCGGACTGATCGTGCTCGATCTCGTCGAAAGCGGACGGCTCGTCGATAACTCGGCGGCGATGGGCGCGCTGATCGAACGGCGCATCGCCGATCGCTTCGATGGGCGTCTGACGCTGCATGGCAAGGGACTCGCGCTGAGTCTCACGCCCGGTGCGCAGTGGGACATCAACATGGCGGATGTGTGGCTGGCGCTGATCGACGCCGGCGTGCTGGCGATGCCGAATGCCGCGTCGCCGCGTTCGTCGGGTTCGCTGCGCCTGTCGCCGCCCCTGATCTTCGGCGTGGACGAAGTGGAATTTCTGATGGACCGACTCGATGAGGCGCTACAGGAATGAACGCACACAATCAGAAGCACAAGGAAGGCGCCGGCTACCCTGCGCTGCTCGTGGCGCTGTGCTGGTGGGGTCTGATGCCGCTGTACTACTGGCATCTGAAGGAAGTGAGCGCGCCGGAGATGCTCGCGCATCGCGTGTTCTGGTCGTTCGCGGTGCTGTCGGCGGTGATCGGGTTCAGGCCCGCGTTGAGGCGGCAGATGGGCGGCTGGCGGTCATTCGCGCTCGCGCTGCTGCCGGCCGTGCTGCTGTCGGCGAACTGGGTCGTGTATATCCTCGCGTCCGTGACGGGCAACGCATTGCAGGCGAGTCTCGGCTATTTCCTGAATCCGCTGCTGTCGGCGGCGCTGGGCATCGTATTTCTGAACGAGCGGCTTAACGGTCTGAAGGCTGCGGCACTTGCGCTCGGACTGGCCGGCACGGTCGTTCAGTGCTACGCGCACGGCGGCGTGCCCGTGTTCGCCGTGATGCTCACCGTGACGTTCTCGCTGCTCGGCCTGGTCCGCAAGCTATGGCCGACGAAGAACGCGATCGTCAGCACCTGGCGCGAGACCGTCGTGATGATGCCGTTCGCGCTCGGCTACTTTGCGTTCCTGTCGTCGAGTCATGCGCTCGCGTTCACGTCGTTTGGCGCGAGCGCGGCGGTGCTGATGATGCTCGCGGGCCCGCTGACGGTCGTGCCGCTCGCGCTTTACGCCTATGCAATGCCGCTCGTCTCGCTGACCGAGTCTGCCGTGATGCAGTACGTGACGCCGACCGTGACCTTCGCCCTTGCGCTCATGGTTTTCCACGAACGTCTGACTACCATCGATCTGACGGGCTACGGGCTGATCTGGTGCGGGCTCGCGCTCGCGACGTATGCGACGGTGCGGCGGCGTCCCGTCGGGTCGTCGACAGCGGCCGGAGAAGAGGCAAGCGCAGGGACAGCGGCACAGAACGTGTCCTTTCTCGCTGCGCACAAAAAGACGCCAGCTTCCGCTGGCGTGAATAGGTTCTGGCATTCCGAGGGCCGTCCAGAACCTGAGAGACGGTGTGAAAAGTCCGACGCATGACCGTGCGAGTGGGCGCCGGATGTGGCGCGAAGCGGATTCGACGGTATCGGATCTGTGCACATCGACAGCGCGGTCAACACATCGCCAGTCTACTCCAGTTCGCAAAACAAACCCCGAAAATATGCGAATTGGGTATGAGATCCGCGTGCGCTCCCGCACGCAAGTCACATGAAAGCCGATGCCGTTGTCGAGGGCGCGAATTCGTGATGCGTTCCCCGCGCCGCGCGTCGCAAACAGGCGTTTAGCGGCGTCTGAGCGATCCCGGAAAAGATAATATAATCAACCGTTAAAACAGGCCGCGACCGCGACCGCGGCGGCACGCGGCGGACGGGAGAACAATGAGCCGCGGGCGAAGCAGTATCGGGAAGGGCTCAGCTGTCGTTAATTGACGTGCTGTTTGGCGTGCTTTTCGGGCTTGCCGTTCTTGCGCCGGATGGCCACATGCGGATCGTCCATCCGATCGTTCTGGCGCTGGCCCTTTTGGCCGCCTATCGTAGGTTCCCAATCAGGCTTGCATCGAAGAACACGTCGCGCGATGCGCCGCCTGTCGCTGCAAGGCGTGCCCGCGAACCGCTCGATTCTTCCACCGCGCCGCTGTTGTCTATGGCGTCACTGGCATCACGTTTTGCTTCGCAGTTTTCATCCGGATCTCACAAGGCTCACGCTGAGCCAGGCTATTTCATGACAAGTTCTCCCGGCTCATACGACGAGGAGCCGTTTGCATCGATGACGGAAGCCGGCACGCCCGCCGACGCCTATCGCATCCGGCCCGCGTCCGGCGGCGCGCGGCCGTCTGTGCATACATCCGTGCGTTCGTCCGCGCGCTGGATCGCGCCCGGCGAACACGTGGAGATCGACGGCATCGCGGTCGAGGGAGGCTTTTTCTACACAGGCGACGTGCAGCGCTCGCACACCGATTCGATCGAAGCATGTGTGATCGACGCGCGCTTCGATCTCGCTCGCGAGGGCGCGGACCCGACCGACAGCCTCGGCAGCACCGCGCTCAGCTACGGCGGGCTCACGCCGGCGCAGCGCCGCACGTACGTCGAATGGCTCGCATCCGATCGCCGCAAATCGGATCTCCACACCGGCTATCTGTTTTTTTACCTGTACGGGCTGGAGCGGCGCGTGCTCGTCGACGGCGCGGCAGGCAAGGTGAGCGGCGACGAATTCAACGCGATCGCAAAAGAACTGCGCCGCCTGCTGAATCTCGACGCGAACTACGCATGGCAAAAGCACGTGCGCGGTCTGCTCGATGCGCTTTCGCTGATGGCGTCGCGACATACGCGGATGTATCTGCAGCCTGCGCCGGACGGGCTGGCGACGGGTTATCAGGTGCCACTGAACGTGCGCGTCGCGTTCGGCCAGGCGGCGCTCGACCAGCATCCGCTGCCGGCGGACTGGGCGCTCGCGTGGGTCAAGCTCGATCCGATGATGGTGCGACGCACGGCCGTCGCGCGCTGTCCCGAGGAATTCGATCGCGTGTTCATGCGCCAGTATCGCGAGCGCTTCGGCGACGGCATGATCCTGCCCGCCAACCGGACGAAGCTGGACGCGTCGCCGCAGCCGTCGTTCCGCGCGCTGAAGAACGTGCCCGTGCCGGGCTTTCTGGTTGGCCTGCCCGATATCGCAGCCGTCAACGGCACGCGCAACAAGCTGCAATTGCTGATGCACGAGAGCGCCGCGGCGCTCGATGCGTACAGTCGCTATCTCGGCCGCTATCCCGAAGCGCAGGGCACGCTCGAAGCGACGCTGATGCTGCCCGCGAACATGTGGCCGCAAGCGACGCACGATGCAATCGACGCACTCGCCGACGAAATCGGGTATGGGACCACCGTCAGCACGTTCGGCGCGGTGCTCGCGCGCTTCAGATCGGGCGGCAAGATGACGCGCGACAAGGCCGTCGTGTTCACGACGGCGCTGGCGGAGGCGGGCATCGCCGTCGAACCCGACGTGCGCCTCGGCGCGCGCACGCCGAAGCCGACGGATGCCGTCGCACTGTTCGCGATCGAGCCCGACGCGGCCCCGTTGCATACCGACGATGCGTACGACGTCGCGACGATCATCGTCGATCTGGCCGCGACGGTGGCGCGCGCGGACGGCGATGCGACTCAGCGCGAGACGGCCGTGATCGAGTGGCAGATCGAGCAGTGGCCGCATCTGTCAGCGCGGCAGCGCGCGCGGCTGAAAGCGCGTAATCTCGTGCAACTCGCGCAACCGACGGCCGCTGCCGGGCTGAAGAAAAAGCTGGAACCGCTGTCGCAGGACGTGAAGGCGACGATCGCATCGTTTCTGGTGCATACGGCGAACGCCGACGGCGTCGTGTCGCGCGACGAAGTGAGGCTGCTGGAAAAGGTGTATCGGATGCTCGGCATCGATCCGCAGCGTCTTTACACGGATCTGCACCAGCACGCGAGCGGCGCGCCGGCATCGGCGTCGGTGGCGGGCGCAAAGACGAGGGCGCACAAGCACGCCGATACGCAGAAGCACGCCGCGCCAAAGGCGGCGTTCGCGCTCGACGCGACACGTATCGCCGCGCTGAAGGAGGAAACTGCGCGTGTATCGTCGATGCTGGCGGACGTGTTCGTCGAAGAGGCGCATGAAGCAGCCGGTGGGGCGCACAGCCAGCCTATGGAAGCGAAGCAACCCGCGACCGTCGAAGTGAACGCGGAGCAGACCGTCCGCGACGAGGAACGCGAAATGCTCGCCGAACCTGCAACGTCCGCGTCGGATGTACGGCAAACGTCTGAAGCAACGCAGTCTGAAGCAACGCAGTCCGAAGCCGCGCAGACCGACGATGAAACGCAAGCCCGGCTCCTCGGCCTCGACGACGCGCACTCGTCCTTCCTGCGCCTGCTCGTGACGCGAGCGTCGTGGACGCGCACCGAACTCGCCGCCGCCGCGTCGCATCTCGAACTGATGCTGGATGGCGCGATCGAACAGGTAAACGAGGCGTCGCTCGATCATTGGGACGAGCCGCTCACGGACGGGGACGATCCCGTCGAAATCAATCAGGAAGTCGCACAAAGGTTGGCTGCATGACAACGATTCGCCCCAGAGACCGCGACGCGGTCCTGCAATCCCTGCGCGCCGGCGTCGTGCCGCGCATCGGGCAGCATCTGATCCAGGTCGGCCGCGCGCGCGAACTCGAAGCGCTGCTGAAGGACGTCGAGCGCGTCGCGGACGGCGGTTCGGCGTTTCGCATCGTCGTCGGCGAGTATGGCGCGGGTAAGACGTTTTTCCTGAACCTCGTGCGCGCGATCGCGCTCGAGAAAAAGCTCGTCACCGTTCATGGCGATCTGAACCCGGACCGGCGTCTGCATGCGTCGGGCGGCCAGGCGCGCTCGCTGTACGCGGAGCTGGTGAAGAACATGGCGACGCGCACGAAGCCCGAAGGCGGCGCGCTCTCCGGCGTGGTCGAGAAGTTCATCGGCCAGGCGAAGACGGAAGCGAAGGCGACGGGCCGCACCAGCGACGAAGTGATCCGCGCGCAGCTCTCGCAGTTGACGGAGATGGTCAACGGCTACGATTTCGCCGACGTGATCGCCGCGTACTGCCGCGGCTTCGACGAAGGCAACGAGAAGCTGAAGAGCGATGCCGTGCGCTGGCTGCGCGGCGAGTTCTCGACCCGCACCGACGCGCGCCAGGCGCTCGGCGTGCGCACGATCGTCGACGACGCGAACATGTACGACCAGCTGAAGCTGCTCGGCCGCTTCGTGCGGCTCGCGGGCTATAGCGGCCTGATGGTATGCCTCGACGAAATGGTGAACCTGTACAAGCTCGCGAACCTCCAGGCGCGCAACGCGAACTACGAACAGTTGCTGCGCATCCTGAACGATTCGCTGCAAGGCACGGCGGAAGGGCTCGGCTTCGTGCTGGGCGGCACGCCGGAGTTTCTGCTCGATACGCGGCGCGGCCTCTACAGCTATGCTGCCTTGCAATCGCGTCTCGCGGAAAACGCGTTCGCGACGAACGGACTCGTCGACTACAGCGGCCCTGTGATCCGCCTCGCCGCGCTCACGCCGGAAGACTTCTACGTGCTGCTCGACAAGTTGCGCGTCGTGTACGCATTCGGCGACGCAAGCAAGGCGCTCGTGCCCGAGGAAGCGATTCCCGCGTTCATGGCGCACTGCGCGACGCGTCTGGGCGAAGCGTACTTCCGCACGCCGCGCACGACGATCACCGCGTTCATCAATTTTCTCGCCGTGCTGGAGCAGAATCCGTCGGCGGATTGGCGCGAGCTGATCGGCAGCCTCGACATCGAGCGCGACACGGGCGGCGCGGCCGACATCGTCAACGATGCCGCTCCCGACAGCGACGATGAGCTCGCCAGCTTCCGGCTCAACTGATTCGCGCAGCTTCGATCTGCTCGACGAGCGCATTCGCCGCTGGATCTGGCGCGAAGGCTGGACCGAGCTGCGCGATGCGCAGGAACGCGCGGTCCCCGCGCTGATCGATGCCGACCGCGACGTGATCATCGCGGCGGCGACGGCGGCGGGCAAGACAGAAGCCGCGTTTCTCCCCATTCTTTCGAACCTGCTGCGCGACGAGCCGTGCAGCGGGTCGGTGCTCTACATCAGTCCGCTGAAGGCGCTGATCAACGATCAGTGGTCGCGGCTCGACGATCTGTGCGAAGCGCTGGAGATTCCCGTCACCGGCTGGCATGGCGATGTGTCGTCGGGCCGCAAGCAGCGCTTTCTGAAGAAGCCCGCTGGCGTGCTGCTGATCACGCCCGAATCGCTCGAAGCGATGTTCGTCACGCGCGGCTCGTCGCTGGCGGCGACGTTCGGCGCGCTGCGCTATGTCGTCGTCGACGAGTTGCACGCGTTCATCGGCTCCGAGCGCGGCATGCAATTGCAGTCGCTGATGCAGCGTGTCGAGCGCGTGTGCGCGCGCAGCGTACCGCGCGTCGGCCTGTCGGCGACGCTCGGCGACATGCGCCTCGCCGCCGATTTTTTGCGGCCACGCGCGGCGCAGAACGTGCAGATCATCGAATCGGGCAGCGCGGGCCAGGAACTGAAGATTCTGATCAAGGGCTATGTCGAGAAGCCGCCGCGCATTCACTTCGAACCCGATATCGAGAATCCCGGTCTCGAAGACGTCGTGCCCGGCAGCACCGTCGACGTCGCGAACCACATGTACAAGGCGCTGCGCGGCTCGAACAATCTGATCTTTCCGAACAGCCGCCGGCAGGTCGAGCTTTACGCCGACCTGTTGCGCCGCGCGTGCGAACGCGACGGCTATCCGAACGAGTTCTGGCCGCATCACGGCAGCCTGTCGAAGGAATTGCGCGAGCAGACGGAACAGGCGCTGAAGGCGGGCGACCGGCCCGCGAGCGCAGTCTGCACGACGACGCTCGAACTGGGCATCGACATCGGTGCGGTAAAGAGTGTCGTGCAGGTGGGCGCGCCGCCGTCGGTCGCGAGCTTGCGGCAGCGGCTCGGACGCTCGGGGCGCCGCAAGGGCGAAGCGGCGATTCTGCGCTGCTATTGCGTCGAGGCAGAGCTGCACAGCGACGCCGATCTGTCGGACCGGCTGCGCGAAAGCCTCGTGCAGTCGGTGGCGATGGTGAATCTGCTGCTGCGCGGCTGGTTCGAGCCGCCGCGCGCTGGCGGCATGCATCCGTCGACGTTCGTGCAGCAGGTGCTGTCGATCATCGCCGAACGCGGCGGCGCGACGGCGAGCGAACTGTGGGACACGCTGGTCGCGAGCGGCCCGTTCGGTGCGATCGACAAGGCGACGTTCGCGGCCATCCTGCGCAGCCTCGGCGCGAAGGATCTGCTTGTGCAGGAAGCGGGCGGCTTGCTGCTGCACGGCGTGGCGGGCGAGCGGCTCGTCAATCACTATGAGTTCTACGCGTCGTTCACGACCGACGACGAGTTCCGTATCATTGCCGGCGCGAAGGTGCTGGGCTCGTTGCCCGTGTCGCGGCCGTTGACGGCGGGCCAGGGCATCGTGTTCGGCGGGCAGCGCTGGCGCGTGCAGGAAGTCGACGCGGGCAAGAAAACCGTCTACGTGAAGCCCGATCAGGGCGGCGTGCCGCCCGTGTTCGACGGAAGCGGCTCGCTCGTGCACGATGCAGTGCGGCGCGAGATGTTCAACGTGCTGAACGATGCAGAGCCCGTCGTGTTCGTCGATGCGTCGGGCCGCGAACTGCTCGAAGAGGCGCGGCGCTTCTTCGCGTCGAACGAACTGGCCTCGCGCGCGGTGTTCACGCACGGCGGCAGCACGATACTCGCGACATGGTCGGGCGACTGGATCAACGATGCGCTCGTCGTGCTGTTGCGCGCCGAAGGACTCGACGCATGGAATCAGGGGCCGACGGTCAGCGTACGCACATCGGGCGCGGATTCGGTGAAGGACGCGCTGCAACGCATCGCGGCGCTGACGCCCGCGCAAACCCGCGACGCGTTGCGCGCAATCGGCAACATCGACAACGAGAAGTGGGACTGGACTTTGCCCGACGATGTGAAGCGCAGCGCGTATGCCTCGCTGCGTCTCGACATGCCGGGCGCGCAGGCGTTGGCGCGTCGGCTCGCGGCGGCGTGTTCATGAGCCTCGCGGCTTACGGGACTTACGAGCGCGACGGGAAACGCAAGAAAGAACGCATGGATGCACGCACAACCAAGTGCAAGAAAGTGAATTAAGCGGTAGCATACTTTTCTTTGCCCGCACCGTATGGCTCGCGCAGACCCCATGTTTCAGCGGGGTTTCGGCAGGCTTTCGGTTTTTGTGTGCGCGGCGCACTCCACATCATCGCTCCCCATGTCGAATCATCCACAGACGAGGCGTCCCCTCGTCATCGCGTCCGTGATGGCGTCGATGGCGATGGTGGCCATCGAAGCCACCATCGTATCGACGGCCATGCCGCAGATCGTCACGCAACTCGGCGGACTGCACCTCTATAGCTGGGTCTTCTCGTCGTTCCTGCTCGCGCAGACGGCGATGACCGTCGTGTTCGGCAAGCTCGCCGATCTGTATGGCCGCAAGCCGACCGTGCTAGTGGGTATCGTGATTTTCCTGATCGGCTCGCTCGGCGCGGGCTTCGCGTGGTCGATGCCCGCGATGATCGTGTTTCGCCTGATACAGGGCCTCGGCGCAGGCGCGATCCAGCCGGTGACGCTGACCATCGTCGGCGATCTGTATCCGGCGCGCGAACGCGGCAAGATCCAGGGCTATCTCGCGAGCGTATGGGCGATCTCCGCCGTGATCGGGCCGATGGCGGGCGGTCTCTTGATCCGCGATCTGTCGTGGTCGTGGATCTTCTGGATCAACGTGCCGATCGGCATCCTCGCCGCGTACGGCTTCTTCTCGTACCTGCATGAGGAGAAGCGCCATCGGCGTCCGTCGATCGACATGCTCGGCGCGCTGCTCTTCACCGTCGCGATCGGCGCACTGATGATGGCGCTCACGGATGCCGGCTCGGCGAACGACGGCCGCGCGCCGTTCGAAGTAGCGCTCTTCGTCGTGAGCACCGCGCTCTTCGTGTGGCACGAGCGGCGCGTTCCCGAACCGATGATTTCCTTCGCGCTGTGGAGCCATCGTCCCATCGCCGCGTGCAACGTCGCGACCGTGTTGTCGGGCATGGCGCTGATGGGGCTCACCACGTTCCTGCCGATGTACGTGCAGGGCGTGCTGACTCAGTCACCCGTCGTCGCGGGTCTCGCGCTGACGATGATGATGGTCGGCTGGCCGTCGGGCGCGACCTTCGCCGCGAAGGCGTTTCATCGGCTCGGGTTACGGCGCACGCTGGTCGGCGGCAGCTTCTTTCTGCCGCTCGGCGCGATCGCGTTCGCCGTGCTCAATCCGCAAAGCTCGCCGGTGCTGGCGGGCGTCGGCTCGCTCGTGATGGGTCTTGGGATGGGGATGGTGAGCGTGAGCTCGCTGATGCTGATCCAGGAGATCGTGCAGCCGCTGCAGCGCGGCTCGGCAACGGCGTCGAACCTGTTCGCACGCAATCTGGGCAGCACGCTCGGCGCGGCCATTTTCGGCGCGGTGCTGAACTTCGGGCTGAGCCATTTCAAAGGCATGTCGATCACGTCCGACCAGTTGCGCTCGCTGCTCGATGCGACGCCCGGCGCGGCGCAGGCGGCGCTCGCGGGCAACGAGCTGGTGCGCTCGGCGCTGCATCACTCGCTGCATCTGACGTTTCTGTCGATCTTCGTGATCTGCGTGGGCGCGGTGCTGTCGGTGATGGTGGTGCCGCCCATCAAGCTTGGCGGGCAGCCGCGCGAAACGTCGGCGGCTGCGCATCTGACGGAGATGTGATTTTCTTTGGGCGATGCTTCGTGATCTTGCGGCACGCGTTGTCACGGTGCATCGCCTAAGCGGGGCTTTTGCGCGGCGGCGTCGAGCGCTGCTTCGATCTGCGCGAAGCCATCATCAGGCGGCCGGCTCGCTTCGCCCGCTGCCTGCACGATCCATTGATTGAACGCGCGCATCGCGGGCGTCGCCGGCTTGCCTTTTTGCCACGTGAGCCAGTAGCTGCCCGCATGCACGTCGATGTCGAACGGACGCACGAGACGGCCCATCGACAGATCGTGCTCGAACATCGACGCCGGCGCGAGCGCAACGCCCGCGCCTTGCATCGCCGCTTCGACCATCAGCCGCGACGAATCGAACACCGGCCCACGCACGGGACGCGGCGCGAGACCCGCGGCGGCGAACCAGTTCGACCAGTCGTCGGCGCGATATGAGCGCAAGAGCTTTTCGCCGGCGAGATCGGCGGGCGCGCGCAGCCTCTGCGCGATCTCGGGCGCGCACAGCACCGAGAGCGGCGCGTCGAACAGCTTCAGCGCGCGCGAGCCGGGCCAGGTGCCATCGCCGAAGCGGATCGCGAAGTCGAGACCTTCCGCGGCGAGATCGACGAGATTGTTGTTCGTCATCATCCGCAGCTCGACGAACGGATGCGCGTCATGAAACGACTTCAGGCGCGGCATCAGCCATCCCAACGCGAACGTCCCGACTGCGCCGACCGTCAGCACCTCGTGAAAGTGGCCGCCTTCGAACTGGCGCAGCACGGCCTCGATGCGGTCGAACGCATCGCTGAGTACGGGGCGCAGCGCGAGTCCTTCATCCGTGATCGCGAGTCCGCGCGGCAGGCGCTTGAAGAGCGTCGCGCCGAGTCTTTCTTCGAGCATCCTCACCTGCTGGCTGACGGCCGCCTGCGTGACGTTCAGTTCGAGCGCGGCGCGCGTGAAGCTCAGGTGCCGGGCCGACGATTCGAATGCGCGCAGCGCGTTCAGAGGCAGATACGGTCGCATGATCGAGTCATAAGATTTTCTGGGGTGTCGGCCAATTTATCATCGTTTGTCAGCGTGGCGCGGAAACGCGATAGTGGCGGCTCTTCAAGGAGACGCAATGATGACGCGGCGACGGTTCACGATGACAGTATGGGGCAGTGCGATAGCTGAGGTTGCATCTCGGGCGTTGGGCGCGGGGAGGTTGGCGCGACCCGTCGCGGCCGCGATGCTCGGCGCGTTGTGCGCGACGCCGGGCGCGAGCCACGCGGCCGATGCGCCGCCTGGCCGCGTCCAGCGCGCAGTGGATGAAGCCATCCGGCCGCTGATGGCGAAGGACAGGATTCCGGGCGTTGCCGTCGGCATCATCGATGCGGGCAAGCCGTGGGTCATCAACTATGGCGTCGCGTCGACGCAAACCCGCACGCCCGTCACAAACGACACGCTGTTCGAGCTGGGCTCGGTGAGCAAGACGTTCACGGCGACGTTGACGGCCTGGGCGCAGGTCGATCATCGGCTCGCGCTTTCGGATAGCGTCGGAACGTATCTGCCGTCGTTGCGCGGCAGCCAGTTCGGACGCGTGAGCCTGCTCAATCTCGGCACGCACACGCCGGGCGGCCTGCCGCTTCAGGTCCCCGACGACATCCACGACGAAAGCCAGTTGATGAGCTACTTCAACGCGTGGCGGCCGACGTACGCGCCGGGCACGTATCGCACGTACGCGAATCCCGGCATCGGCACGCTCGGCCTGATCGCGGCGAAGAGCATGGGACAGGATTTCACGGCGCTGATCGAGCGGCGGCTCTTTCCCGCCGTGGGAATGAAGACCAGCTTCATCGACGTGCCCGTCGATCGAGCGGCCGATTACGCGCAGGGCTACACGAAGGACGGCAAGCCGATCCGGATGGCGGGCGGCGTGCTCGCGCCGCAAGCGTACGGCGTCAAGTCGACGGCCGCCGACATGCTTCGTTTCATCGACGCCAACATGGGGCTGCTCAGGCTCGACGCGCAACTGCAACGCGCGATCACCGATACGCACACCGGCTACTTCACGGCAGGACCGATGACTCAGGATCTGATCTGGGAACAGTACCCGTATCCCGTCGCTTTGAAGTCGCTGCTGGAAGGCAACAGCCCGTCGATGGCCCTGAACGCGACGCCCGTGACGGAAATCAAGCCGCCTCTCGCGCCTCGGGACAACGTCTGGATCAACAAGACGGGCTCGACCAACGGCTTCGGTTCATACGTGGCTTTCGTTCCGGCAAAGCGCCTCGGCATCGTGATTCTCGCGAACAGAAATTTCCCGATTGAAGACAGAGTGGCCGCGGCGTACAACATTCTCACCGCGCTCGATGGCGCCGAACGCTGACGTTGTCCGTTGACGCAGATCACCGGCTTTGCCCTTGCAGCGCCTTGAATGCGACTACATGACACAGTAATTAGCCATCCGTATTATTTGAGCAGACCATTCCCCGATGCGACAATGATCGTCAGCGATTAACCGACACCCGTACGAGGAGTGGCCATGTTTCCCGAGTATCGCGATCTGATCTCGCGCCTGAAGAACGAAGACGCACATTTTGCCCGGCTGTTCGAGCGGCACAACGAACTCGACCATCAGGTTCACAACATGGAGACGGGTGTCGCGCCCACCGATAGCATCCGCATCGAAGCCTTCAAGAAAGAAAAGCTGCGGATCAAGGACAGTCTGTACGCGATCCTCAGAAAGGCCAGCGCCGCCGCGTGACGGCCGGCAGCGGCAAGAAGAGATGTGAGGGCCGGCATGCGCGCGCAAACGGCGCGCCGCAACATGCGGGCGGTCCGGAGTTCAACGCCAACGGGAGGCAATGAAGTTGACAGCGCAGCACGACAATCCAAACGTACAGATGCAGCAAGCACCGTCGACGGCGCACGCTGCACACGAACCCGGTGCGCGCCGCGCATCGCGCGGCGACGTGATGCCGGGGCATACGGCGAAATCGGCGGAGCTCGCGCAGACGAGCCACGCCGTCGCGGCCGCCAACGACCTGCTTGCCAACAGCGTGCAAGCCGTACTCGAAGCACACGCGGGGCAACGCCACGACGAGGGCGGTGACACGCTGATCCATACGGTCAAGACGCTGATGGACGGCATGTCTGCAGACGAAGTGAGCGCATTGCGCGGCCTGCTGCTGGAAGGCAATCCGGCGACGTGGTCGGCAAAAAAGAGCCGGCATCCCGACGACGAACTGTCACCCGCATTGCGCGAAGGCGGCTATCCATATCTGAACCTGATGTCGCGCAAGGCGTACGAAAAACAGAAGTATCGCCTGCAGGTCGAACTGCTGAAGCTGCAGGCGTGGGTGCGCGAAACAGGCCAGCGCGTGATGATTCTTTTCGAAGGGCGCGACGCGGCGGGCAAAGGCGGCACGATCAAGCGCTTCATGGAGCATTTGAATCCGCGCGGCGCGCGCGTGGTCGCGCTCGAAAAACCGACGGAACAGGAGCGCGGGCAGTGGTATTTCCAGCGCTACGTCCAGCATTTGCCGACGTCGGGAGAGATCGTGCTGTTCGACCGCTCATGGTACAACCGCGCGGGCGTCGAACGGGTGATGGGCTTTTGCTCGCAGACGGAGTACACCGAGTTTATGCAGCAGGTTCCCGCGTTCGAGCGGCATCTCGCGCAGAGCGGCATCCGCATCGTGAAGTTCTGGTTCTCGGTGAGCCGTGAGGAACAGGCGCGGCGCTTCAAGGAGCGCCGGGTGCATCCCCTCAAGCAATGGAAGCTCAGTCCCGTCGATCTGGCGTCGCTCGACAAATGGGACGAGTACACGCAGGCGAAGGAGGCGATGTTCACTCATACGGATACCGCGGACACGCCGTGGACGGTCGTGCGTTCCGATTGCAAGAAGCGCGCGCGGCTCAATGCAATGCGCTTCGTGCTGCACAAGCTGCCGTATGCGAATCGCGATCTCAATGTGATCGGCCCCGTGGACCCAGTGATCGTTGGACGGACGATGTAGCCACCCATCCGCCATCGCTCGAAACACCCTATGATGCGCGCGCCGCGATCAACATCGGCGGCGGCGCGCCGCGCATCGCACACGTGATTCAGCGCGTGTTATCGCGAGCACACCGCATCGACGGCTTGAAGCATCTTGCCGAAGAATGCATCCGCGAACTGAGAATCGAGCCAGCGCACAATTAGCGCGATCCGTCGTTCCGGCTCGATCCACATGAACGAACTCCCAGCGCCGACGCCGAAATAGCTCGACTCCGGCACGCTCGGGAACACGCGCCGTCCTGTGTTGAGCCACACCAGTGCGCCATAGAAGGGCGCGAGCGCGCAAGGCGTGCGCATCCGCGCAATCCATTCGCTCGACAGCACGCGGCGCCCATTCGCGAGGCCATCGTCGAGCAGCATCTGCGCGATCTTGAGCTGATCGCTCGCGCTGACCGACATTCCGCCGCCCCAGTGCGAGCCGCCTGGCACCGACTGCACGCGAGCGCCACCGATCTCGACCCACGCATCGTCATAACCCACCCACTGCCAGTTCTCGCTCGCGCCCACGGGCCGCATGATCGACTCGCGAAACACCTCGGGCAAAGGCCGTCCGAACAGATGCAGCAGCGCCAGCGACAACTGGTTGATGCGCACGTCGTTGTATTCCCAGTACGTGCCGGGACGCTGCAACTGGCGCAAGTCGCCTTTCCTGCCGTCGGGCGGATCGCCGAACGTAACCGCGCGAAAGTGATCGGCCTGATCGGACAGTCCGAAACACGTGCCTTGCCATTCGCTTGTCTGCTGCAGCAGGTGCGTCCACGTGATGGGCGCGTTGTGCGCGTCGTCGAAACCGATGCCCGGCACGCGCATGTGCACGGGCTCGTCGGGGTCGGGCAACAGGCCGCGATCGTGCGCGATGCCGGCGAGCAGCGCCAGATACGTCTTCGCGATGCTGAACGTGAGATCCGCGCGATCCGGCTCGCCCCATGTCGCGAGCAGCCGGCCGTCGACGGCCATCGCGCCCGACACCGGCCCGCGATCATGAATCGGCCCGAGCAGCCGGTTCCAGGGCGGCGGATCGTTCACGTGCACGCCGAACTTGCCATTGGCGTTGCGGTCCCAGGCGGATTCGTGATCGACGGAAAACTGGATGGCGTCCCGGAGTTTCGGTGGCAAATCGCGCTGCATGCGTGCCTGCTTCCTTGCGTGTTCGTGAATGTTCGCGATGTCGAGTCAATCGTGCCGAACGATCGTGCCCGCACGTCGATTCGTTCAATGCGCGTTGAGCCGTGCCCGCGCCCAGACGAGCGTCAGCAGGCTCACGATCGCAGCGAGCATCAGATACAGTCCGGGCGCGAGATTGTTGCCCGTCAGTGCGATCAGCGATGCGACCGCGAGCGGCGTGAAGCCGCCGAACACCGTCGTGCCGATGTTGTAGCCGATCGCCATGCCCGTCGTGCGCGTGCGCGTCGGGAAGAGCTCGGCCATCAGCGCGGGAATCGGCGCGAAGTAGGTGGCCTTGAGCAGCGCGACCCAGGTGACGGCGGCGAGCAGCGCCGGCAGCGACGGATGCGCGTTGATGAACATGAACGCCGGATACACCGTCAGGAAGAACAGCACGCCCGCGCCGAGCATGATGCGTGTGCGGCCCACCTTGTCCGACCAGTGGCCGACGCACGGCGTCAGCACCGTCACGATGAGCCCGGCGATCAGCGTCGCGATGAAGCCCGACGAAGGCGCGAGGCCGAGTTGCCGCGACGCGTAGGTGGGCATGTAGAGGATCATGTAGTTGGCCGTCGTCGTCAGCACCAGTGCGCCGATCGACACCAGCACGCGCGACTTCTGTGTTGCAAGCAACTCGCGAACGGGCGATTCGGCTTTTTCCATGCGCTCGAACTCGGGCGACTCGTCGATCCGGCGGCGGATATACAGGCCGACGGGCCCGATCAGCATGCCGAACAGAAACGGAACACGCCAGCCCCAGCCTTCGAGTTGCGGCTGCGTGAGCATGCCCGTCAGCACCGCGCCGAACGCCGATGCGAGCAGCGTGCTCGCGCCCTGGCTGGAGAACTGCCAGCTCGACATGAAGCCGCTGCGCTGAGGCGCATGTTCGATCAGGAACGCCGTCGAGCTGCCGAACTCGCCGCCCGCCGAGAAGCCTTGCAGCAACCGCGACAGGAAAATGCCGATGGGCGCGAGAATGCCGATCGCCGCGTAAGTGGGCATCAGCGCGACCATGCCCGTGCCGAGCGTCATCATCGCGATGGACAGCGTCAGCGACGCCTTGCGTCCCTTGCGGTCGCTGTACGACCCGAGCACGAGCGCGCCGACGGGCCGCGCGAGATACGACAGCGCGAACGTGCCGAGCGTGAGCAGCAGCGACATCGTCGCGTTGTGCACGGGGAAGAACAGCTTCGACAGCGTGGTCGCGAAGTAGCCGTACGCGATCAGGTCGTAGAACTCGAGCGCGTTGCCGATCGACGTGGCGATGATCAGACGCGAGACGCTCGCGCGCGACGGCGCGCTTGCGGCTGCATTCGAGGTGGCCTGCGCGCCCGGGGAAGCGTGATGCGCGGATACGGAGTCAATGCTCATTGCGACGTCCTCATGCAAGGGTTGTCGAAACATGCGGTGCGGGATTGGATGCATCGGTGCCCGTCGTGCCGAGGTCCCAGAACAGACCGGCCATGATGCGCAGCCCGTCGCGCACGACGGGGCCGAGCAGATGCTCGTTCGGCGCGTGCTGCGAGCAGCCGGGATACGAATGCGGGACCCATAGCGTCGGCATGCCGAGCACGTCGGCGAAGACGTCGTTGGGCAGCGTGCCGCCCAGGTTCGGCAGCAGCACGGGTTCTTCGCCCGTCGTCTGACGCAGCGAGCGCAGCGCCCACTGGACCCACGCGTTGCCGGGATCGACGCGCGTCGCGGGCGCGCCGCGCTCCACGTCGAGCTCGACCATGCCGAAACCGTGCTCATCCAGATGCCGCCGCACGATCGATTCGAGGTTGCGCCAGTCCGTGCCGACGACGAAGCGGATCTGCATGTACGCGATCGCGTGCGGCGGAATCGCGTTGACGGGCTTGTCGGGATTGCCCGTGCGGAACGCGAGCACTTCGAGATTGTTCCAGCCGAACACGCGCTCGGTCGGCGTGAGGCCGGGCTCGCCGTAGTCGGCATCGACGGCCGGCTCGCCCGGATTGCCGCCCACGCCGATGTCGGCGAGCGCGCGGCGCACCGCATCGGGAATCGGCGGCGGGCGCAGTCCTTCGACGAGGATCTTGCCGTTCGCATCGACCATCGACGCAATCGCGTTCGCGAGCACGACGCCCGGATTGCGCAGCAGACCGCCCCAGTTGCCCGAGTGATGACCGCCGTCGCGCAGCTTCAGTTCGAGCCTGAAATTGACGAGGCCGCGCGAGCCGAGGAAAACGGTAGGGCGGTGCGCGGAAAGACGCGGACCGTCGGAGGCGATCAGCACGTCGGCGGCGAGTTCGTCGCGCAACTGCGTGCACAGTTCGTGCAGGCCCGGCGAGCCGACTTCCTCTCCCGTCTCGAACAGCAGCTTCAGGTTGAAGCCGAGCTTGCCGCCGCGCGCATCGAGCACGGACTTCAGCGCGGCGAGGTTGATGCTGTGCTGGCCTTTGTTGTCGGCGGTGCCGCGGCCATACCAGCGCTCGCCGTCGATGGTCACGTCCCACGGCGTCAGGCCGTCGCGCCATTGCGCGTCGTAGCCGCGCACGACATCGCCGTGGCCGTAGCTGAGCACGGTCGGCAGCGCATCGTCTTCGTGGCGATGCGCGATCAGGAAGGGGCCCGCGCCTTCGGCAGGGTTGTCGACGACACGGCAGGCGAAGCCCCATTGGGTCAGAAGCGGTGTCAGTTCGCCGTCGAGATAGCCGCGCAGGCGCTCGCCGCTGTCGGCCTCCTGGCTCTCCGTGCGATACGCGACGCGGCGCCGGAGGTCGTCGAGGAACCGGCCGGAATCGTACTGGCCGGCCGCGTTTTGAATGGCGATGTCACGGGTCAACAGCGTGTCTCCTCTGCAGGCGCGGGTTGATGAAAAGCAGTTGAGCCGATCGTGCAGTCGCCGATATTTCTGCACAATTACAATATTTGCCACGAATCGTTGCCGAAACGGCAAAGCAAACGACCCATCGACATGGACAGCACGGCACTGCGTTACTTTCTGGAGGTGGCCCGCAGCGGGTCGCTGAGCAAGGCATCGGAGCGGCTGTATGTGGCCGTGTCGGCGTTGAGCCGGCAGATCGGCAAGCTCGAAGAGGAACTGGGCACGCCGCTTTTCGAGCGGCGTCCGCGCGGCATGGTGCTGAGCGACGCGGGGCGGCTGCTCGCCGAGCATGCGCGGCGCAGCCTGCTCGAAAGCGAGCGCGTGATCGACGAGATTCGCGGGCTGAGCGAGGGCGGCCGCGCGACGATACGCGTCGCCAGTTCCGAAGGTGTCGCGCCGCATTTTTTGCCACAGGTGTTCGCGCATTTTCTGAAGACGCATCCGTCGACGCATTTTCAGCTGGACGTGTCGGCGCCGTCCGTCGCGACGCAGCGCGTGAGGGAAGGCACGGCCGATATTGCCGTGTGCTTCAGCATCGCGCCGGAGAAGGAGATCAACGTGCACTATTCGCAGCGCGCGCCGATCTTCGCGCTCGTGCGGCGCGGCCATCCGCTCGCGGCGCGCGAATCGGTGTCGCTGCGCGATCTCACGCCGTGGCCGCTCGCGATGGACAACCAGGGCGTGACGATCCGGCAGTTGTTCGATATCTCGTGCAGCCTCGAAGGGCTGATCTTCGAGCCGGTGTTCGTGAGCAGCTATCACGCGGCGTTGCAGAGCTTCGTGCGTCTGACCGACGCCGTGACGCTGACGGGCTATCTGACCGTCAGAAGCCGTCTCGAAGCGGATGGACTCGCGGCTGTGCCGATCACGAACCCGGAGCTGCATCAGCGAACGCTGCAGGTTCAGACGATGGCGGGACGCACGCTGCCGCAGGCGATGCAGGCGTTTGTCGATCTGCTGACGCGAGCGATCGAGGAGCCGGCGATCGTCGATTGATGGCAGGCGTTATACGCCGCGCCCCGGTTAGCAATCCAGCAGACTCCCAACACGCGTCCCGCCCCTCGACGTAACGCTTACGTTCGTTTGCCTTCAACCGAAGTTCAGCGCTTCAGCGCAACTCGCGCCAGCATCGGCAGCAATCGCGCATCGCGGCGTCCCGACCCGGACACACAACGCCGTCGCCGCTCCCCACGCCAGGGTATACCCAATTCGCAAGCGAATTTGCGCACGCCCCTATTGCGCAAATAAATTTGCGAGAAGATACTCAGCGCAAATCGGGTTGCTGTCGTTTGCGGTTTACCGTCGTTCCCGGTTTGCTCTCGTTCCATCAACCAACGCAGAAGGTGTCGTCATGAAACTCGTTGCAAAGCTCGCCGCGGCCGCACTCGTCGCCGTTTCCGTCCTGGGTCATGCGGCGCGGGCCGAGACCCTGCTGGTCGCCTGCGATACGGCGTTCGTGCCGTTCGAATTCAAGCAGGGCGACAAGTACGTCGGCTTCGATATCGATCTGTGGGCGGCCATCGCGAAAGACCTGAAGATCGACTACAAGCTGCAGCCGATGGACTTCAGCGGCATCCTGCCCGCGCTGCAAACGCATAACGTCGATGTCGCCCTCGCAGGCATCACGATCAAGGACGAGCGCAAGAAAGTCATCGATTTTTCGGACGGCTACTACGACAGCGGCTTCACGCTGATGGTGCCCGTCGCGAGCGCGATCAAGGGCCCGGACGACCTGAAGGGCAAGTCGCTTGCGATCAAGACGGGCACGTCGTCGGCGGATTACGCGAAAGCACACTTCGCGGGCACGGACCTGCGCCAGTTCCCGAACATCGACAACGCGTATCTGGAACTGCAGACAGGGCGCGTCGACGCGGCCATGCACGACACGCCGAACGTTCTCTACTACATCAACACGGCAGGCAAGGGACACGTGAAGGCGGTCGGTCCGCAGATGATGGCGCAGCAATACGGCATCGCGTTTCCGAAGGGCAGTGCGCTCGTGCCGAAGGTCAATGCGGCGCTCGCGAAGATCAAGGCCGACGGCCGCTACGCGGCGATCTACAAGAAGTGGTTCGGCGTCGAGCCGGCGAAGTCCTGATAAGCGGTCCTCGGGAGAGAAGTCATGCAGTTCGATCTGTCCGTCGTCGTCGATGCGTTGCCTGCGCTTTTGCAGGGCGCGCGGCTCACGGTGATGATTACCGTCGTGGGCCTCGCGGGCGGCATGCTCGTCGGCTTTCTGTTCGGCCTGATGCGCGCTTACGGCAGCGCGCTCGTGCAGAAGATTGCGTTCGCGTATGTGGAATTCGTGCGCGGCACGCCCATCGTCGTGCAGGTGATGTTCATCTACTTCGCGCTGCCCGTGATGCTGAACGTGCGCGTCGATGCGATGACGGCAGCCGTCGTGTCGATCGTCGTCAACTCGGGTGCGTATATCGCCGAAATCGTGCGCGGCGCCTTTCTGTCCGTGCCGCGCGGGCTGAAGGAAGCGGGCCTCGCGCTCGGCATGCCGATGTGGCGCGTGCTGGCGTTCGTCGTCGGGCCCGTTGCCGTGCGGCGCATGACGCCGTCGCTCGGCAACCAGTTCATCGTGAGCCTGAAGGATACGTCGCTCTTCATCGTGATCGGCGTCGGCGAGCTGACCCGCCAGGGGCAGGAGATCATGGCCGCGAACTTTCGCGCGGTCGAAATCTGGACGGCCGTGGCCGTCATCTATCTGTGCATGATCGGTGTGCTGACGTTCGGTCTGCGCACGATGGAAAAGAGGATGCGGATTCTATGAACGCGCTCGCCAACATGGTGGAATTCAAGCAGGTGACGAAGCGCTTCGGACAGACGACGGTGCTCGACGGTGTCGATCTGGACATCAGTGCGGGCGAGGTCGTGGTGCTGATCGGTCCGTCGGGTTCGGGCAAGTCGACGCTCCTGCGCTGTATCAACGCGCTGGAGCATATCGATGGCGGCGACCTGATCGTCGATGGCATCAGCGTGCGAGGCGGGGCGAAAAAAGTCCGCGAGATCCGCAGGGAAGCAGGCATGGTGTTCCAGCAGTTCAATCTGTTTCCGCAAATGACGGCGCTCGAGAACGTTGCGTTCGGTCCGCGCCAGGTGCGCGGCGTGGGCAAGGACGAAGCGCAGACGCTTGCGCGGGAACTGCTCGCGAAGGTGGGCCTCGCGGAACGCGTCGATCATTACGCGAGCGAGCTGTCGGGCGGACAGCAGCAACGCGTAGCGATTGCGCGCGCGCTCGCCGTGAAGCCAAAGCTGATGCTGTTCGACGAGCCCACTTCGGCGCTCGATCCCGAACTGCGCCAGGAAGTGCTGCGCGTGATGCAGTCGCTCGCGGAAGAGGGGATGACGATGGTCGTGGTCACACACGAGATGGCGTTCGCGCGCAAGGTCGGCACGCGGCTCATCTTCATGGAGCACGGCCATATCACCGTCGACGGACCGCCCGCCGAACTGCTGGACAATCCGCCGAATCAGCGCTTGCGTGATTTCCTTCAACATGTCGAATAATTTCGCACACATGCCAGCACTTGGTTTCATCGAAATCTCCGGTTCGCCTTATGAGGCGGGCCAGGCGTTAGGGCGCTTCGGCGCCGACGCCGTGCATCGTCATCTGGTTCATACGCCCGCATGGCGCAACGTGATGCAATGGCGCGGCACGCCAATGGCCGCTGCAATGGCCGCGCACGCGCAGCAGCGGTTTCCACGTATCTGGTCCGAGTTGCAGGGTCTCGCCGATGGTCTCGGCGTACCCTTCAACGACCTCTTTTTGTGGAACTGCCGCGGTGACGTCTGGGCGGCATCGCCCGACGGATGTACGACGGTGCAGTTGCCGCTTGCAGCGGAAAAGCGCATCAGCCACAACGAAGACGGTGATCCCGGTTTCGCCGGACATTGCGCGCTTGCGGGGTGCCGTATCGACGGCAGTCCAGGGTTTGCGGCGTTCGTGTATCCGGGCTCGCTGCCGGGGCATACGTTCGCCGTGACGGACGCGGGTCTTGCCGTCACCGTCAACAACCTGCGGCAGCGCCGGGTCGAGGCGGGCGTGCCTCGCATGGTGCTCACGCGCGCGGTGCTGGATGCGCCGAGTCTCGATGCGGCGCTTTCCGTGGTGCGCGACAACCCGCGCGCGGGCGGCTTCCATCTGACGCTCGGGGCTTGCGCAAGTCCTGGGCTGCTGAGCGTCGAGTACAGCGCGCATGGCGTTTCGGTGCGAGAGATCGCGCAGCCGTCACTGCATGCGAATCACGCGATCCATCCGTCGATGCGTGGCTTCCCGCAGGTCGTGACGGATTCGTCGCGCGACCGGCAGGCACGCGGCGACGCGCTGTTGAACGAAGCGCGCAACGAGGGGCGCACGCCTGATCCGCTTGCGATTCTCGCCGACACGCACGACGCGTCGCTGCCGATCTATCGCGCCGATCCCGCCGACCCGGACGACGAGAACACACTCGCCACCGCCGATATCGTGATCAGGGCATCTCACATAGAATGGGACGTTTATGAACAGCTTGGCGGGCCGCCACGGTATCGACTGATCGATGGACACAGACAAACGCAAAACGCGCCGCACGCCTGCGAATAACGACGAGGCGAGGGTGCCGGAGATGACGGGAACCGCGCCGCGCAGCGTGGACGGGCTGCGCGAGTTGGTAGTGCGGATCGGGCGCGACGAGGCGGGCCTGTCGCTCGGCGGCAAGGCGCACACGGTGTTGGCGCGACTGCTCGAACGGCCGGAGGAAGTGGCCGTGCGCACCATCACCGATCTGGCGACGGCGCTGGACGTGAATGCATCGACGCTCACTCGGCTCAGCACGAAGCTCGGCTATACCGGGTTCGCCGATTTTCAGAGCGTGTTTCGCGATTCGCTCGCGCAGCGCCATCGGCATTTTTATACGCATCAGGCAGAGCGGCTCGTCACGGGGAAAAAGGCGCGCGCGCAGACGCCCGTCAATGGCGGTACGTCGCCGGAGGTCGAGGTCGTCGCGCGACTCGCGCGCGAATCGATCGGTAACGTCGAGACGTTTCTTGCGCGGCTGTCGTCCGACGATCTGCGCGGCACGGCGGCTTTGCTCGCGGGCGTGCCGCGGGTTCGGGTGCATGGCTTGCGGCAGTTCAGCGCGCTCGCCAGCTTTCTTTGCTACGGGCTCGGGATGATCCGCACGGATGTCGCGTTGCTCGACGCGCAAGGATTGGGCGTGGCCGAAGGACTCGCGCAACTGCAGCCGGGCGACGTGGTGGTGGTATCGAGCGTCGCGCCTTATACGCGCAGCGTCGCCGAGGCCGCCGTGGCTGCAGCCGAGGCCGGCATGACGGTGATCGCGATTACCGATACGCTTGCGTCTCCATTGGTGCCGCCCGCGCGCCACGCGTTTCTGATTCCCCATGACAGCAGCTTTTTCAGCAACAGCATGGGCGCGTATCTGATCTTCTGCGAAGGCTTGCTGAATCTGGTCGCGACGCATTTGGGGAAACGGTCGTTGCAGGCGTTGTCGCGGCGCGAGCGATTGATTACGGCGTTGGGGATTGAGACGGGGTGATTTTTTGAGCAGGCCGGTTGAGGGGGATGTCAGTTTTCGATGGTCCGGAAAGCGGACATTTGAACTTGGCCAGAAGCGGACATTATCATCTGGCCGCTACAAACCAGTCAGGTGATAATTTATGTTATGTCAAATAGCATATGCCATCCACCAACCTGCACCCGGACATACCAACGCAACCATCTCAACGGCCTCGACCGTTCCTTCGAACAGCCGAAGCCATCACCAAAGATTCAGAGCGAGCATCGGATACAACTCAGGCAAACATCCACGCACATCCGACCGCCCTCTAAATCCTGCGAGCCCAACGAGTCCTACGACACCATTCGTGCACGGTCCTTCCAGTACCGCTCCCGAACCTGTCGACGCAGCACCTTTCCGACCACGCTCACCGGAAGCGATTGAACGAACTCGACCGATTTCGGCGCCTTGAAGCGGCCAAGACGGCTCTTGACATGCTCGATCAGCTCGTCCGGACTCACCCGGGCGTCGGCCCGCAATACGACCTCCGCATGCACGGCTTCTCCCCATTCCTCGTGCGGCACGCCGACCACGGCGGACATCTGCACGGCCGGATGCGAATTCAGCGCAGCCTCGACTTCGATCGCATAGACGTTGAACCCGCCCGTGATGATCACGTCCTTCTTGCGATCGACGATATACAGGAAGCCCTGCTCGTCGATATAACCCATGTCGCCGGATTTCCAGTAACCGTCTTCGAACTCGGCCGCAGTGCCCTCCGGATTGTGCAGGTAGCCCGACACCGTGGCGCGCGAGCGCAGCCAGAACTCTCCGGTTTGGCCTTGCGCCACGTCGGCGCCGTCATTGCCCACGACCCTGAGGTCCACGCCCGGCGCGACACGCCCGGCCGAGGCGAGTTGAGCATCGCTTGCCGCAAGATGATCGGCCTTGGTCAGGCACGTCACGGCCTGGAGACATTCCGTCGAACCGTACTGCTGCACGAAGATATTGCCGAAGCGCTGCTGTGCCTGTCTGAGTTTGGCGGGACTCATCGGCGCGCCACCGTAGGTCAGCGTGCGTAGCGACGAAAGATCGTGGTGCGCGGCTTCCGGCAACTCCAGCAGTCGATAAATGAGCGTTGGAAGCAGCAGGCTGAACGTGATCCGCTCATGTTCGACGTTGCTGCACCACAACTTGAGATCCGGCGTGTTCTGTGTGACCGAGCAGCCGCCGCGGAACAACGTCGGCAGCAAACCGAGACCGGAGCCGTGACTGATAGGCGCCATGTGCAGATAGCGCGTGTCAGGCTCGTAGTGCTGCTCGAATTCCGCGTAAAACGAATCGCGCGAGGCGAGCCAGTTGTCCATCGTGTACTGAGCACATTTGCTGTTCCCCGTCGTGCCGCCCGTGAAACGGTACACCATGACATCGTCGAACGCGTCGCTGACAACGCCCGGATTCGCATCCGATACGCCTTCGAGAAGATTCCAGAAGTAGTACAGACCGTCGCGCCCGACGTCCACGGGGTCCATGCACACCACGGTCACGCCTGACTTACGCAACGTGTCGTAGTAACGCTCGATTAGCGCGTTCTCCATGAACACGACTTTCGGACGAATGAAATCGAACTGCCGGCAATGTTCATCCACGGAATCGCGAAAGTTGGTCCACGCTGCTGTCGCCTCACCCTTGAGCGTGGTCCATGCGTGCATCAGCGACAGATTGTCGTTTTCCAGCAGGCACATGAATACATCGCCGCGACGCAACATCAGACGCTCGCGCATCATGTTGACGATCTGGTTGGTGAGGCGATGCAGTTCCCGATACGTGTAGCGCCGCTGCCGTTCGATATTGACCAGTGCCTCGCGGTCGGCGAACCGGACAGCGAGCTTCTCCATGAGGTTCGCAAAATTGAGTTTCACGCGTTGTCTCCTTTTGTCTATGCATCCGGTTTCTGGAAGATTCAACAGCCATATCGATCCAGTTCGTACGCTTGAATACGCCGCCCGGTCATCGATGCTAGACCTTTTGTCCGAGGACGATCGGCTCACCCGATGAGCCGACCGAACAGGCCTAGACCAGGTTGCGAGCGATGATGAGCTTCTGGATGTGACTCGTTCCTTCGTAAATCTTGGTCACGCGCGCATCGCGGTAATAGCGCTCAACGGGGAAATCGGCGAGATAGCCGTAGCCGCCGTGAATCTGCAACGCATCCGAGCACACCTTCTCGGCAATCTCGCTGGCGTAGAGCTTCGCCATTGACGCTTCGGACACGCACGGGATGCCTGCCGTATGCAGTCTCGCTGCATGAAGGACAAACTGATGCGCCACTGCGACCTGGGTCGCCATGTCAGCCAGATCGAACCCTACGCCCTGCAGATTGATGATGGGCGCGCCATAAGCTTCGCGTTCCCTGGCGTATTGCACCGCGGCTTCCAGTGCTGCGCGCGCCACGCCAACCGCCACCGCAGCGATCCCGATACGCCCTTCGGAGAACCCGCCCATTAGCCGCTTGTATGCAGTGCCCTCTTCTCCAAGAAGATTTTCGGCGGGAACGCGGCAATTATCCAGTTGGATCTGCGCGACGTGAGCCGAGCGCTGCCCCAGTTTGTTTTCGACGCGCGCAACGACATAGCCCGGGTTGGTGGGATCGACGATGAACATGCTCCCACCGCCCTTCCCCGCGTTCTTGTCGGTAATGGCAAACGCAAATGCAAAGCCGGCTTCGCTGCCGTTCGAGATGAACTGCTTCGTGCCGTTCAGCACGTAGTGGTCGCCTTCGCGTCGGGCCGACGTGCGGAACGCCGCCGTATCGGAACCCGCCTGCGGCTCGGTCAGAAGCCCCGCGCCGATGGTCTTGCCCGACACCAGATCGGGAAGATAGCGCTCTTTCTGCGCGGCGTTGCCCTCGGCGGCGAGCATGCCGCCCATCGTGTTGTGGACGTGCAGGATCGTCGCGAATCCTGCGTCGGCTGCTGCGAACGCTTCGATAGCGAGGCAGTACTCGACGAAGCTCGCCCCCGACCCGCCGTACTCGGGAGGGACCAGCATTCCGAGGAATCCAAGCTCCGCTATCTGTTTCAATTCGGCATGCGGCCACGCGCATGTCCTGTCGCGCTCGGCCGCGGTCGGCGCCACGACCTCCGCCGCGACCTTTCTCGCCGTATCGCGAATCATCAGCTCCTGTTCGCTGAGAAACGCCGCTGAATTGTCTTTCATAGTCTTTCCACCCGTTGGTTTCGTTTCAATATGGGATTACGAATGCCGCCGCTTCCAGCTAGGTTTGCGCGCTGTTGCGTCACTGCCGCCTTTGCGTGTTTCGTCGACGATCAAAAGAATGCCGATCATCTTCTTGTTTTCTATTCCTTATTAAACGGGGTGCACCGATATAGAAAACGACGCGATCAAGCCGACACCATCCGGTTCTGTATCTCTTCTGCTTCGTCGAGCGTGCGTTGAATGATCGCCGAGGCGGACAGCACCTCGTCGATCAGTCCCTGAACCTGTCCGATCGGCAAAATTCCACGCTCCATGTCGCCTTTCCTGATGGACAGCAGCGTGGATTTCGTCAATGCGCCGATCTGCACTTGCTGCACCAGGTTTGCCGGCCGGGCGAACGCCATTCTGAGAATCTGAGGCAAGGACATGCCGAGCTGGGCGGCGCTCGCCAGCGCACTCGGCACGGCCTCGATGAAACTGATCGCGCGACGCGCACGCTTGCGCGCGGCTCGCGTGTCCATCACACGGCATGGAATCCCGTCGAAATTCGGGCTGTACAGCGTGTCGGTCACGCTCCTGCTGATCGCCGTATCCTTTGCGTGCGCGTGCAGCGGGCTTTCGAGCGACAGCGCGAAGCGCGTACCCATCGCGATGGCGTCCGCGCCGAGCGCCAGCGCCGCGACCAGCCCTCGCCCGTCAGCGAAGCCTCCCGCCGCGATGATGGGCAGCGCCACGGCATCGCGCACGGCGGGCACGAGTGTCAGTGACGTCGCCGCGCCGCCATGGCCGGCCGCTTCGTGACCCGTGACGATCAGCGCGTCGGCACCGGCCGCTTGAGCGGCACGCGCATGCTTTTCGGTCGTCACCGTGCTGACGATCTTGCCGCCATAAGCGTGAACGGCATCCGTGATTTCCTTGCTTCGCCCAAGCGACAGATTCACAACGGGCACGCGCTCTTCCAGCGCGACGCGCACGTTTCCCGCCGCAAACGCCGTCAGCATCGTGATGTTGATGCCGAACGGCCGCGAGGTGATCGCCCGCACGCGTCGAATGGACTCGCGCGTCGATTCGGGGGTCAACGGGGCCGTCGCAAGAATGCCCATCCCTCCCGCTTCGGAGACCGCAGCGACGAGTTCCGGTACGGCGATGTGACTCATGCCCGAACAAATGACCGGATGATCGATACCGAACAGTCGTGTAATACGGGTTTCCAAAGTTGAGCTCCTTATTGGTTTGCATCGGGGAGTGTTCATGTCCAGATGGCGCATCGGACGCAGGTACGCCGCGCTAGCGCTTGCGGTTCGCGTACGCCCCCTACGCTGCCCGCGCGTGCGGCCACAGCCAGGGCACGACGAAACGCAGCGCCTGAAGATCGGCCGGGGTGTCGAGATCGACGGCAAGCCCCGGCCGCTGAACTTCGACGACCGGCAAGCCTCTTTGCGCCGCTGCGTTGCGATGTCGTTCTGCGCTGTCTTTGCCGAAGCTGAACGCGAACGGAACGTCGAGCGGCAGGCATAACGCGTTAGTGCCGCACCTTGTGTGGTCACGTGCGAGCGCGACACCGGTGCCCATAGGCGCGGCTGTCGCCAGCGCGATCAGATCGTCGGAGCACAGCAACGGCAGATCGCACGACACCGTCATCAGGCGTGATCCGCGATTCGTACCGAGATGGGCGCGTGCTTCGTCGAGGGCAGCGTTCATCCCTGTGGCATTACGCTCGATGAGCCACTTGACGCCCGCCATCTGCGCCACAGCCGCCACTTCGGCGCAGCGCGTCACCACGAGCGTGCGTCCGCGTCCGGGAAACCACGTGGCTTCGGCTAGTACATGCTCGAGCAGCGCCGTGTTGAGACGAACACGTTCGCGTTCGCTCAATACGGCGGCGAGGCGTTGCTTGCCATCGCGTATCGATCGAACGGGCACGACGAGCCAGGGTTTCATGCGTTCGCTCTCAGGCCGGACCGATCGAGTGCGTCGAGCACGAGTGCCGCGAAGTCGTCGACTGCCGATACAGGCGGGACGACCGCCATTGCCGTCGAGACGATCTGTTCCCGTTGCCGCGGCTTCATTGCTCGTGCGCGTGAGGATCGGCTTGGAAACCGGTGATACGAATGCCCGCACCCGGAATCTTGTAGCGCGAATTGATGGCGATGAGCACCGACGTCAACGCCTCGGCTGCCGCCGCGTTGCAGATGGGGCCCGCATGATACGCACGCAGGCCGATCGCGCGGGCGAGACCGATCACGGTGTCACGTGCGTCGATGTCGTCGCCGCACACGAGCACGTCGCATTCGACTTCATGCGCAAGATCGCGCAGATGATGCGCCGAGACGTTCTGGAATGCCGCGACAACACGCGCGTCTGCGCCGAGGTGCGCCTGCATCTGCGCGACGGCCGAACCGCCCTCGGGAAGTTGCACGCGTGCGACCTTGGGCGGAACGAGCGGCACGGTTGCGTCGATCAGAATCTTGCCGCCAAGACTGCTGCGCACTTCATCGGCTGTGGCGCGCGCAGCCGCATACGGCACCGTCAGCACGACGATGTCGGCTGCCTGCGCGGCGGTCGGATTGTCCTGCCATGTCAATGCCGCGCGGCCGAGTACATCGTTGAGTTCGGCACAAACGCGCGCAGCCTTCTCTGCGTTGCGCGAGCCGATGATGACCCTGTAGCCGGCCTGCGCCCAGCGCAATGCGAGTCCGCTGCCTTCATTGCCTGTTCCGCCAAGCACGGCGATCGTCGGTTTTTCCTGTTGCACCATGTTGCCCTTCGCGTGTCTGTTCGATTCACGCGACCTGAATGGCCGCGTCGTGTTGGCTATGCGCCGTTAAGCGCCGCCACATTCCGGTGCGCAGCTCAAGTCCGGACACGTCACGTTCCGGCGACGCGTCGTCAGTCCCGCCCGTGCCCGCGCAAAACGCTCGTCAATCGAGGCTCAACGTCACGCAGCCGGAGCGCTTCGCGATATCGACGAACGCTTGCAACTGCGACATCCGCTCCGCGAAACTGCTCGTCTCGAACATCGGAATGACGGTATGGGCGCCGGCGGCCTGATAGGCGTGCAGCCGCTCGGCAATTCGCTCCGCGGGGCCGCAAAGCGTCACCATGTCGACGAGTTCGTCGGGCAGAAGCGCTGCTGCCTCGGCCTTGCGGCCGGACAGATAAAGCTCCTGGACCTGTTCGGCGATGTCGCCGTAGCCATACGAACTCACGAGCGTCTTGTAGAAGTTGTTTTCCTTCGAGCCCATGCCACCGACGTACAACGCAAGCCTCGGCCGCATCGTGTTGCGTGCCCGGGCAAGGTCGTCGTCGATATGAACGATCACGTTGACCATGACGTCGATCGCAGAGGGATCGCGGCCGGCCGCGCGCGCGCCCGCCTCCAGCGGAGCTCGCAGCGTCGCCGCGTGCTCGGGTGCAAACCAGAATGGCAGCCAGCCGTCGGCGATCTCGCCGCACAATTCGATGTTCTTCGGACCGAGCGCGGCGAGCAGGATGGGCACCGCGGGACGCACCGGGTGCATGATCAGCCTGAGCGGCTTGCCTTCCGTCCCTGGCAGCGGCAGACGTATCGTCTCGCCGTGATACTCGAGCGGCTTGTCGCGGCGCAGGATCATGCGGATCACTTCGACGTATTCGCGGGTGCGCAGCAGCGGCTTTGCGAACGGCACGCCATGCCAGCCTTCCGAGACTTGCGTGCCACTCGGACCAAGGCCCATCAGCAGACGTCCGTTAGAGAGCCAGTCGAGCGTCGCGGCCGTCTGTGCCGTCATGGCTGCCGTTCGGCCAGGAATTGCGAAGATGCCCGCTCCGATCTGAATGCGCTTCGTGCAGGCCGCAAGCGCAGCGAGGACGGTTGCTGCGTCGTTGCCATAGGGCTCGCCAACCCACAGCGAACGGTAGCCGAGCCGCTCCGCTTCCTGCGCGAACTCGATTTCCTGGGCGGGTGTGAAGAGGGTGGCGATATACCCCATGTTGATGCCGATATACATGCTGCTTGTCTCCTGTTCGACTCGACCGGGTTCGGGGATTGCTGACGTTATCTGGCAGTTCGTGGCGCAATGCTATGCCAATACGTTTTGTGCGCACCCTGTCCTTTGAGGGGGTAGAGGCGCAAGCGGTCCAGCGCTCGCCGCCGCTTTCAGGACGTTGCTGGACTGTCCGGCAGAGCGTCACAGGACAGCGATAAGCGACCGGTTCGGGGCCACAGAAGGCATGCGCGCAATTTCACCCGAACGTGGAAAGGGCAACGGCACATGGCATGTCGAAGCCATGTGTTCCCTGTCGAGAATGGCGTTGCGTCATGCATGTCGAATGCTGGATCACCTGCGCGACGGCAGAGCGTCATGCAGCACGGGTCAGAACGAAAGGGGGAAGCATTCCGGTGCGCACTGCGCGACTACGTCGGCGTTGCGGCGCACATGCCTGAGTTCGCGCCAAAACCCCCTCTGAATAGGCCACTTGAGGGACGAAGCGGGTTGGCGGGTGCAAGCGATCGGTAAGATCACACTTTTAGTCCAACCAGGCGGTTCGATGGCGATGGCCCGTCGAGCGAGCCGGGATTATCGACATGTCCTGCAAAGAATGGCTGAAGTCAGAACAACCCGACCGCGCGTGTGCCCCACGGAGCATGGCGACGTTCGACCGCGCGAGGACGGCACAGCGCGCGGTAATCAAGGCGGAACGATGAAGTTACTGACGGCACTGAAACGACACATCTTCATGAGCCTCGGCAACATGCTGCCGACGTACGGCCCATTCAATCGCATGCGTGCTTCGATGTACCGCACGGCGGGCATGGTGATCGGCAAGGACGTGACGATCATCGGACCGTTGAGCGTCGAGATGAGCCTCAACCAGGAAACGATCGGCGGCATTTCGATCGGAGACCGCGCGTATCTGAACGCCGATACGCGCCTCGCCTGTCGCAACAGCCGGATCTCGATCGGCGTCGATGTGCAGATCGGACCGCGCGTGTCGTTCGAGACGGCGACGCATGGTCTCGTGTTCGAACCGGAGCTTGGGCGCGGACTGGATCAGCAGGAGATCCGCATCGAAAACAAGGTGTGGATCGGTGCGGGCGCCACCATCCTGCCCGGCGTGACGATTCACGAGGCGGCGGTGGTTGCCGCAGGGGCCGTCGTGACGAAGGACGTGCCGGCGTATACGCTTGTCGGCGGCGTGCCGGCACGAAAAATCAAGGATATCGAGCGCACGTGAAGCGTGCGGCGCGCGCTGCATCACGGAGAAATGGGCGGCGAGGATGTGTCGCCCGATTCGTCACCGCTCAGGTCACTTATTTCCCCGCCCTTTCGCTGCCCCACTCGGCGAGCCGACTATCAGCCACGCGTCTGATCCGCTTCAGAAGACGCGTTGCCTTCATCGGCGGCCGCGCTTTCCGGCTCCGGCTTGCCGCCGTCCTCGGCAGTCTTCGCGACAGCATTCGCTTCGCCCTGCGGCTTGGCCGGTTTCGTCCGTCCACCCGAGCGACGACGCGCAAACGCCGAATCCGATGCCGTGACTTTGCCGGTTTCGGTGCCCGTCAGATCGACGCGCGGCGCGCCTTCCGTCAGGCTCGCCCAATAGCGGCTGCCGCGGCACCAGGTGCTCACGGCGTCGCGGATTTCCTGTTCGGTCAGCTTCAGTTCTCCCGCTTGCGCCAGCAGATCTTCGAGAATGCCGATCTTCAGCGCCACCTTCGGCGCAGGGTTCTTCGGAAACGCCAGCGGAAAGCGCTTCTGCAATTTGCCGATGGTATGCACGACGGGATCGACGGGATTTTGCCGCGCGGCCGGCCGCGCCTGCGCCGACTTGCCCGCCGGCTTCGCGGCAGGCTTTGCCGCCGGCCTGGCGTCCCGGGGTTTTGCGTCCTTCGCTTTGGCATCCCTGGCGCCCGCCTGGGCCGCCTGCTCTTTCGCCGCCTGCTTTTGCTTGCGCTGCGCGTTTGCCTGTTTGGCGAGTTCGTCCCTCAGCTTCGCCAGTTGTTCAAAGCCCATGTGTTCACCTGTATTGCAATGACGCAGGATTGTAGCAGCCGACGAGCATCTTCATCGCGGCCGGCCACCCACTGCCGTGCGCCTATCATGCACTCTCTTGATGGCCCTTTCTTGATGCTCCTCGCGATATGCGTGCATTCGCCATGGAGCGGACGACGACGCGGCAGTAGCCCGCCGCAAGCAAACAGCGGTCCTGATACGCGTGACTCACAAAGAAGTTGTCACCGCATGCGATTCTGCGCGAGATTCACGCATAAAAAACAAAGCGCCGCAAGCGCGGCGCCCTGGTCTGCTTCCGATACGACAAGCGGCATCAGAACCGGTGCACCATACCCACGCCCACGCCCACCATGCTGCGCGATGACGAAGGCGTCGAGTTGAAGCCGTCGCCGAGCGTCGCCGTCGCGTTGATGATGTTGCCCGCGCCGTTGTTGCCGAGCGTCTGGCCGTTCGCGCGCTGATACGCCTGCAACGCGTACAGGCCCGTGCGCTTGGACAGCGAGTAGTACTCGGACAGGTTGAACTGCTG
>NZ_FNYE01000003.1 GCF_900108945.1 Paraburkholderia diazotrophica | reverse complement strand
GGATTGTGCGGATTGCTCAGAATGAAGAGTTTCGTGTTGTGCCTGATCGCTGCTTCGAACGTCTTTTCGTCAAAGCGATATACGGTTCCCGTGCGCTCGAGCGGCGCGCAGGTCAGTTGGCGCCCGTTCAGCAGAACATCGTCGTGGAAATGCGCGTACACGGGCGGCTGGATCAGGACCGAGTCACCCGGCGAAGAGAACGCCTGAATGGCTGTTTTCAACGCGGTGATGATGCCGCTCGATTGAAGCACCCACTCGCCCGGGACCTCCCAGCCAAAGCGCTTTGCCTGCCAGCCGGTTATTGCGGAGACGTAGCTCTCGGTCGCTCCGCGTGAATACCCGAATACACCGAAGTCGACGGCCTCATGCAGTGCATCGATGACGACTTGCGGCGCCCTGAAATCCATATCCGCCACCCACATCGGCAGCGGATCGGCCGTGAATTCCCGTGCCGTCAGCAACTTCTCGCCGAACGCCCACTTGAGTGAATTGGAGTTTTTGCGGTCGATAACTTCATCAAAAATGGATCCGACTTTTCCGGCACCTGCGCCGCTTGCTGGCGTTTCACAATGGAGCTTCACGATGACTTCCGTTCGCGGTAGACGGCACGCCGGCGGCGTGACCTCGTATTGCAGCTAGAGTAGCAGCGCGAATTTCCGGGCGACAATGGTATGTTCTCATGGAGCAGTGAGCATAGCTCATGGATGCCCGCCCGCCTTGTGCACGAGAGAGACTTCAGACGATGGGCACCACGAGGAATCGGGACACCATGTGTATGCCGCGATTGTTGCAACGGCTTCTCACCGTTTTCGATTTTCCCAAAATACCTTCAATTGCTCGATCAGGTTGGCCGTCGACCACGATCTGCCGGTTCGACTGATCTAGGCCGTATGTGCATGCGCTGGTGCCGACCTCCATGAAGGCGACGTCGATGCACCGATCATTGAAGTCCGGCTTTCATCGAAAAAGCGACGCATAACACCGCTATTAAGATAACTATTCTTTTCACAACGACCGGGTCTCGCGGCATAACTTTGCCGATCTGTCGCACCGCCTACGGTCGCGTCAGAATTAGTGAATGGCTTGTGTGCCCGAGCCGCAACATGGAAGTCATCGATAGGTATACGGAGTGCCGATCTCCTGTCGCAGCGGGCCTACGGCGCAGATAGTGACGCAGCAGTTCTGCTGCCGTCTCGGAATACGGCACGACTCGCTCGCGTCGCCCCTTTGTTGTCTCAGCACGCACGCGCAATAGACGATGCGCCGGATCGAGATCACCGCTATGCAGCTGACACAGCTCTTCGCGACGAAGCGCAGCGTCGTAAGCAAATACCAGCATGCATCTGTTTCGCTTCGATTCTTCGCAAACCACAGCGAGCAAGCTCCTCCATTGCTCTTCTGTTGGAATCCACGGCAGCTTATGGAATCTCGGGAGGAGTCCTCGATCGCCGCCCCCGCCGAATTGCCTTGATGAGGTGTACCGGCCGCAGCCAACAGGGTTGGTTCTGACTAGCCCTTCGTCGACCAGAAACTCGAAGAGTAACCGGACCGCAGTAAGACGCTGCTGCAACGTTGCATTCGACAGGCAGCCGCCTGACCCGGCGCGACCCTCGTCGGGTCTCGATCGTCTTGGCTGGGAGCGCATCTCGCCTACATATCGCGCAATGGATTCGCGCGATGTCCCGCGAAGGTCGACACCTTGCTCCTGCTCAAAGCGAAGAAAGCCTTCGATCGCGCTCATATACGCTGTGATCGTGTTCCTCGCCAACCCGAGGGATGAGCAGCTCGTTATCCATCGGCGCGCGAAACAGTTTGACGCGATCAACGGATAACGTTGCCACTCCGGTTCGACCAAGGCGCTGTCTGCAGCCATGAACGCTCTCCCGGCAAAAGAGGCGGACAGGAATTTGCAGGGCAAAAACGGGGCGAAATCGCTACCGCCTCCGGTCCGGGTTATCCACCGGGCTGCTCGCCTCTCGCTACAGAAAAGCGGGCGGCAGCCCCGTGGATAACCCTACGCGACCTCGCGCACTCTGAGCCCTAAGTCTCGACATTCATCTACCGTAGCACGATCACAATTCCAAATAACTAAAAATAGGCACCCCTTCATTTGGGCGTCGCCTCACGGGAACACCATCTTTTGGAAGCCACTCGTGACCTGGAATTTCGTACCGGCTATCCCTGCGGTGTTAGTCGATGTAGATTCTGCAGATAGGAGACCCGAGATAGACTTTGGTTTTCTATATACGCGAATCTGCAGGGCACTGCTTGCGCCCAGTGTCCTTGACGGCTTCGGCATACCGCAAGATCTCGAGAGACCACCAGATCCAACAGAAAATAGCCGGATGATGCTTGAAAACGCCATCGTAGGCCGACAACTCCAGCATCTGATACTTGATGAGGTAATTCATTTCTTGAACTCGTCAACACCTCCGATTCACTATGGAGGGAATCTTCTAAAATCGCTATCAAATCGTTCCAACTTCAATCTAGTTTTAATCGGGGCCTATGGAAGCGAGGCCCTAATACATGCAACCGCCCAATTAGCTCGCCGGATCACCGTTATACACTGCCCTCGTTATAAATCATGCGAAAAAGATTTCAAATATTATGCTACGTTTATTAAATCCGTTTCGACATGCATGCCATATCACTTCGAGATCGATTTAGAGCATGATTGCGAATACATTTTTGAGGGCACGTTCGGGCTACCCGGCGCGTCCGCGCAAGTAATCCTGGAGGCTGCCGCGCGTTGTTCGAAAGAGAAAATACCAAGATGGAGCAAAGTTAATCTTGTAAAATCGATGCCATCGCTGGAGGAGCATCACCAAATAGCGCGGGAGACATTACTCGGTGAAGAGCGCATCCAACCATATCTCCAAGGAAAACTGGTCAAGAGGTACCCAACAGAAGAGGAGACCCGCATGGAATTGGAACAAGAGCGGCAAGAGAATAGCCGGTTGAATCGGCGTCGCGGTCAGTGAAGACTTCGATTACTTTAGTGAGTATCCCCGGCGGGTGGCCTGATGATTCTCCGCCTCGGTCAGCCTGCTTTGGCTTAGCCCCTGAGGGAGAGAGCGGGGAAAGCTATGAGAGCCTCACAAGTTATTTGCGTAGATTAAGTGTCTTTCACAGAATATTTCCGGGGACATTTGCTGTCCATGTCCTTGGACCTCTATTGCATGAACGTGGGACCAGTGCACTGATGCAGGGTCGCGAATTCGTGTCTATGAATGGCATTTGCAGACGTGCGGCAGCTTGCGTCAACGCGCTCGAGAGACTCACGATGCGCACCGACCTCACTTCAAGAACATTGCTTCCGTTACGAGCCTGTGTCTCCTGCGCCAAACTTCTTTCCCGTCAAGAGCGCTTCTGCCCCTCCTGTTACACAGACGACGAATCCGTGGGGCGTCCAAAGTACGATCGTTTGCTTTGGACGATTCAATGTGTCGAAGCCTGTCCTCTACATAAGGTTCTTCTCGAGACGGTACCCAAAGTACTCAAACGCGAACGATATACAATCTGGCTCCCTGGAGTGTCTCGTATCGATGGGAGCAGTCTCGCAAATCAGCCGACCAGAATGGCGAGCGAGGAGCAAGTCCGATCTGCGCATTTGATCGCGGAATTATTAGATGATATCCACCAATCTCCCGATAAATTCACCAATGGCAATCGCACTATTGAATTTATACAGCATGCTGCATCCACGCTGTTCGACGGCAACCGATCTCAGTTAGAAAAATATCTCGGCAATATAGGGGCTATTGAAAACATCTGCTCGCGCAATCGCACGATGTCGCTTCCTATGTTGACTATTATTGCGGATCGTTGTGGCTGCAAGATTTGTGACGTCATACTTGGAAACAACGCAACCTTGCGCAGGATGTATGAAAGCGCGAACGCTACTGTCTTTCTATATCGCTACCGAGGTGTCCGAACATTTAAAACTTCTGATGCCTTGCTTGTCGAATTAGAAAAACTTGACAAATATGGATTGCTAACTAATCTTAGTGAAGCTTGCAGACTTCTCGATGTTAACGAAAATTGTATACGAAGACTAGCCCCAGACTTTGCGATGTTATTAGTGCATCGGGGACAGGAATTGAGGAGGATGGAAAAGTTAGCGCGTAGGGAAAAGGGCTTCAACGAATACTGGAAATACTTTCAAGAACTGCTCCAGGAAGACATAAAGCCAACGCGAACGAAAGTTGCGGAGCGGATATTTCAGCGTACGGGAGTAAAAAAAGATTTTGTATACAGCAAATTCCACTCGAGAGCATTGAAACTCGTCCACCTGTCGAGCGTTAAACGTAATGGGAATATTCCTGAAACGCCGCCAAAAATCGGGGCAGACCAAAAAACAAGCAATTCTTGTCGTAAACGACATTAATTGGTGAACTCTACAGCAGGTTTCGAAAAATCGCAGAAACCCTTGGGGCGGAAGGCAGCCGGAGTCGAACCGACCGAGGAGTGGCTGACACCCCTCACTGGGTTTGAAGCCCAGCCGCACCACCAGATACGAATGCCTTCCGTGTCCGACTTTTGATCAGCCGTGCAGCGCGAAGAAATCAACACAACGCGCCCCGCTTTGCGCAACTGATAGCGGCCACGCATCGTCACCGTCGGCCTGTTGCACCTGCAACGGCCGATCGGCATCATGCAGCCGGCTCACACGCCAACGCTTCCTGCAATTGCGAATCCGGCCTCAGCCAGTGAACGTCACGCTGAAAGCGCGTGTAGCCGATGCGATCGAAGAACTCGAGAATCTGGATCGCGCGCTTGCGCCCCAAACCCGTCGCATCGCGAAACGCCGACGCGCCCAGCGCGCCGCCACCCTCCCCGGCGATAGCGGCAACGAGCCGCGCCAGTTCATGCACGACGTCCCGGTGATAGAACAGATCGCGCACGATCTGATACACGTCGCCCTGCCGGGCGAGCTTGCGCAGCACCTGGCGCACCGCGTCTTCGTCGCGCGCTGTCGCCGTCGCGAGATCGCGCACCCACGGCGGATCGTATCGGCCTTGCGCGATCAACGGCAGCAGTGCGCTCGCGAGAACCTGCTCGCGCGCATCGAGCGAAACCGTATGCGCTGGCAGATGCAGCCACGGCCCGCTTCTCGCGATCGCACTTTCGTCGACGAGCGAATCGATCAACGCGCGCCACATCGCATCCTGCACCAGCGGCGCCGCGATGCGCCGCAAGCGCGCGGCGTCGGGTCCCAGTTCGTCCGGCAAGCGCGCGTGGTACTGATCGAGCGCCGCCAGCACCTTCGAACGCAGACGCGCCCAATGCGAGCGCAACACGATCACGGCATCGCCGGCATCCCTGCCGTGCAGCACAATTTCATCGGCATCGGCGGGAAGGGGCAATGCTTCGGCAGGCAAGCCAGTCAGTTGCATCAGCATCGAACGCGATACGCCGCGCGGCGCTTCTTCGAGCAGCGGACCGATGCGCCCGTCGTCGAGCCACACGCGCAACGCATCGAGCCACGCGCGCCGTTCGGCCGTCCGTCGTTTGCGCGGCGGACCGAACGGATCGAGCACGCGACCGCCGCCGACGGTGCGCGTCGCCTGTGCGTTGCGCACGATGAAGCGATCGCCCGGCAGCGCGCACACAGGCGGATCGAACACGAACTGCACACGCGCCGTTTGTCCCGCATCCAGCGTATCGCCATCGAGCAGCGCGACATGCGCGACGCGATGCAGCGTGCCGATATGCACATGCAGCGGTGCCCAGTGTTGCAGCGTAATGCCTGCATCGTCGAGCAGCGTCAGTTCTACGTCGAGCCGCTCGCCCGGCTTCGCAAGTCGCGCATCGACGATCCAGTCCCCGCGCGCAATCGCGTCCTTGTCGATGCCCGCGAGATTCAGCGCACAGCGCTGCCCCGCGCGGCCCGCATCGGCTGCGCGGTTTTGCGCGTGGATGCTGCGCACGCGCACGGCTCGATGCAAAGGTTCGAGCATCAACGTGTCGCCTGTCGCGACGCGTCCCGCGAACACCGTGCCCGTCACGATCGTGCCCTGCCCCGCGAGCGTGAACACGCGATCGATCGCAAGCCGGAACAGACCATCGTCGCGCCGCCCTGGCCACGCGACAGCCGCTTCACGCAGATGAAGCGAAAGCGCGCGCACGCCGCTATCGTCGCGCGCGGTCGCGTTCGTTTCGAAGAAAGATGCGCCGCTGAAGGGCGTCGATGCCAGCCACGCGCGAATCTCGTCGCGGACTTGCGTGAGACGCGCTGCGTCGACGCGATCGGTCTTCGTCAGTGCAATCGCACCGCGCGTGACGCCCAGCAGTTGAAGGATCGCCAGATGCTCGCGCGTCTGCGGCATGATGCCGTCGTCGGCGGCGATCACGAGCAGTGCGTAGTCGATGCCGCATGCGCCCGCTGCCATCGTATGCACGAGCTTTTCGTGGCCCGGCACGTCGATCATGCCGAGCACGTCGCCGTTATCGAGCGGCGTGTACGCGTAGCCGAGTTCAATCGAGATGCCGCGCGCTTTCTCTTCTTTCAGACGGTCCGTGTCGACGCCCGTCAATGCGCGCACGAGCGTCGTCTTGCCATGATCGATATGGCCCGCCGTGCCGACGATCATAGATTTAGCTCCGCGCATTGCGCGGCGAAGTCCGCTTCGTCGGCGGCTCCGAGGCAGCGCAGATCGAGGCACAGCGCATCGTCGGCGATGCGGCCGATCACGGGGCGAGGCAACGCGCGCAGCGCTTCTTCGAGCTTCATCAACGCGCGGCCGCCGCGCTTGCCATGTGCGTTACGCACCACCAGCCCATAGCTTGGCAACCGGTCGACAGGCAATGCGCCGCTGCCGATCTGGCTCGCCATCGGTTCGGCCGTCACCGCATACGCCGGCCCGAGCGCGCATTGCAGCACGTCTTTCAGGCGCTCCGACTGAGCCTGCATGTCAGAAGCGGGACGCGTCAACAGACGCAGCGTCGTCAACCGCTCGCGCAACAGTTCGGGCGCGCGATAAAGCTGCAACACCGGTTCGAGCGCCGCGAGCGTGAGCTTGCCGACACGCAGCGCGCGCTTCAACGGATGCTTCTTGATCTTGCGGATCAGCTCCGCGCGTCCGACGATCAGCCCCGCTTGCGGGCCGCCCAGCAGCTTGTCGCCGCTGAACGTGACGAGATCGGCGCCCGCATCGACGGTCGCGCGCACGGTCGGCTCGCCCGGCAAGCCGTATTGCGCGAGATCGACGAGCGTGCCGCTGCCGAGATCGACGGCCATCGGCAAGCCACGCGCATGTGCAAGCTGCGCGACGTCATCGACGGACACGCTTTTCGTGAAGCCCCCGATTGCGTAGTTGCTGCAATGGACCTTCATCAGCAAGGCCGTGCGCGCGTTGATCGCTTCCTCGTAGTCCTTCAGATGCGTGCGGTTCGTCGTGCCGATTTCGCGCAGCTTCGCGCCCGCGCGCGACATGATGTCGGGAATGCGGAACGCCCCGCCGATCTCGACAAGCTCGCCGCGCGACACCACTACTTCCTTCTTCGATGCCAGCGCCGATAGCGTGAGCAGCACGGCCGCCGCGTTGTTGTTGACGACGGTGGCCGCCTCGGCGCCCGTCAGCTCGCAGATGAGTTCATCGATCAGGTCGTCGCGATCGCCGCGCCCGCCCGTCGCGAGATCAAATTCGAGGTTCATCGGCCGCGTGAGCGCTTCGACCACCGCGCGCACCGCTTCGTCGGGCAGCAGCGCGCGGCCCAGGTTCGTATGCAGAACCGTGCCCGTCAGATTGAATACGGAACGCAGATGAGGCCGTGCGCGCGTATCGAGCATATGCTGCGCATCGTCGACGAGCTTCGCCTCGAAGCTGAACGACGCGTCGAACGGGACACCCGCAAGCAGTTCGCGCCTGAGCGTGTCGGTTGCGGCACGTATCGCATCGACGACCTGCGTGTGGCCATATTCGTCGATCAAACGCTGCGCCATCGCCGTCGACAGCACGCGCTCGACGGCGGGCACGCGCGCGAGCAGCGCGCGCGGGTGATCGCCTAACTTGTTACCCGACACTTCGCTCACGCTCGCACTCCTCGTGCATGTAGATGAGCTTCACTCGTCCGACGGCACCTCGGGCCACAGCAGCGGATTCGGGCTGCTGCGCCGGTAGCCCGCTTCGTTCATCAGCAGATCGAGCGTGAGGCTCGCGAGATCGTCGGCGAGCGGCTCGAAGTCGTAGTCCTTCTCCTGATAGCCGATCTTGCGGTACGTATGGCACTCGTCGCACGATTCGGCCTTCAGCGCTTCGCTGCCGCCGTCGATGCCGTGATACGCAATGCCCTTCGTCGAATCACAATTCGAGCACTTGACGCGCACCACGTGCCACTCCGTCGAGCACAGTCCGCATTGCAGATAGCGCAAACCCTGATACTGTCCGCCGACGCGCACGATACTTGCCACCGGCAGCGCGCCGCAAACGGGGCATGTGCCCGGCGTGTCGAGATACGGCACGGCGCGCTCGTCGATGCGGCTCGCGATGTCCGTCCACACCACTTGCAGCGCCGCCATCACGAATGGCGCCGACGCGGGATCGACTTCGTTGAAGCGCAGCGCGAGGACCGCGTCGGCGAGCGCGTCGAGTTCTTGCGCGCTCTTCATGCGCAAGCCGTCGATCACTCGCGCTAGGGGAGGCGTGACGAGACCGGCCGCTTCGACGCGATCGAGCAGACGCTGCAGCACGTCGCGCCACACCGGATCGCGCTCAGTCGTGGACGACGGCGCAATCGGCATCGAGTGCTGCTGCGCGAGAGCAATGGATTCCGCGGAAGGCATCGTCGCGCTGACTTGCAAGAGCGCCTGCTGCTGCGCGTCGGCAAGCGAGGCCATCAAACGGATATACCCGCCGATCGGGCTCGCGCCCGCAAGCTCGCGCAGACGCGCGGCGCGCGTCGAGAACAGCGTCGCGCGCTCAGGCCGGCGAATGCGCGGAAGGGCCGAATGATCGATCGATTCGATCTGGCCGGGCTCCAGAATGCGTTGCACCAATTCAGGTTCCTGCCGTTAGGGTCTGGATGGCGTCAACAGTAGCAGATATGCGGATGCAGCGCGCGCTTCCCGGCACGCGCGCCGCCTGTCACTTGATGCTTTCGCGGAACCACTTCGGATGATGCTTGCGCGCCCAGCCGAGCGTCACCGTGCCCCGCACCATCGCGCTCACGGAGCCCTTGACCCACAGCGCCGCATAGATATGAACGATGATTCCGCAGATCAGCAGGAATGCCGTGATCGCATGAATCACGGACGCGACGCGCACGACCTCGACTGAGAAATAGAACGAGAAATACGCCCGCCACATCACGATGCCGGTCAGCAGCAACAGCACGAGGCACACCACCATCACGAAGAACAGCAGCTTCTGCCCGGCGTTGTAGCGCCCGACTTCTGGAAGCCGGTCCTCGCGCGCGGCGAGCACGTCCCTGTACTGACGCATCCACTGCCAGTCGTCGTCGTTCAGATAGTTGTGATGCCAGAAGCGCAGCGCAAGGATCAGGAACGACACGAACATCACGATACCGATGAACGGATGCAGAATGCGCGCCCATTGCCCGCCGCCGAACAACGCGGTGAGCCAGAACATCGACGGGTGGAAGAACGCGAGACCCGACAGCGCGAGCAGGACGAACGTGATTGCCGTGATCCAGTGATTCGTGCGCTCGTTTGCCGTATAGCGCACGATCAGATCCGGATTGTCATTCCGATGATGTTTCATTTGACGGGCTCCTCGGGCTTGTGTTCGCCACGCTCGCGGATGTCGCGCGCAGCGTTGCGGGCTGCCTCTTCGTCTTCGTCCGTAACCTCGTTCGGCCCGACGCGCGTGTAGTGGAAGAAGCCCGTCAGCGCGGTGAGCGCCATCACCGCGACGGCGAGCGGCTTCGCGATGCCCTTCCACAATTGCACGAAGGGGCTGATGTGCGGATCGTCGGGCAGGCCGTTGTAGAGCGATGGCTTATCCGCATGATGCAGCACGTACATCACGTGCGTGCCGCCCACGCCCTGCGGATCGTACAGGCCCGCTTTCTCGAAGCCGCGCTCCTTCAGGTCCGCGATGCGCTCTGCGGCGTGCGCCTTCATGTCCTCTTTCGTGCCGAACACGATCGCGCCCGTCGGACACGTCTTCACGCACGCGGGCTCCTGGCCGACGCCGACGCGATCCGAGCAGAGCGTGCACTTGTAGACGCGATGATCCGCCTTCGACAGCCGTGGAATGTTGAACGGGCAGCCCGAAATGCAATAGCCGCAGCCGATGCAGTTTTCCTCGTGGAAATCGACGATGCCGTTCGTGTACTGCACGATCGCGCCCGGCGACGGACACGCCTTCAGACAGCCCGGGTCCTCGCAGTGCATGCAGCCGTCCTTGCGGATCAGCCATTCGAGGTCGCCTTTCGGGTTCTCGTATTCGGTGAAACGCATCACCGTCCACGAATGCTCGGTGAGATCGCGCGGGTTGTCGTAGATGCCAGTCGTGGTGCCGACCGTGTCGCGCAGATCGTTCCACTCCATGCACGCCGTCTGGCACGCCTTGCACCCGATGCACTTGGTCACGTCGATCAGCTTCGCGACGCTGCCCGTCGCCGGCTCGCGCACTGACGTGGGCTGCACGGTCGTGGCGGAGATGCGCCTGATATCGAGCGATTGATATGCCATGACGCCTCCCTATGCCTTCTCGACCTTCACGAGGAACGACTTGAATTCGGGTGTCTGCGAATTCGCGTCGGCCACGACAGGCGTCAACGTGTTGGTGATATAGCCCGGCTTGGTAAGTCCCGTGAAGCCCCAGTGCAGCGGAATGCCGACCGTCTGCACCTTCTTGCCGTCGATCATCAAAGGCTTGATCCGCTTCGTCACCACGGCCACGGCAACGATGTGTCCGCGATTGCTCGTCACCTTCACACGATCGCCCGCCACCACGCCGATCTGCTTCGCGTGCTCCTCGCCGATCTCGACGAACTGCTGCGGCTGGATGATCGCGTTCAGACGCGCATGCTTGGTCCAGAAGTGGAAGTGTTCCGTCAGACGATAGGTGGTCGCCACATTCGGGAAATCGGCTGCCTTGCCGAACGCCGCCCGGTCGTCCGGAAACACGCGCGCGGCGGGATTGCTGGTCGCTTGCGGATTGTTCGGATGGAATGTGTTGTAGCCGAGCGGATTCTCGAACGGCTCGTAGTGCTCGGGGAACGGACCTTCGTTCATCCCGTCGCGCGCGAAGAAGCGTGCGACGCCTTCCGCATTCATGATGAACGGACCCATGCCGTTTTCCGGCGGCTCGTCGAGCTTGAAGTCGGGCGTGTCAGTGCCGCTCCAGCTGGTGCCGTTCCACGCGATCAGCTTGCGTTTCGGATCGAACGGCTTGCCGTTCACATCGCACGATGCGCGGTTGTACAGCACGCGACGGTTCGCGGGCCATGCCCATGCCCAGTTCAGCGTCTGGCCGATGCCCGTGGGATCGGCGTTGTCGCGCCGGCCCATCTGGTTGCCCGCCTGGGTCCATGAACCGCAGAAGATCCAGCAGCCGCTCGCCGTGGTGCCGTCGTCCTTCAGTTGCGCGAAACTGGCCAGCTGTTCGCCCTTCTTCACCAGCACCTTGCTTGGGTCTTTCGGATCGGGCAGATCGGCGAGTGCGCGGCCGTTGTACTCCATCGCCATCTCCGCGGGCGTCGGGCTTTCGGGGTTCGCATACGGCCAGCTCAGATTCACGATCGGGTCGGGATACTTGCCGCCCTGTTCCTTGTACGCCTTGCGCATGCGCACGAAGATTCCCGACATGATCTCGAGATCGCTGCGCGCCTCGCCCGGCGGCTCCACGCCCTTCCAGTGCCATTGCAGCACGCGGCTCGAACTCACGAGCGAACCGTTTTCCTCGGCGAAGCACGAGGTGGGCAGGCGGAACACTTCTGTCTGGATCTTCGACGAATCGACATCGTTGAACTCGCCGTGGTTCTTCCAGAACTCGGAGGTTTCCGTCGCGAGCGGGTCCATGATGACGAGCCACTTCAGCTTTGCGAGGCTCGCCGACGACTTGCCCTTGTTCGGCGCGGACGCAAGCGGATTGAAGCCCTGGCAGATGTAGCCGTTCATCTTCCCCTGGTTCATCAGCTCGAGGCCCTGCAATAGGTCGTACGGCTTGTCGAGCTTCGGCAGATAGTCGTAGCCCCAGTTGTTGTCGGCCGTCGCCGCGTCGCCCCACCACGACTTCATCATGCTGACGTAAAACGCGCGGTAGTTCTTCCAGTAGCTCAACTGGTTCGGCCGCAGCGGCTGCGATGCGCGCTTCTTGATGTAGCCCTCGTAGTCCTGCTCCGGCTCGTTCGGCAGCGTCATATAGCCTGTCAGCAGGTTCGACATCAGGCCGAGGTCCGTGAGCCCCTGGATGTTCGAGTGCCCGCGCAGCGCATTCATCCCGCCGCCCGCGACGCCGATATTGCCGAGCAGCAGTTGCACCATCGCGCCCGTGCGGATCATCTGCGAGCCGACCGAGTGATGCGTCCAGCCGAGCGCGTACATAATGGTGCCCGCGCGGTTCGGGGTCGCTGTCGTCGCGAGCGTCTCGCACACGTGCAGGAACTTGTCCTTCGGCGTGCCGCAGGTCTTCTCGACCATCTCAGGCGTATAGCGCGAGTAGTGCTGCTTGAGCAGCTTGTACACGCAACGCGGATGCTGCAACGACATGTCCACTTTCACGAAGCCGTCGTCGCCGCGTTCGTAGTCCCACGTCGATTTGTCGGCGTACTTGCGGGCCTTCGCGTCGTAGCCTGAATAAATGCCGTCGTTGAACGCAAAGTCTTCACGGACGATGAACGGAAAGTCCGTATAGTTCTTCACGTAGTCGTGCTGGATCTTGTCGTTCGTCAGCAGATAGTTGATCACGCCGCCAAGGAACGCAATGTCGGTGCCCGTGCGGATCGGCGCATAGAAGTCCGCGACGGACGCCGTGCGCGTAAAGCGCGGATCGACGACCATCAGCTTCGCCTTGTTGTGCGCCTTCGCCTCCGTTACCCATTTGAAACCGCATGGATGGGCCTCGGCCGCATTGCCGCCCATCACGAGAATCACGTCCGCGTTCTTGATGTCGACCCAATGGTTCGTCATCGCTCCACGGCCAAACGTCGGGGCAAGACCTGCCACCGTCGGGCCGTGTCAGACACGCGCCTGGTTGTCGAACGCGAGCATCCCCATGCTGCGCACAGTCTTGTGCGTCAGATAGCCGACCTCGTTGCTGCTCGCCGACGCCGCGAGCATGCCCGTGGTCAGCCAGCGGTTGACCTTCTTGCCGTCGGGCGTGCTCTCGACGAAGTTCGCGTCGCGGTCTTCCTTCATCAGCTTCGCGATGCGGTCGAGCGCGTCGTTCCACGAGATGCGTTGCCAGTGATCCGAACCGGCAGCACGATACTCGGGATATTTCAGGCGGCTCTCGCTATGGATGAAGTCGATCAGGCTCGCGCCCTTCGGGCACAGCGTGCCGCGATTGACGGGGTGATCGGGGTCGCCTTCAATATGGATGATGCTCGTGGTCGCGTTCTTTGCGCCGTCGCCGAGGCCATACATCAGAATGCCGCAGCCGACTGAGCAGTAAGGACACGTGTTGCGCGTTTCGGTAGTACGAGCCAGTTTGTACTGACGGACTTCGGCGAGCGCGGGTTCAGGCGAGAAGCCCAGCAGGGCCAGGCTCGATCCCGTTAGCGTGCTCGCCGTGACCTTCAGGAACTGACGGCGGGACATTTGCAACATGATCGCCTCTCGTTCTATTTGTGGGGAGGTGAGAAAAAGTATAAGTCGTTTCTTGCACGTCGTAAGCACAACAGAGCAGAACGACGGCACGTCATATGCCTGTCGGTTCGCAGTTGTTGTATCGACATAGATAGATGGGCACAACGCTTGCGTCATACCATTGCCATTCCCCGGCGTGTACGCGCACTGCGATGCACGGCGAATCCGCGAGCACGTGCGTTGCTACTTGCATGAAGTCTGATCGATACCCTCGCCTGGAAGGACCTCATGGACCTCGATTCGCTCTCCGCAGAGAAGTTGCAGTCCGTTGCGAAAAAGCAGGCGTCGTGGGCTGTCGGCGCGCTGCGGCAGTTCGCCGATGACCGCTGCGCCGCGATGGCGGCCGGCATCGCGTTCTATTCGGCGTTCTCGCTCGCGCCGACGCTCGTCATGGTGATCGCGGTATCCGGGTGGTTCTTCGGCGCCGAGGCCGCGCGCGGCGAACTCTTTCGACAGGTGCACGGCGTGCTCGGCAACGACGCCGCCGCTGCCGTCACGACGATCGTGCAGAACGCACACCGCAGCGGCGGCGCCGGCGGCATCGCTGCTATCATTTCATTCACGATGCTCGCGGTCGGCGCGTCGGCGACGTTCTCATCGCTGAACAGCGCGCTCGATGTCGTCTGGCCCTCCGAAACGCCGCGCGCGTCGAGCGTGATGGCGCTCGTGCGCGTGCGGCTGATTTCGTTCGGTCTCGTGCTCGGCGTCGCGTTTCTGCTGATCGTGTCGCTGGTGCTCGACACCGCGATCACGTTCATCGGCAACATGCTGTGGGGCGATTCGCCCTATGTCGTGATCGGCAATCTGCTGCAGCTGCTTGTCGGCTGGCTCGTGCTCGCCTTCGCCTTTGCCGGGTTGCTCAAGTTCCTGCCCGACGCGCCCGTGCGCTGGCGCGATGCGCTCGTCGGCGGGACGATGGCGGCTGCGCTGTTCTCGGCGGGCAAGAAGCTCTTCGCGCTCTACCTCGCGCACGCGGGCATGGCGAATTCGTTCGGCGCGGCGGGCTCGCTCGCGGTGCTGCTGATGTGGCTGTACTTTTCGGCCGTCGTGCTGCTGCTCGGCGCCGAGTTTGCCGCCGCGCGCGGACGCATGCACGATCCGCGCGGCGCGTGGGGCTTCGCGCGCACCACGCCGCCCGGGAGCCGCGCGATGCTGGCGTCGGTGATGGCCGCGTCGACGGTGGCGGCTGGTGCCGCGAAGCGCGGCTCCGTACGGGGCGCCGCGCCGACGCCCGCAGTCGGCGTGACGGCGGGCCCAGCAGGCGGGGCTGCGGGCGCTGCAGAGGTCACGGCTGGCGCGGCGGGCGTGGCGGCGGACACAAAGCCGCGGCGGTCATCGGCTGTGGCAAAGCTCGTCGCGACGCACGATGCCGGCATCAGCAAAGCCGTGAACATAGGCAAAACAGTCGTGAAAGCCGAAACGCACGCGACGCGCGCCGCCGCGAACACGCTGGTGCGCGCGGGCCGCACGGCAGTGGCCGCGGACCGCTATGTCCGGCGCCACCCGTGGCGCTCGGTGCTGGTCGCGGCCGGGACGGCGCTCGTTGTCGCCGCAATGACCGGCCGCCGCAACGATGCCGACGATGCCGCAGCGCCGCCCGCCGCCAGCGACACGCGTTAAGCGTTCGGCTTCAACGAAACTGCACTTGTGTGATCACAACGGCGCGCGGATGTCCACCCGGAACGTCAAGATTTTGCGCGGCCCGTGCCGACCGTTTCCTTATCTAGAAACGGAACTTTCCGCATTTGATTAGACAACTTTCTTACGCAGCACTTGCGCCATAACGCACAACCGCCGCAGACTTCCACGATCACTGTCATAAAAACAACAATAATGCCTAGTCAACGATTCAATATTGCGAAAAGAGCAACAATCGGTCACAAGCCTGCAACACAAGGCCTCCAGCAGGCTGTCACATTTTCGATACACCTTAATTTTTTTCAGTTCTTACACCTGGAGACACTGCGCTATTCTCCGATTCGCAACAACGAAACCAATCATCTGCGTGGAGAAATGGATGAAACGAATCGCACTGTCTACCCTCTCGCTGGCTCTGCTCGGCGCTGCAGGCGCAGCACATGCACAAAGCAGCGTGACGCTTTATGGCTTGATCGATGACTCGATCCAGTACGTTCACAACGCTAACCGTGCAAACGACAATCTGTGGCAACTCGCCGCCGGCAACCTGCAAGGCAGCCGCTGGGGCATGAAGGGCACGGAAGACCTGGGCGGTGGACTGAAGGCTATCTTCCAGTTGGAAAGCGGCTTCGATCCGAACAGCGGCAAGATGGGCCAAGGCAGCCGCCTGTTCGGCCGTCAAGCTTATGTCGGTCTGACGCACGATGCATACGGCACGCTGACGATGGGTCGCCAGTACGACCCGGTCGTCGACATGGTTCAACCGCTGACGGCTGACAACTACTTCGGCAGCACGTTCACGACCCCGGGCGACGTCGACAACAACGACAACAGCTCGCGTACGAACAATGCAGTCAAGTACGTTTCGCCGGTGTTTAGCGGCTTCCAGTTCGAAGGCATGTACGCTCTGGGCGGCGTAGCCGGTTCGACCGGTTCGGGCCAGACGTGGTCGGGTGCAGCAACGTGGAGCGGCGGTCCGTTCAGCGTCGCAGCTGGCTACATCCGCATGGACGCCGGCAACACGGCCGCGTCGCGCGGAACCGGCTGGAACTCGGCAACGGTTCCGACGTCGGGCGCAACGTTCGACTCGCAGATCAACAATGGCTACGCAACGGCCAAGTCGGTCAGCATTGCGTCGACTGCTGCGCAGTACGTGACGGGTCCGTTCACGTTCAACATCCGCTATAGCTTCGCGCAATACAAGCCGGACGCATTCTCGGCATTCGGCGAACAAGAGAAGTTCCACGTCGCGGGCGCGTTCGCTGGCTACCAGCTCACGCCGGCTATGCTGCTCGGTCTGGGCTATACCTGGACGCACGGCGCTGGCGACACGTCGGCGAACTACCACCAGGTTTCGCTGGGCGGCGACTACTCGCTGTCGAAGCGCACCGACCTGTACCTGATCGGCGCATACCAGCACGCAAGCGGCACGCAGCGTACCAGCTCGACGACGACGCAAGAAGCAGGCGCTTCGGTCGGTTCGTACGGTTTCGACGCAAGTTCGAAGTCGCAAGAAATCGTCAGCCTGGGTATCCGTCACAAGTTCTAACTCGAAGAACGAATGGCGTACGGCTCGAGACGTCGAGCCGTATTTCAGAAGCCAGCCGGAGGCGCAAGCCGAAGGCTGGTTTTTTTATTGGTGCGGGCTTATTTCGAGCCTCGCACTCCGATCAACCGCGCGCTTTGGGCTTGTCGGCTTGCGCCAGGGTCTGTGCCGGACGCGCGCCGGCATCCGCAGGGGTCTCATCGCCGTCGGCGTGCGAGGCGCCAGGCGCGCGATACAGCACCATCTCGCCGATGTGTCCGTCGCGCGGCACATCGCCCGCACTCTGCCAGTCCGGCTCGGGAATCTCGCCGAACACCTGCCGCAGCCGATCGCCCCACGTGCGGTGAATCATCTGGTAATACGTGTTGTCCTGATCGATCGACACAAAGCGCGTCACGCGCAGCGCATCCTTTTCGTAGACAAGCAGATCGAGCGGCAACCCAACCGAGAGGTTCGAGCGCAGCGTCGAATCCATCGAGATCAACGCGCACTTGGCGGCTTCGTCGAGCGGCGTCGACGGCACGAGCACGCGGTCGATGATCGGCTTCCCATACTTCGACTCGCCGATCTGGAAGTACGGATTCACGCGTGACGACTCGATGAAATTGCCCGCCGCATAGATCATGAAGAGGCGCGGACGCGGCTGCCCCACACCGTTGCCGCTCGCGCTGCCGTTGAGGATCTGGCCGCCGAGAATGAAGCTGCAATTGAAGTCGACGCCGAACTCGTGCAGCGCGTTCGCTTCGCGCTGATGGACGTCGCGCACCGCCTGGCCGACGACGCGCGCGGCGTCCGCCATCGTCGAAACGGTCCATAGCGTGGGCCGCGAAGGATCGGCGGACTCGGACAGCTCGTGCAGCACGGCCTGTGTGAGCGACAGATTGCCCGCGCTGAGCAGCACCAGCACGCGCTCGCCCGGCTCTTCGAACACCGACATCTTGCGCGCGGTGCTGATGTGATCGACTCCGGCGTTGGTCCGCGTGTCCGAGAGGAACACGAGGCCGTCGTCGACGCACATCGCCACACAGTAGGTCATTTCGGTACTCCCGCGTCTCTCGATCTCTCGATCTCTCGACGATAGACGATATGCAGACAGGCCAGTGGATCGCCCAGAAAAAACCCGTCGCCTATGCCGACAGCGACGGGCTCACTTTAACCGCTCTCTGTGCATGGTACCGCATGCCCAGTGCTCTGCTCAGCAGAAACAGAGGTGCAAAAAGCCACCTCACAATCACGGCAGTGGCGGCTGCAAACCCTTATCTTCAGACAATTACTCGTTAATTTGCTGGTAACATCGCGCTTTTTTTACTCTTTTCAGACGAATGACCTTTCTCGCCAAGACAAAGAAATCCCTCCCCGCCGCGGCCGTCGCCGCCTGTCTCGCAACTACATCGCTGATGTTCGCGCCGTCCGCTCAGGCGCAAGTCGAAACATTGAAAGCGCCCGTCTACGGCGTGACGCTCGATGATCTGACGAAACTGGATGCGATCGTCGCATCGCTCAGCAATTTGCCCTATCGTCCGACCGTGCGCGTCGTGTTCGATCCCGACACACCCGCTTCCGATTACTATGCGCCGCTTCTGCGTCTGCACGCCGTCGCCTATGTGATGGGCGAAGTCATGGACTCGTATTACTTTCCGACGGATCTCGCCACGTATAAGGCGCGCACCCAGGAACTGGTATCGAAGCTGAACGGCACCGTCGACGTCTGGGAAATCGCAAACGAAATCAACGGGGAATGGCTGCGCAATCATCCTTCCGGTTCAGCCGCGACAGTCAATTCGGAAGAGACGCAGATCGGCCAGATGGTTCTGGCGGCCAACTCGATCGTCAAGGCGGCCGGTGGCAAGACGGCAATCACGCTGTACTACAACGATGACAGCAAGGGCAATAACTGCTGGGAAAAGCCGCAAGACTATTGGAAAACCTGGCCGACGAGTTTCCTGCCCGCGTCCGTGCTTCAGTCGACGGACTACGCGCTTTTCAGCTACTACCCGTATCAGGATTGCACCGGCCTGTCGCCCTCGTGGAATGCAGACTTCGCGGCCCTCGAGAAGATCTTCCCCAATGCGAAAGTCGGCTTCGGCGAGATCGGCACGTCCAGCACGTCCGCTCCAACGTCGGTTCAGCAGAACCTGATCAAGACGTACTATCCGATGGTCAACACAATGACCGATCCACGCTTTATTGGCGGCTTCTTCTGGTGGAATTACGCCGAGCAGATGCTCCCGTATTCGACGAGTAGCTATTGGCAACTGCTGCGCCAGACGATGATCAATCTGAAGGCGCCCAGCTAATGCGGTGACTGTATCGCATTAACTCGCTAATGCATTCGTAACACGAGTGCCGGAAATCGGTGCTCGTGCTTTCGTAATACGCCCAATGATATTAATTAGATAAATTGACTGCATCGACTCTGGGTGAAAGTACCTATCTTGGGTTGGCGTCAAATGCAGTACAACAAAGCCAGATAGACCTGTTGTTATCGAAAAATTCATTGATGGTCAAAGGTAAGATCGTGCATATGTCGATGCCCTCGAAGTACGAGTTACCTTTCCTTCTCTAGCAAAATAGAATGCCCTTTCCCTCCGGCACGATAACAACATCAGTCGCTCTCTTTTCCTGAATATGTTGCTTTGCGGTGCTCCTGCATGGTTGAATCTTTAAAACCTTTTGGCCGCACCACATCGGGGAGCGTCGAAAATAGATAGTGCGCAGACGCTGCATAACAAGCTGTCTACGACGGACGATACATCGTATGAGAATATTAAAAGACGCCAAATAGCGGCATTACGTCACGGAACGTGAGAAGCCGTCGACTCGTATTTCCAATCCCAAAGAAGACCGTTGAATTGATCTGACAGGCGACATCGGCCTGTCATGGTCGACCTTTGCAATCTTCTTTGTGGAAAGCGAGGCCGTAAAGAATAGCGAGGTGACCATCATGCGACAATTGAGCGATGCAATACTGTCTATCTATAAGGCTTCGAAGAGCAGTACGCAGACCCAGTTTTTGATGTACGCCTTTCGCACCATCAGCGAGTACGTGCCATTCGACCGACTCCGCTGGCGCGCCGGTGTCACGGGTGACACGGGCCTCGTCATCTATACGCTCGGCTCGCTCGCCCCGCCTCGTACACCCGCAGACCATCTGATCACCATTGGGTGCGATGGCCATCGATCAGCCGAAGACAACAAGCCAGTACTTCTGCCCCGAATCGTCGGGGCGCTGGAAGAAGAAACGCGCGATTGCTATGAATTCGAACACCGCGCGAACACCGTTGCCGTCTGGTATCGCTTCGCAGAACATGAAGAGGCGCGCCTCGGCGAGCCCAATCTGCGCTTCGCAACGCTCTCGTTTCTCGTACTTTCATTACATCGCGATGGCGCGATGCGGTCGTTCACCGACAACGAACGCGATATCGTTCAGACGCTGCACACGCATATCAGCGAGGCGTGGGCAACGAACGTATCCGACGGGCTGCAACGGTTCCAGTACGACCAGCACGAGCGCGATCGAGCGGGCGCCATCGTGACCGCGGATGGCATCCTTCTATTCGGCGACGAGCGATTCTTGCGCCACCTTGCCGAGCGATGGCCAAGACCGGTCGATGCGCGTTTGCCGGAGCCGCTGCGCCTCGCATTGGCCGCCGGCAAAACGCGCCACATCGAAACCACGCATGGATACCGGATCATGCGCGAGGGGGCGATCGCGTATATTTACGCGCACCCGAGAAGAGCCGTCGATACACTGACGGCACGCGAGCTACAGGTTGCGCAAAAGGTGGCATCGGGTCTGACTCACAAGGAAATCGCGCGACTGTTTGGCGTCTCACCGAGTACTGTCCGAAAACAGATCGTGTCGATACACGAGCGAATGGGTGTGCGCAACAATGCGGAACTTGCGGCTCAACTCGGACCAGGCCTTAGCCAGTAACCGCAAGTTCACGCATTAGCGACTCTCCGCGAGCTCATTCAACTGTCACCGACTTCGCAAGATTGCGCGGCTTGTCGATGTCGGTCTGCCTCGCACACGCACAGTGATACGCAAGCAGTTGCATGGGCAGCACATGGAGTATCGGCGAAAGAAGCCCGAAATAGGCACCTGTTTCGAGAACCCGCAATCCGCTCGCACACGAAAGCCCTGTTCCGCTATCGGCGATCACGAACAACTGGCCTCCGCGCGCGCGTACCTCCTGCATGTTCGATTTGAGCTTATCCAGAAGCGCATCGTTCGGCGCGGACACGATGGTCGGCATTTCCGGCGTGACGAGTGCCAGCGGCCCATGCTTCAATTCACCCGCGGCGTACGCTTCGGCGTGAATGTACGCAATTTCCTTGAGCTTTAGCGCGCCTTCCATTGCAATAGGGTAATGCGCGCCGCGTCCCAGATAGAACGCGTTCTCATGCTGACTGATCTCGCTCGCCCACGCGATGATTTGCGGTTCTTGTGCCAGCACTGCGCGGCACGCTATGGGCAAATCCCGCAACTGCTGGAGATAGGCACTCTCCTGTTGCGATGTCACCGTACCGCGCACGCGCCCTAATGTCGCCGCAAGTAGAAAGAGTGCGATGAGTTGCGTGGTGAACGCCTTCGTCGAAGCGACGCCGATTTCCATGCCTGCACCAGTTAGAAACGTACTGCGCGTCGTCCTCATCATCGCACTGTTCGCGACATTGCCGATTGCCAGCGTGTTGTCGAGCCCCATCATTTGCGCGTACTTCAACGCGGCCAGCGTGTCAGCCGTTTCTCCTGACTGCGAGACGGGCACGACCAGCGTGCGCGGATCGTGGCATTGATCCCGATAGCGGAATTCGCTGGCAATCTCGACCTGCACCGGCAACCTCGCGATCGTCTCGAACCAGTGCTGCGCGACTAGCCCTGCGTGGTGGCTGGTGCCACACCCCAACAGCAAGACTTTACCGACCGATTCAAACGTCGAGCGGTCGGCGCTCTGAAAAATCGACGGAGTCAGCGCGTCGATTTCTCCCAACGTTCGGGCAATCGCAAGCGGCTGCTCGAAAATTTCCTTTTGCATGTAGTGCGAGAACGAACCGAGCGATGCGCCTTCGAGCGATTGGGCGATCATGCGGTCGGGACGCTTCACGCTGCGGCCATTGCGATCCCATGTGATGAGGTTGCCCGGCGTCAGATCCACGACGTCGCCATCTTCCAGGAAGACGAAGCGATTGGTATAGCCTGCAAGCGCGATGGCGTCCGATGCCAGAAACGCTTCCGTCTCACCAATGCCCGCTACCAGCGGCGACCCGTCTCTCGCGCCGACCATGCGGCCCGGCTCGTCATTGCTGAATGCAGCGATCGCATACGCGCCATGGAACATGCGGGTTGCGCGAATCACGGCAGAAAGAAGATCGCCGTCATAGAAAGAATGCACGAGATGCGCAATGACTTCCGTATCCGTCTCGGTCTGAAACTCGTAGCCTTGCGCCGTCAAAATCGCCTTCAGCGATTCGTGATTTTCGATGATGCCGTTGTGCACGATCGCGATCAGATCCCGCGAGAAGATCGGATGTGCGTTTTCAGTCGCGGGCGCACCGTGCGTCGCCCATCGTGTATGTGCAATGCCAAGCGATCCTTCCAGATGTATGTCGGAGATCGTTCTCGCCAGCGAATTGACGCGCGCGGTACATCGCGCCCGACGAGGCATTCCGGCCCGGTGCACGGCCACGCCGCACGAATCATAGCCCCGATATTCCAGCCGGCGTAGTCCCTCGATCAACATCGGCACGACGTTTCGCCGCGACACAGCTCCCACGATTCCACACATGACACACCTCCCGAGCAAATCATTCGACTGCAACTCAAGGATGATGTGAAAGTGATAGACGCTGGAGAAGTGGCAAGCAATGGTTCAAATGTTCCATTGCTGATTGAACACGCGCCGCCTTCAATGAGAGTGCCGAGATCACGCGAGCATGAAGACGCCATGCAAACGACTGCCCTCTGGACTCTGTACCTGACCGCACTCAACGTCGTCGCACTTTTCACCGCGTGTGTCATTTTCGTCAGCACGATCGACGATCTGATGCTCGACGGCTTTTTCTGGCTGACCGAGTTGAAGCGGCGAATGCGTGGCGAACAGAGGCAAACGGTCGACGTGCCGATGCTGAGACAGCTAAGCGAACAGCACTTCGCCATCATGGTGCCCGCGTGGAAGGAATATGACGTGATTGCCAAGATGGTCGAGAACACGCTGTCGACTATCGAGTACGACCATTACACGATCTTCGTCGGCACGTATCACAACGATGCCGAAACGACGGCTGAAGTCGAGCGCATGATTCGCCGCTATCCCGGACGCGTCACGCGCGCGACCGTGCTTAACGACGGACCGACGTGCAAGGCGGACTGTTTGAACTGGATCGTCGCCGCGATCTTGCGTTATGAGGAGAAACACCACATCCATTTTGCGGGTGTCGTGATGCACGACTGCGAGGATGTCATTCATCCGATCGAACTGAAGTACTTCAACTATGCCGTTGAACGTCACGACCTGGTGCAACTTCCCGTGCTCTCGCTGCCGCGCAAATGGAACGAGTTCGTCGCGGGAACGTATATGGACGATTTCAGCGAAACCCATCAGAAAGACATTCCGACACGCGAGCGCTTGACGGGCGTCGTGCCCGGTGCCGGTGTCGCTTCATGCTACGGGCGCCGCGCGATAGAAACGGCCATGAGACTGCGCGGCGGCTGTCCGTTCAACACCGACTCGCTGACGGAAGACTACGACTTCAGCTTCCGGCTCCGCGAGATGGGCATGACGGAGACGTTCGCGCATTTTTCCATTTCGGAAGATTCGACCGATCTGCCCCGTGTGCGAGGCGGACGCAATCAGCACACGACGCGCGCACTGCTCGCCACCCGCGAGTACTTTCCCGATACGTTCAGAACCGCCTATCGTCAACGGGCCCGCTGGATTCTCGGCATTGCCTTCCAGGGCTGGGAGCAACTGGGCTGGAACGGCAGCCTGCGGGCGCGCTACATGTTTTTCCGCGATCGCAAAGGCATGGTCACGTCTGTCGTGTCGGTAGTCGCCTATTTCGTGCTGGTCAATTTCATTGCACTCGCCACATTACAGGCAGGCGGCTATGACATATACGTCGATGCACGACTCGCAATGGCTACCGATTATCTCTATCCCTTGCTGTCGACCAATGCAGCGATGCTCTTTCTGCGCGTGTGGGAGCGATACTACTTTGTCGCAAAGCTCAATGGCCGTCTGCAAGGGCTTCTATCGATACCACGCCTCATCGTCAACAACCTCATTAACTTCTGCGCCGTCTGCCGTGCGTGGAAGATCTATATCCGGCACCTCGCAACGGGCAAGCCGATCGCCTGGGACAAGACGGCTCATACGTTTCTCTCCAATGAAGCAATGGGAAAGTCACGTCGCCGCCTTGGCGAGATCCTCATCGACTGGGGCGTGCTGACTCAGGAAAAGCTCGAGGCGATTTTGACGCTGCAAGGCCAGTGCGGCAGAAAGCTCGGAGAACTTCTTCTCGAACACGCGTATGTGATGGCCGATACACTCGCCGACGCTCTTGCGGAGCAGTCTGAACTACCGCGCGTCAGCCTCGCCAACGTGGCCGTCGATCTCTGTGCCGGCGCGCTGCCTTACGAGCTTCAGCACGCCTTTATCATTGTGCCTTTTTCGATTGGCGAAGACGGCACGCTAAATTGTGCAGTCGGCAGTCCCTTGACGGTGGACGAACAAGGGATCGTCCACCGAGGTGCCGGAACTAAAGTCGCGTATTTCATTGCTGCCGATTCAGAACTGAAAAGCCAACTGCGCAAGCACGCACGATATGAAGAACTGGAACGGGCGCGCGCACAGGTTTTGCCATTCGTCGACCCGAAGATAAGCCCCGGACCGGGGGTCGCATGAATACAACCCGGCCGACAGCATCCGACTACACCCGGAAGCAGCTTGGTTGTGCGGCCGCCGTGCTCGTGTGCCTTACGCTTTGCAGCATCGACGCGTATGCGCAACCGAAGCTGACTCCGCGTGCATATCGGCTGGCGGACGCCGCGTACAAATCGATCGCTGACGGCAACCTGCCTCGCGCGGAAAGCTACGCGGAACGCGCATGGACAGTGCAGCCCGGTAGCGAGCAACTGGGCCTGCTGCTGCTCGATGTGTACGTCCGCGAAGGCAAAACACCCGAGGCGGACTCTCTCGGGGAAACGCTGCTGGAGCGCTTTCCTGACAGTCCACAAGTACTCGCGCAAAACGGCTTTCTCGCACAGCGTCAGCAACGAAGCCAGATGGCTTTCCGCTATCTGTCCGCGGCGCTTGAAAAAGGGAAGTGGACGACAGAACAACAGCGAACCTTGCGCCTCGCGTGGGCCGATAGCGCGCTCACCGCGCAGCGTCCCGACGAGGCTGAGAAAGCGCTCGCCCCGCTAGCGGACCAGACAGACGCCGCCGTCCAGTTGCGGCTCGCGCAAACCCGACTGATCGAAGGCGACCGTCAATCAGCCGTTTCAGCCGCACAGATGGCGCTCGATCACGCGACGACGGACGCCGACCGCACGTACGCGCAGGCAATCATCGACCAGGCCCACAATGCCGAACTACAGGAAACACAGGCCGCCGCCACAGCGCATTTGCAGGCTGCGTATGACCTCCTGCGAGAGCGCAAGGACTCGCAGGCACTCGAAGAATTTCAAACGGGTTTCGATCAGGGCGCGGGCACTGCCGGGAATTATGCAGACGCCGCTTATGCCGCAAAGCGCACTTTCGATAACGAGCGCTCCGTCAAACTCTTCGAGCAAAGCCTCGATGCCGACGACAAAGAACACGCTTTCGACGAGCAGCGGCGCTTCGGATATAAGCGCGAAGTCGAAGAACTGCAAAGAGAATGGGGCTTTCAACTAAGCCTGCCGTATCAGACGGCCGCTTTCGGTCCCGAAGGCACAGTCGACGTATTACAGCCCGGCTTCGAAGCCTATTGGCAACCGCCGAAGATCGGCTACCGGGACGGCCGCATTCTGCAGTTCTTCGTACGCGGTTACGGCACAGCCTACGACGGCGCCGGCAATGTGACGGGCGCGCCGACCATTCAAGGTTCAGTCGGCGTGCGTTACAAGCCGCTTCCGTCTCAGAACCTAGTCGTGACGGGCGAGCGGCTCTTCAAGATCGGAAGCCTGTCGACGAACGATTTTCTATTCAGGCTGGGCTATTCGTCGGAGGACGGCACTGACCTGCGCGTCACCGAACCAAGCTGGCGAAGCTGGCAGGCCTATATCGAAGGCGCGTATTTCGTCAATGCGGGCCGCTACATCATTTACACAGAACTTCGCTATGGGCATACGTGGCGCGTGACGCCCATCAGCGAAAAGCTCACCGTCTATCCCCACGTGGCGCTCGCGGGCGATCACGACAACAAGGCAACGGATCAGACAGCGCTCGGCATCGGACCGGGGGTGCAGTTCCGTTTCTGGTTCCGCGAATCGAAATACCGTGCCCCGGCAAGCTGGGCTGACGTGACGGTGCAATACCGCTTCCCGTTGACTTCGGCCGCACGCGCACGCGGTCTCGTCGTGCGCGCAACTCTATGGTTCTGAAGACGCAACTGAAGGAGATGACGATGAGGAAAGTATTGACTGTGTTCGGTACCCGGCCCGAGGCGATCAAGATGGCGCCGCTCGTCCAGAAACTGCGCGAAGCACCGGGTTTCGATGTTCAGGTATGCGTGACGGGCCAACACCGCGAGATGCTCGATCAGGTACTCGGCCTGTTCGACATATCGCCCGATTTCGATCTGGACGTCATGCGCAAACGGCAGTCGCTGACGGAGATCACGTCGGACATTCTCAACAGCATCGGCGAGGTTTATGACTCGGTGAACCCGGAGATCGTACTCGTGCATGGCGACACGACGACGACACTCGCCGCGAGCCTTGCTGCCTTTTATCGGCGTGTAAAGGTGGGGCACGTCGAGGCCGGTCTGCGAACGGGGAATATCTGGTCTCCGTGGCCGGAAGAATTGAACCGCAAGCTCTGCGATGCCGTGTCGAGCTGGCATTTCGCTCCAACCGCACGAGCCCGCGACAACCTGTTGGCCGAAGGCGCAAACGCAAAGCAAATCGTGCTAACGGGCAATACCGTGATCGACGCACTGCTCGGCGTGCGTAGAAAAATAGAAAGTGATTTCAATTTGGCCGAAGCAATCTCGCTGCGATTTCCCGGCATCGACTGGACACGCCGCATCATCCTCGTGACAGGACATCGCCGGGAAAGCTTTGGCGAGCCGTTCCGGAAGTTTTGCACCGCGCTGCGCATTCTCGCGCAGTCGTATCCGGATGTGCAAATCGTCTACCCCGTGCACCTCAATCCGAACGTACGAGAGCCGGCAGAGCAAATACTTCGCGACTCGCCGAACATTTATCTGACCGGCCCGCAAGACTATTTGCCTTTCGTGTTCCTCATGACGCGCGCGTATCTCGTGATAACCGATTCGGGCGGCGTTCAGGAAGAAGCGCCATCGCTTGGAAAGCCCGTGCTGGTGACACGCGATACGACGGAGCGCCCAGAAGCCATAGAAGCGGGAACAGCCAGACTGGTCGGCACGGATATCGGCCGCATTCTCACAGAAGCATCGAGTTTGCTCGACAACGAACATGCCTATCGCAGCATGGCCTGCGCAACCAACCCTTATGGCGATGGACAGGCGTGCACAAGAATCGTCGCTGCCCTGGAAGAAGCGTCTGCGCGTGCGCCGATTCACGTGGCAAACGCGCCCATGCTCGTCGACGTTCTTGCGCCAATAGCGTCGCCATATCTCCCCGTCGAGGATTCCGAAGATATCGTCGTTCCGGACCTCGACATCCCCGGGACAAAGAAGCCGGACAGTGAGCCTTCAATCGACGTTTCGCTCGATGAAACAGGCAACGTCAACGTGCGTCCCGATTAACCGCTTCGCTCTTTCGCGTCGACGTCACATTGATGGCGTCCACGAAAGGGCAATGGAGAGTTCATGATGAAACCGCTGAGACTTATCGCAAGCACCGCCTTGTGCGCCGCCTGTCTCTGTGCCGTGTGGCCGGCTGCTGCACAGGAGGTCGCGAGTGTTGTCAATTCCGCCGCCGTCGCGCGTCCAGGCGGGCTCGCAGTGACACAGAATCTGCAGGTTTATGGAACGAAGCCACCGCCGCCCAAGCCAGGCGGAAAAGTGACGCCGCCCGACAAGCCGCCTGTCGTTTCCGTCATTTCACCCGGCATGCCGGATAAGGACAAGGACGATAGCGAAAAGGGTCATGGTCAACGCAACGGCCAGAATCTGCGGCAGTTCAGCCGCGCTGACGGTACATTCGTTCGTCAGTAATGACGCGCATACAGGAGCCTCATCATGAAAAAGCTCATGACGATTGCAGTACTCGTCTGCGCGATATGTCTGGCCGGCACGCCTCGCCTGACAAGTGCGCAAACGACCACGGCGAAAGTGCTCGTTCTTTACGATGCACCCGCCAACGATCTCTATTCAAATCTCGGCCTCGCTTATGCGATCATGCTTCGCAACCTGATCGGCCACTTCAATGCAACGGTCGATCTGAAGCCCGTCAACAACTACACGGCGGGCACGCTCGCGCCCTACTCCGCTGTCTTCTATATCGGCAGCTACTACGGCAATAGCACGCCCGCCGCGTTCCTCTCCGACGTATCGGCGAGTACCAAGACCGTCGTCTGGTTCAAGTACAACATCTGGAACCTCGCATGGGACCAGACGTATAACTTCACGGGGAAAACGGGCATGACGTTCTCGGGTCTGCGTGGTCTTAGCACGACGCCGTCATCGAGTAATCCGACGCCCGATTTCTTCGACACGGTCAGCTACAAGAACGTCAATATGGTGAAGTACTATTCGTATGATTCCACGTCGGGCGTCATCAGCGCGGACCCGGATATCGGCGTCGTCGCAATCGCCGATCCGACAAAAGCAGCGACGCTCGTCACGATCAAGGATAGCCAGACCAGCGAGGTTGCGCCCTACGTCGTCAAGGCGGGCAATTTCTGGTATTTCGCCGACGTACCTTTTTCGTTCATCGGGCCGCGTGACCGCTACCTCGTCATCTGCGACATGCTGCACGACATTCTGCAAAGTGGTGCGGCCATCAACCATCGGGCACTGGTCAGGCTGGAAGACGTCAGCGCGGTTACGACGGTCAGTTCAATGAAATCGCTGACCGACTACCTGTTCTCGAAGCGAGTACCTTTCTCGATTGCGACCATTCCACTCTATAAAGATCCGCTTGGCGTGTATAACGGTGGTGTCCCGCAGACCATTCATCTTGCGCAGGCCACGGGCCTCAAGCAGGCGCTGAACTATGCGCTGACGCGAGGCGGCAAGATCCTGATGCACGGGTACACGCACCAGTACAACTCGGTTCCCGATACTGAAAATGCCGTCAGTGCAAACGATTACGAGTTCTGGTACAAGCCTCAGGAACGGCCCGTGGATGAAGACTCGACACAATGGGCCTCAGGCCGTCTTTCGGCGGGGCTGCTGGAGCTTTCGCAAAACGGCTATACGCCGTTTGCGTGGGAAACGCCTCATTATCAGTCGTCGCCACTTTCGATCAAGGCCGTGCCGCCGCTCTTCAAGAAGACGTATCAGCGTGTCGTGTACTACACGTCCGATACGCCCCAGCTCAATTCGAATGTGCCAAACAAGGACTTCGAGGTCGGCCAGTTCTTTCCTTACATCATCAAGAGCGACTACTACGGGCAACTCGTACTGCCGGAGAACCTTGGAAACGTCGAGTACAACATCTGTTCGATCGATCCGTTTTCATGTCTGACATACACGAAGCAGGACATTCTGACGAATGCCCAATATGCGCTCACCATACGTGACGGATTCGCGTCGTTCTTCTTTCATCCGTTCTGGCTCGAACCCGATCTAGGCCAACCCGGACTAGCGGATTTCAAGTCGATCATCACGGGAATCACAGGGCTTGGCTTTACGTTCGTCGATGCCAGTACCGCGCAGTAGCGGCGCGGCGAGTCTCTGCAAATGCGCGCCTGTCTTTATGATGGCGCGCATTGCGTTGAGTCGGCTACAAGCCTTTGGCTAAAAGCCTTTATGCGCTGACGCCTCGGGCGCGAGCAACCGGATAGTGCTGTCCGAGACGTAGTGCGGGCCATCGAACAGATACACCGAATAGCCTTTATAGGCGAGCAGTTGAGGACGGATTTCGTCGGCCGTGGCGGGACGGAAAGTCTCGCCGCCAGCCGGACGAAACGCTTCGGCTATCACACGTATGCGCTGCTTGCCGAAACGTTCCGACAGTACATCCAGATATTGACGCGCGATGCGCGGCTCGCGGGCATAGACACCGCAACCGTCCTGAAAGAAGACACCAACGTCGGGGGGCAGCCAGGTTTGCATCCAGTCCGCGAGCGGAACAGGCCCGATGTTGGACTGATCGTAGACCGTGATCCACAGTGGTCGCGGCAGATCGGCAAGTCGTGCTGCGAATGCCGATACGTCCTTCCACGTCGGGTCGACCTCGACGGGAAAGTAGTAACCCGTCACATGCAGCGGGACAGGGACTCGCGCGATGTCGAGCGACTGGGTGACGAGCTTTGCGACGTTCGCGCGCGCTTTGGGTTCGGACGGGTACGTAGCCAGTCCGAGTATGACGTTTCTGGCCCACGGTTGCTGGCCGATTCGCTGCCAGTCGACATGGTACGGTGCCGTCGGCAACGCGCTGCCGTCGATGAGCGACATGTTATCGAATGCCGTCCACTGGACGAGGAGGTTCTGGCCGCCCAGCACGTCCCAATGCCCCGTTGGGTATGCCGTCTGTTCGTCCGGCTGCCAGACGGTGCCATCGACGTGGACGTCCTGTGCCATCGTCGAGCAGCCCGCGATCATTGGCACGAGCGCTGACATGAACGCCAGCACGCGGAGATGGGAGATCGCTTTAACTGCGCCGCCACGTCGTAATGTCCCTGTTGCCGTCTTGGTCATGTCAGCTCACGGTTGGCGCTATGCAGCGGTTTGCGCCGTGACTATTGCCTGAAGATTTGCAACGCCAGCATTGCTAATGCTAGTTCGTGTGAGTGGTCCATTCAACTGGCTTTGTTAGCCTCTCCTCATGCCCCGTTATCGCCTTCGAGCTTCATCAGCCGCGCGAGCACAGGCCAGCGCACGAGCGCGTCCTCGTACGCGCCGCGTGCCTGCTCGTCGACGTAGCGTGCGGGGTCGACCTCGGGAACATGGCGCACGAGGCCGTCGATGTCATGTCCGGGCTCGTACCCGTTTTCCGCGTGTCCTTTCATCGTGCATCCACCCATACGCCGTCCGGCGTCCTGACCATGTAGCCGGCGGCCGTCGTCATCGTCACTGTGCCCTCGTTCTCACCGATCATCTGCGTCTGCGGCAGATTCGCCGCATATTGCGAGAGCGCGACGCCGGGCTTGAAAGGACTGTTCGATACGAGGTTCGACAACAACTGCGCGATCGCGAGGAAGCTCGTCGGATGATCGATCACGGTGGCCGGACCGTGATTTCCATCGAAGCCCACCAGCCGCACGCCGACCGGCCCGTGGACGATGCGCGGCGTCGGAATCTCGCGCAGACCCGCCACCTGGTTGCTGTCACCGCGCAACGCGGCACCATGCTCCGGCACGAACACGATCACCGCGCGCCGGCCTGATGACGCAATCAGGTCTGCAAAGCGGTCAAAGTCGTTCATCAGCCTGTTCACGCGCTGCGGATAGGACTCGAGGCTCGACAAGCTGCTGTCGGGCAACTGGTTGCCGTCGTGCAGGCTGATCGTGTTGTAGTACAGCGCGACCGGGCCGGCAATTTGCGCGCGTTGCGCGTACCACTTTGCGAGCGTGCCGTAGTCGTCGCGAATCGCGGAGCCGTCGAACGCATGCATTGCGACGGGCACGTCCGTGTTCGAGATCATCGGGGCGTTGGGCACGCCGATGTTGTCGTGAATGATCTGCAGGAAATTGTCGAATTGCCCGTCGTGGTTGAGCAGCGTCTGCGCCGTGTAGCCTGCCGCGGCGAGTTGCCCGAACAGATGGCACTGCGGCGGCGCGTCCTTGTACAGATCCGCATGCGACTCCTGTCCGCAGGTTGCGCGCAGCACGCGAATCGCCGCCGGGCCACTGTAGCTTGCAGCCGTGCTGAAGTTCGTAAACAGATAATCGAAGTGACTCAGCATCGGATGATTGCGCGCCTTCGCCGCGTCGAGATCATCCCAGGAAAGCGAGCAGATATGCAGCACGATCACGTCGAACTGGCGCGAGGGGTCTTCACCGGGTTTGCCGAAATTCACCTGTCTCTGTGATTCCGCCTTCCTGAAAGCCGCAAGCGCCGCGTCGCGATCGACGGGCTGCGCCACTGTCTGACCCGCAGCCACTGCTGCCGTGGATGTCTGCGAAGTGCGTACGAGCAGCGCCGCGCCTGCCTGCCAGACGGGAATTGCGACAAGCGCCACGAACACGAACGTCGCGACGCGCAACCAGCGATTGACGAGCAGGTAGCCGAGCACCGCGCCGACGATCGCGAGCAGCAGCATCGGCGGCAGAAAGCGTCCTGCCAGTTCAAGCCAGTAGCCGCCGCTGAACGTAGTGAGGTTACCGAATTCCTCGACAACGCGCGAAAAGGGCGGGACGTTCGCCTCCCGATACATCAGCGGCAGTCCGATTGCGAGCCCGATCAGATTGCGCACGACGCGCAGCCAGCGGCGCCGGAACATCGACGTCGCGGCAAGCACAGCCGCGAATACGATATTGGCGAGCCACAGCGGCGTCAGATGGCCGGACTCAAACAAATAAAGCTTCGCGATGAAATACAGGTTCCACAAAGTCATGATCGAGGTCAGAGAGTCGACGAGGGTTGCGGGCGCTGCCCATCAGTATCGTGTGCGATCGAGTGCAAGCAGTGATTGCACGGCGCGCCGCCCGCTCGCCAGCACGCGCGAATAGCCTTCCACGCCCATCAGCAACACTTCCTTCAGGCCGCGCAATGGCGCGTCATTGTTGTCCGTGCCGTTCCATCCGAGCCAGGCATCGGCGCGGCCGAACGTGCACTGCACGAGCTGCCGTTCCTGCTCGAGCGTGAGCGCGTCGAACTGCGCGCCGAGCTGCCGGCCAGCGTAGCGGCACGCGCGAACCGGGAAGTGGAACAGACGGTCGCCGCGGCTGACGCAGACGTCGAGCGTGTCGCCCGCCCGGATCGCGAGCCCCGGCTCGACATCGAATCCGAAGCCACCCGTCGAGTAGTCGGTCGTCGTGCAGCTGACGGTGGTGCCATCGGGGAGAATGAGGGTGGCAGGTATGCGCATCGCGATACGGTGCGTCACGCGTACCTGCTTCACCTCGCGCGCGACGCCAAGCGCAGCGCCTAGCATCACGAGGTTATAGAGTGTCCAGGCCATGTTCATGACGATCGTGGGACCTTCCGCGCCCTGCTCCAACGCGAGGCGCGACGCGCCAACTATCAATGCGCACGCGTTGAGCGCAAGCAGCAGGAGATAGGGCCGCGATATGGTCCAGTCGAAGAATCCCTCGGCGATCCGGCCACCCTTACTGGTCACGTTGAACTTGCCGTGCCGGGGGCTGAAGAACGCGACAGTCGTCGGCAGCGCGATGTACCACGCAAGCACGGACTCGTACACTTCGGCCCAGAACGAGTGCCGGTAGCGACCTTGCATCCGGGAGTTCGCGATATTCGCAAGCACGATATACGGCAACACGTAGCTCGCGATTCGCGTGGCGGCAGCATTGATGAAGTACATCTGAAAGAACAGGTACGCCATCGGCATGGTCAGGAAAATCAGACGCGGGATGCCGTAGAAGAAATGCAGCATCGCGTTGCTGTAGCAGAGCCGCTGAAAGAAGCTGAGTCCGCGCCCAAGGAAAGGGTTGTCGATGCGAAATATTTGCGCCATGCCGCGTGCCCAGCGTGTGCGCTGTGCGATGTGACTGGCGAGCGTTTCGGTTGCGAGCCCCCCTGCCTGCACGGTGGGCAGGTACGCGCTCGTGTAGCCGCGCCGATGCAGCTTGAGCGCGGTGTGTGCGTCCTCGGTCACGGTCTCGACGGCAATGCCGCCAATTTCATCGAGTGCGCTGCGCCGGAGCACCGCGCAAGAGCCGCAAAAGAACGCGGCATTCCACAGGTCGTTGCCGGCCTGAACGAGCCCGTAGAACAGATTGCCTTCGTTGGGCACGCGGCGGAACGTCCCGAGGTTGCGCTCGAACGGGTCCGGAGAGAAAAAATGATGCGGTGTCTGCACGAGCGCACAACGCTTGTCGCGCAGAAACGTGCCCATCGTCATCTGCAGAAACGAGCGTGTCGGCACGTGATCGCAGTCGAAGATCGCGACGTACTCGCCCTGTGTACGTGCAAGTGCGCGGTTGATATTGCCCGCCTTCGCGTGCCGGTTGTCATCTCGCGTCAGATAGCCGATCCCCGCTTCGCGCGCAAAGGCTGCGAATTCAGGGCGATTGCCATCATCGAGCAGATACACGCGCAGACGATCGGCGGGCCAGTCGATGCCTTGTGCAGCGAACACCGTCGGCTTCACGACGGCAAGCGGCTCGTTGTAGGTCGGTATGAAGATGTCGACGCTCGGCCAGTCGCGCGGATCGGCTGGCAATGCCTCGACCTTGCGCTCGAGCGGCCACGCAGTCTGCAGCAGGCCGAGCACGAGGATCAACCACGTGTAGGCTTCCGCGCCGAACAGCATATAGCCGGCGACGGCTTCACCGGGTGACGCGAACACGAGCGTCTCGGTGGCGCGCCACCACGCATAGCGCGTCATCGCGAACAGCACAAGAAGCGCAAGGACCAGCAGCGGCGCGCGTCCGGGCACACGGCGCAAGACGAGCGCGACGAGCACGGTGACGGAGAAAAACTCGAACTGGCCACTGGGCGTCAGCGGCGACGTGCCGACAAGCAGCCAGATCGCCGTGCCAATTGTCGCGAAGACGGGCAGGAGCCAACGCACCTTTCCGACTGCGCCCACGCCGCGTTCGACGCGTTCGCCCCAGCGCACCCACGGCAAATCTGGCAGACGCGCCAGCAACGCTCGCCAGCAGGCCGCGAGCCAGAGATAGGGCGGCACGATCCACGTGTCGATCCATTCGAACGACAGCGTGCGCCGCGGTCGGACGAACGCGCGCCACAACCATTCACGCGCACTGCGGATATCGAGCACGCCCCAACGCGCGGCGAGCGCAATGAGCGCTGCACGCGCAGCATCGCGCACGCGATCGGGCCGCCCCGCTGCTGGCGGATGGAAAAAGAGGCGCACGCACCAGTCGAGCGCCGTTCGCTCGGCGGGCAGACCGAGCCCGCGTGCGAGCCAGTCCAGCACGCGCGTGCGCCAGCCGACGTCGACGGCATCGGCAGACTGGCTGTTGTCGTCCATGTGTGACGTGCTCATCGGTCTTTGCCCTTGTCGGCACGTTCGCCGAGCCACGCGTCGAGCCAGTTCGCGAGACCCTGGAAGTCGTGTGCAGTCTGCGAGTACGGTGCGTCGTCGAAGAGCCAGCTGCCACGCGCGAACGACTCCGGCAGCGCGGCATCGAAATGCACGCGCTGATCGACGAGGAGATCCGGGCCGAGCGCGGCACGGAGCATCGCCAGCACATCGCGCTGCATGTCGCGCGCAGGGTTCAGCCGGTTCACGACCACTTTGAACCGCGCACTTGCGGCCTGCAGATGGGGCAGATTCGAAACCAGCGTCGCACAGGCAACCGGTTCGGGCGGCGTGACACATAACACGAGATCGGCAGCGCGAATCGCCTGGTCTGCCTGAAGCGACGGATAGCGTGGCGTATCGATCAGCACGGCTGCGTCATCGTCCAGATCGAGCATCGCGAGCGCGCGTGCAAGCCACTGCGGCGTCTGTGCAAGCCGCGTCTCGCATCGCGTGTTTTCGGCGAGCGGTCGCCGGCCGTAGGGAACGAACAGCACGCCCTCTTCGTTGCGCCACGTCCATTCCTGCCACGGGTCCACGCCGTCTGCCGCTTCGACTGTGATCGCATCGCCGATGCCCGGCCCATCCACCGAATCGAGGCCGAGATACGCACCCAGAACGTTCTGCGGATCGAAATCGAGCGCGACGATCGGACGGCCGCGGCGCGCGAGCAACACGGCAAGCGCAGCGCTCAACGTGGTACGCCCCGTCCCGCCCGCCGTCGATACCACCGCGATGGTCTTCATCGGCCGGCCTCATCACGTCGTGCAACTTCGCGCACGAGTTGCGCGCTCAGTGCGACGGGCTCGAGCGTACACGGCACGGCCTCGCGGGGATCGAAGCGCTTCACGCCATCGAGACCGCGCCGGGTGCCGAAGCGTTGCCAGAGCATCCAGACGGGAACGGCAACGACCATGCCCGTCACCAGACAGATAAGCAGAAACGGCATCACGCTTTCTCCCGGATGAGCACAGGCATCGCCGCGCGAACGGCGCGGCGTGGGCGCGGTGTGACGAGCGCCCTGTCGCCGGATCGCGACGTCGCTGAAGCCGAGGTCTGCGCACTCATATTCGCCGTGCCCGGCTGATCGGCTGTCGTGTGGCTTTCCTCATCCGCTCGCGGCGGCCTGTCGACTTCTTCGGCTGTCGACGATGACGGGGCAGAACGAGGCACCGTGAGATACAGGTCGCTGTAGTCCGCAAACCGCGTGCGACGGTTCGCTGCTTCGAGATCGCGCAGCTCTGCGTCGATCGCGTCCTCGGTGAAGCGCTCCACGCGTTCCGCGAGCTGGTCCACGGGCACATCGAAGACGTTCGCGAGTGCGCGATCGACGTCGGCTGGCCGGCACGCGAACAGAAACAGATAGAGATGACTGGCGTCGAGCGTCAGCACGTCACCGGAGCGCCGGGGCATGCAGTGGCGCAGCGCCTCGCGATGAGCCTGGCCGGGCGCGAGCCTGAGCTTCACGAGGACATGCGGCAACTTGAGCGGCGCGCCGCGCGCGACGGTCGTGCGAAGCCGCTCGCAGAATTCGCCAACGGGCAGATAGCCCGACCCCGAGTCGCTCAGGGCGGCAGCCAGCGCGGCGCGGTAGTCGATGGCAACAGGGCGCGTATGCAGCTGCCCCTGAAGCGAGTGCAGCAACGACTGGATACGCGAGAACGGCAGCTCGCGACCTAGCACCAGATTCGCGCCCAGATTCAGGACGAGCAATTCGTACTGGTGCCGCAAGACCTCGCCTCGCTCCACCACCGCGATCTTGAGCGCACGTCCGCATCGACGGCGCAACGCATGAACCGTCGAGCAGAGAGGCTCGAGATCTGCGCTGCCTCGATAGTCCAGCAAGACGGTCGCAGCCTGGGCGCCGCTGCATGCGGCGAGGAGCGACATCTGATCTTCCACGATCTCCCAATGCGGCGGCAGCCAGCGCTCTTCACTCTGCACCGCGGCGCGCGTCACCACGACGCGCGCGTCGTCACGGGCGAGCAACACGTCGCCGTCGACTTCCCATGCATCCGCCGTCACGGGAGCCACAGTTAGCCGTCCCGCCTCGGAAAAGCGCAACCCGAGACGCTCGCCCGTCACCAATGTTTCTCCACTGCGCCAGAAATCCCCGTGCCATAGCAGCTCGCCATGCGTGTGTTGCACTCGTGCGACTCCCGCGCATGCGGCATGGAATTCGGGACGCCCGGCGAGCGCCGCCAACCCGTCCGACGCATCGTCCATTCCGTCCGTCTGCGACAGGCCGTGAGATGTGGCGTCGCTCGGCCGGGACGCAGCTTGCGCGGCTTCGGCGTCCAGCAGCAGCACCATCGCGACACGTCGTGCCGCGCACCAGCCGGCGAGCGCGCGGCCTTCGCGCGCGAGGGCCACGGGATCGCGCCAGCTGAACCAGCGCTCGCCTCCCTCGATGATGTAAAGCGCCCGCCGGCGCACGCCGAACCGGCGAAGCGCTTGCAGCGCGCCAATCAGACGCGCGAATGCGACAGGGCGCGCGCCGTGTTCGGCGTGCGCCGCCTCGGGAGGCATCGCGAGGACGTTCAGGCCACGGGGCCAGCCACGCGCCGGGCGATTGTCGTCGAAGCCGAGCTCGCGCAGCCGCGCAGTGACGGCGTCCCGTTCTCGCGCGAGCACCACGGTCACGTGACGCGATTGCGCGGCCCGCACGCTCGCCCAGATCAGCGCGTCCGCGGCCGGCGTGCGTCCCGTCGCGTACACCGCGTAGAGCTTGCCGTTCTCGATCCACGCCCAGTCGTCGGGCAGGCCGTCGACTCCGAGCCGGCCAGTCCTCGCAGAGGGTGGGCGCATCATGCTCTTTGCGGCGGCCAGCCAGCGACGCAGCGGTAGAGCGCCCGTCGTCGCGAGGGAGGAGGAAGCGGTGTCCATGAAAGTGTCCGTTCGTTGATCGATGCGCCGTTCAAAAGCTCGAATACAGGCGAACCGGTGTCGGCGACAGGCTGCGGTCCTTTTTGCGTGCATCGAAGGAATAGCGCACGTACACCATGCCTGCGCTCGGCGCGTAGTCATGCGCGTGATCGATCTCGACGCGCACACCCGCTACCAGATGTGCGTTGACGCGATATTGCGCAATGGCCGAAATCCCATACGAAAAGCTCACGCCCTGCGTCGAGCTGCCCCCGTAGACCAGGTTGCTGCCGGAAGCAAGCGGAGGAAAGCCGGGTCCGTAGAACGACGGCAATCCGTTCGGGTAATAGGGCGAGTCCTTTTCGTAGGCGTTCGACAATCCGACGGTCGCCGTGATGTCCCAGGTGAGCGCATCGTGCCGCCCTTCCCATTCGAGCGGCACGCCGAGCGACAGGTAGCGCTGCGGACTGTAGTAGCCGCCCTGTCCGTAGCTGTAGAAACGCAGATTGTCGGTGTAGTGCCAGGCGTTGCCGATGAGGCCGGTGTTGACGCGCATGGTCGCGCGCTGCCAGACGGGCGTGATGAAACCCGTGCGCAGCGTGACCTCCTGGTTCGACGCAACGTTGCGCCCGGTCAGCTCGGCGACGCCCAGGTCGGCGAACACGCTCACGCGGCCGACGTCGACAGCCGAATGCAGATCGATGCCGTCACGCCGCACGCCGCCCCAGACGGCGCCCGTCACCGGGTCGTGCATGCCGGCGTAGGCCAGCACGCTGCCCGTCTGCGGGCGCCGGGACACACTCGCGCTGAAGCTCGCCGGACCGGCATCGAAGCGGTAGCGTATGCCACCCACCAGGTAGTGCACAGGAAAGCCGAGCGGAGTCGTGCCGATGTCGACACGCCACGCATCCGATACATAGCCCGTACCCAGTGCCACGCCCGTCGCTCGCTGGCTTGCATAGCGCTGCACGTTCGCGTTGACCGCGTCGGCGAGCGCCGGGTTGTTCGCCCTCCATTGGGCGAGTTGCGCCAGGTCCGCATTGTCGACCCTCGCAAACGTGCCGAACGTATCGCGCGTGAAGGTGTTGGGGCCGCCGATATCGTTGGGCCAGTCGCCCAACGACAGCTTGCCGGCATCGAGTGTCACGGTATCGATATGCGCGAAGAAGTGTCCGTCATAGCGATACGGGATCTGCACGTACACGGGCGCCTGCCACGCGTGAAACTCGGAGATGCCCGCGTCGCCCGACTTGTACGCGGGCAGCACGCCGGCTTCGATCATCGGATCGCGGCGCTGCTGCAGCCCGGCTAGCGCGGCCTGCGCGGGCGTGCCGTCGGCAGCGTCAGAAGTCACGCCCGCCAGCTTCTCTTCACGCGCCGACATCCGGTACAACGATTCGGCTTCCTGATAATGACCGAGATCCTGTGCAATGCGGCCCGCCTGCACCGTGACGTCCGCTCGCCCCGGATAAGCGACACGCAAGGCGTCCGTGATCTGTCCGGCTTCCGTGTACTGGCCCAGCACGGACAGCCGGCGGGCTGCCGAAATGCGCGTGTCGACATCGTCCTCGGGAGCCGCATCGACGACGCGCCGCACGACGGCAAGGGCAGCGCGCCGTTCGCCGTCTTCCGCCTCGATGCGCGCAAGCGCAAGCTGTGCGTCCGCGTTATTGGGCGTAGCGGCGAGCAATGGCGCGAGCGCCGCGCGAGCCGCGTCGTAGTGCCCCTGCGCACGTTGCACATCGGCGACCTCGAGCGCATAGCGCGGATCGCGCTGGCCCGCGGCGCTGACGCGAGCGAGCAAGCGCTGCGCGCGCGCGTAGTCGTCGCTGTCCAGTGCATCGTCGATCTCGCGCAACGCAAGACGCAGCGCCTGATCTTCGAGCCGCGAGCGCTCGCTTTCGTCGAGTCCGTCTATCGCTCGAATCTGCGCGAGCCAGCTATCAAGCTCGGCGTCGCGGCGCGCGTGCCCGAGCAGGTCGCCGTATCGCAGGCGCACGCCCGCATCCGCGCGCGCGGGGTTCGCGCGAATCCAGTCCCGCAGCAAGGCAAGACCGCGATCCGCGTCGCCCGCATCGATCAACATCGTGCCGACGCCCGCCAACATATCGGGGTCGTCGGCTGATAGCGTTTCGGCATGTTCGAGCATGCGCGTCGCGCCAGCCCGGTCGCCGGATGCGAACGCGGCACGCGCGCCTGTCAGCGTCAGTTGCGCATCGAGCGTGCGCGCGAGCGCGCGCATGCTCTCGCTGCGCCCGGCGTCGTCGACGCGCGCGAGTGCCTGCTTCGCTCCCGCCACATCGTCGATGGAATTCAGATAGAGCGCGCTCGCATAGAACATCTCCGGCGACGCGGACTGCTTCATGCCATCGTTCATCACGTCGCGCCCGAGTTGCGGCAACCCGATGTCGCGATAGAGCCGCGCGAGCGCAAAGCGCGTCCATGGCGCATCGGGTGAGAGCCGCAGCGAAGCCTCGTAACGCTGCGCGGCGGGACCCAGCTTGCCCTGCGCGGCCTCGCGCGAAGCCTCGTCCGCGAGCACGCCGCCGCGCATCGCATCGAGGCTGCGCCTGTCTGCCGGGTCGCTGAAGCGGCTGCGCAGCGCCTCGATCAGCGGTCCGAACTGCTCGCCGCGGCCCGTCTGATCGAGCAGCGTCTGCATGCTGCGCACAGCGCCGAGACCAGGCGCGCGCGCCGACAAGAGGCTGCGCAGCAACGGCTCCGCGCCCTGCCAGTCGTGCTGTGCAAGCAACGCATCGGCAAGCAGCAGTTTTGCATCGGGACTGTCCGGTTGCATCGCGAGAGCGGCGCGCGCGGCGTTCGCCGCGTCCTGCGCACGGCCCGCTGCCGCTGCTGCGCGGCCATCGGCGAGCGTGCCCCAGAATGCCGCCGTGCGCGCGAGACCTTCCCATTTGCCGCGATCGTCCGCGTCGAGCGCGGCTGCGCGCAGAAACAACACGCGTGCTTCGTCGCGCCGTCCCTCGCGCATCCGCGCGAGCCCGAGGCCGCCGACTGCGTTCGCGTCGTCGGCCCGCGCGTGGGCAGCCTGGGCGAGAAGCGGCTCCGCGCTGGCGAGATCGCCGCGTGCAAGCGCCTTGAGCCCGCGCTGCTGCGCGATATAGTCCGGGTCTCGTTCGAGCCGGCGCTGTGCGTCGAGCCGGGCATCGATCGCCGCCACGCGGTCCTGGAACTCCGCGTCATCGGGTACCAGCGCAAGCCAGGCGCGCAACGCATCGCGATAGGCCGGATCTGCACCCGCCGATTGCAGCACGTGACGCCAGACGTTCATGGCCGCGGCGTGATCGGCGTCTGGTCTCAACGCAAGCCGCCACGCGAGACGATTCGCCTCCGCGCGTGTGTCGCTGCTGCCGTTCAGCAGCCCGGCGAGAACGAGCATCGCATCGACGTCGTCAGGGTTCGCGGCAATGCGCTGGCGCAGCCCATCGACGGCGAGCACCCTGCCTTCCTTCGTGCCGGAGAGAATCTGGTAATACTCGACACCGAGCGGGCCAGGCGACGCGCCATGTGGAAACAGCGCGACGAGCCTTCGCGCGGCCTCGGCCGACTGGCCGCTTCGCGCAAGCAGACGGATCGTGGCGAACTCCTCACGGCCGCTCGTCGCGACGCGCAATTCGTCGGCGAGCGCTTCCGTCTGCGCGCTGCCAGGCGACTGCCGTCGCAGACGCGCGAGCGCGTCCTGCGCTTCGCGAGTGCGTCCGATCCTCAATTGAATGCGCGCCTGCTCGGCCAGCAGATCGGGCGCATCGGGCGCGATCAGCAGTGCCTTATCGATCGACTGCGAAGCCAGATCGTCGCGATGCTTGGTCGACCACATGCGCGCAGCCGCGAGCAGACGCTGGGCGTCGGCGGGCAATCGCTGCGCGACATCGCTTGCGAGCGCGGGCGGCATGGAGGCACCGGACGCGGGCCGCGCCCGCCCCGCGGGTGCAGCAGCAACCGACGCCTGCGCGGCGACGGACGCGAATCCCGTGAACACGACCAGGCTCGTGATAGCGGCGAGCGCACCCCTCGCGCGCGATCGGCGAAATGCGCAAGTGCGTGCTACGCGGCGCACGTTCAACGCGCACCTCCGTGGCATGCCGCGCTCCAGCGCACATCGAGCGTGCCGTCGGCAGCGAAGCGATAGCGGCCTTCGCGCCAGCCGAGTCCGAACAGCGTCAGCACACTCGAGTAGTAGCCGGGCGGCGTTTGGGCGTCGAGTGTGTCGATCCGCGCGACCTGCGCGTCGGCGAGCGGCGAGCGTCCAAGCGCATCGAGAAACGGCACCGACGCCGCGGAAAACCCCGCATTGCCCATGTTCTGGCCGGGCTTGCCGCTCACGGCATCGATCGTTTCGGGCGGAGCACCATGAGCGGCAATAAAGTCCGCGTAGGGTTTGAAACGCTCGGCAAGCCGGTTCGACAGCGGGTCCCGCCCGTTCATGGTGCCTATCCACAAGTACACGCGAATCGCGTTGTACGCGCTGACGGCATGCGTCTCTGCGTCAGGCTGAAAGCCGTGTCCACGGCGGTACAGCGCCCAATCCGGCGCGTAGCCGAGAGGCGCCGTATCGAGCAGCACGCGCGAGCCGCTTTCGACGACGCGAGCCCAGCGCGCGTCGGAGGGCAAGCGCGTACCGATGCTCCGCAACACCTGCGGGGGCGAATAGGACGGGTTCACACGCCAGAGGTCCGGCTCCGGATGAAAGCCCACGGCTCCGGGCAGCAGCGTAAGGCCGAGACCAGGAATATTGGCGGTCTCGGCATCGAGTACATGCTTTGCGAGCAGCGCACCAAGCGCAAAGTAGCTGCGTTCGTCCCACAGCGCGCCCGCTTCGAGCAGGGCGTAGGCGATCCACAAGTCGGCATCGGATGCCGCGTTTGCATCGAGCACGGCGAATTCGCCATCCGGGCGACGCCCCCATAGCCATGCGGGCAGATGCGTCGCCAGATCGCCTTGGGCGAGATTGACTTCCGTCCAGCGCAGGATTTTGTCGAAGCTCGCGCGGTCGTTGGCGACCAGCGCGAAGAACAGCGCGTAGGCCTGTCCTTCGGAGACAGTGCGCTCATCGGCCGACCCTGCGTCGATCACACGGCCGTCTGCGGAAACGAATCGCTGAAGGAAACCCTGCCAACGCGGCCAGACCTGAGGCGCGCCGCATGATCGCGTCGCGACGGCTTGCGCTGGATTGTCCCGTCCCGCCGCGTCCGCGAGGACGACGGTCGCCGCATGCGCAATCGCGCAGCCGAGCAACGCGAGCGCGCCCGCAAGCGCCCGCAGATACGCCCCTCGCGCGCGGACTCGTGGTCTGCGCAAACACGCTGAACGCGCGCCTCGCGTGCGCTGTTGCTCTTCACGGCACATCGGCATCGCTCAGATTCCCCGCCGCCGCTCTGCGAGCGCCTGCAAACCTGCGAATGCGCCGATCGCCAGCAGAAGACCCGCAATCACGCCGAGAACGCCAAGCAGCAACGGATGCTGGATGGCATAGCGCCACAGCGGCGCGTACCACGGCAGTTCGCCAACCAGATAGGTCGGCCCGACCCGCATGCTTTCCACCGAATCCGCACGGATCAGCGCGACGTCGCCCTGCACCTTGCCCACGCGATCGGCCTTGTCGAATGCATCGAGCAGCGCAGGGAGATGTGCTTCGTCGGTCGCCGTCAATGCAACGACGCTTCGATGACGGCTGCCGGGCGCTTCGAATCCGATCAACGCAGCGAGCGCACCATCGCGGTCGAGGTGCGCGCCGCCCTTCGGCAACAGCGAACCATCACGCCAGTGCTCACGGACGGAGAAAGACGCCGGCTGGATGCCGCCCTTGGCCCCGTCGATCGCGAGCGGCAGGCTCGCGCGCCAACGTGCGAAGAGCGGCATCGAATCGCCCGTGCCGATCACGAGCAGATCCTTGTCGGGCACCGACGGGAGTTCCGACGGGCGCGTGATCTGCACGCGCAACGACGGCAGCCCCGTCCACTGCCCCATATGTCCGAGCACCGTCAACAGGGATTCGAGTTCTTCGCGCGACGGATGATCGGGGATCACGACGGCAGTCTGCGCAAGGTCTGCATACCGCGTGAACGGAAAACCACTGTTCGAGAAGTACGCGAGATTGGGCATCTCCGCATAGTGAATGAAGCGCGAAAAGTCGATTGTCGAGTCGGGGTCGATCGCGGCCTGTACGGGATTCGCCGCGACACCCTGGCACAGCCCCGTCTTCTGCGAGTCGAGACGGAAGCGCAGTTGCAGCTGGTTCGCACTGCCGACGCGAAAAGCAGGAATCTCCAGCGCGCTCGCCGCGCCTCCGCCTGCAGCCGGCAGCAGCGGCAATTGCAGATGGCCCTGGGCATCGTCGGCTTTCGCTGGCGCAAGCCGGTAGGACTTCACAAGCTGATCGTTGATGTCGATGGCGAGAGCGGAGTTGTTCTGCACCGTCGGCGCGGTGTAGCGATACTTGAGCTCGAGCGGCACGCCCGCTCCGCTCCACGAGAAAATGTCGGCGGGCACGCGCAGGTTGAGCCGGATCGCGTCCGGCGTGCTGCCCGTCACCTGTAGTTGCTGCGTGTTGTCGACGAGTTCGTGGAACGCCACCTTCCGGTCCACGGGCAGCCAGCGAGGCGCGTCATATGGCTTGCGCGGCGCGCCGATATCGACCTGTGAGACGCGCACGGCCGGCCCCGACATCGCGTTCTTGCCGAGAACGAGTGCGTAGGCAGCCTCATCGACTTCGCTCGCGTCGCGCCCCGTGACGACGAGCAGCTTCTGCGCGGGCGCGCTCGGGTTGTCCGCGACGATCAGCATCGGCCCGTCGACATCCGGCAGCGAGAGTGCGGCCGGCAACTGCGCGCGCGTGCCGATTACGACGGCGTGACTGTTGGCTGGCAACGCGTCGAGCGCCGGAAAGCGCGCGCCGCGATAGTCGGCGAGCGCGCCGAACCACGACGCGACGATCGCCGCGCTGCGCAGCGTCGCGTTGTCGGGCGACGGCGGCAGCACGAACGGCAGATCGAGCCGGCCGACGTCGCGCCGGTCGAAGAATGGTGCAGGCAGCAACGCCAGATCGTTGGGCAGACGGATCGGCGAAGTTTGCAGGATCACCTCGCTCGCGGGGCTTATCTGGGCCCACAGGGCAGAACTATCCGGGTCCTCGCAATGGTCGAGCGTGTAATGCGCGACGAGGTTGAGGCCGATCTGCGTGTAGTCGGTCAGAAAACGCGGATCGAGCGGAATATCCTGAGTCACCATCTGGCCCGCATGCTCGCGGTCGAACGGCACGGTCGCGAACGCCTCGCCGTTGAGCATCACCTTCATGTGCGAGATCGGAAAGACGAGCGCCGGCGAGTACGTGAACCGCAGACGCAGCCATGCTGCACTCACGGCATGATCGAGCCGCACGCCCAGATTCACAGTGCGCGTGTCGTCGAGACCATGCAGATTGAGCGGCTGCCAGGCCCCCAATGCAGCGAATGAAACATGCTGCGCAGAGGCAACCGATGAGGACGCGACGCGCGCGTCCGCGCCTCCCGGCACGCTGGCGGCAACATGCGTCGCCGACGTACGCACAGCAGAGTCAGCCGTAGTTTGTGCATGCGCCGGGAGACCGGCAAATACGAGGGACGCACCCGCAAGCGATGCGGCGAGACAAGCCGACACGAATGTTTTCATGAGCGCGTCGACTCGCTGGCAAGCATGCGCGCGACGCGCGGCACCGTCAGATGGTCATTCAGTAAAGCGAGCAAGGAGTCGGAGAGCGCCGGTTGCAATTCCGGCGAGGTCAATGGCGGCAGCACTTTGTGATAACTTCCGGCAATTAATTTATTGGTCCCATCATGAGTCGATCGACTGATTCGACGTCACCCGCAAAAACGTGCAAGCGCAACGGTCCGCTGCGAGGGCTGTTCGCGCTGCGCCACTCGTATCGGGGGTTCGTCGCAACCGTGCGCCACGAAAGCGCGTTCCGTCAGGAACTGATCGCCGCTATGGTGCTGATTCCATCTGCTGCGATCGTGCCGCTGCCCACGGTCGAGCGCGTGATGCTTGTCGCAACCACGCTGCTGGTCCTGCTTGTCGAACTTGTCAATTCGGGCATCGAGGCCACCGTCGATCGCATCTCGCCTGACCGGCACGAACTCTCCGGTCGAGCAAAAGACTGTGGCAGCGCGGCAGTCACTGTCGCCGTGCTGATCTGTGCAATCGCGTGGATCACGCTGTGCGGCCCGCTGGCCGCGAACTGGATAAGATCGCTGTTCTGAGCGCGCAGCCGGCGCGAAGTCCGGCACGAACACGGCCGCCAGAAGCTCGCAAGGTAGTGCGCCCGCTGAACTGGCCGTATCGCAGGCAGAAGGTGGTCCGCCTTCCGCCTGCGCGCGATAGGCTACCTGCCGCGCACGGGCGCCAGCGCGCGTTCCCTGATGTTCTGCAATCCCAACCCCGTAGACAGCTGAAACAGCCGTATCGTCGTTATTTCTGCAGCTCGTCACCTGCGAACAAACGCGAAATAAGCCATTCCCTGATGCGAGCCCGACGCTCATTATCTCAAAACTCCAGTGGACATTTTCGGGCAAGCACAGCGCTGTGCACGCAAATTGGAGCGGCGAAATGCCGCGAAGGGCACCCTTGCGCGTAGCAAGGTCCTCAGATGGTTAATCGCCCGTATTGGAACCCGGTGCTGTCCGCATTGCTGAGCGACGGTGATGTCCTGTTTTGCCCGTACTACTGTTAACGGACAGTTGGCTGCTGGCTTGAGCTATCGGAACACCGTACAAACGTTTGCCCCATAAATTAAGTAGAAATCATCCGAAATAGCCTGGAATCTGGGAATGGTGCAGTGACATCGACTGCATCGGCCGGCAGGTTTGGACTTCATTCATCGCTTTAAAAAAATGCTGCGCCTTCTTTCAATTTATTAAGGGACGTAAATGGACCGGTCATTGTTAAATCGAGCAACGCGATCGGTCGACGGACGTCTATGAAAATCCGGGCGATGTTTCTATGGGAATGACATCAGCCAGCTATGCGGCAGCGAGACCATATGTTTTCGATGGACTGCAACGCAGTCGATTGCGCGACTAAAGACACCTTGCAGACGAGAAACGCCCTACTGCCCCACCTGCTCCTGCGCCCTCACCGCAACCGACACATCGAGCGTCTCCTCCAGCCCGCCGATCCTCCGTCCGCGCACGGGCGACGCCGCTTCGTAATCACGCGCCGCCGCGAGCCGGCAATACATCTCGCTGGCGAACGCCGCGTGCGTGACATCGACGGAAACCCAGCCCAGCCCCGCGAGCCACACATCGACCCACGCGTGACTCGCCGCATGCTCGACGTCGCCGGGTTCGATATAGCCGCTCACGTAGCGCGCCGGCAGGCCGCGCGCGCGGCAGCACGCGAGCATCAGATGCGCGTGATCCTGGCAGACGCCCTTGCCGAGCGCGAGCGCCTGCGACGCCGTGCTCGCCACGCCCGTTACACCCGGCTCGAACGTCACGCGCTCGACGATTTTCTCGGCCAGCGCGATCAGCGCCGCCGGCCTGTCGAGGGGCGGCGCCGACGCAGCCAGTTCGCGAATCGCGGAATCGCACTCGGTCAGCCGCGTCGCGCACGTGAAATGCTCGAGCGGGATCGCGCCCGCGCCATCGCCGAGCCGCCCATCGATCAATGGAAAAGTGTCGATTTCGCCCGATACGTGCACGCGAATCTCGTCGTGTGGCTTGTTCAGCACGAGCGTGTGCAGCACGTTGCCGTAGGCGTCGAAGGTCGAGTCGAGCTTGCCCGGCGCATCGAGCGTCCAGCGCCGCACGACCTGCGAAGCACCGCTCGACGGCGTGAGGCGCAGTTGCTGGATCGAATAATGGACCGTCGATTCGTAGCGGTAGGATGTGTCGTGGCGGATCGAGAGAAACATTGAGGGGACTCCGTCATGCAACAGCCAGCATCAGATAGGTCCGCGCGACCATGTTGCCGAGTTCGAACACGCGGGCAAGGAATTGCGTGAGCCACGCATGCAGGCCGGCTTCGAAGATCTGCCGGATATCCGCGTAAAGCAGCTCGGCGCGCAGCTTGCCGGCGAAGCGCTCGCACTGGTTCGAGCCTTGCGTGCGCAACATCGCGAGGTTCTCGCAGACGCCGTCGAGCGACGCCAGCAGCGAACGTGGCATCTGCGAATTGAGGATCATCAGCTCGACGACGCGCGCGGGCGTCACGACATCGCGATACACCTTGCGGTAGATTTCCAGCGCCGACACCGAACTCAGGATCGACGTCCAGTAATAGAAGTCTTCGAGCTGACGGGCGGCCTCGCGCGAATTCGGCTCTGCATCGGCGAAACGCACGTCGAGAATGCGCGCCGTATTGTCCGCGCGTTCGAGGAAGGTGCCGAGCTGCGTGAAGAAGAACGCGTCGTCCTGTAACGCGGTGCCGATCGTCACGCCGCGCGACAGATGCGAGCGGAACTTCACCCATTCGAACAGCGCGGCGGGATTGCTCGCCACCTGGCCGTGGCGCGTGCGCTCGTTGAACTCGAGCCACGTGTCGTTGATCGTTTCCCACCACTCCGTCGTCAGCGTGCCGCGCACCGCGCGCGCGTTCTCGCGCGCCGCCTGCAGGCACGCATGAATGCTCGACGGATTCGCCGGATCGGCGACCATGAAATCGAGCACGTTTTCGCGCGTCGGCTCCGCGTGGCGCTGCGCGAACGCGTCCTCGAGCTCGGAGATGCGCAGCACCGAACGCTGCGCGCGCTCTTCCTGATCGGGCGTCTGCGGCAGCAGTTGCGCTTTCAGGTTGATGTCGAGCATGCGCGCGGTGTTCTCGGCGCGCTCCATGTAACGGGCCATCCAGAACAGATGATCGGCGGTGCGGCTCAGCATGTCGGCTTTCCGTGTTGATGAGGCGCGCGTCCGTCAGTGTGATGCGGAGCGCGCCGGGTTGCCCGTTTTTCGCGCGGCGTCCATCGTGATGGGCGGACGCCCGCTCTTCAGAACATCGGTCGAATGCGGTCAGTCGACCATCCAGGTGTCTTTCGTGCCGCCCCCTTGCGATGAGTTGACGACGAGCGAGCCCTCCTGCAACGCAACGCGCGTGAGTCCGCCCGCGCACATCGTCACCGTCTTGCCCGACAGCACGAACGGACGCAGATCGATGTGGCGCGGCGCAATGCCCGCTTCGACGAACGTCGGGCACGCGGACAGCGCGAGCGTCGGCTGCGCGATGTAGCCCGCCGGCTTCTCGATCAGCCGCTGGCGGAACGCCTCGATTTCCGCCGACGTCGACGCCGGCCCGACCAGCATCCCGTAGCCGCCCGCGCCGTGCACTTCCTTGACGACGAGTTCGGGAAGATGCGCGAGCGTGTACGCGAGATCGTCCGGCTTGCGGCACTGGTAGGTCGGCACGTTATTCAGGATCGGCTTCTCGCCCAGATAGAACTCGATCATCTCGGGCACGTACGGATAGATCGACTTGTCGTCGGCGATGCCCGTGCCCATCGCGTTCGCGAGCGCCACGCGGCCCGCGCGATACGACGTCAACAGTCCCGGCACGCCGAGCGCCGAATCCGGACGGAATGCGAGCGGATCGAGAAAGTCGTCGTCGACGCGCCGGTAGATCACGTCGACGCGCCGCGGCCCCTGCGTCGTGCGCATGAACACGTAGTTGTCGTCGACGAACAGGTCCTTGCCTTCCACCAGCTCGACGCCCATCTGCTGCGCGAGGAACGTGTGCTCGAAGTAAGCGGAGTTGTACATGCCGGGCGTCAGTACGACGACGACGGGATCGTCGACGCCCGCAGGCGCCACCGAGCGCAGCGTATCGAGCAGCAGGTCGGGATAGTGCGCGACGGGCGCGATGCGGTTCTGCACGAAGAGTTCGGGGAAGAGCCGCATCATCATCTTGCGGTTCTCCAGCATGTACGAGACACCCGACGGCACGCGCAGGTTGTCTTCGAGCACGTAAAAGTCGCCGTTCTCGCCGGCGCGCACGACATCGACGCCCGCGATGTGCGCATAGACGCCGAGCGGCACGTCGACGCCCTGCATCTCCGGCCGGTACTGCGCGTTGGTGTAAACCTGATCGGCGGGCACGACGCCCGCGCGCACGATCTTGCGCTCGTGATAGACGTCGTGGATGAAGAGATTGAGCGCCTGCACGCGCTGCCGCAGTCCCGCTTCGAGCGTCTGCCACTCGCCGCGCGGGATGATGCGCGGAATCAGATCGAACGGGATGAGACGCTCGGTGCCGGACAGATCGCCGTTGACCGCGAACGTGATGCCGACCCGGCGAAACAGAAGATCGGCTTCAGCCCGCTTTCTCGCGATCGCTTCGTTGCCCTGCTGCACGAGCCAGCGTTCGAACCGCTGATAATGCGGCCGCACGGCGTCATCGTAATGACGCATCTCGTCATAGCATCGCATGTCACGCCCCACTCTTTTTGTCGGATCGAAGGCGAATGCGCTGCGCATTCGGTTGTCGATCACGTTCAAGCAAGCGTTATGCCATTTCCTTTACACGCGCGGCGTGCAGCGGATGCACTCGAAGCGCGCACGCGGATGGGCAGACGACCCGACGCCATCGTAGCGCGGCGGTACGCGATGCGCCACTAAAGTGCGTGGCGTCGCGCACGCGGCTCGATTCGATGCAGACGCGAACCGTCTTTGGGAATGTGACGCAATGCAGGGACGATGCAGTCACGAATGCGTGCAGACAAAAAAATCCCCGCACGCTTGCGCGTTGCGGGGATCGGGATGAACGCGGCAGCGGTTTGCGCCGCTGCCGTCGACATCGATTACGCTGCTGCTGCGTCCTTCAGCTTTTTCAGCGCGCGTGCCTTGATACGCACGCTTGCCGGCTTGGCCGGGAACCAGCGCTCTTCACCCGTGAACGGGTCCTTGCCGAAGCGCTTTTTCTTCGCCGGAACAGCCTGAACGACGATCTTCAGAAGACCCGACAGCGTGAATTCGCCAGCGCCCTTCTTGTGAACGGAACCGAGGATCGTGTCTTCGAGAGCAGCCAGAACTGCCTTCGCCGACTTCGGCTCGACGCCCGCGCGCTCCGCAACGTGTGCAGCCAGCGAGGCCTTCGTGAAGGTGTCCTTGATCGGCGACGGAGCGCCGGACGCCTTCACGGCGACCTTCTTAGCCGTGACTTTCTTTGCGGGAGCAGCAGCTTTCTTTGCAGCAACCTTCTTGGTCGGTACCGTAGCAGCCTTCTTGGCTACCTTTTTTGCGGAAGTCGCCATGTTTCTCCTACCTCTAGGGTTCAGTAAAAGCGAGAAGCGCACGCGATATGCACACGCTTCAAGGCCGGATTCTACAAGCGCTTTTGGTTTCTGAGCGAATCTTTTGTGTGTAACGGTTACGGTTTGTTGCGTGGCGCAGACTACCTCTCGCATTTCACGCCTGTTTTTAAGGGGTAAACGTGAACGGCAAGCGAATTCGACACACCTGTCCAGCGCGAATCGTCGAGCTTCAAGTCCTTGATTCGACACGCGGCATCAGCTTCGCGAGCTTCGTGAGCGGGGCATCGATATGGTCCGCCTCGATGCCGCCATAGCCAAAGATGAACCCCGGTCGCTGTTTCGCGCGAACGAAGAAAGGCGCGAGACCATGCAGCGCAATCGACTCGTCTCGCGCCGCTTCGATCACGGCGGCTTCCGTGAGCGGCGCCTTGAGCAGCGCGGCCAGGTGAATACCCGCCGTCGGCACGATCGGCTCGAACCAGCGCGCGAGGCCGCCTTGAAGATGCGCGAGCAGGCACGCGCGGCGCGCGGCGTAGAGCTTGTGCATGCGCTTGACGTGCTTCGCGAAGTCGCCGTTCAGCATGAAGCTGCCCAGAGCCGTCTGGGTCAGCGAGCAGCCATGCCAGTCGCCGATCTGCCTCGCCTTCTTCAACGTGTCGAACAGCGACGCGGGCGGCACCGTGTATCCGACGCGCAGCTCAGGAAAGATCGTCTTCGAAAACGTTCCCACGTAGGCGACGAGGCCCGCGCGATCGAGGCTTTTCAAAGGCTCCATCGGCCGGCCTTCGAAGCGGTATTCGCAGTCGTAGTCGTCTTCGATGATGATGGCATCGCGTTGCTGCGCCCATTCGAGCAGTTCGACGCGCCGCGCAAGACTCATCGGCATGCCGAGCGGAAACTGATGCGACGGCGTCACGTAGACGAGGCGCGCGTTCTTCGGCAGCTTGCTGACGATCAGGCCATCGGCATCGACGGGCACGGGCACGACCTTCGCGCCCACTGCCGTCAGACAGGCGCGCGCGGGCGGATAACCGGGATCTTCGACAACGGCCACGTCGCCGGGGCGCAGCGTGACGCGCGCGATCAGATCGAGCGCGTGCTGCGCGCCCTGCGTCACGATGATGTCCTCCCAGTTGCTCGAGACCGCGCGGCTGAACGCTAGATAGCGCGCAATCGCAAGCCGCAGCTCCTGTTCGCCGGCGGCATCGCGATAGATGCCGCGTCCACGCGATTGCACGCGCAGCGCGTGATTCACGCAGCGGCGCCAGACGTCGAACGGAAAATGCGACTTGTCGGTGATGCCGCCGATAAAGTCGAACGACGCGCCGAGCGTCGGCTGCGGACCGAGCACTTCGGGCACGGCGGACCACACCGGTTGCGCGCGGGCGCTGGATCGCGCAGCGGTGCTTGAGCCATGCAAGCCCAGCGCGTCATGGGCGACGCGCGCGTGTGCCGGACGTTCGGCGGGCAGGCGCTGCAATCCTTCGGCGACGAATGTGCCCGAGCCCGCGCGCGCATTCAGGAAGCCTTCGGCAAGCAGACGCTCGAATACGTCGAGCGTCGTCTTGCGGGACACGCCGAGTTGCGTCGCGAGATCGCGTGTCGACGGCAGTTGCGTGCCGCCCGCAAGGCGTCCTTCGATGATCCCCGCCCGCAGTTGCCGGTAGATCTGCCCGGCGAGATCGTGGCGGCCCTCGACGGCGATGTGGATGTCCATGTCGTCCCGTTGCTTCGCTTGCTGTGTTTTTGCAAGCTTAACGTGGGAAGCGGCGGCAATGCCGCGACGGCTATCTTTCGGTTTGGTGTTCGGTTTGGTGGCAAGCGCACGCACAAAAACAAAAGGCGCGCCCAACCGCGCGCCTTCCGGCATTCACTGAAACTAGACGGCCCCGCGGGGCCGCGGCGTCATTGCGCCGAAGCGGCCACTGCCCCGGCCTCGCGCGAGTTCTCACGCGCTTCGTCGGCGCAGCGCTGATGCGCGCGCGACAGCTTGCCCATCAGCGGCAACAGCAGAATCGCGACCACAGCGCCGAACGCCGCAAGCCAGCCGAGTTCGGTAAAGAGCTTCGTATACAACGGCAGCGAAGACATCGGATCGAGATCGCCGGCCGGCATCTTCGCCAGATTCGCGACGACGCTGCCCAGATACTGCGAGACACCCGTCGCCACGAAATACGCGCCCATCATGAAGCCGCTCATGCGAGCCGGCACGTAGCGCGCGATCATCGCGAGACCGAGGCCGCTCACCAGCAGCTCGCCCAGCGAGTACAACCCGTAGCCGCCGACCATCCACCACGACGACACGCGCCCATTCACCGCGAAGCTGCCGCTCCATGCATAGACGAAAAAGCCTGCCGCGACCACCGCGAAACCGAATGCGTACTTCGCCGCCACGGGCACGTCCTTGCCGTTTTTCGCGAGCTTCGTATACAGCGTCGCGAGAAGCGGGCTCAACAGCATGATCCAGATCGGGTTCAGCGCCTGGAACTGCGCGGCGCTCCACGTGAACAGATGCGAGCCGAACAGCGAGAACGTCGGATCGACATTGCGCAGCGCGAAGAGCGTCAGCGACGTCGACATCTGTTGATAGAACACGAAGAACAGGATCACCTGCAACACGAGAATCAGCGCGGCGATCAGGCCCGAACGCTCGGAGCGCTCGCACTTGAGCAGCATGTACGCGAAGATCGCGAGAATCGCGACGCCTGCCGTGTACACGCACGCGACGGCAATCGCCTTGTGCTGCAACACGAACATCGTCGCCGTACCGAGCGCGATGCCGCCGAGCGCGACGGCCAGCACGCGCATCCAGCGCACGGGTTCGGCATCCGGCGCGGAACCGACATGCGACAGCGTGCGGAACATCAGGAAGTAGTTGATCACGCCGATCAGCATGCCGCCGCCGCAGACGGCAAACGCCGTATGCCAGCCCCAGTGATCCTTGATCCACGGCGTCGCGAGCATCGACACCGTCGAGCCGATATTCACCGCCATGTAATAGATCGTGAACGCGCTGTCGATGCGCGCGTCGTCGCCTTCGTAGATGCGGCGCACGAGATTTGCCGCGTTCGACTTGAAGAGGCCGTTGCCGACCACGATCACGCCGAGCGACGCATACATGTAGTCGAGGCTGTCGTTCGGCAGCGCGAGCATCAGATAGCCGGCAGCGAGCACGAGCGCGCCGAAGATCATCGAGCGGCGCGCGCCGAGAATCTTGTCGCCGATCCAGCCGCCGATCGACGGCGACGCATACACGAGCGCCGCGAACGCGCCCCACGTGAGGTTCGCGTGGCTGTCGTCGAAACCGAGCTTGTCGATCATGAACAGCACGAGCAGTGCCGCCATGCCGTAGTAGCCGAAGCGCTCCCACATCTCGATGAGAAAGACGGTCGAAAACGACCGGGTCTGGGATACGGGTGAGTTCATGTGTTCCTCGAATTCATGCAAAAGCTGCCGCGCGCGCACGCGTCGATCCGACGCCATGCCACGTGGCGAAGCTGGAAAAACTGGAGATCGTCGATGACTTGCCGTGGCCGATGCGCAATGCGGCATTCGACGACGGCTCAGTGCGGTACGAGCGACGGACGTTGCGGTCCGCGTCGAAAACGGAACAACCAGGACTTCAGCGGGAGACCGTCAACGCGAAAGACCGCGTGACGAAGGCGCAATGATAAAGCATTGCGCGCCCGGACCGGCTTTGCGGACCGTTCGGGCACTCGTGCCGGATACGCGGGATGGCGGAAGAAACACTATGGAATGGATCGACATGCGTGTTCACCTTCGGTTATCGGTGGGAGCCCGGTCAAGACGTACCGATCAAGAGACCGCCGCAGGATCGCTGCAAACGGACGTGCTGGCGGATCGGCCCTGCAAGCCCGGTCCGCGCGAGATCGCGATTCTGCGCATGAAGAAACGTCTTGTCGCCTCGGGAATTTACTGAGGTCGGTATTAAAGCGCACTGAAGCTTTCATCCAGATTCACGCACCGTCCTTATGCAGATCGAGTTGTCTAATGCGAATCCGATGGACGCTCTTTGCGATCTGGCAACATAGAGTGCTTTCTCGAAATTAAATAACGCGCATGAGCGGCGTCGATGCGTATTCAACGTCTTCAAGACGGGTCGCGCGCGGCGCGGCATCTAACAAGATTTACTTATATCAAACTAATTTTGACGGACTAATTTGGTTTTGTTATGGTCACGACACTTGAGAAGGACACGGCACTTGCACTGGGGAGCAAGATCCGCGCGCTGCGGCAAAGGCTAAAGCGCACGCTCGATGAAACGGCAACGGCAGCAGGCATTTCGAAGCCGTTTTTGTCACAGGTCGAGCGCGGACTGGCATCGCCGTCCATCACGTCGCTGGCGGGAATTGCGCATGCGTTGGGTGTCAAGGTGCAGTACTTCGTCGATACGCCGAGCGAAGAGCGTTCGGTGTGTCGCGCAAACGAGTTGAAGTTTTTTGGTTTCGCAGACTCGGCGAATCTGTTTGCCCGGATGACCAATCTGTCGGGGGGCCGTCAGTTGGAAGCAATCCTCGTGAGGATGCCACCCGGGCAAAAGCGTTCCGAAGTCACGACGCATGCCGGCGAAGAGTTTATCTACGTCGTCGAAGGGCAAGTGTCGTTGACGCTGGAAGGCAAGACCTTCGTGCTGCGCGCGGGAGACAGCGCGCATTACGAATCGACGCTGCCGCATAGCTGGGCGAATACGGCCCGGAAAGAGTCGGTGGTCGTCTGGGTCGGTACGCCGAGGCTGCTTTAGAAGGCGGGCATTTCAATCCTGGTTGGAAGCGCTTCCGCATGTCGGGGAGCGCGATGAATCGGCGGTGAAGGATGCCTGTAATAATAATTGTAAGGAATCCTCTATGCCGTACACCGAGCAAGGACCACCCCGGTCCACATCACGCGGATAACCGTTAGCGGCATCCGTGCCGCTCGCGTTCCTCTCCCGACTCTTTCTGCGACTTAAACCATGAAAACAACGTTCGTCTACGCGACGGCGCTGACCGCGCTCGTCCTTACACTTCAGCAAAACGCATCGGCCGTCGTGATTCCGCCCGGCGCAACGCTCGCCTCAAGCCAGGAACTGACACGCCAGGTGCCCGGCGAAACCGAATCGCTCGACCCCGCGCACATCGAATCGTGGACGGGCAACACGATCGGCCTCGACCTGTTCGAAGGCCTCACGCGTATCGACGCAGCAGGTGCGATCGTCCCCGGCGTCGCGCAGTCGTGGACACGCACGGCGCCCGACACGTGGGTCTTCAAGCTGCGTCACGATGCGAAGTGGAGCAACGGCCAGCCCGTCACGGCAGCGGACTTCGTGTACGCGTGGCAACGCGTCGTCGATCCGAAGACGGGTTCGAAGTACACGGTGCTCGTCGAGTTCGTGAAGAACGCGAAGCAGATCATCGCGGGCAAGGCGCCCGTGACGAGCCTCGGTGTGCGTGCCGTCGATCCGTACACGCTCGAAGTGAAGACGGAAGTGCCCGCTGCGTTCTTCCCGCAACTGACCGCGATGGCGACGATGGCGCCCGTCGACAAGGCGATCGTCACGAAGTTCGGCAGCGACTGGACGCGTCCCGCGAACTTTGTCGGTAACGGTGCGTTCGCGCTTTCGGACTGGCAGCCGAACAACCGCCTCGTGATCGCGAAGAACGGTAGCTACTGGAACGCGCCGAAGGTGGCGATCTCGAAGGTCACGTATCTGCCCATCGAAAGCGATGAGACGGCTATGCGCATGTATCAGGCAGGCCAGTTCGATTACACCTACACGATTCCTTCCGGCATTTTCAACCAGGTCGACAAGCAGTTCGGCCAGCAGTTGCAGAAAGGGCTGCAGATCGCGACGTATTACTACAGCCTCAATAACGACGAGCCCGTATTCAAGGACAAGCGCGTGCGCGAGGCGCTGTCGATGGTGATCGATCGCGATCTGCTGACATCGAAGCTCACGTCGAGCGGCGAACTGCCGATGTACGGCCTGATCTCGAAGGGCACGGAAGGCGCAGCCGTCTACAAACCGGAATGGGCGTCGTGGCCGATGGCGAAGCGCGTCGACTATGCGCGCAACCTGCTGAAGCAAGCGGGCTATTCGGATGTGAAGCCACTCGTGTTCACCTTCACGTACAACACGAACGATCTGCACAAGAAGGTCGCGCTCTTCGTGACGTCCGAATGGCGCACCAAGCTCAGTGTGAACGCGAAGCTGGAGAACGTCGAATACAAGGTGCTGCTCAAGCAGCGTCACGACGGCAAGGTGCAGGCGTCGCGCGACGGCTGGTTCGTTGACTACAACGACGCGATGTCGTATTTCGACCTGATCCGCTGCGGCAGCGTGCAGAACGACCAGCACTACTGCAATCCGAAGGTGGACGCACTGATCGACCAGGCGAACCAGCAGACGGACGACAAACAGCGCACCGCATTGCTCACGCAGGCGCATGACCTGGCGATGAACGACTATCCGATGATCCCGCTGTTCCAGTACTCGGCGGCGCGTCTCGTGAAGCCGTACGTTGGCGGATACACGCCGACCAACTATCTCGACATGCGTGCGTCGCAAGACATGTACGTGCTCAAGCACTAAACGGCAGGAACCGCACCCATGCTTGCATACACGTTGCGCCGCACGTTGTGGGCGATCCCGACGATTCTCGCTGTGATCACCGCGTGCTATCTGCTGCTGCATCTCACGCCGGGCGGTCCGTTCGACACCGAGAAGCAGTTGTCGGCGGCCACGATCGCGAATCTGAACGCGCGCTATCACCTCGACGAGCCGCTGTGGCAGCAGTATCTGCACTATCTGTGGGGACTGCTGCACGGCGACCTGGGCCTGTCGTTCCGCTACACCGACTGGTCCGTCGCCGATCTCGTGCTGAAGGCGCTGCCCGTGAGTCTCGGCGTCGGCGGCGTGTCGGTGCCGATCGCGGTCGTGATCGGCGTCGCGCTCGGCACGATTGCAGCCGTGCGGCGCGATAGCGTGATCGATCACGCGGTGATGGTGCTCGGCAATATCGGCAACGTCGTACCGCCGTTCGTGCTCGGGCCGCTGCTCGTGTGGATGTTCGCCATTCTGCTGAAGACCGCGGACGGCCACGGCTGGCTGCCCGCGGGCGGCTGGGGCGAAGGCGAATGGCGTTATCGTGTGCTGCCCATCGTGCTGCTGACGTTCATCAACGTAGCGCTGATCGCGCGCGTCATGCGCGGCAGCATGATCGAAGTGCTGTCGGGCAACTTCATCCGCACCGCGCGGGCGAAGGGCCTGCCCGCGCGCACGATCGTCCTGCGTCACGCGATGAAACCCGCGCTGATGCCTGTCGTCTCGCTGCTCGGCTCGGTGTGCATCTCGTCGATCACGGCGGCCGTCGTCACCGAATCGGTGTTCGCGCTGCCGGGACTCGGGCAGCTCGTCGTCAACGGCGCAATCAACCGCGACTACACGCTCGTGCTCGGCCTCGTCGTGCTGACCACGGCCATCGCTGTCCTCTTCAACCTGCTCGTCGACCTTGCGTATGCATGGCTCGATCCGCGTATCCGCTACTGATACCGATGAGAATGCCACCTGTCACCTTGACCGTCGCCGTCGCGCCGCCTTCGCGCAGCCCGCTCGCGACTGCCGCGCGCCGTTTCGTGCGCAACCGCGCGGCCTTCATCGCGCTGCTGTTGCTGGTCCTCATCGTCATCGCGTGCTTCGTCGGGCCGCTGCTGTCGCCGAACAATGCGATCGACAGCGACTGGTCCGCGATCAGCCTCGCGCCGACCTTCGACAACATGCACTGGTTCGGCACCGACGAACTCGGCCGCGACCTGCTCGTGCGCACGCTCGTCGGCGGACGCGTGTCGCTCGAAGTCGGCTTGCTCGGCACGTTGGTGTCGGGACTGATCGGCGTCGCGTGGGGCGCGACGGCCGGCTATCTCGGCGGGCGCGTGGATGCCGTGATGATGCGCGTCGTCGACATGATGTATGCGATCCCCTACATGCTGATCGCGATCCTGATGATGACGCTGTTCGGCCGTGCGTTCTATCTGGTCGTGCTGACGATCAGCGCGTTCTCGTGGCTCGACATGGCGCGCGTCGTGCGCGGGCAAACGTTGTCGCTGCGCTCGCGCGAGTTCATCGACGCGGCGAAGGCGATCGGCGTCAACTCGCGCTCGATCATCGCGCGTCATATCGTGCCGAATCTGATCGGCGTGGTGGTCGTCTACGCGACGGTCACGGTGCCGACCATCGTGCTGACGGAATCCGTGCTGTCGTTTCTCGGACTCGGCGTGCAGGAACCGATGACGAGTTGGGGCGTGCTGATCCAGGACGGCGCGCAGAAGCTCGAATCGACGCCGTGGCTACTGCTGTGCCCCGCGCTCATGCTGTGCGCGACGCTCTATTGCGTGAGCTTCGTCGGCGATGGCTTGCGCGATGCACTCGATCCGAAGGACCGCTGAGAGGACACGCACGATGGCACTACTCGAAGTAAACAACCTGAGCGTGCGCTTCTCGCGCCGCGACGGCGCGCCCGTGGACGCCGTGCAGCGCGTGTCGTTCTCGCTCGACAAAGGCAGGACGCTCGGCATCGTCGGCGAATCGGGCTCGGGCAAGAGCCAGACGGTGATGGCGCTGCTCGGGCTGCTCGCGAAGAACGGCAAGGTCAGCGGCGAAGCGCTGTACGACGGCGCAAACCTGCTGACGATGAACGAAGCCGCGCTCAACCGCATTCGCGGCGACCGCATCGGCATGATCTTCCAGGACCCGATGACGTCGCTCAATCCGTTCCTCACGATCGAGCGGCAGATGACGGAGACGCTGCAACTGCATCGCAAGCTGTCGCGCCGCGAAGCGAAAGCGCGCGCAATCGAAGCGCTCGAACGCGTGCGTATTCCCGATGCCGCGCGCCGCATCGGCATGTATCCGCATGAGTTTTCGGGCGGCATGCGGCAGCGCGTGATGATCGCGATGGCGCTGTTGTCCGAGCCCGAAATCCTGATCGCCGACGAGCCGACGACGGCACTCGACGTCACCGTCCAGGCGCAGATCATCGAGCTGCTGCGCGAGCTGAACCGCGAGCGCGGCACCGCAATCATTTTGATCACGCACGACATGGGCGTGGTTGCGGGCCTGTGCGACGACGTGATGGTGATGTACGCGGGCCAGACGGTCGAGCAGGCGCCCGCGCAACGGTTGTTCGCCGCGGCGACGCATCCGTACACGATCGGCTTGCTGAACGCGCTGCCGCGCCTCACCGACGAAGACGATCAGCCGCTGCAGACCATTGCGGGCAATCCGCCGCTGCCGGGCGAAGCGTCGCAGGGTTGCGCGTTTGCGCCGCGCTGCACGTTCGCCGAGGACGCGTGCAGCGCGACACGTCCCGCGCTCGAACCCATCGGCGATGAAGCGCGTGCGTTGCGCGCATGCCATCGTCCCGTCCAGATCATCGCGGAGGTGCTATGAGCGCTCACGAAACGCTACTCGAGGTCGACAACCTCAGCGTGCATTTTCAGATCGCACGGGGCGGCTTCCCTTGGTCTGAGAAGGCGACGTTGCGCGCCGTCGATGGCGTGTCGTTCGACGTGCGTCGCGGCGAAACGGTCGGGATCGTCGGCGAATCGGGCTGCGGGAAGTCGACGCTCGCACGCGCGATCATCGGACTTGCGCCTATCACATCAGGCAGCGTTCAGTGGAAAGGCCGCGAAACCGTTGCTGCCAATTCAAAGCGTGACATGACGCAGATTCGCCGCGACGTGCAGATGATTTTTCAGGACCCGCTTGCATCGCTCGATCCGCGCATGACGATCGAACAGATCGTCGCGGAGCCGCTGAAGACGCATCAGCCGCAACTGGGCCGCGAAGAAACGCGCGTGCGCGTGCAGACGATGCTCGAACGCGTCGGCTTGAACAACCATCATCTGCGCCGCTATCCGCATGAGTTTTCGGGCGGACAGTGCCAGCGCGTGGGCATTGCGCGCGCATTGATCGGCGAGCCGCAACTCGTGATCTGCGATGAGCCGGTGTCGGCGCTCGACGTGTCGATCCAGGCGCAGATCGTCAACCTGCTGCGCGACCTGCAACGCGAACTGTCGCTGTCGCTGCTGTTCGTCGCGCACGATCTCGCCGTCGTGAAAGCCATCAGCCAGCGCGTGCTCGTGATGTACCTGGGCCGCGTGATGGAATTCGGCGACAAGCGCGACGTGTATCGCGAACCGCAGCATCCGTACACGCGGGCACTGCTGTCGGCCGTGCCGCTGCCCGATCCGTCCGCCGAACGCGCGCGCGAACACGTGCTGTTGCGCGGCGAGATTCCGTCGCCGCTCAAGCCGCCTTCCGGTTGCGCGTTTCGCACGCGCTGCCCGGATGCGATCGACGCGTGCGCGCACGAGCGGCCCGTCGCGACGTCCGCAGGCATCGGCCATACGCAAGTTGCCTGCATTCGCGCCGCGATGACCTGACAGCCGGCTCATATCGACGAGACCCGAATCCACGACGCAGCCAGCCGCTGCGTCAAGGGAGGCGTTCGTTTCCGCGACGGTGGAAACGGGCGAAAGCGTGGTTCGGCCGACCGCCGCGCCACTGTTCAATCAACTAGAAAAAAGCTGGAGTTTCAATGACAACCCAACGAACCACATCAGCAGCCTCGACACTCGCGCTGCTGGCAATCGGCCTGCCCGCATTGACGATGGCGACGAGCGCGCTCGCCGATGACGCGGCCATTCCCGCCGCTGCAAGCGCAGCCGTGGCGCAGACCACACCGCAAACCGCAGCGCAGGCTGCGCCCGCGCCGCAAGCGAAGGCCAAACCGGCGGCCACGACGCTCGCTCAAGCGACGCCCGAAACGAACAACGCCGTCATCAATGCCGAAGCCACCCAGGCCGTCACGCCGCCCGAGCAGTTGTCGAGCCAGGCGAAGAGCAAGGGCCTCGTCGCCGATAGCCATCTGAATCTGCTGTTCCGCAACTACGCCGACCATTTCGACAACGAAGGCGGGCCGCATCGTCACGCGTGGGTTCAAGGCATGCAGGCGAACTTCGAATCCGGCTATACGCGAGGGCTCGTCGGTCTTGGCGTCGATGCGTCGCTGTTCGCCGCGTTGAAGCTCGACGGTGGTAATGGCGCGGGCAACATGGTGCATGTGCGCAAAGGCGGCGGCGGCTCCGATCAGCTCGCGTGGGCGTATCCGGGCATGTACGACATCAAGGGGCGCATCTCCGAGACGGTCGTCAAGTACGGCTTGCAGATCGTCGACAACAATCCGTTCCTTGAACCGCACGACAACCGCTCGTTGCCGCCGACGTTCCTCGGCATATCGGCCGTGAGCAATGACATTCACAACGTCACATTGCAGGCGGGCAGCTTCACGAAGGTCGACGCGCGCGGCCACACGAACCTGACCGATATGAACACGTCGTATGGCGGCACGACGTTCAAGCGCCTCTCGTACTTCGGCGGCAACTGGGACTATTCGCCGAACGGCACGGTCACGCTGTACGCGGACCAGGCGGAAGACGTGTGGAATCAGTTCTACGCGTCGATCTCACATTCGATCGGCGACGTGAACAGCGTCAAGTGGGCGGGCCTCGCGAACATCTACTCGACGCATCAAATGGGTTCCGCGCTGCAAGGGCATATCAACAACAATGCGTACAGCCTGTCGCTGTCGGCGCAGCATGGTCCGCATCAGGTGCTGCTCGGCTATCAGCAGATTCTCGGCGACCAGTTCTTCGACTATGTGAACGAGACCAACGGCATTTATCTCGTGAACTCGATGGACGTGGACTACAACGCGCCGCACGAGAAGTCATTTCAGTTGCGGTACACGTTCGATGGCAAGTATGCGGGTCTGCCCGGCTTCAAGGCGATGGTATGGGGTGTGACGGGTTGGGGCGCCGATGCGTCGGCCGGCGCGGCTTCCAATGCGATCGGCCCGTACACGCGAAATGGCGAGTTCGTGCACGGCACGCACCATGAAATCGGCTTTATTCCAAGCTATACGCTGCAAAGCGGCCGCTTCAAGGACACGAAGATCACGTTCATCGCGATGTATCACAAGTCGACCGCGCATTACTCGGACCCGGACAACATGGAGTACCGGCTTGTCGTGAATGTGCCGGTGAAGGTGTTCTAAGCGGAGCGTCGATGCTGTTCATGCTTGCGGGCATCGCCATTCGATTGCCTGCAAGCGCAAGAACGGACCGCATCAATGTTCAGAAGATAACGGACACCACGATCGCCAGCCACACTGCGATCACGCCCGTTAGAAACATCACGCGCGCGATGCGAATTTTCGCGTCACTCGTTTCCGGTTCGACGGGACTCGTCGCCATCCACGGCACGAGCCCGAGAAACGCAAAGCCTAGTATCGCGATTCCCGCGACGAACTTGTCGGCGAGCGTCCAGTCGCCTGCTTCCTGCAGGCCCCAGTAGCCGAGAAAGATGATCCCGATCGAGAACATCGTCGCGGAAGCCGTGCAGAGGGCGGGCACCGATCCTTGAGGAGTGGGCATGATCCACCTCGCGTGAGTCAGTGCCGTCGATTCTACGTCAGCTTCCGAACGCATCGCCCTGCATTCGCGGCCTAAGCCGATTGCCGCGCCTGCCGCGCCTCGTATGCTTTCAGATGGCTGTACGCGACGCGCAGCAACGACAGCGCGCGTTGTTGCGCATCGCCGCCGCGCGCGATCAGATCGCCGACGATATGATCCGCCTCGATGCGCGACTGCCCTTCGATATCGCGCAGCATCGATGCCGTCAACGGCGAGCCCTCGGCAAAGAGAATCGTCTGCGCGCGGGCATTGGATGCGTCGCCGAGCGGATACCCGTTCGACGCCGCGACGGCCTTGCATTCTCCCAACATGCCTTCGATCACGCGCCGCCCATCCGGCGTTTTCAGAATGTCGCCGATGGCGGCGCGATGCAGACAGGTGGTGGCCGCAAGCGTCGCGAGGAATACCCACTTCTCCCACATCTGCTGAAGGATGTTGTCGGCCGCCGCCGAATCGAAGCCCGCGCCTTCGAACGTCGACGCGATCGCGCGCACGCGCTCGCTGATGCCGCCGCCGAGTTCGCCGAAGCCGATCGAATGCATGTCGTTCAAATGCACGATTTCGCGCTCGCGATTGAGCGTTGCGGCGATCACGCACTGGCCGCCCAATACTTTCGATGCGCCGAACTTCTCTTTCAGCACATCGATGTGATGCATGCCGTTCAGCACGGGCAGGATCATCGTCGCTTCGCCGACGGCGGGCGCGAACGATTCGATTGCATCGTCGAGGCTGTAGGCCTTGCAGCTCAGCAGCACGAGATCATACGGCTCGCTGATCTGATCCGCGAGCACGGTCTTCGCGTCGCGCAACGTCACATCCCCGCGCGGACTTCTGATGACGAGCCCCGAGCGTTGCAGTTCTTCTGCGCGCTTCGCACGCACGAGAAACGTGACGTCGCGGCCCGCCTGTGCAAGACGGCCGCCGAAATATCCACCTGTAGCACCCGCGCCGACTACGAGAATTCGCATTGCTCCTCCTTGGGTCATCTTCCGTTCGTGGGCATCGCGCGCGGCTTCATGCGGTCGCGTGCGATGTCTGTGCATATGCAGTATGTCGTAAATCTTCGCGGACCGCAGCGGGCTTGCCCAACCCGCCGCGAGTCCTCACATGCCGACCAACCGCACGTCAAACGATTTCAATCGCGAGCGCAATGCCCTGCCCACCGCCGATGCACAGCGTAACGATGCCGCGCTTCAACCCATCGCGGCGCATCGAATGGATGAGGCGCGTCGTGAGAACGGCGCCCGTTGCGCCGATCGGATGGCCATGCGCGATCGCGCCGCCTTCGACGTTGATGATGTCGTGCGCGAGCCCGAGCTTTTGCGCGACCGCGAGCGGCACGGCCGCGAACGCCTCGTTGATCTCGACGCGATCGACATCGCCGAGCTTCCAGCCTGCGCGTTCCAGCGCGATCTGCACGGCGGGCACGGGGCCGAGTCCGAACATGCCGGGCTCGACGGCCGCGATGCCGAACGCGGCGAGCCGCGCCGACGCTTCGATGCCATGCGCGTCCGCATAGTCGCGTCCCGCGACGATCATCGCCGCCGCGCCGCTATTGAGGCCGGGCGCATTGCCCGCCGTGATCGTGCCATCGGGACGAAACGCGGGGCGCAGCTTCGCGAGCGTTTGGACCGTCGTGTCGGCGCGCGGCTGCTCGTCGCGTGCGAACTGCACGGTGCCCTTGCGTCCTTCGATTTCGACGGCAACGAGTTCCGCGTCGAATGCGCCGCGTTCCTGCGCGGCCACGAAGCGCTGTTGCGAACGCGCCGCCCATTCGTCCTGCGCGGCGCGCGTCAACTCGGCTTTCTTCACGAGGTCTTCCGTGTGCCAGCCCGAGTGCTCGTTCGAGAACGCATCGACGAGCCCATCGCGCAGCATGCTGTCGTGCACCTGCGCGTTGCCCATGCGGCTGCCCCAGCGGCCGCTTTCGAGCAGATATGGCGCGCGGTCCATGTTCTCCATGCCGCCCGCGACAGCCACGTCGCCCAGCCCGAGTGCGATCTCCTGCGCGGCCGATACGATCGCCTGCGCGCCCGATCCGCACACGCGGTTCACCGTCAGCGCGGGCACCGACACGGGCACGCCGCCGCCGATCGACGCCTGCCGCGCGGGGTTCATCTTGTTGCCTGCCTGGATCACGTTGCCCATCACCACCGACGACAACGTCTTCGCGTCGATCCCGCCACGCCGCAGCGTCTCGCGCACGGCAATAGCGCCGAGCCGCGTCGCGGGGACTTCTTTCAACGACCCGCCGAACGCGCCGATCGGCGTGCGGACGGGATGGGCAATCACTACATCGCGTGCATTCATCGCTATTCCTCAAGTTGAACTACTGCACTTCGATGCCTCGCGTGAACGAGGCGCTTCGTTGAAGGCTTCAGTTGGCGGCCACGTCCGTCGAAGGCCGCGTCTTCGCGATATCGCCATCGGCGGGCGCGTCCCAGCCGCCACCCAGCGAGCGGTACAGCGCGACGGCCGCCTGCGCATGCTCGCGCTTCGCCTGATTCAACGATTCGGCGTCACGCAGATACGCCTCCTGCGCCGCGAGCACATCGAGAAAGCTCGACGCGCCCCCCTTGTACAGTTCATTCGACAGCCGCAGCGCATGACCGGATGCATCGAGCGCGCCGGCGAGCTTCGCGACCTGCGCATCGCCGTTGACGAGATCGCTGCGCGTGTCCTCGATATCCTTCAGCGCGTTCAGCATCGTCTGCTGCAAGCCAAGCTGCGATTCACGCATGCGGCTTTCGTTTTCGTCGATGTGCGCGGTGATGCGGCCCGCGTTGAAGATCGGGCTCGTCGCGCTCAGCGCTGCGCTGAAGAGGTTGTCGGTCAGCGTCGGCATGCCGAGATACGACGACGCAAGAATGCCGTCGCTCAAGCTCAAGCGGAACTTCGGATAGCGGTCCGCTCTCGCGACGCCCACTTCGGCCGCGCGCTGCTCGACGGTTGCATAAGCGGTGCGAACATCGGGACGACGCAGCAGCGCTTCGGAGGGCAGCGTCTGCGGCACGCTTTGCGCGGGCACGGGAATCGGCCGCGCTTCGTCGATCAGCAGGCTGCCGACGCTTTCCGGCGTGCGTCCCGCGTACACCGCGATCAGGCTCATGTCGTGCTGAATGTCCGACCTGATCTTCGGAGTCTGCGCCTGCAAATCCTGCAACTGGTTCTGCGCACGCGCGACGTCGAGTTGCGTCGACAGCCCGTATTGCAGGCGCTCCTGCGTGAGCTTCAGCGCGCGGCTGCGAATCTGCTCGTTGTCATTGATAATCTGCAATTGCGCCTGCGCCCAGCGCAAGTCGATATACGCAGCCGCCGTGTTCGCGGCCAGCGCAAGCCGCAACTCGTTGAGCGCCGACTGGCGTCCCGTCGCTTGTGCCTGCGCGGCGAGCACGGCAAGCCGCTCGCCGCCGAATACGTCGGGCTGCCACGAGGCCGTCAAGCCGACGCCCGCCTTCTTCACATAGCCGAGCGGCGGCGGCGTGTTCTGCCGCTCGTACGCGGCCGTCGCGCCTGCGTCGAGTTGCGGCGCGAGCGCCGCGCGCTGCTGCTTCGTGATGTCCTGTGCCTGCTTCACGCGCTCGACGGCCGCTTTCACGTCGAGGTTGTCGCCGAGCACGATATCGACAAGCCGATGCATCGTGGGGTCGCCGAATTGCGACCACCATGCGTTGGCATCGACGGTGTCTTTGGGCGCATCGACACTCCACGCGTCGGGCGCGACCGTCTTCACGGTCAGCGGCAAATCGGCGTGCGTCGCGGGCTGCACGGCGCACGCGGCGAGTGTCATCGCGGCAGCAACGGCGAGCGCTTTGGCTACGATCGATTTCATGTCGGGTTTTCCAGTCGGGATCGTTGAATGAGCAGCGGTTGAATGAGCTGCGCGCGTTTCAGTGCGCATCGGGCGGCGGCGCGGTATTGCCGAAAGGCCGCGAGAACAGCACGCTCGCGAGACCGACGACGAAGCACAGCGAGACGGCGAGGAACGTATCGGAGAACGTGAGCACGAGCGCTTCGCGCATCAACAGTGCGTGCAGTGCACCGAGTCCCGCTGCCGCGCCGTTCAGCACATCGCCCCCGACCGCCGCGAAATGCGCGGCCTGATCGCGCAGCAGCGCTTCGATCACGGGACGTCCCGCGCTCACGTGTTCGTCGAGCCGTTCGTAATGCAGGTTCAGGCGGTCGTTGAGCATCGTGCTGCATACGGCGATGCCGATTGCTCCACCCAGATTGCGCATCAGATTGAAGAGCCCGCTCGCGGACTTGAGCCGCGACGGCGGCAGCGAACCGAGTGCCATCGTGACGATGGGCGGCACGCAGAACTGCTGGCCGATGCCGCGCAGCGCCTGCGGAATCAGCAGTTCGTGCCAGCCCCACTGATTCGTCAGCGGCACATACAGATAACAGCCGACGCCGAAACAGATCAGCCCGAACACCATCAGGAGACGCATGTCGACGAAGCGCGCCAGAAACGAGTACGCGGCCAGCGCGATCAACTGGAAGCAGCCGACCGACAGCAGCGCGACACCGATCTGCAGCGAATCGAAACCGCGCACACGCGACAGGAACACGGGCGTGAGGAACACTGCGCAGAAAAGCCCGATGCCCGTGATGAACGACAGCAGACTGCCGATGCCGAAGTTGAGGATCGCGAGCGCGCGCAGATCGACGATTGGCTCCTTCGCGGTGAACGCATGCACAAGGAACAGGAAGCCGCAGATCACGGAAATCCACGTGCAGAACAGAATCGCGTGATCGCCGAACCAGTTCTTGCGCGGGCCTTCTTCGAGCACGTATTCGAGGCAGCCGAGAAAACCCGACATCAGCAGGATGCCAAGATAGTCGCCGCGCTTGAGCAGCGACAGATCGGCATGATCGACGTTGACGAAGCGCGGCACCAGCACCGTCACCAGCGCGCCCGGCACGAGGTTCAGATAGAAGAGCCAGTGCCACGACCATTGATCGGTGATCCAGCCGCCGATCACCGGGCCAATCGTCGGCGCGAGTGACGCGAGTGCGCCGATCGTCGTCGATGCGATCAGCCGCTGCTTGCCCGGAAACAGCACGAATGCCGTCGTGAACACGGTGGGAATCATCGCGGCGCCGAGCGCGCCTTGCAGCGCGCGAAACAGGATCATCGAGTTGATGTCCCATGCGAGGCCGCACAGCATGCTCGTCAGCGTGAAGCCGAATGCGGAGAACGCGAATACCCAGCGCGTCGAGAACACGCGCGTGAGCCAGCCCGACATCGGAATCACCAGAATCTCGGCGATCAGATACGAGGTCTGCACCCAGGAGAGTTCGTCCTGGCTCGCGGACAGTCCGCCGCCGATATCCTTCAGCGACGACGCCACGATCTGGATATCGAGCGTCGCCATGAAGAAGCCGAGGCACAGCAGCGAGAACGCGAAGACTTTGGTGCCCGTCGGCAGATCGGCGGGATTCATCGGAACGGATGTCGTCTTGCTCATGATGGGCGTTGCATCCGTCGAGTTACGAAGCCGCGCGGGCAGCGTCGCGCGCCGTCTCGCCGTCGCCGCGCAGATGCACTTTCACCGTCGCGGAGAGGCCCGGTCGCAGCACGCCCTGCATCTCCTTCGGCACCGACAGGCGCACACGCACGGGCACGCGCTGCACGATCTTCGTGAAGTTGCCGGTGGCGTTCTCGGCGGGCAGCACGCTGAACGTCGCGCCCGTCGCAGGCGCGAGGCTCTCGACGGTGCCTTCGATGCGATGGCTCGACGCATCGAGATCGACGTCGACGGTATCGCCGACCTTCATCTTCTTCAACTGGTCTTCCTTGAAGTTCGCGTCGATCCACAGGCCGCTCGCGGGCACCACCGTCAGCAGCGACACGCCGACATTCGCGAGCACGCCGACGCGCGCCGTGCGATTGCCGACATAGCCGTCGATGGGGGAACGGATCGTCGTGTACTCGACGTTCAGCGCGGCCACGCGCTGCGCCGCTTCGGCTGTCGCGACACGCGCATGCGCATCGCCGATCTGCGCGTCGAGCACGCTCAACTGACGTTGCGCCGCGATCAGCGCTGCGCCGCTGCGGTCCACTGCGGCGCGCGCTTTCAGGAGATCCGCGTCCGCGCGCTCGACGACCTGGTTCGACACGGCATCGTCCTTCACCAGTTGCCGATAGCGCGTTGAGTCCGACGCGCTGCGCGTAAGCTCGGCGCTCGATGCACGTACCTCGGCGGATTGCTCGTTGATCGTCGCGAGTTGCAGCGACTTCTTCGCTTCGAGTTCCGTCACGGACGCCTGCGCGCTCGCGACTTCGGCACCGGCCTGCGCGAGACGCGCATCGTAGTCGCGCGCGTCGAGGCGGATCAGCACCTGCCCTGCTTTCACGTACTGGTTGTCCTGCACCAGCACATCGGTGACAAAGCCGTTCACCTTCGGCGCAAGCACGGTGACGTCGCCGCCCACGTACGCATCGTCAGTTGTTTCGATAAACCGGCCGACGAAGAACCAGTACGATCCCGCCGCCGCGATCACGACTATCACGGCGATCACCGCTAACAACATCCACGGAATGCTGCGGGTCTGTTTCGCGGCGCCGGCGACGCTCGGCGGTGCAACGGAAGGTGAAGTAGACATGTTTAAATGTGCGTATGCACCGGAAAGCATTGAAAAAAAGCGCGTGAAAGCGCCGCTGTATTTCCTGCTGAGTCCTCTACCGCCTGGTCATATCGAACAGTTCTTCTCGAAGCGACGCGGCACGCTGCGTGCCGAAGCGTTCCTCGAATTCCTGCTGCGCCGCATGCCAATGCTCGCGAGCCTGCTTCAGACGTTCTTCACCCGCCGACGTCAACATCACAGTCAGCACGCGCCGATTGCTGCGCGACGCTTCCGTGAAAACGAGCCCGTCGCGTTGCAGCGGCTGGATCGCGCGAACCAGCGACGTGCGCTCCATCACCATCGAATCCGCGAGTTCCTTCATCGTCATCCACTTGCGGCGGCGCAGCCGGCACATGATCGAAAACTGTGTCGTCTTGAGGCCGACGCGCGCGAGATGCCGGTCGTAAAGCTGCGTCACGAAGCGCGCCGCCTGCCGGATCGCGAAGCAATCGTCGTCGGGCGATAACTGCACTTCGGGCGTCTCGGTCTCTACGTGCATATGCACACCAATAAATCGATTTGATCGAACGCGTCTTTCGACGCACCAAAAAACACAATGGGATTACGACGACGTGAGGTTGAACAGTTCCGCGCGCAACGCCTTGGCGCGGCTACGGCCGAACTTGCCTTCGAACTCGTCCTGCGCGGCGCGCCATGCAAGAGCGGCCTGCTCGAAGGTCTTCTTGCCCGCATCCGACAAACTGAACTGGAACGTGCGCCCGTCATGCGGCGACGGCTCGCTGAGCACCAGACCATCGCGCTGCAACGGCTTGAGCGCACGCACGAGCGTCGTGCGCTCCATGACCATCGTGTCGGCGAGTTCCGCCATCGTCAGGCCCCGCTTGCGCGCGAGCTTGGCGAGAATCGTGAACTGAGCCGCCGTCACGCCAACCTGCCCCAGATGGCGCTCGTAAATCTGCGTGACGTAGCGCGCCGCCTGGCGCAGCGCGAAGCAGTTGCAATCGTCGTGGGAAATGGGCTTGCTCATGAACGGCAGTCTATATGTGCGTATGCACGCTGTCAAACTGCGCAGCGGCGTCGGGGTGAAATTCATTGTTGCGGTCGCCGCTCAGAGAATCGCCGTTCAGAGCGCGAGCACGCTGACGGCAACTTCGACGCGATGCGCGCCGCCGCCGAGTATCATGCCGCGCAGCAGCGACACGTCGCTGTAATCGCGGCCGATCGCGAGCGTCACGTGGTCCATGTCGGCGAGCACGTCGTTGGTCGGATCGAGGTCGATCCAGCCGCTTTCTGGACAATGCACGGACACCCACGCATGCGACGCGTCCGCGCCGATCAGCCGCGGCTGGCCCGGCGGCGGATCGTTGCGCAAATAGCCGCTCACGTAGCGCGCCGGCAGACCGAGCGCGCGCAAACAGCCGATCATCACTTGCGCGAAGTCCTGGCAAACGCCGCTCTTCATATCGAACGCGCGTTCGGCGGGCGTATCGAACATCGTCGCCGATGGCCTGTAGTCGAAGTCCGCGTGAATGCGATGCATCAGATCGATCGCGCCCGCGACGATGGGCGTGCCCGGCTTGAAACTGCGCAGCGCGTAGTCGCGCAACGACGGCCGCAACGCGATATTCGGCGACGCAAAGCAGAACTCGACCTGCGGATGGCACGCGCCGCCCGCGCGAAAACGAAGCAAATCCGCGACCGCTTCCCATGCGGGCGTCGCGTCGGGATCGAGACGTGTCCAGCGCGGCGCCAATTCGACCGTCGTTTCGCTGATCATTTGCAAACGTTCGTGCGGCGCATCGAGCGCGAAATACAGCACGTCGTTGCCGAACGCGTCGATGCGGCTATGCAGATACGAAGGCTCCGGCTCGATGCGCTCGGTGTGCGCGACCACACGCTGCCATGCGCACGCGAGCGGCCGGATCGTCGCGAGATGCTGCGCCGTTTCGACGAGCGTCGAATAGTGATAGGTCGTGCGATGCGACACGGACAGCAAGGTCTCTTCGCCTTTCGTGCCCTTCATGACGACACCTGCGCGGCGAATGTATTCGCGTGGCTGAAATAGCGCGCGCTGACTTCATTCGCGGCCGCCGTGACGCTCATCGCGAGACGGTCGCACAGCGAAACCAGTTCCGCGTACATGCCGTTGGTGTCCGTCGCGCACAGTCGTTCGAGCGACGGCAGCATGCGCGTATGCGGCAGCAGATCGCTGAACGGCCGATGACGCCCGCCGCCCGCCGCATTCGAAATATCGTCGAGCTTTGCGCACAGTCGCGCATACACGCCATACAGGCCGCGCGGATTGGTCGGCTCGATCACGAGCAGATCGAGCAGCGCGGGCACTTCGAAACGCCCCGGATACAGCGAGCGATACGTCAGCGTGCTGTCGAACAGTTGCAGCAGCAGATCGAAGCCGGCGGGCGTCGCTATCTGACGCTGCATCGCAACGATGCGCAAGATCGACGTCATCGCCCACACGCGCTCGATATGCCGGCCCGCGAACATCAGGCGCCACGCTTCGTCGCGCGTCATGCGATCGCCTTGCGAGCCGCTGATCGCGGCGAGCTGCGTCGCGAGATGCTCGAGCGCGTCCATCAATGTGACGCGGTTGTAGCGCGCCTTGCCGCGCGACGACGCATTCGACGACACCGCCGCAGCAGGCGTCAGCTCGTGCAGCGCATCGCGGAAGTCGTTGCGCGCGGCGAGTGTGATGCGCCAGTGATCGTTCGACAGCCGCCCGCGAATCTCGCCGCTCGCGCGCGCCTGGCTCGCGAGGTTCTGGCCGATGCTGTAAGCGCCCGTGCTCTCGTGCAGATTCGCGACCAGCGTGCGCTCGAATGCCTGCAACGATTGGCCCGCAACCATGTCGCCCGATTGCACGAGACCGAAATGCAGCGCGAGTTCGACGAGCGTCGAGAACATCGTGTCCGCGCCATTGCTTTCGAGCGAGCCGAGTATCAGCCGCAGAATCCGCACGTTGTTTTCCGCGCGTTCGCCGTAACGGCCGCTCCAGAACAGATTCTCCGCCGCGCGGCTCGACACCGTGCGATGCTTGCGCGCGAGATCGGCGGGCTTGAGCGGCGAAGGCAACAGCGTGAACGCGGAACCGGGATGGCTCGACAGCACCCACGTATCGACGCTGCTGCCGCCGAACTGCATCGACACTGACGACTGCCGCTCCGCCGCGAGACGCGTGAAACTGCCGGGCAGCACATGCCAGCCGCCGTTCGCATCGGCGACGGCAATCGCGCGCAACACGCACGGCCGGTTGCCGAGCGCGCCGTCCTCGTAGCGCGGCGTGCACGAATACGGCAACGGCTGCTGGATCGTGAACGCATCGGGCGAACGCTCGATGCGGCCGCGCCACTCTTCGAGCCGCTGCACGCCGCGCGCGATGCCAGGCGGTCCATCGGGCGATATCGGAGTGCGGGCGGGCCACGTCGGCTGAAGAAACGCTTCTTCCATGTTCGCGAACGCGTGCTCGCGCGCGGCGTCCTCGCCGCACCACCACGTCGACACGCCGTTGAGCAGCAACGGCTCGTCGAGCAGCGTCTGCGCGATGCCGGGCAAAAAGCCGTGCATCGCGGGCGATTCGAGAAAGCCCGAGCCCGGCACGTTCGACATGATCACATTGCCCGCGCGCATCACCTGCAACAGGCCGGGCACGCCGATCGTCGAATCGGCGCGCAATTCGACGGGATCGCAGAACGCGTCGTCGAGGCGGCGCAGCACGACGTGCACGCGCTCGAGTCCCGTGAGCGTCTTCAGGTACAGCATGTCGTTGCGCACCGTCAGATCCTTGCCTTCGACGAGCGTCACGCCCAGATAGCGCGCGAGAAACGCATGCTCGAAATAGGTCTCCGCGAACGGCCCAGGTGTGAGCAGCGCGATATGTGCGGCGCTGTCGGTCTTGCCCGGGCCGGTGTCCTTCGGCATCGTGGCCCGCGCCCATTCCGCGAGCGTCGCGACCAGCGTCGAGAACGTCGGCGCGAGCCGGCTCACGTGTAGCTCGCGGAACGCATCGGCGAAAACGTTCGACACGATCAGCCGGTTTTCCAGCGCGTAGCCGAGACCCGACGGCACTTCGGTGCGATGCGACACCACCGTCCATTCGCCGTTCGGCGCGCGCGCCAGATCGACGCCGACCACCTGCAGAAACTGGCCGCCCAGCGGCATGAAGCCCTTCACGGCGCGCAGATAGCCCGGATGTCCGTAGACGAGCGCCGGCGGCAGCTTGCTCTCGCGTAGCAGCGTCTGCGGGCCATACACATCGGCGACGATTGCATTGAGCAGTTGCGCGCGCTGCTTCACGCCGCGCTCGATCTGCGACCACTCGCTTTCGTCGATGATGAACGGCAGCAGATCGAGCGCCCACGGACGCGGCTCGCCCTTGTCCGCGTACACGTTGTATGTGATGTCGTTGTCGCGCACCTGCTGCGCAACCGACGCGCGCCCCGTCACGAGACCCGCGATGCCTTCGTCGCCGAGCAGTTCGAAAAAGCGCCGCCACGGTTCGCGCAGCGCGCCCGATGCGTCGCGCAGTTCGTCCCAGTGGCCCTCGCGCACATCGAGCAGCGGCATCGTGCGCAGCAGCGCCAGCACATCCGGATGGCCCGCTGCCGCTTCGAACGGAAAGGTCGATTGAAAAGCCAAGGTGGTATCGCGATTCTGTTGTTGTCGGTTCGACCCGTTTGTTTACCAGTGCCGCAAATCGAGCGTGAACGGAAATTCCAGGCTGCGCGGCGGCGTTTCCACGACGAGCGGACCGGGCGTATGGCCCATCGTGAAGAAGCGCGCGCGACGCCTGCTTTCCGCTTCGTACGCGTTCACCGGGAACGTCTGGTAATTGCGCCCGCCCGGATGAGCGACATGATACTGACATCCGCCGATCGAACGCCCCGTCCACGTATCGACGATATCGAATGTCAGCGGCGCGTGCACGCCTATCGTAGGATGCAGCGACGACGGCTGCTGCCATGCGCGAAAGCGCACGCCCGCGACGAATTCGCTGACGCGCCCCGTCGGCTGCAACGGCAGCGGCACGCCGTTCACGGCCACGCGATGCCGGTTGTCGTTCAGGCCCAGCACCTTCACTTCGAGCCGCTCGACCGACGAGTCCACATAGCGCACCGTCGTGCCCGCCGAGCCCTCCTCGCCCATCACGTGCCACGGCTCCAGCGCGCCGCTGATCGTCAGCGCGATGCCGTTCGCGTGCATCTCGCCGATGGCCGGGAAGCGGAACGCGAAATGCGGCGCGAACCATTCGCTGTCGAATGCATAGCCCGCGTCGCGCAGATCGTCGAGCACGTCGTCGAAATCCATCTGTACGAACGTGCCGAGCAAAAAGCGGTCGTGCAGCTCGGTGCCCCAGCGCGTGAGCCGCGCCGTGTACGGCGTTTTCCAGAACCTCGCGACGAGCGCGCGCAGCAGCAACTGCTGCACGAGGCTCATGCGCGCGTGTGGCGGCATCTCGAAGCCGCGCAGTTCGAGCAAGCCGAGGCGCCCGGTCGGGCCATCAGGCGAATAGAGCTTGTCGATGCAAAACTCGGCGCGGTGCGTGTTGCCCGTCACGTCGATCAGGATGTTGCGCAGCGCGCGGTCGATCACCCACGGCGGCAGCCGCTCGCCACTGTGTCCGCCGAGCCGGTCGACCTGCCGTTGCAGTTCGTCGAACGCGAGTTCGAGCTCGTAGACCTGATCGTTGCGCGCTTCGTCGACGCGCGGCGCCTGGCTCGTCGGCCCGATGAAAAGCCCTGAAAACAGATACGACAGCGACGGATGGTTGTGCCAGTACGCGACGAGGCTCGCGAGCAGATCGGGGCGGCGCAGGAACGGACTGTCGGCGGGCGTCGCGCCGCCGAGCACGAAGTGATTGCCGCCGCCCGTGCCCGCGTGCCGGCCATCGAGCATGAACTTCTCGGTGCTCAGATACGACTCGTGCGCGGCCTGGTACAGGAACTCGGTGTGATCGACGAGCTCGTCCCAGTTCTTCGCCGGATGGATGTTCACTTCGATCACGCCCGGATCGGGCGTGACCTGCAACAGGGACAGACGCGGATCGCGCGGCGGCGGATAGCCTTCGATGACCACTTGCATCTTCAGTTCGGCGGCCGTCGCTTCGACGGCGGCGAGCAGATCGAGATAATCGTCGAGTTCCGTGAGCGGCGGCATGAAGACATGCAGCAGCGCGTGGCCGTCGCCGGCAGCATCGGCTTCCGCTTTCGGTCCTGCCGCGCGCGCGGGATGACGCGCCTCGATACACAGCGCCGTGCGAATCACAGACGACGCCGATTCGCCGCGCTCGGGCACGCGGTCTTCTTGCGCTGTACCGGGCCCGAAGCCGCCCGTGCCGCTCATGTCATTGACACCGGCGCCCGCGCCTGCATCGCCACTACGCGCCTGCGCATTCGACACGCCCGCATACTGCATCCTCAGTTCCGCCGACGTGCGCAGCGGCACGGGCTCGGCAAACGGATCGTGCGCATGCTGATACGGATAGTCCGCCTTCGTGACCCACGGCAGCGAATCGAGCGGCAATCTGAGGCCCATCGGCGAATCGCCGGGAATCAGGTACATGCGCTCGTCGCGGAAGAACCACGCGCCGCTCGTCCAGCCGCGCGCGCCTGTGCCGCCATCAGCGCGCGCGAGCGGCAGCACATAGCCCGTCACGCTCGACAGCCCTGCATCGAACACGCGCCACAGACGCGCGCGTTCCAGTTCGTCGTCGAGACGCGAATCGAACGGATCGACGTTGACGGGCAAGCGCCGCTCGCGCCACAGGTAGTACCACGTGTCCTCATGGCCCGCGTGAACGTGCTCGCTGTCGACGCCGAGCTTGTCGGCGAGCAGCGTGATGAAACGGCGCGCATCGTCCGATGTGTAGCGGCCGGGGCTGCGCTCGTCCGCGAAAAGCGAGGGATCGTGCCAGCATGGCTCGCCGTCCGTGCGCCAGTACAGCGACAGCGCCCAGCGCGGCAACTGCTCGCCCGGATACCACTTGCCCTGGCCGATATGCAGAAAGCCGTTCGCGCCGTAGTACGCGCGCAGCTTGTCCATCAGCGCGACGGCGTAGCCGCGCTTCGTCGGGCCGAGCGCGTCGGTGTTCCATTCGGCGGCATCGCGGTCGCGCACCGCGACGAACGTCGGCTCGCCGCCCATCGTCAGACGCACGTCCATTGCGTCGAGCCGGCTGTCGACGTGCGCGCCCATCGTCAGCACACCGTCCCACGCGGCCTCCGTATAGGGCTTCGTCACGCGCGGCGTTTCGAGCACGCGCGTGATCGACATCGCGTGCGCGAACTCGACTTCGGAGTCGTCGACGGAGCCGGCGATCGGCGCGGCGCTGCCCGGCTCCGGCGTGCACGCGACGGGAATGTGGCCCTCGCCCGCAAGCAGCCCCGACGTCGGATCGAACCCGATCCATCCCGCGCCCGGCAGGAACACTTCGCACCACGCGTGCAGATCCGTGAAGTCGTATTCGGTGCCGCTCGGGCCATCGAGTGACTTCACATCGGGCGCGAGTTGCAGCAGATAGCCCGACACGAAACGCGCGGCAAGTCCCAGTTGACGCAGCGTCTCCACCAGCAGCCAGCCCGAATCGCGGCACGAGCCCGACGCGTTGACGAGCGTTTCCTCGGGCGTCTGCACGCCGGGCTCCATCCGGATCAGATAGCGGATTTCGCGTTGCAGCCGCTGGTTCAGGTCGACGAGAAAGTCACTCGTGCGGCGCGGCGAGCGATCGATGCTCGCGACGAACTCCGCAAAGCGCGGCGTCATCTCGCGCTTGACAAGGTACGGCGCAAGTTCCGCGGCCAACTCGGGCGCGTACTCGAACGGGAATTGCTCGGCGTCGGGTTCGAGGAAGAAATCAAACGGGTTGTAGACGGCCATCTCCGCGATGAGATCGACCGTGATCTTGAACTCCGGCGTGCGCTCGAGAAACACGAGCCGCGCCTGATAGTTCGCGAACGCATCCTGCTGCCAGTTGATGAAGTGCTCTTCGGGCTCGACGCGCATCGAGTACGACAGGATCGGCGTGCGGCAATGCGGCGCCGGGCGCAGCCGCACGACTTGCGGCGACAGCCCGACGAGCCGGTCATAGCGGTAGTGCGTGACATGGTTCAACGCGACACGTATGGACACTCCGGACTCCTGGCGAGAAGGGGCAGCCGCAAAAAGCAAGCTTCATGCCGTTGACTGCCTGAAGCGCCGCCGCGAAGTGATGCCCGCGAAGTGATGTCGATACTGCGCTTGCATCGAACGCGTCGTCACATCGTTGCTGCATGCTTCGACAGACGACGCGACTGCGTTGCATGCCCGTTCGCGCGCACCAAAGCGGCGCATGAGCGAAGAGAACGCGCACGCAATGTGCGCAGCTTCAACGACGTCATAGCGAAGAATAGCGAAGGGGCATGAACATTGCGCGTATGCTCGCGCCGCCGCATGTCGCGCGCTGCAGAGCCGTCGGTCATCACGTTCACATCAAGGGTTGAAGCGATGAAAGCGTTTCACTGCAATCGATGCGACCAGCGCGTGTTCTTCGAGAACGTGCTGTGCGAGCGCTGCGACGCGCTGCTCGGCTATGTGCCCGAACTCGGTGAAATCAGCGCATTCGAAGACGCGGGCGATGGCGAGTGGCGCAGCCTGCATCCCGACGCGAAAGGCGCGCTGCATCGCCAGTGCCACAACTACGCGGCCGAAAACGTCTGCAACTGGATGCTGCCCGCCGACGCCCCCGACACGCTATGCCGCTCATGCCGCCTCACGCGCACGATCCCGAATCTCGCCGAGCCGAACAACCGGCTCTACTGGTATCGGCTGGAGACGGCGAAGCGTCGGCTGCTCTACACGCTCGCCGCGCTCGGCCTCGCGATCGAATCGCGTGAGGCGGACCCGGAGAACGGACTCGAATTCGATTTCCTCGAAAACATCGACGAAGACGCACCCGTAATGACGGGCCACAACAACGGCCGTATCACATTGAACGTCGCCGAAGCCGACGACGCGCACCGCGAAAAAATTCGCACGGACATGCGCGAACCGTATCGGACGCTACTCGGGCACTTTCGTCATGAGTCGGGGCATTACTACTTCGAAAAGCTGATCGCGGGCACGCACTGGCTCAAACCGTTTCGCGAACGGTTCGGCGACGAGCAGGCCGACTACGGCGAAGCGCTCGACGCGTACTATCGCGACGGCGCGCCCGACGAATGGGAGAACCGCTACATCAGCGCCTACGCGACGATGCACCCGTGGGAAGACTGGGCCGAAACGTGGGCGCACTATCTGCTGATCGTCGATGTGCTCGACACGTCGACGGCATACGGGCTCGCGCTGTTGCCGCCCGCGTCGAACGAGCCACGGCTCACCGACCAGACGCCCGTCGAGGAAGCGAGCTTCGATAATCTGATGAAACGCTGGTTTCCCTTGACGGACGCGCTGAACAGCCTGAACCGCAGCCTCGGCATGCCCGACGGCTATCCGTTCACGCTCGCGCCGCCCGTCGTCGACAAGCTGCGCTTCGCGCATCGCGTGATCGCACAGGCGTCGGCGCGCAAGTAGCTGCGCCTACGCCGCCGCTACGCGATGCACTCGCCGTCACTTCTTCTGCAACAGCGCCTTCAACTCTTCTACATTTTCTTCGACCCGTTTCGCGATCACCGCGTACGAGTCGGCCTGCGTGCGATACGCGGCTTGCGTCAGCTGCTGCATGTCGGCGAGCGCCTTGTGCAGCGTCTGCTGAACAAGCTCCGCCGTCTGCGCCGACGGCATGCCGCCCGCCGCCGCCTGCTTCTGCACGACCTCCTGGAGTTCCGTCAGCGTCGAGCGCAGCATTTCGGCCTGCTTTTGTGCGAGCGACTGCATGCCCTGCACGGCCGTCTGATTCGCGACGATCAGCGCCTCGACGTCCTTGCGGCGCGCTTCCATCACGGCGGGCACGTCGAATCCGGGCAGCTTGAACTGCTCGAATAGCTTGTTGAATTCGGCGAACGGATTGGCGGCGTCAAAGGGCTCCATGCTCGATCTCCTTGGGGCGCGTCGGTGGGAAATGTGCCGCTCGGGATCGAGTGCGCACACGGCTCGATCATGCCCGTTAATGCAGCGACGTGCCAGCGAAGGCACGTTTCGCCATCTGGCGGCAGATGCCTGTGCGCTGGGCGTGCGCGGTGCTGCGATGCAAAACGCCGTTCTGGCGCGGTCCGCTGTTCGGTCCATGTACGTTCCGCCCCCGATTCATATCACGTCATGATGTAGTCGAATCAAGCGCTCGATGCGGGTTTTCCCTGCATTTGCGGGCCCCGCCGAGGCCCGGCTGTACGGCGAAGGCGCGGATTTATATCACGTTGGCATATATCCATGACCACAAGTTGTTTCCGTTCTGAGGGGTTTTCCCTTAACGTACGCCTGCCTCGCTCCCAACCACGACCAACAGAACAACATCTTGACCAGTTCCCCTTTTTTCCGCTGGCTGGCGCGTTTTTATCCGGCCGCGATGAACGTCAAATGGCCCGAGCGCATGCGCTCGGCGCTCGGCGCGTTGATTGGCATCGCCTTCACGGGCGGCAGCATGCATCTGCTGCTCGGCCCGAACGCGAGCATTCCGATGCTGGTCGCGCCGATGGGCGCGTCCGCCGTGCTGTTGTTCGGCGTGCCCGCGAGTCCGCTTGCACAGCCGTGGTCGATCATCGGCGGAAACCTCGTGTCGGCGACGGTGGGCGTCGCGTGCGCTAGCGTCATCTCCGATCCCGTCGCGGCAGCGGCAATGGCCGTGGCCCTGGCGATCGCGGCGATGTTCGCGCTGCGCTGCGTGCACCCGCCGTCAGGCGCCGTCGCGCTGACGGCCGTGCTCGGCGGCCCCGCCATTCACGCGCTCGGCTTTCGTTTCGTGCTCGAGCCGATCCTGATCCAGTCGGCGGCGCTGCTCGGCGCGGCGCTCGTCTATCACGCCGTCACGGGCCACCGTTATCCGCATGCGGCGCCGCGCGCGACGCCCGCCGCTCCGCAGGCGCCCGTGTCGGGCAACAACATCACGCGCGCCGATCTCGAAGCGGTGCTGAACCGGCGCGGCGAGCTGCTCGACATCGATCCCGACGACCTCGAAACGCTGTTCCGCGACACGCAGTTGCAGGCCTACACGCGCACGTTCAGCGAGCTGGCGTGCCGCGACGTGATGTCGACACCCGTCGTCAGCATCATGCCCGACACGACGCTGCGCGCGGCCGCCGATCTGTTGCAGCGCCATTCGATCAAGGCGCTGCCCGTCATCGACAAACGCCAGCGCGTAGTCGGCATCGTCACGCGCGCAGATCTCGCAAGCAAGGGCAAGACGGCCGATCTGCGCCTGATGGACACGATTGCGGCGCGCCTGTTCAAGCGCGACGCGACGCGCGCGCGGCTCGTGAGCACCGTGATGACGACGCATGTGCGCACGGTCGCGACCAGCACGCCTATCGTCGAACTGGTGCCGCTCTTCGCCGACGACGATCATCACCACATTCCCGTCATTGATACGCATGACAGGCTGGTCGGCATCATTACCCAATCCGATCTGATCGCGGGTCTCTACCGGCAGACCCAGATGCAGGCCGAGGTGCAACAGCGCCCCGCCGCCTGATGCAGTTCACGCAGCGCTTTTAACGCAGCAGCAATACATCTTTTGGTCCGGCGATGCGCAGGCATCGCCGGGTATATCATTTTGTGATAGATTTTTTGTTTCCCCTTCGGCGCGAGCAAGATGAAAGTACTCACACGCACATTGAATAAAGCGGACTACGAACAGCTATCGGAGTTTCGCTATCAGATGCGGCGCTTCGAGCGCTTTTCCGAACAGGCCGCGCAGGGCGAAGGCATTACGCCGCTGCAATATCTGTTGCTGCTGCATATCAAGGGCTATCCCGATCGCGAATGGGCGACCATCGGCGAGCTGGCGGAACGGCTGCAGGCGCAGCATCACGGCGTCGTCGCGCTGGTCTCGCGCTGCGAAGCGCTCGAACTCGTCAAGCGCAAGATCAGCGAGACCGACCGGCGCCAGGTGGAAGTGCATCTGCTGAAAGCGGGGGAAAGGGTGCTCGCGCGCCTTGCCGAACTGCATCGCGCGGAACTGCGCTCGCTCAAGGGCGCGTTCACCATTCCGCAAATCGACCTTTGAAAACCGACCTTTAATCCAGCTGAACGCAGCAGTAGACACATGAGCGACAACTCTCACAAGCGGGACTTTTCCAGCAACGCGCGATTACCCGGCATTTCCGCGCTGGCGGCAGGCATCGGCTTTCTCAGCACGCTTGCGGCCTTCGTGCTGCTGAGCCTGATTCATCTGTTCACGAACCTCTTTTTCTTCGGCAGCTTTTCGTTCGCCGACCGCTCGCCAGCGACGAATACGCTCGGCGTGTGGGTGATCGCGATTCCCGTTATCGGCGGACTGATCGTCGGCATGATGGCGCGCTTCGGTTCCGAAAAGATTCGTGGACACGGCATTCCCGAAGCCATCGAAGCGATTCTGTTCGGCAAGAGCCGCATGTCGCCGAAGGTCGCGGTACTGAAGCCGCTGTCGTCGGGCATCGTGATCGGCAGCGGCGGCCCGTTCGGCGCGGAAGGCCCGATCATCATGACGGGCGGCGCGCTCGGCTCCCTGATCGCGCAGTGCGTGCGGCTGACCTCGGCGGAACGCAAGACGCTGCTCGTCGCGGGCGCCGCGGCGGGCATGACGGCCGTGTTCGGCACGCCCGTTGCCGCCGTGCTGCTGGCCGTCGAACTGCTGCTCTTCGAATGGCGGCCGCGCAGCTTCCTGCCCGTCGCGCTGGCCTGCGCGGTCGCGGGCTTCGCGCGTGCGATCTTCTTCGGCACGGGTCCGCTGTTTCCGCTCGAAACGGCTGCGCCGACGGTCATTTCGCTCGTCTCGTGCGTGATCGCGGGACTGCTGTCGGGCGCACTCGCGTCCGGCCTGTCGGCGGCGCTCTACAAGACGGAAGACCTGTTTCACAAGCTGCCCGTGCACTGGATGTGGTGGCCCGCGATCGGCGGCCTCGTCGTCGGCATCGGCGGCTTCATCGAGCCGCGCGCGCTCGGCGTCGGCTATGACGTGATCGGCGATCTGCTGCATCAGCACATCGTCCTCCAGGTCGCGATTGCGATTCTCGTCGTGAAAGCGGTGATCTGGGTCGTCGCGCTCGGCTCGGGTACGTCGGGCGGCGTGCTCGCGCCGCTGCTGATGCTGGGCGCGGGCCTCGGCACCGTGCTCGGCCACATGCTGCCGGGCAACGAGCCCGCGCTGTGGCCGCTCGTCTGCATGGCCGCGACGCTCGGCGCGACGCTGGGCGCGCCGCTCACGGCTATCGTGTTCGCGTTCGGCCTCACGCACGACGCCAATGCGCTGCTGCCGCTGCTTGCCGCGACGCTGGTCGCGCATGGCTTCGCAACCGTCGTGATGAAGCGCTCGATCATGACGGAAAAGATCGCGCGTCGCGGTTATCACATCTATCGCGAGTACGGCGTCGATCCGCTCGAACGGCATTACGTCGATGAAGTGATGACGCAGAAGGTCGACGCGATCGACGGCGCGCTCACTGTGCGCGACGCGCTTACGCAGTACTTCGGCGCGACGCAGAAGCGCCGCGCGTATCCCGTCGTGCGCGGCAACGGCATCGTGCTCGGCGTCGTCGATCGCGCGTCGCTCGATGCGGTGCGCGAAGGCACGACGCGTCACACGCTCGATACGCCGCTTGCCGACGTGCTGCAAGATCAGTCGCTTGTCGTCGCGCTGCCCGATGAAACCTGCCGCCTCATCGCGACGCGTCTTGCCGTGCACGATCTCGAACGGCTGCCCGTCGTTGCCGATCGCGATTCGATGCATCTGCTCGGCGTCGTGTCGCGCAGCGATCTCGTGAAGACTTCGTTCGCGCACTTCGAGGAAGAGCACAAGCGCGAGCGTTTTCGGCGTCTGACGTTCTCGTCCGGCAAGAAGCAGTTCCCGCCCGTGCGCAAAACGCCGACGCATACACACAGCTGACGCGCCCCCCTCTGCCGCCGACATTTCACGGCCCGTCGCGCGGCAAGGTCACGCCACACGTCGCGCCACACATCACACACGATTCGCGTGCCCGGAACAGCCTTCCGGCACGTGACATCTAACTCCTCGAATCGCATTCAAACGCCTGCCTTTCGTCACGATGGGCAGACGGCTCACCTTATCGAGGAGGCCTCAGATGAAATCGACACGCTGGTTACTCTCCGCGCTTGCGCTCGCAAGCGCTTGTGCCTGGGCTCAGGGCTCGGGCCCGACCGATCCGCAGATCGCCGCGATCGTCGTCGCCGCGAACCAGGCCGATATCGACGCCGGCAAGCTCGCGGAATCGAAGACACATTCGAAAGACATCAAGGCATTTGCGCAGCAGATGGTCAACGACCACACGGGCGTCAACAAGGCCGCTGCCGATCTCGTGCAGAAGCTCGGCGTCAAGCCCGAAGCGAATTCCACCAGCGACAGCCTCAAACAGGGAAGCGAAACGAACATCGCAAACCTGAAGCCGCTGCAAGGCGCGAAGTTCGACCGCGCGTATATCGATCACGAAGTGACCTATCACCAGAACGTGATCGACGCGCTCGACAAGACGCTGATTCCGAGCGCGCAAAACGCCGAGCTGAAAGCGCTGCTGGTGAAGGTCAGGCCCGCGTTCGTCGCGCATCTGGAGCACGCGAAGATGGTGCAGTCGTCGCTGCCGCAGGCGCAATGAGCCGCGTGCGCGATGCCGGGCGCTGCGCGTGCGCGCTGGCGTTGTTTGCCGCCGCAACGCCTACGCTGGCGGGCACCTATGTCGTGACGATCGAGCAGATGCGCTTCAATCCGCCGACACTGACCGTGCATCGCGGCGACGAAGTCGTGTGGGTCAACAAGGATCTCGTCGCGCACACGGCGAGCACCGACGCGAAGGGCTTCGATTCGCAGAGCATTGCGCCCGATGCGTCATGGCGCTACAAGATAGAGAAGCCTGGCCGCTATGCGTACCGCTGCATCTTTCATCCGACGATGCATGGCACGCTGATCGTCGAGCCGGCGCCATGACAGCATGTGAATACGTGAGGAACGACACGATGGACGGCACGATCGCCGATATCCGGACGAAACCGCAGACGAAATCACAGAACAACGCGCTATCCGATGACGACGCGGATATCGTGCGCCGCATCGTAGCGGGCGAGCGCACGGCGTTCGAGCTGCTGATGCGCCGTTATAACCGGCGTCTGTATCGGCTCGCGCGCGCGACGCTGCGCAACGATGCCGAAGCGGAAGACGCATTGCAGGACGCGTACCTGAACGCGTACCGCGCGATCGCGCAGTTTCGCGGCGATGCGCAACTCTTCACGTGGCTGTCGCGTCTCGTGCTGAACGAATGCTTCGCGAGAATGCGCCGCGATGCGCGCCGCCAGAACCTGCTTCCGATGCTGCACGATTGTCCCGACGACGAGCAGATGTCCACCGACATGCACACAATGAACGCCCATCACGACAGCGCCCCCGATCATGCGGCCGCTCGCGCTGAAATGCGCGCGCTACTGGAACGCAAACTCGACGCATTGCCTGCCAGTTTTCGCACCGTGTTCATGCTGAGATCCGTTGAAGAGATGAGCGTCGAAGAAACGGCGCAGTGCCTCGACATTCCCGAAGCCACCGTGCGAAGCCGTCATTTCAGGGCTAAAGTGTTATTGCGTGAATCGCTCGCCGAGGAAGTCGAGAAGATCGGTCCGGAAATCTTCGAATTCGGCGGCGCGCATTGCGATCGCATCGTTGCAACGGTGCTGGAGCGGTTGCGGGATTTGTAGCGACTGCTGTGCTCGGGACCCGAGTAAGCGCTGAAGCGCTAACGCCGGGTCGACCGCTCTGCGTGGGACCCGAGTAAGCGCTGAAGCGCTAACTCGGGTCGACTGCTGTGCTTGGGACCCGAGTAAGCGCTGAAGCGCTAACTCGGGTCGACAGGACAAAGATCATGGCGCGAGGAAGTGGCTTGTTCATGTGCGTCATCATCGCCGGTGCGCTCGCCAGCGTGAGCGTGCACGCGCAGCAACAGATACGCATCGAATCGGGCACCTACGGCGCGAATTGCGGCGCAGCGCCCGGCAACGCCACACGTGACCTGGCAAGCCGTTGCAATTCACATGCGACCTGCCGCTACATCGTGAACGCGAAGCTCGACGTCAAGCCGCATCCGTCATGCGCCGCTGACTTCATCGCCGAATGGTCGTGCGACCATCGCGAGTTTCATCGCGCGATGCTGAGCGCCGGAGCAGGCAACGGCAGTTCGTTGATGATCACGTGCGTGCCTTCAACAGGCGCGGGCAAATAACACATAAGCGAACGATTCAGAGATCGAGCGTCAGGCTCGCGCTCTCCCCTTCGGCGACGGGATGCGCCATGCAGATCAACGCGCAGCCGTCCTCGACTTCGGCTTCCACGGCGCTGTCATAAGCGAACTCGCCCGACAACACCTTCGTCGAGCACGTGCCGCACATGCCCGAGCGGCAACTCGACTGCGCTTCGATGCCGTTCTTTTCCGCGAATTCGAGCAGGCTGCCGTGCTTCGGCCGCCATTGGATCGTGCGTCGCGAGCGCGCGAACGTCACCGGCGCGCCGCCCTTTTCATCTTCCGTTGCCGCCGCATGCTCCGCCGTTCGAGCGCCAGCAGGTGTGCGCTTCACGCTCGCGGGTCCGAACGCTTCGAAGCGAATGCGCTCGTCGGCGACATTCAATGCGCGCAGCCCTTCGTACAGTTCGCGCATGAACTGCTCGGGGCCGCAAAGATAGAAATCGTAGTCATCGAAAGGCAGCGTGCGTTTCAGTTCGGCAATGCTCACACGGCCTCGCGTCACGCCATCGGCAGACGCGCTCCCGGCGCTATTGAACAGATGCATCGACACGAACGGATTTCGCGCGGCGATCTCTTTCAGATGCGCACTGAACGGACGCTCGCGATCGCTTCTCGCGCCATGAAAGAAGAACACGGGCTTCGCATGCGCTGCGTCGCCGGTGCGCGTTTGCAGGTCGTGATGCAGCATCGCGATCATCGGCGTGATGCCGATGCCGGCGGAAATGAACACGGCCGGGCGCGGGCTGGCCGCATCGTAGACGAACGCGCCGCGCGGCGCCATCGCTTCGATCTCCATGCCCGCCGCGAGATGATCGTGCAGCCAGTTCGACGCCACGCCCTCGCGCTTCACGCTGATCCGGTAACGACGCGGATCGTGCGCATCGGAGAGCGTGTAGGTGCGCGTCAACGGCGCGTCGTGACCATCGGCGGGAACGCGAATCGGCAAGTACTGTCCCGGCCGATACGCGGCCAACGGTGCGCCGTCCGTCGATTCGAAATAGAACGAGCGAATCGACGGCGTTTCTTCGACGACGGCCGCAATCTTCAGCTTGTGCCACGGCGACGCGGCCTCCTTGCTCTGCTTGCTGTCAGTATTGAGCGCCGCGGCGAATTGCGGCGCGTATTCGACCTCGGACCAGCGAAACGGCAGCACGCGCTCGCTGCGACGCACCTCTTGCACATGAAAGCGCACGAGCCGCTCGGCGCCTTCGAACGCTGTCAGTTGGGGACCTTGCCAAATGATTTCGGCGAGCACGGCGAGATACAGCAGATCGCCCGTCGCGAAGTCGATGAAGAGCAGCCCCGCACGCGGATCGTGTAGCAGATTGCCAATCGTGTTGAAGAACTTGTTGCCGCTGAAATCGGGCGTGGTCAGCGTAGACGCATCGTCGATGCGAACGAAGCCCGGCGCGCCGCCGCGATGCGAGACGTCGACGCCGCGCGCAAAACCCGCATCGTCGGCCGTGTTCGCGCTCGCGATGTAGAACGTGTCGGCGCGCGAGAGCAACGCGCGGTCCGCGTCGTTCAGTTGCGTCGCGATCTCTTGCGGCGCGTGTGCCGCATTCGCAGCGCGTTCGATGAACGTCGGCTTGCGGCCCTGGATGTATTTCGCGCAATTGCCGAAGCTCTGGCTCACTTCGAGCGTGACGGTGCCGCCATCGACAGCCGTGACGACGCCGTTGACCCGGTTGCGCCGCCGCGTATGCGGCTGAATGCCGAGCCCGCCGATCAGCGCGCCTGTCTGCCAGTGTCCGTCGAGCGGATCGCCGGGCAATGCGCCACCGTCGATGCGCAGCGTGCGTGCATCCGGCGACGACACGAAGCCCGGCTCGCCGACGCGCACAGTCGCCCATGGCTGCCCGCTCGCATCGACGCCGCCGAAAATCATGAACGGCTGCTGCGCGTAAAACTCGCGATGCTGATCCGGCATGTAGCGGCGAATGCCGCGACGGCCCAACGAATTCGCCTGGCTGTCCACGCCTGCGAGCCGCTGCGCGGCCAGTTCGTCGGCATGAAACGGCGACGCTTCGATGCCCCAACCGTTCAGAGGAATGAAATCGGACATGATGCGGCTCCCGCGATGCAATACGTACGGCGCGTAACGGCGATGTGAATCAGACAGGCCGTGGAAACATCACGCGGCAAGCAAGCCCGCCTTCGTGACCGGCATCGCGACGAAACGCGGCAGCGCCTCGACGCGGCGCAGCCACGCACGGATGTGCGGATACGGTTCGAGCGACACGCCGCCTTCCGGCGCATGCGCGATGTACGTGTGCGCAGCGATATCGGCGATCGTCACGTGCTCGCCGGCGGCGAACGGCTTCGTCGCGAGCTCGCGGTCAATCACGTCGAACAGCCTCGCCGCAATGCGCTTCGCCGTTTCGTGATCGAGCGGCGCGCCGAACACGGTCACAAGCCGCGCCGCGCACGGACCATACGCAATCTGTCCCGCCGCCAGCGACAGCCAGCGCTGCACGGCAGCCGCTCCGAGCGGATCGTCGGGCAACCACGATGCGTCGCCGTAGCGCTTCGCCAGATACACGAGGATCGCGTTCGAATCGAACAGCGTCACGTCGCCGTCCTCGATGGTCGGCACCTGGCCGAACGGGTTGAGCGCCAGATACTCGGGCTTGCGATTGTCGCCCGCGCGCATGTCGAGTTCGATCACTTCGAACGGCAGATCGAGCAGAGTCAGGAACAGCTTCACACGATGGCCGTGACCCGATAGCGGGGTCGTGTAAAGACGGATCGGCTTGGCGGGCTTGGCGGGCTTGGCGGGCTTGGCGGGCTTGGCGGGCTTGGCAGCGTGCATCGAAGGCTCCGGGGTTCGGTCGCGATGGACAGTGAATGGACAATGAATGCGCGGTGAAACGACAGCATCAGGTTAGCGTGCGTTGCCCGCGAGCAGAAGGCTGATAAGCTCGAAAACATAATCCTTCGAAAGTGGACAATCGATCATGGCCGACGTGCGCGACGTCAACCTGAACCGGCTGGCCGTCTTCGTCGCCGTCGTCGAGGCGGGCTCGCTGACGGCAGCCGCCGCGCGCCTCGGGCTCGCGAAGACGATGGTCAGCACGCACATGCAGCGGCTCGAAGCGGAAGTCGGCGCGAGCCTGCTCGCGCGCACGACGCGGCGGCTCGGCGTCACCGAGGCGGGCCGTGCGTTCTACGACGCGAGCGTCAAAATCCTGCGCACCGCTGAGGAAGCGCTCGCCGAAATCGGCGGCGAAGAAGCGCCCGTGCGCGGCACGCTGCGCGTCAGTTCGCCGATCGACTACGGCACGCTTGCCGTCGCGCCCGTGCTCGTCGAACTGCGCCGCGCGCATCCGCAACTCGATATCGAACTGCTGTGCAGCGATCACTTCGTCGATCTGATTGCGGATGGCATCGACGTCGCGATTCGTCTCGGACGGCTCGCCGACTCCAACTATCGCGCGGTGAGGCTGGGCAGCTTCGAGAAGTGGGTCGTGGCGAGCCCGCAGTTCATCGAAACATGCGGCGAGCCGCGCACGCCCGCCGAGTTGCCCGCGCTGGAGTTCGTCGCGCTGACCGTGTTGCCGCATCCGCAGACGCTCGATTTGCGCCATACGGATGGCAGCGCGCAAAGCGTGCGCTGCGAGAACGCGTTTCTCGTCAATACGGCCGAGGCCGCGCGAGCCGCGACGCTCGCGGGCGGCGGCATCGGCCTGCTGACGGATTTTTCGATTGCCGCCGATGTCGCCGCGGGACGGCTCGTGCGCCTGTTGCCGGAGTGGTCGACGGAGCCCGCCGGCATTCAGGCCGTCTTTCCGCCGACGCAGCACACGCCGCCGAAAGTGCGCGCGCTGATCGATACGTTCAGGACGCATCTCGCGCGCAACGAGTGACGATTGCGTATTAGCGACGCGGTGAGCGGCGACGGCCGCTGCACGTGCGGTCAGCGCATGGGGTCGTCTGTCTGCGCGTATTGGCTGAGCGTCGCGAGATAGGAAGCCGGGGCATCGTCAGCGCGTGGCTGCTCGGCGTTGCGGCGCGCGAGCGCGCGGACAGTCGCGAGGAGCGCGCGCGGAAAACGGCGGACGTCGAGCGCCACGCGCCCCCACCACGAATTGACGCTCTGCACCGTCCAGCAATACGTCCGGTTGCCGCGCGACCAGAATGCCTTAAAGTGCTCGGAGCCTGTGCCGAAGTCGAAGTCCAGTTGCCGCTCGAATGCCCATCTGGCGACATGCTCGACCCCGATCAGTCCCGGCGACCACTTCGAGCAGTCGGGATCGAAGCCGGAGATGATGCCCGACACGCCGCGCGTATCCGTGCAGAAGATATTGGCGGCGACGGGTCGGTCGTCGAGCGTGACGACGAGGAGTCGCGCTGCGCTTAGCGTTCGCGTTACGGTTTCCGTTGCGTCCGAGGTCAACCAGGCTACCAGAAAGTTGCGGTAATGCGCCGAGTCGAGCCAATGGCCGCGCTTGTTCACGCGCGAACCCCAGTGACGCTTCCAGTCGAGCATCGCATCGACGGACTCGGCGATTCGCACCGTATCGAACGAATGGACGAGCAGCACATCGACTTTGCCCGCCTTCGACATGCGCTGCTCCGCCTTGCCCGGCTTCTTTTTGTGCAGCGTGCCGAGCGAATCGCAAAAGCCCAGCCAGTCATAGCGGCGGCTTTCCGTGCCGAGCTGCGCGGTGTACGCGTCGACGCGCTCGCGGATCACGGGACGATGCGCATTCGCGATGAGCCCGCAAAGCGCCGTGTCTTCGGGAACATAGGGCATGTGGATGAAATCGGCACCGCAGCGCGTGCGCGCGACACGCCATGCGCCTTCGACCCACGCTGCCGTGTGTGCGCCGTCTTCGACGAGCACGCGCGAGTAGCCCGCCGATTCGGGGCTGAGCGGAATCAGATAGGTCCATAAGAGCCAGCGGCGATACGTGACAAGCGGCCAGACCATGACGAGCCTGCCGGCGTCGCGCCGCACGATGCAGCGCAACGACCTGCCGTTTGGCTTTGCGATCTGCTCCCAGGCAATCCAGCAAAAGTCGAACGACTGATTGTGCAAGCCTCTCGCGCGGGCCCACAATTCGTCCCATTCGGCTTGCAGCGCACGCAACGCGTTTTCGTCGGTGACGATCTCGTACTGCGAATCCGAATCCGTGTGCTTCATCGATGCCTCACGAGAGACAGCCGCACGCGCGTCGCGTGGGAACGCTTCGGGCGCAGCGGCGCCGGGTGTTGGCTAGCATGCGCGTTTGGATCGACAGGATGTGTGCGTGGGCGCACGGTTGCAGGCGATTGGAAAGGGGCACGGCCAGACCTTCTTGCACGGGCTTGGGCGATCATTTCGATCTCCGCCTTTCCGTACCGGAAATCATCCATCAATCTGTACAGGTACTGTACCGGCTTCCGTCGCTACACTGTCGCAAACCGACATTCTCGCGGAGCCGTCCGATGTCCTTCGAAACCTTGAGCGCCCTGCCCGCCGGCATCCTGTTCGCGCTCGTCACGACCATCACGCCCGGGCCGAACAACACGATGCTTCTCGCCTCGGGCGTCAACTTCGGTTTCCGCCGCACGCTGCCGCACATACTCGGCATCAGCGCGGGCGTCGCGCTGCTGATGCTGTCCGTGGGTTTCGGTCTCGGCGAGGCGTTCCGGCGCTTCGCGGTGCTGTACACGGTGCTCGAAGTGCTGAGCGTCGCGTACCTGCTGTATCTCGCGTGGAAAATCGCGACCTCGGGCCAGATGCAGGTAAAGAAAGGCGAGCGCCGGCCGATGCGCTTTCACGAAGCCATCGCCTTCCAGTGGGTCAATCCCAAAGCGTGGATGATGGTGCTGACGGCCGCGACCACGATTCACCTGAGCGCCGACTTCGGCACGAACGCACTGCTGATGGCCGTGCTGTTCTACGTGATCGGCTTGCCATGCATCTCGTTGTGGGCCGCGTTCGGCACGGCCATGCGACGCGCGCTGTCGAAGCCCGCTTATCTGCGCACGTTCAACGTCGCCATGGCGCTGTTGCTGGTGGCCTCGCTGTATCCGATCGTGCTGCGCTTTTTCGCGTAGCGCGCTGCGCTCCGCCGCATTCGCCCGTGTTCGCCGCGCGCGGACACCGTGCAATTTCTTCCAGCCTGGTGTCGTTTTTTGCCTGACTGTCGCGCGCCTCAAACGTCCCCGTTTCCCGACTGCCGTGTTCGCGATCAGACAGTAGAATAGCCGCGTTATCACCCCTGACGTCACGAGCGCGGGCCGCGCCATCCGAACCGATCCATTCAATGAGCATCGGCGTTCATCGGGCTCGCAAATTGCTCCCAGACGCAGGATATCCGCAAGGCAAATTTCCCGGCGCTCGTGCGCGGCACGCAGCGCCGGATTCGCCATTGACGAACGCAGACCGCGCAGGTCGGAGGCGTTGCACATGGACGCAAATGATTCGCCGGACCGCGAGAGCGGCCCCCGGCAACCGCACGACACCAGCTTTTTTCCGTATGACAGCGAAGACCCGCAAGCTCCGCACTACAACTGGGTGCAGATCTGCCTGATCTCCGCGATGGGTCTCGCCGTCGGCGTAATGGGCACGGCTGCCTATGTGATCTGGTTCAGCCGCGATCAGCAGACTTACAGCGACGCCGTGCAGGCGGCGAAGCGCCCGCCGCCGTCGGCTGTCGCCGTCATACCCGACGCCGAATCGGCTGTCCCCGCGCGCGCCGCGCTGCCGACAAACGCCGTGACGGGCCGCGTGATCCCCGCAACGCCGACGTCGCAGCCGCGCTACGCCGAGGCCGGCCAGGCCAATGAGGCCAATCGCGCGCTGGCTTCGGCGCAAGCCTCCGACGATGCAGTCGATCCCGCCGACACTGCCGATGCCACCGATCCCGCCGACGCCGCCGCCGCCGACGATTCGCAGCCGGCCGCGCGTTCCGCACAAGCCGCGGTGCCCAGTTCCGCTGCTCGCGCCGACCGTGGCAAGCAGGCGGCCGTCGCGAACCGCCACGCGCCGCAACGCGCGAAGCCCAAGCAAACGTTCGTCTCCCGGCTGACGGCGATGTTCCGCAAGGTCGCCTACCATCGCGGCCGCGAGCGAAACAACCACCTCGATCCGTATTCCCATCCTTGACCGGGCGGCGTGGAGGAGACCATCACGCCGTACCATCCTCCTCGCCCGCGCTGGCGTCCGCAGCCCATCGCGGTCGGCATGGCCGCGCTGGTGTGCCTCGTGATCGGGCTGGTCTTTATCGCGATTCAGGTCAGGGCGCTCTACTCGGATCACTTTCAGCAGCAATACGCCGCGCTCGTGCTCGAAGCCGTCGAACGCACGGAGCACGCGCGCAACGCCGCAGCCCTGCTGAAACGGATTGCGCCTGCAAGCGCGCCGCCCGCCGCGAACGAGGCCGACTATCAGCAGGCGCTGAACGAACTGCACGCGAGCGTCGCTGCACTCGACGCGCTGATCGCCTCCAGTCCGATTCCCGCGCCCCGCCTGTGGCAATCGACTGATACGGCGAACAGCATCGACGACATGAAGCGCGCGCTCGCCGCCACCGAGGACTATTGGCGCGCGCGCCGCGACAGCATCAGCGCCGACGTCCGCACGCGCACGCTGCGCGTCGCCAGCGTGCTTGCCGTGCTGATGGTCGTGGTGGCGGGCGCGTTGCTCGCGGCGCTTGTCGTGTTCGCGCGGCGTCATCGGCGTCTCGCGGGGCTGACGCATCAGTTCCGGCATGCGGCGCAACACGATGCGATGACGGGCCTGCCGAACCGCCAGCAATTGCTCGCGCGGCTCGAACAGCTCGCGGCCGATCGCACGCCCGGAAAGTGCGCGGTGCTGTTCATCGATCTCGATGGCTTCAAGCAGGTCAACGACACGCTGGGCCACGGCGTCGGCGATGCTTTTCTGATTGCCGTCGCGCAGCGCTTTCGCCAGTCGCTGCGGCCGGGCGATTTTGTCGCGCGAATCGGCGGCGACGAATTCGCGGCGCTCGTGTCGGGCTTCGGCAGCGATAGCGAGCTTGCGTGCATCGCCACGCGCCTGATGAACTGCGTCGGCGATACCGATGCGCAGATGGGCCTCGCCCTCGTGCGCGCGAGCGTCGGCATCGCGACGTTTCCGGATCGCGTCGCCGATCACCGTCTGCTCGTCGCGGCCGCCGACGGCGCGATGTACGAAGTCAAGCGCAGCGGCAAAAACGGCTACGCGTTCGCCGCCCGTTCGATTCCGGGCGCGTGATCCGCGCACGCAGACCCCGCCATGCAACGCCCGGCGCGGTACGCGCGTGTGCGATCGTCAGAATTTGCAAATCCCGATCAACTTCCGTGCGGCGCTGCCGTTATACGGAATCAGCAGGGCGACGGGGTGCGCTGCGACTTTGCGAACGGATCGGCAATGGCGGCAGCAAGATGCTAAACGTGCGCCACATGCGTATTCGTTCTCTGAAGCACGAACGCACGATTTGGGCGAAATCGGCTCAAGCTTTTCAATTGGCTGTCGATAGCGCAGGGTATGGAAAAGAAACTCGCACAACGAATCGTCAGCTCCGCGCACCGCGCGGCTGAAGCGATCGCAAACGCCCGCACGGATCTTCCCGAAGTCCAGCAGGACCAGTTGTACAGCCGCGTCTTTATCGGGCTGCTGGAAGACAACGTTGGCGCGGAACACATCGTCGAGCTGATCGACGCGCTCGCGCGGCCCTGACGCCGCGCGCGTCTTTGGTCAAATCACGACGCGAGACCTTCGCATGCTTTTCACACCGCAACGTCGCGGCCGATCCGTTCGATGAAGCGCCACAACGCGTCGTCCGTGGAATGCGGGACGTTGAAGCGGAACCACGCGCTCGGCGCATCGTCGGGACGGAAGTAAGAGCCGGGCGCGAGCCAGATTCCGTCCGATAAAGCCGCCGTCGCGATCTCGCCGGCGCGCTCGGGCTCGATGGGCAGGCGCGCGAACAAAAAGAGCCCCGCGCGCGGCCGGTGAAACACGTCGAGGCCCAACGCATCGAGCCGCTCTTCGACCGTCGCATGCGCGACGCGCAGCCGGTCGTTGACCTGCTCGACGTGGCGCGCGTAACGGCCTTCGTGCAGCACCTTGTCGACGATCCGCTCGATCGCCTCCGACGACGTCAGCCCCACCGCCATCTTCGTGCGCGCCAGCTCACGCAGCACATCGCGCTCCGCGACGACATAGCCGCAGCGCAGCGCGGGCGTCACGGTCTTCGAAAAGCCGCTGATGTACAGCACGCGCCGCAAGCCTTCCATCGCCGCGAAAACGGGCGCGCCAGGCGCGCAGAGTTCGCGGCTCACGTCGTCCTCGATCACCCACATGCGATTGCGCTCGGCGATCTGCAGCAGCCGGAATGCGGACGCCATCCCATACGCCGCGCCCGTCGGGTTCTGCAAGGTCGTGTTGACGAAGATCGCTTTCGGATGATGCTGTTCGACGATTTTTTCGAGCACGTCCGTATCGACGCCCGCCGGCGTGCGCGGCACGCCGATCACGGTAAGCCCCGCGAGCTTGAGGATCTGCAGCAGATTGCAGTAGCCGGGATCTTCGACCACGACGGCGTCGCCCGCGCGCAGCAGCGTCCGCACGATCAGATCGAGCGCCTGCGTCGCGCCTTGAGCGAGCAGCACGTTCGACACGTCGACGGGCAGGCCGCGCCGGTCCATCTGCTCGGCGATCTTCGCGCGCAGCGGCGCGAAGCCATACGGATGCCCGTAGTCGCCGAGACGCGCGGCGGGCACGCGGCTCATCGCGCGAAACGCGTGCTGCATGCCCGTTTCGTTGATCCACTCGTTCGGCAGCCAGCCGCCGCCCGCCTTGATCGGCACGGAATGGTCGGCGAACACGTCGGACAGCAGCCACGTCGCGGTGAGGCTCGGCGGCTGCCAGTCGACGGTGCTCGAATGCGCGGCCCGCGAGTGCGGCGCGACACGATAACCGGAGCCGCGCCGCGCGATCACGAGCCCCATCGACACGAGCCGGTTGTACGCCTCCGTCACCGTGAAGGTGCTCAGCGAGTGCGACTGCGCAAGCTGCCGCACCGACGGCAGCAGTGCGCCCGCGCGCAGCGCCTGCGTATCGATCGCATGCGCGAAGCCTTGCACGACCTGCTCGACGAGCGTCGGCGCGGAACGGCGGTCACGGTCCAGTTCGAGTTCGATCATTTTCAGCGTCAAGACAGGGCGGCGGCTCGTGGCTCGTGTCACATCATCACGCGCGGCCGGTAACAGCACAGTCGATGCGATTCGGCCAGCACAGTTAGCAGCGCAGTGAGTCAACTGTTTATGTCCGTCATTTAACCTCGGACGCTACAGTTTCGCTACCCATTCGAGGAGAAACCCATGACTTCGCGCCCCGTCATCGACGACCTGTCGAGCTTCTGGATGCCGTTCACCGCCAACCGTCAGTTCAAGGCCGCGCCGCGCCTGCTGGAATCGGCGAAAGGGATGTACTACCGCTCGACCGATGGCCGCGACGTGCTCGACGCATGCGCGGGCCTGTGGTGCGTGAATGCGGGCCATGGCCGCGACGAGATCGTCGCCGCCGTGCAGAAGCAGGCCGCCACGCTCGATTTCGCGCCGACGTTCCAGATGGGCCATCCGCTCGCGTTCGAAGCGGCGTCGAAGGTCGCGGAACTGATGCCCGAAGGGCTCGACCGCGTCTTCTTCACGAACTCGGGCTCCGAGTCGGTGGACACCGCGCTGAAAATCGCGCTCGCCTACCACCGCGCGCGCGGCGAAGCGCAGCGCACTCGCCTGATCGGCCGCGAGCGCGGCTATCACGGCGTGGGCTTCGGCGGCATTTCCGTCGGCGGGATCGCGCCGAACCGCAAGACGTTCTCGGGCGCGCTGCTGCCGTCCGTCGATCATCTGCCGCACACGCACAACCTCGAACACAACGCGTTCTCGAAGGGCCAGCCCGCGTGGGGCGCGCATCTCGCCGACGAACTCGAGCGCATCGTCACGCTGCACGATCCGTCGACGATCGCCGCCGTGATCGTCGAACCCGTCGCGGGCTCGACGGGCGTGCTGATTCCGCCGCAGGGCTACCTGCAGAAGCTGCGCGACATCTGCACGAAGCACGGCATCCTGCTGATCTTCGACGAGGTGATCACCGGCTTTGGCCGTCTGGGCGCGGCGACGGCGAGCGAATACTTCGGCGTGAAGCCCGACCTGCTGACGATGGCCAAGGCGATCAACAACGCGGCCGTGCCGATGGGCGCCGTCGCGGCGAGCCGCACGGTGCACGACACGATCGTCAACAGCGGCGCGCAAGGCGCGATCGAGCTGTTCCACGGCTACACGTATTCGGCGCATCCGCTCGCGGCCGCCGCGTGCGTCGCAACGCTCGACCTGTATCGCGGCGACGGGCTGTTCGAGCGCGCGGCGTCGCTGGCGCCGAAGTTCGAAGCCGCCGCCCACGCGCTGCGCGATGCGAAGCACGTGAAGGACATCCGCAATCTCGGGATGGTCGCGGGCATCGAACTGGAGCCGCGCGACGGCGCGCCGGGCGCTCGCGCATACGAGGCGTTCGTCAAGTGCTTCGAGGCGGGCGTGCTGATCCGCTTCACGGGCGACATTCTGGCGTTCTCGCCGCCGCTGATCATCGACGAAGCGCAGATCGACCAGGTCTTCCAGACGGTGCGCAACGCGCTGGCTTCGATCCAGTAAGTCCTTGCGCCGCGCCGCCGCTTCGTCAGTTTCATGACGAACGCGGCGGCGTTTCAACACACACGCTAGTGATGCGCGCGCGCAGCCCGCGTATGCGCGGCCTTCTTCGCGGCGGCTGAACGGCCCGCTGCGCCCTTCGTCGCGGCAGCCTTTTTCGCGGCGGCCGAGCGGCTTGCGGCCGGACGCTTGGCCGCTGCCGTCTTCGCCTGCTTCGACAGCGCTTCCTTCGATGCACCGCGTCCGCTTTCGCGCTTCAGCACGGACTCGGAGACGCGCGAGCGCTTGGCCGTCGATTCGCTGCTCGGGCGGCGTGCCGCCGTCTTCTTGCCCGTCGTCTTGGCAACAGCCTTCTTCGCCGCCGTGCGCTTCGCCGCTGGCGACTTCTTCTGGCCTGCTGCCGTATCGGCGGCGGCCTTCTTGCGGGTGGCTTCGCTCGTCGTCCCCGCCTTTGGCTGCTTCAGCGGAACGCCCGCGCGACGTGCCTTCGACAGGCCGATCGCGACCGCCTGTTTCGCCGATTTCACGCCGTGTTTGCCTTCGCGCACGTGCTCGACTTCTTCCTTCACGAACTCGCCGGCCTGAGTGCTCGACGACTTGCCGGCGCGCTTGTCGGCGGCGGCTCGCTTGAGGGTTGCTTTTTCAGGCATGACAGTGCTCCCGTTTGACTGGTGGCCTATTCATGCCAGCAACGTGTGTGCCTTACCCGTCCGAAGCGGCGAATCCCTGCGTTTTCCGCTATTCCGGCGAATCTGCGTGGGAAAGCATGCGCAAATTGCAGGCTGCGTTGAAGCAGGAACAGAGCAATAGACGCTGACTCTCTGCGCAACAGAGGCTGCGCGATGCGCGCCGAGCGTCTATGGTTTACGTGAAGGCACGTGAAGGGCTGGCACGACGACCCGGCCCGCCGGGAGACGCCTCATGAATACACCGACAGTCAGGGCAGGCACGCACATCGAAGGCATCCACTGGATCGCGGAGTATGTCGAGGACGTGCACGAGATCCGCATCTTCCGCGAAGGGCAGGAAGTGGATGTGCACGACGCGCCGTCGACACTCTTCGGCGACGAAGAAAACGCCGGGTCGAAGAGCTGTGCGGATCATCGCGCGGCGGAAGCGGCCGTGCTCGCGTATCTGCGGCACTTCGTGGCCGAGCACGATGCGGAGGAGTGACACCGCGCGTAGTGACACCGAGTCGTGACACCGGGTCGTGACGTCCTGCGCCGCGCGTAAAGAAAAAGGCCAGCCGCGCAATGCGCATGGCCGGCCTTCGTGGTGCGCCTTCCTCAGCGCCTTCCTCAGCGCCTTCTGCAGTGCCTTTTGCAGTGCCTTCTGCAGTGCCTTTTGCAGCGCCTTTCATTCGGATTCATCCGGCGCCAATCAGCGTTATTCGGCGGGGCGCAGCTTCTTCACTTCCGCATCCGACGGCTGCACGCTCGCGCCGTCGATATAGCGATACGACGTCATCACGCCCTTGCCGTCCTTCAACGCGGTCACGCCGACGAACGCGCCCATCGTCGACTGGTTGTCCTGCGGCCGATAGGTGATCGGCCCAAACGGCGTATCGACATGCAAGCCCTTGAACGCGGCTGCGAGCTTGTCGGAATCGGTAGAGCCGGCCTTTTTGATGCCGTTCGCGATCGACATCAGTGCCGCGTAGCCGACCACCGAGCCCAGACGCGGATAGTCGTGATACTTCGCCTGATAATCGGCGACGAACTTCTTGTTCGCGGCCGTATCGATCGAATACCACGGGTAGCCCGTCACGATCCAGCCGGCGGGCGCTTCGGCGCCGAGCGGATCGAGATAATCGGGTTCGCCCGTCAGCAGCGACACGACGCTGCGATCCTTGAAGAGCCCGCGCGTATTGCCCTCACGGACGAACTTGCCGAGGTCCGCGCTGAACAGCACGTTGAAGATCGCGTCGGGCTTCGCATCGGCGAGCGCCTGCACGGTCGCGCCGGCGTCGAGATTGCCGAGCGGCGTCGCCTGCTCGGTGACGAACTCGACGTCGGGCTGCGCAGCCTTCAGCAGCTTCTTGAACGTCGCCACGGCCGACTGGCCGTATTCATAGTTCGGGTACACGAGCGCCCAGCGCTTCTTTTTCAGCTTCGCCGCTTCGGGCACGAGCATCGCGACCTGCATGTAGGTCGACGGACGAAGACGGTACGTGTATTTGTTGCCATCGGCCCAAACGATCTTGTCGGTCAGCGGCTCGGCGGCGAGGAAGAAAATGCGCTTCTGTTTCGCGAAGTCCGTCAGCGCGAGACCCGTATTCGACAGATAGCCGCCGAACAGCAATGGCACCTGCTCGCGCGCGATCAGTTCCTGCGCGACGCGGATCGTGTCGCCGGGATTGGCGTTGTCGTCGCGCGAAACCACTTCGAGCTTCTTGCCGAGCACTCCGCCCGCGGCGTTCACCTGATCGAGCGCGAGATTCCAGCCGTTCCGGTACGGCATCAGAAAAGCGGGCTGCGCCTTGTAGCTGTTGATTTCGCCGATCTTGATCGTCTGCTGTGCAAACGCAGCCGTCGCCGTCAGCGACAGGGTCAGCGAGACAGTCAGTGAAGCGGTCATGCGAGAGATCCAGGCTGCGCGCGAGGTCATGCGTAACTCCGTTTATTGTCAGTTGAGCGATACGGCGAGACGAGACGAACCCAGGCCGCCGGACGGTGCATCGTACCGGAGTTTCGCGGACGCGCTTTCAACGCGCATCGCTCGATACGAGGCCGTCAACCCATCAAACGCTCAGATACGCGCGCCGGACGACATCGTTTTGCGCGAGTTCGCGCATCGTGCCGCCAAAGCGTATCTGGCCTTTTTCCAGCACATAAGCACGATCGCTGACCAGTTCCGCGAAATGCAGGTTCTGCTCCGATAGCAGGATCGATAACCCTTCGCGCTTCAGTTCGAGAATCATGTTCGCCATCTGTTCGACGATCACGGGCGCGACGCCTTCGGACGGCTCGTCGAGCAGCACCAGCCACGGATTGCCCATCAGCGTGCGCGAGACCGTCAGCATCTGCTGCTCGCCGCCGCTCATCTGGCCGCCGGGGCGCTTCGGCATTTCGCCGAGATTCGGAAAGAGCCTGAAGAGCTTGTCGGGCGTCCATGTAGGTGCGCCTTCGCGTGGCGGCTGACGTCCCGTGTCGAGATTCTCCATCACCGTCAGATCCGAGAACACGCGGCGGTCTTCCGGCACGTAGCCGAGCCCCATGCGCGCGATCTTGTGCGATGCCAGCGCCGAGATAGCCGCGCCGTTGAATTGAATGATGCCTTCACGGCGCGGCACGAGGCCCATGATGGCTTTCATCGTCGTCGACTTGCCCGCGCCGTTGCGGCCCATCAGCGCGACGACTTCGCCGCGCGCCACTTCCAGACCCACGTCGAAGAGGATATGCGCGCGCCCGTAGTACGCGTTCAGTTTCTCGACCTTCAGCATTGGTGCGTTCATGCGCGCGGCTCCGTTTGCGTCGCGCCGTCGGGCGACAGCGATGCGCGCGGCTGGAACATCTTGCCCGTGCCGAAGTACACGGCCTGCACGTTCGCGTCGTTGCGTACCGTGTCCGCGTCGCCTTGCGCGATCAGCCTGCCGCGCGCAAGCACGATCACGCGGTCCGCGTACGAGAACACCACGTCCATGCTGTGTTCGGTGAACAGCACGCCGATCCCGCGCTCAGCGACGAGACGCTTCGTCAGCGCCATCAGATCGTTGCGTTCCTTCGGCGCCATGCCCGCGGTCGGTTCGTCCATCAACAGCAGCTTCGGACGATTGGCAAGCGCAATGGCGAGATCGACGCGCTTGACGTCGCCATACGCGAGCACGCTGCACGCGCGCCGCGCATGCGCGGCCATGCCGACCTGATCGAGCAGCGCCATTGCTTCGTCTTCGAAGCACGATGCGGCCGGCTTCCATAAACCGTATAGACGCTTTTCGCGCGACACGAGCGCCATCTGCACGTTTTCGAGCACGGTCATCGAATTGAAGGTCGCGGCGACCTGAAACGTGCGGCCGACGCCGCGCCGCCAGATATCGCGCGGCCTCATGCCGACGAGTTCATGGCCGTCGAGCACAACGGAGCCATGTGAGGGACGCAGTTGTCCGTTGACGATGTTGAAGCACGTCGATTTGCCCGCGCCGTTCGGTCCGATCAGCGCGAGCAGTTCGCCGGGCTGAACGTCGAACGAAACATCATCGACAGCCTTCACGCCGCCGAACGACATCGACAGATTCGATACGCGCAGGAGACTCATCGTCCGCCTCCTGTTGCTTGCCGATGCCCTGCTTCGTTCGAATCGTCGCGTTCGAAGCGCTCGCGCACAAAGCCCACGATACCTTGCGGAAACGCGATCACGAGCAGCAGGATCGCGGCGCCGAGCAGCGCCTGCCAGTAGTCCGTCTGCCGCGCGACGGCATCCTGCAGCCACGTGAACAACGCTGCGCCCGCAACGGGCCCCGTCAACGTCTGAATGCCGCCGAGCAGCACCATCACGAGTCCATCGACGGAACGGCTCACGCTGATCACTTCCGGCGAAATCGTGCCTTTCGAAAATGCGTAAAGCGAGCCCGCGAGCCCGCAAAACAGCGACGCGATCACGAATGCGGCCCACTGCACGCGCTTCGTGTCGATGCCGATCGCTTCGGCGCGCAACGCAGAATCGCGCGACGCGCGCATCGCGTAGCCGAGCGGCGAAAACAGCATGCGGCGCAAGAGCCACACGCCCAATGCGGCGCACGCGAGCGTCAGATAGTAGTACGCGACGGGCGACGACAGCCAGTTCGATGGCCACAAGCCGAGGATGCCGTTGCTGCCGCCCGTCACGTCATCCCATTGATAGACGACCGACCACACGATCTGCGCGAACGCGAGCGTGAGCATCGCCAGATACACACCCGACAGCCGCACGCAGAACCAGCCGAACACGAGTGCGCCGAGCACGGCCAGCGACGGACCGAGAACGAGCGCCGCTTCCATCGGCAGATCGAGCACTTTCAGAAAGAGCGCGGCGCCATAGGCGCCCAGGCCGAAATACGCGGCATGGCCGAACGAATGCATGCCGCCCGGACCCATGATGAAGTGCAGACTCGCGGCGAACAGAACGGCGATCAGGATTTCGACGAGCAGCACGGGCATGTACGGGAATGCGTTAGCTGCGAGCGGCGCGAGCGCGAGCACGGCAAGCACGCAGATAGCCAGCCACTTCAGATGCTTGCCTGCGGGCTTGAGCGGCGCTTCGGCAACGGACATCGCGCGCACGGCGGACGTCGCGCGCCCGAGCAAACCCCAAGGTCGCACGACGAGCACGACGGCCATCACGACGAACTCCGCGACCAGCGTGAAGCGGCTCAACGAAAGATCGACGCCTAACAGCGAAACATGTCCGATGCCGATGCACAGCGCCTTGATTTCAGCGATCAACAGCGCCGCGATGAACGCACCGGGGATCGAGCCCATCCCACCGACCACCACGACGACGAACGCGTTGCCGATGGTCTCGAGATCGAGCGACAGATTCGCGGACATGCGCGGCCCCTGCAACGCGCCGCCGAGCCCCGCGAGAAACGCCCCGACGAAGAACACGCCCGTGAACAGCCACGCCTGATCGATGCCGAGCGCGCCGAGCATTTCGCGATCCTGCGTTGCAGCGCGCACGAGCGTGCCCCATCGCGTATGCGTCAACGCGTACCACAGCAGCAGAAGCACGAGCGGCCCGATGACGATCAGCGCGATGTCATACGTGGGCAGCCGGTGGCCAAGCAGCTCGACAGCGCCCGCGAGATGCGGCGCACGCGGGCCGAACAGGTCCTGCGGCCCCCAGATCGCGAGCGCGGCGTCGCGAATGATCAGCACGAGCGCGAACGTCGCGAGCAGATGGAACAGCTCGGGTGCCTGATAGATACGCCTCAGCACGAACAGCTCGACGAGCGCGCCCAATATGCCCGTCGCGAGGGCGGCCGCAAGCATCGACAGCCAGAAGCCTGCGTCGCTTGCGCCGAAGCGGCTCGCAAAGCTGTACGCAACGTAGATGCCCAGCATGTAGAACGAGCCGTGCGCGAAGTTGACGATGCGCGTGACGCCGAAGATCAGCGAGAGGCCCGCCGCGACGAGAAAGAGCGCGGAGGCGTCGGCGAGTCCGTTGACGAGTTGGACCAGCAGGTTGGGGAGCATCGTGCCCGTCGGCGTTGAGTTGCGATGGGCTGCATCATATACAGGAAATGGGAGAGGGTTGCAGGCGCATTAGTATCCGCGACGGCCTTTCTTTGAATTACCTTGTCCGCCGCAGATTCAAACAATCAGTCCTTGGCCGATTCCCCATCCTGCTCACGAAACACCTTATCAGCAAGATGAAACGCCGAATTCGCCGCCGGCACCCCACAATAAATAGCCGTCTGCAACAACACTTCCTTCACCTGATCCCGCGTCACGCCATTATTCCGCGCGGCACGCAGATGCAACGCCAGTTCCTCGCTGCGGTTCAACGCAACCATCATCGCAATCGTCAGCAGACTGCGCGTATGACGCGGCAAGCCATCGCGCGTCCAGATCTCGCCCCACGCATAGCGTGTGATGAAGTTCTGAAACTCTTCCGTCACTTCCGTGCGGTTCGCAATCGACCGGTCGACGTGCGCATCGCCCAGCACCGCGCGACGCACGCCCATGCCCGCTTCGTAACGTTGTTCGTCGTTCATCGCTGCCCCTTCAGGAAATCGAGCACGGTCTTCGTGAACGTGTCCGCCACTTCGACGTTCGAAATGTGCGACGCGTCCAGCTCGACGTAACGCGCACCCGCGATCCCCGCGGCCAGCTCGCGGCCTTGCGCGGGCGTCGCGGCCAGATCGTGCGTGCCGGAGATCACGAGCGCAGGCGCCTTGATGCCGTGCACTTCGGGACGCAGGTCGGTCGCGTTGATGGCTTCGCAGTTCAACGCGTAGCCTTCCTTGTCGGTATGCACGAACACATCGCGGATAAAGCCGAAAACGATCGGCTCTCGTGCGATGAATTCGGCCGTGAACCAGCGCGGCAGCACGGCATCCGCCAGCGCGAGCATACCTTCGCTGCGAGCGCGCGCCGCGCGCGGCACCCACACTTCCGGCGAGCCGATACGCGCAGCCGTGTTGCTTAGCACGATGTGATCGATGCGGTCCGCGTGACGCGCCGCGAGGCCGATGCCCGTCAGCCCGCCCATCGACACGCCGCAAAAATTCGCGCGCGCGATCTTCAACGTATCGAGCAAGCCGATCACGTCGCCCGTCAGATGCTCGATCGTGTACGGCCCCTTCGGCGCTTCCGAGTGACCGTGGCCGCGCGTGTCGTAGCGCAGCACGCGGAAGTGCTTCGAGAACTCGGCGACTTGCGGCGTCCACATCGACAGATCGCTGCCGAGCGAGTTCGACAGCACGAGCCACGGCGCGCTGCCGTGACGGTCACCGTCGATCCGATAATGAAGCTCGATGCCATTCACTGCGGCGTAGGGCATTCCTTTACTCCTGATGTTGTGTCACGCGTTCTTTGCGCGCGGTATGAAGAGCCAGCACGGCGTCCACGAAAGCGTGCGCGCTGCCGACGTAATGAGCGGGATCGAGCAGACGTCGCAATTGCTCGACGGGCAAGTGTCGCGTGACGGATGCATCGGCGGCCAGCACATCGAAGAGTGTCTTGCCGGACTTCACCGCTTCCTTCGACGCCTGCTCGACGAGATGATGCGCATCGAGCCGGCCGATCTTGTCGCCAAGCGCGAGCATCACCGCTTCGCCGAGAATCAGGCCGTGCGTCACGTCAAGATTCTCCGCGAGCCGCTCGGCGTTCACTTCGAGCCCTTTCGCGATCTGCTCGATGTTCGCGAGCGCGCCGCCCGCGAGGCGCGCGAGATCGGGCAGTGCATCCCACTCCGCCTGCCAGCCACCGAGCGCGCGTTCGTGCTCCTGCACCATGCCCGCGAACACCGTCGCGACGAGACCGGGCGCGCGCGTCGCCGCTGTCAGCACGGCCGCGCAGCCGACGGGGTTGCGCTTGTGCGGCATCGTCGATGAACCGCCCTTGCCGGCCGCGACCGGCTCGCCGAGTTCGCCAAGTTCCGTCTGCATTTGCAGCGAGATGTCGCGCGCGATCTTGCCGAGCGTGCCGATCAGCATGCCGAAAAACGCTGCCGTTTCGGCGATGCGATCGCGCTGCGTGTGCCACGGCACAGCGGGCATATCCAGTTTCAACTCTTTCGCCAACGCTACGGCAACCGCGCCGCCCTTGTCGCGCAAGCTCGCAAGCGTGCCCGCCGCGCCGCCGAATTGCAGCACGAGCGCGCGTTCGCGCAGCGCGTCGAGCCGCTCGCGATGACGCAGCAGCGCATCGAGCCATTGCGCGAACTTCAGGCCGAGCGTGATGGGCAGCGCCTGTTGCAGCCACGTGCGGCCGATCATCGGCGTCGCGCGATGCTGCTGCGCGAGCGCGGCGATTGCGTCGCATGTCGACGATAAAGCGCCGTCAAGCAGATCGAACGTATCGCGCAATTGCAACACGGTCGCCGTATCGATGATGTCCTGGCTCGTCGCGCCCCAATGGACGAATTTCGACGCTTCCGCATCGGCGTCTTTCACGCGCGCGGTCAGTTGCTTGACGAGGGGAATCGCGAGGTTGCCGCCGAGCGCGGCATCGTGTGCGAGCGCATCGGCGTCGAGCTTGTCCGCGTGACACGTCGCTTCGATCGCGGCGACGGCCGACTGCGGAATCACGCCATGCGCAGCCGATGCACGCGCGAGCGCGGCTTCGACGTCGAGCATCCGTTGCAACGTCGCGCGCGGCGACCAGATGTCGTTCATCGGCTGCGTGCCGCAGATCAGGATGGTCAGGCGGGCGCTGGCTTCTAGCATGATGGTCGGTGCTTCGGGATGAATGCGCGTCGGTATTGCGACTGAATGCAGCGCCTGAATGCAGCGCCTGAATGCAGCGCCTGAAAGCGCGTGGCGTTCGGCTTCATTGTCGCCGAACGCCGCGCGCAGGTCACGCGCGCTCTTGCGCGCGTTTTCCCGCGTTTTTCCTTTATGCAGTTGACCGGCGTTGCGCGAGCCTCACGCCGCGCGAGCCTGCTGCGTGCCGTCGATCAGCGCGACGCCCGTCAGCTTTTCCAGTTCCGCGAAGTCGATATCGGAGAAGATCTCGCGTACCACGAGGCCGTCATTCGTCACGTCGATCATCGCGAGGTCTGTATAGATGCGGTCGACGCAGCCGACGCCCGTCACAGGATACGAGCACTCCGCGACGATCTTGCTTTCGCCCTGCTTCGTCAGATGCTCCATCATCACGAACACCTGCTTCGCGCCGATGGCCAGATCCATCGCGCCGCCCACGGCGGGAATCGCGTCGGGCGCGCCTGTGTGCCAGTTCGCGAGGTCGCCTTTCGCCGACACCTGGAACGCGCCGAGCACGCAGTAGTCGAGATGGCCGCCGCGCATCATCGCGAACGAATCGGCGTGATGGAAGAACGCGCCGCCCGTCAGCAGCGTGACGTGCTGCTTGCCGGCGTTGATCAGTTCGTCGTCTTCCTCGCCTTTCGCGGGCGCCGGGCCCATGCCGAGCAGGCCGTTTTCGCTGTGCAGGAAGATTTCCTTGTTCGCGTCGAGGTGGTTCGCCACCAGCGTCGGCACGCCGATGCCGAGGTTCACATAAGCGCCTTCAGGAATGTCCTGCGCGACGCGCTTCGCCATTTCATCGCGGGTCAGTCGTTTCATGTCGGGTCTCCTTCCTTCAGGCGGCTTGCTCTGGACGCTGCGATTGATGCGCCGCTTGCGGCACTTCGACGACGCGCTGCACGAAGATGCCCGGCGTCACGATCACTTCGGGATCGAGCGCGCCGAGCGGCACCACTTCCGACACCTGCACGATCGCCGTCTTTGCGGCGCTCGCCATGATCGGCCCGAAGTTGCGCGCGGTCTTGCGATAGACGAGGTTGCCCCAGCGGTCGCCCTTATATGCCTTGATGAGCGCGAAATCCGCGTGCAGCGGCGATTCCAGCACGTAATGCTTGCCGTCGATCACGCGCGTTTCCTTGCCTTCGGCGAGCTTCGTGCCGTAGCCCGTCGGCGTGAAGAAGCCGCCGATGCCCGCGCCCGCCGCGCGGATGCGCTCGGCCAGATTGCCTTGCGGCACGAGTTCCAGCTCGATTTCGCGGGCGCGATAGAGTGCGTCGAACACATACGAGTCGGTCTGACGTGGGAACGAGCAGATGATCTTGCGCACGCGCTTCGCCTTGAGCAGCGCCGCGAGACCCGTGTCGCCGTTGCCGGCGTTGTTGTTGACGATCGTGAGTTCTTTCGCGCCCTGTTCGATGAGCGCGTCGATCAGTTCGGAAGGCATGCCCGCCGTCCCGAAGCCGCCGATCATGACGGTCGCGCCGTCATGCACGTCGGCGACCGCCGACTGGAGTGACTCGAAAATCTTGTTGATCATGTCGAATTTCCTCTGGAACGCGTCGTTCCGCGCGTCACGCGACCCGCCGACCGCTCGACGGAATTGCGCGCCGGACGGTCTCCACGTCCGCTTTCGTCCTTCATGGCGCTGCTGACGGCATGCAGACCTGCTGCAGGCCGCATGTGTTTGGTTCGCCTTGCGCTTCTGCCGCGCATTGAATGCCCGAAAAGTTCATACTACGAACACAGTTTCGTTTAGCGAACGTACCGGCGCATTATGGTTTGCACGCGCGTCTCTTGTCAAGGCAACGGATTCGTGGTTTGCCCTGGCGGGCGTTGCGTGGGCCTGGGTTCCGATGCCCCATGTCCATCATCGAACGCAAGTCCCGCATCATTCTCCGCCAGCATCTGGGAGGCCGCATCGGAACGCGCCGGGTCGCCGTCGGCGCTTTCCCTGATATGCGATAGCGCGATTGCCAGGCTAGGTTGTATACGGTTTATCGATAATATGCGGGCCATTGCAAAGTCCGCGTCCCAGCATGGCCGAACTCGATCTCAACCTGATCCCCTACCTCGTCGCGCTCGAAGACATGCGCAACGTGAGCCGCGCCGCCGAGCGTCTCGGCGTGAGCCAGCCGCGCGTGAGCACCGCGCTCGGCCGGCTGCGCGAGTACTTCAACGATCCGTTGTTCGTGCGCACGTCGCGCGGCATGGAGCCGACGCCGCGCGCGCTCGCGCTGATACCCGCCGCACGCGAGGCGCTCGCGCGCATCGAAAAAGGCATGCTCGAAACGCAGGACTTCGATCCCGCGACGTCGACGCATACCTTCTCGCTCGCGCTGTCCGATGTCGGCGAGATCGTGTTTCTGCCGCGTCTGCTGCAGCTTTTCGCCGAGCGCGCGCCGCATGCGAACCTGCGCTCGGTGTCGCTGCCGCCCGCGCTGGTCGAACGCGGTCTGGAGTCGGGCGACATCGATCTGGCCGTCGGCTACTTTCCCGATCTGTCCGGCAACAACTTCTTCCAGCAGCGCCTCTTCACGCACCGCTTCATCTGCCTGCTGCGCAGCGATCATCCGCTCGCAGGCGCGCCGCTCACGCTCGAGCAGTTCGTCGGCCTCGGGCATGCTGTCGTGCGCGCCGAAGGACGCAGCCAGGAAGTGCTCGAACGATATCTGGAGAAAAAGCGCATTCGCCGCCGCGCCGTGCTGGAGACGCCGCACTTCATGAGCCTGCCGTTCATCCTCGCGCGCAGCGATCTCGTCGCGACGGTGCCGCATGCGATCGGCTTCGCCTACGTATCGGAACACGCGTCGATCACGCTGGTCGAACCGCCTTTGCCGTTGCCCCGTTTCGACTTGCGCCAGCACTGGCATCGCAAGTTCCACAACGATCCGCGCGCGAGCTGGCTGCGCGGCGTCGTCGCGGAGCTGTTCAACGATGCGAAGGACGAGTGGCCGAAGTAGCGCTTCAAAGCGGCGCCCCGATCACACGCATATCCATGTCGGGCGTGGGGTCGCGAAACATGGAACAATGCCCCAACGTGCGATGCGCGTTTTACTGGAACTGGAGCGAGGGATGACTACGAAGACAAAAACACCCGCCGATACACCCACCCGTCCGACCCGCGAGGAAGCCGAAGATGCCGTGCGCGTGCTGCTGCGCTGGGCCGGCGATGACCCGCGCCGGGAGGGGCTGATCGATACGCCGGCGCGCGTCGTGCGCGCGTATGAGGAATTTTTCGCGGGCTACGACGTGGAGCCTCGCGACATTCTCGCTCGCACGTTTTCTGAAGTGGACGGCTACGACGAAATGATCGTGCTGAAGGACATTCGCTTCGAGAGCTATTGCGAGCATCACATGGTGCCCATCATCGGGCGCGCGCATGTCGCCTACTTGCCTGAGCATCGCGTGGTCGGCATTTCGAAGCTCGCGCGGCTGGTCGATGCGTTCGCCAAGCGTCTGCAGATTCAGGAAAAGATGACCGTGCAGATCGCCGATACGCTCAACGAAGTATTGCAGCCGAAGGGCGTCGGCGTGATTCTCGAAGCGTCGCATCAATGCATGTCGACGCGCGGCGTGCACAAGGCGGGCGTCGAGATGGTCACGTCGCGCATGCTCGGCACCTTCCGCAGCGACCCATCGACGCGCCGCGAGTTTCTGTCGATCGTCAATAGCCCGACTGCGATGAGCGTGGCAAATACCTGAGCGGCTGCAGAGCCTGCTCTTTCCAACTCGCATTCGGACGCGCCGCCGGGTCGAAACGTCGCATCGAAACGTTGTGACGCTGCGTTGAGCCGCCAGCCCTAACCCGCCGCGCGTCGCGCGCTCATCGGCCTGCCTTGCCCGAACGTCGCGAGCAACATCGCCATGAGCACGCACGCGACGCCCATCAACTGCGCGCGGCTGATCGGCTCGTGCAGCACGCCGGCCGCAAGTGCAAGCGTCGATACGGGCACGAGTGCCGTCACAAGCCCCGCCTCCGCGCCGCTCACGCGCGCGGCGCCCGCGTACCACAGCACGAAGCCCAGCACCGTCGGCACCAGCGCGTAATAGACGACGCCCGCGAGCGCCGCCGTCAGGCTCGCGTCGAGTGGCAGGCGCCACGGCGCTTCGAAGCATGCAGGCACGATGGCGACGACAAAGCCGATCCCGCTCATCAGCGCCGACAGCGGCAACGCGGCGACAGGCGTGCGCAGCTTGCGGTTGAGCAGAATGAAAAGCGCCTCGCAGACGACGGCCGCGAACACCAGCGCGTTGCCCGCGAGAGAATGAGCGCCGTGCGGCGCCGTCAGATCGTCGAGCCGCACGGTGCAGGCGAGCACGCCACCCGTAGCGAGCACGATCGCGCCGAGGAGCGCAGGCGACGGCCGCTCGCCGAGCGCCAGCGCGGCCACAGCCGCCGATACGGCCGGCAGCGTGCCCGCGATCACGCCTGCATCGGCGGCCGAAGCGAGCCGCATCCCGCCGATCAGGCAAACCGTATAGCCGACGCTCCCGGCTCCCGCCTGTGCGATCGCGAGCCACCTGTCGTGCGTATCGAGCTTCGGCCACGAAAGCCTCCGTACGCGCATCATCGCGACGAAGATCGGGAACGCAATCGCGAAGCGCAGCGCGGTCGCCGAGAACGGCGGCAAGCCGCCCGCGATCGCCTTGCTGACGACGACCGTGCTGCCCACGCCGATCATCGCGAGCGCGCAAAAGAAGTAACCGACATAGCGCGCATGCATGCCGCGTCTCCTCATATCGAATGATGCGAGGAGCGTACGGCGCGCACGAACGCGCGGTCTTGAACGTTATTGCAGAGCCTATGCGGAGCAACCGCGCGAGTCAGCGGACAGCGGCCGCATAGCTCGCAGGCGTGATGCCGAGAAGCCGCACGAAGGCGCGTGTCATGTGGCTCTGGTCCGAGAAACCGGCGCAGACGGCGGCATCCGCGAGCGCCGTCCCGCTGGCGATGAGCCGCCGCGCGAGCGCGACGCGCCGCTGCATCCGGTATGCGTGCGGCGGCAAGCCGACGTCATGCGCGAAGCTGCGCAGCAACTGGAAGCGGCTCATGCCCGCTTCGGCGGCGAGGTCAGCGAGCGTCGCGGACGACGCGGGATCGTCGTCGATGCGGCTTCTTGCCCGCGCAATCGGACCGACGCGTTTGCGCTCGGGTGCGAGCGGCGTCGCGTGATGACGGCCCACGTGTGAGAAGAGCGCGAGCAGCGCTTCTTCGCATGCGAAGTCATCGAAGCCCGCTCGTTCGTTCGCTGCACTCACCGCAACCGAGTACAGGCGCGTAAAGCACGCGGACAGTTGCGGATCGTTGAGCACTGGCCGCGTCAGTTCCACTTCGCGCAGGGGCGCATGCGCGCATTCGGCGAGCGTCGCGTACACGAGCGACGGCTCGAAGTACAGCATGCGCCACGCGCGTCCGTGTTCGTCGAGCGGACTGCCATCATGCACTTCGCCGGGATTGACCGTGATGACATCGTTCGCGCGCGCTTCGACGGGCCCGCGCCCGCTTGCCGAACGCTGCCCGCCCGCGACCACGACACCGATGCCAAAGCGATCGTGCGAGTGACGCGCGAACGCATGCGTCGTATGCGCGGCCGTCGCTTCGACGCCGTCGAGCGCACAACGCAGCATCTGAACGCGTCCACGCGGCTTCATCGTTTCATTCGCTCATATCAAAGGGACGCGGTTCGAATGGTGCGATCAATCGTGCAATCGAACATTCATCCATCAACGCCGTCCTTCGTCGTTGCGCGTGCGCTCGCCTTCGCGGATCTTGCCTTGCGACACGCTGCTGCCAGCCGGCACGCTATGCGTGAGCCACACATTGCCGCCGATCACCGAGCCGCGTCCGATTGTCACGCGACCCAGAATCGTCGCGCCCGCATAAATGACGACGTCGTCTTCGACGATCGGGTGGCGCGCGTTGCCCTTCACGAGCGTGCCGTCTTCATCTGCGGCAAAGCTTTTCGCGCCGAGCGTGACCGCCTGGTAGAGGCGCACGCGCTCGCCGATGATCGCCGTTTCGCCGATCACGACGCCCGTGCCGTGGTCGATGAAAAAGCTCGGGCCGATCTGCGCGCCGGGGTGTATGTCGATGCCCGTCGCCGAATGGGCGATCTCGTTGATAAAGCGCGCGAGCAGCGGCACGCCGAGCCGATGCAGCGCATGCGCGAGCCGGTGATGCGTCATCGCCCAGACGCCCGGATAGCAGAGCAGAATTTCCGTGATGTGCTGCGCGGCGGGGTCGCCGATGTACGCGGCCTGGATATCGCTGACAAGCAGTGCGCGAATGGCGGGCAACTGCTTGCCGAAATCGCGCGCGACATTGAAGGCACGCGCGCTCAGTTCGGCGTCCGTGGTCTCGGCGTGCTCGGGCAGAAAGCGCAGCGCGCGGCGAATCTGTTCGGCGAGCAGGCGCAACGTGCTTTCAAGCGTATGGCCGACGTAGTAATCGACGCTCTCGTCGGTCAGATCGGGCGCGCCGTAGTGCGTCGGGAAAAGCGCGGCGCGCAATCCGCCGACGATGTTGATCACGGCATCGCGCGAAGGCAGTTCGCGAATGCCGCGCGGATGGCGCGTGCGATGCAACTCTTCACGCGACGCGCGCAAATCGGCGACGATCTGTTCGAGGCCCCAGTTATGAGAAGAAACATTTGACATGGCGACAACATCGTTCGCGCACGGGGCGCGATGAGAGTGAACTGTCCCCGGAGATTACCGCGTTTCGCCACGTGCCGTGCGGCACTCGTGCGCCTCGCATAGCGCATGCGCGATGCGGCGCGGCTCGCGTCATGTGCGGCAGTGTGCAGCTAGAGATGTGCCAAACGGCGAGCAATGCAGCGTGCTAGACCGTCAGGCTGCTCGCGTCGATCCAGCGCACGGCCCAGTCGCGCGCGTGCGCAATAGCAGCGGCTTCGTCGGTGAAACGGAGGTCAGTGGGGAAGAAACGGTTCGCGACCAGTTCGCCGTCGCTGGAACGCGATACGACGACATACGGTTGCCATGTTCCATCGCCCGCGCGCGCCGGCGCGCAGTTAAGCAAGTAGCCACGATGTGTGAATGCAGCATCAACGTGCATGAGTCACCCGCCCCTGACTGCCCCATAGATGGTCCTTATGGTTCTCTCACGAGTGCAGTGCCGTGGGCTGAAACAGTCCGCGCGGTCGCCGCGGTCATGCTGGGTGTTGCTGCGCTCGTCGAACAAGAATCATACTCTGTAGAAATTGGACGTCCACGAAAAAAATTAGCAAAAATTTGCCGGTCGCCCGAACGACCGTCGCGCGTGGTTCGACACGTTATCGTACGCTCACGCGGAACGGGTTTTGCTCCTATCCTATGTTTGGGACCACAAGCAAAGGAGGACACAACATGAGCCTCAATACACGCCCGGTGCCCGCGACGCAGTCCGGAACCGCTGCGGCGCGCAGCGCCGAAATGCATAACGATCGCACGCACGACAGCACCGTCGATACCGACAGCAAGAATCACGAAGCCGCGCGTATCGCGGGTCAGGCGCCCATCGGCCCCGATGAGATCACGACAAGCAACGCGACGCTCGTCAACAGCGTGCCCGACGATCCGTTCGCGGAGCTGGCGGGATTCGATAGCCGTATCGGTGGCAATCATCTGCTGCTCGCTGTGGAGCCGGGCTATCGCGTGATCGACAAGGGCATGATCGCGCCCGAGACAGTCGAGCGCTTCGACGACCGATTCCACCGGTCTTATTCGCATACGGGAGATCAGTTGCGCGGACGCATGCACTTCGCGCTCAACCATCAACGGCCGACGCGGGTCATCGAAATCGAACGCGACGAATAAGCCGTTTCGGGTGGCGCGTCAATCCGTTGACGCGTCACTACCGTTTGCAAGCTTTCATGCGGCTGGCGCGGCGCGCATTTTCACGTTGGCGTTTCAATCGCGCGTTAGCCGCTCTCGCGGCGTTCGTCTGTGCGATGGCGAACGTTTGCACGCTCTGGCGTAATCGTCGCGCTTAGTGCTTCACTTCACTGCACACTCACGGATGTGCGATTTGAAACTCCCAGTTTCATGACCTCATCGCGTACACGCCTTTTTCAACGGTGTTTCAGTGCGCATAATCGGCGCATCTCTTTGACATCACGGAGCAGCACATGGGCAAAGTCGTTGTGATCGGCGCAACGGGCACGCTGGGCCAGGCCGTCGCCGCCGCATTGAAGGCGCGTCACGAAGTGATCGAAGTGGGCGCGACACGGGGTGCGCATCACGTCGACAGCACGGACCCGGCGAGCATCGAACGGCTGTTTCAGGAAATCGGCAACGTCGATGCAGTGGTAACGGCGACGGGGAAAGTCCATTTCGGGCCCTTGACCGAGATGACGATCGAGCAGTTCTGGATCGGCCTGCGCGACAAGCTGATGGGACAGATCAATTTCGTGCTCGCCGCGCAAAAGTACGTGAACGACGGCGGCTCGTTCACGCTGACGAGCGGCATTCTCGCCGACGAGCCGATCAGCCAGGGCGTCAGCGCGACCACCGTCAACCTCGCGCTCGAAGGCTTCGTGCGCGGCGCGGCGATCGAGCTGCCGCGCGGTATCCGCATCAACGTCGTCAGTCCGACCGTGCTGACGGAGTCGATGGAAAGCTATGCGCCGTTCTTCCGCGGCTTCGAACCCGTCGACGCAAGCAAGGCCGCGCAGGGTTATCTGCGCAGCGTCGAGGGCGCGCAGACGGGGCGGGTTTATCGCGTCGGCTACTGAGCGTCGGCTATTGAGCGTCGGCTATTGAGCGTCGGCTATTGAGCGTCGGCTATTGAGCGTCGGCTGACGCATGCCAGCCGACGCGTACAGGCGAGCGGGCGCGCCTACGCCCGCTGTTCCTTGACGCGCGACACGATCTGCGTCGGGCTCACGAACTGCAGTGCGATCAACACCCAGATCAGCGTGATCGCCATATAGATCATCGCCATTGCGTCGATCGATTGCGGCGCGCGCACGCCCGTCGAAAACACCGCGTAATACAACGCGACGACGAGCGTTTGCGTCGACGGCCCCGCTGTGAAGAACGTCAGCTCGAACATGCCGATCGTGCGCACCAGCACGAGCAGACCCGCCGCGAGCATGCCCGGAACCAGCAACGGCAGCAGCACATAGCGGAAGTAGCGGAACGTGTTCGCGCCGAAAATGCGCGCCGCCGATTCCAGATTCGGATCGATCTGCTCGATGAACGGCGTCATCACGAGAATGACGAACGGCAGCGCGGGCACGAGGTTCGCGAGGATCACGCCGGCAAGCGTGCCCGCGAGCCCGATCTTGTACATCACCGTCGCCATCGGAATGCCGTATGTGACGGGCGGCACCATCAGCGGCAGCAGGAACACGAGCATCGCGAAACGCTTGCCGCGAAACTGCACGCGCGCGAGTGCATATGCGGCGGGCACGCCGAGCAGAATCGACAGCAGCACCACCGCGCCGACCACTTCCACCGTCACCCACAGCACGGCCGCCAGCTGGAAGTCGCTCCACGCCTGCGCGTACCAGTGCAGCGTGAAGCCCTGCGGCAGCAGCGTGCCGAACCAGCGCGTCGCGATCGAGTTGACGGCGACCGTCGCGATCAGCAACACGATGTTCAGCAGAAAGAAAATCATCGCGCCCCAGACAAGCGCCTTGTACACGCGGTCGCGCAGACTGACGTGCGGTTTCATCGACTTGACCGTTTGCCCTTGCGGCGCGGCGGGCCACGGATGTGCGACTTGACGATCGGTTGCCATCAGCCCTTACCTCCCGTCGCCGGTCCGCTGTAGAAGAAGCGGCGCGCGCCCAGCATCGCGGCGACGATCACCAGTTGCACGAATCCCATCACGATCGCAATCGCCGAAGCCAGCGAGTAATCGTAGTTTTCGAACGCGGCCTCGGCGGCGGCGATCGACATCACACGCGTCGGCCCGGCCGGCGCGCCGAGCAGCACCGCCGACGGAAACACCGAAAACGCCTGCACGAACGACAGGCACGCCGCCATCGTCAGCCCCGGCACGAGCAGCGGCAGATAGATCTGCCGGAACTGCTGCCATGGATTCGCGCCGAGCGTCGCGGCGGCGCTCGCGAGCGTCGGGTCGATGCCCGTCACGTACGACAATGTGAGCAGGAACGCGAACGGAAAGCCCGACACGATCAACGAGATCAGCACGCCCCAGAAGTTGTGCGTGAGGCGCACTTCGTCGGTGTAGAGATGCAGCCCTTGCAGCGCCTGCGGAAACCAGCCGTTCGGGCCGAAGTACGTGAGCATGCCGTCGGCGATCAGCACGGTGCCGAGCGTGATGGGAATCACGAGCAGCGTCGTCACGAACTTCTGATACGGCGACGGACGGCGCAGCGCGAACGCGACGGGCACCGACACGCCGACATTGATCAACGTCGCGGGCACGGCGAGCTTCAGTGTGACGAGGATGGTTGGCCACATCGACGTGTCGCTGAAGAACTTCGCGTAGTTCGCCCACATGCCGCCGCCTTCCATCGGGCTGAACGACAGCGCGAGCCCGTAGACGAACGGATAGACGAAGAGCGCAAGGATGAACAGCAAGGCGGGCGAGACGAGCCACGCCTTGCCGTCGCGCGGCGCAGCGAGCGCTCGCGAAGCGGCGGACGTCACCGTGCTCATGACGGTTCCCCGTCGTAGACCAGCGTGCGCGCCGGCGGCACGCGCAGCGTGATGCGCTCGCCTTCGGTGAATTCGCCCGCGACACGCGCCCACAGTTCGCCGAATGCGCTCCTCACGCGAATCAGCGAATCGCGGCCGCCGTATTCGACGGTCGTCACCTGCGCATCGAACGCGTTCTCCGCGCCGGGCGCGGCGCGCTCCATGTCCTCGGGGCGCAGCGCAACCGAAACACGTTTGCTGCTGAAACCGTCCATCGCCATGCCGACGAGACGCACGCCGTTCGCCTCGACGGCCACGCCTTCGCCCTGCGTGCCTTCGAGCGTGAATGGCAGCACGTTGCGATACCCCATGAAGCGCGCGACGTGCAGATTCTTCGGTCGTCCGTAGACTTCCTTCGGCGTCGCGACCTGCTGCACGACGCCCTCTCTCATCACGACGATGCGGTCGGCCATCGACAGCGCTTCGTCCTGGTCGTGCGTCACGTAAATCGTCGCGCGATCCAGTTGCGTGTGAATGCGGCGAATCTCGGCGCGCATTTCGATGCGCAGCTTCGTGTCGAGATTCGACAACGGCTCGTCCATCAAAATGAGCGGCGGCTCGATCACGATCGCGCGCGCAATCGCGACGCGCTGTTGCTGGCCGCCCGACAGTTGGCCCGGCAGCTTCTTCTCGTGGCCGATCAGTTGCACGAGTTGCAGCGCTTCTCGCGCGCGCTTCGCCGTTTCCGCCTTTGCGACGCCGCGCATCTTCAGGCCGAAGCCGACGTTGTCGAGCACCGACATGTGCGGAAACAGCGCGTAGTTCTGGAACACCATGCCGAAGCCGCGCTTTTCAGGCGGCAGCACGTCGATGCGTTTTTCGTCGAGCCAGATGCCGCCGCCCGACAGCGGCTGCAAGCCCGCGATGCAGTTGAGCGCCGTCGACTTGCCGCAGCCCGACGGCCCCAGCAACGCGATGAACTCGCCGCGGCGGATATTCAGATCGAGCCCCTGCAACGCGGCCACCGGCTGCCCTTCGGCATTGACGAAATTGCGGCAGACGGACTCAAGGCGCAACTGCTCAAATTGATGCTTCATGGTCGCTTCCCTACGATGTTGCATGACAGCGCCGCGAAGCACGGTCTGCTCGCGGCCTGCCCTCACGATCGCCGATGCGCGCATGACGCGCACAACATGCAAGATACGCGCGCACCGGCTGCTCCGCCTGGCGCGGTGACGGGTGCGCTATCGGTCTTATTTCGTTTTCTGCGCGCCGACTTCGCGGTCCCACTTCTGGAACGCCGCCACCATAGCCGCCGCGTTCAACGGCAGAGCATGCGGACGATCGGCGAGCAGCTTCGCGTATTCCGGACGGCCGAATTTCTTCAGCACTTCCTGGCTGTGCTCCGGCGCCTGCGCTTCCGTCACGCCCTTGATGGCCGGGCCCGGATAGAAGTAGCCGTCGTCATAGGTCATCGCCTGCTGCGCGGGCTCCAGCATGAAGTTCATCAGCTTGTAGAGCACGTCGAGCTTTTCCTTCGGCACGCCCTTCGGAATCACCATGTAGTGCGCGTCGTTCACCCACGTCATGTTGTCGAGCGCCTGCACCTTGAATTCGGCCGGCACGATGCCGAGTGCGCGAGGATTGATGTCCCAGCCCGTCACCGTGACGGTCATGTCGCGCGTGCCTTCGCCCAACTCCTTCATCACGGCCGACGTACCGCCCGGATAGTAAGGAATGCAGTCGTTCAGCTGCTTGAGAAACGCCCACGTCTTGTCCCAGCCGTTGACGGGATCTTTCGGGTCTTTATCGCCGAGCACATACGGCAGACCCATCAGGAACGTGCGGCCCGGGCCGGAATTCGCGGGACGCGCGTAGATCAGCTTGTTCGGATGCGCCTTGCACCACTGCAGCAACTGCTCGGGCGTCTTCGGCGGATCGCTGACCTTCGCGGGGTTGTATTCGATCAGCGGACCGGCCGGCATGTACGCGACTTCGACGCCGAAGCCTTGCGCGATGTCCTGCATCTTGCGCGGACCCGGCGCGTACTTGTCGAGCACGCCGGGCAGTGCAGCGCTCTGGTCGGGCAGCAGCTTGATCCACAAGTTCTGTTCGATGCCGGCGGCGAGCGCGTCGGTGCCCGTCAGCACGAGATCGATGTCCGAGCGGCCGGCGGCCTGCATCGCCTTGATCTTGCCTGGCAACTGCGGCGCGGGCGCGTTCGTGTACGTGATGTTGGGGACGAGATTCGGGTACTTGGCCTTGAAGGCTTCGAAGCCTTTTTGCGTCAGTTGAAGATCGCCGGCCACGTCGACGATGTTGAGCGTGACGGCATCGGCCGCTCGCGCCGTTTGTGTGAACCCCGCGACTGCCGCACCGACAGCCACGCACAGACCTGCCAACCTCACTGACACCCTGCCAGAAAAAGTCATTTCGTCTCCTCGCCTCTTGGTATGGAACGTCCGCCGACCGGGATGCGGCGGTGACGCGCTAACGGGCTGCTAGTCAGTGAAACATAACGAAGGCGCGGGCATGATGTCAAGCAAATTCTACCCGACGACCTTCGTGGCAGTGCAGGCTTACAGAATCTTCAAATCCTTTTGTGGCAACGATTTCAGCCGGATTGGCACGCCTGTTCGTTCGTCATAGGGAGAACACCGACAGACGACTTGTTAGGCAACTTTGAACAATCGGCCAGTCGCCGTGCCGAACGCGCCTCAGTCACCCGCCGCGCACGCCTTGCGTGTTCACGTACAGCGAATAGAGGCCGTGGCTCGCGGCCATGAAGAGCCGGTTGCGATGCCGGCCACCGAAGCACACGTTCGCGCAGCGTTCCGGCAGCGCGATGTGCCCGAGCGCTTCACCTTGCGGCGAGAACACGCGTACGCCGTCGAGTTCGTCGGTGCCCATGCCCCAGCCGCACCACAGGTTGCCGTGGATGTCGACGCGAAAGCCGTCCGGCGTGCCGTGCTGCGCGTCGATCAGCACGCGGTTGTTCGCGAGCGACTGGCCGTCGCCGGCGACATCGAATGCGCGGATCGTGCGTGGCTTCGAGCGCGACTCGACGATGTACAGCACCGATTCGTCCGGCGAGAACGCGAGTCCGTTCGGCCCGATCACTTCGTCGCAGACCATCGTCACTTCACCCGTCTGCCCGTCGACGCGATACACGTTCTGCGGCAACTCGGATTCCTGCTTTTCGCCTTCATAGAAGCTGTCGATGCCGAACGACGGATCGGTAAACCAGATCGAGCCGTCCGACTTCACGATCACGTCGTTCGGCGAGTTGAAGCGCTTGCCGTGGTAGCGCTCGGCGATCACCGTGATCGAGCCGTCGTATTCGGTGCGCGTGACGCGGCGCGTCAGATGCTCGCAGGTGACGAGCCGCCCCTCGCGGTCGCGCGTGTTGCCGTTCGCGTTGTTCGAGGGCCGGCGAAATGGCGTGACGGCGCCTGTCTCTTCGTCCCAGCGAAGGATGCGGTTGTTCGGAATGTCGCTCCAAAGCACATAGCGGCCGTCGCCGAACCACACAGGGCCCTCCGACCAGCGCGCGCCCTGGTACAGGCACTCGACGGAAGCCGATGCGAGGCGCAACGCGTCGAAGCGGGGATCGAAACTGCGGATGGAAGGATCGGGATAGCGTCGGTGATTGCTGGGTTCGGTCATGGCGCTGTCGGTGCGAACGCCGGGCGTCGAATGGAATCGACGCCCGGTAGTCGGCGGTCTTTGCGAGTTGTTGTTAGATGCGGCCGCGCTTGCTCTTACTCTCGCGCTTACGCTTGCGCAGGCTTGCCGTCGCGCAGACGCCAGAGCTTCAGCGGATTCTCATCGCGCAGCGATTGCGGCAGGAGATCGACAGGCAAATCCTGGTAACAGACGGGACGCAGGAAGCGCTCGATGGCCGTCGCGCCGACCGACGTCGCGCGCGAATCGGACGTCGCCGGATATGGGCCGCCATGCACCATCGCGTACGACACCTCGACGCCCGTCGGGAAGCCGTTTGCCAGAATGCGGCCGGCCTTGCGCTCGAGCGTCGGCAGCAGTTGCCGCGCGATGTCGTAGTCGTCGGCTTCGAGGTGCAGCGTCGCCGTCAACTGGCCTTCAAGGTATTCGGCGACCTTGACCATTTCTTCGATGTCCGTGCAGGTCACGATCAGCGATGTCGGCCCGAAGATTTCGTCCTCCAGTTCAGTGGACGCGAGGAAGTGCATCGCCTCCGTCTGGAACAGCGCAGGCAACGCCGCGCATGTCGCATCCGACGACGTGCCGCGCGCGATGCTCTGCACGCCGCGCTGCTCGGTGCGATGCGTGACGCCGTCCTGGTACGCGTTCGCAATGCCCGGCGTCAGCATGGTCTGCGCGCTCTTCTGTGCGAGCGCCTTCGAGGCGGCGTCGATGAATGCCTTCTTGTGCGGGCCTTCGAGAAGCAGCACCAGACCGGGGTTCGTGCAGAACTGGCCGACGCCGAGCGTCACCGATTCGACGAAGCCCGTCGCAATCTGCTCCGCGCGCTTCGCGAGCGCGCCGGGCAGCACGAACATCGGATTGATGCTGCTCATTTCGGCGAACACAGGAATTGGCTCGCGGCGTTTCTGCGCGAGATTCACGAGCGCGAGACCGCCGCTGCGCGAGCCCGTGAAGCCAACCGCCCTGATCGCCGGATGCTGGACGAGCGCCTCGCCGATCTCATTGCCCGCGCCGATCACGAGCGAGAAAACGCCTTCGTGCAAGCCGCAATCGGCGACAGCCTTCTGGATCGCGCGGCCGACCAGCTCGGACGTGCCGAGGTGTGCCGGATGCGCCTTCACGACGACGGGACAACCCGCCGCGAACGCCGACGCCGTGTCGCCACCCGCGACCGAAAACGCGAGCGGAAAATTGCTCGCGCCGAATACGGCAACGGGCCCCACGGGAATCTTCTGCATGCGCAAGTCGGGGCGCGGCAACGGCTTGCGATCCGGCTGCGCGGAATCGAGCGTCGCGGTCAGCCAGCGGCCCTCGCGGACCAGCGATGCGAACAGCTTCAGTTGCCCGACCGTGCGCGCGCGCTCGCCTTCGAGCCGCGCCCTCGGCAGCGCGGATTCGGCCTGCGCGCGTTCGATCAGTGCATCGCCGAGACCGAGAATGTTCTCGGCGATCGTCTCGATGAAATGCGCGCGCACTTCGAGGGAGGATTGACGATACGGGTCGAACGCGAGCGCGGCGAGTGCGCACGCGCGGTCCACCTCGACCGTGCCGCCCGCGCCAAACTCGGGTTCGATTTCCATGTTGCGCGCCGGGTCGAACGCGCGCAGCGTGCCTTTGGTGCCGCGCACCGCCGACCTGCCGATCAGCATGTCACCGGTAATCTGCATGTCCAGCTCCTGTCGATGGCCGCGCGACGCGGATCGTGTCGCATCGCGCAGCCTGGAATCCAAATAGTGGGTGTGCGACTTCATGAATGGGCGGACGATTCCGCGAGTCGCCGCTCGAAGTCGAGCAAGGCCAGTGTCGCAGCTTCGATCTTCGCATGATGTTCGGACGGCGTCGAACTCAGCAACGGCAGAATCGAGCCCATGTCCGCGAGCTTCGACAACGTCACCGCGTCGTGCAGCACGCGAATCAGCGAGATCTCGTCGCGCAAGGTTTCGAGCGGCATGAAGGCGTCGTAGAGACGCTGTGCTTCGCCGTCGTCATCTGCCGCTGTATGGGTGTTGTTCACCTTCGCCGCGCGCAGCAAAGCCATCACCGCATGTGGCGCGATGCAGCCCGAGCCCGTCGTCCATGCGGCGAGACCAAATTGCCGCACATGCGCGAGCGCTGGCCGCTCGCCCATTCCTGAAATCACCTTCGACGGACTCACGTTTTGCAGCAGCCGGCGAAGGTAGTCGTCACGTGATGGATCGTCGCGCACGATCGCGTACTTCACAGCAATGAGCGTGCCGCGGTCGACGAGCCGCGCGAGCGTATCGACGCTCACGTAGCTCTCGCTCCTGATGTAGAGCGTGAGCGGAATGCCTGCGGTGTCGGCGATACGCGTGAGTCCCGCCTCGACGCCTTCGGAGGTCGTGAAGCCCGTCAAGGGCAGGACCATCGCGGTCCGGTACGGTGTCTGCGCGAGAATGCGCGCCTGGTCGAGCATCTTCCCGTAGTCGGGGCCGGTGGCGGGAATTACACGCGTCGCGTCGCGGGGCCAGCAAGTGCCGCGAGCATGTCCAGCAACTCGCGATACTCGCTGACGGCAACGTGATACAGGTTCGCATTGCCGCCGTAGAGAAGCGTGCGGACCCCGCCCGCCTCGATGTGACGGATCAGCTTCCCGTTTTCGCCCGGATCGAGCGTCAGATCGGCGCGGCGCGCAAGCGGCGAAACGGCCATCACACTGGCGGGAAACTCGCTTTCGAGAATAGGGGATACATTCATGGGGCGGCTCGCAGCAGGGACGATCACCCGGACAACTTAGCATTGTGCCGCCAATGTTGTCAAACAACTTGCTGCTTCGTCGCGCCTTTGCGCGTCGAGTCTGAAAACGAGTTTCATCACACGAATACAGGCTCGCGCGCTGCGATCCAGACGTCGATTTCTAAAAAATCTGGTATGACAACGCCTCGAAAATTACGCTCCATTTGATTCAAACGTTTTGTAATCTATTCCGATTTAGAGATTCGGCGTATTTAGTACCGATTCAATAATGTGCAAGCGCCTTTCAAATGGCGCACTTTAAAGAACGGCTGTTTGCCACGCCAGGAGCGGATTCCGCCACTTAATGCACTATTTCGCCAAGCTGGTTTAATTGCCTGTCCCGCCAAGCCAAGCTTTGAGCGAAAAATGGAAGAAACTCGAAATCGGCTATCGCCATTTCGCATTAAAAAGCTAATAATGGTGATAAATTGATGTGCCACGAGATCATGAGTATCCGCAGCATCGGCGTGGCCACAGCCCGCTCCGCTGCGAACCTCGAGAGAAAGCACCTTGCCGCAACATTTCATTGAGCAGATGTCGCCTTTGCTGCAAGCGGAGAACGACGTCGCCTGGTTCCGCGAAGTCGCACGTCTCGCCGACGGGTGGGGCTTCGATCGCGTGCTGGTCGGGATTCTTCCGCGCCCGGGCATCCGACTGGAAGACGCGTTCATTCGCAGCACGTACTCGCCGACCTGGCGCCAGTTCTACAACGCGCACGGTTTCGCGCACATCGATCCGACCGTTGCGCACTGCATGACGCGCTCGTCACCGCTGATCTGGTCGCCTGACCTCTTCTCGACCTACCCGCAGCAGACGATGTACGAGGAGGCCCGGGCATATGGTCTGCGCGCGGGCGTGAGTCTGCCCATTCACGGGCCTAGACAGGAATCGGGCTTGATCTGCTTCGTGAACGATCGGAACCCGACCGACGAATTCTGGAGCCATCTCGATGTCGTGCTGCCGAACCTGGTGCTATTGCGCGACCTGGTTATCGACACGAGCCAGCCCCATCTGGATGCACACACGCAGGCGCTGGTGCCGAAGCTCACGCCGCGCGAGCAAGAATGCCTGAAATGGACCGCGCGCGGTAAGTCCACGTGGGAAATTTCGCACATTCTCAATTGTTCGGAAGCGGTGGTGAACTTCCATCTCAAGAACATTCGCGCGAAATTCGGCGTGAACTCACGGCGCGCAGCCGCCGTGATTGCGACGCAACTGGGCCTTATTGATCCAGGTTGATCAACTCACGGGCTTCCGGGTTGTGGAGCACCTTCTCTGCCCTGCCCAGATCGCCGTCCGTGACCGTTTTCGTGAAGTACAGGCCCAGCAGGATCGATACGGGAGCCGGAATCTCCGCGCCCGATTCGAAGCGGCTGCCGCGCGACTGTGTCACGCCGAAGCGCGCCCAGAACTGACGCTGGCTCTCTTTCTTTTTCTTGCGGTACGCGATGATCAGCACGCGATCCACAGTGGACGACGGCTCTGCACTACGGCTCTGGACGGTCGGTTGAACGTTTGCGTGAACACCCGATTGCCAATGATTTTGAAGTTCCATGATGTTTCCCCTGATGATTGGCTGCCTCGTCTCAATTTTGTGATCCCCGTGCTCACTTAACACCTATCCAGGTGAATAGGTGTTTTTTTTATCCGAAATGCATACGTTTCCTGCGTACCGCTACCACGTAAGGAGCACACCATGCATACGGCGATCCGGATTGGCACACGGCAAGAGTTCGACAACGACAACATCAACGAAATGTACCGGCTGCGCGCCCGCGTCTTCCGGGACAGGATGGGCTGGGATGTTCCGACCATCGCGGGCATGGAGATCGACGGCTACGATGCGCTCGGCCCGTATTACATGCTCATCCAGAACGGCGACCGGCATGTTTGTGGCTGCTGGCGGCTGATGCCGACGGAAGGACCGAACATGCTGAAGGACACGTTCCCGCAATTACTGGATGGTCAGGCAGCTCCAATCGGACGGCATATATGGGAATTGAGCCGCTTTGCTATTGAAACGGACGGCGCGCAAACGTTTGGCTTCGCAGATTTGACGATGCATGCGATCCAAGAGCTGGTGACTTTCGCGGACCGGATGGGCATCACCCGTTACGTGACCGTGACGACCACGGCGATCGAGCGGCTGCTGCGCCGCGCGGGCATCGAAGTCACACGGCTCGGGCCGCCGGTGAAGATCGGCGTCGAGCGCACGATTGCGCTCGATATCACCGTCGACGCGATTCGCGCCGCCGTCTGCAAGCCGATGCCCGTCGCGGCCTGACGGACATACGCCGCTACGCCCTCGCGCCGGCTCCGTATCGAGCCTGAGGCGACGGCGGGACAGTTGCGATGCGCGCAGGCTTACGGTACGCCTCGCGCAGCGCGATGCGTTCAGCTGCGTCGCTCGGACCCGTCGCATAGCGCGCGGCGGGGCGGGCGGGCTTGGCTAGCTGCGACGAAAGGGGATTCACTTCTTTGCGATATGGCGCGAGGCGCACCCAAAGTGTTACCCATGTCCCCGCACACCTGTTACCCATGTCCCCGCACAGCCGTTACCCATGTCTCCACACACCCGTTACCCATGTCTCCGCACACCCGTTACCTACGTCTCCGCTCCATACAGGTGGAAAAAGACGAGGCCGCGCTTCCGCACTTCACACGGTCCTTCGAGGCGGATAAGTCAGGAGCCGAACATCCGGTCGCGCGCATGCTCCAGATGCAGCCGCATCGCCTCGCTGGCGCCCGCCGCGTCCTTGCGGCGGATCGCGTCGAGCACGGCGAGGTGCTCGGCCTGCACGAGCCGCTGCCGCTCCAGCGTCTTCACCAGCGACAGATTGCGCGACAGATTCATGCTGAAGACGATCTGCTCTTCGATGAATCCCATCATCGTGATGAAGAACTGGTTCTTCGACGCGCGCGCGACGGCCAGATGAAACGCAAAGTCGTCCTTTGCACCGATGCCCTGCGTCTCGATTACACGCTCCAGTTCGTCCCACGCGTGCTGTATCGCGTCGATGTCGTCGGCGTCGGCCATCTGCGCGGCAAGCTCGGCCGCGCCCGATTCCGTCACGATGCGAAATTCGTAGCACCGGCGGATATCGGACAGCGTTTCCAGTGGCGCGAAGCGGCGCACATCGGGATCGGGCCGGCGTGCGACCGTCGTGCCGGAACCGTGGCGCGTCACGATGATGCCGTCCGCGCGCAGACGGGCCAGCGCCTCGCGCACGGTCGGCCGCGACGTCTCGAAACGCTCAGCGAGCGCGTGCTCGGTCGGCAGCCGCTCGCCCTCCTTGTATTCCCCTTCGAGAATCCGGTTGAGAATGTCGCTGTAGATCTTGTCCGGCAGACCTGTCGATTTACGCTCGTTCATCGTCGAAGGGTACGGCTTGTCAGAGTAGATTTTGAATTGTAAGGCAAATAATGCGTGCTGCCTGGTGAAATCGAGGGGCGACTGCGCTGCAAAGCGTGTCTCGGCAAGCATGCCGCCAGTATGACCGACCCGGTGCCCGACGGCAAAATTTGACAAATATCTTATTGACATCTGCGTTTCTGGCGACGAAAGCGCGCATTTTTCGGTGATCGTTTAAGCTGAAAGCGCAATCGGGGCACAATTTCCACCCTCGGCAGACGCCCGCGGAATATCGCGGCCCGTCGCCCTCCACGACCCGGAGGCTTCATGTACACACGCATCCTCGTTGCAGTCGACGGCAGCAATACTTCGCGCCGCGCGTTCGACAACGCGCTGAATCTGGCGAGCAAGCTCGGCGCGACGCTGCGCGCGTTCTACGCGGTCGAAAACACGCCGATGTATTTCGACGCGCCCGGCTACGATCCGTCGATCCTGCGCGACCGGCTCGTCGAGCAGGGCAAGGAGTTGACGGCCGAGCTGTCGGCGGCGATGCGCGGGCGCGGCGTGTCGGGCGATATCCTCGTCGGCGAAGCCTCGTCGCTGGACGACGTGCCCGCGCTGGTACTGCGCGCCGCCGCCGAGTTCAACGCCGATCTGATCGTGATGGGCACGCACGGCCGGCGCGGCATGCAGCGGCTGATTCTCGGCAGCGTGGCCGAACGTTGCGTGCGCCAGTCGACGTTTCCCGTGCTGCTGGTTCCGTCCGCAGCGGGCGGCGACGACGCAGACAAGCCGGCGCCGGCCTGAACAGCCCGGCAGCGCTTCGGCGTGCGTCTTCACGAGTGTGACCTCGCTCAACAGCGGAGCGCGCCGTGACGCGTCATTTTGCCGCCTCGTTGCGCGCGCATCGAGTGGGACAATCGGCTATCACTCTTTTTTAGCCGGTTGGTCCCATGCTCACCCCTACCGCTCCCGCTTCCACTCGCGCAGTCCGCGTCCGTCATACCGCTCCGGCGACCCGCACCATCGCGCGCTGCTCGTCGTGCGCGATGCGGCAGCTCTGCATGCCCCAAGGCGTCGCCGCCAACGAACTGCCGCAACTCGAAGCGGTGATCTGCTCGGCGCGTTCCGTCCGGCGCGGCGAATCGCTCTACCGCGCGGGCGATTCTTTCGACAACCTGTACGCGGTACGCTCGGGTTCGCTCAAAACGGTGATGGCGCATCGCGATGGCCGCGAGCAGGTCACCGGCCTGCGGCTCGCGGGCGAAGCGCTGGGGCTCGACGGCATCAGCAGCGATCAGCATGCGTGCAGCGCGGTCGCCCTCGAAGACAGCTCCGTGTGCATCATCCCGTACGCGGAGCTCAAGCATCTGTGCCGCGAGATCGGTTCGATGCAGGAGCGGCTGCACAAGCTGATGGGCGAGCAGATCGTCCGCGAAGCCGCGCAGATGATGGTGCTCGGTTCGCTGAGCGCCGACGAGCGCGTCGCGGCTTTCCTGCTCGATATCTCCGAACGCAACGCGCAGCGCGGGTACTCGTCTGCTGAATTCAATCTGCGGATGACGCGCGAAGACATGGGCAGCTATCTCGGCATGACGCTCGAAACCGTGAGCCGCACCCTGTCAAGATTTCAAAAGCGCGGACTGATCGACGCACAAGGCCGCTTCATTCATATCGTCGATGCCGAAGGCCTGCGCCAAGTCGGCGCGCCGAGCGCCTGATAACACAGCGGTTCACGCACATGGCGACGCATCGGGCGTCGTCATGTGCCCTCGCCTGGCACGTCTCCTGCACCTGCGGTACAGTTCAAGACTGTCCGTTGCGACCCGAATCAGCGATTTAGCGCGTTGCTCGGGTCCCATGCAAATCTCCCCAACAAGGAGACCCGGCGAAATGAATCGCGAGCCTGTCCTGCAGCACCCGCTGGTCCAACGTCTCATCGATGCCCGCAGCGTCACGGACGCCCTCTTCGCGGTCGTCAAACCCGAATACCTCTATGAACGCCCGATCCGCGAACGTCATCGGATCGTGTTCTACATCGGCCACCTCGAAGCCTTCGACCGCAATCTGTTCGACGAGCGGTTAACTGCACTGCCCGCGTTTGCGCCGGAACTCGACACGCTGTTTGCGTTCGGCATCGATCCCGTCGATGGCGGCTTTCCCACCGATCAGCCTTCCGACTGGCCGACCATCGACGTCGTCAGCGGCTACGGGAACGAGGCGCGCGAGCAGATCGACGGCAAGCTCAAGTCATTCGAGTTCGGCCATGGCGACATGTCGACGGGTTCGCCCGCACAACTGTTGAATGTCGCGATCGAACACCGGCTGATGCATGCGGAAACGCTCGCGTACATGCTGCATCAGTTGCCGCTCGAGATGAAGGCCGCGCCCGCGCGCAGCATGCAGGGCACGCAACAGCTGCGCAATGTCGAGTCCTCGCCGATGCTGCGCGTGCCCGCAGGCGAAACCGTGCTTGGCATGCCGAAAGTGGAAGGCCGGTTCGGTTGGGACAACGAATTCGGCGAGCAGCGCGTGCACGTCGATATGTTCGAGATCGACCGCTACATGGTGACGAACGCCCAGTACCGCGAATTCATCGATGCAGGCGGCTATCGCGAGCGCGCTTTGTGGAGCGACAAGGATTGGGCGTGGAAGGAAGCCGAGCGCATCTCCCATCCCGTGACGTGGTCGCAAAACGCGGACGGCGAATGGATGCTGCGCACGATGTTCGAGGACGTCGCGCTGCCGCCCGACTGGCCCGTCTACGTGAGCCACGCAGAAGCGAGCGCGTACGCGCGCTGGGCCGGCAAGACGCTCCCCACGGAAGCGCAATGGCAGCGCGCGGCGCACGGCGCGCCGCCGTCGGCATTGGGCAACTTCGATTTCCGCAACTGGGACCCGCAAGCCGTCGACGCATCGCCGGACAACGTCAGCGCATTCGGCGTCGAAGGCCAGTACGGCAACGGATGGGAATGGACATCATCGCTATTCGAACCGCTGCCGGGCTTCGATGCGTTCCCGTTCTATCCAGGCTATTCGGCCAACTTCTTCGACGGACAGCATTACGTGCTCAAAGGCGGCTCGGCCCGCACTGCGCGATGCATGGTGCGGCCCACTTTCCGCAACTGGTTTCAGCCGCGCTATCAGCATGTGTATGCCGGGTTCAGGTGCGTGCGCAACTGATCGACGAAGCACGACCTGAAGCGACGAACACCGTCTCGCGTTGAAGCAGGTTGTTCCGGACTCTTTCGGCTCTAACGCCGCACCTTGCAGCGAGCGCGACGTGACGCTCACGCCATCGGCTTTACGCCGATCAACCACTCGTGAAGGAAGAAGGCGAACACAACCCAGGCGACGACGCCGACCACGACTACAATCACATCGCGCGAAAGCGTCCCGCCCGGATAGACGATGCCTTCGACGCGATCACGCCTTCGTGCGGCGGCGACATCGGCAAGCGCCCAGACGAGGAACGCGCCGAACAGGATGACCGCGTTCAGCGTCCCGTTCGCCAGCAGATGCGCGAAGGCCCAGAGTGCAACGCTGATCGTCATCGGATGCTTGACGAGCGCCTTGAAGTGATTGCCCGGCACATATGCCGCCGGCAAAAGGATGAAGGCGACGAGCGTGAGAATGCCTGCGAGATGCGATGCCCACGCGGGCGGCGACCAGATCATGACGGGCTCGCGCCTCGCGAGCCCATATCCCCAGATGATCAGCGCGAACCCGATGATGGACACGACGGAATATGCGCCTTTCCACGGCTTCTCGCCCATCTGCGCGATGCGCACCTTCCGCCAGTCGTCCGCGAAGATGCGGACGGAATGCGCACCAAGGAACAAGAGCAACCCCAATATCAATACGAACATGGCGGACCCCTCGTGTCGGATGTCGACAGGTTGCCGCGATTGTCCCGCATGACGTGGGCCGTGCCAATACGGAATGCGGGCGCCCGTTGGAAGCAGACTGTTCGTGCGCGTGCGGCGAATGTGTGTCGGCAATCAACGGCACGCCGAGCCGACGCTCACGACCCTTGCGTGCGCATCGCCCGATATTCGCGCCTGACGATGTCCATCAACTCAGCAACAGACGTGCTGACCGTCTCGCGCTGATACGTCACGCGGCCGCGCTGCATCAGCATCACGCGATCGGCGATGTCGAGCGTCTGCGCGTAGTTGTGCATGATCATGATGATCGACAGGCCGCCCTTCTCCTTCAGCCGCAAGATCAGATCGATGATGAGCCCCGCTTCGCGCGCGCCCATCGCCGCGAGCGGTTCGTCGAGCAGCAGGATCTTCGCGTTCGAATTGACCGCGCGCGCCACCGCGATGGCTTGCCGTTGTCCGCCCGAAAGCTGCTCGACAGCGAGGTCGACCGACGGCACATGCACGCCGATTTCTTCGAGACACTCCGAGGCGCGCTCACGCATCGCGCGGTGATTCAGCAAACGAAATGGCCCGGGCCGGAGAATCTCCCGGTTCAGGAACATGTTGTGATAGATGCTCAGCGAGTTCGCGAGCGCGAGATCCTGATACACGCATTCGATGCCGAGCGAACGCGCGTGATCGACGGAACGCAGCATCGTTTCCTGGCCGCCGAGAAACAGCTTGCCGCTCGTCTGCTGATGAAAGCCGGTGAGGATCTTGATGAGCGTCGATTTGCCCGCGCCGTTGTCGCCGAGAATGCCGAGGATCTCCCCTTGCCTGAGCGTCAGCGACACGCCGTCGAGCGCGGTCACGGCGCCGAAGCGCTTGACGATGTCTTCCCCGCGCAGCGCTTCTTCCGGCGACGACGACATCACAGCTCTCCTTTGCGCGCGAGACGAACGACGTGGATGTTGAAGATCATCGCCGCGAGAATCGCCGCGCCGAGAATCATGTTGAACGTGAACGCGTTGATGCCGATTAGCGTGAAGCCGTCGCTCAGAATGCCGAGCACGGCCGCGCCGATCAGCCCGCCGACGATCGTCCCTGACCCGCCTGCGAGCGGCGTGCCGCCGATCACGGCAGCGGCAACGGCCAGGAACATGATCTGGTTGCCGCCCGCTTGCGGATCGATCGACGAAATGCGGAAGCATTCGAGCGTGCCCGTCAATCCCGCGAGCACCGCGGCAAGCACGAAGTTGCCGAGCTTCAGGCGCCTGACATGAATGCCCGCCTCGCTCGCGCCGAGCAGATTCGCCCCGGACGCGATCGTATGCAGGCCCCAGCGCGTGTGACGCAGCAACACGTGCATGATCACAGCGAGCGCAATCGCCCAGATGATCTCGCTGTAACCCCACGCGCCCATGAACTCTGCAAAGAGGCCGTCCTCGGGCGGCGAAACGGGCGTGCCTCTCGATATCGTCAGCGTGAAGCCGTTGACGAAGAAGAGCGTGCCGAGTGTCGTGACGAACGACGGAATCCGCAAATAAACCGTGACCGCGCCGTTGACGAATCCGATCACGCCCGCCGCGACCAGCCCCGCGATCACCGAGAGCCACGCCGGCAAGCCCGCCTCGTGCGTGAAATGCATGATGAAAGGCGCGAACGCGAACACCATGCCGGCGGAAAGATCGATCTCTCCGCCGATCATCAACATGATTTCGCCGAACGCGATGATGGCGACGGGCGCGATGAATTGCGACAGGTTCTGCAGGCTCGCCGACGTCAGCAGGAAGTCGTGATTGGCCGTCTCGAAGTACGCGCACAGGATGACGGCGACCGCGAGAATGCGAAGCTCGCTCGAACGCAGGAACGACCGCGACGAGCGTCGCGGCCGTTGCGCTTTCTTGATGTCCGCTACAGGAGACGTCACCCTTTGATCGCTCCCGTGTGCGGAACGATTTGCGGCTTCGTGCTCTTGCCTTCGTAGCGTGTCGACGTGTTCAGGTAAGGATCGACGGAGGCCTTCGTCACGAACTTCAAACCGGTGTTGACGTTGGCCGGACCGACGAGCCCGCCCGACGCGAGGTACACGAACGCCTGGACCACGGTATAAAAGCCTTGCACGTAAGGCTGCTGATCGATCGTGAAGTCGAGGAAGCCATCGTGGATCAGTTGCACGGTGCGCGGCAACAGGTCGAAGCCGCCGCCGTGCACGCCCTTCGCCGGCAGGTTGTTCTCTTTCATCACTTCGGCGACGCCTTGCGTGCTGCCCGCGTCGACCGCGAACATGCCTTTCAGGTCCTGGTGGCCCAGATAGAACGACTTGATCTTCGAAAGCTCTTCGTTGACGGTCGCGCCCGTCGCGATGGTCTGCACGTCGATCTTCTTGCCCGACTTCTTGATCGCGGCCACGGCGCCGTCCAGGCGCGGCTGAATATTCAACTGGCCGGGCGTCGCGATGAAGAGCCCGACCAGTCCGCTGTCGATCAGGCTCGCGATGCGTTCGCCCATCTGATAGCCGGATAGATACAGGTCCTGGCCGATGTACGACAGACGCGGATTCGATGAACCTTGGGGCGCGTCGGCGTTATACGCGAACACGGGAATGCCCGCGTCGAGCGCGGCCTGGATCGGCTTGTCGAAAGCCTTCGGATCGACGATCGGCACGGCAATCGCATCGGCCTTCCCGGCGATCGCCGCGTTGACGGCATTCACCATCTCGGCGATGTCGGCGTTGGCCGAGCCCGTCCACTGGTACTCCATGCCGAGCAAAGCGGTGGAGTCCTGAATGCCGTACTGCGTCGGAACAAAAAATGGGTTCGTCGTCACGTGATTGACGAATACGATCTTCCAGCGCTTGTGAGCCGGAAAAGGCCCTGCGTCGGCGGCCTGCGCCGGCGTAATCGCGCCACCAAGCGCGCCGCCGAGCAATGCCAACGCTGCGCCGAGGCCGGCGCCTTGCAGCATTCCACGACGCATGCTCTGAACTTCGTCCTTGGGTTCCTGCTTACCGGCCATGTCATCCTCCAGTCTTTGAGTTATTGAATAACTTGCTGTGCATGACGGCGCAGGCGAGGGAAGGCGCCGGTGCCGGAAGGCACCACACTTCACGAACCCCGTGTGCATGCGTGTGCCCCTGACGACCCTGCCGAAAATCCTATATCACGTACTTTTGCCGATTAATCAACGTATACCCTAAAGTAGTCGGACTATTTAATGGCAGCCCATAGAGTGGCGCTCCCAAGGCCATTTAAAGTACCGCTCCATAACGACGAAAAGACCGCGATGCGGTCTTTTCAGAGCGTGTCGTGTCAGATAGTGGGCCGGACGCGATGCAGTGAAGTCATCTCGCCGATACATGCGGCCTTGCGCTGTAGGCTTTTAGTATGACTTGCGACCCGCACGGATCACGCCGACATCTTCCCGCCGAGTTCATCATCGATAAACGCGCGGACGATATCCTTGAACGACGCATCGCCGGCAAAGCCGAGCTGTTGCGCGCGCGATGTGTCCCACTGCGCGGGCCAGCTGCCGACGATCTTCTCGACGCGCTCGTCCGCCTTCCATTCGATCCGGGCCGCAACGGCATCGCCTGCCACGTCGCGCAGCGACGCGATCATCTCGTCGACGCTCACCGATACGCCCGGCAGGTTCACCGTGCGCCGGTTACCGAACGCGGCCCCGTCGATCTCGCATCCGGCCACGAGGCATTCGATCGCCTTGCGCGGCGACAGCAGCCACAGACGCGTCGCGCCGCTCACAGGACACACGGCCTTTTCGCCCGTCAGCGGCTCGCGGATGATGCCGCTCGCAAACGACGACGCCGCTGCATTCGGCTTGCCCGGCCGCACGCTGATGGTCGGCAGGCGCAGCACGCGGCCATCGACGAAACCGCGCCGCGAATAGTCGTTCAGCAGCAACTCGGCCCCCGCCTTCTGCGCGCCATACGACGACTGCGGATTCAGCGCCGTATCGTCGAGCACGACCTCGGGCAGGTCGCCGCCGTAGACGGCGACCGAACTCGTGAACACGACACGCGGCTTGTGTCCGCGCATCCGGCACACGTCGAGCAGCAGCCGCGACGCATCGAGATTGATGCGCATGCCCAGATCGAAATCGCTTTCGGCCTGGCCGCTGACGATGGCGGCGAGGTGGAATATCGCCAGCGTCTTTTCGTCGATCAGCCGTTCGAGCACGCTGCGCTCGGCGATATCGCCGGTTTCGATCCGCACGCGCGCATCGTCGGGGCCCGGCGCGGCCACGACGTCGAGCAGCACCAGTTCGGTGATCGGCTGGCGCTGGCCGTCCGCGCCCCTTAGCTGGCCGCGCGCAAGCAGTTCGCGCGCGAGACGCTGCCCCAGAAAACCTGCGCCGCCTGTGATCAGTACTTTCATGTGCCGTCGTTCCTCAGTATGTGGTTCTGTCGTATGCGCCTGTCGATCAGCCGCGTGCCTTCACATACGGCCTGATCCATCCGAGTCCCGCCGACGTGCCCGCGCGCGGCCGGTACTCGCAGCCGATCCAGCCGTCATAGCTGAGTTCGTCGATCAGCGAGAAAAGATATGGATAGTTCACTTCGCCGATATCCGGCTCGTGCCGCTCGGGCACGCCCGCAATCTGGATGTGGCCGATGCCCGCCATGTCGCGTTTGAGCTTGACAGCGAGATCGCCTTCGACGATCTGGCAGTGGTAAAGATCGAATTGCACCTTCAGGTTTGCCGCGCCGACTTCCGCGCAGATCGCCTGCGCGTCGTCCTGGCGGTTCAGAAAGAAGCCGGGAATGTCGCGTGTGTTGATCGGCTCGATGACGACGGTGATGCCGTCCGCCTGCGCAGTCTTTGCGGCATACGCGAGATTCTTCAGATAAACGTCGCGATGCGCGGCGCGCGATTGCTCCGGCCTGATCAGACCGGCCATCACGTGCAGCTTGTCGTTGCCGAGCACGCGTGCATATTCGAGCGCGGTATCGACGCTGCGGCGAAACTCGTCTTCGCGGCCCGGCAACGACGCGATGCCGCGCTCGCCGGCTGCCCAGTCGCCCGGCGGCGCATTGAAGAGTGCTTGCGTGAGGCCGTGTTCGTCGAGACGCGCTTTCAGATCGGCGGCGGCGTATTCATAAGGGAACAGAAACTCGACGGCCTCGAAGCCGTCGCGCGCGGCGGCGGCGAAGCGGTCGAGAAACGCGTGTTCGTTGTACATCATCGTCAGATTGGCGGCGAAGCGAGGCATCGAAGCAACTCCTGTATCGATCAAACGAAAACCGGATACGCGACGCATCCGGCGTTCATGCAATGGTGCGTTCAGCGGTTCACGAGCCGCGCGGGCGTCAGCCATACGGCGATCGCGCCGAGCACGAGCATCGCGGCGAGCACGTACATGCCGGACTGCGTGCTGTGCGTGACATCCTTAAGATAGCCGATCATGTACGGGCTCGCGAAGCCCGCGAGATTGCCGACCGAATTGATGATCGCGATGCCCGCCGCAGCCGTCGCGCCCGACATGAACGCCGTCGGCAGCGACCAGAAGAGCGGCGCGCACGTCAGCACGCCCGCTGCGGCAATCGACAGGAACGTAATCGACACGACCGTGTTGTTCGCAAACGATGCCGCAATCGTAAAGCCGACTGCGCCCGCGAGCGCCGGGCCGATCAGATGCCAACGCCGTTCGCGGTACTTGTCCGCGCTGCGGCCCATCACGTTCATCACGACGATCGCGACGAGAAACGGAATCGCGCTCAAGAGACCGATTTCGAATGCGCCCTTCACGCCCGTCGATTTGACGAGCGTCGGCATCCAGAACGTGAGCCCGTATTGGCCCGTTACGAACGCGAAGTAGATCAGCGACATCCACCACGTGCGCGGATCGCGGAACACCGCGCCGAGCGAATGTGACTTCGCTTTTTCCTGCGGCTGCGCGGCGATTTCATCGGCGAGCAGTTTCTTCTCGCGCGCGGTCAGCCACTTCGCGCTGGCGATGCCGTTGTCGAGATAGAGAATCGTCGCGATACCGATCGCAATCGCGGGCAACGCTTCGATCACGAACATCCATTGCCAGCCGGCAAAGCCGTGATGCGAATCGAAGGTCTGCATGATCCAGCCCGACAACGGATTGCCAAAGATGCCCGATACCGGAATCGCCGACATGAACACGGCGATGATCTTCGCGCGTCGGTGCGACGGGAACCAGTAAGTGAGGTACAGGATCACGCCAGGATAGAAACCGGCTTCGGCAAGACCGAGCAGAAAACGCAGTGCGTAGAACTGGATGGGCGTCTGCACGAAAACGAAGAGCCCGGAAAGAAGACCCCACGTGATCATGATCCGCGCGATCCAGATTCGCGCGCCAAGGCGATGCATCAGGATGTTGCTCGGCAATTCGAACAGGAAGTAGCCGAGGAAGAACACGCCCGCGCCGAGTCCGAACACGGTTTCGCTGAACGCGAGGTCCTGCGACATCTGCAGCTTCGCGAAGCCCACGTTGACACGGTCCAGATACGCGACCACATAGCAAAGCATCAAAAATGGCACGATGCGCCAGAACACCTTGCCATAGGTGCGTTCGATTTCAGCGGCGCCGGGTTGGTTGGCGGCGTCGGCGGGAGAAGCGGGGCGAACGGATGCCGCCTGATAACCAGTCATGTGTTGTCTCCTTCGGAATGGCGCCGGTTTCGGACCGCTCGCGTCACATCGGGCGGTCTCCGGCTTTTTTGCCTGGGTTGATCGATACGAATGGTTCGCGTCGTTTTGCGGACCTTTTTGCCGACGCTTTTGCGGACCTTTATGCGGACCAGTGGAATGTCGCCGCGTTACCAGCGCGCGCCGAACACTTCGCGCAACTCTTTGAGCGCGGCTTCGTCGAGCGGAGCCGGGCGCGGGTTCGTCATCAGCCACAGACGCGCCGTCTCTTCCAGCTCTTCGAGCGCATACGAAGCCTGCGACACCGAGCGCTCCCACACGACAGGCCCGAGCCGTTCGAGCAGCACGCCACGCACGCTATCGGCGAGCGCCGCGATCTGCTGCGCGACCTGCGGATCGCCGGGACGTTTGTAGTGGATCAGCGGAATGTGGCCGACCTTCATCACGTAGTACGGCGTGATGGGCGGCAGCACGTCGGCCTCGCTCCATACGCCCGCGAGCGTCAGCGCGACGAGATGCGTCGAATGCGTGTGGACGATGCCGCGCGCTTCGCGATTGCGCTCGTAGACGCCGCGATGCAGTGCGAGCGTCTTCGACGGCTTGCCGCCCGAGACAGCGTTGCCCGCAAGATCGACCTTCGCGATCTGCGCGGGGTCGAGTCGTCCGAGACAGGCGTCCGTCGGCGTGATCAGCCAGCCATCGTCGAGGCGCGCGCTGATATTGCCCGCGCTGCCAACCGTATAGCCGCGCTCGTACAGGCTCGCGCCCGTCACGCAGATCTCTTCGCGGATTTTCGCTTCGTCGCCAATATGAACGGCAGGCGTCATTGCGCGCCTCCATCCAGTTGACGCAGCGCCTTCGCGAAGAAATCGACGGCGCCGAAGTTGCCGGACTTCAGCGCGAGCGCGAGCGGCGCCGCGCCGATGCTCGCCGTCGCGGGCACGCCCGGATCGATCTGCCTGCCGATACGCAGCATCTCGACGCCGAGCGCCTGCACGACGGCCCCCGAAGTCTCGCCGCCCGCGACGACGAACTTGCGCACGCCGATGTCATGCAGGCCGCGCGCGATCGAAGCCAGCGTGCGCTCGACGAGATGCCCGGCTTCCGCCACGCCGAGTTCGCGCTGCGTGGCCTTCACTTCTTCGGGCGTTGCCGTCGCGTAGATCAGCACGGGCTGCGGCTGCGCGGCGTTCATGTGATCGCGCGCGAAGGCCAGCGCCTGCTCGACGACAGGTTCGCCGCGCGCCGCCGCGAGCGGATCGATGCGGAACGCGGGGCGCGTCTCACGCCACGCGGCCACCTGCGCGTTCGTCGCCTTCGATGCGCTGCCCGCCAGCACCGCCGACGCGCCTTTAATGCTCGGCAGCTCGCCAGCATCGGCGACGTCATTGAGCAAGCCCGCGCGGCGGAAATTCGCCGGCAAGCCGAGCGCGACGCCCGAGCCGCCCGTGATCAGCGGCAGGTCCGCGCACGCTTCGCCGAGCGTGTGGAGATCGGCATCCGAAATCGCATCGGCGATGGCCATGCGCACGCCGTCGCGCTTCAACGCATCGATCGATGTGCGCACCGCTTCAGCGCCTTGCGCAACGGCGTCATAACGCACGAGCCCGACCTTCGATTGCGTCTGCCGTTGCAGCACGCGCACGAGGTTGGCATCCGTCATCGGCGTGAGCGGATGATGCTCCATGCCCGACTCGTTCAGCAGCACGTCACCGACGAAAAGATGCCCGCGATACACCGTGCGCCCATTCTCCGGAAACGCCGGGCACGCGATCGTGAACGGCGCATCGTCACGCGACGCATGCAGCGCATCGAGCAACACATCGGCGACGGGGCCGATGTTGCCCGCATCCGTCGAATCGAACGTCGAGCAGTATTTGAAGAAGAACTGCCGGCACCCTTGCGCGCGCAACCATTCGAACGCGGCCAGCGATTGCGCGACGGCATCGGCGGCGGGTATCGTGCGCGATTTCAGCGCGACGACCAGCGCGTCGGCTTCGATGCGCGTGTCGGCGGCAGGCACGCCGATGGTCTGCACGGTGCGCATGCCGCCGCGCACCAGCATGTTCGCGAGATCGGTCGCGCCCGTGAAGTCGTCGGCGATGCAGCCGAGTAGCGGCTTGTCGGCGGAGATCTTCATGTCGTTCGCCCCTGCTCAGCGCTTCGCCGGCACATCGATGCCGGGGAAAATCTTGATCACGGCGGAATCGTCTTCGCCGCCGTGGCCCGCCGTCGATGCCATCATGAACATCTGATGCGCCGCCGCCGACAGCGGCAGCGGAAACTTCGAACGCCGCGCCGTATCGAGCACGAGGCCGAGGTCCTTCACGAAGATATCGACGGCCGACAGCGGCGTGTAGTCACCGTTGAGAATGTGCGGCACGCGGTTCTCGAACATCCACGAATTGCCCGCGCTGTGCGTGATCACGTCGTAGAGCGCAGCGGGGTCCACGCCTTCGCGCAGGCCGAGCGCCATCGCCTCGGCGGCGGCCGCGATGTGCACGCCCGCCAGCAGCTGGTTGATGATCTTCACCTTCGAGCCCGCGCCATGCTGCTCGCCCAGCCGATACACCTTGCCCGCCATCGCGGCGAGCACGTCTTCGCAGGCGGCATAGGCGGCTGCGGGACCCGACGTCATCATCGTCATTTCGCCGGATGCCGCGCGCGCCGCGCCGCCGGAAACGGGTGCATCGAGCATCAGCAGGCCGGCCGCTTCGACGCGGCGTCCGAGGTCGATCGCGAAGTCGGGCGCGACCGTCGCGCATGCGATCACGACGCTGCCGGGCTTCATCGATTTCACGGCGCCGTGCTCGCCGAACAGCACAGCATCCGTTTGCGCCGCGTTGACGACGAGCGAAATGACGACGTCGCATTGCGCGCCGAGCTCGGCGGGACTTGCGCAGCGCATGCCGCCATCGGCGGCGAACGCGTCGAGCACTTCGCGGCGTACGTCGCACGCGTGGACATCGAACCCGCCGCGCAGCAGCGAGCGCGCGACGCCCATGCCCATTGCGCCAAGACCGATCACTCCGACTTTTCTGGCCATAACTTTCCTCTACGAACGATGCTTCAGATTGCGGCGTGCGCGGCTTTCAGACAGCCGCATGTCCGGATCAGCAGATGCCTGCTTCGGCGAGCCGGCGCGCCGCGTTGTACATGTGAGTCTGCGCGGCGTTGCGCGCAGCCATCGGGTCGCCCGCGCGAATTGCAGCGGCGATCGCGGCGTGCTCGTCGCGCACCTGACGCGAGAAGTCCTCGCGCAGCGCCTCATTGCGGCGCGTAACGACGGTGCCCGCTTCGAGATACTGGTTGAGGAACGCGAGGGTCTTCATGAAATACGGATTGCCCGTGACGGCCGCGATCGCGCGATGAAACGCTACGTCTTCGGCCACGCCGTCGCGCCCTTCGGCGACGGCTTCGTCGATCCTGGCGAGCGCGGCGTCGATGGTCGCCATGTCGGCGTCCGTGCGGCGCATCGCGGCCTCGGACGCCACCTCGGCCTCGATCGCGCGGCGCACCGCGAGAATCTGCAAGACGGAGCCGCCTTCCATTGCCTCGGCGTAATCGATCCGCAGCGGCCGGATCGCGCCATGCACGGACACGTAGACGCCGCTTCCCTGGCGCGGCTCGACCACGCCTTCGTTCTTCAGGCGCGAGATTGCTTCACGGATCACCGTGCGGCTCACGCCGAACTCCTGCGCGAGCACGGCTTCCGTCGGCAGCTTGCCGCCGCGTGCAAACGCGCCCTTGTCGATCTGCGCGAGCAGTTGCTGCGCGACGGTGTCGCTCAGCGCCTTGTTGGGGATTTTCTCGAACATGTTCCGCAAATTCGCGATGTCATAAGGTCATCATACAAATTTGCTAAAACAAAGGGCCATCGGGATGAACCCTTAGCCCAATGCACCGCGAGGCATCGCCCCGCGGCGCGGTACTTCGAAATCAGACCGCTTTCATCTGCTCCCGCGCCCAGGCCACGGCCGCGCGCGCCGGCGCGATGCCCGTCGCCTTCACGCGTTCCGCGAGCTCGAACACACGTGGACCGATCTGCGCGACTTCCGCGAGCACGGCCTGTTCGTCGGCCGAGCCCAGGTACTCGCGCACGCAGCTGATGATGCCGCCCGCGTTCACGAGAAAATCGGGCGCGTAGAAGATGCCGCGCTTGTGCAGCGTGTCGCCCTCGGCGAGCGACATCAGCTGATTGTTCGCGCCGCCCGCGATCACCTTGAACTCGCATTGCGCGGCGACGGCTTCCGTGATCGAGCCGCCGAGCGCGCACGGTGCGAATACGTCCGCGCTGACGCCCGCGATGCGCGCCGTGTCCGCGACCTGAGCGCCGAACAAATGCTTCGCGCGCTCGGTCTTGCCTGCGTCGATATCCGCGACGATCAGCTCCGCGCCCGCGTTATGCAGCCGCTCGCACAGATCCCAGCCCACGGAGCCGAGCCCCTGCACCGCAACCGACACGCCGTCGAGCGTATCGCGCCCGAGCGCGATCTGCACGGCCGCCTTGAGGCCGACGAACACGCCATATGCAGTACGCGGCGACGGGTTGCCGCCGTACACGTCGTTGTCGCGCGGAATGCCGCTCACGTACGGCGTTTCGCTTTGCACGGCGCGCATGTCGTTGGCCGTCGTGCCCACGTCTTCCGCCGTCAGATAGATGCCGCCGAGCGATTGCACGAGCCGGCCAAACGCCTTGAACATCGCCGTGCGATCCATCTGTTCGGGACGCTTCAGGATTACAGCCTTGCCGCCGCCGAACGGCAGACGGGCCAGCGCGTTCTTGAACGCCATGCCTTGCGACAGGCGCAGCGCGTCGTGATACGCCTCGTACTCCGACGCGTACTGCCAGTAGCGGCAGCCGCCGAACGCGGGGCCGCGCGCCGTGCTGTAGACGGCGATCACGGCTTGCAGGCCGGATTGCGCGTCGCTGGCTACGACAATGCGTTCGTGGGCGGGTTCGCCGTGAAGCCCGAAAAGCGTTCCAGCGAAATTCGTCGTCAGTCGGTCCATCTGTGTTCCTTCCTTGTGGGCAGGCGGTTGAGCCGGCGCGAAGCGATGGCTTCACGGCGGCGGGCCGCATGTCGTCCCGGTTGCGAACGCATGCGTGCGAATCGCGAGGGCAGCGTGTCCGCCGATCCTCGATCGCAAAAGTGTAGGCGGCCAAATTCGGAGATTTGTTCTGTTTATCTGGAAATCGGCGCGTCATGGCAGAATAATCGCCTACGCAAAACCGACCGTGGAGACGATTCGTCTTTCGATCCATCAGCCTCTGCGGCACACATGAAACTCGACTCGACCGATCAGCGGATACTGCGCGAACTGCGCAACGACGGACGTCTTTCCAACGCGAAGCTCGCCGAGCGCGTCGGCCTGTCGGCGACGCCATGCTGGAACCGCGTGCGCGCGCTCGAGGAAGCGGGCGTGATCGAAGGCTATGCGGCGTTGCTGAACCAGAAGGCGCTCGGCCTGCCCGACACCGTAATCATCGAAGTGAAGCTCGCGAAGCACGACGAGCGCACGCTGGAGCGCTTCGGCGAAGCGCTCGCCGATCTGCCCGAAGTGGTCGAGGCGTTTCTGGTGTCGGGGGAATACGACTATCTGATCAAGGTCGCGGTCGCGGGCACGGAAGGCTACGAGTCCTTCCTGCGACGCAAGCTGTATCGGCTGCCGGGGTTTCAGGACAGCCGCTCGATCTTCGCGTTGCGGTGCCTGAAGCGCTCCGTATCGGTCGAGCCGTGATGCGCGTCAGGCCGCCTTCGCCGATGCCGCCGCAAACGTGACCCGCGCCGTCAGGCCGCGCGCGTCGCCGAGCGCGCCCGCCGCCTTCTCCCCTGCTTCGAGCGCGATCTCGCCGCGATGCGCCTGCACGATCTCGCGCACGATGGCGAGACCAAGGCCCGTGCCTTCCGTATCGGCGGACGCGCGGTAGAACGGCTCGAACACGCGGCTGCGCGCTTCGGCGGGAATGCCCGGGCCGTTGTCGGAGACCGTCAGCGTGACGCGCGCCGCGTCGCCATGCACGGCGACCGTCACGTGTCCGCCGGGCTGCGTATAGCGAATCGCGTTTTCGGCGAGATTCGACACGAGCGCCGAGAGCAGGCCCTCGTGTCCGATCATCCGTGCGGACGCGTCGAGTTCCGCGCCGAGATCGATGCCGCGATTCTGCGCGAAGAGCGCGAGATCTTCGACGACGTCTTTGGCGATTGCAGTGAGATCGACGGGTTCGTTCGCGAGCCGCGTGTAGTCGGCGGCTTCCGCTTGCGCGAGCAACAGCAGCTTGTTCGTGAGGCCGACCATCGAGCGGTTGCTTCGCTGCATCGCGGCCAGCGCTTCGCCCAGCGACGGCTCCAGTTCGCGATGTTGCCGCGCGTACTGCAACTGCGTGTCGAGCAGCGTGAGCGGCGTGCGCAGCTGATGCGCGGCATCCGCGATGAAGCGCCGCTGCGCAGCCACCTGCAAGCCGAGCCGCGCGATGCACTGATTGATCGCATCGACGATGGGCCGCAGTTCCGTATGCAGCCGATCGACGCGCAACGGTTCGAGCTGCATCGGATCGCGGTCCATCACTTCGTCCTTCACCTTCAGCAGCGGACGCAGTTCGAACGTCAGGCCAATGCACGCGAGCGCCACGGCGAGCAGCATCATCTCGATCTGGCGCACCAGTTGCGGCCGCCACAGTTCGCGCACCATCGCATCGCGCGAAGCCTGCGTCTTGCCGACCGACACCAGCACGCGCCGCGTCGCGCCGTTGTCGTACATGCGCCGCACGTAGCCGATCGCGCGTATCGACGCGCCGTGCAGTTCGGCGTCATAGTAGGTAGGCGTATCGTGCGTGGCGGATGCGGATGACGGCGCCGATGCGCCGAGCGGAAAATCCGGCACGCCGGCGAGCAGCCGATCGTCGTCGACGCTCACGTTGTAGAACACCTGATCGCCATACGGCGACGCGAAGATTTCCAGCGCGGCGGGCGGGATATCGACGCGCAGCATGCCGTCCGCCCATTCGACTTCGCCCGCGATCATTCGCGCCGACGACAGCAGCGTGTTGTCCTGCACGAGATCGGCGGTGCGGCGCGCGTTGTCGTATTCGGCCTTGCCCGTCACGAACACGTAGATCGCGAGCGGCACGAGCAGCCACCACAGCAGACGGATGCGCAGGCTGCTGGTCATCGCGCGTCGCGCCCTGGTTTGTGATTCGGATTGCGCCTTGAATGGTGCTTCATTCCACGTCGTCCTTCTTGCGCAGCAGATAGCCGAGCCCGCGCAGCGTAACGATCGCGGCCGAGCTGCCGTCGAGCTTCTTACGCAGCCGCGATACGTAGATTTCGAGCGCGTCTTCGCTGGGCTGATCGTCGTGCGTGAAGATCGAGTCCATCAGCGCGGCCTTCGACACCGTCTTGCCCATGCGCAGAATCAGCGTTTCGAGCACGCTTCGCTCGCGCGGCGTGACGTTGAGCGGCGCGCCCTTCAATGCGAACTGGCGCGTGTCGATGTCGAACACGAGATCGCCGCACGATACCTCATTCGCGGTCGAGGCCGTCTGCCGGCGAATCATCACCTTCACGCGCGCGACCAGCTCGCGCACTTCGAACGGCTTCACCAGGTAGTCGTCGGCGCCCGCGCCCAGCAGCTCGACCTTTTCGTCGATCGAGCCGCTCGCCGTCAGGATCATCACGGGCGTCGCATCGCCGCGCTGACGCAGACGCCGCAGCACGTTCTTGCCCGACAGCCGCGGCAAATTCAGATCGAGCAGTACGACGTCGTAACGGTTCCTGCGCAACAGTTGATCGGCGGCTTCGCCGTCTTGCACCGCATCGAGCGCGAACGCCTCCTGCTCGAGCATGCGCGCGAGCCAGTGCGAGAGCGTCGGATTGTCTTCGATCAACAGCAGTTTCATCGGTCAACGGAATGCGTGTAAAACGGCGGCGCCGCGCTCGCCATCGCGTGTGTGCGGCATTGCCGCGCGATTGTATGTCGACTGAATGTTTGCGTTTGCATCGGGTTAACACTCATATTTCGACGCGGCTACAGAAAGCTGGCAGAAGGTTTGGGCTTTCTATAATCGCCGCACTCATTCAAAAAGGCGCGATGCCGCGATGCCGAAGCGGCCGGCGCCTCACCAACAAGGAGACTGATGATGCGTACCTTCCGCCAGATCGCAGCCGTGTCCGGACTCGCTTTCGCCCTCGCCGCGGCTTCCGCCAGCGCTCACGCCGAAAAGATCTCGATCATGGTCGGCGGCGCCGCCAAGATCATCTATTTGCCCGCCAAGCTGACGGAACAGCTCGGCTACTTCAAGGACGAAGGGCTCGACGTCGAGATCCTTTCGCAACCGGCAGGCGTCGATGCCGAAAACGAACTGCTCGCGGGCGCCGTGCAAGGCGTGGTCGGCTTCTACGATCACACGATCGATCTGCAGAGCAAGGGCAAGGAAGTGCAGGCGCTCGTGATCTTCGGCCAGGTGCCGGGCGAAGTCGAAATGGTATCGACGAAGGCAGCGGGCGAGATCAAGAGCATGGCCGACGTGAAGGGCAAGACGCTCGGCGTGACGGGCCTCGGTTCGTCGACGAGCTTCCTCACGCAATACCTCGCGCAACGCGCGGGCATCCCGTCGACGCAGTACACGCTGCTGCCCGTCGGCGCCGACAACAGCTTCATCGCGGCGATCAAGCAGGACCGCATCCAGGCGGGTATGACGACCGAGCCGACCGTCTCGCAGCTGCTGAAGATGGGCGACGCGAAGGTGCTGGTCGACATGCGCACGATCGAAGGCACGCGCGCCGCGCTCGGCGGCACCTATCCGGCTTCGAGCTTCTACGTGCAGCGCGCGTGGGCCGAATCGCACAAGGCCGAGGCGACGAAGCTCTCGCATGCGTTCGCGAAGACGCTGAACTTCATCGCGACGCATAGCGCCGACGAGATCGCCGCGAAGATGCCGAAGGATTACTACGGCGCCAACAAGGACCTGTACGTGGCCGCGCTGAAGGCCTCGCTGCCGATGTTCACGAAGGACGGCAAGATGCCCGCCGACGGTCCGGAGACGGTGCTGAAGGTGCTGTCGGCGTTCAATCCGTCGGTGAAGGGCAAACATATCGATCTCGCGAAGACCTACTCGAACGACTACGTCTCGACGGTCGCCACGGCCGCGAAGTAAGCCGTATCGTCGTCCACCCATCACCCGCAAGGAAAGAGGCAGCACGCGATGAATCAATCCAGGCCGCACGGCGCACCCGCCATCGAGCTGCGCAACGTATCGTGCCGGTTCATTTCACCGGACGGCAAGGCGACGGTCGCATTGCGCGATTTCAGCATGTCGGTGGCGAAGGGCGAGTTCGTCGCCGTCGTCGGACCGACGGGCTGCGGCAAGTCCACGACGCTCAGCATGATTACGGGCCTGCTCAAGCCGACGACGGGCGAAGTGCGCGTGATGGGCGCGCCCGTCGACGGCATCGATCCGCGCATCGGCTTCGTGTTCCAGGCCGATGCCGTGTTTCCGTGGCGCTCGGTGCTCGACAACGTGGCAGCCGGCCCGCTCTATCGCGGCCGCTCGAAATCGGCCGCGTATGACGAGGCAAACGAATGGCTGCGCCGCGTCGGGCTCGACAAGTTCGGCAAGCACTATCCGCATCAGTTGTCGGGCGGCATGAGAAAGCGCGTCGCGCTCGCGCAGACGTTCATCAACAAGCCGGAAATCCTGCTGATGGACGAGCCGTTCTCGGCGCTCGACATGCAGACGCGCACGCTGATGCAGGACGAGCTGCTGCAACTGTGGTCGGCGAATGCGGGCTCCGTCGTGTTCGTCACGCACGATCTCGAAGAAGCAATCGCGCTCGCGGACCGCGTGTTCGTGCTGACGGCGCGGCCCGCGACGCTGAAGAAGGTCTATGAGATCGATCTGCCGCGTCCGCGCATCACGTCGGAAGTCCGCTATGACCCGCGCTTTATCGAAATCTCGCGCGACATCTGGCACGACCTGCGCGAAGAAGTGCAGATCGGTTAATTCAATCAGGCTGGAGCTCGTTTAATGTCTACTACGCCTCAACGCATGATGCCTGCCGGCCTCGACGCCAGTTCGCTCGCGCAGGTCGAACGCATCGCGCAAAAGCGCATCCGTCAACGCAACGCGCTCGTGATCGGGCTGCGCATCGCCGTCCTCGTGATCGTGCTCGGCGGCTGGGAAGTGTCGGCGCGCATGAAGTGGATCGATCCGTTCTTCTTCTCGATGCCGTCGGCGATCTTCGAGCAGATCGTCGACTGGTTCGTGAACGGCACGTCGCAAGGGCCGCTGCTCACGCAGGTATGGGTCACGCTCGAAGAGACGGGGCTCGGCTTCATCATCGGCTCGGTGGCGGGTGTGTTTTGCGGCATCGTGCTGGGACGCAACAAGCTGCTCTCCGATGTGTTCAGCCTCTACATCAAGATCGCCAACTCGATTCCGCGCGTGGTGCTCGGTTCGGTGTTCGTGATTGCGCTGGGTCTGGGGATGGCGTCGAAGGTCGCGCTCGCCGTCGTGATGGTGTTCTTCGTCGTGTTCGCGAATGCATTCCAGGGCGTGCGCGAAGCGGACCGTTACATGATCGCGAACGCGCAGATTCTGGGCGCGTCGCGGCGCCAGGTGACGACTTCCGTCGTGATTCCCTCGGCGCTGAGCTGGATTCTCGCGAGCCTGCACGTGAGCTTCGGCTTTGCGCTGGTCGGTGCCGTGGTCGGCGAGTTTCTTGGCTCGAAGCAAGGCATCGGGCTGCTGATCTCGACGGCGCAAGGCGCGTTCAATGCAAGCGGCGTGTTCGCGGCGATGATCGTGCTGGCCGTCGTCGCATTGGCCGCCGATTATCTGCTGACGGCCGTCGAACAGCGCTTGCTGAAGTGGCGGCCGAATATCAGCTGATTGAATTTCTCGCAGTGGTTGTGTTGTTGCAATTGAGCGCCTCCTTTGGGAGGCGCTTTTTTTTTATTCGCACGGCGTGCATGCGCGCTGGCATCCGCACATTACCGAAATGTAATCAGCCCTCGTCCCCATGTCGGTATGATTAAAAAATCAATCCGCAACGGAGCATGGCGATGCGCATCCTCGTGATCGAAGACGAGCCCAAAACGGCCGCGTATCTGAAGAAAGGGCTGGAAGAATCCGGCTATTCGGTCGAAGTCGCGAACGACGGCTCGCATGGGCTGATCCTCGCGCAAGAGGAGGACTACGACGTCATCATTCTCGACGTGATGCTGCCGTGGATGGACGGCTGGACCGTCGTGAAGACGCTGCGCGCGACGCGCACCACGCCTGTGCTCTTTCTCACCGCGCGCGACGATGTTGACGACCGCGTGCGTGGACTCGAACTCGGCGCCGACGATTATCTCGTCAAGCCCTTTGCATTCGTCGAACTGCTCGCGCGCGTGCGCACGCTCGCGCGACGCGGCCCGCCGCGCGAGAGCGAGCTGATCCGAATCGGCGACCTCGAAATGGATGTGAACCGCCGGCGCGTCAAGCGCGGCGGAATGCGCATCGACCTCACGCCGCGTGAGTTCTCGCTGCTGCAACTGCTTGCGCGCCGTCACGGCGAAGTGTTGAGCCGCACGCAGATTGCGTCGTATGTATGGGATATGAATTTCGACAGCGATACGAATGTCGTCGAAGTCGCGATCCGCCGTTTGCGCAGCAAGGTCGACGACAACTTCCCCGTCAAGCTGATTCATACGGTGCGCGGCGTCGGCTATGTACTCGAAATCAAGGAACCGGCCTGATGCGCGGCCGCTCGATCACCGCCACGCTCGCGCTCGCTTTCGGCGCGACGACGCTCGCGGTGTTCGTGCTGGTCGGCAACTTTCTCTATCGCGCGCTGGAACGCGAAGTCAGCTCGCAGGATGACATGAGCATCGTGCTCGCCGCGCGCCACGCTCGCCGTCTCGCGGCAGAGATCGATACGACGGCGGGCATTCGCGAGCATGGCGACCGCATCACGAGCATCGTGCTGGGCAATCCGGGCATGTCGATCGAAGTGTTCGATCCCGATGGGCAACTCGCCATCGAACACAACGTGGTGAGCACGCTCGGCACGGCGATGCCCGTCGGCGACAACTCGATTCTGTCCGCCGGGCGCTCCATTGCGCGAGTGCCTGAAACGGCGCGCATCACGGAAGCATCGATTGCCGGCTGGACGAACAGGACGGGCTCGCCGATACGCGGCATCGCCACGGATGCGAAGCTGCGCGACGGCGAAATGGTCAGCATCCTGATCGCGCGCAACATGAGCGACCGCTATGCGCTGCTCGATCACTATCGCGATACGCTCAAGATCTGCGGCACCATCGGCGTGATTCTGACGACGATGCTGAGCTATCTGCTGATACGCGCGGCGATGCGGCCTGTGCGCGAAATTGCGGCGAGCGCGAGCGAAGTCACCGTCAACCGCCTGAATACGCGCATTGCCGTGGCCAGCGTGCCGCGCGAACTCGAAACGCTGGTGACGACGCTCAACGCGATGCTCGAACGCATGGATCATGGCTTCAAGCAGATGTCGCGCTTCACGGCGGATCTCGCGCACGACATGCGTACGCCGCTCTCCAACATGCGAGGCGCAACGGAAGTCGCGCTCGCGCGTCCGCGTTCCACCGACGAGTACGAAGCGCTGCTCGCATCCAATCTGGAGGAATGCGAGCGGCTGTCGCGGATGATCGAGAACGTGTTGTTCCTCGCGCGCGCGGAGCATCCGCAGTTCGTCAAGCACATGCGCGTATTCGATGCCGTACAGGAGCTGACGCACATCGGCGAGTACTTCGAGGGCGTCGCCGAAGATGCCGACGTGCGCATACGCGTGACGGGCTCGGCGATGCTCACCGCCGATCTCGAACTGTTCCGCCGCGCGCTCAGCAATCTGCTTGCCAACGCATTGCGCTACACGCCGCGTGGCAAGGAGATCGTGCTGGACGCACATCGGACAGACGATCGCGTGCGCGTCACGGTGTCGAACGAAGGCGAGCCGATTGCGCCCGAACACCTCGAGCGGATTTTCGATCGCTTCTATCGCATCGATCCGTCGCGCAGCTCGTTGACTTCATCGCACGCATCGCAAGGATCGCCGGGATCGACAGGTCTTGGGCTTGCGATCGTGCGCACCATCATGGAACTGCATGGCGGTACGGTGCATGCGGAAAGCGATGCGAGCGGGACAAGGTTCGTGCTGGTGTTTCTGTGATGAAACTGGTTCGCCTGGTCTTTCGCCAGCATCCGGAAACACCAACCCCTACTCCCCCCGCAACCCCGCCAACGTAACCCGCAGCCCCGGCCGCTCTTCATTGTTCTCCATCCGAAGCGCCGCGTGATGCCGCTGCGCGATCTTCAGCGCAATCGCGAGCCCCAAGCCGCTGCCATGCTCCTTGGTCCCCGCGCTGCGATAGAAGCGGTCGAAGACACGCTCGCGCTCGGCCTCCGGAATGCCCGGACCGCTGTCCGACACGCCGACGCTGATCTCCGCACCGCTGCGCGACAGAATCACATCGACCTTGCCGCCTGGCGGCGTATAGCGAATCGCGTTGTCGATCAGATTGTTGAGCAGCACCTCGATGCCTCCCGCTTCCGCGCGAACCTTGTAGGCATCGTCGATGCCATGAGCGTGCTGGCATTCGAGACCGAGATCGATTTGCCTTGCCTCCGCAAGCAGCGAAAAATCTCCGACCGTGCGCTCGCACAGTCTGCGCAGGCTCACCGGCTCGAACCGCGCGCTGCGCTGCGCGTCCTCGCGCGCGAGCGTCAGCAATTGATGCACGAGATGAATCAGCCGGTTCAGGCGCCCTTCGATGCGCTCGAATGTCCGCTTGCTGCCGATCAGCGAACCGTCGCGCTCGGCCGCCTGCAACTGCAATTTCAGCGCGGCAAGCGGCGAACGCAGTTCGTGCGCCGCATCGGCAACGAACGTGCGCTGAGACTGCGAGGCGACGTTCAGGCGGTTTAGCAAGTCATTGAGCGCATCGACGAGCGGCTTCATTTCGACGGGCATGCGCCCATCGAGACGCAAGGGTTCCAGCGAATCGAACGAACGCGTCGCGAGCGCGCGCGAAATGCTGCCGAGCGGCGCAAGCCCACGCCCCACGACAAAGAGCACGATCAGAATGATCGCGGGAATGAGCAGTGCCAATGGCCATAGCGTGCGCAATGCGAGCCGCAGCGCCAGGTCGTCGCGCACGGAGACGGGCTGCGCGACCTGCACGAAGCGGTCGCCTTCCTGAACGCCGAACACGCGCCAGTGATACTCATCGCGCTCGATCGTGCGAAGGCCCGCGGGAAAGCGCGCAAGGTCGATGCCGTCCAGCGACTTGTAGATGCTCGTGCCCGCCTGGTCCCAGACCTCGATGAAAAGACGATCGTCGGAAAGTCCTTCGAAATCCGGCGTGCTGTGCGTGAGCGTATCCGTACTGCTGATGTTCGCGGGCACGGAAAGCGCGACCGTGCGCAGTTCGTAATCGAACAGTTCGCTTGCCTCTTCGCGCGCGGTGTGGAAGATGCCGTAACCCGCGATCAGCGCTGCCGCAGCCAGCCCGGCAATCAGCCAGCCCAGCAGCCAGCGCCGGATCGACGTCACTCGCACCTCTTCAGCCGATAGCCGACGCCGCGCACCGTCACGATCTGATCCGAGCCTATCTTGCGCCGCAAGCTGTGCACATGCACTTCGATCGTGTTGCTGCCCACTTCCTCGCCCCAGCCGTATAGCTTCTCTTCCAGCTCGGGGCGCGTGAAGACGCGCATCGGTTCTTCGATCAGCGCCTGCAACAGGCTGAATTCGCGCGGCACGAGCGAAAGCAGTTCGCCTTTGAGCGTGGCTTCATGCGTGGCGGGATTCAGCGTCAGATCGCCGTGCGCATAGACGGGATTGGTGTGCCCCGTGCGGCGGCGTAGCAGCGCGCGCACCCGTGCGGCAAGTTCGTCGAGATCAAATGGCTTGACGAGGTAATCATCGGCGCCTGCGTCGAGTCCGACGATACGGCTTTCGACGGCATCGCGCGCCGTCAGTATGATCACAGGCGCGCTGCCGCCGCGCCGCCGGTAGCGGTTGAGCACATCGATGCCATCGGCCTTCGGCAAGCCGAGATCGAGCAGCACCAGGTCGTAGACGTCGTGGTCAAGCGATAGCTCGGCTTCGCGTCCGTCATGCGCCCAATCGATCGCATAGCCGGCGCGCCGCATCGTCTCCACAACGGGCTCGCCGATCATCTCGTCATCTTCCACCAGCAGCAAACGCATCGCGCTGTTTCTCCTGAATAGCCTCCATTGTCGGCGCCATAAGCTTAACGCGCCCTTAGCAACGTGGGCGGTGCGCCATGCCGACACGAAGACGGCAGCCATCCGCGTGCGGATGCCGCTCGTGCTGCTTCAGTCGTCGATGAAGACGCCTCGCCATGACAGCGACGCGAAGTGAGAGACGGTTCGAAACGAATGCGTCAGCTGGCGCCGGCCCGCCGCGCCGATTCGACGGGCAAGCCCTCGCATTCGGCGCAGCGGCCGAAGATCACCAGATTGGAACTGGAGTATTGAAAGTGATGCTCGGCTGCGATCTTCGCCTGCTGTTCTTCGAGGCCCGGATCGTACGCATCCTGGATGCGCCCGCAACGATTGCAGACGAGGTGATAGTGGCGCTTCCCGCGATTCAGTTCGTAGACGATGCGCGCGTCGCCAAGGGACGCACTGGAGATGAGATCGGCCTCATGCAATTGCGCGAGCGCGCGATAGACGCTCGCGAGACTGCACGCTTCCGTGTCCTGCGAGAGTCTGCGGAACACCTGATCGGCGCCGAAGTGCTCGTTCGGAAATTCATGGAAGAGCTTGAGCACGGCAGCCCGGCTGGACGTCGGACGCAAGCCGGCCGTTTTCAACGCCGCGTAGATCGCAATCATGTATGTGCCCCGTCATGATGGCAAAGCCTCGTAGCGGGCTTCGCGACGCGCCATTGTGGCCGTGCGAACCTTAAGAATCGCTTATCGGGGCTGACATGACGGTTGATGCGCGCAACGATGGCGCGCGGCCTGATGCGCGCGGCGGACGCGGCTTCGCGGGCAAGCCGCGAGCCGCCCATTGAATCACGTTCAGATGAGTTCGAGTGTCCGCTCGTCCGGCTCGCCGTTGAAGTACTTCGCCAATGCATTCGCGAACACCGGGTCGCCCGGCGCCGCCTTCGAAAACAAGGTCATCGACGAACGGAACTTCAGATAGTCCGGGTAGCCGAAGATGCTCTCGATCGTCGACCCTTCGACTTCATTGACCGCCTGCGTGGCCTCCCTCAAACGGGGACTTAGCACAGGATGTTGCAAATATGCGACAGCTTCGGGCAATGACGTAATCGCAAATTTTTGGGCCATTGGGCTCTCTCCGAGCCCCTGAATCTGCGGAAACACGTACCACATCCAGTGGCTCCGCTTGCGTCCGGCGCGCAATTCCGCTAGCGCCTGCGCGTAAACCGGGGCCTGAGCGTCGACGAAACGCCGAAGGTCGAACTGATCGTCCATCGCGTCCTCCGTAGTCCTCTCGCATGCCGCTCGCGAATGCATCCGGCATGCCCGCCAACTCCATACAGGAAACTTACAAACCCGCTTTTTCGGTCTCGAGAATGCCCCAGAAATCGAAAAAATGCGGCGTTGCGACACTATGTCTCACCGCTTGTTGCGCAATAGTTCGTTCGCATCAAAGTGCTGTACTGCAACACGTGTTCTTCGTATTATGCGAGCGCTTATAAAAGGAGCAAGGAAATGCAAGCGTTCGTTTGTTTGATTTTGTAGAGAGGGCCGCGACGATGAAAAAAATCGCGGGCCGGTTAGTCGGTCTCGTTTCAATTGCCCCGGCGTTCCTGCTAACGGGGTGCAACCTTGAAGTGCTCATGCCGAAAGGCCCCATCGGCGCCGCCGAGAAGTCGCTGATCGCGACTTCGACGTGGACGATGCTGATCGTCGTGATCCCCGTCATCCTCCTGACGCTGCTGTTCGCCTGGCGCTATCGCGCCTCGAACAAGGCGGCCGAATACCGTCCGGACTGGGCGCATTCGACCGCGATCGAAGTGGCCGTCTGGACGATCCCTGCGCTGATCATTCTGTTCCTCGCCGTCCTGACGTGGAAGAGCACGCACGAGCTCGACCCGTACAAGCCGCTGGAATCGAACGTAAAGCCGATCAACGTCGAAGTCGTCGCGCTCGACTGGAAGTGGCTCTTCATCTATCCGGATCTGGGCATCGCTTCAGTGAACCAGCTGGCGATTCCCGTCGGTACGCCGGTGAATTTCCGCATCACGTCCGACACGGTGATGAACTCGTTCTTCATCCCGCAACTGGGCGGCCAGATCTACGCGATGGCAGGCATGCAGACGCGTCTGCATCTGCTGGCGAACGAAGTCGGCGACTATGCCGGCGCGTCGGCCAACTTCAGCGGCAAGGGCTTCTCGGACATGAAGTTCCGCACGCTCGCCGAAACGCCCGAAGACTTCAACGCATGGGTCGCGAAGGTTCGCGCATCGACGGATCAGCTCAACATGGACCGCTACTACAAGGTGGCGCAGCCTGAAGAGAAGGCGCCTGTGTCGTACTTCTCGTCGGTCGATCCCAAGCTCTTCAACAACATCGTCGCCCGCTACAACAACGGTCACGTCGTCGACAACATGAAGGACGCGAACTGTGGGCCTAACGGGACCAAGGGGTAAGCATGTTCGGTAAATTAACCCTCGCGGACATTCCGTATCACGAGCCGATCATCATGGTCGCCGGCGCCGGCATGATCCTCGGCGCGCTCGCCGTGCTCGGCGCAATCACGTATTTCGGCAAGTGGCGCTATCTGTGGACCGAATGGCTCACGTCTGTCGACCACAAGAAGCTCGGCGTGATGTACATCATCGTCGCCCTCATCATGCTGCTGCGCGGCTTCGCCGACGCGATCATGATGCGCACGCAGCTCGCGCTCGCGTATCACGCGCCCGGCTATCTGCCGCCGCATCACTACGATCAGATCTTCACGGCGCACGGCGTGATCATGATCTTCTTCATGGCGATGGCCTTCATGGTCGGCCTGATGAACATCATCGTTCCGCTGCAGATCGGCGCGCGCGACGTCGCGTTCCCGTTCCTGAACTCGCTGTCGTTCTGGATGACGGCGATCAGCGCGGTCCTGATCAACATCTCGCTGGTGATCGGCGAATTCGCGCAGGTCGGCTGGCTGGCATATCCGCCGCTGTCCGAGTTGCAGTTCAGTCCCGGCGTCGGCGTCGACTACTACCTGTGGAGTATTCAGCTCTCGGGTATCGGTACGCTGCTGACAGGCGTGAACTTCTTCGTGACCATCATCAAGATGCGCGCGCCCGGCATGACGCTGATGAAGATGCCCGTGTTCACGTGGACTTCGCTGTGCGCGAACGTGCTGATCATGGCTTCGTTCCCGATCCTGACCGTCGCGCTCGCGCTGCTCGGCCTGGACCGTTACCTCGGCATGCACTTCTTCACGAACGAAGCCGGCGGCAACGCGATGCTGTACCTGAATCTGATCTGGGCATGGGGTCACCCCGAGGTCTACATCCTGATCCTGCCGGCGTTCGGCATCTTCTCGGAAGTCATCGCGACGTTCGCGAAGAAGCCGCTGTTCGGCTACAAGACGATGGTCTGGGCGACCTGCTCGATCATGGTCCTGTCGTTCCTCGTGTGGCTGCACCACTTCTTCACGATGGGCTCGGGCGCTGATGTGAACGCGTTCTTCGGCATTGCGACGATGATCATCGCGGTCCCGACGGGCGTGAAGGTGTTCAACTGGCTGTTCACGATGTACAAGGGCCGCATCGAGTTCACGACGCCTGTGCTGTGGACGGTCGGCTTCATGGTCACGTTCACGATCGGCGGCATGACGGGTGTGATGCTCGCGATTCCCGGCGCGGACTTCATGCTGCACAACAGCCTGTTCCTGATCGCTCACTTCCACAACGTGATCATCGGCGGCGTGCTGTTCGGCTACGTCGCGGGCATGAACTACTGGTTCCCGAAGGCCTTCGGCTTCAAGCTCAACGAGAAGCTCGGCAAGGCAGCATTCTGGTTCTGGCAGATCGGCTTCTGGGTCGCGTTCACGCCGCTGTACGTGCTCGGCTTCATGGGCATGACGCGTCGTCTGAACCACTACGACAACCCGGCATGGCATCCGTGGCTGCTCGTCGCCGAAGTGGGCGCCGTGCTCGTCGCGATGGGTATCGCATGTCAGCTGCTGCAACTCGTCGTGTCGATCCGCGATCGCAACAAACCGGAAAACCGCGATCTGACGGGCGATCCATGGGGTGGCCGCACGCTCGAATGGGCGACGACCTCGCCGCCGCAGATCTACAACTTCGCGACGCTGCCTGTCGTGCGCGAGCTCGATGCATTCGTCGAGATCAAGGCACGCCGCAAGGTCGAGCGCAGCGAGCCCGTGTACCGCGACATCCATATGCCGTCGAACACGAGCGCTGGTGTGTGGATCGGCGGGTTCAGCCTCGTGCTGGGCTTCGCGTTGACGTGGCACATCTGGTGGCTTGCGATCGCGAGCTTCATCGGCGCGATCGCGACTGTGATCGCCCGCAGCTTCGATAACGACACCGATTACTACATCCCGGCCGATACGGTTCAACTGATCGAAGAGCGCCATGGCGCTGGATCGGGTGCAGGCGCGGCCAAGCGCATGCCCGAGCCTGAGGAGATTGCCTGATGCTTCAAAAAGCTATTCTCGCGGAGCCGCATCACGACGCGGAACACGCTCCGTCCCATTCGGTGTTCGGCTTCTGGCTGTATCTGATGACCGACTGCATTCTGTTTGCGGCGCTGTTCGCGACGTTTGCAGTGATGAGCCATCAGTTCGCCGGCGGTCCGAGCGGTAAAGATCTGTTCGAGATTCCGGGCGTCGCGATCGAGACGGCAATCCTGCTGTTCTCGAGCATCACGTACGGCTTCGCGATGCTGGGCGCGCACAAGAACAACAAGAGCGCGACGCTCTTGTGGCTCGCGGTGACGTTCGTGCTCGGCGCGGCGTTCGTCGTGCTCGAAGTGCGCGAGTTCTCGCATCTGATCGCGGAAGGCGCAGGTCCGGACCGTAGCGCGTTCCTGTCGGCGTTCTTCACGCTGGTCGGCACGCACGGCCTGCACGTTTCGGCCGGTCTGCTGTGGATGATCGTGATGATGGTTCAGGTGGTGCGCGCGCGCGACCTCGGCGAGCGCGAACTGCGCCGCCTGACGTGCCTGAGCCTCTTCTGGCACTTCCTGGACATCGTCTGGATCGGTGTCTTTTCGTTTGTTTATCTTGCGAGCGTGATCTAAATGAGCAGCCATTCTCACTCGTCACATTCGGAAGAAAACCACGGCAACTTCGGCAGCTACATGATCGGCTTCGTGCTGGCCGTCATCCTGACGGCAGCCGCGTTCGGCGTGGTGCTGACGGGCGCGTTGACGGGCACGCAGGCGATCTATGCGATCGCGGGCCTCGGCCTCGTGCAGATCATCGTGCACGTGATTTTCTTCCTGCACATGAACGGCTCGTCGAGCCAGCGCTGGAATCTCACGGCGTTCGTGTACACCGTGCTGACCGCCGTGATCGTGATCGGCGGCACGCTGTGGGTCATGCATAACGTCAGCATGAACATGATGTCGCGTTAAGCGCGCACATCGTCCGATGCCGGTTGCACACGTCGTATCGTGCGACCGGCACGTTGCCCTGCTCTTCCGCGTCAATAGCGCCTAAATAGCGCCTCGATGGCGCATCAGTTGCGCGCCAGCATCTCCGTCGGACGGCCGCGTCCCGTCACGAGACACCCCGACCTGAACGCCTCGCCCTGGCTGCTCGCCGCAGCGTCGTCGAATCCCCGCCCTAGCGCTTCCAGCTTCACCTGCTCCGCGCCCTGCGCGCAAGCAAAGGTGCTGGCTTCGCGAGCCTGCGCGTGCAGAAGCGCCCGGTCCGCAACCAGCCAGGCTAAAACGGCAATAACGGCGATGTGGAAAGCCTTTCTCATGATTTGTCTCCTCGCGACTTAAGCGTATCGCGAACAACGGCCGCTTCAATCTAGGGCAACCCCTGTAAGCAACCGTTGAGTTCCATCGCATGGAAGCGCTTCCACCGCCATTTTCTTGTGCATTGCAAACTGCCTGCTCAGGCATGCACCCCAGTGTCAATAGCGGGTTCTGCAACAAACTAAATTGGCTCGTGCGGCAGCGCAACATTATTGTTTTGCTGTATGCTCGTTAACCCTGACCGCCTCATGCGTTTTGGTTAAGCGCGTGCGCAAGTCTGCGCATCGCCGCGCTCCGCTCAGGGGCCGACCGTCGAAATGTCCATGTAAGGTTTTTTCTTCCTTCGCCTTTTCAGGCGAGGGCCTGCTATTCGCGTCGAACGAGTCAATGCACTTCCCATCCGTCCTCGACCTCCTGATCTGGGTCCCGATTCTCGCTGGCCTCGTCGTGCTGGCCACCGGCTCCGAGAACGCACCGAACCGCACGCGCTGGCTCGCGCTGGCGGGCGCGGCCGTGAGCATCCTGCCCGTCATCCCGCTCGTGTCGGGCTTCGATTCGTCGCTGGCGACGATGCAGTTCTCCGAACAGCTGCCCTGGCTGCCCGACTTCGGCGTCTCGTATCATCTCGGCGTCGACGGCATCTCACTGTGGTTCACGGTGCTGACGTCGGTGACGACGCTGATCATCGTGATCGCATCGTGGGAAACCGTCACGAAGCGCGTCGCGCAGTACTACGGCGCATTCCTGCTGCTGTCGGGCTGCATGCAGGGCGTGTTCGCGTCGCTCGACGGCATGCTGTTCTTCGTCTTCTTCGAAGCCTCGCTGATCCCGCTCTATCTGCTGATCGGCACGTGGGGCGAAAAGCGCCGCGTCTATGCGGCCGTGCGTTTCTTCTTCTTTTCGCTGGTCGGCTCGCTCGCGATGCTCGCCGCGCTGATCTATCTGTGGGCGCAGTCGCACACGTTCGACATCGCCGCGTGGCGCGCGCTGAAGCTCGACTTCACGCCGCAACTGCTGGTGTTCATCGGCTTCCTCGCTGCGTTCTCGGTGAAGGTGCCGATGTGGCCCGTGCACACGTGGCTACCCGACGTGCACTCGGATGGCCCGACGGGCGCGGCCGTGCTGCTCGGCATGCTGAAGATGGGCGGCTACGGCCTGCTGCGTTTCGCGCTGCCCATCGTGCCGGATGCCTGTCACTTCTTCGCGCCCGCGATGATCGCGCTGTCGCTCGTCGCCGTGATCTACGGCAGCCTGCTCGCGCTCGCGCAAACGGACATGCGCAAGCTGCTCGCGTACTCCGCCGTCGCGCACATGGGTCTCGTCACGCTGGGCCTCTTCACGTTCGACCGCATGGGCACGGAAGGTGCCGTCGTGCAGATGCTGTCGTACGGCCTCGTGGCGGGCGCGATGCTGCTGTGCACGGGCATGCTGTTCGACCGCACGAAGAGCGGCGCGATCGATGCCTATGGCGGCGTCGCCAACTCGATGCCGAAGCTCGCGACGTTCGCGATGCTGTTCTCGATGGCGAACGTCGGGCTGCCGGGCACGTCGGGCTTCGTCGGCGAGTTCCTCGTGCTGATGGGCGCGATCCGCTTCAACTTCTGGATCGGCGCAACGGCTGCGCTGACGCTGATCCTGAGCGCCGCGTACACGCTGTGGATGTACAAGCGCGTGATGTTCGGCGCGATCCGCAACGCGCGCGTCGCGAACCTGCGCGATCTGTGCAAGCGCGAGTTCGTGCTGCTCGGCGCGATGGCCGTACTGGTGCTTGCAATCGGCGTGCATCCGAAGACGTTCACCGACGCGATCGGCCCGTCCGCGGAAAATCTCGTCGCGCAGGCACAGGGCTCCGCGCTGCCGACGGGCACGGGCGTCGCGTCGAACAATCATGCGACGGTGGCCGTTGCGAATCGCCTGCCGGGTTGAGTACGATCGCCTGCATTGCATTAGCTGCCTGAACGAAACGTGAAACGGCCTCGCATGGCGAGGCCGTTTTGCTTTTGAGCGTCGCGCATCATTCAAACCGTCACGCGTGTCACGCCGCCGCTCGACAGCAACCGGACGCGTTCGCCCGCATGGAACATCGGACCGTCGATGCTTTGCGTCGCGGCGCGCAGCGAGCCGTCGTCGAGCCGCACGGTGATTTCGACGCCATGCTTCTGCGCGAAATGGTTCTGCACCTGATCGCCCGCCACTGCGCCCGCAATGCCGCCGATGACGCCCGACAGCAGCGAGCCGTGCCCCTCGCCGATCGCGCTTCCCGCGACCGCGCCCAACAGCCCGCCGCCGAGCGCGCCGAGTACGCCGGGCTGTCCGTTGCTCGCATCGATGGTGACGCCGCGCACGCTTTCGACGGTGCCGAAGCGCACCGTCTCTTCACGCTGCGCCTGCGACGCCGAGTAGACATTGGCGGACCCGTCGAACGTCGCACAGCCGCTCAGCGCGACCGAAACCACGAGTACCGATGCACATGCCTTGACCCATGACCTGTTCATGATTTTCCCCTCTCATCTCAACGCGCCGGATGGTGTGTCGCACTGCGCGTTGAATCGATGGGTGCATCGTAGGCTTGAAGAATGAGCGAAGAATGAGGAAGGTTTCCTGCGTGCATGCGTGTCCATTCGCGCCCGTCCGTCATTTCGCCTCGCTCTGAAACATCATCGCAGCCGATGGCGTTACGATGGCTCCGACATCACGCACGAGGAGCACCGCAATGCAACGCGCGATCATCCGGGTCGCACCGCTATCAAGCTGGCTCGAAGGATTCAAGGCGCCGACGTCCGTCGTCACGCGGCACGGCGATACGCTATATGTTTCGGGGCTGCCGCCGTTCAATCCGGCGACGGGCGAAGGCGTCGATGCGCCGCTCGAACGTCAAACGGAACTCGTGCTCGAACAGTTGAAGCTATGCGTCGAGACAGCGGGCTCGTCGCTCGATAATGTGTTGAAGTGCGACGTCTACTGCACTTCCGTCGAGCAGTTCGCCACCGTCAATGCCATCTATGCGCGCTATTTCCCGAAAGATCCGCCCGCGCGCATTTTCGTTTGCGTGCCCGCGTGGCCGGGGCACTTCGATATCGATTGCATTGCAGCCGTCTGAATTTGGGAGAACACGATGTTTTCAGTGCTGTTCGAAGTACGTCCGCACGCCGGTCAATGGGACGCGTATCTCAGCTACGCGAAGAGGCTGAAGCCGGAACTGGAGCAGATCGATGGTTTCATCGACAACATTCGCTATCGCAGTCTCACGCGCGAAGGGTGGCTGCTGTCGCTATCGGGTTGGCGCGATGAAAAAGCGCTCGTGCGCTGGCGCACGCAAGCACTGCATCACGGGATGCAGGAGAAGGGACGCGCGCAGACGTTGCATGACTACCATTTGCGCGTCGGCCAGGTGACGCGCGACACACATCCGCCCGAAGGCTACGCGATCGAGGCGCAACGGCTCGACGAAACGCAAGCAGGCGACGCGACGACGATCGTGCTGATCGGCGCGCGCCGCGAAGCCGAATGGGTGAAGCAGGCAAACGCGCACGATGTGGCGATCGCATTGGGCCTGCATGACGATGCAGCGGACCTGGTTTCATGGGACGTATTCGACGCCGTGCTGACGCCTGGAGACGTCATTCTTCTCACGGCATGGCGCGACGAGCAGGCCGCAGACAGCTACGCGAAGTCGCTCGCGCTACCCGAGGGCACGCGGCTGCGCAGCGTGCGCGTGATACGCGACTACGGCATGTATGACCGGCGCGAAGCGCCGCAATACTACCCTGACGCGCCACGGCCCGAGTGATTACTTCGCGCCATCGGGAAAGTCTGCACCGAGACTCGTGTCGCGCCACGCGTCGATATCGGCGAGCGCCGCATGCAGGCGCTTCGACACCGCATCGACGCCGAACGCGCCCAGCACGAGGTGACGCAGCGGCTCGTCGGTTTCAGTGATGCGGATCATCGCCTGGGCTGCGCGCGCCGGATCGCCGGGCTGATGGCCGCTGATTTGCGCCGTCGCCTGCATGCGCTTGCCCGCCGTCTCCGCGTAGTCGTCGATGCGGTTTGGTGTCTGCTTCAGCGAGCGGCCCGCCCAGTCGGTGCGAAACGGCCCCGGCTCGATGCAGGTCACGCGGATGCCGAGCGGCGCGGCTTCCGTTGCGAGCGCATCGGACCAGCCTTCGACGGCGTGCTTGGCCGCCGCGTAATAGCCCGAGCCCGGAAAGCCCACGAGCCCCGCGACCGACGTGATGTTCAGCACATGCCCCTTGCGGCACGCCCGCATGCCCGGCAACACCGCCCGCGTCATCGCGAAGAGGCCGAACACGTTCACGTCGAACTGCGCGCGTATCTCGTCTTCATCGCCCTCTTCGACCGACGACTGATAGCCGTAGCCCGCGTTGTTCACGAGCACGTCGATCGCGCCGAAACGCGCTTGCGCGGCATCGACGGCGGCCGCGATCTGCGCATCGTCCGTCACGTCGAGCTTCACGCGCAGCAGGTGCGCATCGGCATCGCTGCCGGACTCGGCCAGACCCGCAAGCGACGCGACATTGCGCGCCGTCGCCACGCAGCGCCACCCGCGCGCGAGCACCGCACGGGCCAATTCCTTGCCGAAGCCGGTTGAACAGCCAGTGATGAACCAGACGGGCGTCGTCGTCATTCAGGGCCTCCTCGGTAGTGAAGTGATCGGTAACGCGCACGCGCGTCGCGCGTCAATGCGTGGTCCAAAAATATTAACGGCTCGACGCGGACCCTGCAGCGAGGCTGCCGCGACTGTCGCGGAGCCCCACTGCGTTCACTTGCGGCCGACCAGATATTGAACACCGTCCGGCCCGAAACGCTCCGAGTGGTTTTCGTTTGCGTGCAAATGAAATACGTCGCCCATCCGATAGACGCGCTCCATATCGCCGGTTCGCAACGTCAACTGGCCATGCAGGATCAGCGCTTTCGCTTCGAAAGGATGAGCGTGATCCTCGAGCGTGCCCTGCGCATCGTGCGTCACCGTGACGATTTCGGCGAAGCCTTCGCGCTTTAGTGCGTCGATGAATTCGTCGCGTTCCATGGCGGCCTCCTTTCAGTTGCCGTTCGACGGCGAGCGATTCGGCATCACCAGCATAGTCCCTTTTGCAAAGCGAAATCGGCTGCGCGAAACGCGCAGCAATCGATGTGCCGCCATTCGGTCCGCTACAGAAGATGAAACGCGAAGCGCGCGGTAAACTCATCGACAGGCATTGCATTTCGCAACGGCACAACACAACGGGCACAACGGAGAATGATTCATGCGCCAGGCTATTCGACATCTGAACGTGCGGGCGCGCGCTCGCGGGTTATTCGATTTCACTGCGGAGGTCGCCGCGTTCGTGCGCGACGAGTCGATGCAGACGGGCATGCTGACTATGTTTTGCAGACACACGTCGGCGTCGCTGTTGATTCAGGAGAACGCGGACCCTTCGGTGCAACGCGATCTCGAACGGCACTTCGCGATGCTCGCGCCCGAAGATCCCGGCCGATACGAGCACGACACGGAAGGCCCCGATGACATGCCCGCGCATCTGCGAACTGCATTGACGCAGGTGCAGCTCTCGATCCCCGTCGAGCACGGCCGCATGGTGCTCGGCACATGGCAGGGCATTTACCTGTTCGAGCATCGCGCGCGACCGCAGGAACGCGACATCGTGCTGCATCTGATCGGCGAATGAAAGCGTCGCTCTTTTCGACGCGAGCCGATCATTCCCAGCATGCAGGTACTTATGAGCCGGCATCATCAATAAGGAATTGAACCATGACAATGCGCGCCCACGTTCGCCACGTTCTGCACGCACGATTCGCAGCGGCGGCGCTCGCGCTGCTGGCGACGGCCTGCACGCATACGGGCCCCGTCGAATTCTCGGCGACAGGTGCGGACGCACCGTCGCTGAACCGTTCGAGCGACATGGACTTCGGACCGATGGACCGTTCGATCGCACGATGCAAAACGGTCGCGATGAACGCGGGTCGCGGCCAGCGCACGAAGGTGCGCGCGTACGAGTCGTGCATGAAGAGCAGAGGCTATATCACGGTGCTCGGTCCCGAGAACCCGAAAGGCTGCGGCGAACCCGACTGGGAAAAAGACGTACGCAAGTGGCTCCAATGACAGCAAGCTTTCATCGACGAATGATCTGTGCGTTATCCACAATTTCTGTGCACAGCCCTGTGGAAAAGTTCTTGCGTACGTGTGCTATCTGTCTGATCAATCAGGCATTCTTCGCGCGCTGCGGTACAACGGCACCGGTCCGGGCCCGCTGATTGCGAAGTTCTATTGGCAGTGACGCGCCGTGTGTTCTTCAATTCAAGCTCTCGACTACTGACTGAATGATGGGAGACCCCGGATGAAGACGGCCGACTCGCAAATGATCGTGCACGAAATCGCAGAATCCACGGACAGCCCGGAAGAAGTCGTGTCGCAGATGTACACAGACGCCGTCGAGGACTATCAGCGCGAAGCACGCATTCTCGACTATGTGCCGCTCTTCGCAGCGAAGCGCGTGCGAGAGACCCTGCGTTCGCGCACAGGGCATTGACGGACACAGGGCGCGAAAGGGCCCGCCCAAGAACGGCACGCCCCGTGCAATCGCCTTGACGCATCCATCGCGTCGCGACGCGGTTGCGCTTCTATCCGTTTCTATCGACATGACACACGACGTGTGAACGATGGAGCGCTACCTGGTAGCGTTCCTGCATTGAAACGTCATCGCGAGCGGCATCGTTTGAGCCCGTCATAACAGGCTCGCGGCCGCGCGCATGCGGCGCTTGCGTTCCTTCGCAAGCGAGTCGAGCGCGCGAGCAGTTAGCGCTTCGTCGGAAAACACACTCTGGTTGTCGCGCAACAACTGTTCGCTCGCGACGACGTCATTCAACTCGCCAAAGCGCTTCTGAAGCTTCTTCAGCGAACTGACGGACTTCATCTGTTTTTTCTTCAGCACCGGCTCGAAGAACTCGATCAGGTAGCGGAGCTTCTTCCCTGCCTTGCGCACTTCGTGATAGGAACCGTAGTCCGAGCGCTTCGCATGCGCCGCGCGCTTCATGCGCTTCTTCATCGACTTTTGCGCCGACGTGAGCCGCTTGCGTGCGAACTTCGACAGCGGCGTGCGCTCGTGCGCCGTATTCAGTTCGAGGTTCGCTTCCTTGAGCGCATCGCGCAGTGCGCTCTTTACGTTGGCACGTGCGAGCGTTTCGCGGCTCGCATCGAGCGACTTCGTACGCGCCGTTTCGAGCGCCTCGCGAGGTTGACCTTGCGTGTCGGCTGTCTCTTCGAGCAAGGCGATCAGAATGTCCCAGTCGCGGGTCTTGCCGGCCGCACTGGCAAAGAACTTGAAGAGTGCGCGTTGCTGCGCGTCGAACGTATCGTCGAGAAGCGGGCGGTACGCCCACAACAACGAACGCAAGTGCCGCAACGATACGCGCAGCTTGTGCAGCACTTCCGCATCCGGATTGGCGCGCAGCGCGGCCGCGCAAGCGAGCGCGCTGTCGATCAGCGGCGCGACATAGTGAGAGAAATGGCCTTCGGCTGTGCCGTCGTGCGGCGGTGCACGACGGGCTTCCGTATTGGCTTCGACTTTCATCGGGAGCACTCGGTGCCGGTCATGACCGACTAGGCAAATCAGGTTCCCGATGCAGCGGCGTTCCGTGGCTGCGGCTTCGAGCCGTCGCTTTGAGCCGCTATTGGACCGCCATTGGACCGCTATTGGGGGGCTTTATTGACCGCTCATCAGCAGGTCGCACGCATCAGGCGCGCAAGGCGCAACCGCCGGCAATTTCAACGACGGCCAAGGGCGGCGTTGAGCAGCGATGAAATCTTCGACACGCTTCAATATCTGCCAGAACGCGTATTCGAATGCGCCCGCGGCGGAACGCGCGGACGGCGTCAGCGCCCAGTGGAGCAATTGCGGGCGGCCATGAAACGCGCGCATATCGACGCGCGCCGACTCGTCGCACAAGGTAACGACGAAGTCCATCTGCGGCGCCCATTCGCTCGTGAACTCCAGCCAGCTCTTCGGATTGAGCAGCTCGAGGCTGGAAAAACCATGGCGCAACTCTCCCAATGCCGCCGCATGGACCTTGTCGGCGGGTTCGAGACCTGCGCTGAAAGCGTCGAAATGCAATCCGTCCAGCTCGCGTAGCAAGGCTTCCGCCAAGATGCTAAGCGCTGCGTTGTCCCTGCAGAGGAACAGCACCCTTTGTTTTCTGGTCACCCTATACCCCGTCATGCAAATCTTATTTTTTGCGGGATTCTGAGCGCGCAGTTTTTCATATTGGTGACAGAATCCCAATCGTCCATCTGACTCGCCGCAAGACCAATTAGGTACCACGCCAATTTGACTTCTGCCAACCAGCGTTAACGATAATCAAACGATTCAATACGGGTTAGCGCCGCCGGAGCTTGCGCTCCTCACGATGTGGAATGCGAGGCGGGAAGGAAGTGCAGCGCCGTCACCACAGAGAACCGCGTGGGGAGCCAAGGCGCTGCACGAAGAGAGGTCGTTACTTGACGATCGCGAGCAGTTCGACTTCGAACGTCAGATCGCTGTTCGGCGGGATCGTGCCGACGCCGCGCGAGCCGTAAGCCGTTGCGGCCGGGCAGGTCAGCTTTGCTTTTTCGCCGACTTTCATCGTCGCGACACCTTGCGTCCAGCAGGGAATCACGCGACCGAGCGGGAACTCTGCCGGACCGCCGTGCTTGGCCGAGCTGTCGAACTCGGTGCCGTTCGCGAGCGTGCCGCGGTAGTTGACGCGCACGACGTCGGCGGCCGTGGGCTGCGGGCCGCTTCCCTGCGTCAGGTGTTCGACGACGACGCCCGAGGGCAGCTTTTCCGTCGATGCAGCTTGAGCGGTGAGCGCCGTTGACGCGAGCGCGGCTGCGGCGAGCAGGGCAACAACTGATTTCACGCGAATCTCCTTGGTTGAAAAAGCGAGCCTCATTCTAGCGGATCGAACGTTTGCGGCTCGAGCGCTGAATCAAATCGCTACAAATGAAACCAGGGAGTCGCGCTGCCGCGAAGCGAAATGCGTTCAGCGCAAAACGCCCGTGACGGGCCGTGGCCAGTCACGGGCGCATCGACATCGCACGCAGCCGTCCGACGCGGGCGGCTTGCCGTTGCGTCAGACCTTCGGAAAATCCACGACGGTATCGTTCACGCGATTGAACAGGTTCGTGAACGTGATGTCGGCGATCGCGAGCAGCGTCTCGACGATCTGCTGGTTGCTATAGCCCGCGGCCTTCACGGCATCGACGACTTCGACGGGCACGGTGCCGCGCGTCGTGAACACCGCGCGCGCAAACGCTGCGATTGCATTCAGACGCGCATCGGCGGAATCGCGCCCTTCGCGCAGCGCGGCGATGTCGTCGGCGGCGATGCCGGCCTTGCGCGCCGCCAGCGAGTGAGCCGCGAGACAGTAATCACAATCCGCGACGCCGCTGATCGCGAGCTTGATGGCCTCCACTTCCTTGCGCGACAGCGCGCCCTTGCCCAGCGCGTCGCCCGTGCTCAGCAGGACTTGCAGTGCAGCGGGGCTGTTCGTGCCGATGTCGACATACGCATTCGGCACCATGCCGACAGCGCGCTTGATGCCCGCAAAAAGATCGGCGGCCTGGCCGGTGGCTTCGCTGACGGATTGGCTATTGAGACGTCCCATGATGTGCTCCAAAGGTTGATCGAGAGGTGGTTGCGCGACGGGTCAACGCATGGAGATCATTCTAGGAACGAGTGTTGCTGCAATGAATGCCGGTTCAAATCACCTTTATGCTCGAACGGCTCATCCGCATTTCGGCGTGTCTCTGCTATATTCGTGCGAAATTTGCCCAACCGGATCGGCCAAGGCCACGGATCTGTCAACGGGAGCGCCGTCATGAGCACTCAGCGGATCATGCGTATCACGAGGCGACTTGCGTTCATGGTGCTCGCGCTATTGGGCCTGTCGCTCGGCGCGCTGACATGGGCCGATGACAACGCCACGGCGCTCAGGGACAAGTACGACGCGCTCGCGCCGCAACTCAAGTCAAACGCATTTCATCGCCCGATCCATCTCGACTCGGAAGAAACGCAGAACACGCTGAAAGGCGACATCTACGCCGTCGTCGACTATCCGTTCGCGCTCATCAACAGCGCGCTCAATGATCCGCAGCAAGGCCCCGCCAACTGGTGCGAGGTGCTGATCCTGCATCTGAACACGAAGTACTGTCATGCTTCTTCCGGCGCCAACGGCACGATGATCAACATGAACGTGGGCAAGAAGACGGAACAGGAACTCGGCGATACGTCCCGCGTACAGTTCAATTATCGTCCTGTCGCGACGAGCCCCGACTACTTCCAGGTCAATCTGAGCGCGGCGACAGGTCCCCTCAGCACGAAGGACTACCGCATCGTGCTCGAAGCCGCCGACATCGGCAAAGGGCGCACGTTCCTGCATCTCACCTACTCGTATGGATTCGGCACAGCAGGGCGTATCGCGATGAAGGCTTATCTCGCGACAATCGGCAGCGGGAAAGTCGGCTTCACGAAGGCGCCGGACGGCGATTACATCGGCGGCGTGCGCGGGCTCGTCGAACGCAACACGGTGCGCTACTACCTCGCCATCGACGCGTATCTGGCGTCGCTTGCGATGCCCGCCGACAAGCGCGTCGCCCGGCGCTTCGCGACATGGTTCGATGCAACCGAGCAGTACCAGCGCCAGTTGCACGAACTCGACCGGCAAGAGTACCTGGAGATGAAGAAGAACGAGTACCGGCGCCAGCAAACGGCGCAATAGCCATTGCGCGTTCTTCCACGTGGCGTGGGACAGCAGAAGCCGGGCAACAAAGCAGTCCGGCTAGTCCCAGTTTTCATCGATCCATTCGATCGCCCATGTGCGCGCGCATGTCACCGCGTCCGATTCGTCGACGAATGAATCGATGTCGCCCGATTGATGTACTTCGGCGGGCGTATGCGCCGTCGCCGCCCGAGTGAGCTTGGCCTGGGCGACGTAGTGGCCGTCTTCGTCGTGCCTCGCCCGGCAGTCGATATGAAATCCCTTGTAGTCGAAGTGCATGGCAAACCTCCTGCAGCGAAGAAAGTGCGATGCAATCCGGGGCTGGGTTTCTCCCGGCGGATGACGGCATCGTAGCATGGCAAATTGCCCGCCGGGCCTTTGACTATGCGCGCGCCAACACACGCAGCCGTGCATTGCAGCACAGCGTTTCGCCGCTCCGTTGCATTCCGCGCTCCAGTCACCGCCTTCGGATCAACCCTGATCCGCGGATGGAAAAGCTGCAAACCCGATGACGGACTTTACGCGGATGCACAACGCTTCGAACGCGCCCGCATGTGCGAGGCGGCTTATGAAGCACATCGCGAAACTGCGCGCGAATCCATTGAAATCAGCGCTTTCCGGCGTTGCGCGGCGGCTCGCGTTCCGGGTTCGAAGCTCGGCGGAAGCCAGGTTGGAATGGCCGTTGCTGCGTCTGCTTACAAGACACGACCAGCCGCAAACAGCGACGGACCATTCAGCGGGAGCAGCATGCACCACACGAGCTTCAGGCCAACGCGAAATCAGATATGGACGGCAGCGCGCACCGCCGCGCATTCGATCCCGCCGCGGGTACTCGTCGTGGACGATTTCATCGATTCGGCCGACTCGCTGGCTGCCTTTCTCGGCAGCACAGGCTTCGACACGCGCGTCGCCTACAACGGTTGCGACGCGCTGAAGATCGCAAGCGAATGGCATCCCGACGGCGTCGTACTCGACGTCGCGATGCCGGGCGTGTCGGGGCTCGCCGTCGCAAGGACATTGCGCGAGTCGCCCGAGACCGCGTCCGTGCCGCTGCTCGCGTACACGGCCTATGAGACCGACGACAACTTCGACGAACTGCGCGCCGGCGGCTTCGACGCGGTCTGCGCAAAGCCCGTCGATCCCACGATGATCGTGAAGATCCTGACGCTGCTGATGGGCGCCGCGCCGGCGAACCGCACCTCGATCGACTCGTAACGCGGCGCCACGGCGGCGCTCCGCCTGTTCCCGCTTGCTCCCGCCCGTTCCCGCCTGTTCAGCTTGTGCCACTTGTAACCGCCCAAAGGTCCCGCTAATCTGACGCGCATCCCGTTGCGGAGCGCGCACATGATCGAGCTACGAAGTCTTCTCGCGGCCTTCACCGTCGCCTTGCTGACTTCGTGCGCGAGCTTGCCGCCACAGACGGACCGCGTCGAGACACATGCCGTCACCGATACGCAGAACACGCGGCTTGCGAACGCGTTCACGCGGCAAGAGCAGCAGCACCCGGACGAAAGCGCGTTCCATCTGTTGCCCGACGCCGTCAATGCGCTCGTCGCGCGCCTCGTGCTCGCACAAGCCGCCGACCGCACGCTCGATCTCCAGTACTACATCTGGCACGACGACCTGACGGGCCGCGCGCTGGGCGCCGCCGTGCTGCGCGCCGCCGATCGCGGCGTGCGTGTGCGCATCCTGCTCGACGATCTCGGCACCAACGCCGACGACAAGCTGTTGCTCGCGCTCGACTCGCATCCGAATGTGCAGATCCGCCTGTTCAATCCCGTCGCCAGCCGCACGTTCAAGAAGATCGGCATGGCCACCGAGTTCTTTCGCGTGAACCGGCGCATGCACAACAAGTCGATGATCGCGGACAACGAAGGCGCGATACTCGGCGGCCGCAATATCGGCGACGAGTACTTTGGCGCGTCGACCGACGTCGCATTCGGCGACCTCGATGTGCTCGTGCACGGCCCCGTAGTGCGCGACGTATCGACGGCATTCGACCTGTACTGGAACTCCGACGCGTCGTATCCCATCGCAAGCCTGATCGGCCGCAAAGCGGACTCCAACGCGCTTGCGGAAGTGCGCGCGAAGCTCGACGCGTATCTCGCGTCCGAGGAGACCAACCCGTACGTCGTCGATGCGCGTGCACGGCTCACGCAGGTGATCCATTCGCACGACGCGACGCAATACTGGTGGGGCAAAGCCACGCTGCTCTATGACGATCCCGCGAAAATCACGCGCTCGCCGGGCAATGCGCAAGGGCACCTGATGACGCAACTGAAGGCGCTCCACCTTCGGCCGGAGCATCAGATGCTCGTCGTCTCGCCTTATTTCGTGCCCGGAAAAGAAGGCGTCGCGTGGCTTAGTGGGCTCACGCACAGTGGCGTGCGCGTCACCGTGCTGACCAACTCGCTCGCCGCCACCGATGTCGCCGCCGTGCACGCGGGCTATCAGCGCTACCGCAAGGCTTTGCTCGAAGCGGGCGTGCGGCTGTACGAACTCAAGCCCGTCGCCAGCGAGAAAAGCGGCGGGGACAAGAAGCACGTGTTCGGCTCGTCGAAAGCCTCGCTGCACGCAAAGACCTATGTGTTCGATCGCGACACGCTCTTTATCGGCTCGATGAATCTCGATCCGCGTTCCGTCGAACTCAATACGGAAATCGGCGTGTATTGCGAAAGTGCAGCGGCCGCATCGCAAGTCGTCGATACGCTCGAGCCGAGTTTGGATCACATCGCGTGGCGGCTCGAACTGCGTCCGAATCCGAACGGCACGAACAGCATCGTGTGGATCGATACGGCGCCCGACGGCAGCACGAAAGTCCTCGACAGCGAGCCGGACGTATCGGCGCTGCGCAAGGCGGGCATCTGGCTGCTCGGCATACTGCCGATCGAATCGCAGTTGTAGCGGCGCGCACGTGTCGCGGCGCTAACGCACGCTGCGTTTATGGCGATACTGCCTTGAGCGTCATCAGCTGTTGCGCGAGTGCGTGCGCATGCGGCGTGAGCGCCGCAAAGTCCCGTGCGCACAGATGAAGACGCCGCGACGTCCAGGCTTCGGACAACGGCAGGATCGCGAGATTCGCGTCGCGCAGCGGCTGTGTGCACGCAGCAGGCAGAATCGCGATGCCGACGCCCGCTTCGATCAGCCGGCCCAGATCGGCGACGTTGCGCAGACGCACGCGGTATTGCATCTGCCGCCCGAGCCGCGATGCGCGCTCCGTGAGATGCCGCTCCAGCGCCGCATCGGAAAGGCCGACAAAGGCCTCGTCGACGATATCGGCGAACGCAACCCGCGCGTCGTTGGCAACGCGATGCGCGCGGCTCGCGGCGACCACCAGTTGATCGTCCGCGATCAGATGCGTTTGCAGCGCGGCCAGATCGGCGATATCCGCGACGATGCCAAGGTCGGCTCGCCCTTCCGCCACGGCGCGCACGATGTCGGCGCTCGGCCGTTCGTCGATGTCGACGGACAGATCGGGATGCGCGCTCAAGAAGCGGCACAACTGCTCGGGCAAAAACGATGCGAGCGCCGCCGTGTTCGACATCAGATGCACGCGGCCCTTCAGGCCCGTCGCATAGCTGCGCAGCTCGCCGCGCATCTGCTCGATCTGCCCGGCGATCAGCCGCGCGTGACGCACGAGCGCCTCGCCTGCGGGCGTCGCGCGCACGCCGCGCCGCGTGCGTTCGAGCAACGGCGTGCCGAGCGCGGACTCCATGCCCGAGATGCGCTCGCTCGCCGACGCAAGCGCGAGATGCATCGCCTGCGCGCCGCGCGTGAGGCTGCCGTGCTCGACGACCATCAGGAATAGCCGCAGATCGGTAAGGTCAAAACGCGACGTCGTCATCTTCGGTTGGGGCGAACACTGGCATCGGAGAATCCCGATTGTATCCGCGAAGCCGCCGCGGCTATGATGCGTCGCATGAACGGTCTATTCCTCGTAGCGGGCGCGGGACTGCTCGCAGGCGGCATGAACGCGCTGGCGGGCGGCGGCTCGTTCGTCACGCTTCCCGCATTGATCGCAGCCGGCGTGCCTTCGGTTCAGGCGAACGCTTCGAGCACCGTCGCGCTGTATCCAGGCGGCCTCGCGAGCGCGTGGGCGTATCGCGACGGACTCGGGCCGATCGGCTCCGTGTCGTTGCGCGCGATGATCGTCACGACGCTCGTTGGCGGCATTTGCGGCGCGTTGCTGTTGCTCCTCACGCCTGCAAAAACGTTCGATTTCGTCGTGCCGTGGCTGCTGCTGTTTGCGACGCTCGCGCTCGCATTTGGCCGGCGCTTCGGTGAATGGATGCGCGAGCGCTGGCACATCGGGCGAGCGGCCGTGCTCGTCATCCAGTTCGTGCTCGGCGTGTATGGCGGATATTTCGGCGGCGCGGTCGGCATCATGATGATGGCCGCATGGGGCCTGCTCGACAGCCGCGAACTGAAGCTGCTGAATGCGCCGCGCACGCTGCTCGTGAGCGCGGCGAACACGATGGCCGTCCTCGCGTTCATCGTCGCGCATGCGGTGCATTGGCCCGAGACGCTCGTGATGCTGATCGGCGCGACGTTCGGCGGATACGGCGGCGCGCACGTCGGACGGCGCACGCCAGCGCGCGTGATCCGCTACGGCACGCTGACGCTGACGGCGTGCATCACGATTGCGTTCTTCGTGCGCGCGTACGGTTCGGGAAAGTGATCGGAGCCATCGTGAACGGCGCAGCGGCGCGCCGTGACGCTCAGTTGACGCTCAGTTGACCTTTAGCCCGCCTGTCCCTGCCGATGCGGCGCCTGCTGCTGGGCCTCGTCGACGCGCGGCGGCCGGGTGTGGCCGTGCTGCCGTCCGCGATCGTTGCCGTGATGCTCGGCCACGCGCGCCGCTTCTGGCTGCGGACGATGATGCTCTGCCGATCCATGCCGCGCCGGCGCGCCTTCGCGGCGTTCGGGCCGATGCGGTGCATGCGTGTCGCGATGCGCGACGACCGCGTGGCTCGGCGCGTGACCACCACGATGCGCCATCTCCGCGCGCAGATGTTCGCGTCGGCGGAACACTTCGGCGCGGCGATCGCCGTGCGCGTAAAAATGCCGATGACGCCGGCCATCCGGGCCCACTACCCACAGATACGTGTCGCCGCCGACGAACACCACGTCGCGATCCATCACGCCTGCGATATAGACATCGCTGGGCGCGGACACGTACACCGGCGGTCCAACAGGAACAGGCGCCGGCGCACGCACGACGACGGCAGGCGGCGGAGCCTGCACCGCAACGACGGCAGGACGCGGCCGTGCAGGCGCGGCGGATATCTGCTGCTCGCTCGTGACGCAACCGGCCAGCGCAGCCAGTGCAGTGATCGCGGCGACATGTGTTGCCAGCTTGATCGAATTCAAATGCGGCTCCCCGTTGTGTTTGCGTATGTGGTCGTTGTGGCTTTAGTCGCTGGGTTTTGGTCCCGGTCTTTTGGTCCCGGTCTTTTGGTCCCGTCTTTTGGTCCCATTAACGGCACTGCCTTTCAGAAGCTTTAGCAGGACACGCGGATCGTCGCCTGTATCATCGGCCTATGTCGTTGGCCACGGCTCATGGAGAAAAAGCTTGAACGTCAGTGATGCAATCACCAGCCGCAAATCGGTGCGCCAGTTTCTGCCCGACCCCGTCGCGCCCGACGTGATCCGCCGCGCGCTCGCCTTCGGGCGGCAATCTGCAGCCGTGGCATATCCATGTCGTAGGCGGCGACGCGCTCGCGCGACTCAAGCACATCATGCGCGAACGCATTGCGGATGCGCCGGGCGGCGAAGAAACCGAATACAACGTCTATCCGCCGAATCTTCATTCGCCGTATCGCGAGCGGCGCTTTGAAGTGGGCGAAGATCTGTATCGCAGCATCGGCATCGCGCGCGAGAACCGGCCTGAACGTCTCGCGCAGTTCGCGCGCAATTTTGCGTTCTTCGACGCGCCGCTTGCGCTCTTCTGCACCGTCGATCGCCGCATGGGTCCGCCGCAATGGGCCGATCTCGGCATGTTCATGCAATCCGCCATGCTGCTGTTGCGCGAGGAAGGGCTGCACAGTTGTGCGCAGGAATGCTGGGCGATGTATCCGAAGACGATCGGCGCGTTTCTCGACTTGCCCGACGAGCGCATGCTGTTCAGCGGCATGGCGATCGGCTATGAAGACACGGACGCCGCGATCAATCAGTGGCGCGCGCAGCGCACGCGGCTCGACGATTTCGCGGAGTTCATCGGCATCTGATACGCCTGCCGTCGCGTCGCGCCCATCGGTGCGAGAATGTCGGCTTCGATGAACAGACGTGAGTGCATCCGATGTTCGAAGCCACCATCAATACCGCGCTGCCGAAGGCCGAGTTCTATCGTGAACTGGCCTCGCAGGCGCGCTCGCTCGTTGAGGGCGAATCGAATCAGATCGCCAATGCGGCGAATCTGTCAGCGCTGATTTTTTACAGCCTGCCGCAACTGAACTGGGCGGGTTTCTATTTCGCCATCGACGGTGAACTCGTGGTCGGCCCGTTTCAGGGCAAGCCTGCCTGCGTGCGCATTCCGATGGGCCGCGGCGTATGCGGCCACGCGGCGCAGACGCGACAAACGCAAGTCGTGCCGGATGTCGACGCGTTCCCTGGACATATCGCTTGCGACTCGGCCTCGCGTTCGGAGATCGTGATTCCGCTGCAAAAGGCGAATGGGGAACTGGTCGGCGTGCTGGATATCGACAGCCCCGTGCTCGCGCGCTTCGACGATGACGACCGGCGAGGGCTCGAAGAGATCGCGCGCATTTTCGTCGCGTCGCCTGGTTGATTCGGGCGCGCGCGTCGGCTCTTTAGGCTCTTTAGCGCGGCGGCCCCGAAGATCGGGCTTGCAGCCGACCTTCGGAGAACGCCAAGGCTAAGCGCTTTTTTGCATCGCCATTACGTCACGTGCGATGCGCGGTGCTCATTTCGCAGCAACTCACAGCGCGCGATTCGGCGTAGCGCTGCTCTTCTTCGCCGACTCCAGCGCCGCCGCAACGCCTTGCCCATAAGCGGGATCGGCCTTCGTGCAATGCTCGATGTGCAGCTTCTGGATCGGATCCGACACACCCGCGAGCGAGCGAGCCGTATTGTCGAACAGCGCCTGCTTCTGCTCGGCCGTCATCAGCCGGAACAGCGCGCCCGGTTGCGAATAGTAGTCTTCGTCGGCGCGATGATTCCAGTGATCCGCGGCGCCTTCGATCGACAACGGCGGCTCGCTGAAATCCGGCTGGTCGAGCCATTCGCCGCGCGTGTTCGGGTTATACGGCGTCGCGCCGCCCATGTTGCCGTCCACGCGCATGAAGCCGTCGCGGTGATAGCTGTGTACTGGGCACCTCGGCGCGTTCACGGGAATCAGGCTGTGATTCACGCCGAGGCGATAGCGCTGCGCGTCGCCGTATGAGAAGAGCCGGCCTTGCAGCATCTTGTCGGGTGAGAAGCTGATGCCCGGCACGATGTTGGCGGGATTGAACGCGGACTGCTCGACATCCGCGAAATGATTCTCCGCGTTGCGATTCAATTCCATCACGCCAACTTCGATCAGCGGATAGTCTTTCTTCGGCCACACCTTCGTCAGATCGAACGGGTTATACGAGCACTTCGACGCGTCCTTCTCCGGCATCAGTTGCACGAACATCTTCCACTTCGGGAATTCCTTGCGCTCGATCGCTTCATACAGGTCGCGATGCGAGCTTTCGCGATCGACGCCGACGAGCGCAGCCGCTTGCGCATCGGTCAGATTCTCGATGCCCTGCTGCGTCTGGAAATGGAACTTCACCCAGTAGCGCTCTTTCGCGGCATTGATGAAGCTGAACGTGTGGCTGCCGAAGCCATGCATATGACGGAACGACTTCGGAATGCCGCGATCGCTCATCACGATCGTCACCTGATGCAGTGCTTCGGGCAGTTGCGTCCAGAAGTCCCAGTTGTTTTCCGCGCTGCGCAAGCCCGTGCGCGGATCTCGCTTGACCGCGTGATTCAGGTCGGGGAATTTCAGCGGATCGCGCAAAAAGAACACAGGCGTATTGTTGCCGACGAGATCCCAGTTGCCTTCTTCCGTATAGAACTTGATCGCGAAGCCGCGAATGTCGCGCTCGGCATCGGCGGCGCCGCGCTCGCCCGCGACCGTCGAAAAGCGCACGAACAGTTCCGTCTTCTTGCCGACTTCCGAGAAGATTTTCGCCCGCGTGTACTTCGTGACGTCGTGCGTGACCGTGAATGTACCGAATGCGCCCGAGCCTTTCGCATGCATCCGGCGCTCGGGAATCACTTCGCGGTCGAAGTGCGCGAGCTTTTCGAGGAACCACACGTCCTGCAATAACGCCGGGCCACGCGGCCCCGCCGTCTGAATGTTCTGGTTGTCTACTACGGGTGCGCCAAAGGCAGTAGTCAGCTTCTTCACGTTCAGCCCTCCAACACTTATAAGAAAGTCCGGCGGATGTTCTGCCGGAACGTACGGTGGGTTCTACATGGACAGCGGGCCGCTGCGCCGCTGCTTGCAAAAGCGAAGTCCGGACGGCATGCCAATGCGATGCTGTCGGTGTTACGTCGGGATGAAGATCGCGCGGTGCCCGGCACACGCGACCCAATGCTGCGGCGATGATCTTAGCGCCATTCGAATTGGCGAGCAGAAGAGGCGACCATTACTCGCGCCGCGTGCAGCACGTGCAATTCGACCAACGAAAGACGCGTGACAGAAGAATGACATTCAATGTGCAGCAGACGCTTTTTCTATTGACTTCTTAAATCCGATTAAAAATTTAAGTTAGCACTCGCTTTATTGTCCTTGTCATATACATACCAGATCGCCGAGCAGTGACAGATAACTAACCGACAAAACGCAGAACAAGACTCGGAAGACGACTCGATGTCCACCGCGTTCGCCCACACAGTCGAAGCGAGTTTCGCGACGCTCACGCCCACGGCCAAGCGCATCGCGAGTTATATGCTGGCGAACCTGGAGCGTCTCGGCCTGGAGACGGCGGACCAGATCGCGCAGCAGACGGGCACGAGCGGCATTTCGGTCGGGCGCTTTCTGCGCAGCGTCGGCTATCGCAACCTGGACGACCTGAAGCGCGAATTGCGCGGCGCACAAGCGCGGCCCTGGTTCATCACCGACCGGCTCGACGCATGGCGCAGCGAGCGCCACCACGACAACGCAAACGCCCATACCAACGGCGACGCGACGCGCGACACCGCCCTCGCCCGTTCGCTCGATCTCGAAGTCGATGCCATCGGCTACGTGTACCAGCTTGCGCAAGGCGAAACGTTCGCGCGTGTTGCGCAGCGCGTCGCCACGGCCGATGCGGTCTTTATTCTCGGCATTCAATCGACGCGCGGCATCGCGAATGCGTTCTACAGCTACCTCGAATATCTGCGGCCGCGCGTGTTCTATTCCGACGGCATGTCGGGCTCGTATGTCGATTCGCTGAATTCGGAGTTCGCATCGCCTTATCTGATCGTCACCGACACGCGCGCGTATTCGCGCATCGCACGCCGCTATTGCGAAGCGGCCGCGCGGCGCGAATTGCCATTTGCGCTCGTCACCGATCTCTATTGTCCGTGGGCCCGCGACTTCGCTTGCGATCTGCTGCAGGTGAAAACGGATGTCGGCCAGTTCTGGGATTCGCTCGCGCCGCTCACGTGCCTCTTCAATCTGCTGATTACGTCGATCGTCGAACGGCTAGGTCCCGCCATCGACGAACGCGTCGCGCGCAACCGCGAGTTGCAGCGCGAGCTCGATCAATTCGACCTTTGACTCTCATGACCGACAAACTTCAACTGATTCATATCACTCAGGAAACGCACGGCGTCGACATCGACCTCGTCTATGCAACCGACCGCAATTTCACCGGCAAGGCGATCTATAAGGAAGCGCACTGCCTGTTGCTCGCGCCTGCCGAAGCGGGCTTGCGCAAAGCCGTCGAACTTGCCGCGAGCATCGGCATGAAGCTGCGCATTTTCGATGCGTATCGTCCGCCGCAAGCGCAGCAGGTACTGTGGGACTTTCTTCCCGATCCGACCTATATCGCCGAGCTTGGACGCGGCTCGAACCATAGCCGCGGCACCGCGCTCGATCTGACCTTGATCGGCGGCAACGGCGAGCCGCTCGATATGGGCACGGGCTTCGACGCGATGGTCAAGGAGTCCGAGCATTTCCATCAGGGCCTGCCGCAGCACGTGCAGCGCAATCGGCTGCTGTTGCTCGGCATCATGCATGCAGCCGGCTTTACGCATATCCCGAGCGAGTGGTGGCACTACGAATTGCCGGGTTCGCGCGCGCTGCCCGTGATCGACAACAGCGAAAGCGGCCCTTTGAAATTAATGTAATCACAAAGGTCTATTTGCAGATTTCTCACCGCACTTTCCTCTCGATACGGAGCGAGTATGAATCTGGTTTTGCGCAATGCGCTGGCGGCAGTCGCGGTCATATCCGCACTGACGCTTACGATGACGACAACAAGCACCGCATTTGCGGCGACACCGAAAGACATGCTGGTGATCGCCACCACGCTCGACGAATTCTCGACGCTCGATCCGGGCGAAGTCTACGAGCTGGTGCCCGAGGAATACGTCGCGAACACGTATGACCGTCTGGTGCGCGTCGACCTGAAAGACCCGTCGAAATTCAACGGCGACGTTGCACAATCGTGGACGGTCAGCCCCGACGGACTCACCTTCACGTTCAAGATTCGCCCCGGCCTCAAATTCCACTCGGGCAACGCGCTGACGGCCGACGACATCGCGTGGTCGATCCAGCGCTGCGTGCTGCTCGACAAGGGCGCGGCCGCCGTGCTGCAAGGCATCGGCCTGACGAAGGATAACGCGCTGCAAAACGTCAAGAAGATCGACGACTCCACGGTCAGCATCACGACCGACCAGAAATACGCGCCCACATTCGTGCTGAACGTGCTCGGCGCCTGGCCCGCATCGGTCGTCGACAAGAAGCTGTTGATGTCGCATCAGAAGGGCAACGACTTCGGCAACGAATGGCTGCGCACGAACGAAGCGGGCTCCGGCGCGTACAAGCTCGTCAAATGGACGGCGAACGACAGCATCATCCTGCAGAAATACGACGGCTACCGCGTGCCGCTCGCGATGAAGCGGATCGTGATGCGCCACGTGCCCGAAGCGTCGAGCCAGCGCCTGCTGCTTGAAAACGGCGACGCGGATGTCGCGCGTAATCTGAGTCCCGATGATCTCGCCACGCTCACGAAGGCCAACAAGGTTCAGGTGATGTCGGTGCCGCAAGCCACGCTGCTCTATCTCGGCCTCAACGTGAAGAACGCAAATCTCGCGAAGCCGGAAGTGCAGGAAGCGATGAAGTGGCTGATCGACTACGACGGCATCCAGAAGAACGTGACGAAGAGCACATTCAAGGTTCATCAGACGTTCCTGCCGGAAGGTTTTCTCGGCGCGTTGAATACCAATCCGTACCATCAGGACGTCGCGAAAGCGAAGGCGCTGCTCGCGAAAGCAGGCTTGCCGAACGGCTTCAACGTGACAATGGATGTGCGCAGCGCTTACCCGTACAACGAAATTGCGCAAGCGGTGCAGGCGAATCTCGCGCAAGGTGGCATCAAGGTCGAGATCATTCCGGGCGACAACAAGCAGACGCTCGCGAAGTATCGCGCGCGTCAGCACGATATCTATATCGGCGAATGGTCGGCGGATTACATCGACCCGCACAGCAACGCGCAAGGCTATGCGTGGAACCCGGACAACTCCGACAAGTCCTCGTACAAGATGCTCGCGTGGCGCAATTCGTGGGACATTCCCGATCTGACGAAAGAGACCAACGCGGCGCTCGCCGAATCGTCGACGACGAAGCGCGCGCAGCTCTATCAAACGATGCAGAAGGAAATGCTCACGAAATCGCCGTTCGTCATCATGTTCCAGCAGGTGTCGCAGGTGGCGATGCGTCCGGGCGTGTCGGGTCTCGAAGTCGGTCCGATCAACGACCTCGTGTCGTATTTGCATGTGAAGAAGCAGTAAGCGCACGCGACACTTCATATACATGTCGACCACGCTCACTCCGATCGATCGCATTCGCGCTGCGTCCGCGCGCAGCGCGAGCGTGCGCTGGATGCTGCGCGTGCTGCGTTGGGCGCTCACGCTCGCCATTACGTTCACGGGCCTGCTTGCCGTGACGTTCGTGATCGGCCGCAAGGTGCCCATCGACCCCGTGCTCGCGATACTCGGCGATCGCGCGTCGGCGAGCGCGTATGCGGCAGCGCGCATTCAGCTCGGGCTCGACAAGCCGCTCGCAGAGCAGTTCTTCATCTATGTGAGCGCGGTGCTGCACGGCGACCTGGGTATATCGCTGCTGACGGCGAATCCGGTGATCGACGACATCAAGCGCGTGTTTCCCGCGACGCTGGAACTCGCGACGCTGTCGACGATCATCGGTGTGCTGGTCGGCGTGCCGCTCGGCGTGATTGCCGCCACGCGGCACAATCGCTGGATCGATCACGTCGCGCGTTTCATCGGGCTTATCGGCAGCTCCGTGCCCGTGTTCTGGCTCGGCCTGATGGGCCTGTTGTTGTTCTATGCGAAGCTGCATTGGGTGTCGGGACCGGGACGCATCGATCCCGTATTCGATGGCATGGTCGACACGCGCACAGGGAGCCTGCTGATCGATTCGCTGATCGCGGGCGAATGGGATGTGTTCTTCAATGCGCTGTCACATATCGCATTGCCCGCTGCGATCCTGGGCTATTACTCGGTCGCCTATCTGAGCCGGATGACGCGCTCGTTCATGCTCGACCAGTTGAACCAGGAGTACATCACGACGGCACGCGCCAAAGGTCTGTCCGAGCGTCGCGTGGTGTGGGTGCATGCGTTCGGCAACATCGCGGTGCCGCTGCTGACGGTGATCGCGCTCTCGTACAGCTTCCTGCTCGAAGGCTCGGTGCTAACCGAAATCGTATTCGCGTGGCCAGGCATCGGTTCGTATCTGACGGGCGCCCTGCTCAACGCCGACATGAATGCCGTGCTCGGCAGCACGCTCGTGATCGGCATCACATTCATTGCGTTGAACCTGCTGACGGATGCGCTCTATCGCGTGTTCGATCCGCGCGCCCGCTGATGCAACGGAGAACTTCCACGTGCGTCCCACTGTTGACCGCTCGAAGCAGGACTGGCCGATGAACTCGTCGCGCCCGACGCTCAGAGCATGGCTGCTCACCGATACGCCCGCTTCGCGCAGACAGGCGGCGCTCGGTCTCGCGTATCGGCGCTGGCGGCGCTTCGCGGGCAATCCGCTCTCCGTATTCGGCCTGTCGATCCTCGCGCTGCTCGTGATCGTCGCGATCATCGGACCGTGGATCGCGCCGCATGATCCCCTCACGCAGGTCTTATCGGATCGCCTGCTGCCGCCCGGTTCGGCCTCGCACTGGCTCGGTACCGATCAACTCGGCCGCGACATTCTCTCGCGCGTGATCTATGGATCGCGGCTCACGCTGTCGATTGCGATTCTCGTCGTCGTAGTCGTCGTGCCCATCGGCCTGATGATCGGCACGACGGCGGGCTTTTTCGGCGGCTGGGTCGATAACGTGCTGATGCGTGTGACCGACATTGCGCTCGCGTTCCCGAAGATCGTGCTCGCGCTCGCCTTCGCCGCTGCATTGGGCCCCGGCGTATTCAACGCGGTGATCGCGATTTCGATTACTGCGTGGCCCGCGTATGCACGTCTCGCGCGCGCCGAAACGTTGAGGCTCGTGCAAGCGGACTTCATTCACGTGGCGCGCCTGCAAGGCGCATCGAATCTGCGCATTCTGCTGCGCTATATCGTGCCACTGTGTTCGTCGTCGGTGATCGTGCGCGCGACGCTCGACATGGCGGGCATCATTCTGACTGTCGCGGGTCTCGGCTTTCTGGGGCTCGGTGCGCAACCGCCCAGTCCCGAATGGGGCTTCATGGTCGCGTCGGGTCGCAACGTGCTGCTCGACGCATGGTGGGTCGCGACAATACCGGGCTTTGCGATTCTGCTCGTGAGCCTCGCGTTCAATCTGCTCGGCGACGGGCTGCGCGACGTGTTCGATCCGCGTCATGGAGACTGACATGCGCACGAACGAAACGGTCTCCCCGCTGTGCGAGATCGACGACCTCCGCATCGCATTTCGCACGCACGACGGCACGCTGAACGAAGCGGTGCGCGGACTCTCGCTGACTCTGCGCAAAGGCGAGCGCCTGGGGATCGTCGGCGAATCGGGATCGGGCAAATCGCTGACGGGCCGCGCGCTGCTCGGCCTGTTGCCGCCTGCCGCGCACTGCACGGCGAAAACATTGCGCTTCGACGGGCACGATCTGCTGACCATGCGTGCCGACAGACGCCGTCAGTTGTGCGGTCAGCAAATGGGCATGATCCTGCAAGACCCGAAGTACTCGCTGAACCCGGTGATGACCGTCGCGCAGCAGATGCGCGAAGCGTTCGCGCTGCACGATCCGAAGCTGAGCCGCCGGGCAATGCGCGAAAAGATCGTCGCGGCGCTCGAAGCGGTGCATATCCGCAATCCCGAGCGTGTTGCGGATTCGTATCCGCATGAGCTTTCGGGCGGCATGGGGCAACGCGTGATGATCGCGATGATGGTCTCGACGGGACCGCGCCTTTTGATCGCCGACGAGCCGACCAGCGCGCTCGACGTGCTGGTGTCGATGCAGGTGCTCGCCGTGCTCGACGAGATGATCGCGAAACATGATACTGGCCTCATCTTTATCAGCCATGATCTGCCGCTCGTGATGTCGTTCTGCGATCGCGTCGTCGTGATGTATGCGGGTCGTGTCGTCGAAACGTGCGCGGCGCGCGATCTCGTGCATGCGCAACATCCGTACACGCGCGGCCTGCTAGCTGCCAATCCGCCGCTTGCCGATCCACCCGCCGAGCTGCCCGTTCTGTCGCGCGATCCCGCATGGCTCGACGATGCGCAAGGAGCATCCGCATGATCGACGTCGATGCATTGACAGTGCGCTTCAAGACGGCGGCGGGCGCCGTCGACGCCGTGCGCAACGCGAGCTTTCATGTCGCGCGCGGCGAAGTGTTCGGGCTTGTCGGCGAATCGGGCTCGGGCAAGTCGACCATTCTTCGTGCGTTGAGCGGGCTCTCGCCCATCGCGCAAGGCACCGTGCGTATCGCGCAGCAAGGCGAGCACGCGCAAAAGCGCGACGTGCAGATGGTGTTTCAGGACCCATACGGCTCGCTGCATCCACGCTTCACCGTGGACCAGACACTGCGCGAGCCGCTGCGCATCAACGGAATCGGCGAGCATGAGGAACGTATCGTCAATGCGCTGCGCGAAGTGGGACTGAATGCGTCGTTTCGCTTTCGCTATCCGCATCAGTTGTCGGGCGGCCAACGTCAGCGTGTGGCGATTGCGCGCGCGCTGATCGTCGAGCCGCGTGTGCTGCTGCTCGACGAACCGACGTCGGCGCTCGACGTCTCCGTGCAAGCGGAGATACTGAATCTGCTCAAGCGCCTGCATCGCGAGCGCGAGCTGACGATGATTCTCGTGAGCCACAATCTCGCTGTCGTGGGCTTTCTGTGTTCGCGCGTTGCCATCATGCGCAACGGCGAAATCGTCGAAGAACTCGACATCGGGCGAATTCGCGTGCAGCAGGTCGACAACGAATATTCGCGCAGCCTGCTGCTTGCGACGGGCGGTTATCAGCGCAAGGCCGTCGAGGCGCTGGGCATCGACACGGAAGGCTGAACGTTTTCGCTCAACCCGCGCCGTTTATACGGGCGCCGTGCCGACATAGTTCTCGGCCATCGACATCGCGGCACTGCGCGAAGTCGTCACGTACTCCAGTTCCGCGACCTGCAACTGCTGCTCGAACGACGATGCATCGTCGAGGCGGTGCATCATGCGCGTCATCCAGTACGAGAAGTGCTCGGCGCGCCAGATGCGCTTGAGCGCCGTTTCACCATAGCGATCCAGCAGATCGGTGCGGTTTTCCTTGTAGAACCCGCGCAGTGCTTCCGATAACACGCGCACGTCGGAGACGGCGAGATTGAGGCCCTTCGCACCCGTCGGCGGCACGATGTGCGCGGCGTCGCCGGCGAGAAACAGCCGGCCGTGCTGCATCGTCGTCGAAACGAAGCTGCGCATGCCGATAATGTTCTTCCGGAAGATCTTGCCTTCGATCACCTTGTGCCCTTCGTCCGAATCGACACGTGCATGCATTTCGGCCCAGATGCGATCGTCGGACCAGTGATCTACGGTATCGTCCGGATCGCATTGAAAGTACATGCGCTGCACGTCGTGCGAACGCGTGCTGACGAGCGCAAAGCCGCGTTCATGGCGCGCATAGATCAGTTCATCCGATGTGGGCGGCGCTTCGACGAGAATCCCAAACCACGCAAACGGATAAACGCGCTGATAATCGCGGCGCAGCGTTTCAGGAATCGCATTGCGCGAAACGCCCTGCGCGCCGTCGCATCCGATGATGAAATCGCAATGCAGTTCGCGGGCTTCGCCCTGATGTCGATAACGAATGCTTGGCGCGCCGCTTTCGATGTCATGCAGCGATACGTCCGACACTTCGAAATGCAATGCACCTTGCGCGGCGAGGCGCGCGGCAACCAGATCCTTGATGACTTCGTGCTGCGCATAGACGGTAATGGATTTACCCGTCAATCCAGTGAGATCGAGGCGCCGGCGCTTGCCTTCGAACGCAAGTTCGAAGCCGTGATGCAGCGCGCCCTGCGCCTTCATCCGCTCGCCGACGCCCGTTTCCGTGAGCAGATCGACCGTGCCCTGTTCGAGCACGCCGGCGCGTATCGTCGATTCGATTTGCTCGCGGCTGCGCGATTCGAGCACGACGGAGTCGATGCCTTGCAAATGGAGAAGATGAGAGAGAAGCAGTCCAGCAGGACCCGCGCCGATGATGCCGACTTGCGTACGCATAGGTGTCTCCTGAATACGCGTTGAGTGCGTGATGTCTTGATTTGCATCAAAGTGTGCAGGCCGCGCTTTTATCGAGCAACGTAATAGCGCGAATAGACGATATCTTCATTCGCGATAAACAACTGCTGCGGGTTTCCCCTTATTCGTATGAGCGGCTTTATCCGAAGCGGAATGTTGACTATCTTTGACTCACGATCTGCGAAGCCGAATAGAGGGCAATCATGAAAGCACGCAATGTCGTGAAGCTGCTTATTGCTGTGGGATGCGTGACGTCGATGGCGAACGTCCATGCGCAGGCCAGCGATAGCATGTCGATGGCATCGAATCCGGCAGCGCATTCGGGCAAGGCGACGTCGGCTGACAAGAAACTGGCTCGCGATGTACGCAAGGCATTAGCGAAAGCGCCCAATTTCAATGTGTCGAATGTGTATGTGAAGGCACGGGACGGAATGGTCACGTTATCGGGCAGCGTGCCCGATGGTCCGCAGATCCAGCAGGCGGCCGACGTGACGAAGGGCGTGCCGGGCGTGACGTCGGTGAGCAATCATCTGACGCTCTATAACAAGGGATATTAGTCCTTCACCTAGCCCTTCTCGCACGGACTGGCGTTGCTCCTGACCTGCCCCGTTGCTTCGAGAATCGCCTGCCTGATGCGCGGATAAGTGCCGCAACGGCAAATGATGCCGTGCATCGCACAGTCGATGTCCTTCGCGTTCGGATGCGGGTTGTTGAGGATCAGCGCGCTCGCGGCCATCAGTTGCGCGCTCTGGCAATAGCCGCATTGCACGACGTCGATACGCGTCCACGCTTCTTTCAGCGCACGCGCTTGCAGTCCGCGCAATCCTTCGATTGTCGTCACGTCATTGGCGCCGATATCGGAGAGCTTTTCCTGGCAAGAGGTCTTTGCTTCCTTGCCGACGAGTACGGTACACGCACCGCACACGCCGACGCCGCAACCGAATTTCGTGCCTGTCATCTTCAGTTCGCAGCGCAAGACCCAGAGCAACGGCGTCGTGGGATCGGAATAGACGTCGACCGTTTTGCCATTGATATTCAGCTTGAGCATGTTGCACTCCCGGAGTACAGCTTCACTTTGAACGGCAACGTGCGAAAGCGCATGCCCGTCAGCGCGAATAGCGCATTCGCGACGGCGGGCGCGATGGGCGGCAGCGCGGCTTCTCCGACGCCTTGCGGATGCCCTTTGGACGGCATGATCTCGACGCAGATGTCGGGGCATTCGTCCATGCGCACGACGTCGAATTCGCTGTAAAGACTCTCGACAACTGCGCCGTTGTCGAGCGTGATTTCTTCCTTGAGCGCAGCGGACAGGCCGAACACGATCGCACCTTCCACCTGCTGCCTGATCAGATTCGGATTGACGGGCAGGCCGCAGTCGATCGCGCAAAATACGCGGTTCACCTTCAACGCATTGCCCGCTTCCATCGACACATCGACGACCTGCGCGACCACGCTGCCGAATGCTTCATGCAATGCGACGCCGCGTGCATGCCGGATACCGTTGTCGGACCATGCGAGGGGCGCACGCCATCCGGACATGCTCGCCACTTTCTGCAGAACGGCAAGATGCCGCGAGTGCCGCGTCAAAAGACTCGCGCGAAACGCGACAGGGTCTTTGTGCGCGGCAACGGCCAGTTCGTCGATAAAGCTCTCGATGAAAAACGCCTGATGCGAATGTCCGACGGAGCGCCAGAAGCCGACGGGCATCGGCAAATCGATCGTGCGTTGCCCGATCCAGACGTTCGGCATTTCATAAGGCTGATCGAACGCGCCTTCGGAAACGGTCTTGTCCAGATTGAGGCCGATGTCGGGGATATGGTAATTGCGCGCCATCCAAGTGGTGACGATCGATTGGCTCACCGATGCGTTATGCCACGCGATCAGTTGGCCCTGCGCATCGAGTCCCGCCTTGAAGCGCGACAGGCAGGCAGGCCGATAGAAATCGTGGCGCATGTCCTGCGGACGCGTCCAGAGCGTTTGCACAGGGCGTCCGTCGGCTTCGCGCGCAATCGCCACCGCCTGCACGATAAAGTCGACTTCGAGCCTGCGTCCGAACGCGCCGCCTATCAGTTGCTGCTGCAAATCGACCTGCTCGGCGTCGATGCCCAACAGCTTCGCGACATGCATGCGCGCGACGGCGGGCACCTGGGTCGCGGCCCATACCGTTGCCGTGCCGTCCTTGATTTGCGCGGTGCAGTTGATGGGTTCGAGCGCCGCGTGCGCGAGATAGGGCACGTGATATTCGGCCATGATGGTGTGCGCCGCACGGTCCAGCGCAGCATCGACGTCACCGTGGCTGTACCACGCGTGGCCGTCACTATCATCGAGCGCCTGTGACAGACGCTCGACGACGGCTACATTGTTCAACCCTTTCGTCGGGCCGTCGTTCCATTCGATCGACAGCACGTCGAGCGCATTCATCGCGACGAACATGTTGTCCGCGATCACGGCGACGCCGCCCGTGCCGCCGTTGTATGCATCGACGGAAAATACGCGTTGCACGCCTGGCAGCGCCGCCGCCACCGAGCCGTCGAATGTGCGCACCGTGCCGCCGAGTGTCGGACACATCGCGATGCTTGCATACAGAAGGCCATCCGGCAGCACATCGATGCCGAAGCGCGCGGTGCCGTCTATCTTCGAAGCCGCTTCGATACGCGTGAGCGGCTTGCCGATCAGCCTGAAGGTCTCCGGGTCTTTCAGCACGGGTTTGCGCGGCAGCGGCTGGCGCGCGGCTTCGGCGGCGAGTTGCCCGAACGATGCACTGCGCCCCGAGCCGTGCAGCACCTTGCCCTTTTCGACGCGGCATTCCGACGCCTTCACGTTCCAGATTTCGGCGGCGGCGCCGATCAGCATCGCACGCGCGCATGCGCCCGCCTCGCGCATCGGTTGCCAGAGATCGTTGATGGTCGACGAGCCGCCCGTCATCGACGTGCCGAAATCGCGCGCGAGCTTGCGCGCGAACCACACTGTGAGTTCCTTGATGACGCCGTCTTCATCGGGACGAAACGGCAAATCGCCGACGACGCTCTCGACGTTGTTATAGATGCCGTCGACGGGCGCATGAGCCACGCGGATGTCGCGCCAGTCCGCATCGAGTTCCTCGGCCACCAGCATCGCGAGCCCCGTGTGCACGCCCTGTCCCATCTCGGCCCGGCACATCATCACGGTGACGGTGTCGTCGTTGGCGATCTTCACGTAGCCGTTGAGCGCCGATTCGCCCGGCCGCACGCGCAAGGGCGCCGATGCGACGATCCGCTGACGCGGCGGCAGCGCCGACCATCCGACGACCAGCGCGCCGACTGCGCCCGCACCGCCCAGCAGGAAGGTTCGACGCTTCAGCATGGCATCTCTCAGAGGAATACAGCACGGACACCAGTAAAACGCACCAGTCGCGGCTCAACTGAAAGCCTGTGTTTTCATTCGCCGACGATGCACCGCTGCATACTTCGATTACCTGTTCGAAAAGCGCCAATTCAGTCCGGTCAAAGTTCATATTAGTGCGCATTCGCCGAATTGCGACGCACTAGATGAAAAAGCCAGTAGAGCCTGAAAAGATTGCGACAGTGCGGAAAAACCCGCATTGCCGGACTTTGCGACGCGAACGCAATGCGCAAAATCCATGCGTGTGAGATCGCCATGAATAAGCGGTTGGATCAAGCCGCATCAGGGCTTGAGCGTAGATACAGCGCGATGCTGCAACGCAATCCGATCCAGTGGCATATCGCTTGCGTGATCCGAGCTAAGCGCTGTGTCACGACGACCGCCTGGTCTCGGCAGTCGCACAGGGAGAAAAGAGATGCCTTATCTGATCGGTTGGTTGCTGGGTGTGCCGCTTATCGTCCTCGTGATTCTGTATTTGATTTTTCACTAAAGACGCACAGCTCACGCGGCCATTGCAGCCGCAACAATAATCGAAGATGCGGGACACATCCGCGCATTCCATCGCAAGCGCGTCGACTGTCGTTCATCCACAGTCGACGCGTTTCATTCGCTATAGAGGCGCATCAAGCGCGATATCGCGCGCGATATCAAACGCCGCCAGCCTGCTTTTTCAGCGCGCCGAGAATGCGCTTTTCGAGCGCCGCGTAGTCATGCCCGAAGTGATGGTCGCCCGATGTGCGGATCACTTCGATACCCGTCTTCGTGAGTGCCGGGCACAGCGTGTCTTCTTCGTGCTCGCCATAGAAGCACTGCACGATCTGCGGCGGCAGACGCTCGAACTCGGGCTTCACCTTCAGCGCCTTGTCGCTGGCGGGCATGCCGAGCCAGCCCGTCACGCGAATCTGGAAGTCCGCTGCGGGCGCGAAGCCGAGCAGCGAAATCAGCGAGACTTTCGCGCGCATCGCATCGGGCAAGCGGTTGTACGCGAACGGCATCACGTCTGCGCCGAACGAATAGCCGATCAACGCGACGTGTTCCGCGTGCCAGCGCGTCGTGTAGGTTTGCAGCACGCGCGCGAGGTCGTGGCTCGTCTGTTGCGGCGAGTGCTCGGACCAGAAGTAACGCAGGCTGTCCCAGCCGATCACGGATACGCCATCTTTCTGCAGTTCTTCGGCAATCGTCTTGTCGAGATCGCGCCAGCCGCCGTCGCCTGAAATCACGATCGCCATCAGGCCGTTCGGATGCGCGGCCGGCAGTTCGATCAGCGGCAGATCGGAGACATCTTCTTCCTTCATCGGCGCGACGCGCAGATGCGGCGTCGTCAGTTCAACGATGCGTTGCGTGCCTGCGGACGCATTAGCATCCGTTTCAACGAAGCCGGGCAAGCCGGGGCCGTGCGTGATGGTCGGGTCCGGCGGGCAGGGGTTGAAACGCTTGTCGAGATCGCGCTGCGCCGCAACCGATACGGCGCCCGCCACGGTGTTCTCGGCCGCCTGCTTCAGCACCGCCATCGCGAGCGTCGCGCCCTGGCCCGAGCCCGCGACGATCGGCATAAAATAGCGGTTCGACTGCACCTGGCGTTCGAGCTGATGACTGACAGCTTCCGCGTCGCCGACGATCTGATGGCAAGTCTCTTTCTTCGCAGCAGAGAGATTCGACGCGTACTTCTTCGTATCGACGCCGACCACCATCGCACCGTTCTTCGCGAGCGCCTCGGCGGCCTGCTGATCCGCAGTGCTCCAGCCGCTTTCGCGCGAGAACAGCACGACGAAGCCGTGCACTTCGCCCGCGGGCTTCGTCACCGTGACCTGGCCATAACGGCCGCCGGAGACGGTTTCATATGCGTGCGCAGTCGGCACGATGCCCGCGAGCGAGCACAGCGAAATGCTCGCCAGTGCGGCGAGCCGGTAAAACTTTTGCTTGATCATGAACGCCGGCCCCCTGCCAGCAATGACAGATCCGCGAGCGTGAAGAACACGCCGACGGACCCCGATGCAGCGAGATAGCGCGGCTCCCATTGAGGCTGGAATTTGCTCTTGAAAGCGCGCAGTCCGCGAAAGTTATAGAAGCGGCCGCCGAAGCGCCACACGATGCCCGCGAGCCGGTGCCAGCGCGATGCGAGCGGCGTCGGCGACATGCCGGAGAACGGCGCCATGCCGAGGCTCAGCGAACGAAAGCCCGCGTGCTTCAGATGCAGCGCGAGCTGGGTGAACAGATACTCCATTGCGTACGGCGACGCTTGCGGCACGTGGCGCATCACGCCGACGGTCGCTTCCGTGTTCAGGTCCGTCGTCATGAACGTGACGAACGCGACGGGCTCGCCGTTCTGACGCACGAGCATCACCGATTGGGCGGCCAGATAGTCCTCCGTGAATGCAGCGACAGAGAAGCTCTTTTCGCGCGCATCGCGGCTGTCGAGCCAGACGTCGGAAATCGCGCGCAGCGTCTCCATCGATTCGGGCACGAGCGCCGGCTCGATCACTTCGACTGTGAAGCCATCGCGCTCGCCGCGCTTCAACGCATAGCGAAGATGCGCGCGATGCGAGCCCTTCAGATCGAATTCGTCGAGCACGACCTGCGCTTCCTCGCCGAGCTTCATCAGCGTGAGACCCGCGTCGAGATAGAGCGGCAGCGCATTCGCGCGCACCTGATAGAACGCCGCGCGCCCGCCATGCGCATGCGCGAGCGCGACGAACTCGCCGATCAGCTCGGCCCACTCGCAGCGAGGGCCGACGGGATCGTGCAGCGCGGCCCACGTGCGGCCGTATTTCGCGTACATCAGAAAGGCCTGGCGCGACTTGGAGAAAAGAAAGCTCTTGTCGCCCATCAGCGCGAGACCGGCGTCGCTGCGTTCCTGCGCGCGGAAGATGCGGGCTGCGTCCTCGAGATCCTGCTTCGCCGGCTTTACGAAGCGGCCCGCTGCAGGACGCAGCAATTGCCAGAACGAGAACGTCGCGGCGAACAGGCTGGCCGCAAGCGTCGCGCGCAGCGCGCGCGGCGCGCGTTCGTCGAAAGCGAATTGCCACCACAGGTCGCGCGTATAGGGCACGTCGCGGAACGCGAACAGCATCACCCACACCGCGAGCATCACCACCATCATCACCGACACCAGCCAGGCCATCGTGAACGGCTCGGCAAACAGCGACGAGCGGCGGTTGAAGCGCGAGCGCGTCGCGAGAAGCAGCACGATCAGCGTGGACAGCACGCCCGCTTCGACGAACGCGAGACCCTTCGTCAGCGACAGCGCGAGACTCAGGACAGCGAGTCCGAGCGTGAGCCACCATGCCGCATCGAGACGCCGCAACAGGCCGCGCGCGACGAACAGCAGCGCCACGCCGACGAGGCTGCACAGCAACTGCGAGCCTTCGAGCACCCACAGCGGCAGAAAGTCCCGCAGGATCGCGATGCGATGCCAGAATGCGGGCGTCGCGCTGGAGATCACCAGCATGCCGCCGACGACGAACGTCACGAGGCTCAGAAAAAGCGGCGCAAGCTGCGATACGGCCGCTGCGTGATGCAGCGGCAGATGCTTCTTCAGCGCGCGCCCTTCGAAGCCGGCCAGCAGCGCCGCCGACACGATCAGCGGCAAGCCGAAATAGATCGCGCGATAGGCGAGCAGCGCGGCGACCATATAGTGCGTCTGCACGCTGCTGCCGAGCGCGAACACCATCGCCGCCTCGAACACGCCGACGCCGCCCGGCGTATGGCCGATCAGGCCGAGCAGCATCGCGGCCGCGTAGATCGTGATGAACGACATGAAGCTCACGTCCGTGTCCGGCAACAGCGCCCACAGTGCGAGACCGGCGGCGATCACGTCGAGCGCGGCGAGCAGGACCTGCGCGACGAAGTCGCGGCGCGACGGCACATCGAACGCGAGCCAGCGCCAGCGCGTGCGAATTTGCCGCGTGTTGTGGCCGCACGCGAGCGTGATGAGCCCGAGCAGCGTCAGCAGCGCTGCGCCGCCCCACGCGAGCGCGCCCGTCGGGCTGTGGAGCATCGGCGCGAGCGTCGTTGCGTCGCACAGCATGCCGAGCGCCGTCATCAGGACGAGCGCGAGCGCAAGCGAAACGCTCGTGAACACGGTCATGCGGCCAATCTGCGCGGGCGTCACGTCGGCGACGGCGTAGACGCGCGCGCGCACCGCGCCGCCCGTCAGCGCGCCGAAGCCGGTCACGTTGCCGAGCGCCGAGCCCGCCGTCGCGCCGATCCAGAGCGCCGCGCGCGGCACCGTCTTGCCGACGTAGCGCAGCCCGACGGCATCGCGGCCCGCGAGAGCGATATAGCTGAGCACGGTTGCGCCGAGCGCGGCCGACCACTCGCCCGCCGTCAGTTGCCGCAGGTGGCGGATCACCGAGCGATAGTCGACAGCCTGCGACAGATGCTGGAAGACGATCAGTAGCAGCACGCAGACGCCCAGCGACAGTACGGGCGACAGCAGCCGCCGGCTGCCGGACGTGGCACACGCTCGCTGAAGCAGCGCGGCCGCGCGGCTCGAAAAACGGGGTTGGTCAGACATGGATGAATTCGGGTGTTGCCTGGATGCGCAGCAATGGTCTCGTTGCGTCCGCATCGAATAGGGTTGGATTTCGAAGCGATACGGGGCTATAGCCACCTTGGCTTCGTCTTTTTCAACTCTTTACAAACGGACAACGGCAATTTGCCCAAAAGGTTGACACCGGGACGAACCCGGAGACGATTTTTTGCGGTTTTCGCTTAAGAAACCCTGATGTGGCCGGCAATCGGCCTGACATTGAGGCGGATCTTCCCGACGACGATTTGTCCCGACCGGGCGCTGCCCAGAACGCGCGGCGGCGTGCCGACCCGCATGGCGGCTTGCTCTCAGGCCGGCGCAGAGTCGACGGATGTACCAGTTGGAACAAATCCTGGCGATACCGGTTTTCGTGTTCAGGCCGATTGAGCCCGCGCGCACGATACCAGATTTGTCCTTACGTGTACCCTTATTTGACATTTCATCTGCTTTCATCACCATACGGATCTGAAAGCAGACGGAACGGCAACTGTCAAATCGATACCATGTGATGCCCGCGATCCGACTCACGCCCAAGGATCGTTGCCCGTCTCCCAACACTCCTGCGCCTTATCGCCCGCCTGGCCTTGTTTCCGCCAGCGTCAGACGAATTGGCATGTTCGATGCCTTGTGACAGGTGCGCCAATCGCAGCGCAACGCAAGGAGACACCATGAAATCTCTCGACAATCCGCTCGCCGCGTTGATCTGGGCGATACGGTTCCTGTGCCGCCATGTGCTGTATCTCGGCATCGTGATCCCGCTCGTCCTCGTCGCGGCGTTCTATCTCGGGCCGCGGATCATCGCGCTGTGCGGCGCATGGTTCGACCCGATGACGCTCGTCGAGCCGATCGCGGTCTCCGACGATTTCAAGCACCGGGGCTATACCGATCAGACCTTGCAGCATGTGCTCGTCGATACGCTCGGCGATCTGCGCAAGGAAGCCGAATCCGTCACGCCCGCAAACGATACCGAGCACGTGCTCTCCGAGTTCAAGCTGCCTGACATCACCGTGCCCGGCACCGATCTGTCGATTCGGCCGCTGATCGAATTCGCGCGCACGCTGCTCAAGCGCGACTCGTCGGTGTACGGCACGGTCGTCGGCACGCCGTCGTCGTTCGCGATGATGCTCACGCTGCGCGATCCCGACGGACGCACCGTCGCGCTCGGCAACGGCGTGTCGCCCGAAGCGGCCGCGCACGCCGACGCTTCGAGCGAATCGCAGGCGCTCACGCACGCGCTGCGGCAAGCGGCGATGACGATTCTTCAGCATCAGAGCCCGCTGCTGTACGCGTCGTATCTGACGCAGATGGAGCAGAAGCGCTGCCTGAAGGGTGGCGCGGGCGACGCGCCCTGCCAGTTCGACGACATGCGCGAGCGCTTCGAACGGCTCGCAGCGGGCTCGGGGCGCGATGCGACGGGCGCATCCAAAGAGGATGCCGCGTGGGCGCTGCTCGCACTATCGAAGCTCGACACCTACGCGCGCGACTACGAAGGCTCGATCCGGCACGCGCGCCGCATCGTCGACATGAGCGGCGAGCTGCACGCGTGGAAGAAAGTGCGTCCGTGGGCGTACTACAACTGGGGCGTCGCGCTCGCCGACATGGGCTGCTACCAGCACGCCGCCGACGTGCTCAAGCGCGCCGTTCAACTGCACAAGGACTACGCGCCCGCGCACAACGCACTCGCCCGCGCGTGGCTCGGGCTCGCGCAGATGCCGGCGCTCGCGGGTGCCTCGATGCAGTCGGGCACCGACTACATCGACTATCGCGCCGCCGCCGTCAACGAACTGCGAGTCGCAATAGCAAAGAATCCCGGCTATCAGGAAGCGTATGTGAATCTCGGCGACGCGCTGCGTCTGCCGTCGATGAAGACGGGTTTTGTCTCGCCCGCCGCAATGGACGAAGCACGCGACGCGTATCGCACGGCCGTTGCACTGAACATCGACGACGCCGGGCGCGCGTATGAGCGGCTCCAAGCGCTGCACGACAGCGTGTTCATGAAGGTCGCGGCGCGCATCACGCGCGGCCGCGCGCAATGCTCGACGGGAATGGCGCGCTCGCTGCTCGAATCGTGGGGATGCAGCGATGCGCAGATCGCAGCGGGCGCGGACCCGAACTCGGCGAGCATGCAGCCCGTCGCGATGCAGCCCGAAGCGCGCGCGAAAGCGTGCAACAAACCTGAGTTGATGCTGCCGACAACCGCGCCGACGAACAGCGTCAACGCACGCGGCACCGGCATCATCGAAGTGAAGAACATCGACGCGACACCGACGCCACATGACTCAACGCCCGCTGTCGATCCCGTTCGCAAGACCGTCGCGCAGCAGCGAGGCTGAGCGCATCAGCGCTTTAACCAAAAAGCGCCGGTCCATTGATCGAACCGGGGGCTTTACACACGTGCTCGCGATCGGCTCAATCGGCTCACGCTCAATGCGCGCCCGCCGCTGCCGCGCCGCCACCGCCCTTTGCTGGCCGCGTCAGCCAGATCAGCGGAATGATCACGATGAAGATCATCGACGACAGCCAGAAGATGTCGTTCAGTCCGAGCATCGCGGCCTGCGCATTCATCGACTGCTCGAAGAACGCGACAGCCTGATTCATGCTGCCGCCGAGCGTCGAGTGCACGTTCGCGATCGCGTTCGTGTACGCGGGATTGTTCACGTACGACTGCTCCGCGAGTTGTGCGTGGTGCAGGATGGTCCGGTTGTTCCAGCCCGTCGTGATCAGCGACGTGCCCACGCCGCCCGCGAACACGCGCACGAAGTTCGACAGACCCGCGGCCGCCGGAATCTTGTCGGCGGGCAGGCCCGACAGGATGATCGCCGTCAGCGGCACGAAGAAGAGCGCCATCGGAATGCCTTGCAGAAGCGTCGGCAGGATCAGCGTCCATGGGTCGACGCCCGTCGTGTACTGCGAGCGCATGAAGAACACGCCTGCGAAGCCGATGAAAGCGAGCGTTGCGAGCACGCGCGCATCGGACTTCGGCATGATCTTCGCCATCACGGGCGCGAGCAGCACGGCGAAGATGCCGAGCGGCGCGGTCACGAGACCGGCATCGACGGAACGATAGCCCAGATAGCCCTGAATCCATTGCGGCAGGATCACGAGGTTCGAGAAGAACACCGCATACGCGACCGAAATCGCAATCGTGCCGCCGCGGAAATTGCGCACCGCGAACAGGCGAATATCGACGATCGGATTCTTCTCCGTGAACTCCCAGATCAGGAAGAACAGGAAGCTGATGGCCGCAATGACGGCGAGTGTGCAGATCACAGGCGAGTTGAACCAGTCGAGGTCCTTGCCCTTGTCGAGCATGATCTGCAGCGACGCGACCCAGGCGATCAACGACAACAGACCGACTATGTCGATGGGCAGCTTGCGGGCCGGCGATTCGCGGTCGCGGTAGATGATCCACGTCACGGCGGCGGCGAACAGGCCCACGGGAATGTTGATGTAGAAGATCCACGACCAGCTGTAGCTGTCGGTGATCCAGCCGCCCAGCGCGGGGCCTGCGATCGGGCCGACGGTCGCCGTCATCGCCCACAACGACAGCGCCGTCGAGCTTCTTTCTTTCGGATAAGAGCCGAGCAAAATCGCCTGCGATAGCGGGATCAACGGGCCCGCGACCGCGCCCTGCAACACGCGCGCGGCAAGCAGCACGATCAGATTCGGCGCGACGCCGCACAGCCACGACGAGAACACGAACAGCAGGATCGCGGCGACGAACAGCTTGACCTGGCCGACGCGCTGCGTGAGCCAGCCCGTCAGCGGAATCGCGACGGCATTGGCCGCCGAGAACAGCGTAATGACCCACGTGCCTTCGTCGACGGACACGCCGAGATTGCCGGAGATGGTTGGAATCGCGACGTTCGCAATCGACGAATCGAGCACGTTCATGAACGTCGCAAGCGCGACGGCGATTGTCGCGAGGACCAGCTTGCCGCCCGAGAGCGGTGGCGGTGAAAGTTGCGTCGAGGGATTCATGTCAGTTCAAGTCAAAAGTTTTCTATCGGGCGGCGGCTTTTATCTGACTGATCAGATAATTGGGCGAACCGGGGCGCGGATGTGAGCCGCGTCCCGGCGTGTGAACTAGCCGGCGCGCTGGGACGAGCCGACGCGCTTGTCTCGCTTGTCTCCTTTCTCGCCCTTGTCATCGCCCGCGTCGCGCTTCGCAAGCGGCCGCGACGATGCTCCGCTGGCCATCACGCCTTCATGCATCGGCACGCTGTTCTGCGCGATGATCTTCTCGATCTCGGCATCGGCCTGCGCGCCGTATCCGTCGAACACATCTGTGTGATACGTGGTGTTCATCGCCGTGCCGAGTTGCGCGCCGGTGTCGTCGCGCGTGTCGACGTCGACTTCCATTGAAAGGCCGATACGCAGCGGATGTGCTTCGAGTTCCTTCTGGTCGAGCTGGATGCGCGCGGGCAAGCGTTGCACGACCTTGATCCAGTTGCCCGTCGCGTTCTGCGCGGGCAGCGTTGCGAACGCGCTGCCCGTGCCCGCCGAGAAGCCGACCACGCGGCCGTGATACTGGACCTTGCTGCCATACACGTCGGCCGTCAGCGTCACGGGCTGACCGATGCGCATGTTGCGCAACTGGCTTTCCTTGTAATTCGCATCGACCCACACGCCGTCGAGCGGCACGATCGCCATCAGCGGCGTGCCCGGCGACACGCGCTGGCCCACTTGCACCGAGCGCTTCGCGACATAGCCGGTGACGGGCGCGGGCAGCGTGTTGCGCGCATAAGCGAGGTACGCGTCGCGTACTTTCGATGCGGCGGCCAGCACGTTCGGATGCTGCTCGATCGTCGTGCGGTCGGTCAACGCGCGGTTCGCTTCCGCCTGTTGACGCGCGGCATCGAGTGCGGCCTGCGCCGCTGTCACGGTGTCGCGTGCATGTGCAATGTCTTCTGCCGACACCGCGCCCGTATCGGCGACGGCCTGGCGGCGGCGCAGATCGTCTTGCGCGCGCGCCAGATCGGACTGCTTCTGCGCAATGTTGGCCGCGTAAAAATCGTTGTTCACGTACAGGCTGCTCACTTGACGCACCGTCTGGCCGAGCGTCGCTTCGGCGTTGCCGAGCGCGACCTTCGCATCGGCGTTGTCGAGCTTCACGACGGAGTCGCCCGCTTTCACGATCTGCGTGTCGTCGGCATTCACGGCGACGACGGTGCCCGTCACTTGCGGCGTCAGCTGCACGAGGTTGCCGCTGACATACGCGTCGTCAGTGGTCTCGTGATAGCGGGCATATGTCATGTAGTACGCGCCATACGCCGCCGCCGACACGACGACGGCGACGCCCAGCAGCGCCAGCATAAGCTTGCGCTTGCGCGTGTTGGGCTCGTTCGCGGCGGCATCGTGTTTCGCGGGCGCTGCGGCCGTGGCTGGCGTGTCTTGCGTCGCTTGACGCTCCGGGGTATTGAGTTCGCTCATTTCGATTCTCCAGGCGGATTCGGTGAGTTGCCGCTCAGCGCGCGGCGACGGCAGGCGTGTTGGGATCGGACGCATTCGACGCATCGACGAAGCCGCCGCCAAGCGCGGAGGCCAGCGCGATCTGCTGATCGCGGCGGTCCATGCGCAGGTTTGCGACGGCCTGATCGGCGGAAAGCGCGTTGACGTCGGCATTCAGCACGGTCAGCTGGTTCGTGAGACCGGCCTTGTACTGCACCAGGGCGAGCTTGTCGGCCTGGCGCGCGGCGTCCTGCGCGTTCTGCGCATCGACGAGTTGCCCGTCCGTCGAGCGCACATCGGCGAGCTGCGTCGCGACTTCGCTCAACGCGGTGACGAGCGTCTGGTTATAGGTCGCGACGGCGTAGTCGAAATCGGCGTAGCGGCCCTTCAGTTGAGCGCGCAGTTCGCCCGCATCGAAGATAGGCAGATGGATCGCCGGGCCCACCGACGCCGTGCGGCTCGCCGCCGTCAGAAAGCGCCCGAAGCCGAACGCGTCGAGACCGATCGCGGCGCTCAGGTTGATGTCGGGATAGAACTCTGCCTTCGCTTCCTTGACGTCGTGCGTCATCGCATCGACGCGCCAGCGCGCGGCCACGATATCGGGGCGGCGGCTCACGAGATCGGCAGGCAGATTGTCGGGCAGACGCACTTCGTCGCCAATCCCGAGCGTCGGACGCGCGATCTGCAAGCCACGGTCCGGCCCCGCTCCGAGCAGCGCGGCGATCTGATAGCGCGTCGTGAGAATCCGGCCGTCGAGCGCCTTCAGCGTCGCGCGGCTTGTCGCGAGATTGGCCTGCGCGGTCTTGCGCTCGACTTCCGTATCCAGCCCCGTCGCGATGCGGCCCGCCGTGATGCGGTCGATCTGCTCGCGCTGCGCGATCTCCTGTTGCGCGATGTCGCGCAGCACATACAGGCGCGCGAGCTGGTTATATGTGCGGGCAATCGACGTCGTCAGCGTCAGCTTGACGAGTTCCGCGTCGGCCTGGCTGGCCTGAAGCTGCGAGACAGCCGACTTCAATGCTTCGCGGTTCTTGCCCCACAGATCGAGATCGTACGAAGCGCTCAGCAAGCCCTTGTTTTCCGTCTGCCACGAACCGCCGTAGGGACGCGGCACGAGCGCCGTGCTGGAGAACTGCTGGCGCGTGAGCGAGTAGCTCGCGTCGACGCGCGGCATCGTGCCCGCCTTCGCTGTTTCGCTATACGCCGAAGCAGCCGCGACGCGGGCGCGCGCCTGGTCGAGCGTCGGGCTGCTCTTCAGCGCTTCGTCGATCAGCGCCTTCAGTTGCGCATCGCCGAACTGATCGGCCCAATTGGCGGCGGGCCAATGGCCCTGCTCGGCGGGAATGCTCTGCTGCGTCGCGTACTGCTGCGGCTCGGCCGTCTTCGCGTCGCTGTGGATGCCCGCGTAGTTCACGCACGCCGACAGCACCGCCGCGAACATCACCGACACACCCACTTTCAGCACGCGCGACGCGCGCTGTCTGGTGTTTATTTGATCGTTTGACTGATTGCTCATTTTCTGACCTATCAGATAATTGGATAAAAAATTGCTCAATCGTCGAGGAATTTTCGAAGCAGACGGCGCAGTTCTTCGAATTCCGCTGTGGTGAAGCGCCCGAGGCGCGCGTTCAGCACTTCAGGCGCGATCCCGGCGATGCGCAGCGCCACCTCGCGGCCCGCGTCCGTCAGTTCGAGATTCACGACGCGCCGGTCGTCGATGCTGCGCGAGCGCGTGAGCATGCGGAGCGCTTCGAGCTTGTCGAGCATGCGCGTCATCAGGCCCGTGTCGATGCCGAGGTGCCGCGACAGCATCGCCGGCGTCGTATCGATGCCGCGCATCAGCGACAACAAAATGCCCACATGGTGCGCCCTGATGTTCAGGTCCTTCACCGCTGCATCCATCTGCGTCATCACGACGTTGCGCGCCTTGCTGATCGCGCAAATGACGTCTTGCGTCAAACGGAAATCGTCTTTTGGATCGTGCGACATCTCTGACTCCGTGCTATTTGCAAGAACAATAATTGACATGTCAGATACAGTCAACGGCGCATACGTGAAACTCATTGTTCCATCAGATGCGACAGTCCTTTTTCAACCGGAGAATGCGGGCGCGGGCCGAACGGCCGCGCAGACCGTGTTCACTCGCCCAGGAATTTGCGCAGCAAGCGGCGCAGTTCGGTGAGTTCGGCCTTCGTGAAGTCCTTGAGGCGCGCGTTGAGCACGTCAGGCGCGATTTCGGGAATCTGATCGGCGACGGCGATGCCGTCTTTCGTCAGCGAAAGATTGACGACGCGACGGTCTTCCTGATCGCGAGAGCGCACCAGCAGCCCTCTCGTTTCGAGCTTGTCCAGCATGCGGGTCATCAGCCCTGTGTCGATGCCGAGCATTTTCGACAGTTCGAATGGGGTCGATGCGAGTTTCTGTCTGAGCATCAGCATGATGCCCATTTGCTGGCCGGAGATGTCGAGTTCCTTGAGGGCCGCATCCATTTCGGTGACGATCAGGTTGCGCGCCTTCACGAGCTGGAAGCCGACACTCTCCCTCACCTTGAAATTGTCCTTGGTGTAATGACGCACGCGAGGTCTCCTGGAACATACGGCAATCTGATTGACTTATCAGATACTACCAAATCAGGTCTCGCGGGCCGCTCGAAACATGCTCACTTCAATCCGAGACGCTTCGCGAGCCGGTTCAGGTTCGCGCGATCCATGCCGAGCGTGCGCGCGACGGCGGCCCAGTTGTGGTTGTTGCGTTCGAGCGCGTCGCTGACTAGCGTTCGCTCGTAAGCCGTGACGGCGCTGCGGAAATCGGTGTGACCTGCTTCGCCTGTGTCCGTCGAAGACGAACTCAATGCAGGCGCGGACAGATCACCACCAGGGTTCGCCGACATGCCGAGGTCAGCAGCCGTCAGCGTCAGAATGCGCGGCCGCTCGCGATGGCGCGACAGCGCCTTGAACGCGCTGCGCCCGATCATGTGCTCAAGCTCGCGCACGTTGCCCGGCCAGTTGTACCCAAGCAGCGCGGCCTGCGCGTCGTGCGCGAGCCGGATGCTGAGTAACCCGAGCCGCGCGCGGTTCTCTTCGAGGAAGAAGCCCGCGAGCAGCAGCACATCGCGTCCGCGTTCGCGCAGCGGCGGCACGCGCAACGGGTAGACACTCAGCCGGTGATACAGGTCCGCGCGAAAACGCCCGGCGCGCACTTCTTCGGCCAGGTCGCGATTCGTCGCGGCGATAAGCCGCACGTCCACCTTGTGCTCACTGTCCGAGCCGATGCGCTGCAACTGCCCGTTCTGCAGCACACGCAGCAGCTTCGCCTGCACGCCGAGCGGCAGTTCGCCGACTTCGTCGAGAAAGAGCGTGCCGCGGTCGGCCAGTTCGAATTTGCCGCTGCGGTCCGACGACGCGCCCGAAAACGCGCCGCGCACATGCCCGAACAGTTCGCTTTCGACGAGCGTATCGGGCAGCGCCGCGCAGTTGAGACTGATCATCAGCTTGTTCGCGCGCGGTGAGCCGCTGTGAATCGCGTTCGCGACGAGCTCCTTGCCGACGCCCGTTTCGCCCGTGACGAGCACCGTCAACTCGCTGTTCGCGACGACGCGGATTTCGTTGACGAGTTGCTGATGCGCCGCGCTGCTGCCGATCAGATCGCGACTGCTCTGCCCGCTCGCCTGGCGGTATGCCTCCGCGCGTTGACGCTCTTCTTCCGTGTTGCGCTCGAGCGTGTGGATGCGCTCCGCGACGCTCACCGTGGCCGACGCGAGGCTGAGAAACGCCCGCAGCGCATCCATGTCGATGGTGTCGAAGCGCTCCGGATCGAGCGCATCGAGCGTCAGCAGGCCCCACGGCCTGCCGCCGATGAACAGCGGACAGCCAAGGCAATCGTGCACTTCGAGATGACCGCTCACGCCCTGCACCAGGCCATCGTAGGGATCGGGCAAAGCGGAATCGGCGGGAAAACGCGTCGGCCCGTGAGTCGAGAGCAGCGCTTCGAAACGCGGATGATCGCCGACGCGAAAGCGCCTGCCGAGCGTATCGCCGCTCAGGCCGTCGATCGCGAGCGGAACGAGCGTGTCTTCGTCGAGACGCAAAAGGGCCGCTGCATCGCCGGGAAAAAGCGTGCGCAGCGTCGTCAGCAGACGCCGATAGCGCTCGCGTTCCGGCAAGTCGCGCGTCAGGTCCTCGACGAGCGGAAGCAGCGCATCGAGCACCTCGGATGCAGTCAATTTGACTTCGTATGAAGTCTGTTTAACCCTTGTCATATCCACAGACGATTTTTCCAACCCTTTGATTTTACGACACTCACAAGCTGGCCCGATACCTGCATTAGGTGATTACCCGAAAACCCGCCCCATTGGCGGGCGCCACTCACCCCAACTGCGAGGAACAAACTCATGCTGTCAGCCGAACAACGCGCCATCATCAAGGCAACCGTGCCCCTGCTCGAAAGCGGTGGCGAAGCGCTCACCACGCACTTCTACAAGATCATGTTGTCGGAGTACCCGAGCGTGCGCCCGCTGTTCAACCAGGCTCACCAGCAATCGGGCGATCAGCCACGTGCGCTGGCGAATGCGGTGCTGATGTACGCGCGTCATATCGATCAACTCGAACAACTCGGCGGACTGGTTTCGCAAATCGTCAACAAGCACGTCGCGCTGAACATCCTTCCCGAGCATTATCCGATCGTCGGCGGATGTCTGCTGCGCGCGATCCGCGAAGTGCTCGGCGCGGAGATCGCAACGGATGCCGTGATCGAAGCATGGGCCGCGGCCTATCAGCAACTGGCCGACCTGCTGATCGGTCTCGAAGAGAAGGTGTATGTCGAAAAGGAAACGGCCAATGGCGGCTGGCGCGGCACGCGTGAGTTCGTGGTGGCGCGCAAGGTCAAGGAGAGCGACGAGATCGCGTCGTTCTATCTGCGCCCGGCCGATGGCGGCGATGTGCTCGAATTCCGTCCGGGCCAGTACATCGGCCTGCGCCTGGTCGTCGAAGGTGAAGAAATCCGCCGCAACTATTCGCTGTCGGCTGCGGCAAATGGCCACGAATATCGGATCAGCGTGAAGCGCGAGCCCAATGGCAAGGGTTCGAACTTTCTGCATGACTCCGTGCACGAAGGCTCGACGCTGGACCTGTACGCGCCGTCGGGCGATTTCACGCTGGAGACGAGCGACAGGCCGCTCGTGCTGATCAGCGGCGGTGTCGGCATCACGCCGACGCTCGCGATGCTCAACGCCGCGCTTCAGACGTCGCGTCCGATTCACTTCATCCACGCAGCGCGTCATGGTGGCGTGCATGCGTTCCGCGATGTCATCGACGATCTCGCAGGTCGTCATCCGCAACTCAAGCGCTTCTACGTGTACGAGAAGCCGCGTGCCGACGATGAGGCGCATCATGCGGAAGGCTTGCTCGATGAAGCGCGTCTGATCGAATGGATGCCCGCGACGCGCGACGTCGATGTGTATTTCCTCGGACCGAAGCCTTTCATGAAGGCCGTGAAGCGGCATCTGAAGGCGATCGGCGTGCCCGAGAAGCAAAGCCGTTACGAATTCTTCGGGCCTGCTGCCGCGCTCGACTGAGCAAGCTGATTTTTGTTGTAGTGGTTGTTGTCTGGTAGGGCTACCCTGGTAGTACTTTGGAAGAGACGCGTGCCTGGTCTCTTCCTTTTTTGTTTTTACGGCCTTCGCGAAAGCAAAAGCAGAAGCTAAAGCGCTTAGCGATCGTCTTCATGAATCGACGACGGATGCCGGCACATCGCATCGACTTCTATTTCCATATACGGATAGAGCGGCAACTGCATGAGCAGATCATTGAGTTGCGTGGGACTTTCCACATCGAACACGCTGTAATTCGCATACAGCCCGGCGATACGCCACAAGTGTCGCCAGATTCCTTCCTTCTGCAGCCGCTGCGCCATGGCTTTTTCATTGGCCTTCAATTCGTTCGCGCGCTCCACAGGCATATCGGGCGGCAGCTTAACGACCATCTTCACGTGAAATAGCATTCGGGTACTCCGCTTGTTTAGAGTGACTTTCGGGTGGCTTTCGTGTGATTGCGCGACATTCGCTACACGCCGCGCTTTCAATGCACGCGACCGCCTTAAGCGGCGGCCGCATTCAACCATTCGACGATGCTGCGCGATCAGGCGCGAGCGCGCTCCACTTCACTCGTCGGCACGTCGTTGCGCTCCTTGACGAGATTGAAGTCGAAGTCGATCAGCGCGAACTGGCCGTCGATGCCATAAGGCTTGCCGGTAGCGCCCTCTTCCTTCTTCAGCGCGGGCACGAGACCTTCGCGCGTGGCGAACGCAAAATCGTCCCACAGATACGGATCGCCTTCGATATTGATCTGCGTCGTCAGCTTGCGATAGCCTGGCGCCGACACGAAGAAGTGAATGTGCGCGGGACGATGGCCGTGACGCCCGAGCAGATCGAGCAGTTGCTGCGTCTTTCCTTCGGGCGGCACACTATAGCCGATGGGCACCACGCTGCGGAAGCTGTAGTTACCGTTTTCGTCGGTGCGGATCGAGCGGCGCAGGTTGTATTCGGGTTGCGACCTGTCGAAGTGCGAGTAATTGCCGAGATGGTTCGCGTGCCACACTTCAACGAGCGCACCGCGCAGCGGCTTGCCGTCTTCGCCCGTCACGCAGCCGCGCATCACGAGCGTTTCGCCCGGCTCGTTGCCGTTGTCCAGACGCGCATGGCCCGTCGATTCCGGCGCGCCCGCCACATACAGCGGACCCTCGATCGTGCGCGGCGTGCCACCCGCGACACCAGCTTTCTTTTCCGCTTCGTCGAGACGGACGTCCAGGAAGTGCTCGAAGCCAAGACCCGCTGCCAGCAGGCCGAGCTCGCCGCTTTGGCCCGCTTCGCCGAGATAGTTCAGCGCCGACCAGAACTCGTTCGGCGTCACATCGAGTTCGTCGATCGTGATGAACAGATCGCGGATGATGCGGTTGACCACCTGCTTCGTACGGGCGTTGCCTTCGTGCGTGGCGCTCTCGTTGATCGTGTTCAACAGGGCGTCGATGGCTTTGATTTCCATGGGGATGTCTCCTTTAGTCCAATCACTGACGACGATGCTTAACGGGCCGTGTCAGCACCGTCATAGCTTCACTACACTCGCGCCACGCTTCGTGTCGCGGCGCAATCTCTCGATCTTGTCGAGGTCGAGTTGAATGCCGAGGCCCGGCCCTTGCGGCAACTTCAGCGAGAAGTTCTCGTAGCGCAGTGGCTCGACGAGAATTTCTTCGGTGAGAAGCAATGGCCCGAAGAGTTCGGTGCCCCACTTCAATTCGCGGAAAGTACTAAACAGTTGCGCTGAAGCGATCGTGCCGAGTGCGCCTTCGAGCATCGTGCCGCCATACAGGTCGACGCCCGATGCGAGCGCAATCGCGGCCACGCTCGCCGCGCCCGTCAAACCGCCGGATTGCGCGATCTTCACGGCGAATACATCGGCGGCGTGGGTGCTGGCGAGAGCGAATGCATCGACGGGGCCGTGCAATGCTTCGTCGGCCATGATGGGCACCTTCGATAGATGCGTGAGACGCTTGAGGCCGCGTCGGTCTTCGGCGGCAATCGGCTGTTCGATCAGATCACAGCCCGCATCCGCGAGCCGCTCGATGGCCCACAGCGCTTCGGCCTGGCTCCATGCCTGATTCACATCGACGCGCACTTGCGCGCGCTCGCCCACGGCCGCCTTGATCGCGGCCACATGCGCGATGTCGTCAGCGGGCGCACGCGCGCCGATCTTCAGCTTGAACACACGATGGCGCTTCATTTCCAGCATCTGATGCGCTTCGTCGATATCGCGGCCGGTGTCACCGCTCGCGAGCGTCCACGCGACTTCGACGGAATCCGTCACGCGGCCGCCGAACAGTTCCGACAGCGGCACGCCGAAGCGTCGAGCTTGCGCGTCGAACAGCGCCGTTTCGATCGCGCACTTCGCAAAGCGATTGCCTTGAAAGCTCTCGCGTAGCTTCGCCATGATCTGGCCGGGGCGCGTCGCATCCAGGCCTTTGAGCATCGGCGCGAAGTAGGTGTCAATATTGGTCTTGATGCTCTCCGGGCTTTCCTCGCCATAAGCGAGACCGCCGATCGTTGTCGCCTCGCCCCAGCCCGCTATACCATCCGCGCATTGAATCCGGATGAGCACGAGGACCTGACAATTCATCGTGGCGACGGACAGGCGATGCGGCCGGATCGTGGGAACATCGACGAGAATGGTGTCTACGGCTTGTATCTGTATGGGGCTTGGTATCATACGGCTCTCCTGCTGTTGGTCCCATACTAGGGGCGTCAGCGGAATCCGTCCAAGACCGATTGAGTCTGTTTCCATACCTTCAGGGCATAGATGGAACTGCGTCAACTTCGCTATTTCGTCGCGGTGGCGGAAGAAAGGAACTTCACGCGCGCCGCCGAACGGCTGAACATGACGCAGCCGCCCCTCTCGCGGCAAATCCAGCAGATCGAAGACAGCGTGGGCCTTGCGCTCTTCGAACGTGGCGCGCGCCCACTCAAGCTGACGGAAGCCGGACGCGTCTTTTACGCGCAGGCGAAGCGCCTGCTCGAAGAGAGCGACGAGTTGCTGCCGCTCACGCGGCGCCTCGCGCAACTCGCCGAGCGCATCGTCATTGGCTTCGTACCGTCGACGCTGTACGGTCCGTTGCCCGAGGTGATCCGCGCATTCAGGGAAGCGGCGCCGCTCATCCAGATTTCGCTGATCGAGATGTTCACGATCGAGCAGTTGAGCGCGCTAAAAGGCGGACGCATTGATGTCGGCTTTGGTCGCCTGCGTTTCGACGAACCGCAGTTGGCGCGCGAGGTGCTCGTCGAAGAAACGCTGATCGCCGCATTGCCTGCTGGCCATGCGCTGGCGGAAAACGGGACATTGACGCTCGATGCGCTCGCAAAAGAAACGCTGATCGTCTATCCGTCCACGCCGCGGCCCAGTTACGCGGACCAGCAGCTCTCCGCATTCCGCGATCATGCCGTCGAACCGGCAACCGTCCATGAAGTGCGCGAGTTGCAGACCGCGCTCGGTCTCGTCGCCGCGCAGGTCGGCGTGTGTCTCGTGCCGGAGAGCGTCAGAGGTTTGCGCGCGCGAGGCGTGACGTATCGTTCGCTCGATGACGCGCAGGTGTCGTCGCCGATCATCATGAGCCGCCGTTTGCAGGATCAAAGTCCCACGACCGATCTGTTCTGCTCGATCGCGCGCGATCTGTTCAGGCGACCGCTAACCGTCTAGTACGTTTAGCGTTGCCCGAGGGTATTGGAAGAAGATTCGCTGACGACATTCCACGCGATCACTGCCATGTGTGATGCGCGCGATGCACGCGAAAAGCCCAACGCGAGCAAAGCACCCGCCTTGAGCAGGCATTCGATCAGCGATTGCGAGAAAACCCACACCGACTCGCCATCCTTTTTAGACGATTCGACCGACGGCGCTTTGAAGAACAACAGTGACATACGTGAAAGCCACTATGTGACGCTTCCGTTTTGTTCAGGCTCTCGCCCGAGCCACGGCGCCACGCAGTCCGCGACGACAACGAACATCAGCGCCACTGCGCCGATTGCAAACAGCAAACGATGATTGCCGCCACTCGCGTTGAAAATCGCCGAATACGTGTAGCCCGCAATCGCCTGAAATGCTGCGAAGGTCGTCGTCACCCGGCTCCATACCACGTGCTGCTTGCCGTGGTCATGCACGACTTCGTGGATGCGCGCGAGCATCGTCGGCACGATACCGGGCGGATAGCTGCCGACCAGCAGCGTGAGCGCGCCGACCAGTAGTCTGTTGCTCGACATCGCCAGCGCCGCGACCGCCATGACTTGCAGCAGCGACAGCACGCGGATGGCGAAACGTCCGCCCAGGCGGTCTGCCACGAATCCATATACAGGCGCGCCGAAGATCGCGCCCACGCCATAGAGAATCCAGTACGAAGCGCCGATATGCGCGCCCGCGCCGAGCCCGCGCGCGATGAAGTCAACGAGAAAGACCATGGTGGGAACGAGGCCGAGCGCCATCAATGCGTACTCGACGTAAAGCACGCGGACTGTCGAAGGCTCGCGCGTCTTCACAGTGTGAGACACCGATGAAGCGTGCAACAGGTGCCTTGCGGACGGCCATCCGTGCCACGTCGCCAATGTGAGAGCGGCGGACAAGGCAGCGATGCCGATCCACGTGTTCTGCAAGCCGAGGTTGAGCAGCAAAGGAACGATCGTGCCCGACGCTGCAATGCCGACGCCGAGTCCGAGGAAGATCGCTCCGCTGGCAAGCCCCTTGCGAGCTGCAGGCACGTGCGGCAGCACGGTCGCGGCGACCAGCACCATGATCGTTCCGCCTGCCACGCCCGACATCAATCTCCAGAAGAAGAACCACGCAACCGATACCGGCAACGCACACGCAAGAAACGCCGCCGTAACGAGCAACATCATCGCTCTCAATGCCGACGTGTTCGTCACGCGATGCGCAAGAGGACGTCCGAGCAACGCGCCGATCAGATAGCCGGCGAGATTGGCCGCGCCGAGATACACGACATCCGATGCCGCAAACCAGTGCGCTTGAATCAGCGGTGGGATGAGCGGCGTATAGGCAAAGCGCGCGAGTCCGATACCGACGAGGCTCGCACTGAAACCCGCAAAGATATGTCGCCATACGGCGACACGGCCTGTGTCAGCCGTCGATGAGAGAGATGCATCTGTAGACATGGTGAAGTGTGTTCCGCTTGAAGCCGCGCGCTGCGTGACAGTTTTCCAGGGAGGAGAACGAGCCGCTCGCTATGTTTGACTTAAATGTCAATGATGCGAATTCTAGACACTTGTGACAAACATCGCAAGCGGAATGTGACAGCAGCATCCATCACATCGAACCGTAGATCGATTGCGATGAACGGAGACCAAAATCTCGCTATATGGGAAAGGGCCGGCTACGAGGCTTTCATACGTTAACGGTGGCACGCGCGATGTTGCTTTAGCAGTTCCAGCAGAGCGTTCACTCTCGAAAACTACGATTTTTATGGTCTTGGTTATAAACGCACGTTCGTATGCGCAGGGCATTCGTGGCGGCAGGAGCACATCAGCCCGGCGTTCCGGACAGCCATTGCAAACGTGCCCGGCAAGACCATGACTGCGATCCCGTCGATGGCGAAGAGCGCGTGTATCACGCGAGTGAGAGCTGGACGGAGGCGCCGGTCGGGTCACCATCTGGTCAGCGAGAACGCCGGCAAGACCAGGCCTGCGAAGCTGCTTGCCATCTTTGTCGCGGACGACAACGATAAGAGTCTCGTGACGCGGGACAAGAAGTAGGTCAAGCGCATATTTGACTTATCGAACCAGAGCAACAGCACGCAAGGGACGCGCAAACTTCAAGCATTTGTTGCCCATTGGTAGTGGCTATCGGCCATCGAATCGCGCGCGCCTTATCCAGCTTGCGATGCATGCGCTCATCGTCTCCTGCCGCGCGTCGACCGATCCCTTATCAGGCGAAATTGCCTCTCGATTGGCGAAGCTTAGCTTGCCGTATTGCGGTCTGAACGTCCAATATAGAGTCATGGCGCAGCGATGCCTCGAATCGATGCCGCGTATCGATGCGCCATGCAGGCATGTCAAACAAATTGCCTTGCGAGCCACACCGTACAACAACGTTGACGTCAGCAGCAGCACCTCGGCCGCGCGATCGCGAGCCGCCAGCCAAACTCTGTGACGGAGGTGAATGATGACTCGTCCGGTCGAAGAAGATATTGTTCGACGCGCATTGGTGGGCGTTTTGATGCCCACACCCTCGACGCTCGAATCGACCAGAAAAGCGCAATACGGTCCAAAGAAGAAATTCCGCATGACCAAACGGCCGCCGCCTGAAGCGCTGGAACCTGTCGAAGTGGAACCGCCGCCCGCGCATATTTCAATTCTCGAACTTCTATCGTCGAAAACGCTTAGCGTGTGCTGGAGCGACCCGCGCTCGGGCCATTACGCGGATCAGGTATGGCGAATCGGCCTCGCGCGCAAGGACGCCTTTTGCGTGCTGACGGGCAGGCCGATTCGACGCGGCGATCCTGTGTTCCGTCCGCGTGCATGCGAAACGTATTTCCCCGCAAACCGTAATCGAATGATTCTCGCGTCGGAAGTGCCCGGCTATGCGAGGGGCATCGTACTCGATTAGTTTCGACGGTCGATTCGTCCGCGCATAGATGTATATAAGGAAGTGGAGAAACTTAAATACTTCTGCGTCGGTGTCATACGCTTGACTTCTTTCCTGTTCAACGGCGGCCAGATGGCCGCTGTTTTCTTTGGCGCGTGCGATGCGTTCTGGCGAAACACTGTTTCCGGTTTTCGTCATGAATGCTCCCACCGTCTACCTCGATAACAGCGTAAGCCTCGCTGCATAAGGGCTCTCGCGTCTTCACACGAATTCCGGATGTCACGACGCCCGGAATCTCTATCCGCATCCCTCCGTTGCATTGAATTCACAATGGAAACGTCTCTCGTGCTACAGAGGACGCGTGCTGTCGAGCGGGTGCAGCTCAAGCGCATCGTCGACGGCGAGTTCGTGCGCAATGAAGTCGATCAGCGCGCTGACGCGCCGGCTCGGCACCGCGCCCACATAGACGGCGAACAGATCGACGCGTTCACCGATGAATGCATCCAGCACGGTTTCGAGCCGGCCGGACATCAGCTCGTGATAGAGGTCCCAACGGTTCTTGAGGACCACGCCATAGCCATTGACAGCCCATTCGCGCAGCACGCTGCCATCGCTCGCGACGCGGTTTCCCGATACCTTCACCGACACCTTCTTGCCGTCGATGATGAACGGCCAGTCCGACAGCGGCCCATCGGGCCGCGCGAATATCAGGCAATTGTGCGAAGAAAGCTGCGACGGGTGCATCGGTTTGCCGTGCGCCGTCCAGTACGACGGCGCCGCGCAGACGACGAGCGGGCCCGTCAGCAGCAGCCGCGCCTTGAGCCGCGAATCGATCAGAGGTCCGTTGCGCAACGCAAGGTCCAGACGCTGATCGACGAGATCGACCACGCCGTCCGTCAATAGCAACGACACCTGCACTTGCGGATGCAGGCCCATGAACTTGTCGAGCAATGGCACGATGCGGGTCCGGCCAAAATCGTTGCTGGCCGTCAGACGGATCGGTCCGTTCAAGGGGCCGTCGTCGCGCAGGCTCAGTATTGCGGCATCCCAGTCGGCGAGCACGCGGCGCGCATCGTCGAGAAAACGTTGACCTTCGTGCGTGAATGATAGCCGCCGTGTCGTGCGCGTAATGAGCCGCGCACCGACTTCCTCTTCCAGCTTCTGCAGCGCAAGCGTGACTGTGGAAGTCGAGATCGTGCTCTTTCGCGCGGCCGCGGAAAAACTCCCGGCTTCGGCGATTTCGACGAACAGCCTTAACGCGTCCAGCCGGTCCATCTTCGTGTCCGTTCGAAAGAGTCGTAGCAGTATGGGTGTTTGCTTCGGCGGCTCTTGCTATATACGCGCGCGCATATGGCGACGGTGGCGCGCCATCGGCGCACGCCACGAATCGACACCTGAGTATCGAATAATTCGATCGGCCTCTAAAGACAAACTAGCGCCGAAATCGGTCCATTAACGCTTTTCCCGAGCCCATATTATTTCGCCTCGGAGAACTTTCGCGCGGACGAATACGTGCACGGTCATTCTGAACGCGTACCGGTCGTTCTTTCAGGTTCTCCGCGCAAACCGCATCATTGCCACGTACAGCACCGCGCCCGCGACCGCACCGATCAGCCAGCCGAAATTGTTTTCGGGCAGCACGTGCAGCAACTGCGTGCACAACTCCCAACCTACGGAGATGCATCCAGACAGCACGAGCGCCGCAACCCCCACCTTGTTCCAGCCGCCGTCGTAATAGAAACGACCCGTCGGCGCCATCGTATAGAGTTCGGCCGTTTGCACCTGCTGTTTCTTGATCAGATAGAAGTCGGCCATCATTACGCCATACAGCGGTGCGAGCACCGAGCCGAACACGCTGACGAAAATCGTAATGGCCTTTGGACTGTCGACAAAAATCCACGGGCAAACGAGCACGGCAAGAATGGACGCGATCAGGCCGCCGCGCTTGAAGTCGACATGCTTCGGGAAAAGATTGGCGAGATCATAGGCAGGCGAAACAAAATTGGCGACGATATTGATGCCCATTGTCGCCACGATAAACGTCAGGCTGCCGATCACTACGGCCACCTTGTTCTGGATGTGCGCGACGATTGCCACGGGGTCCATGATCATCGAACCGAATACGCTCGCGCTACCCGACGTGACGATTACCGTAATGATCGCAAAGACGATGAAGTTGATGGGCAGGCCAAGGAAATTGCCGACTTTCATCTGCTGCTCGCTTCTTGCGAAACGCGAGAAGTCGCCGAAATTCAGCAGCAACGCAGCGAAATAACTGACCACGAGAAGTATGGCATTACCCATGCCCACAAACTGTTCCGTGCCCGTCAGCGTTTTACCGCCAAGAGTCAGGCTCAAGCTGCCAAGCCCCGCTTGCGAAAGGATCCACGCCATCAGCGCGAACATCACGACGTACACCGCTGGTCCGCAAAAATCGATGAACTTGCGGATCGTCTCCATCCCGCGTTGGAAAATAAAGAGCTGGAAGATCCACATGAAAAGAAAGCTCACCCAGCCCAGGCCATCGAGTTTCAGAAAGCTCACCTCACGCAATGCCGCTGATGCAGGAATGAACAACAGCAGCAGTGTCGCGACGGCTTTGGACGCGAAGTACGTTTGCACGCCATACCAGACGATGCCGACTATGCCGCGAATCATCGCCGCCAGATTTGCGCCCATCACGCCCATGCTGACGCGCGCCATCACCGGAAACGGAATGCCATGCATATAGCTCGGCTTGCCGACCCAGTTCATCAGCATGTAGACGACAAGAATGCCGACCGTCAGCGCGATCAGCACCTGCCAGCCGGAAATGCCGAGCAGAAAAAGACTCGCCGCAAACGTATAGCCGCCGACGCTGTGCACGTCCGACATCCACATCGCAAAGATGCTATAGCCCGTCCATGTCCGGCGGTCGTGTGGAACGGGCGCGAGATCGCGGTTATGCAGGCGCGAATCGGCCTGCCCGGCCAAATCGCCGGAACCGTGCGGCGCATCGAAAAGAGGTGACGTGGACATGGCTTCCCCTGCTGGTTGAAGCATGGCCGTCTCCCGAAGACCGCCATGACTTGACGATGCGACGTGGCGCGCACGCGTGATTCAATGCCGGGCCCGACTGAAATCACGTCCGCGATGACAGGTTTTGTTTCTGCAATATAGGTTGATTGTTTTCGTAATAAAAGCGCCTGTCGATACGCCAAAAAAGAGGCGTGCGAATAGAAGCGGGGAAAGAGACGCGCAAGACCGCGCGAGAACCGCGCAGAGGATGAATGCTTCCGTGACCGATGAACGCGTCGCACAGCGTGGGTTTCGCCGCTGACCATCCCTGCCGGCGCCATCTTGCGAATGACGCGGCTCCCGTCGGCGGAGGGTTATCCGCCTGTCGTTGCAGGCAAGGAAACATGGTGAAGAATATACCGGTGATGCACGGGGATAGGCTTCCTGTCCCTCGTGAAAGGCGGACGTAAGTCGGAATATCGTTCCGGTAGAATTGGAATTCTCCGAACATTCTTCCAGACGCACATCATGCAAGCCCGCAACCGCCCGCTGGACAATCAGGACCGCGCGATCATGCGCGCGCTGCAGAAGAACGCGCGCCTGTCGAATGCGGAGCTGGCCGAGCTCGTCGGCATGTCGACCACTGCATGCTGGAACCGCACGCGTCAACTCGAAGCCGACGGCTATATCCGCGGCTACGTCGCGTTGCTGGACCAGCAGAAGCTGGGCTTCGCGGATGTCGTGCTGATCGAGGTCACGCTCGACCGGCACGACGACGACGCGCTGGCCCGCTTCGGCGCCGAACTCGCGACGCTGCCCGAAGTGCTCGAGGCGTACCTCGTCTCGGGCGAGTACGACTATCTGATCAAGGTGGCCGTCGATGGCACAGCGGGCTACGAACGCTTCCTGCGCGAAAAGCTCTACAAGATCTCCGGCATTCGACACAGCCGCTCGATGTTCGCGCTGCGTTGCATGAAGAGTATTCCCTCGGTGCAGGTCTAGGAAATCAAGCCGACGCCTGTTCCGCGATGCGCTGTGCAGGCACGCCGCGCAGCAATGCGATGCCGCTCATGAACAGCAGTGCTGTCAGCAGATAGAGCGCGTTGTCCATGCTGCCCGTTTGCGTCTTGATGAGACCGATCACCCACGGGCTCACGATGCCGCTCGTAATGCCGATGCTGCTGATCAGCGCGATGCCCGCGGCCGCCGGCTTGCCGGACAGATAACCGGACGGCACGGTCCAGAAGATCGGCAGCGCGGCGAAGATCAGCACGGCGGCAATCGACAGTATGCCGAGCATCGCGGCAAAGCTGCTCAGATGCAGCGTGAGCAACGACAGCGCAATGCCGCCCCCCATCGTGCAGAAGGCGAAATGCTTGCGGCGCTCGCCGTGATGGTCCGAATGACGCGCGATGGCAATCAGCCCGACCGCGCCGATCGCATTGGGGATCACCGTGTACAGGCTGATCCACAGCACGTCGTGCACGCCGAAATCGCGGATCATCAACGGCATCCAGAAGTTGAGTGTCAACGATGCGCACGTCAGCGAGAAATAGATGAACGCAAACAGATAGACGCGCGGGTTGCGCAATGCGTCGATGAACGAACGCGAAGAATGCGAACTCGCGGGGCGATGCTCGGCATCGCGTTGTGTAATCAGATGCTCCTTCTCCTGCTGCGTGAGCCACGCGGCCTTTTGCGGCCCATCGACGAGCCAGAACGCAGCGAGCAGTCCGAGCACGACAGCGGGCGCGCCTTCGATCGCGAACATCCATTGCCAGCCGAACATGCCCATGACGCCCGCCATGTCGCGCATGATCCAGCCGGAGACGAGGCCGCCGAGCACACCGGCCACCGCGACGCCCGCGAAGAAGATCGACAGGATCACGGCGCGCCGCTGCGCGGGATACCAGTAGGTCAGATACAGCACGATGCCCGGAAAGAAACCCGCTTCGAACACGCCGAGCATGAACCGCAGCAGATAGAAGTGCGACGGTTGCGAGACGAACATCATGCACACCGACGCCGCGCCCCACAGCAGCATGATCCGCGTGAAGGTGCGACGCGCACCGAAGCGGGCCAATAGCAGGTTGCTCGGCACTTCGCACGCGACGTAGCCGATATAGAAGACGGCCGCGCCGAGTCCATACATCGCATCGCTGAAGCCGAGATCGTGCTTCATCTGCAATTGCGCGAAGCCGATGTTGATGCGATCGAGAAACGAAATGACGTAGCAGAGAAACAGAAACGGCACGATGCGCAACGTGACCTTGCGATAAAGCGCCGTGTCGTCGTGCTGCGTGGCGGCAGAACCACCAGGCTCATAGGCATGCGGAACGGAGTGGCTCATGGACTGACTCATCAGGATCTCCAGACAATACGGGTCCAACGGACCCAACGGGTCCGGCGTTTGTTGCGCCGTGTTGTGAGGTTGTGAAGGTGTGAAACTGTGAGGCTGCGGGAAAAGCGGCGGCTCGCGTGTGCTTATGCTGCGAACCGCATCAAAAGATCAGGCCGCGACGCGCGGCGTGTCCGCTGCGTGCCCGGCAGCAGCGTGCGCATTCTTTCCGTCGACGCCTTCGCGCGCATATCGAATCGCTTCCATCAGCGTCGCGTGGTCGCCGATATGATTCGCGAGCAGCAGAATCAGCTGCGCGTTGGCCGCCTGGCTTTGCGCTTCATCGAAGTCGCGATGCATGTCGATCAGCGCTTCGTAGAAGTCGTCGGGTTGTGTCAGATTGAGTTGCGTGATGAGTGCCACTGTTGTCTCCTTGCTCCGTTCCCTGTATTCACGCGACGCCTTCCACGCACAATGCCCGCTTGAGCGCAGCTTCGACGCGCGCCGCGTCGAGCGTGCGCCAGCGCGCGCACACATGCTGGTCTGGGCGGATCAGATAGAACGTGCCGGGCTTCGCGTCGTAACGCGAGAACGCGAGACCTTCGGCATCATCGAGCACGACGGCGCCCTTCAGATCACGTATCGAATCGCGCGCGTCATCAGACGAGACGATGACCAGCTTCAACGGAATCGGTCCGTCGTGCAGTGTGTTCAACGCGCTTTGCGTCGCGGTGTCGATGCCATCCTTGTCGCAGAACAGCACGCCCGTGAACACCTCGCCCATTTGCGCGAGCAGCCAGGCGGGCGTGCCGTTCAGCAATACCGGCGCATCCGCGCACGAAGTCCCCGGCACCATCTTGCCTTCGAAGCTGTCGCGATCAGCCGTGTTGAGCGCCGAATCGCGCAGCACCGCTGGCACCGAAAGACGTCCACTGTTCGCGAGCGCACGCGCGAACGGATGCTGACGCGCGAGCTTCAGCACGGCGTCACGGAACGTGCGGCTGACGGGCGACTTCGGCGTGATGAAATCAGTGGAACGCGTCGAATTGCGGATGTTCTCGTCGGCTGCGTATTCGCGTTCGCTCGCATACGTGTCGAGCAACGTATCCGGCGCGCGGCCGTCGAGCACCATCGCGAGCTTCCACGCGATGTTCTCCGCGTCCTGAAAGCCGCTGTTAGCACCGCGCGCGCCGAACGGCGACACGAGATGCGCGGCATCGCCGACGAACACCACGTTGCCATGCCGGAAGCGATCCATGCGCAGACACGAAAACGTGTAGACGCTGACCCATTCAAGTTCGAACTTCACGTCCGGTCCGAGCAGCGCGCGCACGCGCGGCAGCACACGCTCGGGCGTTTTTTCGAGGACAGGGTCGGCGTCCCAGCCGAGCTGAAAGTCGATGCGCCACACGTTGTCGGGCTGGCGATGCAGCAGCACCGACTGATTCGGATGAAACGGCGGATCGAACCAGAACCAGCGCTCGCTCGGAAATTCCGCTTCCATCTTCACGTCGGCGATCAGGAAACGGTCCTTGAACACGCGGCCTTTGCTGTCGAGTCCCATCATGTTGCGGATCGGGCTGCGCGAGCCGTCGGCGGCGATGACATAGCGGCCGCACAACGGATAGTCGCCATCGGGCGTCTCGACGGTCAGCGTGACGAACGCATCGGCGGAACCCGGCTTGCCGTGCTGCTGCAAGCCGACCACCTTGTTCTTCCAGCGGATGTCGATATTCGGCAGCGACTGCGCGCGTTCGAGCAGAAAGCCTTCGACGTAGTACTGCTGCAAGTTGATGAACGCGGGACGATGATGCCCTGCCTCCGGCAGCAGATTGAACGTGTACACCAGTTCGTCCTGCAGGAACACCTTGCCGACGTTCCAGCTGATGCCCTTGTCGACCATTCGGTCGCCGCAGCCGAGGCGATCGAAGATATCGAGCGAGCGCTTCGAAAAGCAGATCGCACGCGAACCTGTCGAAAGCGAGCAATCGTCATCGACGAGCACGACGGGCACGCCGTGCTGCGCGAGATCGATTGCCGTCGCGAGACCGACGGGCCCCGCGCCGACCACGATCACGGGATGCTTCGCCGCGCCGTTGTCCTGTTCGGCGCAGCGCCGGTATTCGAACGACAAGGTCTGGTAGTCGATGCTGCTCATTCTGCTGTCTCCATCCGTCTGCTCTGTGCTTCGTCCATGCAGTCACGCATCACGCCTGAAGCGCGTCCCACATGTCCTTGTCGCGCTGCGCGGTCCAGATGCGCGGATGCGTGATGCCGCTCGCTTCGTCATACGCACGCGACACGTCGAACGGCAGGCAGTGCTCGTAGATGAAGACCTGGCCGAACTTCGGGTCCATCGCCTTGCGCGTGTGCGCCATCGCAGCCTTCAGATCGAGCTTTTCGGCGACGGCTTCGCGGCCGCTTTGCAGCAGCGTCGTGACGAAGTCCTTCGTATAGTCGAGGCCCTTGTTCACGTCTTCGGGCGTGGTCAGCGCGGGGCCACGGCCCGGCACCAGCTTCTCGGCGTTAAGCGCGCGCAGCGCTTCGAGCGTCGCGGGCCACTGTTCGAGCTGCGCATCGCCGCAATAGCACGCGGCCTCGTACTCGACGAGATCGCCCGAGAACAGCACCTTTTGCGAAGGCAGCCATACGACGGTATCGCCCTTCGTATGACCCGCGCCCAGATGCGCGATGCGCACTTCGAGCTTGCCGAGGAACAACGTGATTTCCTTCTCGAACACGAGCGTCGGCCACGTGAGGCCCGGCACCGTTTCGACGCCCGCAAAGAGACGCGGAAAGCGCTCGATCTCCGACTTCATGTCGGCCTCGCCGCGCTCGACGATCATTTCATACGTGCCGCGGCTCGCGATGATCTGCTGCGCGCCTTCGCTGAAATACGCCGACGCGCCGAGCACGCGCACTGCGTGGTAGTGCGACAGCACGACGTATTTGATCGGCTTGTCGGTGACGCTGCGGATCTTCGCGATCAGGTCTTGCGCCATCGCGGGCGTCGCGGTCGTATCGACGATCAGCACGCCGTCGTCGCCGACGATCACGCCCGAGTTCGGGTCGCCTTCTGCCGTGTACGCGTATGCGTTCTCGGACAGCTGCGTCCACGTGATCTTTTTCTCTTCGAGGTCGGCTTGCGATGCGAATGCCTTGGCCATGCTCGTCTCCGTCAATTGATGGGGCGAAGGGCGAGACGGCGCGCGCCGCATGCAAACGGCCGGCGCACTGATGGATGACTGTCTCGCCCCATTGGTTGGAATTCCCGGCGGCTGTTGCTGTCGCGTCGGGTTGATTCCATCTTAGACCCTGTCGATTATTTGTCAATAGCTAAACGTATCGCTATTTGCTAATTTCGCGTTTACCCTGAGCGCTCGCCGGATCGGCGCGATCGTCGGCGGTCGAAGGCGCGCGTTCGTTTAACATGGACCTTTTTTCGGAGCACACGAACGTCGTGAGCGGCATGAGCAAGGCAGCCAAGGTAGCGAAAGCAGCAGCAGACGGCGAAACGGGCGCGGGCAAACAGCAGCGCGGCATCCAGAGCGTCGAAGTCGGCGGACGGCTGCTGCATGCGCTCGCGACGGCGCGTGCGCCGCTCGCGCTCTCCGATCTCGCATCGGCCGCCGACATCGCGCCGGGCCAGGCGCACGCGTATCTCGTTAGCCTCACGCGGCTCGGCCTCATCAAGCGCGACGAACTCTCTGGACGCTACGAGCCGGGCCCGCTGTCATTGCGGCTCGGCCTGATGCGGCTCGCGAACCAGCCTGCGTTTCGCGCCGCCGTGCCGCGCGTCGCGGCGCTCGCCGAGGAGATCGGCTTTAGCGTCGCGATCTGCACGGCCGGTCCGCAAGGGCCGACCATCGTGCGCTACGAGCACGCGGGCTTTCCGCTGCATGTGAACCTGCATGTGGGCACGGTGATGTCGTTACCGGCCACGTCGACGGGACGGGTGTTCTGCACGTTCGTCGCGCCCGCTCAATTGCAGACGATGTGGGCGAACCAGTCGGGCGGCACAGGCGACATCGTCGCGCCCGCCGAGCGCAAAGCGTTCGACGCGACGCTTGCCGCGATCCGCACGCGCGGCATCGAGCGCGGCATCGACGCGCCGAGTCCCGGCATCAGCAGTCTTGCCGTGCCCGTGCTCGATGCCGCTGGCCAGTTGTGCCTCGCGCTGACGGTGATCGGCCCGAGCGGCGCAATCGACGTGGACTGGACAGGGCCGATCGCGCGAGCGCTGCAAAACGCGGCGCGCGAGATCGGCGCGGATATGGTGGCGCAACCAACATGAGCGACGCGATCAACACTCAAGCGTCTAACCCTGCCGACGCAAAACAGCAGCGCGGCATCCAGTCGCTCGACAGCACGGGCGAACTGCTCACGGCTCTCGTCGCGGCGGGCAAGCCGTTGTCGTTGCGCGATCTGGCGGCGGCAGCGGGCATGCCGGCCGCGAAGGCCTTTCCGCATCTGGTGAGCTTGCAGAAGGTCGGCTTGCTCGGGCGCGACGCGTCTGGCTGTTTCGAAGCGGGGCCGCTTGCGCTAGAGCTGGGTCTCATCGGATTGCAGCGCCTGTCGCCGACGCGCGAAGCGGAGCCCGAAATCGTCGATCTCGCGGTGACGACGGGCATGAGCGTCGCGATGGCCGTGCTCGGTCCGCTGGGGCCGACCGTCGTGCGGCTCGAAGAATCGGCGCGGCCGTTGCATGTGAGCCTGCGCGTGGGCACGGTGATGTCGCTCGTCAACACGGCGCTCGGCCGCGTGTTCGCCGCCCATGTCGCCGACGATGTGCGGCACGGTCTGCTCGCGCAGGATCATCTGCGTCTCGCGGGTGCGCAGCGCGCGGAGATTTTCGCGTCGCCGGATACGCGCGCGGCGAAGCTCGCGCCGCCGTATGCGGAACGTCTCGCGCAGATCCGCGAGCATGGCATCGACACCGCGCTCAACAAGCCGATTCCCGGCATCAACACGCTGGCTGCGCCTGTCTTCGATCACACGGGCAGCATCGTGCTCGTGATCGCGCTGATGGGCACGGCGGGGAGCTTCGACAGCGACACCCAGGGCGGCGCCGCGCAAACATTGCTCGCGGCGACGCAACGTTTGTCGCGGCGCTTCGGCTATGTGCATCGCTAAACATCGACGACGAACGCCTGACTAACGAGGCTCAACGAGGCTCGTCCTCGGCGGCCTCGTCCGCTTCGTGCGACAGGCGCGCCTTCGCGTGGCGCATCTTCTCCAGCGTATGCGGTTCGAGCCGCAATGCGACGCCGATCGCGAGCGCATCCATCACGCACAGATGCACGAGCCGCGACACGCCCGGCGTATTCGGATCGACGGGACTCGGCACGCGCAGCAGCAACGGAATATCGACCATCCACGCGAGTCGCGAGCCAACGTTAGTCAATGCAATCGTCGTCGCGCCGCGCTCCTTCGCGATCTGCATGCTTTCGTTCACTTCGACGCTGCGCCCCGAATGCGAGATCGCGAACGCGACGTCGCCGGGTTCGAGCAGGCCCGCGTACAGGCGCTGCAAATGCCCATCCGTAAATGCGCTCGCGGCGATGTCGAGGCGCAGGAAACGCAACGCCGCGTCCTGCGCGACGAGTCCCGAGCCCGAGCCGACGCCGAAGAAATACACGCGGCGCGCACTCGCCAGCGCGGCCATCGCGGCGTTCACCGCGACGGGGTCGATCGCACTGCGCGCCTGCATGATGCCTTCGACGGCCGCCTCGCCGACCTTTTGAATCAGCGCCTGCGTGTCGTCGTCGCGCGCGACGGCCTGCGACGCATACGGCATCCCGCCCGCGACGCTTTGCGCAAGCTGCATCTTGAAGTCGCGCAGGCCGTGCGCGCCGACGGCACGGCAAAAGCGCGTGACGGAAGGCTCGGAGACGTCCGCGCGCTGCGCAAGCTCGGTGATGCTCGCGCGCATCGCGAAGTCGACATCCGACAGCACCATGTCGGCGACCTTGCGCTCGGCGGGCCGCAGCGATTCGAGCGCGCTGCGGATATGAGGAATCAGGTTCGGTGCGGACACCCGTGCGTTCCTTTGGGTTGAAGGTGAATCAACGGCATGTCGTCGCGTCGCTGTGTCGTGCCGTACCGTGCCGTCAGCCGAGTCTGCGTCCGCTCTCCGTGTCGAACAGATGCATGTGCTGCCCGGGAAAGCGCACCGTCACGCGCTGGCCCGGCTCGATCGACGCGCGCTGGCGCATCGTCACGCACCACGACGCGCCGCCGATCTTGCCGTACAGATGCGTTTCCGCGCCCGTCGGCTCGATCACTTCGACGTCCATCGGAATGCCCTCGTTCGATGCTTCGATATGCTCGGGCCGCACGCCGAGCGTGACCTTCGCGCCGGGCTTCGCGATCGTGCCGTTCACGCCGTTCGCGCCCTGCAGCGGAATCTGCGCGCCGTCGCCGAGCTGCAACGCGACTCCGTTCGCCGTGCTCACCACTTCGCCCGCCGCGAAGTTCATCGAAGGCGAGCCGAGAAAGCTCGCGACGAACAGGTTCGCCGGCCGATCGTACAGTTCCAGCGGGCGCCCGATCTGCTCGATGCGTCCCGCGTTCATCACGACGATGCGATCGGCCATCGTCATCGCTTCGATCTGATCGTGCGTGACGTAGATCACCGTGTTCTTCAACCGCTGATGCAGCGCCTTGATCTCGGTGCGCATCTGCACACGGAGCTTCGCGTCGAGGTTCGACAGCGGCTCGTCGAACAGGAACAGCGACGGCTCGCGCACCACCGCGCGCCCCATCGCGACGCGCTGACGCTGGCCGCCCGACAGCGCGCGCGGCAAGCGGTCCAGATAGCCGCTGAGGTTCAGCATCTTCGCGGCCGCCTCGATGCGCGGCCTGAAGCTCGTCGACGCTTCCTTGCGGATGCGCGGACCGAACGCGATGTTGTCGTACACGGACAGGTGCGGATACAGCGCGTAGCTCTGGAACACCATCGAGATATTGCGCTGCTGCGGCGGCAAACCATTCGCGCGCGTGCCGCCGATCGTCAGTTCGCCGCCGCTGATTTCTTCGAGGCCCGCGACCATTCGCATCAACGTGCTCTTGCCGCAACCCGACGGGCCGACCAGCACGACGAACTCGCCGTCGTCGATGTGCAGGTCGATGCCGTGCACGACCTGCGTGTCGCCGTAACGCTTGTAGATGCCGCTCAGTTGCACTGCTGCCATGCTGTCCTCATCGTCGTCGTGCGCGGCGTTGCATGTCGCCGCGTTGCGGTTGTGCGGTCACGTTGCCTGTTCGAAGTCGTTAAAGGCATTAAGGGCGTTAATCGCGCTATAGCGATTCGAGCGTCAGCTCCTCGGCCATCAGACGATTGCCCGCCATCAGGCCGCCATCGACGGGCAGCGCGACGCCCGTGATCACGCGCGCCATCGGCGACGCGAGAAAAAGCACGGCATCGGCGATGTCGTCGGGCGTCGCGAAGTCGCGCAGCGGATACCACTTCTTCAAGTTCTCGAAGACCTGCGGGTTCTTGTCGACGCGCGCCTGCCACGCCTTCGTCTTCACGGTGCCCGGACACACGATGTTCGCGCGGATGCCATAACGCCCGAGTTCGATCGCGAGCGACTTCGTATAGCTGATGAGCCCCGCCTTTGCCGCGCTGTACGCGGGATGGCCGAGCGCCGCCATGCCGTTCACCGAGCCGATCAGCACGATCGACCCGCGCTGCCGTTCGATCATCGACGCGCGCACCGCTTCGACCGTGTGATACGTGCCGTTCAGGTTCAGATGGACGTCGCGCTGCCAGCTTGCGGCGTCCGTCTTTGCGAGCGTCAGCCCGTCCGCTGCGCCCGCGTTCGCGACGAGCACGTCGACGGGACCGCGCACGGCCACCGCTTGTGCCACGCGCTCGCGCACCGCATCGGAATCGCCGAGATCGACGGCGACGGGCGTCACGTTGCCGGCGCCCAGACTGGAAGCAAGTTCGTTCAGCGCGGCTGTGTCGATGTCCAGCGCGAGCACCGTCGCGCCGTCTTCAACGAAACGCCGGCACAACACGCTGCCGATTCCCCCGCACGCTCCTGTGACCAGCACGACACGCTTCATGTCCGTCCTCTCCGCGTTCGCGAACGGCCCGCGCTCCAAGCGCGAGACCGTCAATCGCCGTGTAAATTTCCTACATAGTGCGCATTTTCGGGGCTCGGGAATGATGTGTTCGCTACATACATCGTCAAACCCGCACCGCACAAAAAGCCCATCTTTTACGGCATCTTATGCAAAAAACCCGACGACAAAAAATATCGTCAGCCCTACGTGACAACATTTTTTTTCGTGTGTAGGATTTTTTCAAACAATCAACCCAAGCAGCCGGCTACGGCGGCGGACCATCCCAGGAGAGACGAAATGTCGTTGCATGCACGTGCTTCCCTTACGCTCGGCAAAGTCGCCGCAGCGCTCGCGTTTGCAGGTCTTGCCCTATCGGCGCACGCCGAGACGGTGCGTGTGACGGTCGCGCACTACAGCGACGCGACGGCCCCGTACTTCGAGAAAATGGCCCGCCAGTTCGAGAAGGCCAACCCCGGCACCACGATCAAGATCGAGGACGTGAACTGGGACACGCTGCAACAGAAGCTGCAAACGGATATCTCGGGCAACGCCAACGCCGATCTCGCGATCGTCGGCACGCGCTGGCTGCTCGACTTCGTGAAGGACGACGTGGCCGAGCCGCTCGACGGTTACATGGACGCGAACTTCAAAGGCCGTTTCATCAGCCCGTTCCTCGCGCCCGGCCAGATCAACGGCAAGACATACGGCCTGCCGATCGCCGCTTCGGCGCGCGCGCTTTACTACAACAAGGATCTGCTCGCGAGCGTCGGCTATCCGAATGGCCCGAAGACGTGGAACGACGTGATCGACGCATCGAAGAAGCTGAAGGCGAAGGGCGTCGCCGGTTTCGGCCTGCAGGGCAAGGAAATCGAAACCGACGTGTACTACTACTATGCGCTGTGGACCAACGGCGGCGACGTGCTGAACAAGCAAGGCAAGGCCGGCTTCGATTCGCCCGCGGGCATCAAGGCGGCGACGCTGTACAAGTCGATGATCGACCAGGGGCTGACTCAGCCGGGCGTGACGGGCTACAGCCGGGAGGACGTGCAGAATCTGTTCAAGCAGGGCCGCGTCGCGATGGTGATCTCCGCGCCGTTCCTCGCGAAGCAGATCAAGAAAGAAGCGCCGAATCTGAAGTACGGCATCGACCCAGTTCCCGTCGGCACGAACGGCGCAACGTATGCCGTCACCGATTCGATCGTGATGTTCAAGAACTCGAAGGTGAAGAAGGACGCGTGGAAGTTCCTCGACTATCTGTTCACGAAGGAACCGCGCGTCGAGTTCACGAGCACGGAAGGCTTCCTGCCGACGACGAAGGCGGAAGCCGCCGACCCCGCGTTCAACGATGCCGACACGAAGGCGTTCATCGCACTGTTGCCGCAAGCGCGCTTCGCGCCGACGGTGACGGGCTGGGAAGACACCGCGAAGGCCGTGACGAACGCGATGCAGGCCGTGTATCTCGGCAAGGCGAAGCCCGACGATGCGCTGAAACAGGCGGCCAACCAGGCGAACCAGGCGCTCGGCCACTAACGCGCGCTTGAGCCGTCGTTGAAGATTGGCTATTAGCGTAGTACGGAAGCCGCATCGGCTCGATGTCGATGCGGCTTCAAGTTCGATGAGCGCGCGCTGCGCCTTGTTCATGCGAAGCGTGCGCCGTATTGCATCCGGCCCATTCCGTCCCGAGGGCTTCATGAGTTCCAACGCCCAAGCAACTGTCGATCGAGCGCGCATGAGCCGTTCCATTGCGCCGCGTGCCGCCGCGCCATGGTGGCTGATCGCGCCGAGCCTGATCCTCGCGCTGTTCATCATCAGCTATCCGATCTTCAACATCGTGTACCAGTCGCTGCACGATGTGTCGCGCTTCGGTGCGATTCGCGATTTCACCGGCCTGAAGAACTTCTATACCGTCTTCGCCGATCCCGTGTTTCTCGATTCGCTGCGCCGGACGATCGTGTGGACGGCTTGCGTGGTCGGCGGCACGGTCATCATTTCCGTGCCCGTCGCGCTCGTGCTGAATCAGGACTTTCATGGCCGCGGCATCGCGCGCACGATCGTGATGCTGCCGTGGTCCGTCTCACTGACGATGACGGCCGTCGTCTGGCGCTGGGCCTTCAACGACGACTACGGGATGGTCAACGTCACGTTGCAGCGCCTCGGGATGATCGGCGGGCCGATTCACTGGCTCGCGACGCCCGAGCTCGCGTTCCCGGTCGAGATCGCCGTCGGCATTCTCGTATCGATTCCGTTCACGGTGACGATCCTGCTCGGCGGTCTTTCGTCCGTGCCCGGCGATATCTACGAAGCCGCGCGCATCGACGGCGCAAGCGCGTGGCAGCAGTTCCGCCAGTTGACGCTGCCGTTGCTGCGGCCGTTCGTGAACATGGCGATCCTGCTCAACGTGATCTACGTGTTCAACTCGTTTCCGATCATCTGGGTGATGACGCAAGGCGGCCCCGACAACGGCACGCATATTCTCGTCACGTATCTGTATGAACTCGGCTTCCGGCTCGGGCGGCCCGGACAGGCGGCCGCCGTGTCGCTGATCATGCTCGTGATGCTGTTCGTGTTCTCGGTGCTGTACCTGCGCATTCAGCCGTCGAAGGAAGGAGAGCCCGCATGAACGCGAAGATGAAGCGCACTGTGTGGTGCTGGCTCGCGCTGTCGCCGCTCATCGTGATCGTGCTGTTTCCGTTCGCCGTGATGCTGTTCACCGCGTTGAAGCCCGCGCAGGAAGTGTTCATCTATCCGGCGCGCTGGTTCCCGGTGCATTGGCAATGGCAGAACTTCGTCGATATGTGGACGGCCGCGAACTTCGGCGTCGCATTGCGCAACAGCTGCGTGATCAGCCTGCTGTCGACGGCGCTCGCGCTGGCCGTCAGCCTGCCTGCCGCCTATGCGCTCGCGCGCTTTCCGTTTCGCGGGCGCGGGCTCTATCGACAGTTTCTGCTCGTCACGCAGATGCTCTCGCCGATTCTGCTGGTGGTCGGCCTGTTCCGTCTCGCCGCGATGATTCCGTATGGCGACGGCAATCTCGTCGACTCGAAGATCGGCGTGATCGTCTCGTATGCGGCGTTCAATATCGCGTTCGCCGTGTGGATGCTGTCGTCGTATTTCCAGACCGTGCCGCGCGATCTCGAAGAGTCGGCGTGGCTCGAAGGATGCAGCCGCTCGCGCGCCGTGTTCAAGGTGTTCTTGCCGCTTGCCGTGCCCGCGATCGTCGTGACGGCGATCTTCACGTTTATCAATGCGTGGAACGAGTTTGCCGTCGTCTATACGCTGATCCGCTCGCCGGAGAACAAGACGCTCACCGTGCAAGTCACCGATATGGTGGCGGGCAAGTACGTCGTCGAATGGCATCTGGTGATGGCCGCGACGCTGTGCGCGACATTGCCCGTGTCCGTCGTGTTCGCCTGGCTGCAGCGTTATCTCATGAAGGGGCTCGCGCTCGGCGCGGTGAAGTAGCGCGCGTTGTCGATTCGTTGCGCGAGGGTCGTCGCGGGTCGGGCTGCGGTTATGGTCCGCATCGTCGTTGTGAGGACGAAGCTGCCGCCGTTGTGCTGCGTCAGCCAGCGGCGCTTCGTCCGGTTCGTGGGGGTGCGCGCGTTGCGCTAGCGTCCTCTGTACGTCAGTGTCGCCGGGTCGCTGCGCTTGAAGATCAGGAACCACGGAGAAACGAGCGGCCCGCCCGCGCTATTTGCCGCGACGATGACGTCACAGTGCTTCGTCTCCGTGTCGCAGCGACGAAGCTGCCCCGTCGTCTCGGCCGCATTGCCTGCGATGGGAATGAACAGCTTTCCATCCGGCCCAAAGAGAATGGCCTGGGCAAACGCTCTCGGCGCGCCTGTCTCCCACAGCGGCAGCGAATCGCGAAGCTGGCCCGTTCGTCCGTCCAGCTTCAGAATCCTGTCCACATCGTTCGCGTTGCTGTTGTCCCGGAAGCTCGTGATCCAGAGATCGCCGTGGTCGTCGAATACGAGTCCCTCGGGACGGTGAAAATCGGGCACGGTGTTGCTGGACGCGAACACGTCGATGAACTTCCTCGAGTGCGGATCGAAGCGCAGCACATAGGCGATGAGCGCGTCGGCAGGGTCTGTCGAGAGAGGACAGCCTCTCGCGGCGACATACAACAGGCCATCGGGACCGAAGACCACGCCGCGCGGATAGAAAGCGGGCTTGAAGCCGCGCCGGTCGAGATTGCCGAGGAACGCGCCTGCATCGTTGTATTCGTTCACGTTGCCTTCGTTGGCGCAGTCGTCGCCCCGAAGACCGAGGTCAGCGACGTAAAAGCGGTCGCCCGGATCGCCGCGAACGACTCCCTGTGGAGCAAAGCCAGCACCCCGGTCGGTCGAAGAAACGAGCTTGCCGAGGAACATGCCCGTGTTGCTGTCGAAGCGCAAAACGTCGCCAGCCACTGAGCCGAAGTCCTGATTGACCACGATCAGTTGCCCATCGGTGAAGATCATGCCCATCGGGCCATTCAGGCCTGCCGTCCCCGGCTGCACGAATGTTCCTCGTGACACGCCCGTCGCTGCATCGAAGCGTTTGACCGTGTTGTCGCCGGTATCGCCGACGTAGATGTCATCGGCTCTGGCAATCTGACCGCCCAGCAGGGTGCCGATCACGAGAGCAGCGCCGACAAACAGCGAACGTCGTGCTTTGGTGATGGCCGAGCTGCGTCTTGTGCGCTGACCGTAGCGCGAAAATAACGGAGTACCTGTGTTCATCGCCTGCCTCCATGGGGTTATGCATCGTTGGTGTTGCCCTGTGTGTCCTTGCACGGATGAGCCGCGTGTTCATGACTCATGCACGTGACTTATGCGCACGACTCACGCGGCCCGTGCGCATTACGACGTCGTGCGCATCTACCGCCTGTCGATAAGCCGGCTTTGCTCAAGCCGCGCGTTGCACGCGGCCTTCGCTCAGCTGGTCTTGATTGGGACTTCGCGGCCGAAGGGTCGAAGTGGCGACGACACTCGAAGGACGACACACGAGCATCTGGAGCGAAGGCTGTTGTTCATGGCAGCTCCTTTCGAAGAATCGCCGACAGGCAAAGCGGGCCCTCCGCGCACCTGGACGGATCGATTGACATGCACGCCGGGAAATCGAAGCCGGCAAAACAGGACGGTCTTTCTTTTGGTGATCGTTGTCCGCCTGGCATCCGGCTGGCGCCGGATAGGAGTTACGCGTGTAGTGAATATCGACAACGGCCTTGGCCAGTGAGAGCCAGTCGTTCGAGTCCGTCAAAGCCGTGCGCTCGGGATAGCGCTTGTCGTGCCAGAACAGGCAAACCCTTGATCGACAGGGCATCGAAACGGCAGCGAAAGTCAGTGAGCTTTCACGCAGAAAGAATGCGGCAAGAACCATTTCAATCGTGATACGCGGTGCCTCCGAAGTACCTTCACTATTCGCCAACGTTTCGCCGGCACTGGCCATCTGGACGCTGAAACCCTTGTGGGCGTTGAGCGTGAGTACGCTTCCGCCGAACGTTGCATTCCTGAACAGCGAATACCGGCACACGGGCGCGACGACGCTGCGAGCGCACGCCGGAGCGTAAGTTTGGATCAGCGCCCGCCTGATGCATTCCTGAAACCCTCAGTCAGTTATGATCGTGCAACGCGCGCCCGTATTCGAAACAATCGCTGCGGCTGTTGTCAAAGCGGCTAAGTGCAGCGGATTGATGTCATGGGCATGCAAAACTCACGGACGACAATCCGCCGAACAATGTTCACCACGTTGACACATACGACTCGCTAACATGAGGCGTGACGCGACGGGCAAGGCGATGAGGCGATGCCATATCGGTCTGCGTCACGGCTCACAGGCTCATAGACACAAAGACGGGAGATCGATTTGACCGAGCGCCATCTTGCATTGCGTGCCGTTTCGAATCCTAAAGACCCATTCGAAAGCCTGTTTATCGACTTGGGCGAACACTCGGCCGACAAGGCGCTCCTCGCTCTGACTGATGCAATGCATGCGCAACAGCGGGACATGAATGCGTATGAGTGGATTCTGAGCGCCCTGCCCGGCGCAACGTTGAAGCCCGCTTTCGCAATCGGCACTGTCGGCGAGCTGTATCGGTCGTTCACGAGGCCGGCCGAGTTCGCGCGCTTGAACCGTCTCCACAGGTCGTAGCGAATCATGTGGGCATCGTCCGGAAGCGGCTGCCCCCGTCTGCAAAGTGGTTACCTCAAATTCATCTGAATTGGCCATTTCGCAGAGCCAGTTCAGCGCCTAATCTTGAGGTTGTCGCGCAAGCAAACGCGCTCGATCACTGAGGAAACCATCATGGAACAACGTCTCGACTTCTACAAAGCGAACCCGCACGCAATCAAGGCGATGCTCGCCCTGGAAGAACGCATCGGCAAGAGCGACCTCGAAAAATCGCTGGCCGATCTGGTGCGTCTGCGCGCTTCGCAGATCAACGGCTGCGCGTTCTGCGTCGACATGCACACCACCGACGCGCGCAAGGGCGGCGAAACCGACCGTCGTCTCGCGACGGTCGTCGTGTGGCGCGAAACGCCGTTCTTCACGGCCCGCGAGCGCGCGGCGCTCGAATGGACGGAAGCCCTCACGCTGGTGTCCGAAAACCATGTACCGGACGCGGTGTGGGAAGCAGTGAAGCCGCACTTCAGCGAGGCTGAACTGGTCGACTTGACGCTGCTGATTTCGTCGATCAACGCATGGAACCGCTTTGCGATTTCGTTCCGGAAGTTGCCGTCGTAAGCGCGCTCCAAACCGCGCATCGAGGTCGAAGAGGAAGCGGGCGATGCCCGCTTTTTTCGTGTGTCCGCAGTCTGCGTCGCCGGATCAACGGCGCTATGCTATGGCGTCCAATCAACAATCAACCATCAACAGGAAGACGCTCATGACAAGGACAACGGGAACCATGATTACTTTTCGCCGGCCCGATGGCCAGGAACTGCAAGGCTATCTCGCCACGCCCGACAATTCCGATGGCGCGCCCGCCGTGGTCGTCATCCAGGAATGGTGGGGCTTGAACGATCAGATTCGCGGCGTCGCGAATCGCCTCGCGCAATCAGGCTACCTCGCGCTGGTGCCCGATCTGTATCGCGGCAAATCGACGGTCGAAGAGGAAGAGGCGCATCATCTGATGGATGGGCTCGACTTCGGCGATGCGGCATCGCAGGACGTTGTCGGCGCGATCCAATACCTGAAGCAGCGCGCGGGCCGCGTCGGCGTGATGGGTTACTGCATGGGCGGCGCGCTGACGCTGCTTTCGCTGTGCCAGAGCCCGGATGTGTCCGCGGGCGTCGTCTTCTACGGCTACCCGCCGCTGGATTACATCGACGCTTCGAAGATCAAGGCGCCCGTGCTCGGTCATTGGGCGACGCAAGACGCGGCCTTTCCGATCGCAAACGTGGATACGCTCGAATCGAAGCTGCGCGAAGCAAAGGTCGACGTGCAGTTCCATCGTTATCTCGCGCAGCACGCGTTCGCCAACGAGACGGCTGTCGGCAGCGGACGCATCGCCATCACGCAGTACGACCCTGCGTGGTCGCAACTGGCTTGGGACAGAACGCTGACCTTCTTCGGCCGCACCCTGTGGGCGAAGTAAGCGCGAGCGATTCGCGCGACTGACATCGGGGCGCTGGTGCCTTCGCGGAACTCAGCGCCCGGCGTGGTTTGACGCAGCGCGTCGCCCGTTACAGAACGACTTTGGCGCTGCGCCGAACCACGCTGTGTTCACCGATCAGTCGTCGTAGTGACGATGCTTGTGATGGCGCTTGCCGTGGTAGCCATGATCGTCCGCATACGAGTTGGAACGCGAGACGTTGCCGCCGAGCGCCGCGCCCGCGCCGCCGCCCAAGGCTGCGCCGATGAGACCGCCTCCGCGTCCGCCCATCGCATTGCCTGCCGCCGTGCCGGCGCCGCCGCCCAGCGCGCCGCCGACGATAGCGCCCGTGCGCTCGCGGCGATTCGACGTGACGGCTCCGCCAGCGCCGCCGCCGACCGCGCCACCGATCACGGCACCCGTGCTGCCGCCGACTGCGCCGCCCAACGCCGCGCCGGCCACACCGCCAAGCGCGCCGCCAAGCGCATTGTTCATATCGCCGGCCAGCGCCGGCACCGACGTTGCAGCCGTAAGCGCTGCAATCGCGACCATCTGAATGATTCGGTTCGACATAGAAGGGTCTGTTGTTTTTGAGACGGCGCGAGTATAACCGGACATCTGAAAGGCTCTAGTAACGGCGGCCGCCCTTCCCCGTAAGAGGTGTAACAAAGTTCGCTTCGAATGTTCGCATGCCGCCGGAAGCAAGGCTGGAGCGGCTTCGGGCGGATTATTTCGCGTTCGGCACGACACTTTTCGCTGGCGCAGCGTTGCGTGACAGCGACGTGGGCTTGCACTATTTGATGGACTCCGCTAGCGCTCGAAGCGAGCGACGATCGATCGACGCCCGATCGGCATGGAGGATGCTCGACACGGCATGACGAAACGCGCGCTGCACCGGACCACTCGACACATGTATCCGGTCACGCGCCGCTACACCCACTTGATCAGGAGGGTTCGATGAATATCAGCATCATCGGTGCAGGCAACATCGGCACGGTGCTCGCGCGCCGCCTCGTCGAAAAAGGGCACGCGGTACGCATCGCCAATTCGCGCGGCGGCGCTTCGCTGCAAGCCGTCGCGCAGCAAACGGGCGCAACGGCGAGCAACGTGCCGGACATGATCGCGGACGCCGACGTGATCGTCGTGACGATCCCGCTCGCCAAAGTCCCGCAGCTGCCGAAGGGACTCTTCGACAACGCGAAGCCGTCGGCCGTCGTGATCGATACGTGCAACTACTATCCGCGTCAGCGCGACGGCAGGATCGACGGCATCGAGGCGGGCACGACCGAGAGCCGTTGGGTCGAAGAGCAGATCGGGCATCCCGTCGTCAAGGTGTTCAACAACATCTACGCCGCGCATCTCGAAGGGATGGGCAAGCCGTCGGGCGCGGCCGGACGCATCGCGTTGCCCGTCTCGGGCGACGATCCGAAGGCGAAGCAGATCGTCTTCGGACTCGTCGACGACATCGGCTTCGATGCCGTGGACACAGGCACGATCGCCGATTCATGGCGTCAGCAGCCGGGCTCTCCTGTCTATACGGCCGACCTCGACGCGCAAGGCGTAAACGATGCGCTGGCGCGCGCATCGAAGGAACGCACTGCGGAATGGAAAGGGACGCCCGCCAGTCCAGGCACCTTCGATCATCCCGCGTGATCGAACGGACGTTGCACGACTATCACGCGATCGCGTCTCTTCGCGAACATGCAGAACGGCCGCCTGCTACATGACTCGCGCCATGTAGCGACGGCTATTGCGTATAGCCGAAGCCGGGCTCGAACTGTTTCCCGACGAACGCGATATGCGCGTACATCGCTCGTTGCTCGGCATCGGGATCGCGGTCCCGCACTGCGAAGAGAATGGATTCGTGCTGGTCGAGCCGCATCGCCGATTGCCTGAACGCGTTCGCATTGTTGAGCGTCGCATCGCGTAGCCGCCTCTCACAACCGCCATCGTTTTGGGGTCGTTCATCGGACCACGAAGGGCGTTCGACCTATGCCCTTGATTTGATGACAATCGCTATCCCGAGCGGGAGCAGCCTCCGGATAAACTACGGTTCGCTAGCAGTCGCGTAACAGACGACTGATTGATCCAAGCCGCTCAACCGCGGCGAACCGCAAGATCCCCCGACCATCAAACGAAAGGAGAGACCTCATGCCTGGACTTGAGCGAGGCCGCGCGGCCATGCTTGTCGACTCTGTCTGGCGCATGGTACTTCGCTTCGGATTTCCGCTCGCTCGCGCGTGGTGGCACCTGCGACGGCCTCGCCATGAGGGCGCGCTAGTAGCGATCTACGTCGGGCAGGCGCTGTTGCTGGTGAAGTCATCGTACCGGGCCGAGTGGAGTTTTCCCGGCGGCAGTATCAGGGCCGGTGAGACGCCTGATGCAGCGGCGCAGCGCGAAATGGAGGAGGAGATTGGTTTCTCATCGTCCCCACTACTCCCCGCAGGCAGCGTCTGCGGCACTTGGGACGGTCGAAGAGACCGGGTGCATTTCTTTGAACTGCACCTCGATCGCATACCCGAGTTGCGCCTTGATAATCGTGAGATTATCAAGGCGCATCTGGCATCGCCGGAGGAATTGCAGGGCATCGCGCTGACAGGGGCGGTTGCTGCGTATCTCCGCGGTGATCTCTCCCGCTAGCTGAGCCCTTTTCCTTGGGACATCTTGACGGGTTCTGGTAAAACGCGGCCGCCGCCCGCAGCGGTCGCATATCGTGTCGTGCATTCCTACGGATCAACGGTATCTGACCGCTCCTCCGCCGCCGCGCCATTTTACTTGACATCTAAACTATCAAAACCTAAAGTAAAGGCGAGCACTCCAGTTGGGGAACCAGCATGCGTATCGTCTGTATTGGCGGCGGGCCGGCCGGGCTGTATTTCGGGCTGTTGATGAAGCGGCGCCATCCGGCGCACGAAGTGATCGTCGTCGAGCGCAACCGCCCGTACGACACGTTCGGCTGGGGCGTGGTGTTTTCCGACCAGACGCTCGGCAATCTGCGCGCCGCCGACGCGAAAAGCGCCGACATGATCCTCGACGCGTTCAATCACTGGGACGACATCGAGATCAACTTTCGCGGCGCGAAGGTGCGCTCGTCGGGGCACGGCTTTTGCGGGATCGGCCGCAAGCGTCTTTTGAACATCCTGCAAGAGCGTTGCGAGGAACTCGGCGTGAAGCTGGTCTTCGAAACGCAGGTCGTCGACGACGACGATTACGACGCCGACCTCATCATCGCGAGCGACGGCCTGAATAGCGCGATGCGCCAGAAGTACGCATCGACGTATCAGCCCGACATCGACATGCGCAACTGCCGCTTCGTGTGGCTCGGCACGAAAAAGCTCTTCGACGCCTTTACGTTCGCGTTCGAACAGACCGAATGGGGCTGGTTCCAGGCCCACGCATATCGCTTCGACGATCAAACGTCGACGTTCATCGTCGAAACGCCCGAGCGCGTGTGGCGCGCCGCCGGCCTCGACGAAATGAGCAAGGAAGACAGCATCGCGTTCTGCGAGCGGCTGTTCGCGAAGTATCTCGACGGCCAACCGCTGATGTCGAACGCGAGCCATCTGCGCGGCTCGTCGCAATGGATCCGCTTTCCGCGCGTCGTCAATCGCGAATGGGTGCACTGGAAAACACGCGCCGACAACAAGCAAGTGCCCGTCGTGCTGATGGGCGACGCCGCGCATACCGCGCACTTCTCGATCGGCTCCGGCACCAAGCTCGCGCTCGAAGACGCGATCGAACTCGCGAACAGCATCGATGCGCATCCGCACGATCTCGCCGCAGCGCTCGCGCATTACACGCAAGTGCGCAGCGTCGGCGTGTTGCGCATCCAGAATGCGGCGCGCAATTCGACGGAATGGTTCGAGCACGTCGACCGTTACGCGTCCTTCGAGCCCGAGCAGTTCGCGTATTCGCTGCTCACGCGTTCGCAGCGCATCTCGCACGAGAACCTGCGCGAACGCGATGCCGGCTACCTCTCGTCATTCGAAAACTGGCTCGCGGAGCGCGCGGGCATCGAACGCGATCGGCAAAGGCATTCCATCCCGCCGATGTTCACGCCGTTCAAGCTGCGCGGCGTGACGCTGAAGAACCGCGTCGTCGTCTCGCCGATGGCGCAGTATTCGGCCGTCGACGGCGTGGCGGGCGATTATCACCTGATGCATCTCGGCGCGCGCGCAATGGGCGGCGCAGCGCTCGTGATGACGGAAATGACCTGTGTGTCGCCGGCGGCGCGCATCACGCCCGGATGTCCCGGCATGTACGCGCCCGAGCATCTCGCCGCGTGGCGTCGCATCGTGCAGTTCGTGCATGCGCAAACCGACGCGAAGATCGGCATGCAACTCGGCCATGCGGGCGCAAAGGCTTCGACGCGCGTCAGTTGGGAAGGCATCGATCAGCCCTTGCCCGACGGCAACTGGCCTTTGGTGTCGGCGTCGCCGCAGCAGTATCTGCGCGGCGTCAGCCAATGGTCGCGCGAAGCGACGCATGACGAGCTGCGCGACATCGAAGCGCAATTCGTCCGCGCGACGCACATGGCTGCTGAGGCGGGCTTCGACTGGCTCGAACTGCACTGCGCGCACGGCTACTTTCTGTCGAGCTTTCTCTCGCCGCTCACCAACCATCGCACCGACGAATACGGCGGCTCGCTCGCGAACCGTCTGCGTTATCCGCTGCAGGTGTTCGCCGCGATGCGCGAGGTGTGGCCGCAGGACAAGCCGATGTCGGTGCGCATCTCGGCGCATGACTGGGTCGACGGCGGCACGACGCCTGACGATGCCGTCGAAATCGCGCGCGCCTTCAAGGCCGCGGGCGCCGACATGATCGACGTGTCGTCGGGTCAGGTCAGCAAGGAAGAAAAGCCCGTGTTTGGCCGCATGTTCCAGACGCCGTTCGCCGATCGCATCCGCAACGAGGCGGGCATCGCGACGATCGCAGTCGGCGCGATCTCCGAAGCCGATCACGTGAACAGCATCATCGCCGCGGGCCGCGCGGATTTGTGCGCGATCGCGCGACCGCATCTCGCGAATCCATCGTGGACCTTGAATGAAGCCGCGAAGATCGGCTACTTCGACGTGAACTGGCCGAAGCAATACACGGCGGCCAAATCGCAGCTCGAACGCAATTACGAACGCGAGCGCGCGCAGGCTGCGGAAAATGCGCGTCTGTCGCCGCTCGAACGCGCGCAACGCGCGGAAGGAGCGGTTTGATGAACACCACGCTTGCAGGCAAGCATGCCGTCGTGACGGGCGGCGGCAGCGGCATCGGCGCCGCAACTGCCGATGCGCTCGTTCGCGCGGGCGCGCGCGTCACGTTGATGGGCCGCGATGCGCAACGTCTCGCCGCGCAACGCGAAACGTTGAGCCAGCATGGCGAGGTCGCCGCATGCATCAGCGTCGACGTGTGCGATGAGAGTGCTGTAAACAAGGCATTTTCCGAAGCCGCATCGAATGCCGGTCCGATCGACGTGCTCGTCAACAACGCGGGCCAGGCCCAGGCCGCGCCCTTCGCGAACATGGACATGGCGCTCTGGCAACGCATGCTCGACGTCAACCTGACGGGCGTGTTTCTCTGCACGCGCGCCGTGTTGCCGTCGATGCTCGAACGCGGCTACGGACGCATCGTCAATGTCGCGAGCACGGCGGGACAGATCGGCTACGCGTATGTCGCCGCTTATTGCGCGGCGAAGCACGGCGTGATCGGACTCACGCGTTCGCTTGCGCTCGAAGTCGCGACGAAGGGCGTCACGGTCAACGCCGTGTGCCCCGGCTATACGGAAACGGAATTGCTGCGCGCATCGCTCGATCAGATCACCGCAAAGACGTCGCGCAGCGAACAGGAAGCGCGTGACATCCTTGTGCGCCACAACCCGCAGCGCCGCTTCGTCGAACCCGCCGAAGTCGCGAACACGGTGCTGTGGCTGTGCATGCCGGGGTCCGGATCCATCACAGCTCAATCGATTTCCGTTTCAGGCGGAGAAGTCACATGAGTCAAGCTGCAAAGAAAAAGGCCACCGACGCGGCCGAAGCGAAACCCACGCGCAAAGGCGTCGCGAAGCCCGCGGAAAACGTCGTGGACATGGAGATGAGCACGGGCGCCGATAGCCACATGGGCCTGCGTCTGTGGCTGCGCATGCTGACGACGACGAACCTCGTGCAAGCGGAGTTGCGCAAGCGCCTGCGCAACGAGTTCGACACGACGCTGCCACGCTTCGATCTGATGGCGCAGCTCGAGCGTCATCCGCAAGGGCTGAAGATGACGGAACTGTCGCGCCGTTTGATGGTGACGGGCGGCAACATCACGGGCATTACCGATCAGCTCGAAAAAGAAGGGCTCGTCGCGCGCGACACCGATCCGAACGACCGTCGCTCGACGAGCGTGCGCCTCACGCCAGAAGGCCGCGCGCTGTTCGACAAAATGGCCGTCGCGCACGAGCAATGGGTCGTCGAAATGTTCGGCGGCCTCGATCTGGACGAGAAATCGCGCACGCATCAAAAGCTCGGCAAGCTCAAGCAGCATCTGCTGAACACGATCAAGAGCCAGGAGACGTAAATGACCCGATCCGCTGCCGATGCCCTGCTGGCCGGCAATCGCACGACGCTCGCCGCCTATGACGCGAAGCACTTCGGCTGGTCCGTCAAAGCGGGCGTCGCGACCGTCACGCTCAACCGTCCCGAGCGCAAGAACCCGCTGACCTTCGAATCGTACGCGGAGTTGCGCGATCTCTTTCGACAGCTCGCCTACGCGACCGATGTAAAAGCCGTCGTGATTCACGGCGCGGGCGAGAACTTCTGTTCGGGCGGCGACGTGCACGACATCATCGGCCCGCTGATCGACCTGCCGATGCCGGAGTTGCTGCTCTTCACGCGCATGACGGGCGATCTCGTGAAAGCGATGCGGCATTGTCCACAGCCCATCATCGCGGCTATCGATGGCGTCTGCGCGGGCGCGGGCGCGATCCTCGCGATGGCCTCCGACATGCGGCTTTCCACAGCGCGCAGCAAGCTCGCGTTCCTGTTTTCGCGCGTGGGTCTCGCGGGCTGCGACATGGGCGCCTGTTCGATCCTGCCGCGCATCATCGGTCAGGGACGCGCCGCCGAACTGCTGTACACGGGCCGCTCCGCAAGCGGTGACGAAGGCTACGCGTGGGGCTTCTACAACCGCCTGTGCGCGCCGGAAGCGCTGCTCGACGAAGCGTCGAAGCTCGCCGCCGATCTCGTCGCGGGCCCGACGTTCGCGCACGGCATCACGAAGAAGATGCTGCATCAGGAATGGAGCATGAGCATCGACGAGGCGATCGAGTCCGAAGCGCAGGCACAGGCCATCTGCATGACGACCCGCGATTTCGAGCGCGCGTATCGTGCGTTCGCGGCGAAGTCGCGGCCGGTGTTCGAAGGAGACTGACCTTGAATATCAACGATCCGCACAGCGCATTGGCCTGGCCGTTTTTCGAAGCGCATCATCGTGAGCTGGCAGAAGCGATAGAGACATGGGCCACGCAGCATCTCGCACACGTGCAGCATGAAGATGCCGACGCGTCGTGCAAGCAGTTCGTGCGTGCATTGGGTGAAGCGGGCTGGCTGAAGTACGGTGTCGGCGGCACGCAATACGGCGGGCACGGCGATACGATCGACACGCGCGCCGTGTGTCTGCTGCGCGAAACGCTCGCGAAGCACGACGGTCTCGCGGACTTCGCGCTCGCGATGCAAGGTCTCGGCTCCGGCGCGATCACGCTCGCGGGCACACACGAACAGAAGATGCGCTATCTGCCGCGCGTCGCAAGGGGCGAAGCGATTGCCGCGTTCGCGTTGTCAGAGCCCGAAGCGGGATCGGACGTCGCGGCGATGTCGTTGCAGGCGCGCGCAGAAGGCGACGTCTACGTTCTCGACGGCGACAAGACGTGGATCTCGAACGGCGGCATCGCAGACTTCTATGTGGTGTTCGCGAGAACGGGCGAGGCACCGGGCGCGCGCGGCATCAGCGCGTTTATCGTCGACGCGAACACGCCGGGCCTGGAGATCGCCGAACGCATCGACGTGATCGCGCCGCATCCTCTCGCGCGTCTTCATTTCGACGGCGCGCGCGTGCCGCGCAGCCAGATGCTTGGTGCGCCCGGCGAAGGCTTCAAGATCGCGATGCGCACGCTCGATATCTTTCGCACGTCGGTTGCCGCTGCATCGTTGGGCTTTGCGCGTCGCGCGATGCAGGAAGGACTCGCGCGCGCCGCGTCGCGCAAGATGTTCGGTCAGACGCTCGGCGACTTTCAACTCACGCAAACGAAGCTCGCGCAGATGGCGTTGACGATCGACAGCAGCGCGCTGCTCGTCTATCGCGCCGCGTGGCTGCGCGATCAGGGCGAAAGCGTAACGCGCGAAGCCGCGATGGCGAAGTGGCACGCAAGCGAAGGCGCGCAACAGGTGATCGACGCCGCCGTGCAACTGTGGGGCGGCATGGGCGTGCGAAGCGGCGCGACCGTCGAGCGGCTGTATCGCGAGATTCGCGCGCTGCGCATCTATGAAGGCGCGACGGAAGTGCAGCAACTGATCGTCGGCCGCGATCTGCTGAAAGCACATGCGGCGAGCCAGCAACAGGAGCGCACGTCATGAACGCGTCGTTCGACATGCCCGTGCGCATCCGCTTCGCGCATTGCGACCCTGCGGGCATCGTCTACTTTCCGCAATATCTGGTGATGACGAACATGCTCGTTGAAGAGTGGTTCAACGAGCGTCTTGCCATCGACTACGCGCACATGATTCAGACGCGCCGCGTCGGCCTGCCGATCGTCAAGCTCGATTGCGAGTTCTCGCGGCCGAGCCGCATGGGCGAAACGATCACGCTGTCGCTTGACGTGACGCGTATCGGGCGCCGCTCGATCGGCCTCGCCATCGTTGCGCGCTGCGCGGGTGAAGTGCGCTTTCGTGCAGCACAGGTGCTCGTCACGACGTCGCTGGAAAGCGGCCAGTCGATCGACATTCCCGATGACATCGCGACAGCGCTCGCAGCGTTCGCGCCGCATGCCGTTCAATCCGAGGAGCAACGCTCATGAAAAAGAAACCGCTACTGCCTGCGGGCTGGGTGAAGCCGCGCGGCTATGCGAATGGTGTCGCGGCGAGCGGCACGCAGGTGTATATCGCCGGACAGATCGGCTGGGACGCAGAAGCGCGCATGACGAGCGATCTCTTCGCCGAGCAGGCCGCGCAAGCGCTGCGCAATGTGCTCGCCGTGTTGCGCGAAGCGGGCGGCCGGCCCGAGCATCTTGTGCGAATGACGTGGTACGTCACCGACAAGCGCGAGTATCTCGCGTCGCTCAGGGAGATCGGCCAGACGTTTCGCGAGCTGATCGGCGATTACGACATTGCGATGAGCGCAGTCCAGGTCGTCGCGCTGATCGAGGATGAAGCCAAGGTCGAAATCGAAGCGACAGCCGTGATTACCGACTAGGCCCGCTTCGCATCCGCGCAGACCAACCCGCGCCGCACGGCTTGCAACGATTAGCATGCATGGCAGAGGAGTTTCATGATGGAACCGTCAGCTCACGTCGATACCTTCGCGCGCGACCACTTGCCGCCCGAGGATCAATGGCCGCTCTTTTTGCTCGACAATCCGGACGTCGCGTATCCGGCGCGCTTCAACTGCGCGACTGAACTGCTCGATCGTGCTGTCGAAGGCGGACATCGCGACCGGCCTGCCATCTGGTCGGATGTCGACGGCAAACCGCAGACGACCACTTATGGCGAACTGCTCGCGATGGTCAATCGCAACGCGCATGTACTCGTCGATGAAATGCGCTTGCAGCCGGGCAATCGCGTGCTGCTGCGCGGCCCGAACACATTGCAGATGGCCGCCGCATTTCTCGCTGCATTGAAAGCGGGTCTCGTCGTCGTGCCGACGATGCCGTTGCTGCGCGCAAAGGAACTCAAGCAGATCATCGACAAGGCGCAGATCAGCGCGGCGCTGTGCGACACGCGGCTGACGGAAGAACTTGCGCGCTGCACGTCGCAAGGCGACGAGTTCTTTTGCGAGGGCCTTGAGCAGACGCTGGTCTTTCATGACGACGTGCCCGGATCGCTCGAAGCGCTGGCCGCGTCGAAGCCCGCTGAATTCGACGCGTGCGACACGGCCGCCGACGATGTCTGCCTGATCGCCTTCACGAGCGGCACGACGGGCGCGCCCAAGGGCTGCATGCACTTTCATCGCGACGTGCTCGCGATGTGCGACCTGTTCCCGCGTCACGTGCTCAAGCCCACCGCCGACGACGTCTTCTGCGGCACGCCGCCGCTCGCGTTCACGTTCGGTCTCGGCGGCCTCTTGTGCTTTCCGTTGCGCGCGGGCGCATCGACGGTGCTGATCGAAAAGCAGACGCCCGAAACGCTGCTGCAAAACGTCGAGCGCTTTCGCGCAACCGTGATGTTCACCGCACCGACGTTCTATCGACAGATGGCGCCGTTGATTCCGCGCTTCGACGTTTCGTCGCTGAAGAAGACCGTTTCCGCAGGCGAAGCGTTGCCCGATTCGACGCGCGCGCTATGGCGCGAAGCGAGCGGCATCGAGATGATCGACGGCATCGGCGGCACCGAGCTGATCCATATCTTCATCTCGGCGGCCGGCGGCGACGTACGGCCGCACGCGATCGGCAAGGCCGTGCCTGGCTACATCGTGCAAGCCGTCGACGACGACATGCGCCCCGTGCCCGCAGGCACGATCGGCAAGCTCGCGGTGCGCGGTCCGACGGGCTGCCGCTATCTCGCCGACGACCGCCAGCGCAAGTTCGTGCGCGACGGCTGGAACCTGCCCGGCGACTCCGTCTATATCGACGAGGACGGTTACGTGTTCTATCAGGCCCGTGCCGACGACATGATCGTGTCCGCCGGCTACAACATCTCCGGCCCCGAAGTGGAGAGCGTGCTGATGCAACACAAGGCCGTCGCCGAATGCGGCGTGATCGGCGTGCCCGATGAAACACGCGGGCAGATCGTGAAGGCGTTCATCGTGCTCAATCCGGGCTATAGCGGCGACGAAAAACTGATCGCGGAATTGCAGGAATTCGTGAAGAATACCGTTGCGCCGTACAAGTACCCGCGCGTCGTCGCCTTCATCGACGCGCTGCCTCGCACGGAAACCGGCAAGATCAAACGGTTCGCATTGCGTGCGATGTAGCGCGCCCGCATCTCGACGTTGAGACGAAGGGACGACTGAGGACGCGCGCAGTCCCCATCATCTGATCATGGAGGAGCATCCCGTGGCCGGTTCCTTTATCGAAGTCGCCGCTCGCGATGGCGGCCGTTTCAATGCATACGTTGCGCGTCCGGCGCAGGGGTCCGGTCCGGGCCTCGTGCTGCTGCAAGAGATCTTCGGCATCAACACCTATCTGAAGACGACGGCCGACCGCTACGCGGAAGAAGGCTACGTCGTGCTCGTGCCCGATCTGTTCTGGCGCATCCAGCCGAATGTCGTGCTCGGCTACGAAGGCGAGGACATGAAACGCGCGCTCGACTTTCATGCGAAGTTCGATGTCGACCGCGCAATCGACGACATCGCCGCCACCATCGATACGTTGCGCGCGCTGCCCGAGCACGCGGGCAAAGTGGGCGCGATCGGCTATTGCCTCGGCGGCAAGCTTGCGATGCTCGCGGCTGCGCGCACGGACGTCGATTGCGCGGCGAGCTATTACGGCGTCGGGCTCGAAGCGTATCTGGACGAAGCGAAGCACATTCGCTGCCCGATGGTGTTTCATTTCGCCGAAAACGATTCGTACTGTCCGCCGCCCGTGCGCGAGCAGATCATGGCCGCGCTTCGCACGCATCCGAACATCGAGCAGTATGTCTATCCGGGCTGCGATCATGCGTTCGCGTCGCCCGCGCGCCCGCAATACGACAAGCCCGCCGCGATGATGGCGTACTCGCGCACGCTCGCGCTGCTGCGCAAGGTGCTCGGCCCCGTCTACGATCTGAACACATTGTGGGAACGGCACTGCTATTTCGAGTTCGCGACGCGCGATGTCGACGCCGTCATGCCGACGATGGTCGCGCAGCCCTACGTCAATCACGTGCCGACGATGACGGGCGGCGTCGGTTATGATAATTTGAAGCGCTTCTACACGAATCACTTCGTCAATTCGAATCCGCCTGACACAAAGCTGATTCCAATTTCGCGGACCATCGGTTCCGATCGCATCGTCGACGAATTCATCTTTGCGTGCACGCATAGCTGCGAGATCGACTGGCTGCTGCCCGGTGTCGCGCCGACGGGCAAATACTTCGAGGTGCCGATGCTCGCGGTCGTCTGCTTTCGCGGCGACAAGCTGTATAACGAGCACATTTATTGGGATCAGGCTTCCGTGCTCGTGCAGGTCGGGCTGCTCGATCCGGAGGGCTTGCCCGTCGCGGGCATCGAGAGTGCACGCAAGCTGCTCGACGAAACGCTGCCGTCCAATGAGCTGATGGGCGGCAAGTGGTCGGCGTGATTTGCGCTCCGGTGTTGTGATTTGTGATGAATAGAGGCCGCCGTCCTGCACGGCCTCGTATGGCGTTTCCTCCGCGCGGCGGCGAACAAAAATTGTTGGACTGGGCCGTGTCGATTTCCTCCGCCTTCGATCGTCGTGTGTAGAAGAGCGATGCGCAAATCCGTTGTCTAGTTGAAGTTTCGGGCGGCCCCTGACGAGACTGGAAGCGCATCGACCGCCACGGAGGAACGCGCGCATGACGCATAACATCGAAGGTCAAAAACGCTGGCTGGCACTCGTCGTGCTTTGCATGGGCGTGCTGATGATCGTGCTCGATACGACCATCGTGAACGTCGCCTTGCCGTCGATCGCGACGGATCTGGGCTTTTCCGAAACCGCGCTCGTGTGGGTCGTCAACGCGTACATGCTGACGTTTGGCGGCTTTCTGTTGCTGGGCGGCCGGCTCGGCGACCTGTACGGCCATCGCAAGCTCTTTCTCGCGGGCATTACGCTGTTTACGCTGGCGTCGCTTGCATGCGGGCTCGCGAATTCGCAAGTCATGCTGGTTTGCGCGCGCGCGATTCAAGGCTTGGGCGGCGCAGTGGTGTCGGCCGTCTCGCTGTCACTGATCATGAATCTCTTCACCGAAGAAGGCGAGCGCGCGAAAGCGATGGGCGTCTATGGCTTCGTGTGCGCGGGCGGCGGCAGCATCGGCGTGCTGCTGGGCGGTCTGCTGACCAATCTGCTGAGCTGGCACTGGATCTTCCTCGTCAATCTGCCGATCGGCATCGCCGTGTACGCGGCGTGCATTGCGCTGCTGCCCGCGGGACGCGGACACGCACATGGCGAGTGGCTCGACGTCGCGGGCGCAGCGACCGTCACCGCATCGCTGATGCTCGCCGTCTATGCGATCGTCAACGGCAATGAAGCCGGTTGGCTGTCGACGCAAACGGTCGGGCTGCTCGTCGTCGCGCTTGCGCTGCTCGGCGCGTTTCTCGCGATAGAAGCACGCGTCGTGCATCCGCTGATGCCGCTCGCGCTCCTCACGTTGCGCAATGTCGCGACGGCCAACGTCGTCGGCGTGTTGTGGGCCGCCGCGATGTTCGCGTGGTTCTTCATTTCCGCACTCTATTTGCAGCGCGTGCTCGGCTATGCGCCGTTCCAGGTCGGCCTCGCGTTCCTGCCCGCGAACCTGATCATGGGTTTCTTCTCGCTCGGCCTGTCGGCGCGCATGGTGATGCGCTTCGGCATCCGGCGTCCGCTCGCCGCCGGTCTGCTGCTGGCCTCGCTCGGCCTGCTGCTGTTCGCACGCGCGCCCGTCGACGGTCACTTCGTCATGGATGTGTTGCCCGGCATGGTGCTGCTCGGCATCGGCGCGGGCGTCGCGTTCAATCCGCTGCTGCTCGCGGCGATGAGCGATGTCGATCCCGCCGATTCGGGCCTCGCGTCGGGCATCGTCAATACGTCGTTCATGATGGGCGGCGCATTGGGACTCGCGGTGCTCGCAAGTCTCGCGGCCGCGCAATCGGCGAGCGGCGGCGCGCAGCACGCGGATACGCCCGCCGCGCTGACGAGCGGCTATCACGTCGCGTTTCTCGTCGGCGCGATCTTTGCGGCGACGGCCGGGGCGATCGGCGGCGCGTTGTTGCGGCAGGGCGCGCAATCCGCCGTGCGGCAGGAACGCGGCGCGTTGAAGGAATCGATGGAGTAGTGACGAAGCGCAAGCGCAATCAAATGAACGCTGTCTTCAATCGATATGCTGGGTTCATGCCGAAAGGGGAGTCTTTATGAACGCAGCCGCGAACCCTGCCGGAAGAGCGCTCTGGTTTATCGAAAGCCACTTCGCGGGCGAGCTGTCGCTCGATGAAATCGCCAGTTGCGGCTGCGTCTCGCGCTTTCATCTGTCGCGTGCATTCGAAGCGGCAACGGGTTATTCGGTGATGCGCTACGTGCGTGCCCGGCGTCTGACGGAAGCGGCGCGGCGTCTTGCGCGCGGTGCGCCGGATATTCTCGCCGTCGCGGTCGATGCGGGTTACGGCTCTCACGAGGCATTCACGCGCGCATTTCGCGAGCAGTTCGGGCTCACGCCCGAAGCGTTGCGCGCGCAAGGTCATCTCGACAACATCGCACTCGTGGAGCCGATCAAAATGGAAGAGTCCTTGTTAGCCCATCTCGAGGCGCCTCGCTTCGTCGATGGCACGCCGCTGCTCGTCGCCGGATTGAGCGAGCGCTACAACTGCGAGAGCAGTTCCGGCATTCCCGCGCAATGGCAGCGCTTCAGCGCGATCAACGGCAAGGTGCCGGGACAGATCGGGCAGGTTGCGTACGGCGTCAGCTACAACGCCGACGATTCAGGCAATTTCGATTACCTGTGCGGCGTCGAGGTGGCCGATTTCTCCGGCTTACCCGATGAATTGAGCCGTGTGCGCATCGGTGCGCAGCGCTACGCGGTGTTCACGCATCGCGAGCACATCTCGACGATACGCCGCACGTGCAACACGATCTGGAACAAGTGGCTGCCCGAGTCCGGCCACACGCCCGCCGATGCGCCCAACTTCGAGCGCTACAGCGAGCAGTTCAATCCTGTGACGGGAATGGGCGGCGTCGAGATCTGGGTGCCGCTCAAGACGTAAATCAGCTGTTGCCGCTGCCGACGCTGCCAATGCTGCCAATGCTGCCGACAGGCGCGGCTTCGACTTCGAATGTGTCGCCGGTTTCGAAGAACGTGCCGCCCGCGACGTAGTGGCACGTGCGCATGTCGCGATCGTCGCCGAAGTGCCAGCGGTTGTTCGAGTAGACGCGGCTGTCCGCATAGCACGCGACCACTTCGGCGATGATCAGATCGTGGCGCTGGCTGTCGTCGGGGATCACCTTGCATTCGAACCATGCGACGCAGCCTTCCAGCATCGGCACGTCGATCCTCTGCGCGGCGAACGTTTCGAGTTGCAGCGCCGCGAGCTTGTCGATCTCGACGCCCGCATTCGATCCGACCGCAAGCGTATGGCGCGCGAAGCCGCGCGTCGGCAGCTGCAGGCCGAACACGCCGCTCGCTTCGACGAGTTGCCGCGTCAGCGTCTTTGCGTCGATCACGACGACGACTTTCGGCGGAACGAAATCGAGCGGCATCGCCCACGACGCCGCCATCACGTTCGAGCGGCCTCCGTGCGCGCTGGTGATAAGCGTGACGGGACCGTGATTCAGAAGGCGCGTGGCGCGCGTCAGATCGACGGGTTGGCGGAAATCTTGCATGGATGGCCTTCGCGATATCGATCGCTGCATTCTAGCGAAGCGAGGAAAAACGCGAGGCCGCGTGACAGGGAGGCGTTGACGCTGAAACGAGCGGCGGCGCCGACGCGCCGTCCGCAGGTCCGCGTGGATACGGGAAGTCAGTGCGTAACGGGTGGCGGCTTGCCGTGCGAGATGTCGTGCGGCTTGTGCGCCTCGCCGTTCGCGCCCGGGAAGAATGCGTTCCACGCTGCGCGCACGCCTTCTGCTGCCGTTGCTTCCGCGTCGATGGTTTCCGGTTCGTCCACGCGCGCGGGATCTTCGCTCAATCCGCGCCAGTGTGTGAACACGAGGAGCGGCCTTTCGGTCCATCCGCCTTCCGCGAATTTGGCGAATGCCGTTTCTCCGCTCACAAGCTGGACTTCGTACCACCCGTCCCTGACGGGCGCATAGTCGTCCAGCGGGAACCATGCGGTCGCTTCGATTTCCATAGTGCCGTCTCCTGTTGTGGAAGTGACTCATAGGAAGGCATTGTTCATGCCCCACGGGCGGCGCGCCCGTGCGCGGCGTCGGGTACAGACCTGGTTCGGGAAATGCAGGGCGGCAAGCCCGGAAAACGACGCGCATTCCGCCACGACGCCATCGCCAGATTTACATACTCCCTCGCCGGCGTCCAGCCCGCTAACATATTCGTATTCTTCGAATGTGGCGACGGGATATGTTCGGCGCGGCGGGTGGTTGCGGTTGCGGTTGCGGTTGCGGTTGCGGTCTGCGGTCTGCGGTCTGCGGTCTGCGGCTGTGGTCTGCGGCTGCGGTCTGCGGTCTGTGGTCTGCGGTCTGCGGTCTGCGGTCTGCGGTCTGCGGTCTGCGGTCTGCGGTCTGCGGTCTGCGGTCTGCGGTCTGCGGTCTGCGGTCTGCGGTCTGCGGTCTGCGGTTCCAGTTACGCTCCCGACAGGTCGTGCGAATTGCGCGCTTCGAGTTGTAGCGACTTATTTCGCGCCGCGATCGATTTCGAAGCGCGTTCGCAAGCGGCGGACTTCTCGCGCCGTCAGCTTTTCGCGGTCAGATCAAAAGCCCCGGCGTCGAAAGCCACGCAGTACGCCTGCCAGTCGCTGACGACCTGCGCTTCGCACTGCGTCGCCAGATCGATCAGCGCGAGTTGCCATTTGCTCTTTTCGCCGAACGCGATCAGGTCATCGGCAATGGCGGAAGCCTGCCGTCCGCTGCTGCGAAAGTGCGCCCACGCGACCAGCTCCGCCATGTTGCGCACGACGCTTTCCAGCCGCGGCAGTTTGCCGTTCCAGTTTTCCAGCGTGACGCGGTCCTCGGATGGCTGCAGGCCGCGCAGCACGTACGGGCGCTTTTCGAATTCGACGGCATGCAGGAATGCCTGTGACATGACCTGATTGCGCCGCTGTATCTCGACGACGCGTTCCGCCTCGCTCGCCCATCGAGGTTGCGGCGTATCGACATTCGGCGCGGTCGCCGACGGTAGCGCTAGCTTCATGTCGAGCAGATAGTTGCCGTCCGGCGAGCCCTTGCCTTCGACCAGGATCACGTAGCGGTCCACGCCCAGACTGCCCGTGCCCGCGATACGGCGCGCGACATCGATGATCTCGTAGAAAGCCGGATTCGGCTCGCGCTTCGCAAAGTCGTTCATGAACGCGGTGATTTTCTCGCGCGTTTTATCGGTGACGGGCAACGCCTTCTTGCCGTCGACGCGTAGCGTCCGCTTCTTGCCCTTCACTTCGGTGCGCCGGTTCAGGTGATCGACACGCGAGCGCTGATGCAGCGCAGCGAAAAGCTCGGCGACCATCCCTTCAGCCGTTTCCTCTTCGATCCAGCGCGCCTTGCCGAAACGCAGCGCGGCCGCGTATGAATCGACGGCGATGTGACACAGCGCGAGCGCTTCCGCGCGGCTGAGCTTCAGATCGTCGGCGGCGACGAGCACGCTCGTCAGCAGACGGATCATCTCGAACAGGCACGGCGCGAGACAGGCCTCGTCGAAATCGTTGATGTCGAAGTAGATGAGCCGGTTGTCGCCTTTGTAGCTGCCGAAATTTTCGAGGTGCATGTCGCCGCAAATCCACGCATGCGGCGAGCTTTGCAGCACGCTGCCCTTGGACAAACGCTTGTAGAACAGATGACACGTGCCGCGCAGGAACACGAACGTCGACGTGCGCATGCGCGCGTACTTCATCGCAAGGCGTTCGGGGTCGCGCCCGGCATTGAAGCGGGAGATTTCGTCGACGACATCGAGCATGCGGCCCTCTCGAGGATGGTGTTCGATCACTTTCATTCTGTATCGACAGCCTTTCAGTTCCAAACGTTCGCGGGCGAGACTCCATGACGCCGCGATGCGTACGGCTCGCGTGTCGCTATGCGGACTGCAAGCAACCATCGTTCCGTGTCCGCTGTCGTGATCGCCGCTGGCTCCATCGAATCCCGCGAGGCTGGTTCTTACGGATGCACGGCGTTTGCCGTATCTTGCGCGCTTGGCATACTTCAAAACGCAGACACGACGGGAGAGCAACGTGGGGCAGCGAGTCAACGAATACGGCCAGCCGATCGGCGAACCGATGCCGAACTGGCAGCCAGCCAAAGCGCCGGGCAATCAGTCGATGACGGGACGCTATTGCCGGCTCGAACGCGTGAACGTCGAGCGTCATCTCGACGATCTGTACGGCGCCTATAGCGCCGCGCCCGACGCCCGCGACTGGACGTACCTTTCCGTCGGCCCCTTCGATACGCGGGAAGCGTACCGCGACTGCCTCACGGCCTTCGCTGCGTCGCCTGATCCGCTGCATTACGCCGTGATCGATCTGGCGACGGGCAAGGCCGTCGGCACGCTTTCGCTGATGCGTATCGACAAGACGAACGGCGTGATCGAAGTCGGTTTCGTCGTGTTCTCGCAGCGCCTGCAAAAAACGCGCATGGCAACGGAGGCAATCTTTCTGCTGATGCAGCGCGTGTTCGACGATCTCGGCTACCGGCGCTTCGAATGGAAATGCGATGCGCTGAACGCGCCTTCGCGCGCCGCGGCGGCCCGCTTCGGCTTCACGTTCGAAGGCATCTTCCGCCAGGCCGTGACCTATAGGGGCCGCAATCGCGACACCGCGTGGTTCTCGATCATCGACAGCGAATGGCCGGCGCTGCGCGCGGGCTTCGCGGAATGGCTCGATGAAGCGAACTTCGACTCACAAGGCACACAGCGGCGTACGTTGCAGGCATGCATGGCGGGCCGGCGCGAGTAGCGAGCGCTCGGCTGCGAGCGGCCAATGCGGGCCGCCGGGCTGTTCGCAGCGCGTCTTGTCCCGCGCCCCGACTGCTTAGGACAAGACGCGCGCCGTTGTACGCCAATTCACAGCGCGATATGCGAGGCGGGCGTCCCGTCGTCACATCATCAGGAATGCCTTCAGGCTGCGGCGGATCGCATCGAGTTCGCCTTGCGCGACGCGCTCTTCCCGGTACTCGCCACGCCGCGCGACCCAATCGAGCGTAGTGATCTGATCGATCAACGCGACGCACGGCTTCGGCAGCGCGGAAACCGGAATCTCCGTCGAAAATCCGCGCGCCTTTGTCGTGCAGGGCACGGCCACGACGCGGTGCGTGGGACCGTTGTGTGCCTCGTGTGAAAGCACGACGACGGGCCGTGGATACCCGCCGCCCTGCTCGTGCCCGATCACGGGTTCGAGCCTGATCCACAACACATCGCCGATCTCCGGAACGCCGTTTTTCATGTTGCTCCTTACCAGTCGTCCTGGTCCGTTGGGTCGGCAAGTTCGGAACCCACCGCAGCGCCAGGATCGATAGTCGGATGCATGTCGTTCGGCCTCGCCGCGAGTTGCTCGCGATACTCGTCCCAACTAAACGTCTTGACGGCAGGCGTTGCGACCAGCGCGCCGTCCGTCACCACCATGTCGACTTCCTGATCTTCGCGCAGGTGCAATTCGTCAGCCAGGCTTGCGGGAATTCTCACCGCAAGACTGTTTCCCCACCGCTTGATTGTCTGAATAGCCATAGCACCACCTTCGCCCGAGAAATTCAGATACACGACTTCCTCCTTCACAAGGCCCATGAGGGACTGGAAGCGCCGCGTGTATCTACTATGTAGATACTATAATGCTACGCGGCGCGGGTTAATGTGTCAACACCGTATCTACGTGCGATCCTATGTGCGATTGGGTCGTTCGTACGACCGGTGCAGTCGCGTAGTGAATGTCGCATCAATGGCGGCTCCGCACCATTCGGCCAGAAGGCATAGGAGAGTTTTAAGAACCGATGGGATGAAGGCGGCCTGACGCTCGACGGAAGACTCCCGTCGCGTGGCCCTTGTACGTTGTCTGTTGCTCTTCGACGTAGCCGCATTTTTGCGCGACCCGCCGCGACGCCACGTTGTCTGGCGCGATGATGCAGACGGTGTCGCCACCCGGCCACTTCGCATCGGCCCACGTCAACGCGCCGCGCACCGCTTCCGTCGCGTAGCCTTGCCCGTGCGCGGACGGCATCAGCACCCAGCCGATTTCCGGCGCGCCATCGAGCGGCGGATCGATCTCGCGCCGATAGTCCGCAAAGCCGACCTCGCCGACGAATCGTCCGCTGTGCTTCTCGCGAATCGTCCAGTAGCCGTATCCCAGCGCGGCCCAATGTCCGACGTAACGCAAAAGCCGCGACCACACTTCTTCGCGGTTAAACGGCTTGCCGCCGATAAAGCGCGTGACGATCTCGTCGGACCACAACGCAAGACTCTCGTCGAAGTCCTCGACGACATGAGGACGCAAGATCAGTCGGTCGGTTTGAAGCTCAAAGGAGGACGGGGACATGGCGCGCTTTCGATCCGCAAACAGGAAAGCGCCGATCATCGCAGAAACGCGCGCTAAAGTGCGTCGGCTGCGGTGGCCCGAGGCCCGCGCCCAGAGTTGATGCGCATAAACTCGGACGCTGACCGCCGGCGTCAGGGCGCGCGAAGTGGCACCGCTCAATGCACCGAGAAGCGAAGCGCCACGGTTCAAACAAGCGCCCGCTTCGCCCGCAAAAATTCACGGCTGCGCGTATGCCGCTTCGAGGGCGTTCACGTCCAGCTTGACCATTTGCATCATCGCTTGCATCACGCGCCTGGCCTTCGTCGGGTCCTTGTCCTTCAGCATCTTGCCGAGCGCGGTCGGCACAATCTGCCAGGAGATGCCGTAGCGGTCCGTGAGCCATCCGCATTGCTGCGGCACGCCGCCGCCTTCGAGCAGCTTGTCCCATCGCGCGTCGACTTCCGCTTGCGATTCGCACTTCACGAACATCGAAATCGCTGGAGAAAACGTGAATTGCGGGCCGCCGTTCAACGCGATGAACTCGCGGCCCTCGATATGGAACGTCATCGACAGCACGCTGCCGGGCGTGCCCGGTCCCGCTTCGCCGTAGTGCATCACATCGTCGATGCTCGAATTGCTGAAAATGCCTGTGTAGAACTTCACGGCTTCCTCCGCCTTGCCGTCGAACCACAGGCACGTCGCTATCTTGTCCATCGGATCTCCTTAATTGTTGTATCGCACGAGGTCGGGACAAAGCGATGCGCGGGCGCCGCCTCGGACTGCAACAACGCCGCCGACGTCGCCCGCCATCACCAAGTCGCCACAATCGCGCTTCCGAAGTCGCCGCGCAACGTCAGTCCATCGCGCAGCGCATTATGAACGCGGCTTTTCACGGCCGCGCGCCGCGTCCGCCGCTCGTCGAGGGCGACGCCACTGACGCCACTGACGGCACTAACGCCACTAACGCCACCGATGCCACTAATGCGACTGACGCTACTGACGCCCCTGCGCCATCTGTTCCATCGCCTGCTTCATTTCTTCAGGCGTGACATCGCGCTTGTGCGTCGCGACCGACCACCGATGGCCGAACGGATCTTCGACCTGGCCGTAACGGTCGCCCCAGAACATGTCGGCGGCGGGCATCGTCACCTTTGCGCCGGCCGCTTCCGCTTGCGCGATCGTGGCGTCGGCATCGTCGACATACAGATGCAGTACGACAGGCGAGCCCTTTAGCGCCTTCGGCCCTAGCGACGCGCCGCCGCCGCAATCGGGCATTTCATCGACGAGCATCAGCGTTGAATCGCCGATCTTCAGCGACGCGTGCATCAGCTTGCCGCCGGGACCCGGCAAACGGACCTGTTCGATTGCGTTGAAGGCTTTCTTGTAGAACTCGATGGCTTCCGCCGCGCCCGCGACGATGATGTGCGGCGTCAACGAGTGCATGCCCTCGGGGATGGGCTTGACGGCTGAGGTGGACATGATCGTGTCTCTCCTTTGTCGACCGGAATCGGCGTGTCGACGGAAGTTGGCGCTCTAGTGGCGGCTCCCGTCCCATGCCTTGCTCTGATCGCATGCAAGATGGTTGCAGAATGATGGGGTGGATGAGTGACGAAGCTTCGCCGTGCAGCGAGTCTTCACCACTATGACGAACAAACCACCTTCAGATCGACACGCGCAATCGATTTTTTTTCGTGGGCATCGAGCGACATCAAAGCGTCATCGAAGCGGCATCAAGCAGCATCAAAGCGCGCGATCAAGCCGGCCGCCAATGGCCCGGCACCCACTCCCAGTGATTCCCTTCCCATCGATAGTGGCCCTTCACCCAGCGATAGCCCGGCGCGGGCGGCGCAGGCATGACTTCCGCGACGGGCGCGGGCTGCGGCGGCCGAGCCGGCTCGACGACGTAGCAGGCCGAAAGCGTCGATGCGCACAGCGCGCCCAACAGCATCGTGCGCAGCTTCGGGGACTTCAGATTCGACGTGGACTTCAAGATTTTCTCCCTGTTAGTTTTCGAGTTCAGGAAACACAAAACCGATCGCCGCCAGCGACGAAAGCTATACCCGAATCAGCCCCGTCATCGGCTGCGGACTGCGCTCCTGCGCGAACAGCGTGCGCGCGGTCTGGTGCGGATCGAGTCCGAGACTTTCGCTCGCAACGCCTGTAATCAGCGCATCCAGCGACGCCGTCGGCTTAAGATCGCGTGCCTCGTACAGATCGCTCTGACGCAGCCCCGGCCAGTCTGCGACGACGCGCCCGCCCGCCACGGCGCCGCCGATCACCATCGCCACCGATGCCGTTCCGTGGTCAGTCCCGCCCGTGCCGTTCGCTGCCGCCATGCGGCCGAATTCGGTGGCGACGAGCACCGTGGTCTTGCTCCACGCCGGTCCGAGCCCGTCGCGCAATGCGGCGAGCATCGTGTCGAGCGCCTTCAGTTGCGCGGCGAGTCGCGGCATCTGCGCGCTGTGCGTGTCCCAGCCGCCCGTTTCGATCATCGCTATGCGCGGGCCGTCCTCGCGCGACAGAAAACCGGCCGCCAGTTTGCCCAGACTCGCCGGGTCCTGACGCGCGCCGGCATCGCCCGCGAGGCCGCGCGCCGCCATCGCCGATTCCCACAACGGACGCAACTGCGCATCCTGCTCGTAAAGCTGCGACACGCGCGCGAGCAGATCGTCGGGCGCCTGCGGCAACGCGGAAGGCGCATACGACGCGACGCTCGCCGGACCGCGCAGCGCCATCGGCACCGTCGGCGCGAAGGCGATCGCGCTCTCGTGCGTCGTTGCGCGGGTCGTCGCCCCGTTCGTCGCGCCGTTCGTCGCGCCGTCCGTTGCGCCGTTCGTTGCGCCGTTCGGCGCGCGGTTCGACGCGCGATTCGCCGGATTGGCGCCCGGCATCATGCCGACGAGGCGATTGAGCCAGCCGTCCTTCGCCTGATACGGCGACACGCCGCCCGTCTCCAGCACGTTTTGTCCGTCGAAATGCGAGCGGTCCCGATACGGCGAAGCGACGGCATGCACGAACAGCGCCTCGCGCCTGTCATACATCTGCCCAATCTGCGTCAGCGACGGATGCAGCGCGAACAAGCCGTCGAGCTTTGACGACGATGACGTATCGACGGTCAACGCGCCGCGCAACGCCGCATACGCCGGATCGGCATAAGGCACGACGGTGTTCAGACCATCGGCTGCGCCGCGCTGGATCACGAAGACGAAGCGGCGGTCGGACGCGACGCGCGCGAGGACCATCTGCGGCGCGGCGAGCATCGCGCCCGCGCCGGCTGCGGCCACACGGATGAAACTGCGGCGGGTGAGCATGGCTATCTCCGTTGAAAGTCGGGCGACACGAGCAGCAGCGCGATTGCCGTCGATGCGCTTTCGGCACGCGACACGGCCTGTTCCGTCGGCTCGCTCAACGAACCCGCCATCAGCGTCCGCCCCAGCGAGCGCGGATCGATCCGGTCGCCGATACGCGACGCAAAACGCTGCGCGATCTCGACGCGGCGCACCAAGGCATCGGGTGCGGCCCAGCTCGCGGCGATGTCGTCATACCCAGCAGGGGAACCAGGGCGCCACACCTGCTGGCCGAGCTGCGTGAGAACGGGCGCCATCTGCACGGCGCCGTTGCCGTTGCTCGTGTTGTTCAAGTCGCGCATGCCGAGCCCGCGCAGCGACGAAATCGTCCATTCCCACGGCGACTTGAACTTGACGGCAGCGGGCAACCACGCGGCTTCGCTGTCGATCAACGCGCGATAGACGGTCGGCAGATCGCCGCGGCCGCGCATGAACGCCGTCGCCAGCCGGTCGACGACATCGGGCGGCGGGTTGTCGGCGACGAAGTGGCGCGCGAGCTTCGTTGCGACGTGCGCGGCCGTGGCGGGCGACGTCGAAAGATCGTGCAGCACGGCCAGCGTTTGCCCTTCGCCCGGCTGATCGTAGCGGCGGCCCATGATCGTCCGCGTGCCCGGCTCGTGCAGTTGCGCACGGAACACGAATGCGCCCGGCGGCGCGTTGTTCGGCTGCGGACCCTGAGCGCCCGCGATGCTCCAGCCCGTCATCGCGCGCGCGAACTCGGTGACGTCGTCCTGCGTATAGCCGCTACGCACGCCGAGCGTGTGCAGCTCCATGATCTCGCGCGCGAGGTTTTCGTTGAGGCCGGGCTTGCGGTTCGGATTGCGCTGCGCGGCGCGCATGGCGGCGGCGCTGTCGGGACCGACCGAGCGCGTCTGATCGAGAAAGAGCTGCATCGCGGGATGACGCTCGACAGCCACCAGCATGTCCTCGAACGGGCCGAGCACATGTGGGCGGATCGCTTCCGCCTCGAACGCGCCCGCGAACGGCGCGACCTGGCCTTTGTCGACGGAGACGGCGAAGTGATTGGCCCAGAAGTGCACGAGCCGCTCGATGAAGGGCGCGGGTGTCGTCAGCGCGCTCGCGACGCGGGCGTTCACGGCCGAACGGTAGGTGTCGCGTGCTTCCATCCGCACCGCTTTGTTCGCGGCCTGGCGGGCGGCTTTCTTCGCATCGTCGGCGTTCGCGGTGTTGTCTGCGATGACGGGCGCGCTGCCGGCGTTCGTGCCACTCGCGAATGCGCTCGCCGCGTTCGTCGAACTGGACGCCGCGTTCGCCATCGCCCGCTCGCGTTGTTGCGCCAGTTCAGCCGCGATCGCCAGCGACGTCGGCTGATCCGCCCATGCTGCCGGCATCGGCTGATACGCGTCGAACTGTGCGACGAGCCAGGCCTTCGGATCAGCGGGCGGCGCTTCGTCGGCGCGCGCGCCAAGGCCGAACCGGTTCATCGCGATCGCAGCCGCGCTCAACGGCGGGGCCGTCATTGCACCGGATGAATTGGCCATGCTCGCTCCTGTTCAGCTGTGATGCGCTTTCTCGATGTGCGTTAAACGGTGCGTGCCGCGCTTCCCCGTCGCTGCTGTTGTCAATGTTTCGCCGATGTTTTTTTCGCCCGGCGACGCAGCGCAGTTCATTCGCTCGCGGGCTCGTCGCCTTGCTCCTGCTGAAGGCGCTGATCAAGCTGTCGCTGCGCCTGCTTTGCCTGTTGTGCCTGTTGCTGTGCCTGCGCGATCCGCCACTGGCCGCGCTCCCTGAGTCCTTCGGCGAACTTCACGCGCTCATCGGGCGACAGCGTCGCGGCGAAATCCGCGACGCTCTGCTCGACACGCGAACGCAACGCGATATCGGCATCGCGCGTGCGGTTCAGCGCCGTGTCGAGCGCCGCGCGATCCAGTTGCGGCGCGGACAGCAGACGCAACACCTCGCGCCGCTCTTCGTGGCCTTCGCGCGCATAGGGCCGAGCCTCGCGTCGCGCGGCCTTCAGCGTATCGACGAACTGCTGCTGCCGTTGCGCCGACAACCCTTCCGCCGCGAAGCGCAGCGCGCGCGGCTGCGGCTGCGCGGCGACCGTCGTGCGCCCATGCGCGATGAACCATTGATACGCGCCGACCGCCACGCCGCCGATCATGAACACGTTGAGCACCAGCGAGCCGATCAACAGAAATTTCCAGCCGCGTCCGCTCATTCGCCACTCCAATCGGCGGCGTTGCCGCCAAAGCCCGTTGTCAGATACGAAGATTCCGATGCCGGCGATGGCGTGCCCGTCACGAGGAAGAAAGACACGGCGAACGCGCCCGCGAATCCGCCGATCAGGCCAACGCCCGCGAACGCCGCACCTGACCACCACAGTCCGGCGTGCCGCGAGCGCCAGCCGGGCAGCGTCAACCAGCGCGGACGTTTTCTCGCGGATGCCCGTGCGGGCGCAGGTGCCGACGCCATAATGCGCTCGATGAACGCAGCGTCCGGCGCTTCGACGCTATCGCTCGCGAGCCACGCATCGAGTCGCGCGGCTTCGGCGAGCAGCGCATCAGCTTCGCTCCGATGCTGGTCGGCCCACGCGCTTGCGTCCGCCCGCTCCGCCGCGGGCCAGTGGCGCGCGTCGGCGCCGTATGCATCGACGATGGCGCGAAATCTCTCTGGTGTCATCGCAAGTCCCTCGTTCCGGCGAGATCGTCGCCGGCCAGTCGAGCGCGCAGAGTGCGGCGGGCGCGGGCGAGCAGGCTTTCGAGCGCGTCGACGGTGATACCCATCAACGCGGCCGCCTCGATGTTCGACAGTTCCTGGTAGTAGTTGAGCACGAGCGCCTCGCGCTGACGTGCCGGCAACGCGGCGAGCGCCGCGCGTACACGTGCGTCGCGCGACTGCGCTTCGAGTTGCGCATCGGGCGCGGCAACGGGGTCGGCTTCGTCGGGCACAGCGTCGACGGGCTCTTCGCGATGCCGGCGCAGACGGTCGTAGCAGAGGTTCAGCGCGACGCGATGCAGCCACGTGTCGAAACGCGCTTCGCCTCCGCGCCAGTTCGGCGCCTGCTTCCAGATGCGCACGAACGCTTCCTGCGCGACGTCTTCGGCTTCCATACGGTCTCCCAGCATCCGCATCGCGAGCGCCAGCAGACGCGGCAACTTGCGCGCGACGAGCACACGGACGGCGGCCGGCTCCTGCCTGCCGAGGCCCGCAACCAGTTCCGCGTCCGGATCGTGCCCGCTCAACGCGCGCCGCTCCGCTCGCGCCGCGCGCGCGGCGCGGATTCTCTCGCGACAAGACGTTCTGTCACTTGCCGTCGCTCCGTGTCATGGGTGACTTCGCGTGGACCGCATGGACCGTATGGACCGTATGGACGCAGCGAACCCTATCATGTGCGCCTTTCGCGGCACCTACGCGGGACGCCCGCATCCGCTCGACGATCCGATCAATACACGACGACGGCCGGCCGCGCCGGCACCACCACACAACCCGCCAGCATCACGGTAAGCAACACGAGCAATAGCCGCTTGTTCATCGTCCCCTCCCTGCTTGACGCACCGTTGCCGCGCGATCAGAGCGCCCAGTGGCCTGGCGCCCAGCGCCAGTTCGGACCGCGCGCGACCCAATGCCCCGGCACCCAGCGATAGCCGACCCGCACGCCCTGCCAGCGTCCCGGCACCCACACATAGCGGCCATGAGCCCAGTGCCAGTAGCCCGGGTCCCACGCGTAGCCTGCGCGCGGCGGCGGCACGACTTCGGCGCGCGGCGGGGGCGGCGCCATCGGCGCGACGATCACCTGAGCGAATGCCGCCGAAGCGCTCAGCGCGAGCACGCCCGCCGCCAGCAGGCGCAAGAATATCTGCGTGTTCATTGCGTTCTCCCCTGGTCCGGTTGCCGGTCTGAAAATCGTCCGGTTCATTGCTTGAACGCGCGGGCGAGGAAAATCCGTCGCGAATTACGTGAAGTTTTTCGGCGCGGCGGCCTGGTGGCGCGAGCGCCGGGGAATGGGTATCGTCAGGAGTGACCTTCACGCAACAGGAGACGCGAGTGACGAACAACGACTGGTTCTCGAAGTTCTCGACGAGTCTTTCCTCGATGGCGGGAAAACCCGCGACGTTCGTCATCGCGGTCGCGCTCGTCGTCGTGTGGGCCATCAGCGGACCGATGTTCCATTTCAGCGATACCTGGCAACTGGTGATCAACACGTCGACGACGATCGTCACCTTCCTGATGGTGTTCCTGATCCAGAACACGCAAAACCGCGATACGGCCGCGATGCAGATCAAGCTCGACGAGCTGATCCGCGCGCTCGACGGCGCGCACAATGCGCTGCTCGATCTGGAGGAGCTGAACGAAAAGGAGCTCACGCGCTTTCGCCGGCGCTACGAGCAACTTGCCGAAGACGCGCGCAACGCGCTGCGCTCGGGCGGCGTCGACACCGACTCGCCGTTCATCGATGAAAGCGACGACGATGACGAAGGCAGCCGCCGCGATAACGACAGCGCCCGGCGCCATACGAAACGGCCGTGACCGATGCCGCAAGTCCGTCCGCCTGCCTTGCACGACGATGCCGAAGGCCGCTCGCTCGCGCGGCGGTATCCGCGCGGTCTGCGCATCGACCCGCATTCGCATACGTGGGCGCAGGTGCTGTATGCCGTCTCGGGCGTAATGTGGGTCGAAGTCGGGCGCGAGGCGCTCGTCGTTCCGCCGCAGCGCGCCGTCTGGTTGCCCGCTGGCACCGAGCACTCGATCCACATGATGAGCGACGTCGAGATGCGCAACCTGTATCTGCAGGACCGCAGCATCGGCCATCTGAGCGCGCACAGCGATGTGTTCGAGATCAACGGCCTGTTGCGCGAGCTGATTGCGTCGATCGCCGAACACGAAAAGGCGCGCACACGCGACGACGATTATCTCGGCGCCGCATACCGGCTCGCGATGCTCGAGCTCGCGCATGCGCCGCGCTCGTCGCTGCGCATTCCGCTGCCCGATGCATCGGACCGCAGGCTCGATGCGCTGTGCCGCGCGGTGATCGACGATCCGTCGAATGCAATCAGCTTCGAGCAGCACGCGGCGTCCGCGGGCGCGAGCGTGCGGACGCTTCCGCGGCTCTTCACGCGCGAGCTGGGCATCGGATTCGCGGAATGGCGCAGGCAGGTGCAACTGGCCGTCGCGGTGTCGGGGCTCGCGGAAGGGCGTGCCGTCGGCAGCATCGTGCGCTCGCTCGGCTATCTGCCGGGCAGCTTCAGCGACATGTTCCGCCGCGAGCTCGGCGCGCCGCCGACCGACTTCGATCCGCACGCGACGCTTGCCGTGTCGGCCGGGATGAAGTCCTGAAGCGACGGGCCTTCTTCGCGCTATCGGGGGCGCGGCGGCAGTTTCGGCAAGCGCGCTCGCCGCTGTTGAGCGAGAATTCGGGAGCGTCGGCGGCACGGACAGGCGGATGCCTGTCGCCGCTACGGCCAAACCTTAAACATGAGGAAACGTGAAATGAGCAAGGGATACTGGGTCACTGTCTACCGGAAGACGAATGACGCATCGGCGCTGGCGGCCTATGCGCAACTCGCGGCGCCCGCCATAACGGCTGCGGGCGGCAAGTTCATCGTGCGCGGCGCCGCCGACGAAGTGCGCGAACAGGGCTTGAAGGAACGGACGGTCGTCATCGAGTTTCCGACGTACGAGCAGGCCGTCGCGGCCTACGACAGCGAAGCGTACAAGAAGGCGCTGGCTGCGCTCGGCAATGCCGTCGAGCGCGACTTGCGCATCGTGCGCGGCGCGGAGTAATCGCTATCGCCGCGATGCTCGTGATGCTGCGCTTGCGTCGCGGCGATCGCGCGAGTTTGCGCGCCCGCGCAGTGCGAAGTCAGTAGCGAATGACCATCGGCAGGCCGGTGCCGTCGCGTGGTTCTTCGTCGGGCAGCATGACCGCGCTGCCCTTCGCGATGCGCCGGGCGCTCCACAGCACGGCAAACGCATCGAGCACATCGTCTTTCTGCACATGGCGCGAAATGCGCTCATCGAGCGCGGCTTGCAGCGACGCGCCGAACACGGGGGCGAGCAGCGCTTTTCTTCGAGCGTGCCCGTCCGCCGTCGTCTTTCCTTCGATCAATCCAGTCTCCTCACCGCCTTGCTCCGCCTGAAGCTGCATGAAGGCCAGCTCGGGATGAACCTCGAACACACGCGATACGTCGCGCGCGCTTGCCCGCAACGCTTGATCGACGTCGGCGATCTTGGGAAGTATGTTGAAGGCCTGTTGCGAAATGCCTTTCCCCGTGGCTTCGCGGTTCAGTTCGCACGCTTGCCGGAACGATTCCGCGTCGAGCGCCTGACGCACAGGCGTCTGGAACACCGACGCGCTGCGCGGCCATTTGAGCCGCTTCCTCGCTTCGGCATCGCACGCGCGATAGCCGGACGACGACAGCCCGATCGGCATATCGACGGCCACGATGGCGGGCGCGGTGGCCCACGCGAGCACATCGGCAAACGACGCGCAGATGCGCACCGAAATCGCACCCGTCCGCGCGTCCTGCATGACGGCATACCAGCCGCCCTTGCAGCCGTCCACGCCGACGATGTCTAACGTTGGACTGGCATCGTCACGCATGGCGATCGTTTCCGGTGAATCGTCGTGAGTAAATGAGCGAAGCTCGACGATACCGCTTCCCGTGCCGTCTGTCCGATATTCGAAAGCACTTGTCTGAACGGCGTCGTGCCTGTCACCTAGACTGCCGCCATACGCTGCATCGCCCGTGCGACGCGGCAAGCGAATCCATCGAATCCGACAGCATCCAGGAGCGGCAATGAAAGCGATCCAGTTCAAGTCTTTTGGCGGTCCCGAAGTCCTCGACTACGTCGACGTCCCTACGCCCGCCGTCGATAGCGAAAGCGCCATCGTGCAAGTGAAAGCGGCCTCGGTAAATCCGAGCGACGTGAAGAATCTGTCCGGCCACTTCGCGCACACCACGCTGCCGCGCATTCCGGGGCGCGACTTCAGCGGCGTCGTGGTCGAGGGCCCGGCTGACTGGATCGGCGCCGACGTATGGGGCACGGGCGGCGACATCGGCTTCACGCGCGACGGCACGCACGCGCAGTTCATCAAGATTCCCGCGGCCGCGCTGTCGCGCAAGCCTCATTCGCTGACGCACGAACAGGCGGCGGCGATCGGCGTGAACTTCGTGGTCGCGTGGCTGGGTGTGATCGATTACGCGCAGCTGGTCGCGGGCGAAACGGTTGCCGTCATCGGCGCGAGCGGAGGTGTTGGCGGCGCGGTCGTGCAGATCGCGAAGTCGCGCGGCTGCCGGGTAATCGCCGTCGATCGGCGCGAGCCCGATGCGGATTCGCCCGCCGGCCGTCTGATCGACCACTACGTGCCGATCGACGACAACGCCGCGCGGCGCGTCAAGGAACTCGGCGGCGCGGACGTCGTGTACGACGCGGTCGGCGGCGTCGCGTTCGAGACGGCGCTCAAGCTCGCGAAGTGGCGCGGCCGCGTCGTCGAGATCAGCGCGACGGGCAAACGGCGCGTCGACTTCGACCTGATCGACTTCTACCACAACGAAACGCAGCTCTTCGGCGCGGATAGCGCGAAGCTCGGCGTCGCCGACTCCGCGCGGATGATGACGGAGCTGGCCTCCGTGTTCGAGAGCGGCAGATTGCAGGCGCCTTCGATCGCGCACAACTTCGCGCTGGAACAGGCACGCGACGCTTACGCGGCCGTCGCGGGCGGCACGCGCGGGCGCGTCGTCATCGCGATGTGACGCAACGTCATCACTTCCGGCGACTCGTAAGAAAGCCTATATCGTGTCGCTGGCGGCGGGCGTTGCCGTCGGCCTGCTGTACAACGTCATCGACGTGAAATCGCCCGCGCCGCCCATCGTCGCGTTAATCGGCTTGCCAGGCATGGTCGCGGGCGAGCACGTGATTCCATTCGCGCGCATGGTGTTCGCGCGCGTCACGAGTTGATGCGCCGACGCCAACGCGAAGCGCGTCTCGACGGCAACTCAAAGCGCCTACTGCATGTGTCGTGGTGCGCCGCTCATTTCGCGCGCGCGTTCGAGCAGCAGTTCGCGTTCGCGTGCATTGCGCGTCATCGAAGCGGCGCGTTCGAACTCGGCGCGCGCTTCGTCGTTGCGGCCGAGCTTTGCGAGCAGGTCGCCCCGCACGCTCGGCAGCCAGTGATAGTTTTTCAGCGACGGTTCGCCCACCAGTCCATCGACGATTTCCAGCGCCGCCGTCGGCCCATACGCCATGCCGACAGCAACAGCGCGATTCAGCTCGACGACGGGCGACGGCGCAACTTCGGCAAGCGCATCGTAGAGCGCGACGATCTGCGTCCAGTCGGTATCGGCGGCTGTGCGGGCGCGCGCGTGACACGCGGCGAGCGCCGCCTGCAACGTGTACGGACCGCTCATGCCGTCGAGCGCCTCCGAGCGATCCAGCGCGGCGAGCCCGCGCCGGATCAAGAGCGGGTCCCAGCGGCTGCGGTCCTGATCGAGCAGCAGCACGGGCCGCCCTTGCGGATCGACGCGCGCATGCGTGCGCGATGCCTGAATCTCCATCAACGCGACGAGGCCGTGCACTTCGCTTTCGTCAGGCATCAGGCCGGCCAGCACGCGCCCGAGACGCAGGGCTTCTTCGCATAGCGAAGGACGCATCCAGTCGTCGCCTGCCGTCGCCGAGTAGCCTTCGTTGAAGACCAGATAGATCACTTCGAGCACCGACGCGAGCCGCACCGCGCGATCGTTCGCCTGCGGCACTTCGAACGGCACTTTCGCCGCCGCGAGCGTCTTCTTCGCGCGCACGATGCGTTGCGCGATGGTCGGCTCGGGCACCAGAAACGCGCGCGCGATTTCGTCCGTCGTGAGGCCGCCGAGCAGGCGCAGCGTGAGCGCGACGCGCGCGTCCTTCGACAGCACCGGGTGACACGCGGTGAACACGAGCCGCAGCAGATCGTCGCCGATGTCGTCGGCGCGCGCGGCGTCGAGTGCATCGACGAAATCCGGCACGATGTGCGCCTCCATCGCGTCCATGTCCGCGCCGAGCTCCTGGTGCTTGCGCGCGTGCAGCGCGTCCTGCCGCCAGCGGTCGAGCGCGCGGTTCTTCGCGGTCGCCATCAGCCATGCTCCGGGGTTGTCGGGCACGCCCGCGTCGGGCCACGTTTCGAGCGCGGCGACCAGCGCGTCCTGCGCCAGCTCCTCGGCGACGCCCACGTCCCGCACGATTCGCGCGACATGAGCGATGACCTTCGCGGATTCGATCCGCCAGACTGCCTCGATCGCACGGTGAGTCGCAGCCGTCGTCACGGCCGGCCTCAGGAAGCGTCGGCCGACGGCATGACGGCGTTCGGGTCCATGTACACCAGCTCCCAGATGTGGCCGTCGATGTCCTCGAAGCCGTGTCCGTACATGAAGCCATGATCCTGCGGCGCGCGCGGCACCGCGCCGCCCGCGGCCCGCGCCTTCACCACCAGCTCGTCGACCTGCGCGCGGCTGTCGCACGAAATGCAGATGAGCGCCTCCGTGCTCTCCTTCGGATTGCACAGCGTCTTGTTCGTGAAGGTCTGGAAGAAGTCCTTTGCGAGCAGCATCGCGTAGATGTTTTCGCCGATCACCATGGCGGCCGCCTGCTCGTTGGTGAACTTCGGTTCGAAGGTGAAGCCGAGTTGCGAGAAGAAGGTCTTCGACTTCTCGACGCTGCTCACGGCCAGATTCACGTAGATTTGTTTGTGCATGATTGCTCGTCCGTATCGTCTTGAATGCACGGTTGTAGCCAGGGCGCGGCTCGCTTCGGCTGCGCGCGAGTTCAGTGATTCGCGCCTTCGATATTGCGAAAGCGGTCCATCGCCTGGCTCGGCTCGAAGTCGTCGAGGTCGTACATCTGACGCACTTCGATTTCGCCGTCCGCCTGCTCCCCGAACGGCGCGGGGAAGCGTCGCGCCCATTCCATCGCTTCTTCGCGCGAGCGCACCTGGATCACGGTGTAGCCCGCGACCAGTTCCTTGGTTTCGGCGAACGGGCCATCGATCACGCTGCGCTTGCCGCCCGAATAGCGTACGCGCCAGCCCTTCGAACTGGGCTGCAAGCCAGACGCATCGAGCAGCACGCCCGCCTTCTGCAGTTCTTCGTGGTACGTCGCCATCGACGCAATCAGTTCTTCTTCCGGCATCTTGCCGGCTTCGCTGTCCGCGGTGGCTTTCACCATGATCATGAATCGCATCGCCATCTCTCCTGGAGTTACGGAAGCCCTTGGCGGCTTCTTACTTCCACGACGAGCGGCGCGCGATCCGATCGACATCTGCTGGCGCCAGGGAAAACCCTCGCTGCGGGCGGGCCGTGCTTGTTTGGCTCGCGTTCGGCCCGCGTTCGGCCCGCGTTTGGCTAGCGTTTGGCTAGCGTTTGGCTAGTAGTCGTAGCACGGCGCGACCCTGCGGATCTCGATCGTGCACCACTCGGCGGCCGGGCAGTCCTTGGCGAGCGTGAGCGCTTCGTCATAGGTATCGACGTCCAGCAGAAAGAAGCCGCCGACCATTTCCTTCGCTTCGGCAAACGGGCCGTCGATCAGGCGCGTTTGCCCGTCGCGCTTTTCGAGGCGCACGCCCTTGTTGACGCTGGACAGCGATTCGGCGGCGATCAGCTGGCCGCGCGACTGCAGATCCGCGCGGTATTTCAGCATGCGGTCGTAGACGGCGCGGCCCGCGACTTCGCCGCGCTCTTCACGTTGTTCCGTAGGTTCGACGATGAGCAGCATGTAAGACATGAGGACTCCGATTTCCGGTTGTCGGGACCGCTGCGTTCGAGGGATGCCGTACTTCGTGGGACGGGTTGGCGCGGCGGACGATGGCGCCAGTGCTGGTTCTGCTGGCGAAGGCAGTCTAGCAAAGTGACGGCGCGCCTGGAAACGTCTGCTGCGCGCGAATGGGCATTCCGCTGACAGAATTGGCACGGCGTTTGCACCCCCAAAGGTATGTTGGATCATGCAGGGGTACGACATGTTGAAGCGCTATACGGCCCTGCTGCGCGTCGCGGCCGCCGCGGCGGCGGCATGCTTGCCGCTCGCGGCGGGGTGCACCCTCGGCGGCGCGGCAGCGGGCGGATATGTGGGCCATGAGACGACGCACAGCACAGCGGGCACTGTCGGCGGTGCGGTCGCAGGTGGGATCATCGGCCATGAACTCGGCAAGTGACATCGTTTTGAAAACATTTAAATTCGTGAAAAAGGCGGTCATTCTTCGAGAATGCCGCCTTTAATGTTTGTTGAATCTTGTCGTTGCCGATTTAAATCGCGTATTTGCAAATCTTTGTTCTTCTTGTTTATCTATTTTTTCTGTCGGATGCCACTTGAATTTCGATAACCATTTCGCTTCCTCCGTTTTATTTCGAGATTAAATTATTTAATTGACGATCCACTAACTCACCAAAAGTTCATTCGTTATTTTGCTTGATGTCATATTTTGAGCGAATTATCCATTGACGCGACAAAGCCCGTATCCATACGCCTCTTGGTAGTTCAGCCAACGGAACATGAGTAAATTGCAAAACATTGTTTGCGTTGCCTGATCCTGTTTATCCCGAAATAAAACGTCATTCGATTTTCGTTGTCGCATTACAACATCTAGAATTAATCTCAATAAAAACGACATCGCATTTGCGAATATAAAATTAAATCAAATCAATCGACTGTATCGGTAGTCGCCTTTTATTTCCAATTCAGAAATACACCATTTCCGATTGCGACATAAGTAGATAGTTAGGGGCCCTTTCTATACTTGCGCTTCCCCAAACAGGGCAAGTGCAGTGGTCTTGCTTCGCACGGGACGTGGCACGCATAGCTTGTCCGTTTCTATTCAAGCCTCGTATTGCCCCTTGAACTGAAGGAAGCACACATGAAGAAGATTCTGATCGCGACGGCAGTTGCTGCATCGTTCGCCTCGGTCGCACACGCACAAAGCAGCGTCACGCTGTATGGCACGCTGGACGCGGGTTTGACGTATACGAGCAATGTCGCTCACCTGAACAGCGCCGGCGACGTCGTGGGTAACGCACAATGGGCACTCGGCAGCGGCTCCGTCGATGAAAACCGCTTCGGCCTGCGCGGCGTCGAAGACCTGGGCGGCGGCCTGAAGACGATCTTCACGTTGGAGCAGGGCTTCAACCTGAACAACGGTTCGCAGGCGCAGGCAGGCAAGATGTTCTCGCGCCAGGCATTCGTCGGTCTGTCGAGCCAGGCCGGCACCGTTACGCTGGGCCGTCAGTACGACGAGATGCATGACTTCGTCGCACCGCTGGCCGCTACGGGCAGCTGGGGCGGCTCGAACTTTGCGCACTTCGGCAACCTGGACATGCTGGACGACAACAGTGGCGTTGCGACCAACAACTCGATCAAGTTCACGAGCGCCAACTACGCTGGCTTCTCGTTCGGCGGCACGTACGGCTTCTCGAACAGTTCCCGGTTCGCCGCAAACCGTGAATACAGCTTCGGCGCGGGCTACGAGAACGCAGGTCTGCGCATCGGCGCCGGCTACCAGCAGCGCAACAGCCCGAACATCAACGACAAAGGCGCATCGGATCTCGTCGATCTGTCCAGCGTTGGCCAGCTTGATCTGGCGGACGTGACGTTCCGTCAGCGTTCGTTCGGCGCCGGTGCCAGCTATGCATTCGGTCCGGCTGTTGTCGGTCTGCTGTGGACGCAAGCCCGCTTTGACAACTTCACGGGGAGCAGCGCGTCGATCCACACGAACAACTACGAGATCAACGCGAAGTACAACTTGACCCCGGCGCTTGGCCTGGGCGCTTCGTACACGTACACCAATGGTGCCGTCGACGAATTCCACTTCCACGCCAACCAGATCGGCCTGCAAGGCGACTACGCTCTGTCGAAGCGTACCGACATCTATGCACAGGGTGTGTACCAGCTGACGAGCACGGCACACGGCGATCTGATCCCGGCCGTCATCGATAACGGCAGCGCAACGGGCGTCTCCTCCTCGCGCCGCCAGGCTGTCGCATCGGTTGGCATGCGTCACCGCTTCTAATCGCACACGAAGCGCGGCAGGTTGATGCGTACGATCGACCTGCCGTAAGCGCTCGGGCCGCGAGGCGACCACAACGCCCCCACGTTCTTCGGAGCGTGGGGGCGTTGCCTATTGGGCCTATGGGTGTTTTAAAACGCGCTGAACGCGCTGAAACTCACAGAAAGAACAGAGACTTAAGCCGACAAAAACCAGAAGCGCGAAGCGTCAAGCCATCCGCTTCAATTCCTTCTGCAACCTGTCGAAGTTCTCTTCATTCGCCTTGACGGCAAACGTCTTCACCTGAGCGCAGACAGCGGGCGTTTCGAAGAGCATGCGAAACGTGACGCGCGTCTGCTCGTCGCTCACTGCATCGAAGGTTGCGGCGACGCGAAAATATGGCCCCGACACGTGATCGAACACGATCCGCTCGGGCGCGGCAATCTCGACGAACACGCTGTGATTCTTATAGTCGACGCCATCCGGTCCGTGCATCACAAAGCGCCAGTTGCCGCCCGCACGCAGATCGAATTCGTGGAATGAGTTGGTGAAGCCCTTCGGTCCCCACCAGTGCGCGAGATGCGCCGGGTCCGTCCAGGCCCTGAATATGAGATCGCGCGGAAAATCAAACACGCGCGTCGATACGATTTCCAGATCCGCGATCGGCGGAGCCAGGTCGCCATCCTCGGACATGAGACAGCCTCCTTCGAACAATACGCCGCATCCGCCGAACGTCCCGCGGATGAAATCAAGCATAACGCATTGTCCGAAGCAGCGAACGCGCAAGCACCATCACGCGCGCGCGGAAAAGCGCGGCGAATGCGAGGTGCCGAACGTTGGAACGCCTAACGTCGGATCAATAGACGGAAATAGCCCGCAAAGATCAGACGGCAGCAACCGACTCCGCCGACGGCTCGATGGGAATCACCCGCCGCGTCGCGGGCGCGCCGCACTGCCGCAGCAGATCGCGCAGCTCGTTGATCACAGGAAAGACTTCGTGGTTCCAGTCGGCGCCTTGTGCATCGTGTGCCTCCTGCTCGCGTTCGACGATCCAGCGGTCTTCCGCGAAGATGCGCTCGGTGAACCACACCAGCAGCGGCCATGCGATGTCGAGCAGCACGCCGATCTTCGGCCGCTTGATGGACAGCAGCCCGAACGTGCGATTGGTCCGCTGCTCGCGGTCGAGCGGCACGTAGCAGATCCACAGGTCCATCACGAGCGAGCCTTCGGACGTGCGAATCTGCAGCGTCTGATACGGATACTGCGTGCGGACGGTCATCACGTCGTTGCGCTCGATGTTCGAATCCGGACGGCTCTGCCCGAACACGAGCGCCTCGCCGATCGGCTGCTGGCCCGCTTCACGAGAAAACGTGTAATCGACCTCGACCCAGTTCTCGCCGCGCCGCCGGCCAAGCGACCGCGCGCGCATCTTGCCCATCTGCTTGCGATGCAAGAACTGATGGTTCATGTCCATCAGGTTTTCGTGCATGAACGAGTAATGGCACGCGACTTCGCGCCCGAAGCGACGCGTCTTGTAGGCCTTGTCGTCGACTGAGCCGAGCGGCGGTAGCGGCACCGTTTCGGCGAGTTGCGCATCGCCGGTAAACACGAAAACCAGTCCTTCCGATTCGCGGCACGGATACGCGCGCACGCCGTTCGGCAGGCGTTCGCGGCCCAGGTACGGCACGTCGATGCATTTGCCCGTGCAGTCATACGTCCAGCCGTGGTAACAGCAGCGGATCGCCTCGCCGTCGACCACTCCGCCATGCAACGGCACCTGTCGATGCGCGCAGCGGTCCTCGAGCGCGAACACGTTGCCCGACTCCGTGCGCACCAGCACGATCGGATCGCCGGCAAAGCGGACGCCATGCGCCTTGCCGCGCTTCACTTCGCGCGACCATGCAAGCGGATACCAGTGATCGGGGTGGATATCGACGCGGCGAAGATCGCGCACGGCGGGTTTAGTGTTATCGACGGTATTGCTGTCCAACGGAGCGACGACATGCATGTATGAAGCCTCCTGGCACAACGGTCGACTGGTCGCCGGGACCAGGCCGGTTTGATTGTTGGAAAACCGATGTCGCCTTTCAGTCTACTAGAAGTCGCCGCTGAAATTGATGAGGGCTTACGGCAGGCAGGCGCGATCGACCGCGCGTCGACGTGCGCAGCAGGCGCGAACGACTGCACCGCGGCGATGCCGCGGTGGCGCCCTCGAGGTCGTTCGAGGTCGTTGCAGGTGCAACGCTCCGAAGCGCCTCGATGCATTACAGGATCGCTTCAACGCATTACAGTTCGACAGGCGCGCGCAACAGCCGTTCAATGCTTGCGCCCCGTCGCGCCGACAAGACCCGAGCGATGCTGTTTGCCCCACGACCGGCCGCCGCGCAGAAAATGCAGCCAGCCGAGCACCGCGCCCGTGTGCCGCAGCAACTGGAACGTGAACGGCTCGGCGATGGCGGCGGCCACCGCCATCCGCAGACTAGAACCGCTCGTCTGCCCCGTCCAGCGCCCGTACAGGTGGATGCACCACACGTAGAACGCGAGATCGATGGCCGTCTTGAGGCCGATCACGCTGAAGATCGACACGACGATCAGGCCATGTCCGCCAGCGATGAAACCGAGCAACAGCGCGAACGCAGTCAGTCCGTAGACGGGCTGCATCGTGTCGAATGCCTTGATGGGGAGCATCAGGCGGCCGAGCGTGCCGTAACGCGCATCGCCCGTCATGTCGCGGTTCCAGTATTGCGTTTGCAGGAAGCCCGCGAACCAGCGGCGGCGCTGGCGCAGGAAAGCGCCGAGCGTCGCGGGCGCTTCCGTCTGCGCGTGCGCATCGCCGACCACGCGCACGTCCCATCCCAGACCGCGATCAACGGAATAGCGGCGCAGCCGATGGATCAGCTCGTAGTCTTCGACGAGACATTGCGCATCGAAGCCGCCGACAGCGACAAGCGCATCGCGCCGGAACGACGCAAACGCGCCCGACACCAGCAACAGGCTGTCGGCGCGCATCCATGCAAAGCGGGCGATGAAGTTGCGCATGTACTCGTAGGTCTGAAACCACTGGAACACGCGCCCGCTCGCCGTGCGGTTGCACACGGGCACGAGAATGCCCGTCGCCGCGACCAGCTTCGGCGCCTGCGCGAACGCCGCGCGCATCGCGAGCGCGGCGTCGTCGGCGAGCAAGGTGTCGGCGTCGACGGTCATCACGGTGTCGGTCGTCATCACGTCGATGGCCGCGTTGAGCGCGAACGCCTTGCCGCCGTGCGGCACGCGCAGCCAGTACAGATTCGGATAGCGGCTGCTCGGCGCACTCAGTTCGCCGAGCGCCGGCTCCGTCAGACGGAAGCGGCCGGTAAGCAGATCGCGTGTGCCGTCCGTGGAGCCATCGTCGGCGATCACGATCTGCGACAGGCCATGCGTTTGCCTCAGCAGCGCGGCGAGCGTCACGGGCAGCACGGCCGCCTCGTTGTGCGCGGCGACGATCACGCCCATCGTCGGCAGATGCGCGGCGTCGGCGCAACGATGCGCGGGCAACGAATGGCGGATCAGCGGCCAGGTTTTCACGGTAACGAACGCAAGCAGCAGCGTGTCGTAGACGACATACGCAATGCCCGTCGACCACGCGAGCGCGCCATGCAGAAAGAAGGCTCGCGCGAACAGCAGCAGCCACAGCGCGGTCACGCTGCCGTGAATCACGATGCTCTGCCAACTCGCCTTGCGCGGATTGATGCGGGGCGATACCGCCTCCAACGCGTCGCGCAGCGACAGCCTCGAACGGCCACCACCCGTGCCGCAAGCGCCCTCGCAAACGCCGCCGCGCGTGAGCGTGGCGTCTTCGATTACGTCGACATCCATCACGGCACCATCCGCTTGAAGACGGACTTACGGTCGAACAGCTCATGCTTCAGCGCGCCGCCGATATGCATCGCAAACAGCGCATACAGCGCGTAGCCGAGGTACGTGTGCAGCGCGCCGAACCTGTCGTGCAACGGCTCCTTGACGGCGGGATCGAGATTCATGATGAGCCCGATGCGCGGAAACGGCACGACGCCGAACAGATGCATCGGGTGCGTGGCCGCGTCCTTCCATGCGGAATCGTGCATCCATCCCGACAGCGGCAACGCGATCATCAGGAAATACAGCAGGAAGTGCGCGACGTGCGCGGCCATCCGTTCCCACGACGGAAACTCGCGCGGCAGCGGCGGCGGCCGGTGCGACACGCGCCACAGCACGCGCAGCAGCGCGAGACCGAGCACCGTGATGCCGATCGACTTGTGCGTGTCGATGAAGGGGCGAACCCAGTCGTCCGGCAGCGAATCGGCGGAAACGCCGAGCGCGACGTTTGCGATGATGAGAACGGCGATGAGCCAGTGCAGGATCATCGCCGTGCGTGTGTAGCGCGCTGGCGGCAATGGCGCGTAAAGCGCGTGCGTGCCGTCGCGTGTGGCCGTGCGTGATGACGTGGATGTGTCCATGAAAAGTTTCGTTGGATATGGGTAGGGGCGGCGAAAGCCGCATGCAAGAACGCAAGACGACATGCGGGACCGCGCTGCATGCGCGCACCGCTGTCGTCTCGTCAGCAGAACGCCCCACTATGCCTGTTTATTCCTTCGACGTGCGAGCCCGGCGCTGCTGTCACGTCCGCGTCGCGTTTCCATTTGTTTCACGCGCACCTCGATGGTTCAAGAGGCGGTTCACGCGAACTGGTCGATGCCTTGCACCAGACGTTTGGCGAGGCGCGGCTCGCGCAGCTGATCGAGCCACCATTGCAACGCGCGACCTCCCTGGTCACCGCGCCACCCGACATACAGCACGTTGGGCTCGCGCGGATCGGCGGTTTCTTTTTCGACGAGCTCGCCGCGCTTGAGCAGCGACGCCACGCGATGACGCGGCAGCCAGCCCGTCCCGAGCCCATCGCGCTGCGCGAGAATTTTCGCGCGCATGCTGGGCACGGCGAGCGACATCTGTCCGCCGAGCAGCCCATACGCGCGCCCGCTCGCGCGCGACGAATCGGCCACGACGATAGCGCGCTGTTTCGCGATCTGGTCGCGCCGCAGCGGCTCCTTGATGCTCGCGAACGGATGACGCGGCGACACCGCGAACACCCAGTCCACGACGCCCAGCTCGAACCAGCGCAAGCCGGCGATCGCGGGCGGCTCGTTGGTCGCGCCGACGATCAGGTCCGCGCGGCCGTCACGCAGCGCCTCCCATGTGCCGCTCAGCTCTTCCGTCGTCACGCGCAGCCTGACGCCCGACTGCAGCGCGTCGAACGCATGGATGACGGGCATCAGCGTCTCGAACTCCATCAGCTCGTCGGTGACGATCCAGAGCCGGTCTTCCCAGCCGCTCGCGATCTGCCGCACGCGCTGCGTCATGCGCGACACGTCCTGCATCAGGCGTGCGGCTTCTTCGGCGAGCAATTGGCCTGCGGGTGTGAGTTGCAGCCGGTAGCGGCGGCGATCGAACAGCAGCGCGTCGAAGCGCGTTTCGAGCTGACGGGCAGCGTGCGACACCGTCGACGGCGCCTTGCCGAGCCGTGCCGCCGCGCGCGACAGACTGCCGGTTTCGCGGATCGCTTCGAGCAGTGCAAGCTCGTCGTCGGTCAACATGTTCGATCCCGTCGAATGATTTCATCGGGAAAATCGTACGGCAAAACGCGCGCGGTCGTCGAAAATCATAGGATCTAGGGGAACGGACGAAGCACGCGATCGTCCCGTTTCCCAATACGCCCGATACGCCGTCCGCAAAGCGAGCGGGCGTCGAACGCACAGGATGAAAGGAGCAGCGACATGGGACTGTTAGTCAACGGCCAATGGCAGGACAGGTGGTACGACACGTCGTCGACGGGCGGACGCTTCGTGCGCACGGACGCCGTGTTCCGCAACTGGGTCACGCCCGACGGCGAAGCGGGCCCGAGCGGCAACGACGGCTTCGAGGCGGAAGCGGGCCGCTATCATCTGTACGTGAGCCTCGCGTGCCCGTGGGCGCATCGCACGCTGATCATGCGCGCGCTGAAGGGCCTCGAGGACATGATCAGCGTCTCCGTCGTGCACTGGCTGATGCTCGCCGACGGCTGGACCTTCGACGACGGCCCCGGCGTCGTGCCCGACGCGATCAACCACGCGCCGTATCTGCGCGACGTCTATCTCGCCGCCGACCGCCACTACACCGGCCGTGTGACGGTGCCTATCCTGTGGGACAAGCATCAGCGAACGATCGTGAGCAATGAATCGTCGGAGATCATTCGCATGCTGAATTCCGCGTTCGACGAAATCGGCGCGGAGCCGGGCGACTTCTATCCGCCGCCACTGCGCGCCGAGATCGACGCGATCAACGCGCGCGTCTACGACACGGTCAACAACGGCGTATACAAGTCGGGCTTCGCGACCACCCAGCGCGCGTATGAAGAAGCCGTCGTGCCCCTCTTCGACACGCTCGACTGGATCGAGCAGAAACTGTCGACGCAGCGCTTTCTTACGGGCAACCGGCTGACGGAAGCCGATATCCGGCTGTTCACGACGCTGATCCGCTTCGATGCCGTGTACTTCGGGCACTTCAAGTGCAACCTGCGGCGCATTGCGGACTATCCGAATCTGTCCGCGTACACGCGCGACATCTATCAGCATCCGGGCGTCGCGGGCACGGTGAACTTCGAGCACATCAAGCGGCATTACTACGAGAGCCATCGCTCGGTGAATCCGACGGGCATCGTGCCGCTCGGTCCCGTGCAGGATTTCGATGCGCCGCACGACCGCGCGCGGTTTGTGTGAAGGGGAGCTGGCTGCATCGCGCCGCACTCGAACGGGCAAGCGATAAGCCCGAAAGCTCAACCATGGGGCCGCGAGTACGTTGCGCTAGACTGTCCGCAGGCGTGGCCATCCGTCGGCCACGCATCGGCCACACCCGCACGGAGACCCTCATGCTACGCAAGCCACGCACCGCTTCCCAGCTTCAGGACGAAGTGAGCCGGCGCATTCATCGCGCGCCGGAAGTCGTCGACGACGGCGTGAAGATCAGCGTACCGCGCCCGCAATTGCAGAAACCCGATGCCAGCGGCTGCAACTGGACGATGAAGCACTTCGGCAACGCGATCGGCTTCGAGCGCATCGTCGACGATGCTCTAAAGACGGTGCAGAAGGAATACAACCTGTCGGAAGAAGCGAAGGACATCAACAGCCTGTTCGGTGATCCCCCGAACAGCTGACGCGTTGCCTCTCGCCTTTCGGCTCAGGCCACGGCGGCGAAGGCGTTCTCGATCTGTTGGGCGTCCGTCGGCCGCACGACGCGCGCCACTTCGACGCCATCGCGCATGAAAACCAGCGTCGGCCAGAGCTTGACCTTGAAAGAGCGCCCGAGCGGCCGGCCCGGCCCGTCTTCGATCTTCAGATGGCGCGTGCCCGGATGCGGGCCGAACCCCTCCGCGATCACAGGCTGCGCGCCCTGACAATAGCCGCACCAGTCGGTGCCGAATTCGACGACGGTCACGCCCGCGAGGGCGTCGACATCCGCGCGGCTCGGCGCGGTCTTCGAGTATTGATTCGCGGTAGTCATAAGCCTCCATGCGCCGGACGATCCGGCGTGCCAGCCCTGCATGCCGCAAAGGCCGCGCCACATGCGATGTTGCCCGTTATCCGCCAAACGTGCTGACGGCGCTGACCCAAGCTGACCGATCCGCCGGTATCGACGCCCGCAGCGTCAGCCCACGCGCGAGCGCCGCGCGCGCACCGCTTGCGCCAGCGTCTGCAGCACCGGCTCGGTTTGAGCCCAGCCGATGCACGCATCGGTGATCGACACGCCGTGAGCAAGCGGCACGCCCGGCTTCAGATCCTGACGGCCGGCTTCGAGATGGCTCTCGATCATCACGCCGATAATCCGCTTCTCGCCGCCCGACAACTGGTTCGCGAGATCCTGCGCGACTTCGATCTGGCGCTCGTGCGACTTGTTGGAATTCGCGTGCGAGCAGTCGACCATCACCTGTTCGCGCAAGCCGACCTTGCGCAACGCGGCGCACGCTTCCTCGACACCGGCCGCATCGTAGTTCGGCCCTTTCTTGCCGCCGCGCAGAATCACGTGCGCGTCGTCGTTGCCGCGCGTCTCGAAGATCGCGGCCATGCCCATCTTCGTCATGCCCATGAACGCGTGGCTCGCGCGCGCGGCGACGATCGCATCGGCGGCGATCTGCACGCCGCCGTCGGTGCCGTTCTTGAAGCCGATCGGGCACGACAGCCCCGACGCCAGTTGCCGGTGGCTCTGGCTCTCTGTCGTGCGCGCGCCAATGGCGCCCCACGCGATTAGATCCGCGATGTACTGCGGGCTCAGGAGGTCGAGAAACTCGGTGCCCGTCGGCAGGCCGAGTTCGCTGATTTCGAGCAGCAGCTCGCGCGCGCGGCGCAGCCCCTCGTTGATGCGGAAGCTGCCATCCAGACGCGGATCGTTGATATAGCCCTTCCAGCCGACTGTCGTGCGCGGCTTCTCGAAGTAGACGCGCATGACGATCAGCAGATCGTCGCGCAGCGCATCGGCGGCTGCTTTCAGCTTGTGCGCGTATTCCATCGCCTGGTCGTGGTCGTGGATCGAGCACGGACCGACGACGACTACGAGTCGGTCGTCACGGTCGTGCAGAACATCGGCGATTTCAACGCGGCTTTTTTCGACGAGCGTCTGCACGCCGGGCGGGCAAGGCAGTTCGTCGAGCAGCAGCGCGGGCGAAATCAGCGGACGCACTGCGCCGATGCGGGTGTCGTCGATGCGCGTGATGTCCTGGGTGGAATCGGCGACGCCGGCTTCCTGATCACGTGTGGGGTTGTCGATGCGGCTCACAATGTTCTCCGGCTCTGCATTTTGGGGCGACGTCGATTATCGCACTCGCGGCACCCCGGTCCACGCGCGCCCGCGCTGGACAGATATGAAGATCACGCGCCGTTCATCAGCTGGATCAGATAGGACTTCCACACTTCCGGATGCGCGAGCGTCTGATGTCCGTACGATTGCGCCGTCTCCGGCATTTCGACGTAGCGTCCCTGCGGCACTTTGCCGATCAGCCGCTGCGATGTTTCGGGCGCTTCAGGCCTTAGAGCGCGTCGTAACGCGCCTTGATCTGCTCGAACATCGTCCAGAACGACGCGGGCGCGGTGCCGTTGAGGCGCTCGCGCAGCACGTCGAGATGGCTGTGCCAGCCCGGACCGACGTCGAGTTGCTCTTTGCGGCCGGACAGGTTGCGATGCGTGAGCACGAGCTTCACCTGATCGCCTGACTCCGACAATTCGAAGGTCACTTCGGAGAGATTGTCCTGAATGCTGCCCCACGTGAACGCGAGCACATGAGGCGGCTCGAAGCGCAGCAGCCGGTGATACGAATCGTGCCCGCCCGCGTACTGGCGATACGGTTCGGGCGGCAGCTCCGGCGTCGCGGCCAGCAGCGAGTGATCGAAGCGCATCACGAATTCGCCGCCGGGCTGCGCCGGCATGGCACCCGACGCGAGCCACTGGCTGCGCTTGTCGGACTCGGTCAGGTACGCCCAGACGCGCTCGATCGGTCCGGGCAGCAGGCGTTCGAAGCGCACGACCTGCGTGCCGTCGAAAGCGCCGAGTGGTTCGTTCAGGTTCATCGCTTGTCCCCCTGTCGACAAGATGCTTACGGTGGATTGCGCAGCAGGTCTTCGAGCACGTCGAGCCGGCTGCTCCAGAAGCGTTCATAAAAGCGCAGCCACGCATCGGCGGCGGCGAGCGGCGCCGGTTCGATCCGGCAGATATGCGAGCGCCCTTCCACGCGGCGCTGGACCAGCCCTGCGCCTTCCAGCACCTTCACATGTTTCGATGCGGCCGCGAACGACATCGCGAACGGCGCCGCCAGTTCACCGATGTTGCGTTCGCCGGCGGCAAGCTGCGCGAGCATCGCGCGCCGGGTGGGATCGGACAGCGCGTGGAACACGCCGTCGAGTGCGGACTCGTTCATGAACCCGAGTATAGACGGGGCTTCGGCGTTATTCAACCATTTGGTTGAATATCATTGGCCGGCGGCCAGCGAGCGGATCGCCGCGCCGAGTTCGGCGACGAGCCTGTCGGCCTTGTCCGGATGCACGCCCGCATAGCCGAGCATGAAACCGTTGAATTGCGCGGCGTCTTCGCCCTGATGGCAGTACGCGCTCAGCGGCGACACGGCGATGCCCTTGTCGCGCAACGCGATGCTCACGTCGCGATCCTGCAATGGCGCGTCGAGGCGCATCGTCAGATGCATGCCGCTGCCATCGGATGAAACCGTCACGAGATCGCGCATGTGCTGATGAATCGCGCTGACCATCGCCTCGCGCCGCTGCTGGTAGATGCGCCGCATCCTTCGCAGATGGCGCGCGTACTTGCCGCTTTCGATGAAGTCCGCGAGCGCGATCTGATCGGCGATGCGTCCCTGGCGCGACATCTCGCCAATCACGCTGCCGATTTCCGGTGCGAGATTGGCCGGCACGATCATGAAGCCGATGCGCAGCGCCGGGAACATCGTCTTGCTGAACGTGCCGAGATAGACGACGGGCGTCGCGGGCCGCAGCCCTTGTACCGACGGCAGCGGCGGACCGCTGTGGCGCAGTTCGCTGTCGTAGTCGTCCTCGATGATCCAGGCGCCGCGCTCGACGACGTTGTCGATGATCGACCAGCGCCGCTCCAGGCCCAGCACGCAGCCGAGCGGATATTGATGCGACGGCGTGATGTAGACGAGGCGCGGCGGCGTGCGTTGCCAGTGCTCGTCGGTGGGCGCGATCCCGGCGGCGTCGACGGGAATCGGCACGACATTCAGGCCCGCCGACTGAAACGCGATTCGCGCGCCGTGATAGCCGGGGTTCTCGAGCCACGCGGTGTCGCCCGGATCGGCGAGCATGCGAGCGCACAGGTCGAGACTCGTGTGCGTGCCCGACGTGATGAACACCTGATCGGCGGTGCAGCGCACGCTGCGCGACACGCGCACGTATTCGGCAACGGCGCGCCTGAGCGAAGGATGCCCCGCGTAGTAGCCGTAGCCGAGATCGCGCGCATCGACCGAGCGCCACGCGCGTTCCATCGATGCGCGCCATTGCGCGACGGGAAACTCGTCGAGCGCGGGCACGCCCGCCTGAAACGGCGCATGCATGCCCGTCGCGCCGCCCGCGCCACGCGTGCTGCCGCGATCGGGCGGCAGTGCCGCGACGCGCCGCGACAGCCGGCTGACGGGCGAAGCATCGAGCGCCTCCGCATTGGCCCCAGGAACCGCGACACAACTGACGATCGACCCGTGGCGGCTCGCGGCGATAAAGCCCTCTTCGGCGAGCCGTTCGTAGGCGTACAGCACGGAGTTGCGCGCGATGCCAAGCTGCTCGGCGAGCGCGCGCGTCGGCACGAGCTGGGTGCCGTGGCGAATGTCGCCGTTCAGAATCGCGTGACGCAAGCTTTCGTACAGCAGCATCTGCTGCGTGAGCTTGCGCCCGGTCGCCTCGCTCGCGAAGCTCGACATCAACAGCCCGTAGTCCAATTGCGTGGCTCCATATTTTGCTTCCGACGTGGAGCTAACAATGGTGCCACAGAAACCCTATGCTTCGACGATACCTGCCGATTACAAGGAGCGCCACCCATGACGCAAGCTGTAAAGATCCGCCCTGTCGTTCCCGCCGACTACGAAGCGTGGCTGCCGCTGTGGGACGGCTATAACCGCTTCTATGGACGCTTCGACGAAACGGCGCTGCCGCTCGACATCACGAAGCTTACGTGGGCGCGCTTTTTCGACGGACTCGAACCGATGCACGCGATGGTCGCCGAGCGCGGCGACGGCGCGCTGGTCGGCCTCGTGCATTACCTGTATCACCGCAGCACCTTGATGGCGGGACCGACGTGCTATCTGCACGATCTGTTCACGCTCGATTCGGAGCGCGGCAAAGGCGTCGGACGCGCGCTGATCGAAGCCGTCTACGCCGCCGCGAAGGCCGCACGCGCCGAGCGCGTGTACTGGCTCACGCACGAGACAAACCGCACCGCGATGCAACTCTACGACAAGGTCGCCGAACTGTCGGGCTTCGTCGTCTATCGCAAGCCGCTCTAGGCGAGATCGCTGACGAGCGACGCTCGCACTTCGTCGGGCACCGTCTGCACGTCCACCGGATAGTTCGGATGATCGCAACCGATGTGCAGGCCCGCGCCGTCGCGAAGGCGCGCCTTCATCGACGGCGTTAGCTCGAAGCGCACGAAATGCACGGCTGAAGTCTTTTCGTTGTTCTCGCGTTCGAGGTCTTCATCGGCGATCGCATAGACAGGCTCTTCGCCGTCCACCTTAATGAATACGCGGTCCTCGATGCCGATCAGGCGGGCCAGCGCCGCGCGCCGTTCGACTTCGTTCGCATACTCGATCTGCATCGTCGCCTTGAAGTTGCTGCCGTCGGGCACGAGTGGTACATACGCTTCGAGTTCGCCCTGAATGCCGTCCTCGTCGAAGATCCTCTCGATGTGCAGCATCTCCTGGATCTGATAGCGGATCGTCAATTCGTCTTCGAACAGGAACGTCACGTGATTGCCCAACCTGACAAGGCGAAGCTTCTTGTGCTCGATGATCTGATCGCGCATCGTCTTGCGCGCCTTCGCATAGTTTTCGAGCGACAACAGGGAGTTCCTTGCGATGCTCATCGGTATCCTCGCTGATTGAAGATCAAAGGCCGTACGCTTTGCGCAGCAGCGTCAACGGGTGCGCGAGCTGCGTCTTCGGCAAGCCGTTCTCGTCGAAGCCCTGTTCGATGTGATGGCCCGCGAGCTGGCAATCGGACGAGATGAAATCGGGCTGCGCCTGCGCCATCGCCTTGAAGACGGGCGTGCCGATCTTCATCGCCATCGCGTGAAATTCCTTCTTCACGCCGAACGTGCCCGCATGGCCCGAGCAGCGCTCGACGACCGTCACCTGCGTATCGGGCACGAGCGCGAAAGTCTCCGATGTCTTGCGCCCGATGTTCTGCACGCGCGCGTGACACGGCACGTGATACGACACCTTACCGAGCGGCGTGTTGAAGTCGGTCTTCAGCAGCCCATCGCGATGACGTGACACGAAGTATTCGAACGGGTCCCAGAACGCTTCGCTGACGGCGCGCACGTCGGAATCGTCGGGGAACATCAGCGGCAATTCGTGCTTGTACATCAGCACACAGCTCGGAATTGCGCCGATGATCGCATAGCCGTCGCGCGCGTAACGCGCGAGCACGGGCATGTTCTTCTCTTTCTTCTCCGCGACGCCCGCGAGATTGCCCTGCTCGAGCAACGGCATGCCGCAGCACGCTTCGCTCGATACGAGTTCGTACGGAATGTCGTTGTGCGCGAGCACGGCCAGCAGGTCGTGACCGATGCCGGGCTCATTGAAATTCACGTAACAGGTCGAGTAGATCGCCACTTTGCCGGGCGTGCGCTCGCCGTCCTTCACCTGCACCTGCGGCGATTTCCTTGCCGCGCTGCGAAATTTGCGCGACGCGAAATCGGGCAGCCATGCCTTCTTGTCGACGCCGAGCGCCTTTTCCATCAGCCCGCGCGCCGCGCCCGTGTGATTCACCGCGTTGACCGTCTGCGTGACGATGGGAATGCCCGCGAACGTGCCGAGCGCATCCGTATTCGACAGAAACTTGTCGCGCAACTCGACCTCGCCGCGCTTGTATCTCGCCGCCTTCGCACGCAGCATCAGATGCGGGAAATCGACGTTCCAGCTATGCGGCGGCACATACGGGCATTTCGTCATGTAGCACAGGTCGCACAGATAGCACTGGTCGACGACGGCGCCGAATTTCTTCTTGTCGACTTCATGCGCTTCGCCCATGTCCGTTTCGTCGACGAGATCGAACAGCGTCGGGAACGTGCCGCACAACGACACGCAACGGCGGCATCCCGCGCAGATGTCGAACACGCGCGTCAGTTCCTGGTCGATCGCATCCTGATCGTAGAAAGCATCCGATTGCCAGTCGAGCGGATAGCGGATCGGCGCTTCGAGACTGCCTTCCTTGTGAGGCATCGCGTGCGTCTCCTGTGTCGACGGGAGTTGGCTCTTTAGAGCCTACTCCCGTCCCATGCAGCGCGGTCGACCGGAGTTTGACTCTTTAGAGCCTTACTCCCGTCCCATGCAGCGCAATCGACGGGAGTTGGCTCTTCAGCGCCCTACTCCCTTCCCATGCGTTCGTTCTTCTGCGCGCAATCGATGGATGCGCAACCGCACGCGCAAGATCGCGATCGTCTCGCTTTTTCTTGCTTCATCCCGCGTCGGTGTTGTTGCGCCGCTTCGTGTTGCGCTTCGGCCCGCTAGCCTGCCGTCTCCCAGCCAGACTGTCGCACGCAGACTGACCACAATGGAGCGCGCCGGCCACGGATGCCGGCGCCCGCGGCTTCAGTCGACCAGTGCGTCCAGTGCCTTCGTATAGCGATTCGCGTGACTGCGCTCGGCCTTGGCGAGCGTTTCGAACCAGTTCGCGATTTCGTCGAAGCCTTCCTCGCGCGCGGTCTTCGCCATGCCCGGATACATGTCGGTGTATTCGTGCGTTTCGCCCGCAATCGCCGATTGCAGGTTCTGGCGCGACGAGCCGAACGGCAGTCCCGTTGCCGGATCGCCGACGACTTCGAGATATTCGAGGTGGCCATGCGCGTGGCCTGTTTCGCCTTCGGCTGTCGAGCGGAATAGCGCGGCGACGTCGTTCTGTCCCTCGACGTCCGCCTTCGCTGCAAAGTACAGATAGCGGCGATTGGCCTGCGATTCGCCGGCAAATGCGGCCTTCAGATTCTCTTCAGTTTTCGAACCCTTGAGTTGCGACATCTGAGCCTCCGTCCAAAGCCTGTATTGTGGGAACGCGCGTGCTTTTCATGGTCGACCACCGGCCAGACGCGCGCACCTGTGCCGTTCATTTAATCTAGGTGCTCAGCGATGCGTTCCCAATTGGGTTTTTCAATCTTCGCGATAGCTGTTTGTCTTGCATAACCTCAGGCCCGGCATAGACTGAGTAACGCATCACCTGCATCACCTTTTTCACCGGGGGACTGTCTAATGCGGCTGACGATACTGATCAACGGTTCGGACCCCACCGTCAATCACGATTACGCCGTGCTATGGCTCGACACCGACGAGCGTCGCTGGTCGAGAGAAGCACACGATGGGATCGACCTGCCCCCTTGGGGCGAACTTCATGACGAAGGCGGCGTCACCAAGCTCTGCGCACCCAGCGCAGACGCACCCTTATGCACGTTGAACGGCCTGCACGTGGACCGGCGGCAGCAGGTCAGTTCAGCGCAAGGCAGCGCGGCGTGGTCATCTGACCGCACGCGTTCGCCGATGAACGGCTTCTGGCGTCTGCAGGCCGTCGACCGGCTGCCTGTTCACGCCGAGCACAGCGTGTTCGGACGCTGAATCCAGCCCGGACCGCTTCGCTTTCGACTGATTCCTTTCGCTTCCACTACCTGAGCCCCGCCCCGCCGACCGTCGGCGGGCGCGGATTCTCATTCGCTTCGCATTCTTCCCTCGCGTTTCCGCACGCCCGCGAAACGCGCAGAAATTGCCGCTCGCCGACGCAGTCGTTACGCTTTTGCCGATTGCCGCGGCGATGCCGCGCGAACCGCATGCAGTACTTGCGCCGCACGTAGCACGCACGGCTATACTTGCGGCCCCTCATTCGCTTTCACATCCATGAAGAAGTGGTTAGTCAGTCTGCTGATCGTGGCCGCGAGCCACGTATCGGCGGCACCGTCCTGCACGGATTTCACGCCCGACGCCCAATGGCCCGTGCTGACGAACGCAAAGATGGCGCCGAAGACGCGCATGCTGTGCTATTCGGATTTCGCTGTCCTCCACTCCGGCATCACGCACGGCCCATTGTGGTCCGCCGAGCATCTGACGCGCGACCATATCGAGGCCGCAAAGGACATGGTCCGGACGAACAAGTTTTTCGAAGACTCGCGCCTCCCCGATGGCGAAGGCGCGACGCTCGCCGATTACAAGCGCAGCGGCTTCGATCGCGGCCACATGAGTCCCGCGGGCAACCGCTGGAACGAGGAAGCGATGGCACAATCGTTCTCGCTCGCGAACGTCGTACCGCAGAATCGTGTCAATAACCAGCACCTGTGGTCGCACATCGAGACGGCCGTGCGCGCGCTGTCGAAGAAGTACGACGACACGTATGTCGTCACCGGGCCGCTTTTCACGGGCTCGCAACTGCAAACGATCGGGCCGACGCGCGTATTCGTGCCGACGCAACTCTTCAAGGTCGTCTACGTGCCATCGAAGAAACTCGCGTTTGCGATCGTCGCGGACAACGTGGCGACCGACCGCTACGACGTGAAGACCGTTCACGAGCTCGAAGCGATGAGCGGCATCCGTTTTCCGGGCATTCCGGAAAAACTCAAGGACCAGCGTCCGGGAGGGCTGAAAGGTGTTTAAAGCGTATTCGAACGACGACGATGTGCTCAACATCCAGGGCGACGCGCTGACGGTGTCGAACGGCACCACACGCGTCGTCGTGAACGGCACGCTCGACATCACGAAGGACAAGCGCGGCCTGAAGGCGGCGCTCGCGCTCAAGGAGGCGCTCGACAGCGTCGTCGCCGTGTTGCAGGCGGACGCGCATCTGCCCGGGCAGATCAAGGAAGAGCCCGACGCGAAGCCGGGCGTGATCGACAATCCGTTCTAGTGCTTCGACGCGGCGCGATCGGCGCCCGTCAACGCTGCGCGGCAACCGCTCAGCTACGCGCCGCCCAGCTATCCGTCGACGCAGCAAACGCGCTCAGCTTCTGCGCGTCGACGATCTCGATCTCGGCATAGCGCAGCGCGAGCGCGCCTTGCGTTTCGAACTGCCGCAAGATCTGATTCGTGGTTTGACGCGACAGCGCGAGCATCATCGCGAGGTCTTCCTGCGGCACTTTCAGCACGCGCCGCAGCGTGCCCGCGTCGCCATATCCGCCTGCCATCAGCAATAGCCGCCGCGCGATGCGTTGCGCAGCGGGCAATAGCGCGGCCTCTTCGATCGCATCGAATGCGAGGCGCAGCTTGTGCGTCAGCAGCAGACCGAACGCATGCCAGAACGCGGGATGGCGTTCGAGCATCGACGAAAGCGCCGCGCGCGGCACATGGAACAGCAGCGTATCGCGCTCCGCATAGGCGTCGTGCGTGCGCGGCTGGCCGTCAAATAGCGCGATCTCGCCAAACCAGTTCACCGGCTCGATCACGGCGAGCAACGCTTCGTTGCCGGCCGCGCTCGCCGCGCCAATCCGCATCAGGCCGTCGAGCACGCAATAGAAGCCGTCGTCGGCATCGTCGCGACTAAAGAGGCGCTGGCCCGCCGACAGCCGCCGCGTGCGCCCGAGTTCGAGCAGTTGCATACGCAGCGCATCGGGCGCGCCGCGAAACCACGCGCTGCGTTCGAGCAGCGCGACAAGTTCGGGCGGGTTCGATGGAATCTCTGGCGTCATCGTTCGAAGCGCGGTCCGTCGGTTGGGTCGGTTGGGTCGGTCTGAAAGGCGGGATTGTCGGCTAGCCGAATGTGTTGCGGCCCGCCGACCGCGATTATGATGACTTTCAACGAGGACGGGCATCCATGAGAACGCTCACTGACCAGCTTGCGCAATACGCAGCCTATCACCGCGATCGCCGCAACATCGCAACCCACTTCGTCGGCATTCCGATGATCGTTCTGGCGCTCGCCGTGCTGTTGAGCCGGCCCGCGTGGACGTTTGCAGCGCTGCCGTTCCCGGTATCGCCGGCGTTGGCGCTGGTCGTGCTGAGCGTGGCCTTCTACATAGCGCTCGACGTGCCGCTCGCTATGATGATGGCCGTCCTTTACGCGTTGTGCCTCGCGTGCGGCGCCTGGCTCGCCGCGCAGCCGACGCTTTCATGGCTCGCGTCGGGCGCCGGTCTCTTCGTCGTGGGCTGGATCATCCAGTTCGTGGGACACGCCGCATATGAACATCGCAAGCCCGCATTCGTCGACGATCTGATCGGTCTCGTGATCGGGCCGCTGTTCGTGCTCGCCGAAGCGCTGTTTGCGTTCGGATGGCGCCCGGCATTGCGCGATGCAATCGAAGCGAAAGCCGGTCCGACGCGCATCAACGCCGCGCGCGGCCACGCATGAGCGCCGCGATCGGATGACATCGCACGCGCACGAGCGCGGCGCAACCAAGCAGGCGCAGCGATTCAACCCGGCGCGAGCAGACGCACGCTATGCAGCGCCGTCAATCCGACGGCGATCCAGATCGGCACATAGGTGGCAAGCTGTTGAGCTGTCAACGTCTCGCCGAGCAGCGTCACCGACACGATCACGAGCAATACGGGCTCCACATAGCCGAGGATGCCGAAGAGCGCCATCGGCAACAGACGGCTCGCCTTCAGATACGACGCGAGCGCGACCGTACTCAGCGCGCCGAGGCCGGGCAGCAGCAACAGCCACATGTCGATGCGCCCCGACAGCAGTGCGAGCGAGCCGCCGTTGAGCGCCATCGCGAGCGCGAACGGCAGCATCAACGACACTTCGAGCGCGAAGGCCGTCAGCGAATCGGCGTTGATCTTGCGACGCAGCACGAAATACGGCGGATAACCGAGCGCGACCAGCAGCGTCGGCCACGAGAACGCGCGCGTCACCCATAGCTCGTGCAGCACGCCGAGCGCCGCGCAGGCGACGGCGAGCCATTGCAGCGGCTCCAGCCGCTCGTGATAGTAGAAGCGGCCGACGAGCACCATCGTCAATGGCAACAGGAAATAGCCGAGCGACACTTCGAGCATCCGTCCGTGCAGCGGCGCCCATAGAAACACCCACAGCTGCACGCCCAGCAGCGCGGCGCTGACGGCCAGCGCGAACGCCGTGCGCGGCTCGCTGAACGCGCGCTGCACGAGCGCGCGCAACTGCGGCAGCCGCGAGCGCAGGACAATCAATATGAGAGCGCCGGGCACGGTCCAGATCACGCGCCACGCGAAGATGTCGAGCCCTGTCAGCGGTGTCAGCAGCTTCGCGTACACAGACATCAGCGCAAACAGCATCGATGCCGTCACGGACAACGCGATGCCGCGCCCCGGTTGATATGCGTTCATCGGCGCGTCCACTTCGAAAGGTGATGCGTGCAAGACGCGAGGCGGGGCTCGATTGCGCGAGTGATGTCGTCCATTGTTTAAGTCTTGTTTTAACTGCGCGGCGCGCGTGTCCCTGAATGTGGAACGCGGCCATCGCGTGAAGCGCGCATTCTAGACGGTTGCACGCGCCACGGGGCGCGTTTTTGGCCGAAATGCCTGCGTGCATATTCACGCACGATGGACTATAAAACCTAACTCGATCTCAACGCCGCGTGATGTCGGCGAATCTTCGGTGGAATGACGGGCGCGCTCCTGTTCAGGTCGTGCGCCGCTCGTGCGCGGTTCTTGCTTGATTGTGACGTTTAACGCCGCCAGCACGCGGCTTTCAATCTGCTTCACAGACGTGAGAACGCAGACACGCCCCGGTCATCGAACGCGCTCACGCTAGCCTCGCATGAACGCAGGCCGGTCCACTCACTCCAACGTATCTGCTTTCCGCAGTCCTCAAGTCATCACTGGAAACGAGCCAACACGGAGCCAACATGACTCAGCCAGCCGTATCGCATCATCTGTCGCACGACGTATCGCCGGAGTTTGCCGCTGCCGTCCGCGCTGGCCTCAGCAAGCAGCCTCAGAAGGAATTGCCGTCGAAGTACCTGTACGATGAAGTGGGATCGGCGCTCTTCGAAGTCATCACCGCGCTGCCCGAATACGGCGTCACGCGCGCCGAAGAACGCCTGCTCGCACAGCACGCGACCGATATCGTCGCGCAGTTGCCGCACGATGCAATCGTCGCGGAACTGGGCAGCGGCAGCGGCCGCAAGACGCGCCGCATCCTCGAAGCGCTGTGTAAAAAGCGTCCCACTTCTTACTGCCCGATTGAAATTTCGCGCACCGCTTTGCAATTATGTCGCCGCGAACTCGGTGACATCGAACGCATCTCCATCGTCGGCTACGAGCGCGACTATCTCGCGGGGCTCGCCGAAGTGAGCAAGCGCCGCGCCAAGGACGAGCCGCTGCTCGTGCTGTTTCTCGGCAGCACGATCGGCAACTTCGGCAGGCTTGCCGCCACGCGTTTTCTGCGCGACATCCGCAACATGCTCGCGCCCGGCGATGCGCTGCTGCTCGGCACCGACCTCGAAAAGCCGGTGCCCGTGCTGATTGCCGCGTATGACGATCCCATCGGCGTGACGGCCGCGTTCAATCTGAACCTGCTTGCGCGGATCAATCGCGAGCTGGATGGCGACTTTCCACTCGACGCGTTCGAGCACGTCGCGCGCTTCAACGCGGACGTACGCAGCGTCGAAATGCATCTGCGCGCAAAACGGCATGTGAGCGCGCAGGTGCGCGCGGCGAAGCTGTCGGTCGAACTGGAGGAAGGCGAGACGATCTGGACGGAAAGCAGCCACAAGTACCGTGCGGAAGAACTGCATGCAATCGCCGACGACGCGGGCTTCGTGTGCAGCCATCAATGGATCGAGCGCGACTGGGGGTTTGCAGAGAGCCTGCTGGTGGCGCGCTGATACGTCAGCATGAAAAAGCGCGCGGTGCCGCGCGCTTTTTTCTGCTTCATTCATTCAAGTGATTCGCGTGCTTCGTACGCGTCAGTGCTGCTCGAAGCGTTCGAAACGCTTGTCGCTCGCGCGCTCTTCGCCTGTCACTTCCGTGACGCGCGCCGCCGGCGGCCCGTGACGCAGCCATGACAGCATCCGGTCGACCTGATTTGCCGGCCCTTGCAGCATCGCTTCGACGGAACCGTCCTCCAGGTTCGCCACCCATCCGCGGATACCTAGCGCATGCGCCTGGCGCACAGTCGCGTGACGAAAACCAACGCCCTGCACCATGCCGCGCACGCGCACGTAATACGTTTCGAGCCGCGAATCGAGATCCGTGCCGGACATGCTCTCACCTCCTTATGCGTTTCCATGCGTTCACGCGGGCATTCTAGTCGCGCCGCGTGGGCTTTGCTTGCTGACGGGCACGCGAGCACGACGCGCGCCATCGACAGTCCTTCAAGCGCAACACGTACAATCCGACCTCTGCGATACGCCATTCGCGCAGCCATTCGGGCAACAACAGAGAAAACGGCAAAAGGGAACCAGCAGGCAATGACCGATCAGACTCGCGATCTCGTACTCGTCACCGGCGCATCCGGTTTCGTCGGCTCGGCTGTCGCGCGCATCGCGCAGCAAAAGGGCTTCGCGGTGCGCGTGCTCGTGCGTCCGACGAGTCCGCGCCGCAACGTCGAATCGCTCGACGCGGAGATCGCCGTCGGCGACATGCGGGACGAAGCGTCGATGCGCGCGGCGCTGCGCGGCGCGCGCTATCTGCTGCACGTCGCGGCGGATTATCGGCTGTGGGCGCCCGACCCGAATGAAATCGAACGCTCGAATCTGGAAGGCACGGAAGCGACGATGCGCGCCGCGCTGAAAGAAGGCGTCGAGCGCATCGTGTACACCAGCAGCGTCGCGACGCTAAAGGTGACGAGCTCGGGCCAGTCGGTCGACGAAACCTCGCCGATGACGCCGCAGCAGGCGATCGGCGTGTACAAGCGCAGCAAGGTGCGCGCAGAGCGCGCGGTCGAACGGATGATCGCGAACGACGGGCTGCCCGCCGTCATCGTCAATCCGTCGACGCCCATCGGCCCGCGCGACGTGAAGCCGACGCCGACAGGCCGCATCATCGTCGAAGCGGCGCTCGGCAAGATTCCCGCGTTCGTCGATACGGGGCTGAACCTCGTGCACGTCGATGACGTCGCGATGGGCCATTTCCTTGCGCTCGAACGCGGCAAGATCGGCGAACGCTATATCCTCGGCGGCGAGAATCTGCCGCTGCAACAGATGCTCGCCGATATCGCAGGCATCGTCGGGCGCAAGCCGCCGACCATCGCGTTGCCGCGCTGGCCGCTGTATCCGCTCGCGATGGGCGCGGAAGCCGTCGCGAAGTTCACGAAGCGCGAGCCGTTCGTGACCGTCGACGGATTGAAGATGTCGAAGAACAAGATGTACTTCACGTCCGCGAAAGCCGAGCGCGAACTCGGCTATCGCGCGCGGCCGTATCGCGAGGGACTGCGCGATGCGCTCGACTGGTTCCGCGACGCGGGTTATCTGAAGACGTGATGCAGACGCGGCGATCTGCACGTACGCTTTGTTACAACTCGATGCCGACACGAAGTTTAACGTCGGCGCGCAGAAGGTAAAATCGCGGGTCTTACCAGAGAACTACGCATGAACCTTCACGAACAGATTGGCGCGCTCGAAACGGGCGTCGATCAGCTGATTCAGGCTTTCACGACGTCCCGGCAACAGGTCGAGGCCGCCTCTTCCGCCGTCGAAGCAGCGGCCGCCGCCGTCGAAGCGCCCATCGAAACCGCGCAAACTTCGCAGACTTCGGAAACTGCGGCTGAAGCACGAGCCGACGAGCCGCGGGAAGCCGATGCAGCGGCTGCCGACGAAAAGCCGACGCTGCATATCGAACGTCCGAGCCAGAACGAAATCACGATGACGATCGGCGGCAAGTCGGTCACGCTGCATCCGTCGCAGGTCGGTCAGCTGGTCGAGGAACTGTCGAACGCGCGCGCGTCGATGGAGCCCGAAGTCCCGCCGAATCTGCCCGCCGGCTGGCGTTTCGTCTCGACGAAGAATCCGGTGATGGCCGTGCAGAAACAATCGAACGGCGACCGTCTGCTGGTGCTGCGTCACACGGGTCACGGCTGGGTGCCGTTCCAGTTCTCGCCGGACATGGTCATCCAGATGTACATGATGCTCACGCAGAAGTGATGCGCGCGGCGGCTCGTCGATCCGTCGGCCGCGCGCTTCGTTTCGTCGCGCCCGTTCAGTGCGAATGCGGCAGCAGTGAATTGAGCAGGCTGGATGCGCGCTGCGAAACGCTGGGCTTGTCGGCGGCATCGTCCACGGGGCTCACATAGACGACGGGCCCGATACACAGCGACGTCCAGCGCGCATCACAGCCGCCGTCGCGCGACGGCAGCGGCTGGTCCGCGCCCGATGCCGCGGCCGCCTCGGCGTCCAGCACGTCCGCGAACGTCTTCACGCGGCCATTGACCTTCTCCGCGTACGCCTGCGACCCGCCATAGCTCTTCAACGCGGCATTCATATCGCCGCCCGCCGATTTCACGTAGCCGTACAGAATCGCCGAGCCAACTTCGATGTTGGTCTCCGGATCGGTCAGATCCTTCACGTCTTTCAGCATCCGCCTGTGCGCGCCGGGCACGACCTGCATCAGCCCCGTCGCGCCGTTGCCGCCCTTGGCCTTTTCCTTGAAGCGCGATTCGATCGAGATGATCGCCAGAATCAGTGCGGGCGGGAGCGCATACTTTTCCGATGCGGCGCGCACTGCGTTCGAGATCTGCTCGGCCTTCTCCTTTGCGAGGCCGAATTTCTGACGCAGATACGCGGACATGTGGTCGTGGCCGGTCTGGTCGTCCGCCAGCGCGGCCTGCATGAGGCCCAGCGACAGCACGATCAGGCAGACGAGCCGTCTCATTGATTCGACCCGGCGGGCGCCTGCACGCGCGCCTTCCACTGGCCGCCCTTGCCGCGCCAGTAGCGCACGGCGGAGCCGAACGTCGCGCTGACATAGAACAGCGCGACGAGCGGCAGGAACGGCGCCCACAGCGGCGAGCGGTTGTAGTAGCGCAGCATCGGCGCATACGCGCAGCACATCGCCGCCCACGCGAGCCAGGCGGGCCAGCCCTTCGGTCCGAGCACGATGGCGACGACGGGCGGCACCAGATAAATGATCGTCATGCCGAGCAGCGTGCCCGCGAGCAGCCACGCCGAATAGCGCAGCTGCGTAAATGCGGTGCGCGCGATCATGTTCCAGATCTCGCGCCAGCTGTCGTAAGGGCGCAGCGACACGCTATGCGCCGCCACGTCCAGACGGATCGGGTGACGCCCCTCGCCGCGATGCTTGATGCGCGCGGCGAGGCTGCAATCGTCGATCAGTTCCGCGCGAATCGATTCGATGCCGCCCGCTTCTTCCAGCGCCGTGCGGCGTACCAGCATGCAGCCGCCCGCCGCCCCGGCCGTGCGATTGCGCGGATTGTTGACCCACGAGAACGGGTAGAGCTTCGCGAAGAAGAACACGAAGGCGGGAATCAGCGCCTTTTCCCAGAACGAATCGCAGCGCAGGCGGACCATCAGCGAGACGAGATCGCGCTTTTCTGCGTCGGCGCGCATCACGAGTTGCGTGAGCGCGTCGTCGGGATGGCCGATGTCGGCGTCGGTGAGCAGCAGATACTCGGGCACGTAGCCGAGCGTCCGCACGGCCTCGATGCCCTGCGACTGCGCCCATACCTTGCCCGACCAGCCTGTCGGCAGCGGCTTCGCGCCGATCACCGTCAGCCGGTCCGGACACCTGAGCGCGAGCGCGGCGGCACGGGCGGCGTCGGCGGTGCCGTCGGTGCTATGGTCATCGACGACGATCACATGAAACTCGCCCGGATAGTCCTGCGCGAGCAACGACGTGACAGCCCGCGCGATCACGTCCGCCTCGTTGCGCGCCGGCACCACGGCTGCGACGCCAGGCCACGTATCGCGCGTGCCGGGCGCGAGCGGCGCGGCAGGATGCGCGCGCCAGAAGCCGCCGCGCGCGAACAGCAGCACACACCAGATCAGGAGCGAGAGACACGCCAACAGAAACAGAACCGCCGCAATCATGCATTGCCCCTCTTTGGAAGCCGCGCTGCGATGCGCGGTTGCGGACGCGCGCGGCAACACCCGCCGCGACGACGCGCCAATCGTGGAAAACGAGCGCTGGCCAGCCACCGAATATGTGATAGCTGGCTTGTTCGATACGTTCAAGAATGCGCCATCTGGTAGAGATGTCGCAGAAAATTCAAAACCTGCGCGCAAATGTTGCGCTGCGTGCGCCTCGCGCCGCGAGGCCCGCTAGTTTAAGGGTTCACGCCATCTGGTGCAGCGAGTCATTTTTGCCACGCGAAACGCCACAGTACAAAGCGTCAAAAAAGCAAACAAACGGCGATAGCGTTAGAATGCGCGTTTGGTCTCGAGTATCGACTTTCGTCGGATTTAAGACAATTAACTATACAGACGCGGCGAACAGGTCCTTTTTACCGATCTGGCCGGAAACCCGCGTCAGTCGGAGTTCGCCAGCCTATGCGAGTCATCCTTGCCCAACCCCGCGGCTTTTGTGCGGGAGTCGTGAGGGCGATCGAGATTGTCGATCGCGCTTTGCAGCAACATGGCGCACCTGTTTATGTGCGTCACGAGATCGTCCACAACAGGCACGTGGTCGATAATCTTCGCCGCAAAGGCGCGCGTTTCGTCGAAGAGCTCGATGAAGTGCCGCAGGGCGCGGTTGCGATTTTCAGTGCCCACGGTGTTGCTCAAAGCGTAGAACGTGACGCGCAAGCGCGTGGTCTGGATGTGCTGGACGCCACCTGCCCGCTCGTGACCAAGGTGCATGTGCAAGGACGGCAATATGTTGCGGCGGGCCGCACGCTGATCCTGATCGGCCACGCGGGCCATCCCGAAGTGGAAGGCACGATCGGCCAGATTCCGGGGCCTGTGCTGCTGGTGCAAAGCGAAGCCGACGTCGCAAAGCTGGAGCTGCCTGTCGATACGGCGCTTGCCTACGTCACGCAGACTACGCTTTCGGTGGACGACACGCGCGGCATCATCGATGCGTTGAAGCGCCGTTTCCCGGATATCGTCGGTCCCGATACGCGCGATATCTGCTACGCGACGCAAAACCGCCAGGCCGCCGTGCGCGAGCTCAGCTCGCAGGTGGACGTGTTGCTGGTGGTGGGCGCAACGAACAGCTCGAATTCGAACCGCCTGCGCGAAATCGGCAGCGAATCGGGCGTGCCCAGCTACCTCGTCGCCGACGGTTCCGAGCTCAAGCCGGAATGGTTCGCAGGCGTCGGAACGGTCGGCCTGACGGCGGGCGCGTCGGCGCCGGAAGAAATGGTCGAGAACGTCATTGATGCGCTTCGCACACTGGGCCCCGTCGACGTGACGACGATGGCGGGACGTGAAGAAAAAGTTGAATTCAAGTTGCCGTCGAAACTGACGCAACCACTCGCTGCACGCGAAGTTTAAAGGAGGACGATTTGTCTATTCCGATGCTGCAAAAAGTCCGGGTTGGCGCGTACATCATGCGTCAGCACCTGAAGGGCAACAAGCGCTATCCGCTCGCGCTGATGCTCGAGCCGCTGTTCCGCTGCAACCTCGCGTGCAACGGCTGCGGCAAGATCGATTACCCCGATCCCATCCTCAACCAACGTCTGTCGCTGGCCGAATGCCTCGAAGCCGTCGACGAATGCGGCGCACCCGTCGTCTCAATCGCGGGCGGCGAGCCGCTCCTGCACAAGGAGATGCCGGAGATCGTCAAGGGCATCATGGCGCGCAAGAAGTTCGTGTACCTGTGCACGAACGCGCTGCTGATGGAAAAGAAGATGGACGACTACGAGCCGAATCCGTACTTCGTCTGGTCGGTGCACCTGGATGGCGACCGCGAAATGCACGACCACTCGGTCTCGCAGGACGGCACGTACGACAAGGCCGTCGCGGCCATCAAGGAAGCCAAGCGCCGCGGCTTCCGCGTGAACATCAACTGCACGCTGTTCAACGACGCCGTGCCGGAACGCGTCGCCGCGTTCTTCGACACGGTCGGCCCGATGGGTGTGGACGGCATCACGGTGTCGCCGGGCTATGCGTATGAGCGCGCGCCCGACCAGCAGCACTTCCTGAACCGCGAAAAGACCAAGCAGCTGTTCCGCGAAATCTTCAAGCGCGGCGACAACGGCAAGAAGTGGTCGTTCAGCCAGTCGAGCCTGTTCCTCGACTTCCTGGCCGGCAACCAGACGTACGAATGCACGCCGTGGGGCAACCCGGCGCGCACCGTGTTCGGCTGGCAGAAGCCGTGCTATCTGGTCGGCGAAGGTTACGTGAAGACCTTCAAGGAGCTGATGGAAACCACCGACTGGGACAAGTACGGCACGGGCAACTACGAGAAGTGCGCGGACTGCATGGTCCATTGCGGCTTCGAAGCGACGGCCGTGATGGATACGGTCTCGCATCCGCTGAAGGCGTTCAAGGTCAGCCTGACTGGCGCGCGGACGACGGGCGAATTCGCGAAGGACATTCCGCTCGACAGGCAGCGTCCCGCCGAATACGTGTTCTCGCGTCACGTCGAGATCAAGCTCGACGAGATCAAGCGCGCCGGCACTGGCAAGAAGGTGCAGACCTCGGCAGCCGCGTTGAACTGAAGCTGATCCAGGCCGAATGAAAAAGAGCGCAACGGTTCAAACCGTTGCGCTCTTTCTGTTTGTGCCTTGCTGTTTGTGCCTTATGTGACGCGCGAAGCTACGCGATCGAGTCTGCCGTCAGCCGGCGCTCCGTGCATTGTGCTGCGTGAGAAACTTGATCAGACCGTCGATGCCGCCCTTCGACAGCTGCTCCTGGAACTGCGTCTGATACACCTGGATCAGCCACGCGCCCATCATGTTGATGTCGTAAATCTTCCACCCGTTCGCCGTTTTTTCCAGGCGGTAGTCGATCGAATCGTCGCCGCCGTTGCTCAGCACGTGGGACTGAACGACGGTGTCTTTTGCATCGGCCGACGCGTTCGCCGGCTGGAAGCGGAACTTCACGTCCTGATCGCGCAGTTGCGACAGCGATGCGGCATAAGTACCGACGAGCAGCTTCGTGAATTGCTCATACAGTTGTTTTTGCTGTTCGGGCGTCGCGGTGCTCCAGGCTTTACCGACTGCGATGCGCGTCGTGCGCTGAAAGTTCGTCGCGGGCACGAAATGCGACTCGACTACTTGCGTGATCTTCTTCATGTCGCCACCGCGTGCCTGCGGGTCGGCCTTCATCGCATTGACCGTGCCTTCGACCGCGCTCTTCACGATCGCATCAGGCGCGCTTTGTGCGAAAGCCGCGGTGGAAACCACGGCGGCTGCCAGAAAAGCAGAGATATAACGTTTCATACGCTCATCGGGACAGTTAAAAGAATGACCCCGCGCGGAACAGGCCGCTTCCGCCGCGGGGGTACGGGCCAGTATACCGGCTTTGACGGTCCGCACTGCGTTCGCTTACGCGACCTTGCGTCGGCCGCGTCGGTATACTTGTGCCCTCGGCCAATAACACCAATCTGACTAGGTCCCGCTCGCGTACATGCTGAAGTCCTCAATCGTTCGCCTCGTTGTCTGGTCGGTGCGCCGTCCGCTGCAGGTCATCGGGCTGTCGCTCGTACTCGCCGTGCTGAGCGCCATTTACGTCGTTCATCACTTCAAGATCAATACCGACACCAGCCGTCTCGTTGAGAACGATGCGCAATGGTCCGCGCTGGAAAAGCAGATCGACAAAGCCTTCCCCGATCGCGGACAAACGCTGCTCGTCGTCGTCGAGGCGGGCGCGCCCGAATACGCGAACGCCGCCGCCAACACGCTCGCCACGGAACTGCAAAAGGAAACGAAGGAGTTCGTCTCGGTATCGCAACCGGGCAGCGGACCGTTCTTCGAAAAGAACGGCTTGCTGTTTCCTTCCGTCAGCGAAGTGCAATCGACGACCGGGCAACTCGTCAAGGCACGTCCCCTCATCAACTCGCTCGCGCACGATCCGAGTCTGACGGGTCTTGCAGGGACGCTGACAACGAGCCTGCTGCTGCCGCTGCAGATCGGCCAGGTGAAGCTCGCCGACATGAGGAACCTGCTGTCGCGCAGCGCGACCGTGATCGATCACGTGCTCGCCAACGAGCCCGCCGTATTCTCGTGGCGCGCGCTCGTCGACAAGGACGCGGCGAAGGTGCCCGCGCGCGCGTTCATCGTGGTACAGCCCGTCGTCAACTACGCGGCGCTGCAAGCGGGCGCGCATGCGTCGGAAGAGATTCGCAAGACGGCTGCATCGCTCGATCTCAATACGCAGTACGGCGCGCACATCCGGCTGACGGGCGAACAGCCGCTCGCCGATGAGGAGTTCGCATCGGTGCAGGACGGCGCGGAGATCAACGGCATTGCGACGTTCTTCGTCGTGCTCGGCATTCTGTGGCTCGCGCTGCGCTCGGGACGCCTGATCTTCGCCGTGTTCGTCACGCTGTTCGTGGGCCTCGCGATCACGGCCGCGCTCGGCCTGATGATGGTCGACGCGCTGAACATGATTTCCGTCGCGTTCATGGTGCTGTTCGTCGGGCTTGGCGTCGATTTCGGCGTGCAGTTCGGCGTGAAGTATCGCGAGGAGCGCAATCGCGACGACCGGCTCGCGGCGGCGCTCATTCACACCGCTTACAGCATCGGCGTGCCGTTGACCCTCGCCGCCGTCGCCGTCGCCGAGAGCTTCTTTTCGTTCCTGCCGACGGCCTATCGCGGCGTGTCGGAGCTGGGCAAGATCGCGGGCGTCGGCATGTTCGTCGCGTACGTGACCAACATGACGCTGCTGCCCGCGCTCATCAAGGTGCTCAATCCGCCGGGCGAGCCCGAGTCGCCGGGCTTCAAGTTCCTCGCCCCCGTCGACGACTTTCTCGACCGCAACCGCACGCCCGTATTGATCGCGACGGCCGTGGCGATCATCGGTGCATCGCCGCTGCTGCTGCATCTGCGCTTCGACTTCAATCCGCTGCATCTCAAGGACCCGAACACGGAGTCGATGGCGACGCTGATCTCGCTCAACGACGCGCCCGAAGCCGCCGTCAACAACGTGCGCGCGCTCGCGCCTTCGCTGGCGGCCGCCGACGCGATCGCCGCGCGGCTCTCGAAGCTGCCGCAAGTCGGCCGCACGACGACGCTTTCCACGTACATTCCGCCCGACCAGCCGCAAAAGCTCGCGCTGATTTCGGCGGCCGCCCAGCAGCTGTTGCCCGCGCTCACGCAAAAGCCCGCGCCGCCCGCCACGGATGCCGTGCGCGTCGCCGCGTTGAAACGCTGCGCAAACCAGCTCGCGCTCGCCTCCGAGGATCATCCCGGCCCCGGCGCGGCCGAAGCGAAGCATCTGTCGGATACGCTGATGAAGCTCGCGAACGCCGACGTCTCGACGCGCGACCGCGCTGAACGCGCGATGTCGGTGCCGCTGAAGATCTCGCTGAACCAGCTGACGACCTTGCTGCAGCCGTCGGAAATCACGCGCGAGAACGTGCCGAAGGACATCGCGGACAGCTGGGTGTCGAAGACGGGCCAGGCGCTCGTCGAGATTTCGCCGAAGGTGCCGCCCGGCACCGATCCCGGCGACGACGTGATGCTGCGCAACTTCGCGAAGGCCGTGAAGACGGCGGAGCCCGGTGCAATCGGCGGGCCGATCTCGATCCTGCATTCGGCGAACGTGATCATCACGGCGTTCCTGCAGGCAGCCGCGTGGGCCATCCTGTCGATCACCGTGCTGCTATGGCTCACGCTGCGCCGGTTCGGCGACGTGCTGCGCACGCTCGTGCCGCTGCTGGTGTCGGCTATCGTCACGCTGGAGTTATGCGTCGCCTTTGACATGCCGCTGAACTTCGCGAATATCATCGCGTTGCCGCTGATGCTCGGCGTCGGCGTGGCGTTCAAGATCTATTTCGTGATGGCATGGCGCCGGGGACAGACGGGCCTGCTGCAATCGAGTCTCACGCATGCCGTGCTGTTCAGCGCGGCGACCACGGCGACGGCGTTCGGCAGTCTGTGGCTGTCGCACCATCCAGGCACATCGAGCATGGGACGGCTGCTTGCGCTGTCCCTTGTCTGCACGCTGACGGGCGCTGTGGTATTTCAGCCGGTATTGATGGGCAAACCGCGCGCTCGCCGCGCACTGAAGAAACAACAAGGATAGAGCCGCATGAAGATGCGAACAGCCGCGCTGGCGCTGGCCGCCGCGAGTTTTGCGACGGGGTGTGCAACGGGACCGGACCGGAAGCCCGGGGACCCGCTCGAGCCGATGAACCGCGCGATTTTCACGTTCAACGATGCACTCGATCGCACCGTCGCCGTGCCGATCGCGAAGGGCTATCAGAAGGTCACGCCACAGCCGCTGCGCCAGGCGATCAGCAACTTCTTCTCGAACCTCGGCGATCTGGATAACTTCGCCAACAGCCTTCTGCAATTGCACATCAAGGATGCAACGGAAAGCCTGATGCGCTTTGCGATGAACTCGACGTTCGGCATCGGCGGCCTGATCGATTTCGCGACGCCTGCCGGCCTGCCGAAGCACAAGCAGGACTTCGGCCTGACGCTCGGACGCTGGGGCGTGCCGTCGGGCCCGTATCTGGTGCTGCCGCTCTTCGGGCCGAGTTCGTTCCGTGACGGCCTCGGCTATTTCGTCGATTTCCGCGCGAATCCGATGACGTATCTCGACGCGGAGTACAAGTACCCGCTGTACTTCCTGCAGTTCGTCAGCGTGCGTTCGGATCTGCTCGGCGCGACGACGCTGCTGGAACAGGCCGCGCTCGACAAGTATTCGTTCGTCCGCGACGCCTACACGCAGCAGCGCCGCTCGTTGCTGCGCAGCGCCGGTGCGCCCGCTTCGAATCTGCCGAACTATAGCGAGCCCGAGGATTCGGGCGCGGAAGCGCCTTCGGGGGCATCGGGCGTGGCGCCGTCGACTGTTCCGGGTGCGGCGCCCGCGGGCTTGCCGAACTACGAGGAGCCGGGCGCCGCGCCGCCGGAAGGCGCGTCGGGCGCAGGCGGGGCAAAGCGGACGCCGCCCGCCAATGACGACGGCCTGCCGAACTACGAAGATCCGGGCGACACGTCCGCGCCGGCACCCGCCTCGACGACGGCGCCCACCGGCGGCACGCCCGCGCCTTCGATGTCGAACCCGTCGGGGGCAGCGCCGGGGCAAGGCGCGGCTCCCCCTGCAAAGCAGCCGGACGCGTCGCCCTCGCCTTCGCCTTCGCCCTCGCCCGACAAGTCCCCTTCGCAATAAGCCGCTTCGTTTAGTCCCTGTCGATGCGAAAAATCCCCGGCTGGTCATGCAACCAGCCGGGGATTTTTTCGTATGGCCGACTCAGCTAGCCGAGGGATAGCGACGATAAACCGCCGCGCCGCGCGTCAATGCGCAGCGTCCGCTTCCTGATCGACGGCATCGAGCGCATCGAGCGCATCGACCGCATCGACCGCATCGACCGCATCGGCCGCATCGACGTCTTCCGAAGCCTCAAGCATCGCCGGTTGCTGCTGCATCGCGCGCAGTTTTTCGCTGTAGCGCTCGAACGCCTCGTCGGCATAGCGGATCTTCCTGCGGCCGTGCGGTGCCGGATTCACAGATGCGTCTCACATGGGACGAAGTTCAAGCGCGCCGTTGGCATTACCTCCAAAGAGTGCAGAGAAGCCGACCTGGACCGGCTGCCCGAAGCGCTGCGTCTACTCCTCGACGGTGAGGACCTGAGCGAATTGAATCCATCTGATACCTGATACGGATGCTGCCGTCCTGTTGCTGGTCGCGCCGACAGTGCCTCCACGCGACGCATAACTTAATGTAATAGCGCGGCGAAAATAAAGCGCATTGACGCTCATTTATCGCACACCAATACTCAGTGCACAGCGAAGGCAGTCCGATCGAAGAGAAGCAACAGCGGAAGCATCGAGCCCGGCAGCGATGCTGAGCGGCACCCCGCCTTCACGATTGACGACAACGCACTTGAGCAGTTCACGCGCTGACAGGCAGCCGAATGAGCGCAAGGTGTCCCAACAGATTTGATGCTATGAACCCGGTAGAAAGAATGTTCGATCCTGCGGTGGAAGCCGAAGACAGACTGTCCAACGCCAGTACATGGGAAAGTGGCGGAAAGCTTTGGGCGAGTAGCGAGCAGCAAACTTTGACATGCTGTCGTGTGGTTGACGAAACCCACGACGTCAAGAGCTTTGAATTCCGTGTGGGCGATGGTTCACCCGTGCGTTTCGAACCGGGTCAATTCATGACTGTCTCGGCGAACGTACAAGGCCAGGCGGTCGAGCGCTGCTACACGATTTCTTCTCCGCCTACGCGCCCCTTCCTGTTGTCCATCACTGTGAAGCGAGTGCCGGGCGGCATCATGTCGAACTGGCTTCACGACAACATGAGGCCCGGAAGCCAGTTGCGCGCGTACGGCCCATCGGGAAGCTTCACCCCGACAACTGCTCCCGCCGCGAAGTCGTTATACCTGTCGGCTGGCTCAGGGGTTACGCCGCTGATGTCGATGACACGTGCGAGCATCGACCTCGGACTGGACCGGGACATCGTGTTCGTTCATAGCGCCAGGACGCCTGCAGATATCGTTTTCCGGAAAGAGCTGCAACGGCTCGCCGAGCTGTCTCCCCGGCTTCGCACGTTCTTTCTGTGCGAAGGCATCGGGGATGAAGCAGGTTGGTCGGAACCGACGGGTCGACTCAGCCTGGAACTCCTGTCCGAATGGGTGCCCGACTATGCCGAGCGCGAAGTGTTCACGTGCGGTCCGGCTGGCTACATGACCGCCGTGCGGGCATTGCTTCATCAGGGTGGGCTCGACCCGGCGCGCTACCACCAGGAAAGCTTCGATTTCGCCGCTGCCGTTGTGCCGGAAGCCGCAGCACCGGAGAACGACGCCGCTCAGGAAACCTTCACCGTGAAGCTTTCGCGCTCTTCGAAGACATTCACGATGTGTGCTTCGGAGACAGTACTCTCCGCTGCAAGAAAAGCCGGAGTTGCAATCCCGTCGTCTTGCAGCCAGGGGATATGCGGTACCTGCAAGACCAAGGTGCTCGAAGGCACAGTCGACATGAATCACAAAGGTGGGATTCGCGATAGAGAAGTTCAGAAAGGATTCCGCCTGCTCTGCTGCAGCCGGCCGACATCTGACCTGGTGCTGGAGCTTTGACTGTCACTCGCATCTCTTTTGCCAAACGAAAACAGCATTGGATACTGCGCGGCGGCCTAAAAACCGACCGCCTGGGCCGCCCGTTACTTCGTGCAACCCCGCACTCACGATAATGTCAGGAGCAGCAAAGAATGACGGATGACCAGCTCTTCGATGCAGGTACCACAGTCGAATCCGGCGGAAAGGAAAGCGTGCTCCGCGATGTACGGTCTTATCGACTCGCTCGCGTACAGGAGCAATTGCGCAAGCACAAATGTCCGGCCATTCTGCTCTACGACCCGGTGAACATCCGATACGCGACCGACACGTCGAACATGCAGGTCTGGGCGGGCCGCAATCCCGCGAGATACGTCATGGTCTTCGCTGACGGTCGCATCGTCGCGTGGGAGTTTCACAGCAGCGAGCATGTATGGGACGGGCTGGACCTGAACGTCGAACTGCGCGGCGCGCTCAGCTGGACGTTCTTCAATGCAGGCCATGGAGCCGAACGCCGCGCTGAAGCCTGGGCCGCCGAGATAGTCGATGTGTTCCGGAAACACGCTCCAGGCGACGGTCTGTTGGCAGTGGACCGGCTCGACCCGTTCGGCACGGCCTGTCTGGAGAAGCACGGTATAACCCTGCTGGACGGCCAGGCCCTGATGGAGACCGCCCGCTTGATCAAGTCGCCTGGCGAGCTGGTTCTAATCGGCGAATCTTTACGCACGGCCGAAAAGGGAATCGAGCGCATGCGACACGAGCTTCGTCCGGGACTCACCGAGAACGATATCTGGGCAAACCTTCACTATGAAAACATCCGGAACGGTGGCGAGTGGATTGAAACCAGGCTGCTCGCCTCCGGTGACCGAACCAATCCCTGGATGCACGAATCCTCCAGCCGTGTATTGCAGGCCGGCGACCTGCTGGCGTTCGACACGGACATGGTTGGGCCGAACGGTTACTGCTCGGATATCTCGCGCACCTGGCTGGTCGGTGACGGCCGTCCTTCCGACGAACAACGCAAGCTGTACGAACTTGCATACGCGCAGGTCCACTTCAATATGGACGTTCTGCGTCCGGGCATGACATTCCGTGAGTTCTCGGAAAAGGCATGGAAGATTCCGGAGCAGTACATCAAGAACCGGTATTGCTGTCTTGCCCACGGCATCGGGATGGTCGATGAGTATCCGTCGATTGCGCACCAGGTCGACTGGGAAAGCGCGGGTTACGACGGCCTGTTCGAAGTTGGCATGACGGTGTGCGTCGAAAGCTATATCGGCGCGGAAGGCGGTACTCAGGGCGTGAAGCTCGAGCAGCAGGTGGTGCTCACCGAGAACGGTTGCGTCTCTCTCACCGATTGCAGCTTCGAGACCGACTGGCTGTGACGCTCTTCGAACAGGGGCGCATCCGCGTTCCATCTGCACATCACATCAGGAGACAGCATGTCAGGCAATCGCGGAGTCGTTTACGTTGGACCAGGGAAAGTCGAGGTTCGTAGCATCGCATTTCCGGAGTTGGTAGACCCCGCTGGTCGCAAAGCGAATCACGGCGTCATCCTCAGAGTCGTCGCCACGAACATTTGCGGCTCCGACCAGCACATGGTTCGAGGCAGGACAACGGCGCCCGCGGGGCTCGTCCTCGGTCACGAGATAACTGGTGAAGTGATTGAAGTCGGCTCCGACGTCATGACGTTGCAGAAAGGCGACCTGGTCTCCGTCCCGTTCAACGTGGCTTGCGGCCGCTGCCCGATGTGCAAGGCTCAAAACACCGGCGTCTGCCTCAACGTGAATCCCGCGCGTGCAGGGGGGGCCTATGGCTACGTCGATATGGGCGGGTGGATTGGCGGCCAGGCCGAGTACGTGATGGTGCCGTACGCGGACTTCAACCTCCTGAAGTTCCCGGACCGCGACCGTGCCCTGGAGAAGATTCGCGACCTCACCTGTTTATCGGACATTCTGCCGACCGGCTACCATGGTGCGGTGACAGCGGGCGTCGGACCCGGCTCGACGGTTTATGTCGCGGGTGCAGGCCCAGTCGGGCTCGCCGCCGCAGCGTCCGCGCGACTGCTTGGCGCGGCCGTCACCATCGTTGGCGACGTCAATCCAACGCGGCTCGAACACGCACGCCGCGTCGGCTTCGAAACCGTCGATCTTTCAGAAGATGCCTCGCTCGCCGAACAGATTGCCAATCTGCTTGGCGAGCCGGAAGTGGACTGCGCCATCGACTGCGTCGGATTCGAAGCACGCGGGCATGGTCACTCGGGTTCGCAGATCGAGGCACCTGCCACCGTACTGAACTCGCTGATGGAAATCACGCGGGCCGCTGGCAAGATCGGTATCCCGGGCCTGTATGTGACCGACGATCCCGGCGCTGCCGATTCCGCCGCGAAGCATGGTAGCCTGTCGGTGCGTTTCGGTCTGGGCTGGGCGAAGTCGCACTCTTTCTTCACCGGCCAGACCCCGGTGATGAAGTACAACAAGAATCTGATGCAGGCGATTCTATGGGACCGGTTGAATATCGCTGAGGTCGTCAACGTGACCGTCATCGAACTCGACCAGGCGCCCAGCGGTTACGCGGAATTCGATTCGGGTGTTCCCAAGAAATTCGTCATCGACCCGCATGGCACTCTGAAAGCCGCAGCCTGATACATTGCCGATAGCGACGGCTGCGAAAGTCGTCTGCAAGTTTCCAACGTGAGCGTTTTGCAGCCGGTCACGAGACCGGCTTTTTTTTGCCGAGCCCGACGGGATTCACTGGCAACCTCCGCCACCTTGTATCTGTTCTGGCGCATCACCTGTCGTCTGTGCGCCGTGCGTTGAGCTAAAGCGCAGCCATCAAGCTCTGCCATGCCTTCGCTCGCTTCGGCCGGATATGCTTCGACGCTCATCCGCAGAGATGGAGTTGATTGGACGACGGAGCTTGCCAGGTCGCAGTGCTCTCACAGTGGCTTAGGCACGCTCATTTCGCCGGCGCGACGTTTCGGGCAGCGTCCGGTGGCGGCACATCACACGCGAAGCTCTGCGCGGTCAGCGAGTCTGAATAGACGGTCCAGCCAGCCGCGTCGGTCGCGAGCACGCGGATGGGCCGTCCGACCGTCGGCAGGTCGCCGCGTCGGTAGAGACACGGTAGCTCGTAATAGAAATCAACGAAGCCGTACTGGTCCGCCGGCGGCGTGCCCGGGACGCCGATGTCCTTCGTGCGGCCTGGCAGGTCGGCGACGCGGAGGACGACCGGACGGTTGGCCGAGAAGCCCACGCCGAAGAACTCGACTTTGTCGGTGACGCCATGGTCCTGTGCCGTGCCGGGATATTCCCGGGCGTAAAGCCTGGCGCCCGGTGGCGGATGTGGAGTCGCACAGGCTGCGCAGAGCGCCGAGAGAAGGAACGCGACACGTATCGTGCGCATTTTCCGGACAATGCTCATGTGCCGTGCTCCCGTGACCCAGCCGTCAACCGCTAGTCATTTAAAAACGGCGTTGGCTCAGTGCCCCTTGCGTCCGCACACGCCGCTCTCGCTCACGCTGCGGGTCGTTCAGCGGGTCGGTGCCGCGCCATCGCGAGCCGCCTGGACCGTCGATTGCCGGCATGTTTCATCAGACGATGGGCGACGCTACCTGATACAGAACTACGGTTCCAAAACGCCTCGCAAAGCCGGCTTGATGTGGCATTTCACAGATCGGTACCGGATTACACCGTTGCCTCCAGTGAACGCTGGTGCGCGGACCTCCGAGAGCGTTCCAAGTGTGCTTCTGCCGTTAATAAGGCGGCCGATTGTAGTATTTGTGCATCCGCTGGCCCCACGCTGCATCCGCCATGGACGGCCAATTGTCGCCATCGAATGCTGGTGCGTCCCTGATTTGTTGGGCACTCATGTCGAGACGGAAACACTCATTGGCGATATCAAGCGTTAATGCGCTCCACGGAATAGCCCGGAGTGTGAGGCATGTGCCCAGGAATTCTCCTTCGGCCAGCACCACATAGACAATTCGACCGTCGCGCATATCCACCATGATTTCCAGCACCCGTCCAACGTCGTTGCCGTCGACAGAAATCACGCTCACGCCTGCGAACGTCGACGTCGGCATCACGGCAGGCATCTGTCTGTCTATGGCACCGACGGTCTTGCCGCGGCTTTCATCGATACGAGACCCGTTCCCATGATTGAGAGGTCTCATACGTTCCCCCTTAAACAGTGAGCGACTCTAGCACCATAGCAATGGTCGCGCCCACTGAAGTGCAAGCAGCGTCTTCAGCCCAAAAAGACAGTCGGTGTACCTGTAACCATCGCGAGAAGTTGACGCAGCGCCCTAAAGACCGCGGACGCCTGTTGGGGCGCACGGGCACGGGAATGACCGCCCCAGGCGACCGGCCATCGGCGATGGGAATGCCGGATGCTCGCAAGTATTGCTCGCATAGGGAGAGCGCAGTAATGAGCCGCGTGCTGTTAGTCGACGACGACGCCAATCTGCGAGAGGCCCTGGTAGCGCTCATGACAGCTGCGGGACACGACGTGGTGGTCGCAAGCAACGGCCTCGAAGCATTGGGCGTAGCCATAACGGATACTCCAGAGCTCATCGTTTCCGACATCCACATGCCTGCTCTGGACGGACCGGACATGGTTCGAATGTTGAAGGCTATCCCGCGACTCTGCTGCGTCCCGATTATCCTGATGTCGGGTGTCGATACCGAGGCCAGCGTTCCCGTGGAGCGCATATTGAAGAAGCCATTCGACCCGACCGTGTTGCTCCAATCTGTATCTCAGGTCGCGGCACCCGCCGACAACACACCCGTAGAAGCCCAGTATCGCGAACCAGAGCATCAGCGCGACCAGGCATTGTTTTCCGGACGGGACGTATCCGCCAGCGCTGAAGGTTGCGCGGCGCGTGTCTGTCGTGGATTGCAACTCGTTCATGAACAGGCGGCGCGCGTTGACCTGCTCCGGAGGCGGGGTACCGACGTTAGCCTCGCAGAACAGTCGTATGAGGCGCTTGTCGCGAGCGTTGCCGCCCTCGTCAGCCTCGAAATGGCGGCCGCATCAGCATTGCTTCCCGCCACGTCGCAAGTTGTCGGCGGACAGCGCGATTCACAGGTCGGTCGCCGACAAAAGCGCGGTCCCGGCCATTCCCTTTAGTGGTCTGCCCGTCTGGTTCCTGGCGGCCGAAAGCAAAGCCCGTGTGTTGCCGGCGCCAAGCGATGCGCCTGAGTAATCTGCATTGCCGCACACCCTCTTTTCCAATAGTCCGGTCAGAATTGCCGAACTAGAATGTGATGTGAACTGGCTCTCTCCGATAGAGGACGGCATGCCCAGGCTGTCACATTCAGGTGCTGCGAGCGACGCGCGGCGCGCGCAGATGCTTGCCACCCGGAAACTCGACACACGGCCGCACCGTGCCCCCGACTATGCGGCTGAAAACAAGGCGTTGCATACGTTGGCGAGAGCGCTGAGTGCGTCGGATACCGTCATGCTTCAGACGCTGGTCGATATGGCTCTCGCGCTTTGCGATGCCGGCAGCGCGGGTATCAGCTTGCGAGACCGCGATGCTACGCAACCTTCCCCGTTTCGCTGGGTCGCCGTGTCCGGCCGTTGCGCAGTATATGTGGACCATGTCATTCCATCCGATGACAGCCCTGCGGGCGTGGTACTCGAACTCGACGCACCGCAACTGTTCGCTTTCCCGAAGCGCCAGTTCGCCTGCATGACCGACATCGAGCCGGAGATTACCGAAGAGCTCGTCGTACCCGTTCCCGGCGTACCCGAGCCGTGGGGCGCGCTATGGGTGATGTCACATGACGAGGCACATCACTTCGATCACGAACATCGCCGAATCCTGACGAGCCTGGCGAATTTTACGTGCGCAGCACTGAGCATCAGACAGGCGAATGCTGACGCCGAAGCACGCGCCGCGGAAGCCGAGGCGGCACGGCGCGCGCTCGCCGCAGCGGAATCCAACAAGGACAATTTCATCGCGATGCTGGGTCACGAACTGCGTGGTCCGCTCGCCCCAGTCGACAGCGCACTGGCGGCTGCGCAAAAGCTGGCGGCAAACAGTCCTGTTGTGCTATCCGCTCTCGCCGTTGCCAACCGGCAGGTGGGACAACTGAAGCGCATCGTGAGCGACCTGCTGGACGCCTCGCGTATCAGGACCGGCAAGCTCGCTGTTCATCGCGTGTATGGCCTGCTCGGTGACATCATCAAGGATGCAGTCGGCACTGTGCGGGAGGAAGCTCAAAAGCGTCAGCATCGGTTACGCGTGGAGCAGCCGCCGTATCCGCTGACGGTGTTCGCTGATGCGGGCCGCCTGACGCAGGTCTTTTCGAACCTGTTATGGAATGCCGTCAAATACACGCCGTCGGGCGGTGAAATCACTCTCCGCGTTGAAGCGCCCGACCCAGGCGCGATTCCTGAGCATGACTCAACGCCGAGGGAAGTCGTCATCATCGTTCGCGACAACGGCCTGGGCATCGCGCCAGATCTGCTGCCACACATCTTCGAACTGTTTACACAGGCTCCTGGCGTTCGTATGCGCGCAGAAGGCGGCCTTGGCGTGGGGCTGTCTGTGGTCCGGCATCTGGTGAGTGCGCACCTGGGCGAGATTGCGATCTACAGCGAAGGCGAAGGCAAGGGTACGGAAGTCATCGTGCGGCTACCCATAGTCTGTCGAAGTCAGGTTGAGCACGCCGCGTCCACCAGTCACGGGATACCGCCTGCCCGCATCCTGCTTGTCGACGATATCCCCGATGCGACGGAAGCGCTCGCAATACTGCTGACGCTGGACGGTCACGAGGTGAAGCGCGCACAGAATGGACCGGAAGCCCTGTCACTGGTTGATTCCTTCACGCCGGACGTGGCTCTGATTGACATCAACATGCCCAACATGGACGGTTACGAGCTTGCCCGTCTGCTGAGGCAACGCCCACAGTGCACCTCGACCCGTCTGGTTGCACTCACCGGCTATGCCGGGACGACATCCGAACGCGGTGCCGACGAATTTGACTGCTATCTCGTCAAGCCGCCGTCGCTCGAGGACCTAGGTGAAGTGCTGCGCAGGTAACGCCACCGCCCTGGTCCGTCGATACGGCCGGGCCACAATCCTTTGCGGCCTTTTCCGCGTTTTTCGATGGTGTAACGTTGGCTGACAGGCGTCATCCGGCGAAACACCGACCACCCTGGGCCAGCCTGCAACCGCTTAACTAAACCTCTGCCCTTTGCGTCCGCTGGGCATTTTCGTTCCGTTCTGCTCGTAGTAAGCAGGCACGTACACGTCACTCCGCAAGCAGGAATATTTTGCGAGCAGCGCAAAAAGTACAGATGGCGTCGTTCACTGCTGTGTCTCATGCGCCGCGTCGCTGCCCGCGAGTGCGCAATCAGAGAACCTGGAACAGACGATGCAGTAAAGCACCTGTCGGGTTCGGACGAACTTGTATGACTCGCATACTACTTGTCGACGACGATGCGAACTTGCGGGATGCCCTCAAAGCTGTGCTCGAAGCTTCAGGCCACGAAGTAGTCGTCGCGAAGAACGGACGCGAAGCCTTGCGCCTCACGCGTGACAGCGAACCGCACGTCATCGTTTCTGACGTGACGATGCCGTTGATGGATGGCATCGAAATGACCCGTCAAATCAGTGCGATGCCGGTATTCGAGCAGCTTCCAGTGGTGCTCATGTCCGCGCGTGCGGCCGTCCCGGCAGTCCCTGTCGCAGCCATGCTGCGGAAACCGTTCGCCCCCTCTGAACTGCTGGCCGTGCTTGATGGGCTCGCCACCCGCTCCGTCGCAAACGAAGAATGGGCGTTGGATAGCCCTCTGGCCGGCACGGCGAACGCGGAAGATCAGTTGGGCGGCCTCGCGTTCGCGGTCCCCGGCGATAAAGAGGGCGCTTGGGCCGCCTCAGCGCGCGAGCGCCGCATCCGGCGGGGTATCGAACTGGTCCGTGCCCAGGAGGAAAGGTTGCGCAGGCTGCACCACGGCAGCGTTAATTGGGCGCTCGCAGAGGAACTGTACGACTGCCTGCGCGTCAGCGTTGCAACACTCGTCGAACTAAAGCGCGCATCTCATTCAGGGATGTCACCGCCCATCTGGCGCACCCGGCGCGAGGCGGGGTCGCAGGCAGCCTTCAGCATTCGTTGAGACGCCTATAGCCGGTTAGCCGTCGTCTTTTCGCGCATACGAAGTCCGTCGCGTGAACGGCTACAGTTTCTTCGCCTTTATGCTGTCGATAGCCGCTGCAATCGTCGCGCGATATTGGATCATCACCTGGAGCGCTTTCTGCATTTCGGCGAGAAGCTTTTCGGCCTGTCCCGTATTGTGCCCGTCCCTATCGAGCGCCTGCAGCAACTCGAACTGGCGGCCGATTCGAGACTGCGCCGCAGAAATGGCATCGTCTGCCTGCCGGAGATCGCGCATTTCGTCGTCCAGATTCATTGCGTCCTCCTGATGCCTTGTATTTGTACTTTATGCCGACAGCCAAGGAAAACGGCAGGCGCGACGAGGACTTTCAGGTCTTGCTTTCCGCACCGGCATGGCGTGTCGGGGGGTGCAGCAGCACTGACGGCATCAGGGAGTACAAACATGTCACCAACAGACACCTGCAAGTTTCTTGACTCACTCGGAGACGAGGCGCGAGTTCTCGCGTTGAAGCACTTCCGGACCAGGTTCCACGTTGCAACAAAGCCCGACGAGACTCCCGTCACGGCAGCCGACTTCGAGATTGAACGACGACTGCGAGAACTCATCTTGTCGCGGTATCCATTGCACGACATCGTAGGAGAAGAGGAAGGCGGGGAGATAGGAGACGGCATCACCTGGGTGATTGACCCCATCGACGGCACGAAAAGCTTCGTAGCGGGCATTCCGCTGTTCGGGACGCTTGTAGCGGTGCTTGAAAACCGATTTCCTGTTTACGGCATGATCGAGGTTCCTGCACTGCGTGAGCGCTGGATCGGGTACGGCAACCACACCGTTCTCAACGGTGTGCCGTGCGAGGTTAGTCAGTGCATACAATTGCGCGACGCGCGACTCTGTGCAACGGACCCACGGATTTTCGTCGGCGAAGCATCCGAAGCCTTTGCAGCGCTGTCGCGCGCAGTTCGTATCTCCCGGTTTGGAACCGACTGTTACGCTTATGCCTTGTTGGCCTCGGGCCACGTGGATCTTGTTGTGGATGCCGACCTGGAAATTTGCGATGTGATGGCGCTGATCCCTGTCGTTCAGGGGGCGGGCGGCCTCGTGACTACATGGTCGGGTCGTCCAGTCAACGAACGTTTCGATGGCACGGTCATCGCAGCCGCGACCCAAGAGTTACACGCCCAAGCGCTTCGAGTCCTTGGACAAAAGTAACCCGAACCCTCACCGCATCAACCAGATTTCGCGGCCAAAGGTTAGGAATACTATGCTTGCAATGTGCAATGGTCAGGGGAATGTTGGTACGTGAAAGCGGCTTGCCACGAGCAAATGTCGGGTCGGGTAGCAGCCGTAAAAAGAGCTGCGTCTCAGTATTGAAGTACGCGACAGCTTCGCTGACGGCGCGGCTACGTGGCGCAGCGCCCGCTGCTTTTTTAAGCTGTCGAGTCGCGATATGTGTCGCTACATATACGCCGGGCGTTCTAACGTCAGATCAACTCGTTAGCGCTTGTCGCCATGCGACTCCAGAGCAAACGCTACGGCCTGCTCGAACAACTGTTCGAGTGAACCGAATGCCGGACTCGTTTCCGCAAAGGCCACCCAGTGTCGTAACGACGCCCGCCGTCCGTATGGCTGGAATCGTCTGCAGCCAGATGTGTACAGTAGCGCGGCCACCGAAAGTTCGGGGAGCTTGAGGGCAATCAGATTATCGTCGGCGCAGGCCATGATCTGCCCATGCACAGTGAACGCCGTGCACGCCGACATGGTGAGTTCACTGATAGCGTCGTATTTGCCGGCCTCTGCCCTCAGCGCTAACAGCAATCTGACGTCCTCTCTTCTTGACGTTTTCATGGCTCACCCGCCGTCTATTCCGCTGATGGCCCCCGCACAGAAGAGCGCTCCGTGCTTTCGCCGCAGGGTTCATCTAAACGTGCAGTGGCGCAGCGTTATTCCAATCAACTGCTGTGAGCCGTTGAGGCTTATACGGTGCCAAGCAGCCTTCGTCGCCCTCGCCTTCCGTCGAGGGATGAAATTCCATAACCCTACGAATGGAATGGAATATTGCCATCCGGATGCGAATAGCTCCTATTATCTCTTTTGTTACTATCTATTACAAACCAGCCGACAACCCATGAAAACAACACACACCTTCATCGCTTTTGCCTTCGCCTCGATGGGCATGCTTGCAGCCAACGTGATCGCTGCAGAAGAGTCATACAGCCTTACGCTAAAGGACCACAAGTTCTCGCCCGCCGAGTTGACCATCCCTGCAGGCAAGAAGGTAAAGGTCACGGTGAAGAACCTTGATTCGACGCCGGCCGAATTCGAAAGCGATGACTTCAAGGCCGAAAAGGTCATTCCCGCTGGCAAGCAGGTCGATGTCTTCATCGGACCTCTGAAGGCCGGGACGTATGAATTTCACGACGAGTATCACGAAGCAGAGTCGAAGACCCATCTGACCGTCAAGTAACCGCTCGCGACATCATGCTCTCCACCGCACTCATCGTTTTCCGCGAAGTCCTCGAAGCCGCGCTGGTGGTTTCAATCGTCATGGCGGCCACCAAGGGGGTTCTGAACCGCGGATGGTGGGTAAGCGGTGGCTTGCTCGGCGGGATAGTTGGCGCTGGCCTCATTGCGATATTTGCCGACGTTATTTCCTCATGGGCGTCGGGCATGGGCCAGGAAGTGTTCAACGCTGGCGTCATGTTCATCGCGGTAGTCATGCTCGCGTGGCACAGCATCTGGATGGGCAAGCACAGCCGCGAAATGGCACAACAGATTTCGGCGGTGGGCAAAGCCGTAGCGGCGGGCAGCCGACCGCTTACTGGCCTCGCGATTGTCGTTGGCGTTGCCGTGCTGCGAGAGGGTTCAGAGGCAGTCCTGTTTCTGTATGGCATCGCGGCGGGCGACCCCGGACAGACACCCCAGATGATTATCGGCGGGCTGCTCGGTATCCTCGGTGGTGTTGGTCTTGGCGCCGCAATGTATGCGGGCCTCTTGCAGATTCCGCTCAAGCGCCTGTTTGCGGTGACCAACGCACTCGTTATTCTTCTTGCAGCCGGTATGGCGAGCCAGGGCGTCGGATTCCTGGCATCGGCCGGCCTTCTGCCATCGTGGGGCGAGACAGTCTGGGACACGTCGTGGCTCCTCAAGGAAAGCAGTCTTCCCGGCAAGATGCTTCATACGCTTGTCGGTTACACCGCTCGCCCTGCCGGTATCCAGATCGCGGCTTACATCGCGACACTGGTCATCATTGTGCTTCTCTCGCGCGCGGTGAACCGTCCGCAAGGCTCCGCTCAACGACCCCGACAACCTGCGTAAGCGGCGCAGGCAGCTGTATGACGATGCACGCGTCAGCATCGCCCTCGAACGTTGCGGACGGCAATCAGAACATCACATGGCGACACTCACGCTGGAGCACAGCGCCGCATTGCTTGTCGCACTGAGGGTAGTGGCGTGCAGATACGACGCCATCACCGAACGCAAGTTTTTCGGCTGTCCGGCTTTCTTTGTTGGACGCAGGATGGCGGCCTGCGTATATGGCGACACGATTGCACTCAAGCTTCCACAGCTGTCCGTCACCACGCTCTTAGAGACGCGAGGCTGCAAGCAATTTCAGCCGTATCGCCGCTATCCGATGCTGCGCTGGTTGGCATTCGATGCGAGCAGCCCGGCCTTTGCTTCACTCGAAGAACTGTGAGGAAGCAGTATCGTTCGCTAAAGAACTGGAAGCACCAGGTTCATGAGGCGCCCAGATAGAAAGATGCCCCGGTTGAAACTCCCCCTCCAATAAACCGTCAGATTGCCGGTGGCTATTACCGAGGACGACAACTCAACGAGTGAGCGTCACGACGAGGTACGTGATGTGCAGAACTCCGTTCATCAACAGTGCCCATATCGATAGCCCTGCTTTTCGCGGGAATGCCCGCATTCATGCGGGGGCGATGAACATGATGACCACGCCGGTCAGCGTCTCATCGCGATGTTTCCCACGACGTCAGCATGCTCCCTGTCGCAGGTGAGCCGACGGAAACTCTAGCCCGCTCGCCGTGCAGCCGTCGCGTTCGCATTGCCGCCAGCGGTAGTACGATGTTCGTCTGCACGCCACGCGCGATGCTTCACTGGGCGCTGGCGTGACCTTCCGGATAAGGAGGAGCTATGCGCGTGCTGATAGTCGGCGCAACGGGACTGCTCGGCAAGGAAGTTGTGCGAATGCTGTCGCCTGAACATCAGGTCATTCGTGCCAGCCGCAGCGGACCTGACCTGTCCGTGGACCTCACAGATAAGGCATCCATCGTCTCAATGTACCAGCGGCTCGGAACTGTCGATGCCGTGATCTGCGTCGCCGGCGCGGCGAAATTCGCACCGCTCGAAACGCTCTCGGATGACGACTTTGCGTTCAGCCTGGCCAACAAGCTGATGGGACAGGTCAATCTTGTCCGGCGCGCGGTCGGCCATATCGTGCAAGGCGGGTCGCTGACACTGACTTCCGGCATACTGGCCCAACACCCCATGACAGGGAGCGCGGCCGTGAGCATCGTGAATGCCGGCATCGAGGCATTCGGCAGGTCGGCGGCACTTGAACTGAGGGGCAAGGCACGGGTCAATGTCGTTAGCCCAGGCTGGGTCTCGGAGACGCTTGCAGCAATGGGGCAGGCTCGCTCCGCTGGGGTTCCCGCAGAGGCGGTCGCCCAGGCATACAAACGGTGCTTGCTGGAGGACATCACAGGAGAGGTCATTCAGGTCGCGAAGTGGTGAATGCAACGCCGCCGTCATTCAGCGCTGCCGTCGCAGCAACGACCTTCGACTCCAGACGTTTCGACTCGTAGCAACGCCGCGTTTCGAACTTAACCGCATGCCACGCCAAGTATCGAGGAAACGACCATGAGCCTCGCCGGCAAGACAATATTCATGTCAGGAGGCAGTCGCGGTATTGGGCTTGCCATTGCACTCCGTGCGGCGCGTGACGGCGCGAACATTGTGATTGCAGCGAAGACGGCCAATCCGGACCCGCGGCTTGAGGGCACCGTGCATACGGCGGCAGCCGCCGTGGAAGCCGCGGGTGGAAAGGCGCTTGCGCTGGTCGTCGACATTCGCGATGAGGAACGCGTAAAGGGCGCGGTTGCCCGGGCCGCTGAGGTGTTCGGCGGCATCGACATACTCGTGAACAATGCCAGTGCCATCCGGCTGACGGGAACGCTGGATACGCCCGTCAAGCGGTACGACCTGATGCACGGGGTGAACGGCAGAGGCACGTTTGTCTGTGCCCAGGCCTGCCTGCCTCACCTGCTCAATTCGGCGAATCCACACATTCTTACGCTGTCGCCACCGCTCGTCACCGATGCAAAGTGGTTCAAGGATTTCCCGCCATACACGATCGCCAAATACACGATGAGCCTGTTCACATTGGCACTGGCCGGTGAGTTCAGGGACCGTGGCGTTGCCGTCAATTCGCTGTGGCCAAGAACCGCGATTGCGACGGCCGCCGTGCGAAACGAGATTGGCGGCGCCGATATGATTGCCGCGTGTCGCAAGCCGGAGATAGTCGCCGACGCCGCCCATTACATACTGACCCGTCCATCCAGGGAGTGCTCGGGGAATTTCTTTCTCGATGATGAAGTGCTATTGGCGGCTGGTGTCCGGGACTTCTCGCAATACGATGTCCAGGCTGGCGCGGCATTGCAGGCGGATTTCTTCGTCGAGGCGTTGCCGGGCATGTTACGCGCGGACAATATGGTCAAGGCCAGGTTGGGTTCATGACAACCTCAGCACGACGAGTATCATCGAACAACGGTGCAATCAACGGAGATGCTGCAATGGATGACCGGTTTGATAGACGGGAACTGCTGCTTCACCTCGGCGATATGCTCGAGGCGCTGAGCTGTCTGACCAGGACAGGTCGACCGGATGCGAAGGTGGTGCAGCTCGCGGGTTCACAGGAATCGTTGCAGGAATTCGACTTTCTCCGGGCACTCACCCCGAAGATGACAGTCGCCGATTTCGGCGCACACGTCGCCACCGCGTTTTTTCTGTGGCCAAAGGAACTGCTCGAGACGGACCTCAACCGCAAGGCGCTTGCGTCGACTGTCCAGCACGACCTGTTTGATGGCAACCCTTCCGGCTGGAACGTGTATGTCACCCATATGCAGAAAAAGGTGAAGTGGTTTGGGACCGGGCTTCCCGCGATGAAAAGCGGCGCTTCGAGCCAACCGGCGCACGCTGAAGCTGAGGACGCCAGCCCGGTCGAAGCGTCGGTCGAGTCAGAACCATCCGCCGAGTGGGATGCGCCCGACGAGAAAAAAGGCTGGCCTTGGCCCCAACCGGGCTCGACATCCTGATGCACTGCTGCTTGCGTAAGCCCTTCGCGCTGCCGAATTGGTCCGGACATTGATAGTTCGCATTTGCGGAGGCGGCTTCTGTCCATGCCGGCACATGGCACATAAATCTTTCAGTTATAGATTCGGAGAATCGCCCCGTCCGTTTTCGGCGCCGCTCTCTTGTTGACCTCATTTCGACATCGAATCCGCGCGGCTTGCGGGCACGCGGCTTGACGCGTCAGGGAAAGAGGAGCGCGCCGGAGCGTTCCAGGACGTGCCGGGCAGCGACGAGCGTGCTGCGGGCAGCGCGGGCGTCGGCGGCAACCTGCAGCAAGCCGCCGAGTTGCGACGGCTGACGCGCCAGTTCGCGCAGGATCGGGCCGATGGCCGTCGTGCCGTCGTCGCGCAAACCCGCCGTCGCGGCGGATGGCAGCGTGCGCCACGCCGGATCGACGACGGCGCGGCAGACGGCGAACGGCAAGCCGTTCGCTTCGGCGATCGCGCCCGCGAGGTGAGATTCCATGTCGACGGCGAGCGCGCCCGTCGACGCATGCAGCGCCGCCTTGTCCGCTGCGCCGACGAGCGGCGCGCCTACACCCGCCATCGGCCCGCGCCGCAGTTTTGCGTGCAGCGGTGTCGCGCCGAGCGCGGTGACGATGCGCGCGGACCAGCGCAAGTCGGTGTTGACCTGTCCGAGCGGGCTATGCACGCTGCTCGCGACGATCAGCGCGCCGGGCGCCAGATCGGGCGCCAGCCCGCCCGCCGTGCCGAAGCTGACGATGCCCGCGCAGCCGCGCGCGACGGCTTCGTTCAGCGCGCGTTCGAGCAGATCGGCGCGCGCCGCGAACACGGCCTCGACACCCTTGCCGCGCGCGATGCGCGCCTCGAACGCCATCCCCGTGACGGCGATGACGGGCAGGCTCGCGTTCATGCGATCGGGCCGAGCCGCCATCACATGCCGACGGTGACGCGCTTCTCGCCCGCGCGCGTCATGTTGCGGTAGCGCGCGAGCGCCCACAGCGGGAAGAACTTGCGATAGCCGTGGTAACGCAGATAGAACACGCGCGGAAAGCCCGTTGCGGAGAAGCGCTCTTCATCCCACAGGCCGTGATCGCGCTGCTCGCTCTTCAGGTATTCGACGCCGCGTGCGACAGCGGGATGGTCGACGTAACCGGCCGCCATCAGGCCGAGCAGCGCCCACGCCGTCTGCGACGGAATGCTCGGCGCCTTTTCGTAGCCGCGATAGTCGAGCTTGTAGCTGGTGCCGTCTTCGCCCCAGCCGCCGTCCGGGTTCTGGATCGACACGAGCCATTGCGCGGCGCGTTTGATGCGCGCGTCTTCGAGCGAGATGCCCGCCGCGTTGAGCGCGCACAGCGCCGTCCACGTGCCGTAGATGTAGTTCATGCCCCAGCGGCCGTACCAGCTGCCGTCGTCTTCCTGCTCCTTCAGCAGATAGTCGTACGCACGGCGTGCCGGCTCGCTGGTCGCAGGCATTTCGCCGAGTTGCGCGAGCATCGACAGGCAGCGGCCCGACACGTCCGCCGTCGGCGGATCGAGGAGCGCGCCGTGATCGGAGAACGGAATGTTGTTCAGGTAGTACTGCGTGTTTTCCGGCTCGAACGCGCCCCAGCCGCCATCGCTACTCTGCATGCCGACCACCCACTCGCGGGCGCGCGCAATCGCGTTGCTGTCGACATCCGATTTCGTCAGCGCCGCCGCGCGATGCATGGCCATCGCGACCACGGCCGTATCGTCGACGTCGGGGTAATGGGCGTTGTTGTACTGGAACGCCCAGCCACCGGGACGCGTATCCGCACGGCGCGAAATCCAGTCGCCGCGCACGTCGAGAATCTGCAGCGGACGCAGCCATTCGAGGCCGCGCAGCACGGCCGCTTCGGCGCGCTCGTCGCCCGTTTCGAGCAGCGCATGCGCCGCGAGCGACGTATCCCACACAGGCGACAGGCACGGCTGGCAATACGCTTCGTCCTCGTGGACGATGAGCAGCTTGTCGATCGACTTGCGGGCGATCGCGCGATTCGGGTGATCGGCGGGATAGCCGAGCACGTCGTACATCATCACCGAATTCGCCATCGCCGGGAAAATCGCGCCGAGGCCGTCTTCGCCGTTCAGGCGCTCATCGACGAACGCGACGGCCGCCTTGATCGCGCGCTCGCGCGACGCCTTCGGAAACAGGCCGTCCGTCACGCGCAGCACGCTGTCGACGGTGCGGAAGAAGCCGAACCAGCCTCTGCTCTGGTGGCCTGAGCGCGGCAGCAGGCCCGTCGTCACGGGCGCGCCGCGGAACAGTTCGTCGATGCGCACGCCGCGCGGATTGCGCGCGACGGGGCGCTTCGCGTTCAGCACGAGCAGCGGCACGATCACGGTACGCGCCCAGTACGACACCTTCGATAGATGGAACGGGAACCACTTGGGCAGCAGCATGATTTCGACGGGCATCATCGGCACCGCGTACCACGTCACCACGCCGAACAGCGCCAGCAGAACGCGCGTGAATACGTTCGACGCCTCAGCGCCGCCGTTCGCGAGGATCGCCTCGCGTGCACGGACCATGTGCTCTGCATCCTCCGGATCGCCAATCATCTTCAGCGCGAAATACGCCTTCACGCTCGCGCTGATATCGAGCGCGCCATCGGTGAAGAGCGGCCAGCCGCCGTTGGGCAGCTGGATGCGGCGCAGATAGCGCGCGATCTTCTGTTCGAGTTCGACGTCGGGCGTCTCGCCGAGGTAATGGACGAGCAGCACGTATTCGGCGGGAATCGTCGCGTCGGCTTCGAGTTCGTAGACCCAGTGGCCGTCGTCCTTTTGCGCGGCGAGGATCGCATCAGTCGCGCGCGTGACGGCGGCGTCGAGCGCGTCGACGGGCGCAGCGCCCGTCGCCAGCGCGGCCGCGACTGGGGCGTGATCGTCGATCAGCGTTTGAGGCAGTGCATCGCCCAGCGTCTGGGTCATGGATAGGTCGTTCATCGGCGTTCCATCAGTTCATTCAACAGCGTATCCGCAGCCTTCCGGCCCGAGCGGATCGCTCCTTCGATACCCGCGGGCAGGCCGGTTGCCGTCCAGTCGCCTGCAAGCATCAGATTATTCCAGCGAGTGCGCGTAGCGGGACGGCGCATCTCGTCTTCGGGCCGCGCGGCGATCGTTGCGCGCGGCTCGACTGTCAACTGCCACTTCAGCGGCAGATCGTCTGACAGACCCGTCGCTCGCGCGACGTCCTTCCACAGCGTGCGCGCGAGTTCATCGCGCGGCGCATCGACGAGGCTCTCAGCGTCATACGCCGTCACCGACAGACGCCCGTCGGATGCGATCAGCCAGTCCGCGGTCGCGTTGACGAGGCCCGTCAGCGGCGGGTGGCCGAGCGGCGGCTCGACGGCGTAGTGCGCGGTCACGACGGCGGAAAAGCCATCCGGAGCCTGCACGCCCGGCAGCAGCGCCTGCGCGACGTCCGGCGTCACAGCCAGCACGACGGCCTCGTTTGCGCCGATTTCGACGCGCTCGCCGCCGAAGCGCAGCGCGCTCACGCGGCTCTCCGACGCGTGCGCAAGCTCCAGCGCGTCGAGTCGCGTACCGAGCCGGATCGCCGCGCCGCCGTGCTGCAAAAGGCGCAGCGCCGGTTCGACGAAGGCCGAGCCCAGCCCGTTGCGCGCGATCAGCGGCCGGCTCGCGGCCCCGCCCGCCGCCAGCGTGTCGCGCAACGCGGCGCCCGCGAGTTCGGCCGTCGCGTGGCGCGGCTCGATGTTCGTCATCGCGAGCAGCAGCGGCCGCAGCATGCGGTCCCACAATACGCCGTTGCTGCGCATCGTCTGCGCGACGGTACGACCGGGCTTCGCGAACAGCAGCGGCACGATGGACAAATAGTCCGACCACACCGTATCCGGCACGCGCGCGCCGGCCTCGAAGATCCACGCCGGAAAACGTCCCGGCGACATCCGCACGGTCCAGCGCCGGTTTGTCGCGAGATCGACGAACGGGTATTCGGGCTGGATCGGCCCGACGAGTTCCTCGGCGGAACCGATTGCACGCAGATAGTTCAGCGTCGCCTGCTGACCCGACAGCATCAGGTGATTGCCGCTGTCGACGGTGCCCGCGAGCACGCGGTCGTAGTACGAACGGCAACGGCCGCCCGCCTGTTCGGCCGCTTCGTACAGGATCACCTGCGCGCCGCGCCGCTGCAGCTGCACCGCAGCCGCGAGACCGGCCAGCCCCGCGCCGATCACGTGGACCAGCTTGCGCATCAAAAGAAAGCGTAGCGCGCGACGATGGCCAGCAGCCGCAGCTTCGGCTTGCTGATCTTCGTGCGCGGAATGTCGAAGCCGCGATCCAGCGTGCGATCGAGCAGCACGCGATACACGCCCGACATGATGCGCGGCGCGCGAACCTGCGCGCGCGGCTGCGCATCCATGATCGCGTCGGCGGCGGCGAAGTGCTGCTTCGCGCGCTCGGCGAGCGTTGCGCAGACGCGCGGCAGCGACGGATCGTCGGCGACCGTGAGCGGATTCGACGTCGCAATGCCTTCCCGCGCGAGCAGCTCGTACGGCAGATAGCAGCGATTGATCGCGGCGTCTTCGTCGATATCGCGCAGGATGTTCGTCAGTTGCAGCGCGCGTCCCAGGTGATGCGACAGCTCGATGCCGGGCTGCTCTTCCATCCCGAAAATTCTCACCGACAGCCGGCCCGCCGCGCTCGCGACGCGGTCGCAGTACAGATCGAGTGTTGCTTCGTCGGGCGCACAGATGTCGGCGGCCGCGTCCATCGCCATGCCGTCGATCATCGCGTGGAAGTCTTCGCGCTGCAGGTGAAACGTGTGGATGTGCCGGGTCAGCTCGCGCAGCGACGCGCGCGGCGAGCCCGCGTAGCACGCGTCGATGTCCGACCGCCAGCGCTCCAGACCCGCAGCGCGCTCGGTGCGCGGCAGGTCGCTGTCGGCGATGTCGTCGACGGCGCGGCAGAAGGCGTAGACCTGGTACATCGCGTCGCGCTGCGCCGGCGGCAGGATGCGCATCGCGAGATAAAACGAGCTGCCCGAACTCGCGGCGGCTGCGTCAGTTTGTGTGTCGTCCACGACGAGGTTGGAAACGGCCAAGACGATCTCCGCTGAGACACCCACGACGGGGCGATCAAGAAGTCATGCCTACCCGCAGGGCAAGCCGCCCGCGCGCGCGGACACGCGCGAAACTCCAGCCGCAAAGGCCGGAAAACGCCCAAAAGTATACCAACCTTTGACAGGCGCCGCAGAAAGAGCGCGCGATCGCGCGAGTGCGGCGGGCACGCAGTCGCGCAGTTAATCGGCATGGGATGTCGATCGGATAATGCCGGCGGCATTTGACACAAGTCCAATCAAAGTCGCCTTGTCGCCGTCTGATTATGGCGTCGATTGGCAGTCTATCTCAAATTAGGACTTGTCTGAGATATCTCGAGGTAAATCGCGATTACATTTGTCGTCGCTTTGACGCCGAAGGACGGCTCGCAAACCGCACCGCTGTCTGCCGGGAAGACACGGACATCAAATAGTCGACATTTTCCTGGCATTGATTTTCGGATCGGTTATTTCCGGCGTTAATTGGCCAATGATTTTCGTGTCACGGCTAATTAACTTGAAAAATCCGTCAATTCCGTTTTATTCAAGGAATATCATGAAAACCCATATGTTTTTTGCCGTGCCTCTTCTCGCCGCTTTTGCGTTTTCGCCGCCCGTCTTCGCGACGCGAAACGACGAAGCCGTGATCCGCCAGATGGAGGAAACGTGGCTGCAGGCAAGCATGCATCGCGATAGCGACACGCTCAAAGCGCTGCTCGACGACTCGTATCGCGAGATCACGCCGGCAGGTGCGGCGCGTACCAAAAGCGATGTGCTCAGCGCGCCGCCGTTGCCCGCGGGCTCGACGCAGACGCTGCAAAATGTGGAGGTTCATGTGGACGGCGATCGGGCCGTCGCAGTCGGCGAGGATCACTTCATGGCGCCGAACGGTCAGTCCGCCGTGTTCGCATTCAAGGACGATTTCCTGCGTCGCGACGGCCAGTGGCGCATCGTCGGCTCGCGGATGAGCCGCAAGTGAATCAGCGCAGCGGGCGTCGAACACGCGCGGCTCGCGCCGGCGGCGCCCGGCCCCCCGCGCCGCGAAAACCGCTCAGATGAACGCCACCGAGCGGTTGCGCCCCTGCCGTTTCGCGCTATAGAGCGCGGCATCCGCCTCGTTGATGAGCGCCTCGTAGGCCGGCACGCCCACGCGCGCCGCCGCGCCGCCGACGCTCGCAGTCACCGGCACGTTCACGCCTTGCACATCGACGGCTGATTCACCGATCGTGTTCCGGATCTTCTCCGCGACCTGCATCGCATCTTCGAGCGGCGTGCACGGCAGCAGCAACGCAAACTCCTCGCCGCCGAAACGCCCGAACGTATCCTGCGCACGCACGACATGCGACACGCGCCGCGCCATCTCGCGCAGCACTGTATCGCCGACCATGTGGCCGAACTGGTCGTTGATCTTCTTGAAGTGATCGAGATCGAATAGCAGGATCGACAGATTGCCGCCGTAGCGCTGCCAGCGCGTGTATTCGTCGCGTAGCCGCGCTTCGAAGAAACGGCGGTTCGCGATGCCCGTCAGACCGTCGCGGTCCGCGTATTCCTGGAGCTTCGCGACAGCCTCTTCGCGCTCGCGCTGCACGATGCTCACGTGCGTCACGTCGCACACCGTCACGCAGACGGCCTCCACTTCGCGCTCGCGCATGATCGGCATGAACGTGCAGTCCTGCTGCATGTAATCGACGCCGCCTGTGATCGGCCGGTCATGATCGAACTTGAACAGATACGGGCGCTGCTCCCAGGAACTGAACGCAAAGCTGCCGAGCTGGAAAACGCTTTCGACCTTGCGCGTGAACCACACGCGCGGGAGTTCCGGAAAGCTCGCGAAAATCGACTTGCCGACCACCTGCTGCGCCGACAGTCCGCTGTGATCGTGCATGAAGCGGTTCCACATCAGCACGTTCATCTGACGGTCGAGCACGAAAATGCCGAAGCCGACCCGTTCGACGACCTGGTCGCTCAGCGTTGGAAGCGGGGCATTCATAGGCTGGAAAGCAATGCGTCCAGTGCGGTGCTTAGATGACGGATCGAGTCTTCCGCCATCAGCATCACGAGGTGAGCACGAAAACTCTGATCCTCCAGCGCGAAGTTCACTTCGACCAGCAGCGCGGCTTCCCACGCGAGTACTTTCGGCTGGAAGACGTCGTCGAGCGACATCGCCGAACCGAGCAGGCCCGGCGGCGAAAACACCGGCGTGCGCCCGAGCTGGTCGAGAATGCACGACACGCATGCGCCCGTCAGGATGTTCGCGACGTCGAATATGAGTTCTTCCTGCGACGTCGCCTCGTACGCAGACTTCGAGTACGGGTCGCTCACGAGCGCGCACAGTTGCTCGATGCTGCCCGTGCGGCAGATCACGAGCGCCTCACCCTTGATATCGGACCGGAAGCCCTGCCGGACGGCGCTGACGGGCTCGCTGATGCCCGTCATGTCGCGCAGCGCCTGCGCCGCCTCGCGCACGGCGACCACGCGCACGCGCGGCACGGAAAGTTCGATGAACGCATCGAGCAGGAGCGCGAGGCGCGTCGCGGCCTGGCCCATCGCCAGATTGGCGATCTCCTGCAGCGCGTCGCGCTGGTCTTCGTTTAGGACTGGCTCAGACATACAACCCGTACTCCTTCAGGATGGGAAGCAGCGCCTCCGGGGTCACGGGCTTGGCGATAAAGGCAATCGCGCCAAGCGCGCGCACGCGTTCCCTTGCCATCGGCTGGACATCGGCGGACACGACGATCACGAACGTATTGAGGTCCTCGTGCTGCAGAGCCTCAAGAACCTGATAGCCCGTCATGTCGGGCATCGTCAGATCGAGAAACATCACCGATGCGCGGCCCTTGCGATAATGCTCAAGCGCTTCGCGGCCGTTCGACGCATAAGTAATGTCGACTTTCCAATCCTCCGGCAATGCCTTGGTGAGCACCTTGCGGGCAAGCAGCGAATCGTCGGCGATCACAATGGGCAAAGACATGGCAGTGGACGGGAAACGGAGTGGGCTCGTACGTGTTAACGGCGGCGTGGATTCGATCTTTAGTGGCCGCTCGCGCAGTCGCGCAACGGAACTGCACGCACGAGGAGCAAGCGGCAAGGAGAAGCGGTCGGCACGAGCGATGCTCGACACCGATAGCGGCCCGACGGACGCGCCGTACGGCGCGTGCTGCACGGGCGGCGCGCGGCCGATGCAGTGTGCACGCAATGGACAACGTCAATGACCGGCATTTTCGAAGCCTACCCCGTTGATCATGCTGCGGCGGCAAGACGGTGTTCATGGCTCCGTGATGCCCCGCTGGTCTCCGCGAGGGTTTGGCGGGACTTGCACGGCATGCAATGCCCGGGCCCTCGCGCGGATTTCGCCCGATCATGGCGGGCTGAGTATTTATCGTTGCGCAATTTTCGAAGCAAATCGGCGAAAAGGCAACTCGCCAACGCGCGTTCGTCGAACTAAATCAGCTCAAGTCTGTCGCATATGAGTATAAACATGGCCATCAGCCGAACGGGAGATCGTCTTTTTACTTTTGTGTACGTTTGCGCTTCCGGATTCGTCGCTGATTTGCAAACCTGTCCGGAGTACGCGTTCGAGCCAGGATGGAGCGCGGCCGTTGCGCGCATGGTTGCATTGCGCGCGAATAAGCCGCGCAGCGAACCTATGATGAGAGTTCTTCCGCTTGCCACCCGCCGCCTGCGCGGCCTGCGCCATGACGAAACCTGACCGGCCCGATTCCGTCGACGTCAAAACATCGGACGGGCGCATGCGCGCCGCGCGGCCGGACGAGGCGCTGTTTCCCGCCGTGCCCGAGCACAACTTCGCCGTGCGGCGCATGACGCTGATCGCGCTACTAGTAGCGGCCGTCGTGTTGCCGTGCGTGTTCGTCGCCGCGATGGCGTTCAACGACCTGCGCTCGCGCGAAGCCGATGCGACCGATGCGACGCTGCGCACAGTGCGCGTCGCCGAGGAGCATGCGCTGAAGGTGTTCGACATGAACGAGGCACTCGATGCGCGCGTCGTCGATCTCGTCCAGGGTCTCGACGACGATGGCATCCGTCAGCGCGAAATCTCGATCCACGAAAAGCTGCAAACGATGGGCGGCGGCTATCCGCAGGTCGCGGCCATGTCGATCTTCGGCCGGGACGGCACGCTGCTCGCAAGCAGCCGCTTCTATCCGGTGCCTTCCGTGTCGATCAGCCAGCGCGAAGATTTCGTCGGCATCCGCAACGGCCAGGTGCTCGAGCATGTGTCGAAGGTGATGGTCGGACATGTCGCGGGGGAAGTCGTGTTCAACACGGGCATCGCGCGGCGCGTGGACGACGGGTCGTTCGCGGGCATCGTGTCCGTCGCGTTGAGGCCCAGCTACTTCAATGCGTTCTATCGCGAACTGCTGGGCGGCAGGGATTCGCCAATGACGATGGCGCTGACGCGCGCCGACGCTTCGCTGCTCGCGCATTACCCGGTCACCCCGCTGTCGAAAGTCGAGGCGCCGATGCGCCACAACGCCTATACCGATGCGCTCGCCGAAGGCCGTCGCGCGGGCGTCGTCCGCGTGCGTTCGACACTCGACGGCGAGGGCCTGATCGTCGCGTTTCGCCGCGTCGGCTCGTATCCCGTCTACGTAACGTGCGGCTATCGCACCTCGGCGATCTGGGCTGCCTGGTATCGCCATCTGAGCGTGCTGATCCTGTCGATGTTCGTGCCGTCGATCGTGCTGTGGTGCGTGATCTGGCTGTCGCTCAAGCGGCTCGCCGCCGAAGAGGAAGCGTGGGAGCGCTGGCAGGCAGAGGCGTCGATGCGCCGCTCGATCGAATCGGCGTACCGGCAGTCGCGCAAGATGGAAGCGCTCGGCAATCTCGTCGGCAGCGTCGCGCACGATTTCAACAATCTGCTGATGATCGTTTCGGCCAACGCGCAGATCCTGCGCCGGCGCGGCGCGGCCACGTTCGACCGCGAGTTGTGCGCGATCGAGCGCGCATTGAAAAGCGGCCAGTCGCTCACCCGGCAATTGCTCGGCGTCGCGCGCAAGCAGCCGTTGCGCAGCGAAACGCTCGACGTCGCGCGCTGGCTGCCCGGCTGCCACGATCTGCTGCGCGCGTCGCTCGGCGCGAAGGTTGCGCTGGTGATGGACGTCGGCGCAGACGTGTGGCCGATGCACGTCGACGTCGCCGAACTGGAGCTGGCGCTGATCAACGTCGCCGTCAATGCGCGCGATGCCATGCCGAACGGCGGCCGCTTCACGGTGCGCACGAGCAACGTGAGTTTCCGTCATGAAGACGGCTTTCCGATCACAGGCGATTTCGTGCAGCTGTCGCTGGAAGATACGGGTGTCGGCATGCCGCCCGACGTGCTGTCGCGCGCGTTCGAGCCGCTCTTCACGACCAAACCGAAGGGCATGGGCACGGGTCTCGGTTTGCCTCAGGTCTTCGCGTTCTGCGAGCGTTCGGGCGGCCTCGCGGCGATCGACAGCGCGATCGGCGCGGGCACCTCGGTGCGGCTCTATTTGCCCCGTGCGACGCAAACACCGGAACTCGAACGCCCCGCCGAACCCGTCGCCGAGCGACGGGATGCGCCGCACGGACTGCGCATTCTGCTCGTCGAGGATAACGACGAAGTGGCAGCGGGCACGGAAGCGCTGCTGCAGATGATGGGCCACGAGGTCACGTGCACGTTCAACGCCGACATCGCGGTCGAACGGCTCGACGCCGCGCGCGCGGCGCAGAAGCGCACGGGCGAGCCGCTGCCGTTCGATCTCGTGATTTCCGACATCCACATGCCGGGCAAGCTGAATGGCATCGATCTCGCCGAGCATATCCAGACCTTCGAGACCAGGCTCCCGGTGATTCTCGTCACGGGCTACGCGGAAGAACTGGAGCGCGCGCGCCACGTCGAAGCGCGCATGCTGTCGAAGCCCTTCGATATCGCGCTGCTCGACAAATTCCTGCAGACGCTGCAGCGGGAAATCGCGCAATCGCCGACGCATCAGGCCGGTTCAAACGCACTGCCGGGGATTACCAGCTAGTTGTAAAAGCGCGCCACGCAACGTGGCGCGCGTCGATTGAAGACGGTTTCGACACTGTCACAGGTTCGGTGTGCCGTCCTTCATCGTTCTCGCTGGCTGCATGGCAGCACAACCCGGCATGAACGTTGCGCGTTTCACGGCATCGACGAACGAGCGGCCTCGGCGGCACCGCGGGGCCGTTCAGAAAGCCGCAGGAGACAGCCATGCGACACACCGTGATTGGTCTTTTCGACAGCTACGCGCAAGCCGAAAGCGCGCGCAACATGCTCGTGCAGAGCGGCTTCGCCTCCACCGACATCGAATTGCAGGCGAACCCCGAAACGCCCGCCGATGTCGCCACCGCTCATACGCCCAGCGTGATCGCCAATATCGAACGATTTCTGTCGAGCCTCTTCCAGACTTCGGGCACGACGGCGCCCGAAGCCGAGCGATACACGCAAGCCGTGCGTCGCGGCGCGGTGCTGGTGGCCGTGAACGCCGCGAGCGAGTCGCACGCGGAGCTAGCGCGCAATTCGCTGACGCGGCTGGGCGCGGTCGAAGTCAACGAACGTCCGGCAGAAAGCACGCGCACGCAGGCATCGCGCGACGATGCAGCGCAAGCACGCCGCGAGCATTCGGTAATGGACGAGCTCGGCATCGGCACGCCGGCTGCGGTGCCGACGGCGGCCCAGCCGTCGAGCGATGCGCAGCTCGCCGAAGAAGAAGCGCGCAAGCGTGCCCAGATGGATGCGCTGCACGGCGTGCCGCCCGTCGACGATGCGTCGGCGCAGGCACTCGCCGCAGCGAGCGCGCCCGGCGCCGGCGCGGTGATGCGGCCCGAAACGCCGCAACCGGAACAGCAGGCTTCGACGCCATCACGAACACCGGAACAGCAGCCGACGCAGTCGCGCCAGTACCCCGACTACGCAGCGCCGACCAGCAAGCAACGCGTCACGCCGCCGGGCGAGACGCCTGGGGCGGCGGCCGTTGCATCGGCGGGCGTGGCCGGCTCAGGCGCCGTGATGACGCCCGATACGGCCGAGCCCGCGCGCGCGATGCCTCAGCAGGTGCCCGACGAATTCCTCGAGTACGAGGAGGATTTCCGCGCTCACTACGACGCTCAGTACGCGGACGAAGGCTTGCGCTTCGACGAGTACGTACCCGCCTATCATCACGGCGCGACGATGGCGCGTGAAACCCGCTACCACGACCGGCAGTGGGAAGAAGTCGAGCCCGAGGTCCGCGAGCACTGGGAGCGGGACAGGCCGGAGGGCAGCTGGGAGCGGTTCAAAGCCGCTGTGCGGCACGGCTGGGATCGCGTGACGGGGCATCGTCACACGTAGCTTGCGTGCTCTGCGTGCTGTGACAATCGCGTCCGGAAGGCGAGGCGGCGCCCGGTGCCGGGCGCTGCTGTGCGTTGTGTCGACGCGACGCGTTAGCCGACGTGCCGCTTCACCCAATCAACATAGCGATCGACAAACTTTTGCAGGAACTTGCGCGTGTCGTCGCTTGCGATATTGCCGTTCTCGTCGATCTGGCCAGCCGTGTGTTTGATGAACATTTCCGGCTGGCCGAGCGTCGCCACATCGAGATAGGCCAGCACGTTGCGCAAGTGCTGTTGCGACAACGCCGTACCCGTCGCAGCCGGCGACGTGCCGATCACCGCACCCGGCTTGCCGGCCCATGCACTGTGTCCCCACGGACGCGAGCCCCAGTCGAGCGCGTTCTTCAGCACGCCGGGTATCGACCGGTTGTATTCAGGCGTCACGAACAGCAATGCATTGGCAGTGTGAATCCGCTGCTTGAAGTTGCGAGCTGCTTCTGGGAAATCGTGGTCGTAGTCCTGGCTGTAGAGCGGAAGCGAGCCGATATCCAGAAACTCAAAAGAAAAGTCTGGAGGCGCGAGCGAAATCAACGCCTTTGCCAGATGACGGTTAGTCGAGTCGCGGCGCAAACTGCCGACGACAACTGCAATGTGATAGGCCATGTCTTCCTTCCTCGGTTGGCGCGGAATGCGCGAAAAAAGGGGATGCGGCCGGTCAATCATAGCGGCCGACGAGTGAACCATAGCGCCGAATTGGGCACGCGATATGACACGTTAATCACGCGCAGTGGATAAATCGGGGGACGCACAAGTTATCCACAGATTTTCTGGATAACCCTGTGGATAGGTGGAATCTTTGCCTTATCAATCAAGCGGGTTGCCGGACGGTTGCAAAGCGCGACAAACGGCTCGCGACGATGCCTGCTGTTACAGCTTCGAACTGAACTTGTGGACAAGCGATATTTCGAACTTTATGTGTGAGGCGTCCGGGAGCAGTCTGTGCTCGGATGATATTTCTAGAAAATTTATTGGGAGGATCACATCATGAGCCTGGATCATTCCGGAAAATCCCATGACGAGGCAATCGCCGCGAGAAAGCAGCAGAAGCCTCGCTCGCTTGAACAACCGGGGGGTGATATGGCCGTCGACGGTACGCAAGCCGACGAAACGCATAGCTGCGGTGAGCTGTCCGAGCGCGGGAAGCAGGTTTGGCGCACGGGGAGCGGCCTCGATGGAGGCGGGAAAGTGTGAAGTCGCCGTGCAAATGCGAGATGAAGAGAAGGCGCCTCGGTTCTTGTTACGAGGCGCCTTTTTTGCCTCTTCGGCCGGCGTTTGATTTCTAGCGCTGTGACGGCGGCGTATCGCGATAACGCGCAAAAAATACGCTATGTGATGGCTCGTCGATCTTGACAGCGTGCTGTTCCGTCGATGCAGGATGTTTCGCAAGCATTGCAGCGGGACGGATCGGACGATGTTGAAAATTCCCGCCGCAATTCGGACACACGTTACTCAACTTCGTCAGCGCACAGACCTCGCAAAACGTGCATTCGAAGCTGCAAATCATCGCATCGGTGGCGCCTGGTGGAAGCGCCTTCCCACATCCTTCACACGACTGTCTAAGTTCCAGCATGTCGGTTCTCCCACGCGGGATTGAGATTCGAACGCCGCGCGACGAGGCTTTGCGCGGCTTGTACCGAAGTCTATTGGGATGTGCGCCAGCCAGAGTGTCAGCGATGCTTCAATTGCTGCCACGCTTTGGTCTGTCGCTATCGATGACCGCGGAGATCGGATCGACATCTCTCGCTGGCAATGGATTGTTGATCCGTTTGTTGCGCTCCGTATCGGTCCAGCGTGATGACGGGCAGGCGCGGGTTGCTCGATATAAAGCATCGCAATACGGATAGCTTGTTTGATGCGCGTCGGCCTAATTCGCGAATTCGGGAAATAGCGCCTTCACATTCTCCGGGGGCCGACCGATGACGGCACGTCCGTTGCGAACCACGATCGGACGTTGAAGAAGGATCGGATGAGCGGCGATTGCTTCGTATAACTGAGCGTCGGTCAATGAAGTGTCGGCGAGCCCTAGTTCCTTATAGACCTGTTCCGAATCGCGGATCATTTCGCGTACCGTGCAACCAAGCAGCTGGTTCAGCTGCTTCAACTGCACTACGGATAAGGGCGTATGAAGGTACTCGACGATCTCGACGGGTTCATTCGACGGATTGTAGACGTCGCTAATAAGCTCGCACGCGCCACGGGATTTCGAGCAGCGGGGGTTGTGGTAGATCGTGATCATGGTGGTTTAGGAGGATCGGGATGAAACGGAGGATTTTACGGCTATGCTGCGCGGATCGCTTGGGCGTGACTGGGTGAGCGCCGGAATCTTGAGCGGGGATGGCTCGCGAGGGATAAGCCGCATTTAGCGTTGGGAGGTGCGGTCCGTTCACTCGGTAGTCGAGTCGCGACGGGACAGATCGGTAAGGTCCCCCTTGAATTTATCTGTCCTAGGCGTGGGCACGTTATCTCGGCTGCGGCTGCCACAACATCTAACCATCGGTTTGCGGACAAGCGCTCCGTCGCAGCGCCGTTGATAGTGGGGCTGCCTGCCCTTCGATAAGGGCCTACCAGTTTGGGGGATGTAAAGTCCCGTGCGCGGCACATCTAATGGCAGCGTTTCCGTTGGATTGGAGCGTAGTTGTTCACACCAGGATCGATTGCGTGTTCGCCTGGGCCGCTTTATCGATCCGCAAGCACAACACCGCCAGAAGCTGAGCGCCGCAGCGCTGACGAACGCGACTCTCGTATCGTTTGGTTTGGTTTGGTTTGGTTTGTATGCAGGCGCCTGTTTGCTTCATCACGCAAGTAGTGCCGCCAAGCGCTCCCGGTTTATGCGCATAAACGATTCACGCCTCCCAACGCAAACCGGTTGCCGCGCCGCTCTACTTGGCGCAGACATCTTCGTGATCTCAATCGGCTTTATGCGCATAAACCGGCGGTGCATATGAAGACATGATCGACATACGTCGTCTATCGCATTCGCGGTGAATGCCAGACAGTATCACCGTCTCCCACACCAACGCCTGCAGAGCCCTAATCACATCTTCAACGCCAACCAGCAGATTCTGTTCATACGCGATACACGAACTGCATGGCCGATTAGTCACTCGTCCTTTATGCGCATAAACCCATACCGAACGGCCTATAACCGTTGGATCTGGGCAAAATTGATTGAATTACAAATTCAACAAGGTAAAATTCAGCGGCGTACAAAAAGAGGAGGTGAACGTTGGCAGCAGAAATCATCGCGGTTACACAGCAGAAGGGCGGCGTCGGTAAGAGCACAATTGCGATGCATATCGGCGCAGCCTTTCACGAACGAGGCAAGCGCGTTCTTGTTGTCGACGCTGACGGTCAAAACACCCTCATCCATTGGGCCAGCGCTTCCTCAGATAGCGAGTCCGGTATCCCGTTTCCCGTCGTCAATCTCTCCGAAGCCGGCGCGCAGATCCATCGTGAGATCAAGAAGTTCGTTGCCGACTACGACCTGATCGTTGTCGATTGTCCACCGTCCATCACTGAGAAAGTCTCCGGCGTCGTTCTGCTCGCTGCGACCGTTGCCGTCATTCCCACGTCCTCGTCTCCAGCGGATTACTGGTCGAGCGTCGGCCTCGTGAAGCTGGTACAGCAGGCGCAGGTCATGAACGAAGACCTGCGCGCAGTCTTTCTTCTCAATAAGACCGAAGAGAAGCGAATGCTGACGCGCGAACTCAAGCGCGCATTGGAAGAACTCGGCTTCCCGCTTTTGCGAACCCAGATTCCGACGCGAGAGGCCTACAAGCAGGCAATGGCGCTTGGCCAAACGGTCCTGCAGATGAACGACCGAGGCGCCAAGCTTGCCAGCATCGAAATCCGCGCGTGCGCCGACGAGATCGCCGCTCTGCTTCCCTGAATTTATGCGCATAAAGGTACCTGAATGAAACCGTCCCAATTCGCCAAAGGCTTCCAGGCACGCCCCGATACGACGAGCAGCGAAAAGCGCACAGCGCTCGATCGGCTCAACGCGATCGACGGACTCGTGCAAAGTGCGCCCAAGGCCTCGAACATCGCGGCTTTCACGAGCACGCCCGCATCGTCGTCCACAGTCAACGACGCCGAGCCAGCGGAAGCGGCAAATGAGTCGGTCGAATACCGCAACTGGCGAGCCGAGCACGGCTACCGCCCGGGCCAGATCATTGAACTTCCGCTCAAAGCGATCAAGCCGAGTCCGTTCAATCCGCGGTACTTCTATCTGAAATCGTCGATTGCCGAACTTGCCGTCAACCTCGCCAAGCAAGGACAGCAGCAGGCCATCCACGTCATTCCTGATTACAACAATCCTGGCAGTTACTTCGTCAGCGACGGTGGTCGACGTGTTCGCGCGTTGAAGGAGGCGAACAACGAGACGGTAAGGGCGATCGTGGTCGATCTGCCGATTGGCATCCAGAGCTATAAGCTCGGCTACGATCTCAACGTCCAGCGCGATTCGCAGACGGTGTTCGACAACGCCGTCGTATGGCGCCGCTTCCTGGATGAACAGCACTTCCAGAGTCAAAAGGAACTCGCCGAACATCTCGGTCTGGATGAGTCGACGATCGCAGTCGCACTGTCAATTTCGAAGTTGCCTGAGGCCGTGATGCAGGAGATGGTGGCGCGGCCGGATCGATTCGGTTCGAACATGGCGTACCAGGTTGGCCGGTATCATTCGGCGCGCGGAACCGATTCAACACTTCGCCTGATCAACAAGATTCTTTCGGATGATCTGAGCACCCGCCAGGTCGCGGACATCGTCAAGGGAAGGGCAACCGCGCAGGAGAGTGCGAAACCGGCCGGCCGTCAGCGTTACGCACAACGGCTCGATATCAAGCTCGGTGGTGTGTCCGTCGGCGATCTGAAGTCTTACGGCGATGATCGGCTCGAACTGAAATTGCGCGGGCTGGCGCGTGAGAAACGCGACGAAATACTCCGGCAAATCGAACAGATGTTATCGGAGCAGTAAAGCAAAGCAACGGGCGCGCAGCGGCGGCGCGCCAGCTTGCGCTCAGGCGGCTCGCGACTGACTCAATGTAAATGCAAGCAGATCGCCGTCTGTCGGCTCGCCCCAGGTTCTGCGCGCGAGCCAGTCGAAGAACGCCGTTTCCGTCAGCTTCGACTCCAGCCCGCGTCGACGCCAATCGTCGCGCATGTGGGCACCCAAACCCGGCAGTTCATCTTCCTCGAACGAGTGACGCGCCAGCTCGCGCTCCGCTTCACCTTGTTCGTCGTACAGCGCCTGTGCCTCCTTGCGCCGGTACGCCATATATTCGCCCAGAAGACGCGCTTTCAGATCATCCGCGGGTGCTGCGGCGGCGGCTTTGCCGGCCGGGGTTGAAGGCAATGCGTCGACGGGCGGAGCATAACCCTTCTTCAAGGCGTCCTTGAACAGCGCTGGCGCGCTGCGCACGGGCGGCAGCGTCGTGCTGCGCATCCGCTGCTCCGTCATTTGCAACGCGGCGCGAATACGGTTTTCCTCGCTGTCCGCGTACAGCGTCTGCGCTTCCTTGAGCGGGATGCCGATCTTCACCATGCGATCGACAAGCGTACTGTCGAATACGTTCGGATGCTCGTCGAGCGCCAGCATCGGCTGCTTGCGCTCGGTCACGCGAAACTGGATTTCCGCGACACGGCGGCCTTCGCGATGTTCGATGAGTTCGACAAAGATATTCGTAACGGCATTGACTTCCGCAATCGCGGGGCGCAAATAGTCGCGCTTGAAATATTTGTACTCGCGCTTGGCTTCATCGCCGGCTTCCATGTCGGGCGTGCCTGACAGGATCGGCCGCCACCACTCCCACGCCTCACGCATCGTCAGATGGCTGGGATTGGTCAGGTAGCGCACGCAAATCTCGTACAGCGCCAAACCCGCGCTGCTGCGCAACTGGCTCTGGAACTGAAGGCTCAGCCGCGCGTATTGCACCGGATCGAGCAGTTTCTTTTTGATTTTCGGCGCAAACGAGAACTCCACCCAGACGCGCCGCGTAGCCGGGTCCTCGAGAATTTCGGCATCGGCGATCAGCGTCGAGATGCCCCATTTGCGCCCTGGCTTCTGGCTCGACGTGCCTTGGCTCCACTCGACTTGCACCGACACCATCCGCCGCAGGTGCTCCTTGACGAGTGCCGTATCGTTGGAGTCGAAGGCGGAGTTGGCGACGATGTCGGAAAGCAGCGCGCGATAGGTGTCGCCCGATTCGTCTGCCTGCTGTGCGACCGCGAGCAACACATTGAACAGCTTGCGGGTCAGCAGCGTGATCTTGCCGCTCTTCGGCTGAATGGCAATCGCCTCGACGGCTTTGCGCAATTCGGCGGAGCTTGGGCTCACCACATCGGTTTTTTTCGCGCGCTTCGTGGCCATGCGTCGAGTCGAGAAGAGATTTTCGCGAAAGGATACCGGCTGTGGTGATGCACGTCTATAGCGGTTATCTCACCTACTTGGGGTGAAACGCGTTTACAGCCGCCAACTCACCCGGAGCCACTCCCGAAAAGCCTCACCTTCCGAATTCGGACGCATTTTGTCATGGCATTGATGGATGTGGGATTGTCTGAGATGAGGTCGCCTCGCGCGTACGGCGACCGCCCGAACCGCTTCCCGTAACGGCTCACCGTTGCACAAGTCGCAAATAAACGACGCGTGAAGATGCTGCTGCAGCACCTGGTAGCGATAGACCGCGAACGGCCATTTCGCGGGCGCGTTTATGGCCCATTAGCCGGCCAGTCAGGTCTCGCGTGTCAGTATCGATGGGAGCCGGCCGTCCAACCTACGTCCATGGGTGCTGTGACCAAGTCGGCGGATTAGTAATCGACCGAACGGATCCATCGAAAGACCGTGCTCTTACCGATTGACCAGTCCGCCGAAACGGAGGAAGTCGCGGACCGGAACAGGAATAGACACAAACGCGAAGATGTACAGATGGACTCCCGGCTTTCAGTAGCGATCGGCCCCGGTCGCGCCGCGAATACGTTCCCCGAATATTCTCACCCGTGTGAACGCCAGATCCGATACCGGACAGGCCTCCGGGTCTCATAGACAAATCTGGCGCGCAGAAAAACTCCCGAAAACTCTCACCTGTGGCCGGTCCAGACCAGCTTTTGTCTCACCGCGAATCGACAGTCCGACGTCCTGAAGAAGCTCACCTTTAGCGGATCACGAAGTGAAAAACCCGCAAATTTAGATACTTAGCTGTGCACCTCCGCCATCTGGGTACAGTCTGCGACTCCCGGAAATTCTCACCTCAGTCCTATTCAGTAACGCCGTGATGCCCAAAATCCGATCACCCGATGCTCCCGAAAATATTCACCTTCTCAAGCAATCAACCAAAATGTGGTGCCGTCGTCCAACCCGCGCAAATACGACGTCTCAGCGCGATTGCGGCTTCAATGCCCCTGCATTTCCTCACCTTTGAGCCTGAACCGGCCGAGCATGATTCCCGCAAAGCCTCACCTTTCCGACTTCCGGGCGCAAATACTGGCGCAAGATGTGCGTACGCTTTGCTGTCCTGAATCCGCTCACCTTTGGAGTCAATGCCCGGAACAATGCTCATTTTGCGTACCTGCCGATCGAAACGGACGACGGGCAGCTCCCGAAAAACCTCACTTATCGAGATTGCGCCGCCCAAACGTGAGCGCAAGCGTCCTCCGAGTCCCGAAAATCCTCACCCTGATCTCCGGTTTTCTCCCGCGAGTGCTCACCGACCCACTCGGACGCCCACGAAATCGGCTCAATACCCATCGGAATTGCCCTCCTGAATCCGCTCACCGCTTCTTCCGGCGACGGAAAAGCGCCAACCAGCGTTGACGCGCCATTGATCGACCTAATCTCCCGAAAACGCTCACCTCTGGCCGACTGGCCGATCAGTAGTGTTCCCGAAGCCACTCACGACCCTTCCCGGGCCGGCTCACCCGTCTCCCCGAACCCCATCACTGAACGACCCCGTGAAATCTCACCACGCCTCCCGTAAAGCTTCACCCAATCCCGCGCAACGCCTTATCCTATAAGGCTCTCGCCGAGCGTTAACGTCTTTAACTAAGGTTCAAAGGTGTTTACTTTTATTACTCTCAACGCGTGCCCCGCGAGTTCTGTCGAAAAAAACGCAACACCTCGCGACAACCCTCGCATCGTGAAACAGTGCCAAAACGGCGGGCGATCGACTAAAATGCCGTCATAACAATGACTTACCGACTACTCTTCGATTTGTTTCACGAAGAGGCTCGCCAAATCCGGTTCGCGACAATGAATTTCGATGATCCGGAGCCTCCGTTGTAGCAAAGACGCATGTCGAGCAAAATCCGTAGCAAACGCTACGTAAATTGTTATGATTCGTCGACTTCTGCGAACTTGAGGCAGCCATGAATCTGGACGAAGAACGCCAGGCCATTCGAAAAGAACTCGACACGCTTCGCGCGAATGGTGCGCGTCGACAGGAATTGTCGCTTCACGCGTGCAAGCGGCTCTTTTTCGACCTCGGCATCCGGCCATCGATGGCGGCCGTGCGCGATCTTACGCAAACGGGCAGCGCTAGCGACATACCAAAAGACATCGACAGCTTCTGGGAGCGCATCCGCTCAGCATCGCGCGTACGAATCGGCGGCGGTGCCATTCCAAAGGCGCTCGAGGAGCGCGCGGGTGAGTTGCTTGGCGCGTTATTCGAGGATGCATTGGCGCATGCAAGGGCCTCGCTCGATGAAGAACGTCAGGAACTGAGAGCTTTACTCGCGGCCGCCGAGCGTGACTCACACGAGGGCAAGATCCGACGGGAAGTTTCTCAAGAAGCCATTCAGCGCAGCGAAGCCCGTGCCGACGCCGCGTGGGAACGCGTACGCGTGCTTGAGAGTCAACTCGCCGCAGCCAACACCAATGGATCAGCTTACCAGGAAGGGCTAAAAGCGTCGGTTCGCCGGCTCGAAGCCGAAAATGAGTCGTTAAATCGACGCCTGGACGTCGAGCAATCGACGAATGCAGGATTGCGCGATCGTCTCGACGCGCTGCAGGCAGAAATGCGCCAGAACACCGAGCACTATGCGCAACAGATCAAGGACGCGGTGGCTGAAGCCGAACGCCGGGTCAAGCCGATGCTTGTGGAGCTCGATTCGTTGCGCGCGATGGCAACGACCTATCAGGCAGGCGTGCGCGATGCGAGTCGAAAGGAGTTCGACTTTATTCAGCAGGTCGCGGCCGCGAAAGCACGGGGCGATCGGCTGGACGCTCAGTTGCGCGAACAGTCGGAGGAACTCGACCTCTTGACGCGCCAGATGGCTGCATTGCGCGCCCAGCAGGGCGTCAGCCCCGCCATCGCGGAATTACTGTGTCAGCTGGCGGGTGCGGGAAGGTTGAGTAGCAATGAGCTCGAGTCGATCGGCACAGCCGTCGACGGGCACGTCACTATCCCGCAACGTTGTCCGAAATGCGCCGAAGGTGAACCGGAACTGTCTCAGGTCGATGGGCGTTATGAGCTGCTTTGTCCCGAATGCGAGCATTCATCGGGGACGGGTAGCTCGCGGCTAACGGCCGTGACGCGCTTCATGTCGCCGGCACAAAGCGCTTCCTTGACCTGATCGGTTCGCTTCAGCGCTCCAAGGCGATCAAGGTGAGTTTTTGCGGGACGGCCAAGGTGAAGGTTTACGGGATACGTCTAGCCGTCTTGCCGCATGTCGTCGGCATTCGCGGGAGACGCGGCGGACGCTGCAAGCTGTCATTCTTCGTCGAATTTCTGCTGTTCAGCCCAGTTTTTCCACGCGCGATGCAGTCGATTCGCAGATACGGCCTGCGCGAATCCTAGCCATTGCCCGACGACCTCGACTTCCATCCCACTTTCGAACAGGTCCGCTGCGAACGAGTTGCGCAGCGTATGCGGGCTTGCGCGAGCTTCCCGGGAGTGGCCGATTCCCGATGCTTCCGTCAATGCGTCGACGGCTCGCAGCATGGTCGCCTTGTGCATCGGCCGCCCGGATGGCGATGCCGGGAAAACGAGATCGCCCGGCAATTCCGCTTGCTGACGTTCTTCGAGCCACGTGTTGAGAATGGATACGGCGAACGGCGCCAGGCGCGTCCGGCGCGTAAAAAGCGGGTTCGCCGCTTCGATCACAATCCACGGCGAGCCGGCCGTCACACAACCAAGCCGAAGTGTCCGCGCTTCGCCTGTCTTGATGCCGCCGCCAAGAAATACGGCGATCAACGCGCGATCTCGACGCTCGCGCCAGCGTTGCGCGGGTGAAAGATACGCGACGGGCGAAGAAAGATGCGCGATCAATGCGGACCGTTCGACGCTCGTGAGAAATCCTGTCGGCTCGTTGTCGCGCGCGTTGCGCCATTCCGCTTCGCCATCCTGAGCAATGAAGCGCGCCGGGTTCGTGGATGCGAGCTCGATTTCGCGCACATGATCGAGCACGCGTTCGATTAGCCGCAAATAGCGGGCGCGCTGCGGTTTGCGTATCGAGAGTCCGGCAACGAATTCGGCAATCGAGCGCATGTCGACCGTCACAAGGTTTTTGTGCCGAGCCTGCAGCCATTCGAGGAAAAGACCCCACTGAGCGCGATAAACCTCCGCCGACGAATTGCGGAAATTCTGACTCGCGAGCCACGCGTCGAATGCAGTGCGCGGGTCGACGAGCCAGTCTCGACGTTCCTGATCGAACAGGTCCGTTGTCTCGGGCGATGGGCCAACGGACCCGACGGGATCGGCTGAAGTCATGGTCTATGCTTCCGTTAGTTGCGTGAACGATTGTAGTCGGTGACTTTACGCGCATAAACTCCCGGCGCGGTCCCTCCTGAACTCGCGAAGTCGACACTGGACGCCCCCTTAACCACCCCAAGCTCGACGGACACTTCCACGCGCCGCTCTCCGCGTCCGCATCTCGCCCTTCGACTTCTGCGCTTCATCGTATGCCGCAACGGCAAACGCAAATACGGCTGGCAGCGCATTCGACCGTCCAAAGTCAACGGGATCATCCGTCTCGGGGAATTGAAAATCGGTTGGCCGTTGAAACAGCGCGAGCATGAAGGGATCGTGCCGGCTGGCAAAACCGAGATCGGCGAGCGCTTCCGCTTCGATCGCATGCAGAAGGCGCCAGGTTAGCGGCACCTGCTGCACGATATAACGTGCAGCGATATGCCGGACGATATGTTCGAGGTCACGCGCGGCCGACTTGAAGCGCAGCGCCGCCAGATCCTGTTCTTGGTTGATGTTCATTCTTCGGCTCCGTCAGTCGCGTATACTGTACAAACATACAGTATCTGCCGCAACCCGGCGTATTGCCTAAGAACGCGTCGTACATGTTCAACCGTGGATCACGACCAGCAAGGCCTTCGCTTCGCCCTTACCGGCGTTGCGAATCGCGTGCGGCTCGTCGGCAACGTAGCGCGCCGTATCCGCGGCCTTCAGACGCTTCGTCGTTCCCGCCGCGTCGATATCGATGACGCCATGCAAAACCGTCAGATGTTCGCGCGTACCCGGCTCGTGAGCGCTCGACACCAGTGCGCCGCCCGCCTGGAGCGTCAATTCATACCATTCGAACTTGCCCGCCAGTTCGATCGGCCCCCACACGCGCAGCTGATATCTGGCATCGTGGCCGCTCAGCGTCGGAATGTCGTGCGGACCGGACACCGCAATCGGCTCGGGCGCTTTTTGCGGCGCGAACAGCGAATCCAGACTGACGCCGAGCGCATTCGTCAGCCGCCACGCGACGGCGATCGTCGGATTCGCTTTGTCGCGTTCGATTTCCGACAACATCGATTTCGACACGCCCGCTGCGCGCGACAGATCGTCGAGCGTCATCTTGCGTTCGCTGCGTAACCGTTGAATCTGCTCGCCGACGCGCGGCGGCGCCGCAACCGCTGGCGCCGCGGCGACGGCCGTACCCGACGCCCCCCGGCGCATTCCCGAACTTGCCATTTCCAGACCTATCGTTTAGAGTTGTTCGACATATCGAACTTTAGTTCGAAAAAACGAAAATTTCCGATAAAAACCGATCGCCGACTATAACAGGCCGCCGCGTTGCCGCACATCGTGCGTTGGCGTAGCGTTGAAAAGCCGGCCATTCAAGGAGCCGTTTCATGCGAGACCCTTTCCTCGCGCATCTGCGCAACACGCTCGACCAGATCCGCACCGATGGTTTTCATAAGACCGAACGCGTGATCGCGAGCCCGCAATCGTCGGATATTCGTCTCGACAGCGGCGCCGATGTGCTGAACTTCTGTGCGAACAATTATCTCGGCCTCGCGAACGATGCGCGCCTGATCGCTGCCGCGAAAGAAGGGCTCGACAAGGACGGCTTCGGAATGGCGTCGGTGCGTTTCATTTGCGGCACGCAGACGGTTCACAAGGAACTCGAACATGCGTTGTCCGCGTTCCTGAAAACGGACGACTGCATCCTCTACTCGAGCTGCTTCGATGCAAACGGCGGCCTGTTCGAAACGCTGCTCGACGACAACGACGCAATCATCAGCGACGAACTGAATCACGCGAGCATCATCGACGGCGTGCGGTTGTCGAAAGCGAAGCGTTACCGTTACAAGAACAACGATCTCGCGGATCTCGAAGCGAGGCTGCGCGAAGCCGACGCGGCGGGCGCGCGGTTCAAGCTGATCGCGACGGACGGCGTCTTTTCGATGGACGGCATCATCGCCGACCTCGCAGGCATTTGCGATCTCGCGGACCGCTACGGCGCACTTGTGATGGTCGACGATTCGCACGCCGTCGGCTTTATCGGCGAACACGGACGCGGCACGCCCGAGCATTGCGGCGTGATCGATCGCATCGACATCATTACGGGCACACTGGGCAAAGCGTTGGGCGGCGCATCGGGTGGCTATGTCGCGGCGCGCCAGGAAATCGTCGATCTGCTGCGTCAGCGTTCGCGTCCGTATCTGTTTTCGAACACGCTCACGCCGAGCATCGCGGCCGCATCGCTGAAAGTGCTCGAACTGCTCGCGAGCGACGAGGGCAGGCAGTTGCGCGAACGCGTCCGCGAAAACGGCGCGCAGTTCCGTCAGGCGATGAGCGCGCATGGCTTCACGCTCGTGCCGGGCGAGCACCCGATCATTCCCGTGATGCTCGGCGACGCGCAACTCGCGTCCAACATGGCCGATGCGCTGCTAAAAGAAGGCGTCTACGTGATCGGCTTTTCATATCCCGTCGTGCCGAAAGGCCGCGCGCGCATTCGCACGCAGATGAGCGCCGCGCACACGGCGGAACAGATCGATCGTACCGTCGACGCGTTTGCGCGCGTAGGCCGTTCGCTTGGCGTGATCTGAAACGGGACATCAATCACAATGAAAGCACTGGCAAAACTCGAACGTGCACCGGGCCTCACATTGACCCGCGTGAAGAAGCCCGAAGTGGGTCACAACGATGTGATGATCCGCATCACCCGCACCGCGATTTGCGGCACCGACATTCACATCTGGAAGTGGGACGACTGGGCACAAAAAACGATTCCTGTACCGATGCATGTCGGTCACGAGTACGTCGGCGAGATCGTTGAAATGGGCCAGGAAGTGCGCGGCTTTTCGATCGGCGATCGCGTCTCGGGCGAAGGACATATCACATGCGGCTTCTGTCGCAACTGTCGCGCGGGGCGCAGGCATCTGTGCCGCAACACGGTCGGCGTCGGTGTGAATCGCGAAGGTGCGTTTGCCGAATATCTCGTGATTCCCGCGTTCAACGCATTCAAGATTCCGCCTGAAATCTCCGACGATCTCGCCGCGATCTTCGATCCGTTCGGCAACGCGACACACACGGCGCTCTCATTCAATCTTGTCGGCGAAGACGTGCTGATCACGGGCGCGGGCCCGATCGGCATCATGGCCGTGGCGATCGCGAAGCACGTCGGCGCGCGCAACGTCGTGATCACCGACATCAACGATTACCGGCTCGACCTCGCGCGCAAGATGGGCGCGACGCGCGCGGTCAACGTGTCGCGCGAATCGCTGCGCGACGTGATGAGCGATCTGCGCATGACGGAAGGCTTCGACGTCGGCCTTGAAATGTCAGGCGTGCCGAGCGCATTCACGTCGATGCTCGAAGCGATGAACCACGGCGGCAAGATCGCGCTGCTCGGCATTCCGCCTGCGCAAACGGCAATCGACTGGACGCAGGTCATCTTCAAAGGCCTCGAAATCAAGGGCATTTATGGCCGCGAGATGTTCGAGACCTGGTACAAGATGGTCGCGATGCTGCAAAGCGGACTCGATCTCTCGCCGATTCTCACGCACCGCTTTGCCGTCGACGACTACGAAGAAGCGTTCGCGACAATGCTCTCCGGCGAAAGCGGAAAGGTCATTCTCGACTGGACGGCATGATGTGTGCGCGCGTTCAGCTTGCGGGCGGACGCGCGGCCTCTGTCTGAATGACGACGTGAATGTCATCGCCCACGGCGGGATACCACGTCGTCAGACCAAACTTCGAACGGCTGAACCGGCCGTCCGCGGAAAAGCCGAGCGTATCGGCCTTCGTCAGCGGATCGCGGCCGTAGCCGTTGAACGTCACATCGAGCGTGACCGGCTGCGTCACGCCACGTATCGTCAGATCGCCCGTCAGCTTGCCGCGCGCGTCGCCCGTGCGTTCGAAATGCGTGCTGACAAAACGGATTTGCGGATTGCGCTCGGCATCGAGCATGTCCGGACCCTTCACCATCTTGTCCAGTAGCGCGACGTTCGTATCGATGCTCGCCGCGTCGATCGTCACCGTCACCTGGCTCTTGTCGAGCCCGCCTTGATTCCAGTCGAGCTGACCTGCCACGCGATCGAACCGCATCGTGAAGCGCGTGTACTTGAGGTGATCGACATCGAACGTGACGCTTGTGTGATGCTGATCGAGTTTGTACTGGCCGACGGGCACTCGTGCTTCCGTCGCCGTGACGGTATGCGTGACGACCTGCAACGGTGTGCACGCGCCCAGTGTCGCCGCGAACACAGCGGCACACACAGGGACAAGCAAGGCAACAAGCGCAGGCCGGCGAAAAGCAGTGTTCATGACACTCATCCTTCTGAACGATTACCCGACACGATAATGCAAGCCGCGCGAACGCGCCGATAGGGAACTGGACATTCCACAGCGCACAAAAACTTGACGAAGGAGAATGATCGTTCTACCCTTCACACATGACTACCTCCGATGACACTACCTCCAGCGCGCGCGAACGGCTGCTCGATGCAACGGAAGCCCTGATCTACGCGGGCGGCATTCACGCAACGGGCGTCGATGCGATCGTCCGGCAGTCGGGCACCGCGCGCAAAAGCTTCTACACGCACTTCGAATCGAAAGATGCGCTGGTGGCGGCCGCGCTCGAAAGGCGCGACGAACGCTGGATGACGTGGTTCAGCGAAAGCGCGCTGCGCCGTGGCAAGCTTCCGCGTGCGCGTCTGCTCGCGATGTTCGATGTGTTGCGCGAATGGTTTGCGTCGGAGTCGTTTCATGGCTGCGCATTTCTCAATGCGTCGGGCGAGATCGCTTCGGCTGATGATCCGATTCGCGTCGTTGCGCGCGAGCACAAGGAGCGTCTGCTCGAATTCGTGCGCACGCAATGCGACGAATACGTCGCGTCGACAGGCGGCGACAGCCGGCGCGCGGCGCGTCTGTCGCGTCAATGGCTGATTCTGATCGATGGCGCGATTGGCGTCGCGCTCGTGAGTGGCGACGCCGATGCAGCACTCGATGCGCGCGCGGCCGCCATGCATCTGCTCGATGCCGCAAGCGAAAGCACCCGTTCGCCGAACGGGCGAAGGTCCACCTGACGCAGTTCAACGAGGAAACATCATGGCCGAAATCGAAAGACGTCCGCCCGTCCCGCCGTTCACGCGCGAGACGGCCATCCAGAAAGTACGCGCAGCAGAAGACGCATGGAATACGCGCGAGCCGGAACGCGTGTCGCTCGCTTACACGCCGCAAAGCAAATGGCGCAACCGCTCGGAGTTCCCGAGGGGGCGTGCCGAGATCGTCGCGTTCCTGCAGCGCAAGTGGGCGAAGGAACTCGACTACCGGCTGATCAAGGAACTGTGGGCGTTCACCGATAACCGCATCGCCGTGCGCTTCGCCTATGAGTGGCACGACGATTCGGGCAACTGGTTCCGTTCGTATGGCAACGAGAACTGGGAGTTCGACGAGAACGGACTGATGGCGTATCGGCACGCGAGCATCAACGACAAGCCGATCCGCGAAGAAGAACGCCTGTACCGCTGGCCGCTCGGCCGTCGACCGGACGATCATCCGGGGCTGTCGGATCTCGGCCTTTAAGTCTCACGCATGTTTGTCCGGGTGATTGCGCGTTCAACGCATTCACCTGGCTGTCATCGTTCTTTCGCTATCGTTGCCGTCTGTTGTCGTTTGCGAGCGCGTTGTCGTTCCGAGCGCACACTCCACATCAACTTCATGGTTGTGGGGTACAGTGCGCGACGGGAAAGCAATTAGACACTCATTGCGGACATCGATGACGCCGGCGCGCAACCGGTTGCGGAGAGCACATGCCGTTTGGAAAGATCAAGAACAAGATACGTCGTGCATGCGTGGCGGGGGTGATGGCAGGCATCGGTTTGATGGGGGCATCGGGCGCGCGTGCAGCCGACTGGTGCAGCGGAGGCGTATGGGTCGATGCGATGCTCGCCTCGTATCACATCAACCCGGACCCGGGCACGCACTTCGAGCAGTTCAATCCAGGACTCGGCGTCGAATGCTGGCTCAACGGGCAATGGGCGCTGACGGGGGGCGGGTTTCGCAATTCGTTAAGCCGTCCGTCATGGTACGGCGGCGCCGTCTGGGCACCCGAGTTCGCGCACTGGGGCGTTATCCGCCTGTCTGCGATCGGCGGGGTCATCTCCGGCTACAACTATGGCAGTTGGGGCCTCGGCCACGATCACACGATCGGTCCCGTCGTCGCGCCCATCGTGATGATCGAATACAAGCGCGTCGGCGCGAACTTCATCGTCGTTCCGCCGATTCCTTCCGACAACCTCCCGTTCACGATCGGCTTCCAGGTAAAGGTGAAGTTCTGAGCGGGCTTCACTGAACGCGCGATTTGTCCGTTCACGCGGCTAAGGTGAGGCTTTACGGGACTGGCGCCGATGGTGATCGACAGATGCAACGCGCGATTCACCTCAAGCGCAAAAACCCCGCTAAAACAAGGCGTAAATCGTTCGGCTCGTATATGCGAGCGCATATGAAAAAGTCGCGGATTGCTTCAAAGGTGAGCTTTTGCGGGGATTGATTCGCAAGGCGCCGTACTCCCGAAAGCTCTCACCTTTGCGACACAATCGTGCGCGAACCACACACGCGACGATCACCGCAAGCGTGCCGTCGCCCGTCATAATCGCAGGCAACGCGACCGATCGCATGCAGCGAAGAGCGTCTATGAACGATTCGAAACTGGACTGGAGCGACGTGAGAATCTTCCTCGCGGTCGCTCGCTGCGGCACGCTGGGCGCGGCTGCGCGCCAGATCGGACAGACGCAGCCGACGATGGGCCGACGCTTGCGCGCGCTCGAAGAAGCCGTCGGCCACACGCTCTTTCAACGCACGGCCGATGGCTTCGTGCTGACCGACGAAGGTCGTGCGGTGCTCGTCTACGCCGAGCGCATGGAAGAAGAAGCGCACGCGTTCATGCGATCGCTCGCGGGCAGCGAGCAGCAACTGTCGGGCGGACTGCGCGTCTCGTCATCGGACTGGTACGGCATTCATGTGCTGACGCCTGTATTCGCGGCGTTTCTTGCGCGTCATCCGCAGACGTCGATCGAACTGATCACCGATTCGCGCCGCTACAATCTCGCGCGCCGCGAAGCCGATCTGGTGTTTCGCATCACGCCGTTCGACGAACCCGACATCATCCAGCGCAAGCTGATGCATATGGATTACGCGCTCTACGGACGCATGGATCTCGTCGCGCCCGTGCGCGGCGACGGCAAGGGCCAGTCGCTGATCACGATGGATACCGCGTTCGGCGAGTTGCCCGACGTCGCGTGGATCAGGCAGATGCTGCCGGACGCGCACGTCGCCTACGCGAGCAACAACCGCGGCGTGCAGGCGCGTATGTGTGCCGAAGGCGGCGGCTTCGCGGTGCTGCCGTGCCCGCTCGGCGACAACACACCGGGCTTGCGCCGCATCGATCTCGGCGAAGCGCCGCCGGGCCGCGATGTATGGCTCGGCTATCATCGCGACCTGAAGCGTCTTGCACGTCTGCGCGCGCTGCTCGATCTCGTGATCGAACGGCTCGCGAACGTGTGAGCGGCGAGCCGCTCATCAGTCCAACCATCAATCGATTTCGACGACGATCTTGCCGCGCACGGTGCGCTGCGTGATCGCATCGTATGCGTGTTCGGCCGAGGCCAGATCGAAGCGGCGCGGATCAAGGCGTGGCGTGAGCTTGCCTTGCTCGGCGAGACGCGACGCTTGCGCGAGCATCTCGCCATGATGCGCGCGATGCTTGCCCGTCAGTAGCGGATAAAGCGTGAACACGCCTGAGTACGTCGCCTCGCGAAACGACAGCGGCGCGAGCGCATGCGTGCCCCAGCCGAGCGCGCTCACCACATGGCCGAAATGCCTGACGGCTGCAAACGAAGCATCGAGCGCCGCACCGCCGACGGTATCGACGACAAGATCGAACCCTTCACCGTTCGTCAGTTCGTCGACGTACTGTTCGACGCTGCGCGACGCGTAATCGATCGGCGTTGCACCGAATCGCGCGACGACATCGTGATCGCGCGCGCTTGCCGTCGCAAAGACGCGAGCGCCGAGCGCATTTGCAAGCTGCACCGACACATGCCCGACGCCGCCTGCTCCGCCTTGCACGAGCACGGTTTGACCGGCCCGCAGATGCGCGCGGTCGACGATGCCTGAATACGACGTGATAAACGCGAGCGGCAGCGCAGCGGCTTCGCGCATCGACAGATTGGACGGCTTGTGCGCGAGCAGTTGCGCATCGACGGCCGCGAATTGCGCGAGCGAACCCTGGATGCCGCCGACGCCGCCCGTCATCCCGTACACCTCGTCGCCCTTCTTGAACGCAGTCACGTCCGCGCCGACCGCGACGACCACGCCCGCGAGATCGATGCCGAGCACGAGCGGCAACGGATGGCGCGCATGGGCCGCATTGCCTGCACGGATTTTCGTATCGAGCGGATTCAGACCGCTTGCGTGAATCCGCACCAGCACCTGGCCGCGCGCGGGCTCGGGGATGGGCAGCATCACCGGTTCGAGCGGACCGTTGTACTGGTTGAGCACGAGGGCGTGCATGGACATGATGGGCTCCTGCCGTTAAGTGAATGTTGTTGACGCGAGACATCATCGGCCAACGCGGAACCCTGGTAAATCAACGATTTAGCACGACGGCCAAACGGAAATGCATGGCGTCGAAAGACCGCGCGCGTCGCATCGGCACTCGCCGGTTCCTTACCTGGGTCTACGAATGGAACGCAGGTTCGATGACGCAAATGCGATCAAAGGTGAGAAGATTCGGGAGTGAGCCGAAAGCGCTTCGCGTGCGCACCAATGCCAGTCGCAAACCCTTGTTCCATAAGGCTTTGCGGACAGCATCAACAGTGCGTTGAAGTACGGCGGGCGGCGATAGGTGAGGGTTTGCGGGACCAACGAAAAGTGACGCCAGCGAACACACGCCAGCTCACCTTCGCCTGATCGCGCATTACATCAGACAAGACCGCTGATGTTTCTGCCGTCGCGATGCGACAGCACATCGGCGAGCCGTTCCATCGACACAGGCTTCGTCAGGTGATAGTCGAAGCCTGCCGCGAGCGCGCGCGACTTGTCCGACTCCGACGAGTAGCCCGTCAACGCGATCAGGAACATATGCGCGAGGTTCCGGTTCGAGCGGATCGTGCGCGCCACTTCGAAGCCGTCCATCTCCGGCATGCCGATATCGATGATGCCGACTTCCGGCATTTCCTTCGCGGCGACTCGCACCGCTTCGCGTCCGCCGCGCGCGACGATCACGTTGTGGCCTTCGAGTTCGAGCAGCAGGTGCAGCGCGTCGAGTGCATCGGCGTTGTCGTCGACGAGCAGAATGCGGCTCGGCGCGGTGCTCGTCATGATCGGCAGGTCCGGTGCGAATCCTGGCTCGCGATCGAGAATCGGCAGACGCAGCGACACGATCGTGCCGCGCCCGACGCCCAGGCTGTCGAGTGCAATCGTGCCGTCGTGCAGTTCGACGAGCCGTTTCACGACCGCGAGCCCGATGCCGAGGCCGCCTTCGGAGCGGCGCATGCTCGACGGCGATTGCGCGAACAGTTCGAACACATGCGCGAGCGCTTCGGGGCTCATGCCGACACCGTTGTCCTCGATGACGATCGATACGATACCGCTGCGTTCGGGGTCGATGGCCGGGCTATCCGTATCGACCTGCACGCGCAGCCGCAGCGTGCCGCCCGCAGGCGTGTACTTCGCGGCATTGGACAGCAGATTGCCGACCACCTGGCTGAGCCGAACGTGATCGGCGCGCACATAAACGGGCTCGTCGAGTCCTTCGATCACGAGTCGATGCTTGCGCGCATCGATGTGATGCTTGAGCGCCGTCACGGCGTCATACACGATCTCGTTCAGCGACGTGCGGCTGTACTTGATCGCGAGCTTGCCGTGGCGCAGCCGCGCGGCATCGAGCAGATCGTCGACGAGCGTGCGCAGCTGACGCATCTGCCGCTGCGCAATCGCGAGCACTTCGTTGGCGGGCTTTTCGCCCGCGCACAGCACCTTGAGCGCGGCGATCGAGCTGTCGATGGGCGCCATCGGATTGCGCAATTCGTGGCCGAGCATCGCGATGAATTCGTCCCGACGGCTCGCCGCATCTTCGAGCGCGCGTCGCGCCTGTTGCGCGGCGGCCGCTTCCGCTTCGGCGGCCTGTTGCGCATCGAGCAGTGTCAGCGCCGCGCCCGCGAGCACCGCGAGATTGCCGAGCAGACGCACGTCCTCGCGGTCGAACCGATGGTCGTCGTGCGACGCAACCCAGATCGCGCCTAGCTGTTTCGAGTCGGCGCCGCGCGCGGGAATCGGCGTGATGATGCCTTCCGTCATCATCGCGCCGGCTTCGCACAGGCTCGTGAAGTACCGCTGCGGATCGACGAAGAGTTGCGGCGCGCCGAGCTGCAGCGTCACGCCGCAAGGGCATTCGGCCCACGCCGTCGTCTGGCCTTCGAGGCCCGCGCACGCCCCCGCGACCGCGCGCCAGCGAAATACGGCTTCGCCTTCGCTCGTGGATTCGAGCAGGCTGATGCCGGCGCTGCCCGCGCGGCACGATGCGAGCGCGGCATCGGCGATGGCTTGCAGCAGCGTGTCGCGGCGTCCCGTTTGCGCGCCCGCTACCGTGATCAGCGTCCGCACTTCGGCGGCATGGTCGGGCGCGCGCGCGGGGCGTTCGCTCAGGTCGCCGGTACGCAGTACGCCCGCGCGGCGGGCGTTTTCGATGCCGTCGCTCATGGTGCTGGAAGGGTAATGATTAGCGACGGTCAGATCCATTCAGCGGGGTCCGTAGCCGGCGTCAATACGCTCGTGTGTCGTGAGAAGTGGCCGGCGAGCCGGCAAAACGCCGGCCCGGCCGTTACCGAAGTATAGGCGTTGCACCCACACGGGTGCCCGCATTTCGTAGGGTTGGCAACGTTTGACGCCGACTGGCTCCATGCAGCAGGATGAGGCTTCATCTGATGGAGGACACGATGAGTCACGAGTCCCAGCAGCAAATCCATGAAGGCGGCTGCGCATGCGGCGCAGTGCGGTTTCGCGCAGTAGGCGCGCCGATACGCGTCGGGATGTGTCACTGCATGACATGTCGGCGCGTGCACGGATCGGCGTTCGGTTCGTATGCGATTTTCCGCCGCGACGCCGTCGCATTCACGGGCAGCACGCGCGAATGGCAAAGCTCCGAACAGGGGCGGCGTCACTTCTGCCCGGCGTGCGGATCGGTCGCGTTCATGATGTACGCGGATCGCGACGAAATCGACGTGCCGCTCGGCGCGTTCGACGAGACGGGCCTTTTTGAGCCGGCTTACGAACTGTGGTGCATCCGCAAGGAACCGTGGCTGCCGCGCGGTGTGCGCCCGGAGTACGACGAGGAGCGCACGCGATAGCGCTCGCGTTTCGCGTTTCGCGTCTTGCGTAAGAGGTAAGAAAGCTGGAAGGCGCTGGAAAAAGCGCTCGAAAGAAAAAGGCGCCGCGGCTGGGCTCGCTCGCCGAAGCCGTCGGCGCACCGCGCGGGCGGATCGCTCCGCCCGCGTCTCAAGCAACGATGCGAGCCTACTTCTCGCTCTTCTTCGGAATCTTCGCGCCGGACTTGCGTGCCTGATTCAGCGCAATCGCGACGGACTGTTTCTGCGATTTGCCCGCCTTCTTTTCCGTCTTGATGTTGTGCGAGACGGTTTCCTTCGATGTGCCTCTCTTCAGTGGCATGGCGTTCTCCTTTTCAGTCGATGTGGCCAATGCGCAGCCGTTTCGCTGCGACTTCACCTGTATTCGAGCATGCATTGTTCCCGGCAGGCGCATGCGTCGCTCGCGCGCTGACGATCGCGGATTACGCATGAACGTGCATGCGAATCTGCGCATCCGTTGCCGTCGTAAAGCGCAGCCGCAAAGCAGTCGCAAGCCCCGTCGTGAAGCGCCGCCGACAAAGCGGAACGTGGATTGCTGAGCGTTTCCGGACAGGCTAAACGAAGGAGTACGTCGTGAATACCGTTTCCATTGCAGGCGGCGCGACGGCGGCAATCTTTGCCGGTGCGTCGGTCGCCGCGCCGGTGGTCGCGCCCTCAGTCGCGCCGGTGCTCGCCCCAGTCGTCGCGCCCGCAGTCAACTACGCGCAGACAGACGCGCATCCCGCGACGCAGAGCGACAAGCCGATGTCGACGCCAGGCGCCACTTCCGGCGAACTGAAGACGCCGCAGCCACAGCAGTCGTCGACGCCCGGCATGACGGGCGCGGCCGCATCCGACACGGGCGTTCCGAATCCGGGCCGCGCCCGCGGCGATCAGCGCTTGCCGGGCATCGGCAAGCCGGGCGGCGGCGCCAATGTGCATTGACGACGACAGCGCATCGACGCCGCGAGCATCAGTACAGCATGAACGACCCGCAATGTGCGCGCCCCGCACCTGTCACGCGAGCTCACGCGAGACATTGCGTCATTTCAACCGATATGCCGGCAACAACCCGAGACCGGCATTCAGCCCTGGAGTTGCAAGATGACAAGGCCACGGATGATTTTCCCGAAAGCACGCGACACTGTGGCCTCGAAACCCGAGTCGCCGGACGATTACCAGATCTACGCCACCTACCGCCGCACGACGGAAGGTTCGTACATGGGGCAGTTGAAGGTCGTGCGCAAAACCGACGGGCGGCTGCTGTTCCCTTTTGCGGGCGCGCCCGATATCGGGCCGTTCATCGACGGCGATCAGGCGCGCGAGGCCGCGCAGCGCCACGGCGAAACGGTCGTGAGGTCGGACCTCGACAACCCCGAGCCTTGATGCCGTTCATGCTGGCGGGCGGGCGCTTTGACATCTCGCCGGTCAGAAAAACGGCCGCTTTTGCACGTGTCGTTTTACCGGCAGCCGTTCGCGTTCGGTGCCTATAATCGCGCGACGATTTCAATGCGCCGTGCTGCGCGGCGCGCGGACAATGGAGAGACGCGATGAAGCGGAGTAGCGCAATGGTGATCGGCGTGGGCGCCGAACTCGGTCTGGGCGCGGCGCTGTGCAGAAAGATCGCGGCGAACGGATACCACGTGATCGTCGCGGGCCGCACGCAGGCGAAGCTCGATGCCGTGACGAAACACATCGCGGACCGCGGCGAATCGGCGGAATCGTTCGTGATGGACGGCGCATCGGAAGCCGACGTCATGCGTCTGTTCGACAAGGCGATGTCGCCGCCCGACGATATCGACGTGCCTTCGCTCGTCGTCTACAACGTCGGCAACAACCGTTATGTGCCGTTTCGCGATCTGACGCAAGAGCAGATGGAGGACTTTCTTCGCTCGGGGCCCGTCGGCGGCTTTCTGGTTGGACGCGAGGCGGCGCGGCGGCTCGCGCCGCTTGGACGCGGCACGGTGATCTTCACGGGCGCATCGGCGAGTCTGCGCGGCAAGCCCGGCTTCGCGCACTTCGCGGCGGCGAAAGCGGGGCTGCGGATGGTTGCGCAAAGCATGGCGCGCGAGTTCGGGCCGCTCGGGCTGCATGTCGCGCACGTGGTGATCGACGGCGGCATCGACGGCGAGCGTCTGCGCAACGCACGCCCACAAGTAGCGGACGAGCGCGGCGAGAACGGGCTGCTGAATGTCGATGCAATCGCCGAGGCGTACTGGCAGATTCATCTTCAGCACCCGTCTGTGTGGACGCACGAGATCGATCTGCGTCCCTTCAAGGAGCCGTTCTAAGCGTTCGAGCGCAGGCGGCTGGTTCGACGCTAACCTGCACCCATGCGGCTCTGATCGACGAACGTTTCCGTCGCGTCGTCGATCTTGCGGCCCTTGCGTCCCGTTGGGCCGTGCACGTAAAGCACCTTGACGTTGCTTTGTTCAGGCGTCTGCGCGGGCGGCGGCGTCATTTCGTAGCGCACTTCGCGCGCGTGGTCGCGCAGTTGCAGATTCGGATTGAACACCGAATTGAAGCGCCATAGCATGCGCACGAAATTCGTTTGACCGCGCATCAGCAGCGAAGCCGCTTCGCCTGCGGCACGATAGAGCGCGCCCCAGCCGAGATGCTTGCGGTTGAGCACCTGCTGCGTGCGCACCAGTTCGCCGTAAAACTCGGGTAGCGGCAGCTTCGTCGGCAGCACGGCGTGCTGGATATCGTAGAGCCGGTAATCGAGGCTCGTCAGACGGCGCTGCTCGCGCAGCCAGATTTCCGTGCCCGGATACGGCGTGTTCACACTGATGTTCACGATCTCCGGAATCTCCAGACACCATTGACGGATCGTCTCGAACCGCGCGTGATCCCAGTCGGGATCGGCGATCAGATTGACCGCGACCGTGATGCCGAGCGAGCGCGCAAACTCGAGTGCTTCAAAATTCCTGTCGACGTCGATGCGCTTGCGAAACGCCTTGAGCCCTTCGGCATCGACTGCTTCGAGGCCGATGAACATGTATTGCAGACCGAGCCTGCGCCAACGCTCGAAGACTGCCTTGTTGCGCAAGAGCACGTCGCCGCGCGTCTCCAGATAGTATTTCTTGCGGATGCCGCGCCGTTCCACTTCGCGTGCGATCGCCATGCCGTGATCCGCATGCACGAAGGCGACATCGTCGACGATGAACACGCCCGGCTCGCGGATCGACGCCAGTTCGTCGGCGACGACTTCGGGGCTACGGGAACGATAGCTGCGGCCATAGAACGTCCACGCGCTGCAGAAGGTGCAATCCCACGGACAGCCGCGCGCAAACTCGATCGATGCGCACGGGTCGAGCACGCCGATGAAGTACTTGCGCCGATGCCGCAGCAGATCGCGCGCCGGACGAATGTGATCGAGGCTTTCCGCAAAGCCGGGCGGCGGCCCTTCGCCTTCGCGCGTGACGACGCCTGGAATGCGCAAGAGATCGTCGTTGCGCGCAACGGCATCGAGCAACGCGACGATCTTCGCTTCGCCTTCGCCCTTCAGCACACAATCGATCGCGCCGTCGGCGTGCCTGAGCATGTCCTTCGCCGTGAACGACGCGCTATGCCCGCCGACGAACACGAAGCACTGCGGCTGCTGCGCCTTGACGGCCTTCGACAGATCGATGATTTCGGGAATGTTGGCGAGATAGTTGCCGGAGAAGCAGATCACGTCGGGACGCCACGTGCGCATCAGCCTGTACAGATCGCGATGCGTTTCGACCTGCAGGTCGATCAGGCGGATATCGTGTCCGGCTTCGCGTATCACGGCCGCGACGGTTTCGAGTCCGAGCGGTTCGAGCCGCAGATACACGCGCGTGTACATCAGGCCGCTTGGGTGAACAGCGAGCACCTTCATGAGATCTCCTTGGCGAAGGGGCACGCCGCGAGTCATCGCGTGACGTGCCGTGCTTTCGTGCTGGTATCCCTGGTATGGGTCGACTGCCGAGCCTGTGCGTCCTGCCGGATCTCACCGCGAAGGCTCCATCCGATTCTACTGTTCATCGCTTCAGGCTGCTCGCAAGCGGGCGCATCGGCGTGAAGGTGAGGGTTTTCGGGAGCGCGTGACATGTGCTGCATCGGTGTTGCATCGCTGGCGCGTCGGCGATACCGCGGGCGCATCGCCGCTTCGTGTGCTCATTGCGCCGGATGCCGCCAGTCGTCCCATGCGTCGCGCACGCGTTGCGCGATGCGCTTCCACGGTGGATCGGCGAACAGGATGAGCGCGCCGAGCGCGAGGCATCCGCAGACGAGGAACGTTCCGCGATACCCAAGACCCGCGACGAGCACGCCCGACAACACGCCCGACAGAATCGAGCCGACCCGCGACGCGTTGAAGAACAGCGCCGTGGCCGCACCCGGCGAGCGCGGCATCAGGTCCTGCATGTACGTCATGCCGAGACACGACGTGACGGCGACGACGAACGCATTGAACGCCTGCATCGGAATCAGCACGTTGACCGTGCCCGCTGCCGCGACGGCAATGAAATACACGACATGCACGGCCGCGCAAGCCGCGAGCCAGTTCAGCTTGACGAGCGTGGAGCCGCGCGCGCCGAGCGCGAGCATCATCGGAATTTCAAGGAACGCGCCGAGGCCGAGCATGATCGACACGTCGAGCCGCGTGCCCTTCAGGCCGTGCACGACATAGAGCGGCAGCACGATCATCGTCGCGTTGGCGGCAAGACCGATCAGGGTCAGCGCGACGATGGAGCGCCAGATTTGCCGCTGCGTGCCAGGTGCATGGGGTGGCATATGAGGCGACGAGGGCGGCGGCGCTTCGGCGGGTTCGGGCGTCATCACTTCGAGCGATGTGGCAGGGTCGCCCGCGTAGTGTGTCGGCGCGCTGTGCGGATCGCCGGCGGGCGATTCGCGCATGCGCCATACGATCGCGCCACATGCGGCGAACGACGCGGCGGCGAACAGAAAGAGCCCGTAGAAGCCCGCGCCGGCGAGCACGAGCGCGCCCACCGACGGGCCGAATACCCACGCCATCGACAGCACCGTGCGCAGCGTCGCCAGCGCAAACGCGCGCTCCGCTTCGTCGCGCACGGGCAGCGCGGCGCGTGCGAACGAGAACACCAGCGACATCGCCGAGCCGCCCGCACCGAGAAACGCGACGCCGATTGCCAGCAGCGCTCCATAGTTGCGCACGAAACAAAGCAGCAGAAAGCCGAGCGATGCCGCGATCAGCGCCGCGAGCAGCAACCCGCGATGATGTCCATGTTTGTCGGACCACTTGCCGGCCCACGCGCTTGCGATGACACCGCTCGCCGCAATCAGCGTCATGAACAGACCGAGCTTCAACGGCGTCATGCCCGCCTGCTCGACGCCGAACAGCGACAGATACGGCGCGGTGAACGACATCGCGATGCCCAGCATCAGCGTTGCGCCGGCAAGCGGCATGAAGGAATGGATGCGCGTGAGACGGCCGAAGCGGGAGTTCATCGAGGGCGCGTGTTCGAACTGTGGGATGCGCGCGCGAGCGGGGACGCGGCAAGGAAGAGGCATTGTCGAACGCGAGCGCTTCACGTGCAACGCCCGTTTTGTCATGTTGTGTCATGTTGTGCAAAGAATGCGCGTGGCATTCGAGAGGGGCGAGAGTCCGTGCGGGCGTCAAGGGCAAGCGTTGCGCAATGACACGATGGGCTTAGACTGACGGCCTCGTTTTTACCGACATGTTTGACCGATGCCCAATCTCAAAGACGCAATCGAATCGTACCTATACGCGAAGGACGGCAATCGTCCGCATCTGCTGACGGATGCGTTCGCACACGATGCATCGCTTGCGATGACCGTGAAGACAGCGGCCATCGCGTTTCCGCAGCAGTCACAGGGACGCGATGCGATTGCATCGGTGCTGGTCAGCGATTTCGCGCAGAAGTACGAGAACGTTTATACGTTCTGTGTCGGCGCGATGCCCGTCGAGGAGCAGTGCGAGTTTTCATGCGATTGGCTGGTCTGCATGACGGAAAAGGGAACGGGCGCGGCGCGCATCGGTTACGGCCGCTACGACTGGACGGGCGATTCGCAAGCGCGATGCATGACACATCTGCATATCACGATCGAAGAAATGGCGACGTTGCCGGAAGCATCCGCCGACAGCCTGTTGCGTTGGGCGAGCCGCTTGCCATATCCGTGGTGCGCGCGCGAGTCACTCAAGGTAGACGCGCCCGACATCGACATCGTCAAGCACGTTCTCGCGCAACTGGCCCGCTAGCGAACCAGTTGCTCGCCTTCTAGCACCGCGTGCGCGCCATACGTCCACGCATGATTGCGCGTGCCGTGACCGAACGGAAATCCCGCATAGATGGGCACGTCATACGGCTTGAGCAGATCGACGAGCATATCGTGCAACGTGAAGTCCGCATTGTCCGGCAGCGGACAGCGGATGAAATCGCCGAGCACGAACGCACGCGCGCCGTCGAACACGCCCGCTTCGCGCAACTGCATCATGCTCCGGTCGATGCGATAGGCGAGCTCGGTCACATCTTCGAGCAGCACGATCGCGCCGTCGCAGCGCGCCTGCCATTGCGTCCCCGCAAGACTCGCGAGCACGGTGATGTTGCCGCCCGCAAGACGACCTTCGACGCGCGATGTGCCCGAACCGTGCAGACGTTGCAGCGGAACGGGAGCGGCGCGTTCCTCGCGCAGCTCGGCGAGCATGCTGTCGCGCGACGCGTCGTCGTGTTTCGTTGCGAGCCCGTTCAACGTCGGACCGTGGATGACGCGCACATTGGGCATGCCGTGCAGCGCGCCGAACAGCGCCGTCGCGTCCGAAAAGCCCACGACCGTCTTCGCGCAGGGCACGTCCGGCGGCAACGCGTGCAGGCAATAGACGCTGCCATAACCGCCGCGCGCGATCCACACGATATCGACGGAGGGATCGGTCAGCGCGCGGTGCAGATCGGCGGCACGATCTTCGTGCTTGCCCGCGTGATAGCGATAGCGATCGCGCACATGCGCGCCCACCTGCACACGCAGGCCCCAGCTTTCGAGTAGCGCGATGCTGTGCTCGACGTGCTCCATATCGGGCACGCCCGCAGGCGCGACGACGGCGACGCTCTTGCCCGCGAGCTTCATGTGCCCGCCTTCTTCGCGAGCAGCGCGGCCGTGTCGGGCGCGCCCATGCGGCTTGCGGCGTCGGCGGGCGAGACGCCGTTCGCGTCGCGCGCGTTCGGATCGGCGCCGTGCGCGAGCAGCAGTTCGACCATCTCGGTGCGATTGAACATCGCGGCGATCATCAGCGCCGTGCGTCCATCCGGCGACGCGCCTTCGACGTCCGCGCCATGCGCGAGCAAGGTCTCGACGACATCCTTGAAACCCTTGAACGCCGCGCCCGCGATGGGCGTCTGTCCGTTGTCGTTGCGCAGGTTCGGGTCCGCGCCGCGTTCGAGCAGTACGCGCACGGCATCGGCGTGACCGTGATAGGCGGCGAGCATCACGAGGCTGTCGCCTTTCTCGTTGCGCAGATTCGGCGGCGCGCCTTTCTCGATGACGGCGGCCAGCATATTCGCTTCGCCGCGGCGCGCGCAATCGAATATTTCGCGCGCTACGTCGAGCAGATCGGGATCGATGTTTTCGGGGCTGCGCTTGTCGTCCGTCATGAAGCCTCTCCTCTGTCGACGGGAGTTGGCGAGTCGACGGGCGTTAGCGCTTTAGCGCTTACTCCTGTCCCATGCTTACTCCCGCCCATGCGGTTTCTCTGCGGGTCCCCGGGAGCGGACTTCTTTAGCGCGTGCTCCCGTCCCATGCAAGATGATTGCAGCGATGGTGCGGCCGCTCGCGCGGCGCGTCGGTAACAGCAGAGGATACAGGCAATGTGTGCTTGCCGCTGTCGATGCGCTCCGAGCCCAACGGTGAGAAGGTTCGGGAGCGGAAAGCCGTCGTTGTCAGGCCTGCTTGCGCAGCGTCGGCTCGGCGTCGCCGCTCGCGATGATGCGGTCGAGGCGGGCGCTCGCATCCGTGAGCGCGCTGAGCGGCGCGCGCTGCAATTGCGCGTCGTAAGTGCTGACGATGTGCGCGAGCAGCTCGACGTGCGCTTCGTCGAGACGCCATTCGTCCGTCGCGCGGCCGTGGTCGAACGTGGCCGCCATCGCCTGATCGGCGGTTCGCAGCTGGTCGTACGTCATCGCGCCGTAGCCGAGATCACACAGAAAGCCGGTGAGCAGCATCGTCTGCGTGAGCGTCTGCGCGGCGCTCTTGCTGCCCGCGCCGCGCCGCAGCGCATCGAGCGCGATATGGACGGGCAGGATCAGCTCGGCGGCCATGCTGCGCGGAATCGGCAACAGCAATGCCTTCGCCTGCCGCGCGCGCGCCGCCTGGTTGCCGCCGGGAAACGGAATGGTCTTGGCCATGTCGCCTGCGAGTAGTGGGAGTGCTCTCGCGATAACGGCGCGCGGCGGAAAAGATTAAGGGCTGTCTTCGCAAATTCGCAAACGTTTGTCGAAGACCGACTTTCCGCTTCGGCTGCGTCGCGCTAAAGGTGCTTGTAATAAAAGGTCGTTCCGCAGAGAGATCCATCGGGCATCAACGCGTATTTCGGCACGTCGCCGACCCGCTGCCAGCCCGCGCGCGCATAGAGACGCTCGGCATCGCCGCCCGTTACCGTGTCGAGCACGAGCACGGTCTTGCGTTCGTCGCGGGCCACGGCGTCGGCAGCCGCCATCAGCTGCTGCGCGACGCCGCGCCGGCGCGCGCGGCGATGCACGAGCATCTTCGCGACGTCGGCGCGATGCGGCTGGTTGTCCGGCTGCGCGAGCACCAGTTGCACCGTGCCGACGATGCGCCCGTCGCCGTCCTCGGCGATGAGCAGCGCGCGCTCGCCGCGCTCGACACCGCCCGCGATCATTCGCCAGAACGCGACGGCCTTGTCGCGTGCCAGCGGCTGCATGAAGCTGACGGATGCGCCGCCGTCGACGCAATCGATCAGCACATCGGCCAGATCGTCGACGCATCGCGCCGCTTCATGCGCGGCCACGCGCCGCACGCGGATTGCCTGCGTCATGCACTTCTCCTCACAGATGGACGAGGCGCCATCGACAGCGCCACCAGATAGCGCGCCGGCTTGCGCGTCGGATTGCGGAACACGGTCGGGCAGTCGAGACGCATCGCCACGCAATCGCCCGCTTCGAGCCGCCAGTGCTCGTCGCCCGCCGTGATCTCCATCGCGCCTTCGATCAGCCAGATCTGCTGATGAATTTCAGTGTCGCGCGCGCCCGTCTCGTAGGCGACGCGCTGGCCGGCAGGGAAGTGAACCTCCACTAACTGGATCGGCGAAGGCAGCGCCGGCGACAGGCTGCGGCGGGTGTAGCCGGATGCGGGATCGGTCCATACGGCCTGTGTGGCCGCGCGCGCGAGCGGCGACGGCGGCTCGGCGGGCGTCGCGCGGGCCTCGAATAGCGACGCCAGCGTGACGCCGAGCGCGGTCGCGAGCTTGTCGAGCACGGCGGCCGTCGGGCTGCTCTGCGCGCGCTCGATCAGCGATATGTTCGAGCGGCTCACGCCGCTCGCTTCCGCGAGCGCTTCGAGCGACAGGCCGTGGGCGTCACGCAGTTCGCGCACGCGGCGCGCAATCAGGGTGTTGATGTCCATGTCGTCCAGCATACTGGAACAAAAATCCATCATGCTGGAGAGCACGCGGTTTCGTCACGACCGTATGCGAAAGTGCAAACGGCTTCGTGCACAATGCCCGGACGCCTCCACTCCTCAATCCCTCAAACTCCAGCGAATACCAAACGATCAGCCAGCAATGAGCCGTCGCCGCGCCGTCACAAGCCCGTTCTCGGGAAAATCAATCGGTCGGACCATCGGGATCGCCGCGCTCGCGCTGGCGGGCCTCGTCGTCGCGCTGCTGTGCGCGGCGCTGCTCGGCGGCTGGCTGCTGCTGCGCGGCAGTCTCGCGCAACTGGATGGAACGCAGCGCGCGCCGTCGCTGTCGTCGGCGGTGACGATCGAGCGCGACGCGCTCGGCGTGCCGACGATACACGGCGCGTCGCGTGCCGATGTCGCGTATGCAACCGGCTTCCTGCACGCGCAGGACCGCTTCTTTCAGATGGATCTGCTCAGGCGCGTTGCGGCGGGCGAAGTGTCCGCGCTGATCGGCCCGAACGCGCTCGATCTCGACAGGCGCAACCGCCTGCATCGTTTTCGCGCCCGCGCGCACGCGCTCGTCGAGGTGATGCCCGCCGATCAGCGGCACATCGTCGAGCGCTATACGGCGGGCGTCAATGCCGGGGTCGCCGCGCTGTCGTCGCGGCCGTTCGAGTACTGGATGCTGCGCGCGCAGCCCGAAGCGTGGCGGCCCGAAGATTCGCTGCTGGTCGTCTACGCGATGTACTTCGATCTGCAATCGTTCGAGACGCGGCGCATTCTCGCCCGCGCTGTGTTGCGCGAGCGCGTGCCCGCCGATCTGTACGCGTTCCTGCTGCCCTCCGCGAGCCATTGGGACGCGCCGCTCGATAGCGCATCGACGCCGCCCGTCGAGCCCACCCGTATTCCCGCGACGCGCCCGGACTGGCTATCGGCGACGAAGCCCGTGAGCGCCGCGAGAGACACGGGCTATGCGAGCGACGACACATGCGCGAACGGGTCGGCTGTGGGCAGCAACGGCTGGGTCGTCGACGGCGCGCACAGCGCGCATGGCGGCGCGATCCTCGCGAGCGACATGCATCTGGGGCTGTCGCTGCCGAACATCTGGTATCGCGTGTCGCTGACGTGGCCCGCGCAGGACGGCCAGCCGATGCATGCGCTGACGGGCGTGAGCCTGCCGGGCACGCCGCTCGTGATCGCGGGTAGCAACGGCAAGATCGCGTGGGGCTTCACGAACAGCTACGGGCACTATGTCGATCTGATCGAGCTGCATCGCAATCCCGCCGACCCGTTGCAGTACCGCACGCCCGATGGCGCATGGGCGCGCGCGGACGTCCATCACGAGATGATCCGCGTGAAGGGCGGCGCGAGCGTCGATTTGCCCGTGATCGAGACGCGTTGGGGGCCGCAGTTCGACGTCGGTGAGCGTGCGTATGCGCTGCGCTGGGTCGCGCATGACCGGGAGGCCGTGAACCTCAATCTGCAACGGCTCGAAGACGCGAAGACGATCGACGAAGCACTGCACGTCGCGCAGACGAGCGGCATCCCGACACAGAACATCATGATCGCCGACTCGCGCGGCAACATCGGCTGGACGCTGGCCGGTCCGCTGCCGCAGCGCGACGCGAGCGACGCGCAAAGCGGCCCCGACAGCGACACGCCATACGATTCGGCGACGTACAAAGGCTGGCAGCACTATCTGCCGCCCGCGTCGTATCCGAAGCGGATCGATCCGCCGCTCGGCCGCTTGTGGACGGCGAACAATCGCGTGCTGATGTCGGACGAAGCGGCGCTGATCGGCGATGCGGGCGCGGACCTCGGCGCACGCGCATCGCAGATACGCGACGATCTGCTCGCGGCGCCGAGTCCCGACGAGCGCGCGATGCTGTCGATCCAGACCGACGATCGCGCGCAATGGATCGACGTGTGGCGGCGCGTCGCGCTCGAAGCGCTCGACGCGAGCGCGCTTGCGGGCCATCCGCAGCGCCTCGCATTTCGGCAGCAGCTGCTCGCGTGGAATGGCCGCGCGGATGCCGATGCCGTCGGCTACCGGCTCACGCGCGGCTTCTTCTTCTCGCTGTACGACGCATGGTTCGGCAGGCTCGACGCCGATCTCGCGGGCGCGATGCCGGGCGGCGGCGGCAATGCGCCGCTCGGATTGCGCGTCGCGAGTTCGCGCTACGAAGCCGTGATGGAGACGCTCGCCGAGCATCATGCATGGGTGCCCGACGGCTTTATCGACTGGCGCACGTTCATGCTCGACCGCATCGATCATGCGATCGCGCAGTTGCCCGCGGATGTCGCCGTCGACGATGCGCGCTGGGGCGAACGCAACCGCGCCGCGATCGAGCACCCGTTTGCGCGCATCGTGCCCGCGTGGCTGCCGTGGGCGCGCGGCTGGCTTGGCGCGCCGCATGATCCGCTGCCCGGCGACATCAACATGCCGCGCGTGCAGACGCCGAACTTCGGCGCATCGGAGCGGATGATCGTGTCGCCGGGGCGCGAGCAGACGGGCATCTTCGAGATGCCGGGCGGACAGTCGGGCAATCCGCTGTCGCCGTATTTCCTCGCGGGTCACGAAGCGTGGGTGCGCGGCGAGAAGACGTCGTTTCTGCCGGGACCGCCCGTGCATCGGCTGACGCTCGGGCGTGCCGGGCAATGATCGCTATATTGATGGTTTTCGTGGAGTGACCGTATGGAGAAGGAACGCAGCAGCGATCTCGTCGCGGTGCGCGATCTGTTGCGGCAGTTCGTCAGCGAGCGCGACTGGACGCGCTTTCATTCGCCGAAGAATCTGGCGACGGCGTTGAGCGTCGAAGCGAGCGAATTGCTGGAGCCGTTTCAATGGCTCGAGTCGGGCGAAAAGAGCGAACTCGCCGACGACAAGCTCACGGCGATCCGTCACGAAATGGCCGATGTGCTCGCGTACCTCGTGATGCTCGCCGATCGTCTCGACGTCGATCTGTACGCGGCCGTGCTGGAGAAGATCGAGCTGAATCGCGCGAAGTATCCGGCGCACAAGGTGCGCGGCGATTCGCGCAAGTACTCCGAGTACGACGAGTAATGCCGTTCCGCCCGGTGTCTTCCGCATGGAAAACGGGCGCAAAGCCGCTTGAGGTGAGGAAATACGGGAGCATTTGACCGTTGCCGCAACGGTGAGCCTGCCCGATGCCGATCCGCTCACGAATGCGCTTGTGGTGAGGCTATACGGGAGCCGCGCGACGGTGAGTTGCCCCGCAATCCGCACGGCACTGTAGCCAAAGGTGAGAGTTTTCGGGACGTGGGCACGCAGTGCGGAACGGCTAGCCGGTGACGATCAGCAGCGCGCCCGTGACGGTCAGCGCGCCGCACCAGAGCCAGTCGAAATTGATCCAGCCACGCCGCAGCATGCCGAGTCCCAGATACTGATAGGCCGCTAGCGCAATCGCGCCCGCCGTCGCGAGCGTCACGACGGTGTGCACGGCCGTGACCTGCCCGACCGATTCGAGCGAGCTGCCGACGGGCATCCCCGCGCCGCATAACGGCAACAGCGCGGGCAGCAGCATCAGTCCCGCGCCGTGCATCGTCGCCATGGCCGCCGACCACAGCGCCAGTCCGACGAAGCCCGCCGTCATGCCGATGCGCACGCGTTGCCGGTGTCCGTAGAAATGGTGATACGCGGCCCACGCGATCAGCAGCGCGCCCATGAACATGCGCAAGTGTTCGGTGTGCGTGAAGAGCCCGAGCGCGACGGCCGACGTGGTCAAGAACATAACCGACACGGCATGCCCGAGCGCGAGCGGCGGCAACGCCAACAGCAGCGCCTTGCGGCTGCCGTGCTGAAGCCCGAGCGCGGCGGCGAAGAGCCACCCCATCGCGGGATTCACGCCATGGAAAATCCCGCTGCCGATCACGGTTGCCCATACGCCGTTCATCGCGCTCGCCCTTCGCTGCCGTTTGCGCTCACGGATAGCAATACGAATCCGACGACGCGTCCCCGCCTTCGAGCCGTATCTGATGCGGACGATGCGACTTCGGCCAGTCGACGAAAAAGTCGTCCGCGACCGTGAGCCCGCCGCTCTTGTCCGCATTCAGCCTCACCATCCATCCGTCGATGCCTTCCGTGTAGAACTGCTCGTCGATCACGCCGTACAGCGAGTTCGTGAAGTACACGCGGCTGCCGTCGCGGCTCACTTCGACCATTTGCGGGCCGCCGTTCAGCGGACGTCCGTCCGCGCCCGGATGCGTCGCGCGCGCGGCAATGCCGCCGATGCGCACGGTACCCGTCAGTTCGGGCCGCATCGGATCGGAGACGTCGTATTGCTTCAGATCGCCCGTGCCCCAGCACGACACGTACAGGAAGCGGTCGTCGAGCGACAGCGCGATATCGGTGACGAGCGGCGGCACCGCGCCGAAGCCTTTGAGCAGCGGCGGAAGCTGCGAAGCGTCGGCGGGTTCGGCGGGAATCTCGATGACCTTGCGCGCGGCCCATTGATCGCCGTCGCGATACCACGTCCAGATCGACGCCGACAGGTCCTTCAAGCTGATCACCGAGTTGACGAAGCCATAGGCTTTGGTCGGATCGTGCGCGGGACGCAGTTCGAACACCAACTGGTTTTCCGCGCCGAAGTCGACGACCTGTTTGTGCTTGCGCGTGTTCATGTCCCAGAAGTGCAGGCGATGTCCGTACTGGCCGCCGAGCAGCACTTCCGGCACGAGGCCGTTTTCGAAGGTCGCGGGCAGGCCCCATTCGCTCGTCACGACGGTGTCGTAGCCGAGATGCCACCAGCCGTCGTACGAGAGCTGCTGCGGGCCGCGATCGATTTCCCATTGGCCGCGAATGTCGAACGTTTCGTGGTCCATCAGAAAGATGCCGCCGGGCGCTTCGCCCTGCGCGTTCGCAAGCGCCACTACGTAGATGCCGGCCGGCCCGCAGTGCACGGTATGAGGCCGCGTATAGCCCGCTTTTTCCGCGACTTCGGCGGGTTCGAGCACGCGTACGATCTGCGGATTTCGCTTGTCGGGCTTCGTGTCGAGTATGTGGATGCGCGACGAGCGCAGCCCAGGCACGACGAGATAGCGGCGCTCCGTATGCGGATGCGGCGCGTTCGGGCACAGGCACGAACTGCACGCGTTCCAGCCGAAGTGATGCAGCTCGTCGCCCGTGTTCGGCATCGGCACGCTGCTGACGATGCGGCCGTACTCCGCCGAGCCCGGATCGACATCGACGACGGCGAGCTCGTCGGGCGTCTCTCGCGATGGATCGAAGCTTGCCACATACGCGACGGTTTCCTTCGGCGCGCTGCCTGCCATGCGGGCGGAAGGATAGAAGGTCGGATCGGGTTTCCAGGTCGCCATATCTCAGTCTCCGAAGGATGTTGCGATGCGGCACGCGGTGCATGCGCGGCCGCTATCCGGTTGCGAAAGCGGCGCGCATGCATGAGGTTTTCACTGTAGGCAATTTAACGGCAGAGCGTGGGCCCATTCGCTTCCGGAACGGTTTTTGTGCGTGCGTCGGGAGCGTGGCGGTAGCGCGGCGGCCGCGATTGCAGCGGATCGGACGCGATTGCGGCGTTCACGCATGCGCGCGCCCCGCGCAGATTAAAATAATGCGATTACTCCGTCTTTTCTCGCCGCTTCCAGTCGCAATCGATCATGCGTTCATGGCGTCTCGACCGTCCCGTTTCGCAAGGGCAGCTGGATCTCAGCCGCGCGACGGGGCTCGTGTCGTCGATCGGCAGCGACGACTCGAACGCGCTCGCCGCCGAAGTGCTGAAGCTGCTCGGCGATATCGCCGCGATTTCGCAATGCACGATCTTCGCGTACGAGTTCGGCAACCGGCCGCGCACGGTGTCGGTGGCCGATCATCGCGGCGGGCGCTTTCTGCGCGATGTCGCCGACACGTACGCACGTCACTTCTACGCGCTCGACGGCAATCAGAAGATCGTCTCGTCGGCGCGCAACGACAGGCCCGGCTCGACGCTCGTGCTTCATCAGCAGACAAGCGACGACATTCTCAACGAAGCGTACCGGGCCGCGTGCTATCAGCAGCCGAACGTGTCGGACCGCGTGTCGCTGCTCGTGCAGCCGACACCCGATATCTGGCTCTCCGTGAACCTGTATCGCGACCGCCGTTTCGGCAATTACCATCCGCGCGAAATCGCGTTGATCGAAGCGATGGCGCCGCTGATCGCGCACGCGGCGAAGCATCACTACGCGATCTGCGGGCAGCGCGACATGGCGATCTCGCATCTGATGCTCGCGCGCGTGCGCGGCCTCTGTCCCGAACTGTCGAAGCGCGAGCTCGACGTGCTGACGGGCGTGCTCGAAGGGCGCACCGCGCAGGAAATCGGCGACACGATGGGCATCAAGGCGACGAGCGTCGTCACGTATCAGAAGCGCGCGTTCCGGCGGCTCGGCATTTCGAGTCAGCGGCAACTGTTTGCGCTGTGCGTCGGGCCGGGCAAGGTCTGACGTTTTCCCGTCCTGTACCGGCAAGCCACGATGGCCTACGCTTGACTGACGAACCCGCAGGACGATCAGGTTCGACCCGCTGACGTACACGGGGGAACGGGATATGAAGAGGCAACGCTGGCTGGCGCATGCAGCAGTTCTTGTGTGCGGCATGGGTGCTGCGGCGGCCCATGCCGCCGATACCGTCAACATTCCGCTGCGAGCATCCGCGCAGAATGCAGGTCAGACGGGGAGTGTCGCGCTCGCGTCGCAGGGGAGCGAGACGTCTCTGCTATTCATCATCAGTGGTGTGACGCGGACGACGACGCGTCCTCTGCGCGTCTACACATTCATCTATGAAGGATCGTGTGCAAGCCACGCGGAAAAGCCCGCCTACTCGATGAATCAAACCCTCAGACCCGTCAACGATACGCCGGCCGGGCCGTGGCGATTTTCGAGGAGCGCGCCCATTGCGTACGACAGGCTTGTCGGGGGGAACTATGCGTTTGTGGTTCGAGCGGGCCCTTGGGATGGAGGGATGGATCTTTTCTGCGGTGAGATCGGAACATCGAGTCACGCACTCGGAATGTGAATCGCGGACCAGGCGAGTGACGGGTGACTATTCGTCGATCTACGCCGATGGCGCACGTCTGTTCCTGGCCGGCTGCGCCGCAACTCTCCTGCACGCCGCTAAAAATCCGCGCAAGCCCTATTTCCGCTGACCTATCCGCGTTTTCCCCAGGCCCGCGCGGGGCATGAGTTGTACCCAATTTGAGGACAGGCGGCGCAACGCCGCGCTCCATACTGCGACGCATCGCCACGTGTCGCCAATCGTCGAATAGCGGCCCGTTGAAGCGATTGCATCGGGCCGTTGGTGTCCGAGATAGCGTGACCATCGGAGACATCAGTATGGAATCCACCTCGCGAGCCGGTGCACTGGATGCAACGCCGGCAACCCACGCGCAGCAAGCGCAGCCACAGTCCGTAATCGCCAAGGTATCGCGCCATCTGCTGTGGTTCCTGTTCGTGCTGTTCTTCTTCTCGTTCCTCGACCGCATCAACATCGGCTTCGCCGGCCTGACGATGATGAAGGACCTGGGGCTCACCAGCACGCAGTTCGGCCTCGCGACCACGCTCTTCTACGTCGCGTATATCGCGTGCGGCATTCCGAGCAATGTCGTGCTTGCGCGCGTCGGCGCGCGCCGATGGATCGGCACGATCATGATCGCGTGGGGACTCGCATCGACGGCGACGATGTTCGCGACGAGCCCCGGCACGCTGTACGTGTTGCGCGTGCTGGTCGGCGTGACGGAAGCGGGCTTTTTACCGGGCATTCTGCTGTATCTGACCTACTGGTTCCCCGCCGCGTATCGTGCGCGCGCCAACGCGCTCTTCATGATCGCCATGCCCGTGACGGCGGCCGTCGGCTCGGCGCTGTCGGGCTTCATTCTCGGACTGGACGGCACGTTCGGACTGAAGGGCTGGCAGTGGCTTTTCCTTCTCGAAGGCCTGCCGTCGGCGATTCTCGGTCTCGTGGTCTACGCGTATCTGCACGACAGCCCGCAAGACGCGCGCTGGCTCGACGCGGAAGAAAAGCGCACGCTCGCAGCGACGCTCGCCGCCGAGCACCGCAACGACCCGACCGTGCAAGCGCAATCGGGTCACGACAAAAGCATCGTCAGCGAACTGTTGTCGCCCGCCGTCGTGAAGTTTGCGATCGCCTACTTCTGCCTCGTGAATACGCTCGCGATGGTCGCCGTGTGGACGCCGCTCATCGTGAAGAGCTTCAGCGCCGATGCGAGCAATCGCACGATCGGCCTGCTCGCGGCGATTCCGCAGGTGTGCACGATCATCGCGATGATCTGGTGGGGCCGCCGTTCGGACCGCAAGCAGGAACGCAAGTGGCACCTGATGCTGCCGATGCTGTTTTCCGCGGCCGGCTGGCTGTGCACGGCCTGGTCGCCGAATCCGGCGCTGCGTATGCTCGGCGTGTGTCTCGCGTCGGCGGGTTCGTACACGGCGATGTCGATCTTCTGGACGACGCCCGATCATGCGCTGAGCTTCCGCGCGCGGGCCATCGGCATCGCCGTCATCAACGCGACGGGCAATATCAGCTCGGCGCTGAATCCGCTCGTGGTCGGCTGGCTGAAGGACGCGACGCGCAGCTTCTCGGCGGGGCTGCTCTATTCGGCGGCGCTGCTCGTGATCGGCGCGGTCGTCGTGATGCTGTTGCCGATCGACAAACGTGAAGCGCCGCGCACGCGTGCCGCCTGAAGGTATTGAATCTGGAGCATCGAATGAACAAGGCATTCAAACCCTATCCGTTCACCGCGAAGCAATACAAGGCGCGTGTGCCCGAACTGAAGCAGGGCGTGGACGCGAAGCGTCATGCCGTGACGATCGTCGGCGGCGGGCCCGTTGGCCTCGCCGTCGCGCTCGGTCTCGCGAATCATGGCGTGCGATCGGTGCTGATCGAAGCGGACGATTCCGTCTGCTACGGCAGCCGCGCGATCTGCATTTCGCGCCGCAGTCTGGAGATCATCGAGCGGCTCGGCGCCGTCGAAGGCTTCCTGAAGACGGGCTTGCCGTGGACGGGCGGACGCAGCTTCTACCGCGACACGGAAGTGCTTCACTTCACGATGCCGCAGGACGAAAACCAGAAGCTGCCGCCGATGGTCAACCTCGCGCAATATCACATCGAACAGTTCCTGCTCGACGCAGCGGAAAAGCGCGCCGATCTGATCGACATCCGCTGGCAGACGCGCGTGAAGTCGATCGACGCGCGCGACGACGGCGCGACGCTGCAACTCACGACAGCCGATGGCGATTACGCGCTCGACACCGATTGGGTCGTCGCGTGCGACGGCGGGCGCAGCACGATACGCGAAGCGCTCGGACTGCAATTGCAGGGCACGAGTTACGAAGGGCGTTATGTGATCGTCGATATCGAACTCGACAGCGAGCGTCCGACGGAACGGCTCGCTTATTTCGATCCGTCGTCGAATCGGGGTTCGACCGTGCTCGTGCACAAGCAGCCCGACAACGTGTGGCGCATCGACTACCAGTTGCGCGACGGCGAGGACGCCGAGCAGGCCGTGAAGCCTGAAAACGTGATGCCGCGCGTGCAAAGCCTGCTCGACATGATGGGCGAGAAGGGCGAATGGGCGCCGATCTGGATCACGATCTACAAGGCCAATGCATTGACGCTCGAACGCTACCGGCACAACCGCGTGATGTTCGCGGGCGATGCCGCGCACCTCGTGCCGATCTTCGGCGTGCGCGGCGCGAACTCGGGCATCGACGACGCGGACAACATCGCGTGGAAGCTCGCATTCGTCGTGAAGGGCCTGGCATCGCCGGCGTTGCTCGACAGCTATTCCGACGAACGCGTCGCCGCGACGCACGAGAATCTCAGCTATGGCACGAAGAGCACCGAGTTCATGGCGCCGCCTTCGTTCGCGTTCGATCTGATGCGCAGAGCCGTGCTGAGTCTTGCCGTCAAACATCCGGCCGTGCGGTCGCTGATCAATCCGCGGCAGACATCGGCGATTACATACGCTCAGTCGCCGCTGAATGTTGCGGATGGCGATGCGTTCGCCGCGGGCCCCGTGCCGGGTGCCGTGCTGTCCGAGTATCCCGTGACGATCGCGGAAGGCGGCCAGGCGCGCGAGGCCCATCTGACCGATCTCGTCAGTCCGCGTTTCACTGCGCTGTGCTTCAGCGACGAAGGCGATGTGCCTGCCGGATTCAACGGGCTTGCTGAAACGATGCGCGAACGCGGCGTGCCGTTCAGGATCGTGCCGCTGAGCGCGCGCCTGCATCCCGAGACGAACGGCGTGCACGCGTGGGACCACACGGGCCGTCTGTTCGAGCGTTACGACGCGAAGCCGGGCACCGTGTATCTCGTGCGTCCCGATGGCCACGTGCTGGGCCGCTGGCACAATGCGCGCGCCGCGGAAGTCGAAGCGGCGATCACGCGCGCGCTGTCCTGATCAACTGACTGAACGAATGGAGAACGCGATGACCGATGCAGAACTCGATGTCGTCTATACGCGGCTGTGCAAGACGATGACGCAACTGGGCGAGGCGCATGCGCCGCTGTTTCTCGCGCGTTTTGCGCTGCTGGCGATCCAGAAGGTCGACGATCCGGATGTGTCGCTGAGCCTGATCGATGCGGCGAGCGAAGGGATGGGAGATTAACGGCCGGCCCCTTTTTTGAGATCTTGGGCGGGGGCTCTTCAATACAATTCGTGCCCGGCTGTTTCCCCCAAGTTCGGGAATCATCCCGATCGTTGGCAGTCCGGAAACACCAGGAGCACGAATCAATGCAAGCAATAGAAGCAAGCGCGAGTCAACCGGCGCAAGCCATGCACGGCGATAACAAATAGCATGGCGAGAGGAATACTGGCTGCGGCTTTTATCTGGGTGATCGGCGTGGAGATCGTGGCCTGGTGGTGCATCGACGTGAGCACGCTCGGCGGCGAGGCGTTCTGGCCGGACGTCGTTTGGGGCGTGACGCCTGTTTCGATTCTCGCCGGCATGTTGGCCGGCCGCGCGGGAAGTCGTGGGCGGCTGGACAGGCGCGCGGACAACTGAATCGTGTCGGCGAAGCATGTCGGCGAGGCGTTACGCTGCGGCGTCGAGTGCCGGCCGCACACGTCCTATTCCGGCTCGCCTTCCTCTCCTTTCTCGCCTTTCGCCAGTTCGTTGATCAGCGCATCGACGGCCACATACAGATCGTCGACGATCTGCGTGCCGACCTGCTTTTCCAGCGCGCGATATTCGGTCTCCAGAAGCGGCGCCATCCGTTCGACGGTCTCCGCGCTCTGCGCCGTCAGCGACACGCGCACGCGCCGCTGATCGTCTTCGAAACGCGCTTTCGTCACGTGACCGAGATCCTCCATGCGCGCGAGCACGCCGGCGAGACTCGGGCTCGAAATCGTGCAGAGCGCGCATAGCTGGCGCGGCTCCAGCGGGCCGTTTTCGTGCAGTGCGCGAATGATGCGCCATTGCTGCTCGGTGAGCCCCTGCGCCGTCAGCAGCGGACGAAAGCGCGCCATCATGAGTTCGCGCGCGCGCAACAGCAGCATCGGCAGATTGCGATGCATCGGGCGCGGCTCGGGAGTGCGGGACCGGGTCATGAACGTCGACGTCGAAGCGAGAAAAAAGCGATTCGCTAGGATATAAGCAAAGCGGTCCGCACGACAGTGGCGCGAACCGGTTTTGAGATCTCGAATGCTTTTTTGGCGCTGGCTACAATCGGTCGCTGGGCCGGCTGTCGCGCGACGCCGACGGGAGTCGGACTGTGCGATGCGAAAGCGCCAAACGGCAAACGGCAAACGGCAAACGGCAAACGGCAAACGGCAAACGGCAAACGGCAAACGGCAAACGGCAAACGGCAAACGGCAAACGGCAAAAACCGCAAACCGCAAACCGCAAACCGCAAACCGCAAACCGCAAACCGCAAACCGCAAACCGCAAACCGCAAACCGCAAACCGCCCAGGAAATACCCTTGGATAGCTATCCCCGACCATGCGGTCGGTTTATTCTACGAAACTTCGCTGTTTTTCCCTGATAGTGGGGGCATTGTGTTCGTCCATCACCAGTTCTTCGACGATGCCGATCAGCACGCGGCCGCGCTGCGGGGCTGGGATCAGCGTTACGACCAGATCGGGCCGGGCGCGTTTCGCAGCGCCGTGAAGCAGATCGAGCTGAACGGCGTGCACCTCTTCCATGAGTCCGCCAATTTGCGCGTCGTGCAGCGCGGATACTTGCCGCCTGATCAGATGACCTTCGGCGTTCCGCTCACGGGCGCGGGCTCGTTCACGTTCGGCGGCGCGCGCGTCGATCGCGGCGCATTCGTGATGGCGCGGGGCGGCGAGCCATTCGAGTTTCATTCGCCCGATGAGATGTCGCTGGTCGGCGTCGTGATCGGCTCGGACATGCTGCAAGGCATCGCCGACAGCGCGGGCGTCGATCTGGCCGATGCTCTCTTTCGACGTTCCGTCGTCGATATTCCGAACGCCGCGTGCGCACGCGCCGGCTTGCAGATCGCGGCGCTGCTCGAAAGCGTGCTCGCGCAGCCCGACGCATTCGACGATGCGCGCGCGCAGCATGCGCTGCGCAGCCGCGTCGGCGAGGTGCTCGTCGATCTGCTCGCGTATCACGTGCCGGCATCGACGAACCGGCTCACACACGCGTGCCAGTCCGATATCGTGCGGCGCATTCACGACTTCGTGATCGAGCATCCCGAAGAGCCCTTCGACATTCAAAGCCTCTGCACGCAGTTGCGCGTGAGCCGGCGCACCGTGCAGAACAGCTTTCAGGCCGTCGTACAGACGAGCCCGTTGGCATATGTGCGTTCGCTGCGTCTGTCGCAGGTGCGGCGTCTGCTGCTCGATACGCGGCAGGCCGACCTGTCGGTCAGCGACGCCGCCGCGCAATGGGGATTCGTGCACCTTGGGCATTTCGCCAATGCGTACAAGGCGCAGTTCGGCGAATTGCCTTCGCAGACGGCACGGCGATCGTCACGCGCACCAGTTGCACGATGACGCAGATCGAACTGACACAGGTGGTGCTCAAGTATTTCGACACGCTGTCTGAGCGCCCTGTGAAGGCGGCGAAGAGCCGCTAGCTAGCCGATAACTCACTGAGAACCACAGACGCGAAGTGGTCGCGCAAAACTTAATGCGTCGCGCAAAAAAAAGAATCCGCGCTCGCACGAACGCGGATTCAAACGCACGCTTGAGCGGAGAGTGCAAGCGGCTTGATCGTCGACAGACCTTGACGAGGAGAGAGCGGTCTTTCGCGCTTATGCTGCCGGCCCGCGCTTAGGCATGGTTATGCGCAGGATTGCGGCACGCGCCGATCTGCACATTCGAGTCGTTCCACGCCGAGCCCAGGATGATGCTGCAGAAGTTCAGGCGCTTGTATTCCGGGTCTTTCAGCGCGAGCACATCGGCCTTTACGTTGCCGAACGTCGTCAGCGGCTTATGCTTTGTGCCGTTCGCGAACGCTTCGATGATGTTCTCCTTGAAGCGCTCGCCGCGCGGATGTGCAGCCACCACGAGCTTGCGGTCCTCGGACGAGAATTCGTCATACGCGAGACCCAGCACGTCCATCTCGACGCCCGCCGTCACCAGCGCGACCACGGGCTTCTTGTACTGCGGAATGCCTGGCGTCGTATGCAGCGCGATCGCGTCCCACACCATGTCGATGTCGTTTTCGTCGATGCCATAGCCTTGCAGGAAATTGCGCGCTGCATTCGCGCCGTCGACTTCGAAGCGGTCGTGCTTGCTGCTGTACTTCTCCATCAGGCCCATGTCATGAAACATTGCGCCGATATAGAGCAGCTCCGGGTCGTACTTCAGCTGCTTGCGCTCGCCCGTCAGTGCGCCGAACAGAAACACGCGGCGCGAATGGTGATAGAGCAGATCGGTTTCGGTGTCGCGCACGAGTTGTGTCGCCTCGCGCGCCAGCTTGCTGTCGGGGATCTTGATGCCTGCAATGATTTCGCTCATGTCGGGTTCTCCTGGACGTGTTCGGCGGTGCCCGTTCGCTTTGCCGATGCGAGCGAGCGGCGTGTGACCAAAGTGTAGGGAGAGCCCTTGCGCGCGGCAAAAGCATTGATACGCGCGATGCTGCCAACCGTGCGCGGTTTTCTGCCAACGTCCGCCGATGGCGCTTCAGGTGAGGATTTTCGGGAGCTTCGCAGCGCTTTCGAAGCAGATCACGCGTGCCTGTTTTACGCGTGCCTGTTCCGCGCGCGCACGGTGCGCGTGTACGACGCGATCATCGTCGCGAGTTCCTGCGCGGCGGGCGTGAGCGGCGCGGCCGCGCGTTGCAGCACGCACACCTGCTGCTCGCCTGCGCGTTCGCGCACGTTGATCGTCGTCAGCACGCGTGCAAACGGCCCGCGTTTCGTGACCACCGATGCCTCCAGCGACAGACAATCCGTTTCGCTCACGAGATGCAGCGACTCGAACAGCCCTTCGACCGTCGCGACGATTGTCGGCGGCTTCAGCCGATGGTTCCTGAACAGATCGTTGAGCCGATGCGCTTGCGGATCGTCGGTGAGATTGGGCGAGCGCGTCGCGATCCACGCGCAGTCCGCGAGTTCGGCAAGCGACTTCGCGTGCGCCTTCGGATGACCGCGCCGGCACACGACGACGGGATCGGACGCGTACAGTTTCGTGACGGAGAGATCGGTCGTATCGGTGTGCTTCGACACCAGCGCGATCGCGAAATCGAGCGTGCCTTCGCGTATCCACGAGATCATCATGCGCGACGTGCCCGTCCGCATATGCACGGCGACGCGCGGGAAGCGCTCGCGGAACTCCGTCAGCACGGGCGCGCCCGCGTCGATCAGCGGCTCGGTCGTCATGCCGAACGTCACCTGTCCCGTGTACTCGCCGCGCAGTTGCTGCGCCTCGTGTTCGGCGCGCGCACATTCGCCGAGGATCGTCGCCGCGCGTTGCAGCATCCGTTGCCCGAGCGCGGTCAATGCGATGCCTCGATTCGTGCGCGTGAAGAGCGTCGCGCCGAGCATCGCTTCGAGGTTCTGCAACTGCTGCGTGATGCCGCTCTGCGCGATGCCGAGCGCGCGCGACGCGGCGCGGATGCTGCCGTGCTCGGCGACGGCGGTGAATACGCGTAGCTGCGAAGGGGCATCGTCGAAAGAGGGGAAATGCGGCGGAAATCGCGCGTTCGGTAAAAGTGATCATGATAGACAAATTTGCACTTTTTCGGATCACGGCTGCGCCGTACGATCGAGCGCAACTGCTTCCCTTCCGTCGCCTGACAGCCATGAAGAAGACACCGCTGATCCTTCTCGCCGCATTGTGTTTTGCGAACCACGGCACGAACGCGCGTGATAACGACGCGATCCGCCTCGGCATCGACCCGACCTATCCGCCGATGGACGCGAAAGCGCCCGACGGCAGCCTGAAGGGTTTCGACGTCGATCTCGGCAATGAAATCTGCAAGCGCATTCATGCGCGCTGCGAGTGGGTCGAGCTGGAGTTTTCCGGCATGATTCCCGCGCTGCAGGCGCGCAAGATCGACGCGATCATGTCGTCGATGGCGATCACCGCGAAGCGCGAGCAACAGATCCTGTTTTCAGCGAAGCTGTTCCAGTTCAAGTCGCGTCTGGTCGCGCGCCAGGGCGCTGGATTGAACGGCAGCGCACCCGCGACGCTCGCCGGCAAGCAGATCGGCGTGCAATCGGGCACGCAGTTCGAGTCGTTCGCGCAGACACATTGGGCGCCCGCAGGCGTGCACGTGGTCGCGTACAAAGGCCAGGACGAAGTGTTCAGCGACCTGATCAATGGGCGTCTCGACGGCGCGTTGCTCGGCACCGTCGAAGCGGACTATGGCTTTCTTCGCATGCCGCAAGGCAAGGGCTTCGCGTTCGTCGGCGAGCCGCTCGATATGGGCGATCGCGGTGTCGGCATCGGACTGCGCAACGACGAAGCCGCGTTGCAGGCGTCGATCAACACGGCCATCGCGTCGATGCTGAAAGACGGCACGTACGCGCAGATCGCGCACAAGTATTTCGACTTCGATCCGTACGGCAACTGACCTGCAACCGACCCGCAACCGACCCCGCAACCGACACGCGGATCATCCCTCAAGCGACCGACCGATCAAGCAAAAGTCACATGAACAGGCAATCGATTCCGCTACTCTCGCCGGCCGTCGGCACCTCGCGCGAACTCGTCGCGTTTCATTTCGGCCCGCAAAACAGCGGGCAAAAAATCTACATTCAATCGTCGCTGCACGCGGACGAAACCCCCGCGATGCTCACAACGGTGCTGCTCAAGCGCCGTCTCATCGAACTCGAAGCGCAAGGGCTGCTGAACGCCGAAATCGTGCTCGTGCCCGTCGCGAATCCCGTCGGTCTCGGGCAGCATGTGCTGGGCCAGTTTATCGGCCGCTTCGAAGCGGGCAGCGGCAAGAACTTCAACCGGCATTTCATGCAGTTCACGGCGCTGCCCGATCGCGCGAAAGACCGGCTCGGCGACGATGCGCTAGCGAATCGCAATCTGATTCGCGAACTGGTGCGTGAACAGCTGGACGCGCAAAAGCCGCTCACCGAATACGAGTCGCTGCAACTTGCGCTGCTGAAGCTCTCATACGATGCCGACGTCGTGATCGATCTGCATTGCTCGCTCGAAGCCGTGATGCACATCTACACGAGCGAGGCGGGCTGGCCGGAGATCGAGCCGCTCGCGCGCTACCTGCGTTCGCAAGCGTCACTGCTCGCGACCGACTCCGGCGGCCAGGCATTCGACGAAACGCACAGCCTGCTGTGGTGGCACCTGCAACAGCAGATGCCCGCAGGCAAGCCGGTGCCGACGGGCACCGTCGCGGTGACGATCGAATGCCGGGGACAGCGCGACGTGTCCTACGAAGTCGCGCAACGGGACGCGGATGCCCTCGTCGACTATCTGACGTATCGCGAGGCCATCGAGGGCAACGCGAAGCTGCTGCCCGAACTGCCGATGCCCGCGACGCCGCTGGCGGGCAGCGAGCAGTTCTATGCGCCCGTGAGCGGCATCCTCGTGCATCGGGCGAATATCGGCGACATGATCCGCGTCGGCGATCCGCTGTTCGATATCGTCGATCCGTTGACGGACGAGACCACGACGCTCACCAGCCATACGGAAGGCGTGTTCTACATGCGCCGGGCGATCCGTTTCGTGACGGCGGGCGCGCCGCTTGGCCGGGTGACGGGCACGCGGGCTGTCCGGACGGGCGTGCTGCTCGGCGCATAAGGTTGCCCGGCAAGTTGCCGGCGAGATTGCCGGTCGGAGTTGCCGAGTCCTCGGGCGAGTTTAGGCGCATAAACTCGCCGTGCGTGGGACGCGGCATGCGGCGCGAGCCTCTGCCGCGCCGCATGCCGCAGCACTGCGTCAAGCCACGTTGAACCGCTCGGCCGGGACGCTGCGCGACAGGTTCGGCCCGAGTGCCGCGCGGGCCGATTCGAACGCCTGCCAGTCGGCGTAATCGGGCAGCGACGGAATCGTCGCCAGTTCGCCGCGATCGAAGCCGACGAGCGATGCATCCACCATCTGTTCTGCCGACATCACGATGCCTTGCTCTTCGAGCATTCCGATGGGCACGCCCGCGACATCGAAGAACTCGGTGCGGGTCGCGCCCGGCATCACGGCTTGCACCTTGACGCCCTTGCTCGCCAGTTCGTGATGCAGCGATTGCGTGAACGCGAGCACGAACGCCTTCGTGCCGCCATAGACGCCGTTCAGGATCTCCGGCGCAATCGCCACGATCGACGCGATGTTGATGATGTTGCCGCCGCCGCGCGCGACGAACGCGGGCGCGATTGCGTAAGTGAGCCGCGTGAGCGCGACGACGTTCAGCTTGATCATCGATTCCATCGTATCGACGTCCGCATCCAGCAGCGGCGCGGCCGCGCCAAAGCCCGCGTTGTTCACCAGCGTCGTGATGCTTGCGTCCGTGCGCAGCAGGTTCTCGACGCGACGGATATCGGCGTCGTCGTTGAGGTCGGCAGTGACGATTTCGACCGAGCGGCCCGTTTCGTTCGTGATGCGCGTGGCCAGTTGTTCGAGACGCGCGCGGTTACGAGCGACGACGATCAGATCGTAGCCGCGGCGTGCGAGGCGATCCGCGTACACGGCGCCGATGCCCGACGAGGCGCCCGTGACGACGGCCGTGCCAATGCTTGGGTTCAAAGAATCCGGATTCGAAGAATTCGACATGACAATGCTCCTGAAGAAAGGTGGCAGCAGGTTCGACATCGCGTCGACTGCATGTCCGCAAGATTAGGGGCATACTCACATGGCCTCAATGTCATAGATGCCACCTTTTAGGACATCACTGGAGGGAAGCCATGCTGCGCGTCGGAATCGTTCTGTTCCCCGGTTTTCAGGTGATGAATCTGGGCATGACGACGGTGTTCGAGTTCACCAACCGTGAGGTGAGCGAGCCGTTGTACGAATTCGTGCTGCTCTCCGAGCGCGGTGGGCCGGTGCGCTGTTCGTCGGGCTTTACGGTGACGACCGAGCCTTTCGACGACAGCCGCTTCGACACGATCCTGATCGTCGGCGACAACGACCTGCTGCCGTCGACGCCGTCGCTGATCGAGTTTCTAAAGCGCGCGGCGCCGTCCGCGCGGCGCGTCGCGGCGGCGTGCACGGGCGCGTTCCATCTGGCCGAAGCCGGGCTGCTCGACGGACGGCGCGCCACGACGCACTGGTTTTACGCGGACGACCTGCGCAAGCGTTACCCGGCGGTGAAAGTCGAAGAGGACCGCATTTTCATCATCGACAACCACGTGTGGACGTCGGCGGGCATGACGGCATGCTTCGACCTCGCGCTTGCGTTCGTCGAGAAGGACGCGGGCGTCGAGCTCGCGCGCCACGTCGCGCGCAAGCTGGTGCTGTATCACCGGCGCGCGGGCGGGCAATCGCAGTTCTCCGCGCTGCTCGAACTGGAGCCGAAGTCCGATCGCATCCAGACGGCGCTCTCGTACGCGCGGCGCAATCTGCACACGCCGCTTTCCGTCGAGCAACTGGCAGACGCCGCGCATCTGAGCCCGCGCCAGTTCACGCGGGCGTTCAGGGAGGAGACGGGGCAGACGCCGGCGAAAGCGGTCGAGCGCTTGCGCGTCGAGGCGGCGCGGCTGATGCTCGAGACGGGACGGCACGGCGTCGATGTGGTCGCGCGCGACACGGGCTTTGGCGACCGCGAGCGCATGCGACGCGCGTTCTTGCGGGCGTATGGCCAGCCGCCGCAGGCGATTCAACGGCTGACGCGCGGGATCGAGTGAGCAGCCGCCATCACCTGATCGACACTCACGCGCGCCGCTGCGCAACAACAGCCTGCGGCGCGCGCATTCCAGCCATTCAGATCGTCAGTTTCGAGACCTTGGTGCCCGCGAGCGACACGTCGGCCATCAGTCCCGAGTTCGTCATCACGATGGCTTCGACGGGCGCGGTCGCCGTCGAGGTATCGATTGCGCCGTTCGCGCCCACCTTGATGAGCGCCACCGATGCATCCGCGCCCGCAGACCAGCCCTTCGAGTTCTGGAACGTGTCGAGCGCGTCCTGTGTCATGAACAGGAAGATGAGCGCCTTCGACTGCGCGCCCGCCGTGAGGCCGAACGATCCGGAGACCGTGCTGTAGTAGCCCGCCGTGCTGCCGCCGACACGTAGCGCACCCTCGCCATACTGCCCGCCGACGACGAACCCGACCTGAAGCACGGAAGGAAACACGAGTACGCCGCGCGCCTTCGCCACCAGTTCGCGCGAGCCCTGCACGCTGGTATAGAGCTTCGCCATCGTGCCGTCGACGCTCGCATCGATCGACTGGCGCTTCGACATGTCCGTAGCGGCCGATTCCCCGCTACGCGTCGTGGTGCTGCAACCCGACAGCAACAGACCGCCGTACGCGAGGGCAGCAACACTTGCTGTTACGAAGTGTCTTCTTTGCATTGTCGTTCTCCGTCTATGAAGCATTAGGGAAATGCACATTTGCGCGCGCGATGTCACGCAACACGGCATGCGTCCGCGATCACGCGCGCGGCCCTCCCGATCTCAAGCGCTCGACCCTCGTAGCATTGGCATGACGATCGGGAACAGTAGATCGAAGTGGTCCATCAGCGAAGGATGTTCGGGTGCGTAGACATACGGAAACCCGACAGCCGCGCTGCTTCAACCAATATCAGAAATGCGCGGAACTTGCGAAAAACAGTCGCCTGAATAGCACTAAAGAGACCCGTGACGCCGGGCGATTCTTCATGAGGTAGCGCCAGTGTGTCGCGAGGCGAAACGCCATGCGTGATCGTTTCCCTGGGCGAGCCACCGGAAACAGAAATCGCCGCGTGGCAGCGGCGATTTTCGATTCAGACCTATGCAGCGAAGGCGCGCTGGCGACTAGTGCGACTACTGCGGCGACGCAGTTGCACCCGATGCCGGCGATGCTGCAATCGCGGGCGCGCTGTCGAGTGCCGTCGTTTCGTGCGCGGGCATCATCGGGACGGTGGGGACGAGGGGTGTCAGCGGGGCGATGGGAGCCGCAACCGGCGCTGCGGGTGTTGCAGGCACTGTCGATGTTGGTGTCGCCGTTGCCGTTGCCGGTATCGTAGTTGCCGCCGTTGGCGCTTGCGCGGCAGGCATGATGACGGGCGCCGCGTTGCCACCCAGCGTCGCGGGCATCGGCGTGACGACGAGCGCGGGCGGAGCGGGGGGCATCGGCAGCGGCGTGGCGCTGATGGTATCGCCGGGCACGGGTGAGCTGCGCACCACGTTGGCAAGATAGTGGCCGACGAGATCGAAGAAGCCGTTATAGAACTTGCCCGACTGGATCGTCTCGCTGGAGATTTTCACCATCGCGTCGCTGTTCGAGCGGATAGGCAGCGACAGCGAGCCGAGCACGCTCAGCCCGACGCTCGCCGACGTATCGCTCTTCTTCAGCGCATAGCCGCTCTGCACCGCGTTCGCATAGACGATGCTGCTGTTCGTCGCATCGTCGCCCGCCGTGCAGACGATATGAAATTCGACGGTGAAATGCGAGTCGCTGGCGGGCTGGAAATTCTTGGTCGCGTCGACGGTATCGGGGCGCACGAGCGTCGTCATGTAGCCCTGGCTCAGCAGCGCGCGGCGCGCGCCTTCGCAGGCTTCCGTGCTTCCCACCTGGAACGTGCGTGTATAGGGGCTCGCGCTGCTGTTGACGAAGTCTTCCTGAAGCTTCGCTTTGGGCGGCGTCGAACACGCGGCGAGCACGGCAAGCGCGGGCAGGGTCAGAGCGAGAGCGACTCGGGACGGGCGGCTGAACATGGCGAAAAAAGCGGACTACGAGACGTCGGACGGCAAGCATTGTAGTGCGGTTTCAGCCAAGCCGTTATTACGGGCGGCGATGGGCGTGCGGGACGCAACGCATACCGCAACACGTGTCGCCGCATCTGGCGACAGAAGCTGCAACGCGCGTAAAACGGGGCGCGGACGCGCGCCCGCGCTGCACATGGCCGCAAGCGAGGCCACAACCCGTTCGCCAGCGCATGACGAACGATTTCGCAAGCTGCGCAGCCCCCAACGCACCCGGCTTTGCGCAACGCGCGGCAGATCGAGCGAAAACATTGTTCCGACGAATTCATCCGACTTGACCGTCACCTTGCCGCCATGCCTGTGCACGATCTGCGGACGATGTGCAACCCGAGCCGGAGGCATTCGCGCGACCGTTCGCCGGCGCCGTTCGAGCCGAATGCCTCGGACAGGTGCGGCAGTACGCCGGCGGGAATCACGCCGCGATTGCTGATCGTCGGTCTGATCCAGTTCGGTGCTTCGCCGTCGACCTCGACGGCAATCGCGCTGTCGTGCTCGCCATGGTGCAATCGTGGCCACGGCCATCAGCATTTCGTTTGCTTCCAGCAACTGGCGCGTGGTCGGCAGCTGATCGGCGAGCTGCCGCTTGTGCTGCTCCAGCTGCCCGAAATACGTCGACGTTCGATTGCAGGACGCGCGGATCGAATGCACGCGAACGGTATCGCGTGCGGCTCTGCGAACTGAACGACGATTACTGGCTTGCGCCTTGCCCGATGCCCGCCTTCTTCTGCGCGTCTTGCAAATCCTGCGGGTAATTCGGATCGTTGCGGGACGGTTTATAACCCGCGTCCTCGAGCTTCTTCAGTTCTGCGTTGCGCTTTGCGCGCGCTTCCTTGCTCGCCTGCTTGCGCTGCGCCTTGGTCGGCTTCGCGGTTGACGCGGCTGCGCCCGCCGTGCCCGTGCTGCCCGAGGCGTCCGTGTTTTGGGCGAACGCAGGCGCGGCCGCGCCGACTCCCAGCGAGGCCGAGGCGAAGAGGACAATCAGTTTTCTCGCGATGTTCATTGCTTTCTCCTGTGCCATGGAAGATGGTTGCTGGTCTCACGTCGGACGACACGCCGATCCGGCCAGTCCAATGTATCCGACACGCAGGGATCGCGCCTGGAAGGGGGCCGCGTTTGTTCCGGTCGTTCCAATCATCCGCGATCGTCCCGGTAAAATCGGGCGGACCTGTCGCACTGCTCTTGCAGACACCATCCAGAACGAAGGGAGACCCGATGTCCATTGCTGCCACCGTTTATCGCGGCGCCATCGTCGAGAACACGCACGTCGCGCATGTTGCCGTCGTCGATACGGAGGGACGGCTGTTGGCTTCGTGCGGCGACCCGTCGCGCGTCACGCTGGTGAGATCGGCGGCCAAGCCGGCTCAGGCGCTGGCCGTCGTCGAAACGGGCGCGCTCGAACGCTTCGGTTTCGACGAAGCGGACCTCGCGCTGATGTGCGCCTCGCATAACAGCGAAGAGCGGCACATCGAACGCGCGCGCAGCATGCTCGCGAAGGCGCAGGCCACCGAGGCCGATCTGCGCTGCGGCGGCCATCCGCCCATTTCGGATGACGTCTACCGCGAATGGATTAAACGCGACTTCGTGCCGGGCCCCGTGTGCAGCAACTGCTCGGGCAAGCACGCGGGCATGCTGGCAGGCGCGCGGGCGATCGGCGCGGCGCTCGCGGACTATCACCTCGCCGGACATCCGTTGCAGCAGCGCGTGAAGCGCACCGTCGCGCAGGCGTGCGATCTGCCCGACGACGGCGTGCAATGGGCCATCGACGGCTGCAATCTGCCGACGCCCGCCTTCGCGCTCGACCGGCTGGCGCGTCTCTACATGAAGCTCGCGCGCGCGGCCGACGCGCAGGCGCCGTCGGGTTCGCGCGACGACGAGGCGCTTGCCCGCATCTATCGCGCGATGACGTCGCATCCGGAGATGGTCGCGGGCGAGGGGCGGTTCTGCACTGCGCTGATGCGTGCGTACAAGGGCGCGCTGGTCGGCAAGCTCGGTGCCGACGCGAGCTATGCGATCGGCGTGCGGGCTTCGGCGCAGACGGCGAAGCTCGGTGCGAAGGGCGCGCTGGGCATCGCCGTGAAGGTGGAGGACGGCAACTCGACGATTCTCTATGCGATCGTCGCGCAACTGCTGACGCAACTGGGTATCGGCGATGAAGTGCAGCAGCGCGCGCTCGATCCATTCCGCCTGCGAACCATGCGCAATACGGTCGGCCTCGAAACGGGCCGCGTCGAAGTGGCGTTGCGGCTCAGCACGGTCCACTAGAACCGGCTCGACCGGCTAAGACCCGTCGGAGCCCGCCTGGTTAGAGGGCGGGTCGTCATCGTCGGGGGCGTCGAACATCGCCTGGCATTGCGGCGACAGCTTGTCGTAGTGGGCCTTCATGCACGCTTCGATCTTCTGCCTGTTCGGGATGTGGATCGCGCAGAACTTGATCGCGTCGTGCTTGCAGGCCCTGGTCTGTTCGTCGCGCGTGGCGGCCGTGCCGACGTTCGCCGCCGCCACGCATGCAACAAGGAAGGCTAGTGATTTCAGCTTCATTGCCGTGGTCCGTGTCGAGGTGAATGCGCTTGTTGCTTCTCTGATCACGCCTCTTGTCGTTCGGTTCGAGGGTGGCCGCCGGCGCCGCTCGCGTTCGATTCGAGCAAAGCAGCCCGTCCGATGACGATCAAGCAAAAAATGAACCCAACCCCATTGGTCGTACACGTGACGATATGAGCCGATCGACATGACGCGCGCCGCGCAGACATCGTTGAAGCAGAAGGTGGCGCGTGTCCCCCATGCTATGCTTGCATGGCCCATACGGAGCGATCGCGCGAGCCTGATCGATGGCGCGCCGCAACGGGATCGGTCCGGCCATCCGCATACGCACGGTTAAAACAAATAGATCATGGACTACCGGCATCTTCAGAAACGCAAAAGCCTGCATGCGCGGATCGTGCAGGAGCTCGGTATTGAGATCGTCAGCGGCCGGCTGCTGCCGGGCGAACGGTTGCCCGCCGAGGCGACGCTCTGCGAAAAATACGGCGTGAGCCGCCCCGTGCTGCGCGAAGCGACGCGCGTGCTCGTGGCAAAGGGCCTCGTGATTTCGAAGCCGCGCGTGGGCAGCGTCGTGCGGCCGCGTGAAGAGTGGCACATGCTCGACCCCGACGTGCTCTACTGGACGCTCAACAGCATCCCCGAAGGCGAGTTCTTTCAGTCGCTGATGACGGTGCGCCGGATCATCGAACCGGCAGCGGCCGCGCTCGCCGCAACGGCGGCAACCGACGAAGACCTCGCGCGCATCGGCTGCGCATATGAGCGCATGGAACGCGCGCAAACGGCCGGCGATCTGCTCGAGCCGGACCTCGAATTTCATCGCGCGATCATGGCTGCGACGCACAACGACATGCTCGGCTATATCGGCAACATGATGTCGCTGGCGCTGTCGGAATCGATCAAGCTGACGAGCCGCCATCCCGACACGTATGCGCTGTCGCTGCCGCGCCATAAAGCGATTTTCACGGCGATCGAGAACCGCGACCCGCTCGCCGCGCGCCAGGCAAGTCTCGTGCAGCTCGAAAACGCGCGCGCCGACGCCGATACGATTCTCGGCATCGACACGCAGACGCCGGTGCGTACCGCGTGAAGTGAGTCGCGCAGCCGCGTCGTGCCAGCACTGCTGTCAGCGCTGATTTCAACGCAACATGAACGACATCGCTGACAGACAGTTCAGCGTGCGCACAGCGTGCTCGACGGATGGTGTCGAAAAGCGCAGTGTGACGCCGTCCACGCGTTCCAGCGACGGCATCTGACCGAACAGATCCGCGAGCGCAGTGGTTTGCACGCGCAGTTCGATATCGACGGGCTGGGGCGTTGCGCGTTGCAAGGCGTCGCGGCCTGCATGGCTCGCGACGACATCTGTGGCTGCTTGCCTGATCGCGATGCACGCACGCTCCGGCGTCAGCGTCGAGCCGCTTGCGTAACCCGTCGCGTGCTTCGTGACCACGAACGTCGCCTCGGGAAACAACGGCTTCGTTTCTTCGGCGAATACATCGTCGCCGGAAAGCAGCGCGACGCGCGCGCCGTATTCGCTTGCGAGCGCGCCGTAGAGTCCCGCTTCGCCCACCTCGCGACCGTTCATCTTCACATGCGTGAATGCAAAGCTGTTGATCGTGTGAGCGAGCACGCCGCGGCTTTGCGCCATCGCGTGATAGCCGATCATGAACACGAGTTGCGGACCGTATTCGAGGCCCGCCGTCATGCCGAGCGTGCGCGGCTTGCCGAGTATCACGTTCGCGCGCGCATCGAGCATGTCGGGCAGCAGATTGCGAAAGCCGCCGTGCGAGTCGTTGACCCACACGTGCGTGGCGCCGCCCGCGAACGCGCCTTCGATTGCCGCGTTGGCTTCGAGCGTCATCCAGCGGCGGGCGCGCTCGTATTCGCTGTTGCCGGCGCGCGTCTGCTCGGGATTGACGACGCCCGCGACGCCTTCTATATCGACGGAGATCAGGACTTTCATGCGTTGCGTTGCTTGAGACGTTGTTCTAGATCGGGCACTGCGTCATGCAGCGACAGACGTGTGTGGCCGTCGCGACCCGTGACCGACGTAGCGGACCATAGCGCATCGACGATCGCCTGCTCGACGCTATCGGCGCACGCATGGAACAGCGGATCGAGGCGCGCATCGTTGAGGAGCGGCGGCGTCGCGATGTAATCGCCTTCATGCGCGACGGTCCAGGCCGTCGAGAACGCGAGCGCGATGTCGCCGCTGCCGTGTCCGTAGACCGAGCCCGTGCGCGCGAGACCGGCGGCGGCGCGCATCGAAAGACGCTTGAGCTGGCGCGAGTCGAGTGGCGCATCGGTGGCGACGATCATGATGATCGAGCCTTGCTCGGGCTTCGTTGTAGCCGCGAGTGCCGCCTGCTTGCGCAGCGCAAGTGCGAGTTCGCGGCCAACAGGCACGCCGTCGATGGTCAGCATCGGCAGACGGCCGAAGTTCGCAAGCACCAATGCCCCGACCGTGAAGTCGTGGCCGGCCGCGCTAACCAGGCGCGAGGAAGAGCCGATCCCGCCTTTGAAATCGAAGCACGACATGCCGCGCCCCGCGCCGACCGAGCCGCGTTCGAACGAAGCGGCCGCTGCATCGAGCGCCTGTGCGTAGTGCGTCGGCTCAATCGCGGGCGCCTGAATGTCGTTGAGATACCCGTCGTTGCATTCGAACACGAGCGGATTGACGGTCGGCCACCCGCGCCCGATCTGCGGATTGCTCGCGATAGCGGCGCGAATCTGCGCCTGCGCGACGGCGGCGACACCGAACGTGTTGGTCAGCGCGATCGGTGTTTCGAGCACACCGAGCTCGTCGATCTGCACGAGGCCGATGCTCTTGCCGAAGCCGTTGATCACGCTCGCGGCAGCAGGCACCTTGTGACGATACGGATCGTCGCGATGCGCGCGGATCACGGTCACGCCCGTCTGGATCGCGTCTTGATCGAGCGTGCAATGACCGACGGTCACACCGGACACATCGGCGATCGTGCCAAGCGTGCCCGAAGGCAGCACGCCGATATGCTGCATGTGCGGAATCTGCGGCGCGTTCATGGCCGGTCCAGCTTCGGATCAAGCGCGTCGCGCAAGCCATCGCCGAGCAGGTTGAACGCCAGCACCGTCAGGAAAATCGCGAGACTCGGGAAGAGCGCGATATGCGGCGCCGTGACCATGTCGGCGCGCGCTTCGTTGAGCATCGCGCCCCACTCGGGCGTCGGCGGCTGCGCGCCGAGTCCGAGAAACGACAGGCTCGCGGCCGTGATGATCGACGTGCCGATGCGCATCGTCAGATACACGATCACGGACGAGATCGTACCCGGCAGAATGTGCCGCATGATGATCGTCCAGTCCGATGCGCCGATGCTGCGCGCCGCTTCGACATACGTCAGGTGCTTGAGCATCAGCGTATTGCCGCGCACGAGCCGTGCGAACGCGGGGATGCTGAACACGGCCACCGCGCAGATCACGTTGATCATCCCGTTGCCGAGAATCGCGACGATGCCGATTGCGAGCAGGATGCCCGGGAACGCGAACAGCACATCGGCGACGCGCATCGTGATGCGGTCCCACCAACCTTCGTAATAGCCCGCAAGCAGGCCGAACAACGTGCCGACGATCGCGCCGATCGCCACCGAAACAAACCCCGCCGCCAGCGAGATGCGCGTGCCCGCGACGATGCGGCTGAAGATATCGCGGCCCAGCGAGTCGACGCCGAACCAGTGCGCAGCGGATGGCCCTGCGTTCAGCGCGTCATAGTCGAAATAGTTTTCGGGGTCGAACGGCACGATGTGCGGCCCCGCAATCGAAACGGCGACGAGCAGCAGCACGAACACGCCCGCCGCGAGAGCGACATGCTGCTTGCGGAACTTGCGCCAGAACTCGCTCCACGGCGTGCGGATCGCACGCTCGCCGTGAGGGGATGCGACGGCGCGTGTGTTGTCGGCGGTCGTGCTCATGCGTGCCTCACTTGAAACGAATGGTCGGATTGATGACGGCATACAGCACGTCCACGACCAGATTGATGACGATGAATTCCAGCGAGAACAGCAGCACTTCGGCCTGAATCACGGGATAGTCGCGCATCGCGACGGCGTCTACCAGCAGGCGTCCCATGCCCGGCCAGTTGAACACCACTTCGACGACGATCGAGCCGCCGAGCAGAAAGCCGAACTGCAAGCCCATCATCGTGACGACGGGAATCATCGCGTTGCGCAGGCAATGCTTGATAACGACCCATTGCTCCGCGACGCCTTTCGCACGTGCCGTCCTCACGTAGTCTTCGTTCAGCACCTCGACGAACGATGCGCGCGTGAAGCGCGCCATCACGGCGGCGACGGCCGCGCCGAGCGTAATCGACGGCAGCACATAGCTGCGCCACGACCCGTCGCCGACGATGGGCAGCCAGCCGAGCTGCACTGAGAACACTTCCATCAGCAGCATGCCGAACGCGAACGCGGGGAACGAAATGCCCGACACGGCGAGCGTCATGCCGAGCCGGTCTGGCCACTTGTTGCGCCACACGGCCGACACGATGCCGATCGCCATGCCGAAGATCACGGCCCACACCATGCTGACGAGCGTCAGCATCAGCGTCGGCATGAAGCGCTCGCCGATCTCCGCGGCGACGGGGCGCTTGCTGCGTGTCGACGTGCCGAAGTCGCCATGCGCGATGCGCACGAAGAAGTTCGCGAACTGCTGCGGCATCGGCTTGTCGAGGCCGAGATCGGCGCGCACGAGCGCGACCGTTGCATCGTCGGCTTCGGGGCCGGCCGCGAGCCGCGCGGGATCGCCGGGCAGCAGGTGCACGAACAGGAACACGAGGCCGGCGACGATCACGAGTGTCGGCAGCAGGCCCAGCAGGCGTTTGACGAGAAAGTTCAGCATGAGAGCGATCCGCTATCGAAGAGCATGCGCGGCGTGAAGCGAACATGCCCGTCCCGAAACGCGCGCTTCGGAACGGGCATTGCGCGCTTACTTCACTGCGATTTCATCGAAGTTGAACGAGCCGTCCGGCGCGACATACGCGCCCGACAGACGCTTGCTGCGCGCGTAGACGATCTTCTCCTTGACGAGGAAGATCCACGGCGCGTCGGTCCAGATGCGCTTTTGCGCGTCGCCGTAGAGCGCGGCCTTCTGCGTGCGGTCCGTCGTTTCGAGTGCCTTCGACAGATCGCTGTCGACGGTATCGTTCTTGTAGTAAGCCGTGTTCACGAGCTTCGGCGGGAACGACGACGACGCGAGCAGCGGCGTGATGCCCCAATCCGCTTCGCCCGTCGACGACGACCAGCCGATGTAGTACATGCGCACGGGCGCCGTCGCCGGGTCTTGCGCGCTTTCCACCTTCGCGACGCGCTGGCCTGCTTCGAGCGCCTCGACGCTCGCCTTCACGCCGACTTGCGCGAGCTGCTGCTGCACGAACTGGATCGTCTTTTGCGACGTCGAGTTGTTGTACGCCGACCAGAGCGTCGTCTCGAAGCCGTTCGGGTAGCCCGCTTCCTTCAGCAGCGCGCGCGCTTTTGCCGGGTCATACGGCCACGGGCCGAGCTTCGTCGCGTAGTCGACGCCTTCGGGAATCACGCCGTCGGCGGGCACCGCATAACCGGAGAACGCGACCTTCGCGAGCGCTTCCTTGTTGATCGCGTAGTTGAGCGCTTCACGCACCTTCGGGTTGTCGAACGGTTTCTTCGTCGTGTTCAGGCTGACGTAGCGGTTGATGATCGACGGCGTCGCGATGATGTCGACCTTCGGGCTCGACTGCAGCGTCGCTGCCTGCTCGAACGGAATGCGGAACGCGAAGTCCGCTTCGCCCGTGCGCACGAGCGCGGCGCGCGTGTTGTTGTCGACGACGGGCTTCCAGTCGATTTCGTCGATCTTCGGATAGCCCTTCTTCCAGTAGCCAGCAAATTTCTTCACGGTCAGATCGCCGGCGGGGTCCCACTTCACCAGCTCGAACGGCCCGGTGCCGACGGGATGGAACGCGATGTCCTTGCCATACTTCCTGATCGCGTCGGGAGACATCATCACGGCCGACGGATGCGCGAGCACGTTGACGAACGCCGAGAACGGCGCCTTCAGCGTGATCTTCACCGTGTACGGATCGATCACTTCCGTCTTTTCGATGCGGCTGAACATGTTGTAGCGCTTCAGCTTGTTCGCCGGATCGGTGATGCGGTCGAACGTGGCCTTCACGGCGGCCGCGTTGAAGTCGGTGCCGTCCTGGAACTTCACGCCCTGGCGCAGCTTGAACGTGTAGACGCGCGCGTCGGGGCTTGCTTCGTAGCTCGTCGCGAGCACGTTGACGAGCTTCATGTCCTTGTCGAAGCCGAACAGGCCCTGGTAGAAGGACTTCGAAACGGCTTGCGAGAGCGTGTCGTTCGCGTCGTAAGGATCGAGCGTCGTGAACGTCGAGTCGACGGCCATCACGGCCGTCTGCGCCGCATGAGCGGCACCGGACGCGAGCATCGCAAAGACCAGCGCGCCGCTCGTCACGAGCGAACGCAGGCGCAACGGTTGAAACATCGAGGGCGTAGTCATCGGTTCTGAACTCCACTGAGCAAAGGAACTGCTTGTTGTCATGCCGCTGGTCCGCGCGGCTTCTGTGTGCTGCCGGTAATGCGCGATGGGCCTTGCCTGCCCGATCGAAAAGCTAGTAAGCGCCGCCGATCCGATGCGCGGCTACGAAATGATCCGGCCCGACGGCGACGAGCGGCGCGACAATGGGTTCGTCGTCGAGTGTGCGAATCGGGCTCGGCAGTTCGTCGGCAGCGAGCATGCGCTTCGCGTGGCGGCGCGCCGGATCGGCGACGGGCACGGCGCCCATCAGCTTCTTCGTGTACGGATGCTGCGGCGATTCGAACACCGCGCGGCGCGGGCCGATCTCGACGATCTGCCCGAGATACATCACCGCGACGCGATGACTGACGCGCTCGACAACAGCCATGTCGTGCGAGATGAACAGATACGCCACACCCAATTCGCGCTGCAGATCGAGCATCAGATTGACGATCTGCGCCTGCACGGAAACATCGAGCGCCGACACCGATTCATCCGCGATCACGACTTTTGGATTGAGCGCGAGCGCGCGCGCAATCGCGATGCGCTGACGCTGGCCGCCGGAGAATTCGTGCGGATAACGGCGCGCGGCATCGGCGGGCAGGCCGACCTTGTCGAGCAGCCACGCGACGCGGTCTTGAGCCGCCTTGCCGCTCGCGACGTTGTGCACGAGCAGCGGCTCCATGATCGAGAAGCCGACCGTCAGACGCGGATTGAGCGACGCGAACGGGTCCTGGAAGATGAACTGGATATCGCGCCGCAACGCCTGCAACGAAGGGCCGTTGAGCGAGCTGATGTCGTTGCCGTCGAATTCGATGCTGCCGCTCTGGCTTTCGACGAGACGCAGCAGCGAGCGTCCCGTCGTCGACTTGCCGCAACCCGATTCGCCGACGAGCGCGAGCGTTTCGCCCGCATGCAGATCGAAGCTGACGCGCTCGACGGCATGCACGCGGCCCGTCAGCTTGCCGAACAGTCCGCTGCGCACCGGAAAGCGCGTGACGAGATCGCGTACGCGGAGTATCGGCTGTGCAGTTTGCTTCTGCGTGGCTTCGGCTTGCGCGGCGCGTGCTTCGCTCGAAGGCTGCGCATGCTCGCCATCGAGCGTGAGCAACGGAAACTTCGCGGGCGCATTCGTGCCCTGCATCGAGCCGAGCTTCGGCACGGCGGCGAGCAGCGCCCTCGTATAAGGATGCGCGGGCGCGGCGAAGAGCGCGCCCGATTCGCCTTCTTCCACTTTCTCGCCGCGATACATCACGAGCACGCGATCCGCCACTTCAGCAACGACGCCCATGTCGTGCGTGATGAAAATCACGCCCATGTTCATCTCGTCCTGCAGGCCGCGTATCAATTGAAGGATTTGCGCCTGGATGGTCACGTCGAGCGCCGTGGTCGGCTCGTCGGCGATCAGCAGCGACGGCTTGCACGACAGCGCCATCGCGATCATCACGCGCTGCCGCATGCCGCCCGACAGTTGATGCGGATAACGCGCGGCCACGCGGCGCGCTTCGGGAATGCGCACGAGATCGAGCAGACGCAATGTTTCCGCGTGCGCATCGCTGCGGCTCATGTTCTGATGCAGCGCGATCGCTTCGCCGATCTGATCGCCCACCGCGAACACAGGGTTGAGCGACGTCATCGGCTCCTGGAAGATCATCGCGATGTCCGCGCCGCGAACGCCGCGCATCGTCGCTTGCGAGGCCTGCGCGAGATCGAGCACGGTGCCGTTGCGCCGGCGGAACGCGATGCTGCCGTTTGCGATGCGTCCGCCGCCGTATTCGACGAGGCGCATCAACGCGAGCGACGTCACCGATTTGCCCGAACCCGATTCGCCGACGATCGCAAGCGTCTCGCCGCGATCGACGGTGAGCGACAGGTCGCGCACTGCGTCGAACGTGCTTTCGCCGCGACGGAACGACACCGTCAAACGGTCGATATCGACGACGCGTTGCGGCGGCAGGCTATCGAGCGGACGTGGCTGTTTCGGCGTGTTCGTCACGATGATTTCTCCTGGCGTCTGTGGCAATGAAGGCATGCGGCACGTTGTGTCTAGCGGTAGATCGCCGTAACGGGCGCTTCGCCGACGCGCGCATAGCCGCGATACATGCCTTCCGTGTTGAACGGCAATACGACGTTGCCGTGCGCGTCGACGGCGATCAGGCCGCCGCGTCCGTCGATGCGCGGCAGGCGGTTCATCACGACATCGTTCGCCGCCTCTTCCAGCGAGACGTTGCGATAAGCCATCTGCGCGGCGACGTCGTAGGCGGCGACCATGCGCATGAACATTTCGCCCGAGCCTGTGGTCGACACGGCGCAGGTGGCGTCGTCGGCATAGCAGCCGGCGCCGATCAACGGTGCGTCGCCGACGCGGCCCAACTGCTTGTTCGTGATGCCGCCCGTCGATGTGGCAGCCGCGACGTGGCCGTACAGATCGACGGCGACCGCGCCGACCGTGCCGAACTTCCGGTTCGGATCGATCGGCTCGTGCGGCAACGCATCGTCTTTGGCTTGCATCGCTGGCGTTTGCGCGGCGAGCGTCGCGCCGTCGTGGTCGAGCATCGCGCGCTGCTGGTCGCGCGCGAGCTGCCACTGACGATGGCGCGCGTCGGTGTGGAAGTACGACGGGTCGACGAACTCGAGGCCCTGGGCTTGCGCGAAGGCTTCTGCGCCCTCGGCTGTGAACATCACGTGCTCGCTGTATTCGAGCACGTGACGTGCGGCGACGATCGGATTGCGCACGCGCTTCACGCACGATACGGCGCCCGCTTGCAGCGTGCGGCCGTCCATGATCGACGCGTCGAGTTCATGCGTGCCCGCCGACGTGAAAACAGCGCCGTGTCCGGCGTTGAAGAGCGGGCAGTCTTCGAGCAGCCGCACGGCTTGCGTGACGGCGTCGAGCGCGCTGCCGCCGTCGGCGAGCACGCGTTGCGCAGCGGCGAGCACGGCGCGCAACTCGGCGTGATAGCGGGCTTCCGCATCGGGGGCCATCGACGCGCGCACGATCGTGCCCGCACCGCCGTGAATCGCGATTACCGCTTTGGACGTCATTGCTTTTTCTTCGCTCGGTTAGAGGTTGGTCGCGGGGTCGGCCGCGCATTTGCCCGCGTGGCCGTCTTCGTGGTCGCCTGCATCGCGGACGTTTCGGTAAGCCAGGGGAGCACGAACGCCGTCATGTCGGCGGCTGCCTGGGCCGAACGCTTCGCGCGATACGCGACGGCGTCGCACAGCGCTTCGATCACCGCGAGCACGGTCGCTTCGGACGTCGCGGCAAGACGCCGCTCCGCGCGGATGAAGAGCGAGCGCGTGGCCAGCGCCGCGAGCGGCGACGCCGGGCCGTCCGTCAACGCGAGCACGTCGGCGCCAAGGCCGGCGGCACGGCGCGCAAGCTCGATCGTGTCGTCGACATAGCGCGGGAACGCGATCGCGATCACCAGATCGCCGCTGCGCGCGTTGAAGAGGCGGCGCGCGGCGTGCGTCGGTCCGCCGATCAGCGCGAGCGACTGCACGTTGTCGTGATACGGCAGCAGGTTGTGCTCCATCAGGCTCGCGAGGAAGGCGCTCGCGCCCGAGCCGAGGATGAACACGCGCCGCGCGCCGATGATCGCTTCGACGGCGGCTTCGGCGGCTGCGCTGTCGATCGCGTTGCGCGTCGTGCCGAGATTGGTGGCGGCCTGTTCGAGCGATGCGCTGAAGAGTTCGTCGCCATTGGTCTGCGACTCCTGCGCCGAGCGCAAGCGTTCGACGGGCGCGAGCGTCGCTTCGAAACCGCGCACCAGCGCTTCGCGAAACGCCGGATAGCCGTCGAAACCGAGCGCGCGCGAAAAGCGGTTCGCCGTCGCGACGGATGCGCCGACGGCCGTCGCCAGTTCGTCGATACGCATGGTCGCCGCGCGAAACTGATTGGCCAGCACGAACTCGCCCATGCGCCGGTGGACGGGCGTGAGGATCGGCATCGCGGCCGTGATGCGGGCGGCGATGGCAGGCTCTGAGGCGGCGGAGGGCGTCGGGTGACGGGGCATCGGGTGGTGCGGGTTGTGTGCGTGGTCGGCAATGTAAGGAAATTTACAGCGAATGTATACGGAGAAAATAAATTTTCACAGGGGGTAGGGGTTTTCACGAGGGAAGTGCGTGGGTCGCTTGGGCGTTTGTGAGAGGAGAGGCAGGGCGATCGTATCGGCCCTTGAGGTGTTTCTGCGAGACGCACGGCGGCGTGAGTGCGGAAGCAGGCGCGGCCGCGCGCGGATGGAAGCGGCGCCGCCAGTCGGATAGCGGCGCCTTTTATTGACGGGTGGCAAGAGCTACGGCAGTGCGCGGTAGCGTGGCGGAAGCGTCGTGCTTTTATCCTTCGCCCGGTTCGTCAGCGCTGATCGATCCCGTCACAGTCGGCGCTGCGGGCTTCGCCTTCGGTGTAGCCGCAGCGGGCGCGCTGGCCGCGCCAGGCGCGCTCTGCTGTGGCGCATCGTGCCTGACGGGCTCCGGCTTCGCATCCACGAGTTCCAGCACGTTGTCGCGCACGACGATCTTCACCGGGTCGGTTTTCTTCCACTGCTTTTTCGGCACCAGCAGCTTCCACGTCGAATCGCGATCGGGGTTGCGGAAGAACGCGACGACACCTACATACTGCGCATCGTCCTTCATCGGTTCGTTGATGCTCGCGCTGGCGTTGGGGCGCAGCACGACGTCTTTCGTTGCCAGCAGATCCGCCTTCAGCGCTTCGAGATCGTCGGTTTGCAACTGCGTGTACTCCAGTTGCTGGAAGCTTTGCGCATCCTTCAACTGATACAGACGCACGACCGTCGACAGCGACTGCCCCGAGGCGCTCTCGTTCAGCGACGCGCGGCTCACGAGATCGACGGTCATCGTCTTGACCTGCGTCGTGAAGACCCATTTGGCCGCATCCGCTGTGCTATCGGATACGGCCTGGGTTAGGCCGCAAGCCGCCAGGCCGAGGGCAGCCATCGCATAAGCGCCCATGCCGAGCGCATTCATCATCCTGTTCATTTTTTATGACTCGCTGGTGTGTTGTGTCGATCAGCGCATCGGCGCATGAGCTTCGCTGCTGCCCGTCCATACGCCCAGTTGCACGCGCGTGCGCCCGCCGTTACGTGACGACGCGCGGCCCGGCAAGCGGGTCGTGAAGCCGAGGCGTACGTCATCGGCGTTGAGCGCCTGTTGCGGCATCAGCCGGGGATCGACCTGCATCTCGAGATGCGCCAGGGCCTCATAGCCCAGATAGAAGCGCAGCAGCGTCATCACCTCGCGATGCGCCGCGTGGTCCGGAAGCAGCGCCAGCACGGCTTCGCGCGTGCGCGGCGTGAGCGCGATGCGCACGCTATTGCCCTTGTCGTAAAAGCCGCGGCCGAGCAGGCAGGTCTCGCCGAGCGCCATGCGCTCGCCGTTGTCCGCCTTGACCCAAACGGGATGAAACTCGTCGACGTCGACATCCGTGTCGGGCACGGCGTGCCGAAGCACGCCGGCCAGTCCTTCGGCCGTGCGGGTCTTCTGTCCCGCGAGGCCGAGCATCGACAGCAGCTTGCGCGTGCCGAGCGCGCGCGCCGTGTCGGGCGTGCCGATGCCGAGCCCCGCGAAGCTGAGCAGATAGCGCGAGACGTCATCGGTGCCGTCTTTTCTGAAGCCGGCCGGATAGCGGTACTTGCGCCACACGCGGTAGTGCTGCGTGACGATGCGGTGATGAAAGAGATCGAGAAACGCGGCGAGCGGCTCGGCGCCTTCGAGGTTCTGTGCGATCTCGTCGGCGAAATACGTCGGCATGCGCGCATCGACGCCGTACAGGCCGAGAAAGGTCGTGACTACGGCAGGCGGCCTGGACGGATCGTCGACGTCGTATCCGATCGCATCGATCTCGCGACTCGGGAACCCCAGCCGCGCGCGCGAGCGAAAGCGCACGGGCTCGGTTGTCGGCGAGTCCGTCGTGCCGATCGGTGCGCGATCGGGCGCCGAGAGCTCGATCAGCTCGCAGAAGCGGAAGAAGTTCATCTGCGTCGCGTGATCGAGCAGCGCGGCCAGCAGCGGACGTGCCGCATCGACGGCCTCGCCGCTGCCGCTGCCGCTGCCAGGCGGCGGGAGTTCAGCATGCGGGCCGTTCAAAACGGTGCTCCTTCACCTTTCGTATCGGGCCATTCGATGCGGCGTCCCGTGGGCTGCGAGACGATCACGAGTTTCGTGTACAGGTTCAGCGATGCATAGAGCCCGAGGAAGCGGTTCAGCATGCCGCCGAACAGTTCGAGATCGCCGTCGCCGGCAAAGCGGCTGCTGTCGATCGTCACGACGATTTCCACGCCGCGCTGCAGGCCGCCGCGTACGAGCTTTTGCAGCAGCCGGTGCTGGACATCGGTGATGGCGTCGATGCGCCGCCGGTTCAGTTCGCCGTCCGTCCAGTCGTAGAGCGCGAGGCTGCCGCGCAGGATTTCCGCGTTCAGCAGCGACAGGTAATTCGGCGCGAGATGCGAGAGCACGCGCCACTGGAAGCGGTCGGCCGTCGGCGGATAGACGGGTAGCGTCGGCGCGCACAGGTTGCGCACGGCGCCGATATTCGTGAAGCCGCCGCGCATGCGCGTAATGCCCGCTTCGCGCAGCGCCTTGCGCGGCAGCATGCCGTTGGTGCCCGTCACCGACAGCGAAAGCGTTTCGCGGGGCAGCGTGTCCGCGCGCTCCCACGCATGTCCGCCGAGCGCCAGCCATGTGTCGAACCGGCCCGCGGGCCCACGCCGCACGCGCGTATGGAAGTAGCGTTCCGGCATCTCGTGGCGCAACATCCCGCCGCGATGGCGGAACGCGGCGAACGGCACATACGCGAAGCGTTGGCCCGTGCCCGCTTCGAAGCCCTGAACGGAGTCGACGGAATAGACCTCGACGCTCGCGCCATATTGCTCGCGCGCGTTCACGCGATACTCGGTTTCGAATTGCGTCACGGTGACGGGAGCGGCTTCGAGTGCGAACAGGTTGATGATCGGCGTGCAGTACAGGCGCACGTTGTCCGCGCTGAAGCGCATGTCGTCGGGGTACGGCTGCGCCAGCACGATCTCGACGTCGAAGTACGTCGCGGATGCGGGAATGGACTGCACGTCGAGGCCGAGCAGATCGACGAACATGAACTTCTCGGGGAACGTAAAGTATTCGAGCAGCAGCTGATAGCCGCCGAACGCGTTATCGGCTTTCGGCCACAGCCGCTCGTCGGTGGCGAAGCCCGCGGGTTCGATGCGCAGGCCCGGCATCGGTTGGGGTGCGCCCGGACGGTCCGCCGGAAAGCCGGGCACGCGCACCTGAACGGCCAGCGGAGCAGCCGTGAGCGCGGCATACAGTGCGAGCGCCACCGGCCGCTCGGCATTGAGATAGAGCCGCAGACGCGGCACCTGCAACTGTTCGCGCCGCGCCTGCGGCTGAAGTTCGAGCCGCAGACGGATCACCGAGCGGCCGTCTTCGCGGGCATAGGTGTTGGCCTCCCTGAGAAGCAGCGGATACAGGTCGACGGCTTGCGTCGTCCGGTAGATGCATTGCCCGGCATCCTCGCCGATCGGATCGGACAGTGCTTCGAGGCCTGGCGGCAGTGTCTCGTGCTTCTGCAATGCGCCGTGTATCGGGATCATCTCAAGGATGGAGAGCGACGGGATCATGCGCAGATAGTGCGGCCACAGCATGCTCACGAGGCCTTCCGTCAGTTCGGGCAACTCGTCGTCGAGCTTGTGACGCAGCCGCGCCATCAGGAACGCGAAGCCTTCGAACAGACGCTCGACGTGCGGATCGCGATCGCCGACGCGATCGATATTGAGCATGCGGGCGCGGTCCGGAAACGCGCGGGAGAATTCCTTGCCCGCGTCGCGCAGGTAGCGCATTTCCGCTTCGTAATAGCGCAGGATGTCGCTGTCTTTGGTAGGTGAACTCATTATTGAATGTGCCTGAATGCCAGTGGAGGCGGTCGCCCGATCAGGCAAGCGTCACGGCGCGAGCCGGATCGATTGCCGTCAGCTCGCCTGTCAGTGCGTCGATGCGCATGCCGAGCGCAGTCTTGTCCGCGTCCTTGCGGTTGATGCGCATCTTCAGCAGCCTGAGCAGCTGGTGCTTGACCTCGAAAGCGAGCGACGGCTCCCACGCGGCGAGCTGGAAACGCCGCGCGGATTCGTCGAGCGATGCGAGCAGATGCAGCGCCGTGTCGGGACGCTGCGCGCGTTCCGCGATGCGCGCCATCACGAGCTGGCGCAGGAAGTGTTCGCGTTCCCCATGTTCGCCGCCGTGCGCGGGCAGCCGTTGCAGCCAGGCGAGCGCGGCTTCGATGCCTTGAGCGCTCGCGAGGTCGAACGCCTGGGCTTCCGTTTCGGCCCAGTCGGTGTCCGCCGATGCGACGCTGATGGGCGCGACTGCTTCGCCCCTTTCGACATCGCGCACCGTCGCATGACGCGCGATCCATTCGAGCGTTGTGTCGTCGGCGAAGGGCAGGCCGTCCGCGAACGACAGACGCTCGAGGCCCGGCAGGCGTTCGAGCATCAATGCACAGTCGGTCGCAACGAGTTCGCGCACGCGTGCGTATTCGCCGCCCGCCTGCTCCTGCGCGGCGAATGCGTAGTACTGCAGGTCGAGCCAGAAATGGTTGGCGCCTTCGGCGAACGCCATTTCGACGCGTTCGAGCAGTTCAGGCCATTGCTTCTGCAGCAGCAGCCGTTTCAGGTTGGCGCGCAGTTCGGCGCGCGGCGCGACGAGGCGCGTCTTGCCACTCGCTTCGTGGGGCGGCACTTCCGTCAGCGTGTCCCAGCGCACGCACCGTATCAGCCGGTAGGCGGCCAGATAGCCTTGCGGCTGTTCGCGAAGGAACTGCGCCATATGACGGGCACGGTCGAGCAGATCGCTCGTCGATGCGACCGTGGTGGCGGCGGGCAGACTGGCGGAGGGAACGGCGGCGATTGATGTTGCCGCTGCGTTCGGGCTGGCGGGGGCTATATCCGATACATGCGGCGTTTCGAGTCGGCTCTCGAAGCGGCGAAAGAGCGGTTCCAGCGCCGGACGTGCCGTTTCGGGCCATTGCGATGTGCGCTCGACGATCAGCGCGATCGCCGAGAGCGTGCGTTCGAGCAGCGTCCCCGTCAGTCCGTGCACGCGATCGAGCCGGTCCGCGAAGGTGGTTCCGGCGAGCCATTCGAACGCCATCTTGCGCGTCGCGACGCGTTCGGGCAGCAGCGTGTCCCCGAAACGGTCGACGAGCGCCGACAGCAGTTCGAAGCCGCAGGCCACGCCTTCCGCGCCGTCGCGGCGCATGCAGCCGTAGATGTAATAGGCTGCGACGCGTACATCCTTCGCGCCGTGCTTCAGCAGCCGTTCCGCTGTTTCGACGATCTTCGCATCGTTGATGTCGGTGAGTTTGGCAACTTCTTCCTTGATGGCGAGAAAGTCATCGTCGTAGGCGGGATCGGCGCCTGTCGGCGCGTCCTCGCTGATCGGTCCGAGCCAGTCGTCCCAACGCGACTGCGCCGAGCGCGCGAGGTCCGAAGGCGCGCGCGTGCCGAATAGCGCGTCGAGGAGGTTGGAGAATTTCATTTGTTTTCTTTTTTGTGTTGTGCGCCGCCGGTTCACTCAGCTCTGCGGCAAAGGCATGGCGGCGCGTTTGCCTGCATCGAGTGCGGCTTTGGGCAACGGCGGTGGACTGTTGTCCCTTGCGGTATTCGTCGCGCCGGGAGAGCGCGTCATGAAGATGCGCGACGGCAACGCGAAGCCCCTGAGCGCGAGCAGTTCGAGCGGACCCTTGCCTACATCGGTGCGCATCGTGTAGCTCAGCGCGTGCGTGTCGCTGCCCAGCGCGGTCTTGCCCGGCTCGCTCGCGATAAGCGTATCGATGTCGTAAGCCGGGTCGCTGGCGGACTTCGCCGCTGCGGGCCTGATCTCTTTCACGAAGGGCGATGCCTGCCAGGTCAGCACGTACGTCGCGCTGTCGACAGGCTCCACGCGCGCGTGTTCGAGCATGCGCACGAGCGCCCAGCGTCCGTCGAATTCGAGGCTGCGGTTCGTGCCGGCCTTCTCCGTTTGCCATTCGAGACGCGTCCCTGTCTTCTGCGGATCGTTCGACGGCCAGTTCATCGCCTGCCAGGTTTCCTGCTGGTTGAAGTAGTGCAGCTTCTGGCCATCGACGGTGAGCAGCGTGTCGGTGATACCGGGTGAAGGCACCGGCCTGATGTCGAAGCGGTATTGCGGTTCGCCCTGCGCAAGCAGATGCCCGGCGATGCGTTGCAGCGTGTTGATCGCATTGAGGAACGACGGCTCGAAGGCGAGCGAAGTCGTGCCCGCGGTGACGGGCACCCATTGATCGCCCTGCAGTTCCAGCACGCCCGCGAGCTGGCTGGCGAGAAACGCGGAGATCAGGCCGCCCTGCGGACGCAGGAAACGCGCAAGCTCGGGCAGCGACGCGTCGTTGCCTGTGCTGGCAAACGGATAGCGTCCCGCAAAGGAGCGGTTCCACGTCGAGACGATCGTCTGCTGCCACGCTTCGTTGAGGCTGGCCTGAGCGGGTTGCAGCACCGTCTGCAGCGCCTGCGCGACGGGGCGCACGAACAGCGAATCGCCCATGCCGGCCCATTGCGCGCCGAGGCTCGCCGCGATGAGGCGCGCGTAGGACTGGGTGTCGGCCAGCTCCGAGCCCTTGCCCTGGAAGAGCGTCTGCGCGACCTGTCTGGCCTGCGCGTCGGCGTCGGGACTGTCGCCGATCTGCTGAAGGCGCAGCCGCAGTGTCGTGACACGCTCGAGATAGCGTTGCAGGCTCAGATCGCTGTAGCCGGTGCTGGCCGCCTTGCCGCTGGACGGCGCGTCGCCGGCGTTGCCCGGCGCGACGAGCCGCAGCACGGGACCGAACGACGGTCCGAGCGGTCCGGCGGGATCGGGCCGCGCGGCCTGCGGCTCCTCAGTCTTGCTGCTGCGGAAGATGTTCTGCGCCTTCGTGACAAGCGTGTCGGAGAGCGAATCTTTCTGCGCACCGGCGCCGCCCTGCCAGTCGAGCGCCTTCATCAGCGCGATCAGCGGCGACTGGCGCGCATCGGCCATCGCCTTGAGCTGGCCGATCGCGGCGGGCATCGAGGGCGCGCTCTCCCACTGGATCGTGTTCATGAAGGTCTGCCAGCGCTCGGCGTAGTCGGCGAAGTAGCGGCTCGTGAGCGCAGCCTTGAGGGCTTCGGGCGACGACGCGGACTGGTTCTGCTGTGCGCCGTTCGCATTGCCTGCGCCGGCCAGGACCCAGTCGCTGGCGGTGCCGTTGTGCTTCGCCGCGTCGTCGATGGCCTGAGCGATCGTGCCTTCCCACGCCTCGCGCGTGAACACGCCCGGCACCGAGGCCGACGTGCGGAACAGCCCGCGCGTGTCGGTGCCTGCCGTCAGCGAAGCGAGGGTCTGGTCCGGGTACTTGCGGCCGACCGAATTCAGGATGTCTTCATAGATCGTGTCTTCGGAGTTCTTCACGCCGATGACCGCGAGCAATGTCTGACGCGAGCCGCTGACGACGTCGTCACGCGTTTCGATGCGCCAGTCGGGATGCTGCTTCAGGTGCTGCGCGTAGAAAGCGAGCAGACGTTGCGAGAGGTCGAGTTTCTCGCCCGGGGGCAGGTCGGCTGTCGTGTTCCAGTAATGCGGCAGGAGCGGCGTCATGAAGGCGGGCTCGGCGTGCGCGGGCTCGGCCATCATCAGATAGGTCTTGAGCGCCTTGTGACCGTCCTGCGCGAGCCGGTTGACCTGATCGTCGAGCTGGACCGTCTGCATCTGGTTCAGGTCGACGAGCTGTGCTTCGAGGTTCTGCTGGACGGGCGTGATGAGCGCGTCGCGGGCGGCGCGTGTATAAGGCTTCCAGACGGCGGCGAGTGCTTGTGCATCGTGGTTCAGGCCGAAGCGGGTGAACAGCGGTGCGTGGTGCTGCACGCGCTCTTCGTAGAAGTCGATGCGCTGCTGAACCGGGAGCAGGCTGCGCAGGCGGCTGGCGGAGTCCGGGGCCGTGTTCAGGTTGCGCACGGATTCGCTGGTCAGTGTGAGCTCGCGGGCGTTGGTGGCGGCCGAGACGAGCATGCATGTGGACCACAGGGCGACTGCGATTGATGCGGCTGTCGTGAAGATGGTGAGGGGGTGCGAAAGCGTGCGGCGTCCTGATGTGCGTTTCGCTGCATCAGCAAGGTGGCGCCACAGCGGCAGGTAAATGTCGTCGCTTGCGGGTTCCGTGCGGCCAGTGGACGGCCATGGCACAAAGAAGGAGCCCGCGAAAGGCAGCGGCCGGCGCTGCCAGGCGGACAAACCGGCGATCCATTGCGACAGCGGTGCGCCGCGGCCGTCAAGATGCGCAGAAAGTTCGGCAGTCTGATCATCGCGACTGTTGTGAGTCAGACGCCATACACCTTGGTCCGCGAGGCGGTCACGCAACGTCATCAGCGCGGCTCCGATTGCATTGGCATCGGCTGCGCCCTTGAATTCGCAACCTGCCACCGGCGCGCCCGCAGGATGGATGTGATCCGAACCGGACACATCGAGCACATAGACGGGCGCCGTCCAGCGCAGCAGACCGGTTATACGCGCAAGGCTCATTCCCCATGTATTCGCGCCACGCGATGAGTGCGGCAAGGGAGCATCACCATCGAGTGTGAGCACGACGGCATCAACCGGCCGACGGCATCGCAGCCGGCGGATCTGGCGCAGCCACACTTCGTCAGGACGGCCGTCCGGCCCCGTCCCGCCCCACAGCAGCACGGCGGCGTCGGTGACTAGGGAGCCGCGTGTTTCCAGTTCCGGCATCAGTCGTCCCACGACTGCGCTGTCGCCTGCGACGAGCAGCCACGGCTGCGCGTATGTCCAGCGGAACCCGTGTCTTTCCTTAAGCTGCAACTTCAGTTCCTTTGCGCGAGCGACGGCCTGTGCGGCCCGGTCCTCCGCAGCGGCTGCGGCGGAGTCCGCCGGCGTGGGCGGCTCGACGCCCTGGTCCTTCGAAGCCTGCTGTATAGCGAGGCGCACCTGCCTGCGCCTCGGCAACACCACTGCGAGCGCTGCCGCGGCCAACAGCGCGGCACCGATGAGAACCGGACGGTAGCGCACGAACCACGCGGTCAGATCTTTCACATCCACGGTGTAGAGGATCGCGGCGGCAAGCACAGCCACGATTGCGGCGACCACGAGCCACCGGCCCCAGATATATTTCTTGTCGTTCTTCAAACGGTTGTTCCTTTGTGAGGCAAAGGCGATGGTGCTGCTGCTGCGACCACGCACAGATGCACCGGCTCAGATTCCGGTTCGCGCCAGACGACCAGTTGCGGTCCGGCTTCCGACGACGCTGCCAGTGCCGTGGCGAGCGCAATCCAACCGCTGGCCGGCCCGGGTTTGCCCACGATGCCGTCGAGCAGACGTTCCTCCGCGAGAGCCTTGGGATCAGGCGTGAGCGCCGAGCGGATAGCGACCGATTCATCGTCGCAACCGGTAGACCATACGTGCGTCAGACGGTCAGGGGCGACCTGCATCTGCATGAGTTGGGCGAGCCCGGCTTCCAGTGTCTCGGGGAGGGTTGTCATGGGGCGTAAGACCGAGTCGGTCTGGGTGGCAACGGGTTCGACCAGGAACGCGGCGGCGCCCTCGCTGAAAGCATGTTCTGCCTCGTCTTCTGGCCAGAGTTGCGCTGCAACGACGAGCTGTGGCTCCGCATCACCCCGATCAACCTGTTCCGCAAGCCACTGCGCAGCACCGGTCGCGGGTCGCGTTTCGATCCGCAAGACGGCTTCAGGCACAGTGCGGCTGAAGATACGGTGTACTCGCATCGTCCAGGCTTTCGTTTGTTCGGGCGCTAGGTCATCGAGCATTAATGTGACGGCGATCTCGCGCCGGGCCTTGAGCGCGTCAGCGAATCGCACAGCAACGAGGTGAAGCAACCTGGTGCGCCTGAACGCCGTCGAGCGCTCTTTTGCCCACGGGAAGCCAATAGCCCGTTCCCTGTTCATCGGAAAGTCGGAATTCGCCGTTGAAAACGGAGCATGCTCATCCGTAACCGGCAGAAAGACCTCGCTTTGAACGACACGCAGATGACGGCGGCACCAGTCGCGCCACAGTTTCACGATTCGCTGTTGCTCCCGCTCGGATTCTTCCGCGACGGTTTGCTGTGCTTCCCAGCGGTTCAACGTCAGGCCAAACGCCAGTGCACACGCCGCCAGTGGCGCCCCAATCAGGAGGCTCCAGAACTGGATCGTCTGCGTCGGCTTGCCGTGCGGCCACAGCAGCAGCACGGCGCCGATCGCGCCTGATGCAATGGCAGCGAGCGTCGGGAGCAGTACGCGTATGGAGATCGGCTTAGGACGCTCGACAGATATCAGCGTCGGGATAGGCCACGGCATAAAATATATCGTTCGAGAAAGTTAGTTATTGCACGCGCAACCGCATTGCTAGTATTCAACTTACAGACGTTCATCTCTTGATTCCGTGTCGATTCTTTTATAAGAAATCGGCACCTTCAATTGGCCACGATAAAACGTCAACCGGATAATTAAAAAATTTGGCGACGAGCCCCTATCAACCGCATAGACAAAGGTGCAATCAACAGTAGCAAGATGCGTCAAGGTCGAAAATATAATCTTCATGACTCTCTTGCTAGCAGGCTTAATCCATGTATTCAGTGCGATATCCGGTGAATTTGTCTCCGTCAAAGTCAAAACAAAAATGACCATTCGTTCTTGCGTGATAGACGAGAACGGAACCATCGATACAAATCTTATTGCTTTTTACGGAAAAAACCAGTCTCGGTTTTTTATAACTTGATAATTATTCATATTGATGTGATCTGAAAAGTAATCAAATGGCAGAGGGTAGGCGATCCCCGTAAGTGTATCGATTGCCATCAGACTATTTCCGTAATATTCGGAAGGTTTCCATTCCTTGATTTCTAATAGTATGTAGTGGTTGTTAAAATTACCCACACCACTGGCAATCGCATTTTTTATTTCAGAAATATGCCTGCCGTCACAAAAACTAACGGGAGAGTATGGAAAAAAGCACATGTCGTGAGCATAAGCAATCTCGACATGGTCGAATGAATGATTGCGCGCAGCTTCCAACGATCTCGCATGGGAAGCAACGGAGCTTAGGCCCAATGCCGCCACCAGAATGAAAAAGCGAACGATATACTTCATGACATGTCAGCGTGATTCATTTTTGGCGAGAATATCCCTCGTTGTAGCGACTCTCATCGATTCATGGATAAGCGAGACTTCCTTAACGGGCGAAAGGCTTATGCGTCGAGTTCTCTGAAGATTTTGCTATGAAATCAATTGGATTTGGCCTCGCTAATGACGCGGTGCAATGCCTAAGCCGGTCGATTTCAAGCGATTTGACCGTACCCATCCGCTTACATTGGAGCCCGTTTTCACATCTATATAAACAACTGATGTGTAATATCCATACGTGTAGTAAGCATCAATCTTTTGATGCGGGAGAATAAAAACACCCGCCATCTTACATTTCACATCTGGCGCAGAATAAAATTGCAACCGCCCGTTCCCTGCAACCTGACGCTCCGAGTCGGCACCCGGAACATACATTTCACGCTTTTTCACGAGACTATCAAACTCGCCGCACTCGGCCGCCTGAGTTATTCGCCAAAAAGAAAAAACGGCTAGCAGAACCACTCCGAGGCGCATTGCAGTGCTTTTATACTTCTCACTGATCAAAACACGAACCATATCTGGCTCTCTTAAAATCCCCGTATTGAGCTCGAATCGGTTGCTGACTCAAGACAAGACCACATTTCAATACCCGCTTCGTTGCCGGGACTTTTAGCGCTGAATGTGTCTTTGCAATATCTTGTTTTGTAGGTGACCCAATACCGTTGAACTTCTTGCAGCTTAAATTTATCTGAATTGGGAAGACTCTTTATTAAATTGATGTACTCTCGATTTAGGGCAGTATCCGCTTCCTCATAGTTTGATTTCGCACATCGCTCCATTTCTCGCGCGATTTCACTGTCACATGCGGATCTCGCAGTTGCGGCAGTCGAAAGGAGTAGAACTACTAGGATCCAGATGTATTTCATGCATTACCTTGCTGATGAATTGTCGAGGTCGTTCAAGGTCGAATCTCACTGAAAATCTTCGCAATGGTTTATAGTTTTGGTTATAGGCTTAGCCTTTTTCCCCTCGTCACTTAACAAAAAAATCCTTTCTCTGCATTCTTCTTTAGACGTTGCCCCTTGCTCAATATGATATTGGGCGACCAGCATTTTACTGTCAGGTCGACTAACCAGACTGGTTACGTATGACCGTCCATCAAACGTTTTAGGGGAATGTCTTTCATCATTTGAGAACATATCGAGCGCATTCGATTCAGAACCGCTTGCCAAGTCTGAAAGAGTATAATATCTGCAACCAGCCCCGCAGCTATGGCTTCCGATATAATATTTTCCGGCAAAATTTATTTCAGGCGGTGCTGTCAACTTACCCATATCGTCACGCCACTCCCCGTCTGTTTTTTTATAATAGTTCGGCACTTTCAAGTGCCCATTGTAAACTTCGACTGGATAATCTGAAAAATTCGGTATAGTACCACTATCCGCCGCATAGGTGCAGACACACTGGCTAGCAAAAGCAAGAAGAAGCGTCAGCACCAAAAATATAGCTTTCATTGCGTCCTCATTTAATCAAATCGTCAATGCCACCAATTGAAACGGCCAAATCACTTTTCCCGGATAACTCATCACGAAGGTATTCCGAAAATTTTTCGACTACCGTGTTCATACCAACACCACCTTGTCCGTAATTGTTTCCTGGCAAGCTTGCCCATTCAAGATTGCAACCGTCCTTGATGACAGCTTTTTGGATTTCGCCGCTTTTAATGTCTTCCAAGGCGTGACGCTTATATTTCAACAAAATAACGCAGTACCTATCTTGAGAAGCCGGGTTAAAGTCGGTAATACCATATTTCCTTCGATATGCCACGTATGCGGGATCGTCCCAGTTATATCCCATTACCTGATATGCGCCGGCTGCGGTAGATCGCAAGGTCTTCCCTTTGCTGTTCGTCCGAGTTATGAGGATTCGAGGGTGATCGCTGAAATCGCGTCCATAGTCTTTGACAAACGACTGCCCCCCAAATAGACGCTCGTAACCGGCGGGTCTTTCCGTACCTTCTCCAACTCGGATCATTCTTAAAAACGCGCGTACCCTTGCTTCCTCGATGGTCAGACCAACTCCGCCTGCCCCAGCGAAATTCCCCACCAATCCAACCGGATGAATGTGCCAAACGTCAGGGTCAGCCGGAAAGCCCTTGACGGCCTTCACCTTGTCCCACCATTGCAGTTTCTCGATACGCTCCAGTTCGGCCTGCCAGATGTGTTTTCCGTTGCCCATCACCTTCGACAACTGATCCCAACGACTCATATCGCCACCCCACTCACTCTGATAGCGAACGATCAGATGCGAGACCGCCTCCGCGAGCCAAGGTATCGTCAGCGCTTTCCTAAGATCGGCCGGTGTCACCGTCCCCTTGCCGTCGCCCTGGCGGTTGGCTGCTCTTTCGAGCTTTCCGATCAACAGCCCTGCGTTTACCGTCGCCGCGACTGTGCTGAACGCCTCTTCCTCGCCATCCAGCAGCTGTTTGGTGACATACAAGTTGCGCCTGTACAGGTCGAGCACCGGAATGCTGGTCGTATCAACCGTATCGAACCCCGGCCACGACCACGGGCTTTCCCATTGAGTATCGGGGTGGTCCTTTTCGCACACCCAGCCCAAGATCGTCATGCCGTTCATGTCGCCGCCGGGAATCTGCCACCAGTGGGAACCATGATCGTCCGTCGCGTTGCTGTTATCGATGGACTGGTCAAGTTGGCCTCGCGACAGCACCTGCTGATACCCAACGGCCTGTGACGGTGCGTTGGCGATCCGCAGCGGGAACGTCGACCACGCCCGGACCACCGAACTGGCCGCTTTGCCCGCGACACTGCGCTCGACCCATAGCGGGCTGCCTACCGGCGTGCCACTGGCGTGATGAGCGCGGCCGTGACCATGACCGTGTGCGGCCGACTGCGCCGGAAGCTGGGTCGGCTGCACCTTGGCCCACCAACCTTTACCCGGATCGTCCTTGGTTAGCGTGAGCAAGAGTCCCGCCCTTACAAGGTTGTTGCTGTCCGGCTCGGCGGCCTTGACGAGCTTCGCTCCCTGCCGGATCACCAGCAGTGTCTTGCCGCTCTCCGGCAGCTTTTTCGCACGCTCCTGGCTCTTGCTGATGAAACTTTCCAACTGTGTACCGGCGAACACCTCGACGTGAAGCATCGGGTGCATCGGCTTTGGTGGCAGCTGTTGCGATTCGCGATACCGCTGGTACTCCCCCAGATAGCCCACCACGTCGCCCGCCTTGACCGGATAAGGTGTATCGAGCACGACAACCGTATCCAGAGGCTTGGGATCAACGACTGCATCGAGTTTTCCGAGAGAAACACAGCCAGTCGTGGCGCGTGGGTCCTGCATGCCACCTGCGACGGCTGCAACCGGCGTCCCTTTTGTGATGGCCGCGATCTGCGCCCATCCGGTGGCCGCATTACCCGCTACGCTGAGTTCGCCACCACGCGGCAACAGACCGATGACTGTCCCGTTGGCCCTGTCCCGAATAGCGATACCGATCTGACCGGTGTCTGGATTCTGCGATGCGTCCGCTGCGAGGGTTGCTGGGACTGTGTACCGTAGCGTCTCGTCAGTTGGCGCTACGAGCGGACCGATGCTCCCAGGTGTCGGGCCTGCGGCGAGACCGGCTAGCCGCGCATCGTTTCCCGCTGGAGTAGCGTCCAATGTGGTTGAATCCACGTCGAAGCGGAAGGGCGTATTGAGCTGGGGGGGCAGCGCCTGGCGGTCGTTCGTCTTGCTGCCCACGCGGAAACGTTTATCTCCCCGCCAGAAAGGCAACGGATGAATCGATGACGCAGACTGGGAATTGCCGTCGCCTGCCTGCACGGCCGCCTGATAACCCGCCCAGTCGAGCTGGTGCATGTACAGGCTGTAGAACTCCAGCACCTCGTCGGCGGGCGGCTGATACGACGGCGTACCGTCGGCGCTCGCGGTTGATGCACCTGAAGCAGGTGCTGCTGCCGCTGCTGGCGCAATCGAAGGCTTAGGTTCAGGCGGCAGCACGAGCTTGTGGCGCACCAGCACGAATCCAGTTGAATACAGGGCGTAGCGCTTGGGCGTGGTCGGATAGGTCAACTCGGGATACTTCGAGTCCAGCCGGTAGGCCACGACCTCGCCATCGGCGATGACCCTGATGCCGTCACCCTGCTTGAGCGCCCCGCCGGTGGCCGCATCGAAATGAATGCCGCCGTGGAACATGCCGTTTGCACCCAGCGGATAAAACCCGCCGTCAGCACGGGCCAGCGCCTTGAGCCACGTCTGCGGATCGGCGGTGTTGCCGTTGGTCGGCGCAAATGGAAAGCTCCAGTTCAGGGGCTGCCACTGCGGTGTCGGTGGTGTTGCTGGTGCAGCCGGTGTGGACGGGTGATGAGATTTACCGTGATGTGTAGCCATTGAAATCGTCCGTCACCGTCAGTTCGAGTAGTTGTCCGCCCGGCCTTGGGGGATCGAGCCATCGCCGTGAGGCAGGGTGGGATTGGCGTTCATGGATTGCGCGCCCTTCTTCTGTATCGTGATGACCTTCAGGAAGAGATCACCAGGACCGCCCAGCGTGACGTTGCCGTCTTTGAGTTGCACAAACGCTCCGCCGCATTCAAGAACGAGTTCCTTCTTCGCGCTGATGCGCACTGTGCCGTTGACGCTCGCCACCGTCAGATCCTTGTCGGCCAGCAACGACATCGCATCGCTCTGGGCCTGCACCTCGACTGGCCCTTTCGCGGCGAACAGCTTCACTCCAAGCTTCTGCGCGAACATCGACACCAGTTCGCCCGCGGCCACCGTGAAGCGCTTTGCGACGCTGATATCGGCGTTCTTTCCCGCTACCGCCGAGATACTGTCCTGTGCCGCGACCTGCACGCCACGGCCGGATGCAATGGCAATCGAGGCGGGCGCGCTCGCGAGCAGCCCCGGCTGCTTCAGGCCGTCGAGGTCATCCTTCACGCTTTGCTGTGCGTCGATATCCGCAGGTGCGGCCTTCGCACTGCGCGCCGACCCGGCCAGCGCCTTCGCCAGTTCCAGCGCGCGCTCAAGCTGCGCGACGGTTTCCTGCATGTCGAGCTGCTGGCCGGTCGCGCCGGGGCGATCGTACGCCGTGAGGTGCAGCCCCTTGCCCGCACGCTGCACGCCATAGCCGGAGGTGCGCAGCTCATAGCCTTCGCCCCGATACGCCAGCTTCTG
>NZ_FNYE01000013.1 GCF_900108945.1 Paraburkholderia diazotrophica | reverse complement strand
TCCGTACTGGGCAGCTTCAAGGCATTAGGTGCGCCCATTGCACTCGTGCGCCTCATCCAGCGACTATGGCCGGATCATGATCTCGATGCACGTGGTCTTTTCGAAGGACGCTATCGGGACCTGTTGACGCATTTCACGGTGGTGAGCGCCACGGACGGCAACCACGGAAAGGGACTGGCCGCTGCTGCGCAAACGCTGGGTTGCCGTTGTGTGATCGTGCTCCACGCCAATGTCAGCGTCGAGCGCGAGAAGGCCATTGCTGCGTATGGCGCCGAGATTGTCCGGATCACCGGAAACTACGACGAGTCGGTCGAAGAGGCGGCTCGCCTGGCTTCGCTGAACGGCTGGCACGTCGTTTCCGATACGTCATACGACGGTTACGAAGACATCCCGCGTGATGTGATGCAAGGCTATGGCACGATTGCAGCGGAGATCGTCGAGCAGAGCGATAGCCAGCCAGATCAGCCGGCCTACACGCATGTGTTTCTCCAGGGCGGTGTCGGTGGCCTTGCAGCAGGATTGGCCAGTTACCTATGGGAATTCCATGGCGAGCATCGTCCGCGATTTATCGTCGTCGAACCGCAGCAGGCCGACTGTCTGTATCAGAGCGCATTGGCGGGACGCGCTGCACGTGCGACGGGCTCGGTCGACTCCGTGATGGCTGGGCTCGCTTGCGGCGAAACCTCGCCGCTCGCATGGAAGTTTCTCCAACCTTGCGTCGATGATTTCATGACGATCAGCGATGACGATGCAGTGAACGCCATGCGTATTCTGGCTGCCGGCAGCGATACAGACGCACCGATCATTGCTGGCGAGTCGGGTGTAGCGGGTCTCGCGGGTCTCATCGCATTGCTGCAGAACACGCAACTGGCGAGGCAAGTGGGCCTAAATAGCGCTTCCCGCGTATTGCTCGTCAATACTGAAGGTGCAACCGCGCCCGCTACTTATCAGGAACTGGTCGGGGAGTCCGCCGAATCCGTTCTTGAGCGCCAACTGGCCTGGCGTGCCAAAGCGATAGCCTGAGCAAACCAAACTCCCGCTCGCCGTCATCGCCATCGCAATGACGGCATCCATTGCCTGGACCATATCGTGTGATTGGCGTTGCTTCGCGCAATCTGAACGCTATTCCAGTCAGCCGCGCACTACTGGCCCTGGTTCGTCGTGATCCATTGGTTCTCAACGACGCATCGTCTGCTCGGAACGAGTCTTGGGCGTGGCCGTCATCGGCGCAAGTACGAGTCGCGCGTCATCGAGTTCTTTCTTCACCTCATCGATGAGCCATCGCGCCACTGCGCGCGTGCTCCCGGACGGACTCGACGAGCGGTATTCGAGCACGTAATGACAGCCGGTTTCGATATAGCGGTCCCATGCGGGAATTACCTTGCCTTCGTTGAGCGGCGCAGCGATCGCAAGCAGCCATCCGAGCACGACCCCTTGACCGAGCATCGCGCATTGCACTGCGAGCCCCGGATCGGTGTGATGCACGGCTTCACCGATGCCCTTATCCGACAACCCCGTTGCACGATGAAAATCCGCCCACGAATGCGTGGTCACGTCGAGATGAATATATGCGTGGCCCTGCGTGCTCCTGGGCGCATCGAGCGGACCGAACTCGGCGAGATAGTGCGGACTGCACACGGGAACGATGATCTCCGGACAAAGACAGGAAGGGTCCTGTTCCGATCCGGGACCATGCAGCCGGATGCCGAGGTCCGCATCTTCGAGCGGTCCATACAGGCGGCCGGCCATCACCTGCAAACGCAGATTGATCGAAGGGAACAGCTTGCGGAATTCCGCGTAGCGCGGCAGGAGCCACAATGCAGCGAAGCCGCTTGCGAGCGACAACGTGACGATCTCGCCTTGTGCCTGATCGCGCTTGAGTTCGTCGATGGTGTCGCCGATCTGCCCGAAGCCGGATGCAACGGCGCGCTGCAACGTGGCGCCCCGATCGGTAAGGGTTAGCCCTAGCTTCGTGCGCTCGAACAGTTTGAAGCCGAGCGCGTCTTCAAGACGCGCCACCATGCGGCTCACCGCGACGGGCGTCACGTTGAGCTCGCCGGCCGCCTTGGTGAAGCTCAGAAGCCGCGCGGAGGTTTCGAAGACAAGGAGTGCCTGAAGCGAGGGAAGTCGCAGACTCATACAACACCATGTAATGGGGCATGCACTCATTTGTAAATTGACGGCGCATATTGGCCTCCTTAACTTGAGTCCGACGCTCACTTCATCCGGCAGGCCATGACACCTCAAACCGATCACCGCGCCGCCCCACCTGCATCGTCGGACCCGTTGCTTCAGCCGTTCACCCTCAAGCATCTCGTGCTCAGGAATCGCGTGATGAGCACGAGTCACGCAAGCCGCCTGACGCGCGATGAATTCCCGCAAGAGGTCTATCAACGGTATCACGAGGAGAAAGCGAAAGGGGGTATCGCGCTCACGATGTTCGGGGGCTCGTCGAACGTCAGCCTCGACAGTCCGAACACGTTCCAGCAGATCAATGTATCGACGGATGCCGTCGTGCCGCATCTGGGGCGCTTCTCCGATCGCATTCATACGCACGGCGCGGCGCTGATGTGTCAGATCACGCATCTCGGGCGGCGCGGCGATGCATACACCGAGCCCTGGCTGCCGATGATCGCGCCATCGGCCGTGCGTGAAACGCTGCATCGCGCGATGCCGCAGGCGATTCACGACGCCGACATCAAACGCGTGATCCGCGACTTCGGTCTCGCGGCGAAGCGCTGCCGCGACGGCGGACTCGATGGCATCGAAACGCACGCGGGCGGTCATCTCATCGGCCAGTTCATGGATCCGACCGTGAACCTGCGCACCGACAAGTACGGCGGTTCGACGGCCAATCGCGTGCGCTTCGCGATCGAGGTGCACGAGGAGATTCGCAAGCAGGCAGGCGACGATTTCCTCGTCGGCTTTCGCTTCGCGCTAGAAGACGGATGCAGCTTCGAGGAAGGGCTGGAGATGTCGCGCATTCTGCAGAGCACCGGTCTTTTCGATTTCTTCAACGTCACGTTCGGGCGCATGGACACAAAGATGGCGCTCGCGGCGAATTCGATGCCCGGCATGTTCGTGCCGTCCGCGCCGTGGCTGCCGAAAGCTGCTGCGTTCAAGCGCGCAGTCGATCTGCCCGTGTTTCATGCGGCCAAAATCGCGGACCTCGCCACCGCGCGTCATGCGATCCGCGAAGGCTTGCTCGACATGGTCGGCATGACCCGTGCGCATATCGCGGAGCCGCATCTCGTCAAGCTCGTCGAAGCGGGCAAGGAGGACGAGGCGCGGCCATGCGTCGGCGCATCGTTCTGCCGCAACTTCCGCGCGACGTGCATCCATAATCCGGCGACATCGCGCGAGACGTATCTCACGCATGACATCCCGAAGGCCGCGCGGAAGAAGCGCGTGCTGATCGTCGGCGCGGGGCCGGCGGGTCTCGAAGCCGCGCGCATCAGCGGGACGCGCGGCCACGACGTGACCGTGCTCGAAGCGAATTCGACGGCGGGCGGACAGATGCTGCTCGCGGCGACGGGAAGCTGGCGGCGCGATCTCATCGGCATCGTGGACTGGCGCGTGTCGGCGCTGGAGCGGCTGGGCGTCGACGTGCGCTATAACCACTACGCGGAATTGAGCGACGTGCTCGATCATCGCGCGGATGTGGTCATCATCGCGACGGGCGGCCTCCCGAATCTCGACGCATTGCCGGGCGCTGAGCTATGCAAGTCCGTGTTCGACGCGCTCACGGAAACACCGCCGCGCGAAGGCAGCGTGCTCGTGTACGACGGCACGGGCCGGCACAACGCCTATTTGTGCGCCGAACGCTATGTCGATGCGGGCCTCGACGTATCGCTTGCACTGATCGACAGCACGCCCGCGCAGGAAACGGGTGGACGCGGCGACGATCAGGTCTGGATGCGCAACATCGCGCGCTGGGACGTGCCCGTGCGCACCAATATCGAACTGATCGAAGTCAGCGCGTTAGCGGACGGCAAGCGCCGCGCGGTGTTCCGTCATCATCTTACGAATGCGCGGGTCGAGACGGATGCGGACCATGTGGTCGTCGAACGCGGCATGCTCGCGGTGCAGGATCTGTTCGAGTCCGCGCGCATGTATTCGGCCAACGACGGCTATACCGACCTCGAAGCGTTCGCGACAGGCAAGCCGCAGCCCGAGACACAGGACGGCGAAGAAGGGCAGTTCCTGCTGTACCGCATCGGCGACGCAAGCGCGTCGCGCGACATTCACACCGCCATCTACGACGCCTACAGGCTTTGCCTGGCGCTGTGACGGCTCGTTCCATCCATCCGCATAACGACATGACCGAGCGAGGCTGACCATGACATTGCCGAAGGATTTCGTTGTCGCCGATCCTGCGCGCCGCAAGGCGATAAAGACGCTGGCCGCCGCGGGCGCCGCGACCCTCATTCTGCCGGGCGCATCGTCACTTGCATTCGCAGCGACCGAGCCGACCCCGCAACGCGGCGGACGCATTCGCGTGGCGCTGGCAAACCAGTCACTGATGGATTCGCTCGATCCCGCGAAGGGCACGCACACGGGCGACTATTCCCGCGCCTACATGTTCTATAGCGGCCTCACCGAGCTCGACGCCGACTTCAAGACGCAGAACGCGCTCGCGGAAAAGCTCGAATCGGATGACTTCGTGAAGTGGACCGTTACGCTCAGGCCCAATGTGCATTTCCACAACGGCAAGCCGTTCACCGCCGACGATGTCGTGTTCTCGCTGACGCGCCACAAGGACCCGGCCGTCGGCTCGAAGGCGAAGTCGATCGCGGATGGCATCAGCTCGGTCAAGGCGGCCGGTCCGCTCAAGGTCGAGATCACGTTGACGGAGCCGAACGTCGATCTTCCCGCGCTGCTCGCGATCCCGCATTTCGTCATCGTCGCCGCGAACACGACGGACTTTTCCAAAGGCAACGGCACGGGTCCGTTCGTATGCAAGGAATTCACGCCTGCACAACGCTGCATCGGCACGCGCAATCCGAATTTCTGGAAGCCGGGGCGTCCGTATCTGGATGAAGTGGAGATCATTGGCATCGGCGACGATGCGGCGCGCACCAATGCACTGCTCGCAGGCGATGTGCAGCTCATATCGCCGCTGCCCGCGCGCGATGTCGATCGGGTCAGGCAGACGGGCCAGGTCACGATACTCGAAAGTCCTTCGCAGCTTTATTCAGACCTTGCGTTGCGGCAGGACATGTTGCCGACCAGGAGCGCGGACTTCAACGAGGGCATCAAGTATCTGCATGACCGTCAGCGCATCGTGACCGTGATGCTGCGCGGCCACGGCACGCTCGCGAACGATCATCCCGTGCCGGAGTGGCATCCTTACTTCATGAAGGGCTTGCCGCAGCGCGCGTACGATCCGGACAAGGCGCAGTTCCACTTCAGGAAGGCGGGGACGCAGAGCGCGCGTGCGGAGATCATCGCACCGCCATCGGTGGAGACGGCACTCGACTCCGCGATGCTGATCCAGCAGGCCGCGAAGCAGGCGGGCGTCGACATCAACGTGCGGCGCGTGCCCGCCGATGGCTACTGGACGACGTACTGGATGAAGTACCCGATGACCTACGGCTCGATCCTGCCGCGCCCCACGCTCGACCTGCTGTATACGCAGTTCTTCCGCTCGAATGCGAACTGGAACGAGTCGGGCTGGAAGAACGAGCAATTCGACCAATTGCTGGTGCAGGCGCGCCGCGAGCGCGACGAAGCGAAGCGCAAGCAGATGTACGGCGACATGCAGACCATCGTCTACGAAAAGAACAGTCTCGTGATTCCGGCGTTCATCAACTTCATCGACGCGCAGAGCTCGACGCTGCATGGATTGAAGGGCAGTCCGTCGGGGCGCGTCATGGGTTATCGCTTCGCGGAGTTCGCGTGGCTGGAAAAGGCGTAAACACCGGACCCGTCGATGTGCACGCGCGGATCACCACAACGCCTGGCTCGTCAGCGCGAACTGCGTGAGTGTGTCGTCGGTGGACGGCGTGCCGTTCAACGCCATCTGCTCGATGGTATCGACGAGCGGCAGACCGAGCCCTTCGAGCCACGAAGAGAGGCCGTAGCGCAGCGGCGTATCCACGCGCACGAACATGCCTGCGTTCAACGCGAGCCAATAGCTGATCAACGCCTTGGCGCGGCTTTGGTCCGGCGATTCGGGCGCGATCACCGGACCGATCACATGTCCGTCGCCGAAGCGCCGGAAGAGTGCAAAGCCAATCAGTTCGCCCTCGCGATCGAGCGCAATGCCGCTCGCCACGTCGAGCAATTGCGGCAGCAGTTCGGTGCGATCCATGCCCGTCGCGCGCGATGCGAGTTCCGCGAGACGCGGCGTGTCCTTCGCGCCGATGGGACGAAGCCGTTCACCCGGCGGCAGCGAAACGAGCGGCGGCTGAAACGCTGCGCCCTGATGCTGACGAATCGTGTCGATACGCGTGAAGCCGCGTTCCTCGCACAACGGCTTGCCTTCGTTCGATGCATGAATCAGCAGCATCTGCGTGGGAAGCTTTGCCATCAGCCGGTCGAGCAGCCTGCGCCCGATGCCGCGCCGCTGATGTTCCGGCGACACGATGAACATGCCGAGTGTCGCGGCACTCGCGCCGAACTGCCACGCGAGCGCAGTGCCGACGAGCGCGCCGTGCTGATCGACGGCGGCGAAGCCGCTGCCGAGACGTGCCGCGAAGCGCCAGTCGTCCGCGCGATGACGCCATTTGACGGACATCGACAGCGCATGCGCGGCGGGGATGTCGTCGAGTGTGAAAGCCCGGTATCGGACCACATCGTTATTGCTTGAGTCGGGCACGCCGGCCTCCTCGCGTGAAGACATTTACCGTCACTGTGACACCGCGCAGCGCCCATGGCTAGGACGATCTTCCTGTTGCGCGCCGAACAAGGAGCGGCCGCGTGGTGCAACGCAAAACCGCGGGTTATCGCGGCAAGAACGCGCTGGTCGTGCTGAATCGGCAATTTTGTCGGCGAAAAATGCCGGGGCTCCCGTCCTACGATGAAGTCATGCCAACGCAACCGCCCGAAGGAGGATCACGCACATGGACCGTTTCGATCCCGCCAGTATCGGCATCAGGAGCGGGCACTTCATTGGCGGCGAACTCATCGATGCGGGCGCCTCGCGCATCGACGTGTCGCGCCCGTCGGACGGCGTAACGTATGCATCGGTGCCGCTCGCCGATGCCGCGATGATCGACTACGCCGTGCAGAACGCATGGAGTGCGTTCAGGAAGAGCGACTGGGCGCGCCGCGCGCCACGCGAGCGTGCACGCGTGCTGCGCAGGTTCGCCGATCTCGTCGCCGCCGATGCGGCGCGCCTCGCGCCACTCGAAGCGCTCGGCTCGACGCGTCCCGTGCGCGATGCCTGCAACTGGGACGTGCCATTTACGGCCGAGAGCATCCGCTTTTATGCGGAGCTTGCGGACAAGATCGGCGGCGATGTCGCGGCGACGGATCATCGTCATCTCGGCATGACCATCGCCGAGCCGTATGGCGTGATCGGCGCAATCGCACCGTGGAATTTTCCGCTTGTGATGGGCATATGGAAGACCGCGCCGGCGCTGGCGGCGGGCAATGCGGTCGTGCTGAAGCCTTCGGAGATGACGCCGTTTTCCGCATTGCGTCTTGCCGAACTCGCGCTCGAAGCGGGCGTGCCGCCCGGCATCTTCAACGTCGTTCAGGGCGATGGCCGCACGACGGGCGATGCGCTCGTGCGTCATCCGCGCATCGGCAAGGTCACTTTCACAGGGTCGACGCGCACGGGCGCCGCGATCATGGCCGCGTGCGCGGAGACGGGCACGAAGCCCGTCACGCTCGAACTGGGCGGCAAGAGCCCGCAGATCGTGTTCGCGGATGCCCCGCGCATCGACGAAGTGGCGCGGCGAATTGCCGGCTCGATCACGGCAAACGCGGGACAGGTGTGCGTCGCGGGATCGCGCCTGCTCGTGCAGCGCGCCATCGCCGATGAACTGATCGAGCGCATCGTGCAAGCATTCAGCGAGCTCATGGCCGGTCCGACATGGGCAGCGGGCACGACCTTGCCGCCGATCATCTCCGAGCCGCAGGCAAAGCGCATCGACGCGATCGTCCAGCGCAGCATCGCAAGCGGCGCGACCTTGCGTTGCGGCGGCAAGCGCGCGGATGCGGCGACGCCCGGCGCGTTCTATTCACCCACTTTGCTGTCCGATGTCACACAGGAAAGCGACGCGGTGCGCAACGAAATCTTTGGTCCGGTGCTCACCGTGCAGTCCTTCGACAGCGAGGAAGAAGCGCTCGAACTCGCTGCGCATCCCGAATACGGACTCGCGGCGGGCGTGCATACCGCGGATATCGGCCGCGCGTTGCGCATGGTGCGCGGCATCGAGGCGGGCACGGTCTGGGTCAATCGGTATGGACGCACGAGCGACTTCGTGATCCCGACGGGCGGCTACAAGCGTTCGGGTATCGGCAAGGATCTCGGACGGCAGGCTTACGAGGCGAATCTGCGCTTCAAGAGCGTGCTGATCGATATCGAAGGCTGATGCGCACGACCGTTCGACCAGGCGCCGCATTTTCTGCTGTAGCGGAGGTTCAAAACGCATGCTTTATGTCGTCGCGACGCACGTATTCAACGCCATCAGTCATTTTTGCCTTGTTTAAATTTTTCTCAACGATTCGCTGTTCTTCGTTTTCACCACTGAACTCCCGGCGGGTTCATCACACGACAGGACTGAAACCATGATCGATTTCGAGCCGAAGTACATCACGTTCGACTGTTACGGCACGCTGACGAAATTCCGCATGGCCGATATGGCTCGCGAGATGTACGCCGACCGTCTGCAAGGCGATGCACTGGAGCAGTTCGTGAAGTTTTTCGCGGGCTATCGTCGCGACGAAGTGCTCGGCGCATGGAAGCCGTATCGCGACGTGATCGTCGATTCGGTGCGCCGTGCGTGCGAGCGTATGAACGTCGAATTCAACGAAGCGGAAGCCGAAAAGTTCTACCTCGCCGTGCCGACCTGGGGCCCGCATCCGGACGTGCCGGAAGGGCTCTCGCGTCTCGCGAAGAAATACAGGCTCGTGATTCTGTCGAATGCATCGAACGATCAGATTCAAAGCAATGTCGACAAGCTCGGCGCGCCGTTCCATCGCGTGTTCACCGCGCAACAGGCGCAGTCGTACAAGCCGCGCATGCAAGGCTTCGAGTACATGTTCGACCAGCTCGACTGCAACCCGGAAGACGTGCTGCACGTGTCGTCGAGCCTGCGCTATGACCTCATGACCGCGCATGACATGGGTATCAGGCACAAGGCGTTCGTCAAGCGCGGCCACGAGCCGGGCACGCCGTACTACGAGTATTACGAAGTGGACACGATCGGCGATCTCGCCACGCAACTCGGTCTTTGACACACCTCGGTCTTTGACACAAGTCAGACACGCCACTTCACGCGAGCAATGCCGATGAAACTCGACTCCTACTGGCTCGATACCGCGCCCGCGATGACATCGGCGTGCGAAGGCCCGGCCGATGGCCAGGTCGATGTCGCCGTGATCGGCGGCGGGTTCACGGGTTTGTCGGCGGCGCTCGCGTTGGGCAAGCGTGGCGCGTGCGTCGCGGTGCTCGATGCCGGGCGCGTGGGCGGCGGCGCGTCGGGCCGCAATGGCGGCCAGTGCAATACGGGTGTCGCGCAAGACTATGCGGCACTGCGTTCGCAACTCGGCGTCGAACGCGCGCAGCGTTGTTATCGCGCGTATGCGGATGCGGTGAACACCGTCGAGCGTTTGATCCGCGACGAGCACATCGATTGTGACTATCTCGCGTCCGGCAAGCTGAAGCTCGCCGCGAAGCCGCATCATCTGGAACACATCGCGAAGACGGCCGAACTGATCCGGCGGGAAGTCGATCCGGACATCGATCTGCTCGATCGCGGGCAGATCCGCACCGAAGTGCAGTCCGATGCCTTTCACGGCGGCCTGCTGCAACGTCACGGCGGGCAGATGCATATGGGCAAGTTCGCCGTGGGTCTTGCGCAAGCCGCGGCGAGGCAGGGCGCACGCCTCTACGAACATGCCGAAGTCACGAATATCGTGAAGGAAGGCGGCGCATATCGCGTCGATTCGAAGCGCGGTTCGTTGCACGCGAAACAGGTGCTCATCGCAACGGGCCCTTCGAAGCACGGTCCGTTCTCGTGGTATCGACGCAGGATGGCGCCTGTCGGTTCGTTCATCATCGTGACGGAGCCGTTGCCCGCGGAGCAACTGAGGCAACTGTTGCCGAACCGGCGCTCGTACACAACGAGCCGCCTCATGCATAACTACTTTCGTGTCACGCACGACTCGCGCCTGCTGCTCGGCGGCCGCGCGCGTTTCACGGCATCGGAGCGTCCTTCGGATGCGAAGAGCGGGCGCATCCTGCAAGCCAATCTCGCGTCGATCTTCCCGAGCCTCGCCGACGTGCGCATCGACTATTGCTGGGGCGGTCTGGTCGATATCACGGCTGACCGCCTGCCGCGCGCGGGCCAGCACGACGGCATCTATTTCTCGATGGGCTACAGCGGCCACGGTACGCAGATGTCGACGCACATGGGCCAGGTCATGGCCGACGTGATGAACGGCAACCCGGAAGCGAACCCGTGGCGCGATTTCGACTGGCCCGCGATTCCGGGACATACGGGCAAGCCCTGGTTTCTGCCGCTGGTCGGCGCGTATTACTCGATCAAAGACGTTTTCTACTGAAGCATCGAAGCATCGGAAGCATCGAAGCACCGGAAGCAAGGACAGGCGGCCCGCATACAACGATCAAGCCGTCGAACATTAATAGCCCCTACCGCGGAGAAGTTCATGAGCATCGACAAATCGCCTGAAGCACTCGCCCATGCCGATGCCGGCACACGGCTCGAAGAACTGACGCGACGTGGCGCGTCGCGGCGCAACGTCCTGCGCGCGATGGCCGCGGGCGGACTGCTGTCGGTGACGGGCGCGGGGCTCCTCACCGCGAGCGGCGCCGCCTTCGCGCAGGACAAGCCCAGGCAGGGCGGTCGCATCCGCGTGGCGACGCAATCATCGTCCGCCGCCGATACGCTCGATCCGGCCAAGGGCGCCCTCGGCACCGACTACGCGCGTGGATTCATGTTCTACAGCGGCCTGACCGAGCTGGATAGTCACCTCGGCGCAAAGATGGCGCTGGCGGAATCGCTCGAAACGAAAGACGCAATCGTCTGGGTCGTCAAGCTCCGCAGCGGCGTGCAGTTCCACGATGGCAAGTCGCTCGCGCCGCAGGACGTGATCTATTCGCTGCTGCGCCATAAGGACCCGGCTGTCGGCTCGAAGGCGAAGACGCTCGCCGACCAGTTCAAGGAAATCAAGGCGACGGGCCCGAACGAACTGACCATCACGTTGACGGGCGCGAACGCCGACCTCCCGGTGATTCTCGCGGATTCGCACTTCCTCATCATCAAGGACGGCACGACGGACTTCAAGACGGCTGTCGGCACGGGCCCGTTCAAGCTGAAGGAGTTCTCGCCGGGCGTGCGCACCGTGGGCGTGCGCAACGAGAAGTACTGGAAGCCGGGCATGCCGCATCTGGACGAAGTGGAGCTGATCGGCATCGCCGACGAGCCGGCGCGCGTGAACGCGCTCATATCGGGCGACGTGCAGCTCATCAACGCGGTGAGCGCGCGCTCGACGGAACGCATCAAGGGTACGCCGGGCTTCTCGGTGCTGGAAACGAAGACGGGCCAGTACACCGATCTCATCATGCGCGACGATGGCGGCATCACCGGCAATGCGGATTTCCGCCGCGGCATGATGTGCCTGATGGACCGCGATCAGATGCGCAAGACCATCTTCCGCGGCTATGGCTCGATCGGCAACGATCAGCCGATCGATCCGAGCAACAGGTATTTCATGTCGGGCCTGCCGCAGCGCGGCTTCGATCCGGACAAGGCGAAGTTCCACTTCCAGAAGGCGAAGGTCGGCAACACGCCGCTTCAGCTCTATGCATCGCCGGCGGCGGAAGGCTCCGTCGAAATGGCCGTGCTGATGCAGCAGGTCGCGCCGCAGGCCGGCATCAATCTCCAGGTCGTGCGCGTGCCTTCCGATGGCTACTGGTCGAATCACTGGATGAAGCATCCGCTCGGCTTCGGCAACATCAATGCGCGTCCGAGCGCGGACGTGATTTTCACGCAGTTCTTCAAGTCCGACGCGCCGTGGAACGAAGCGAACTGGAAGAGCCCGCAGTTCGACCAGATGCTGGTCACGGCGCGCGGCGAGCCGGACGACGCGAAGCGCAAGCAAATTTACGGCGACATGCAGGAGCTCGTGCATACGGACGGCGGCATCGGCATTCCGATGTTCCTGAGCTCGCTCGATGCGCATACGTCGAAGCTGAAGGGCCTGGGCGGCATTCCGCTCGCGGGCCTGATGGGCTGGATGTTCGCGGAGAACGTGTGGCTGGAGACGTGAGCGTGCTTTGACAGCGTACGTGCGCCGTCGCTTGCAGGAGCCTCGGCGCGCGACATCAACCTTTCAGGACGGGAGGCGATATCCGATGAAAGCTCACGCGCAACGACTCGTTGCCGCGCGCCTCGGGCTCGCGCTGTTCACGCTGTGGATAGTGTCGATGATCGTGTTCGGCATCACCGGACTTTTACCGGGCGATGCCGCGCAGCAGGCGCTCGGCCAGGCCGCCACGCCCGAGCAGGTGGCGGCTCTGCGGCATCAGTTCGGTCTCGATCAACCCGCGATCACGCGTTATGTGCAATGGCTCGCGCATGTGGTGACGGGCAACTTCGGCACCTCGCTGTCCAACAATCTGCCCGTCAGTGAGTTGATCTCCACGCGTCTGCCGAATTCGCTCGTGCTCGCGGGATTGACGGCGCTCGTGTCCGTGCCGCTCGCGCTCGTGATCGGCATTCTTTCGGCGATGTATCGCGGCTCGCTGCTCGATCGCGTGCTCAACGTGCTCACGCTTTCGACTGTCGCCGTGCCGGAGTTTCTCGTCGCGACCATCGCCGTGCTGATCTTCGCAGTGAAGCTGCGCTGGCTGCCGGCGCTGTCGTATCTGTCGGATGTGTCGTCGTTCGGCGCACTCGTGCGCACGTACGCGATGCCGGTGATGACGCTTTGCTGCGTGATCGTTGCGCAGATGGCGCGCATGACGCGCGCGGCAGTGCTCGATCAGCTGAACGCGTCGTATGTCGAGATGGCCGTGCTGAAGGGCGCTTCGCCAATGCGTGTCGTGTTACGGCACGTGTTGCCGAACACCATCGGTCCGATCGCCAACGCGGTTGCGCTTTCGCTGTCGTATCTGTTCGGCGGCGTGGTGATCGTCGAATCGATCTTCAACTATCCCGGTCTCGCGAGCCTGATGGTCGATGCCGTCACCAACCGCGACATGCCGCTCGTGCAGGGCTGCGTGATGGTGTTTTGCGCGGCGTATCTCGCGCTCGTGCTCATCGCGGACCTGTGTCAGATCGTATCCAACCCAAGGCTGCGTCAACGATGAACCGACACGCTCCTTCTCATGCCACGACCGTGCTATACGAGCAACCTTCCGCACAGCCTTGTGCGGATGCGCAGCAGGAACCGACGTCCGTCGCCAGGCGCGGCGTGTTGAGCCGCCTCGTCGGCCGCTTCTCGGTGCTCGGGCTGACCGGTCTGCTCATCGTCGTGTTCTGGCTCGCGGTAGCGTTCATCGGCCCCGTCATCGCGCCGTACAAAGGCGGCGCGTTTACGTCGACGGAAATCTTCGGCTCGTACAGCGCGGCGCATCTGTTGGGCACCGACTATCTCGGCCGCGACATGCTGAGCCGCATTCTCTACGGCACGCAATACACGGTCGGGCTCGCGCTCGCGTCGACGGTGGCGGCGAGCGTCATCGGCACGTTCTTCGGTCTCGTTGCCGCGGTGTCGGGCCGCTGGGTCGATGAAGTCCTGAGTCGCCTCTTCGACGCGCTGATCTCGATCCCGAGCAAGATTCTCGCGCTCGTCGTGATCGCGGCATTCGGCTCGTCCATTCCGATGCTCATGATGGTCGCCGCACTCGCGTATATCCCCGGCGCGTTCCGTATCTCGCGCTCGCTCGCGGTGAACATCATGACGCTCGAATACGTGCAGGTCGCGAAGGCGCGCGGCGAGAAGCTGTTCTATATCGCACGTGTGGAAGTGCTGCCCAACATGATTCATCCGATGCTCGCGGACTTCGGCCTGCGCTTCGTGTTCATCGTGCTGCTGCTTTCGGGGCTGAGCTTTCTGGGCCTAGGCGTGCAGCCGCCAAACGCGGACTGGGGCTCGCTCGTGCGCGAGAACATCGGCGGTCTCGCGGAAGGCGCGCCCGCGGTGCTGATGCCCGCCGTCGCGATTGCGACGCTCACAGTCGGTGTGAATCTGCTCATCGACAGCCTGCGTCGTCATGGTGCGCGTTCGCACGGAGGCAGACAGTGAATATGACAACGAGCACGAACATGATCGAAGTAAAGGGCTTGCGTGTTGTCGCGGACGTAGCGCCCGATCCCGTCGTCGAAATCGTGAAGGGCGTCGATTTCACCGTGAAGAAAGGCGAAGTGCTCGCGTTGATCGGCGAGTCGGGCTCGGGCAAGACGACCATTGCGTTGGCGCTGCTCGGGCATGCGCGCGGCGGGTGTTCGATTGCGGGCGGGTCCGTGAAGATCGGCGATATCGATGTGCTCGCACTCGATGAAAAAGGCCGCCGCGCATTGCGCGCGCGCACGGTCGCGTACGTTGCGCAGAGCGCATCGGCGGGCTTCAATCCGGCGCGCACGATCATGGATCAGGTGACCGAGCCCGCGCTGCTGCACAAGTTGATGACGCCCGCTGTCGCGCGTCAGAAAGCGATCGGTCTGTTCCGGTCGCTGGCGTTGCCGGATCCGGACACCATCGGCGATCGCTATCCGCATCAGGTATCGGGCGGTCAGTTGCAGCGCCTGATGGCGGCGATGGCGTTGATCACCGATCCCGCCGTCGTCGTGTTCGATGAGCCGACCACCGCGCTCGACGTGACCACGCAGATCGAAGTGCTCGCGGCGTTCAAGGGTGTGGTGCGGGAGCTGGGCACGACGGCGGTGTACGTATCGCACGATCTGGCCGTGGTCGCGCAGATGGCGGACGGGATCGTCGTGTTGAACGGCGGACGGGTGCGCGAGAACGGCACGACCGCGCAGTTGCTCGACGCGCCCGCGGACGAATACACGCGTCAGCTGCTCGCGGCGACACGCCGTCCAGAAGTCGAACTCAGCGCGGCCGACGACGCAAAGCAAACGCCGCTGCTCGAGATTCGCAATCTGAGCGCGGGTTATGGCCGCATCGATGCGCACGGCGTGCCCGCCGTGCGCGTGCTCGATGACGTGAGCCTCAAGATTGCGCGCGGCACCACGCTCGGCGTGATCGGCGAATCGGGCTCGGGCAAGACGACGCTCGCGCGCGTGATTGCCGGCCTCGTCGATCGCGCGAGCGGCGATGTGCTGCTCGACGGCAAACCGTTGCCGGCGAAGCTGTCGGAGCGCACGCTGGATCAGTATCGCCGTGTGCAGATCGTGTTCCAGAACGCCGATACCGCGTTGAACCCGAGCCGCACCATCGCCGATATTCTCGCCAGGCCGATGAACTTCTATCACGGCCTGCGCGGCGCGCCAGCGCAAAAGCGCATGCTCGAACTGCTCGATCTCGTGAAGCTGCCCGCATCGATCGCGAAGCGCCAGCCGGGCGGCTTGTCAGGCGGACAGAAGCAGCGCGTGAATCTCGCGCGCGCGCTCGCGGCGAATCCCGAACTCATTCTCTGCGATGAAGTGACGTCCGCACTCGACACCGTCGTCGGCGCCGCGATCCTCGATCTGCTCGCGGAACTGCGCCGCGAGCTGAAGGTGTCGTACATGTTCATCAGCCACGACATCTCGACAGTGCGCGCCATCTGCGATGAAGTCATCGTGCTGTATGCGGGCCAGTGCGTCGAAGCGGGTCAGCGCGATGCGCTTTCGCATCCGCCGTATCACCCGTATACGGGCTTGCTCGTCGATTCGGTGCCTGCGCTGCGCCCCGGCTGGCTCGATTCGCGGCGCGCGATGGCGCTCGCTGCATTGCCCGCGCTCGGCGCCGAAAGCGATGCGCACGAGCTTTGCTGCTTCCGCTCGCGCTGCGCGGCGCGCATCGACGGCAAGTGCAATGTCAGCCCGCCTGCGAGGAAAACCTTGCCTTCGGGTGCGCAGATTCTCTGTCATCACAGCGCCGACGATCTCGCACGCATGCAGTCGATGGAAACGGTGACGGCATGAACGGACGCTTCGTCAGAGTCGCGGAGAAAGGCCGCAGGACGTTCGAGATCGTCATCGACGGCAGGCGCGCGCGCGCTGCCGAAGGCGACACGTTGATGGTCGCGCTGCTGACTTCACAGGAAGACCTGCGCGACTCCGAGTTCGGCGATGGCCGGCGCGCGGGCTTCTGCGTGATGGGCGCGTGCCAGGACTGCTGGGTATGGACCGCGGACGGCGACCGTGTGCGTGCGTGCACGACGCTGGCGGTCGAAGGCATGTCGATCGTCACGCGGCTCGCGGTTTCGGCGGAGGATATATGGCCGCGACTGTGATCGTGATCGGCGCGGGACCGGCCGGTGTGCGCGCGGCGCAGGCGCTCGTCGAGGCGGGCTTGCGTCCTGTGGTCATCGACGAGGGCCGGCGCGATGGCGGGCAGATTTATCGTCGTCAGCCGGAAGGCTTTACGCGCACGTATGAGACGTTGTACGGCACGCAAGCGCAACATGCGCATGCGTTGCATCGCGATTTCGATGCGTTGCGCACAAAGATCGACTATGTGCCCGACACGCTCGTATGGAACGTCGAGCCTGGCGCCGTCCATGTGGTGAGCGGCACGCGTCATCGCAAGATCGCATTCGATGCGCTCATCATCTGCAGCGGCGCGACGGATCGCCTGATGCCCGTTCCCGGCTGGCATCACGCAGGCACGTATAGCCTCGGCGGCGCGCAGGTCGCACTGAAATCGCAGGGCTGCGCGATCGGCGCGCGCGTCGCGATGATGGGCACGGGACCGCTGCTGTATCTGGTCGCCGCGCAATATGTGAAGGCGGGCGCGACAGTGAGCGCGGTGCTCGATACCTCGACATTGGCACAGCGCCTGCGCGCATTGCCGCAATTGCTCGCGATTCCGTCGGCGCTCAAAAAGGGCATCGCGTTGATGGGCGTGCTCAAAAACGCACGCGTGCCGGTTTATCGCGGCATTACGCCCATTGCGATCGAAGGTACGCCGCAAGAGGGTGTGCAACGCGTGCGCGTGAAGCAGGCCAACGGCACGATGCTGCAAGTTGAATGCGATGCCGTCGCGCTCGGCTATCACTTGCGCTCCGAAACGCAACTGGCCGATCTCGCGGGCTGCGAATTCCGTTTCGACCAGGCATTGCAGCAATGGCTTCCCGTCGCGGACGAGGACGGGCGCAGTAGTGTGAAAGGCGTCTATCTCGCAGGCGATGGCGCGCGCGTGCGTGGCGCGGATGCGGCTGAGCGCGCCGGACGGCTCGCGGCACTGGCTGCATTGAAGGATATCGGCATGAGGCACGACGACACCGAGGCCGTCGAGTTGCGCAAGCAGCTATCACGCTTCACGCGCTTCGCCGCGGGCTTGCGCACGGCGTTTCCGTGGCCCGCGCGATTCGCCGCGGCATTGCCGGATGAAACCATCGTTTGCCGATGCGAAGCGATCACGGCAGGCGAGCTGCGACGCGTCGTGAATGAGATGGGCGCGAAAGAAGCGAATCGCGCAAAGGCGTTCTCACGCGTCGGCATGGGCCGATGTCAGGGCCGCTTCTGCGCGCATGCGGGCGCGGAAGTCATCGCTGCGCAAGCGCGTGTGCCGCTCGAAGCGGTCGGCCGCCTGCGTGGCCAGGCACCCGTCAAACCTTTGCCGATGGCGCTGTCGTCGCATGAGGACATGGAGACGAGCGAATGAACGGGCATGCCGATGTGATCGTGATCGGCGGCGGCATCGTCGGCACGACGACTGCGTTTTTTCTGCGCCGCCGCCAGCGCTCGGTGATTCTGCTCGAACGCGGTTTGACGGGGCAGCAGGCGAGCGGCGTGAATTTCGGCGGCGTGCGCCGGCAAGGACGCGCGCTCGAACAACTCGCCATGTCGAACCGCGCATTGGAAACATGGCGGCGTTCGCGTGAATTGCTCGGCGAGGATGTCGAGTTCCTGCCGTCGGGTCATACGCGCGTGTGCTATCACGCGCGTGACGCCGAATACTTTCATCGCTATGCCGCCGATGCGCGCGCCTACGGCCTCGATCTCGAAGTGCTCGATGGCGCGGCGATGTTCAGGCGCTTTCCGTTTCTCGGCCGCGATGTACTCGCCGCATCCGTCTCGCCGCTCGATGGTCACGCGAACCCGCGCCTTGCCGCGCCCGCATTCGGACGCGCGGCGGCACGACTCGGCGCGCGCATCGTCGAGAACACCGAAGTGGTGCGCGTCGAAAAGGACGCAGGCGGCTTTCGCGTCGAAAGCGCAACGGGCGATGTGTATCGCGCGGAGCAGGTACTCATCTGCGCGGGCGCATGGGCCGATGCGCTGTCGACGCAATTCGGCGAGCCCGTGCCGCTCGTCGCGCGCGGCCCGCAAATGGCGGTGACGGAACCCGTGCCTTACGTGTTCAGGTTCTCGATGGGCGTGTACACGTCGATCAAGGAAGAGAGCGTGTATTTCCGGCAGGTAGCGCGCGGAAATATCGTGCTGGGCGGCGGCCCGACCGTCCCGGTGGATGCAACGACCCGCCGCGCAGGCGTGCTGCCTGACAACACCGTCGCGCAGATGGCGCAGTTCCTCCGCATGGTCCCCGCGATGCGTCCGCTGCATGTGATTCGCGTGTGGAGTGGCGTGGAAAGTTATCTGCCGGATTCGGAGCCGGTGATCGGCCCGAGCACGAAAGCAGACGGTTTGTTCTATGCATTCGGCTTTTCCGGTTCCGGTTTTCAGATTGGCCCGGGCGTCGGCGAAACGCTCGCCGAATTGCTCGATACGGGCAGCACGCCCATCGATCTCGCTTCGTTTTCCATTGGACGATTTCAGCGCGCTTCGTCGACGCACGCCGAATCGGTTACTTCCCAGACTTCACCATGAGCCAAGCCAATCTGATCGACGCGCTCGCGTATATCGAAGCCAATTTCGACAAGACCGTGAGCCTCGCGCAGCTCGCGGATCTCTCGGCGCTGAGCGTATCGCGCTTCGCGACAGTGTTTCGTGAGCAATTCGGGCTTTCGCCGTACAAGTATCTGTGCGAGTTGCGCGTGCGCCGAGCACAGACCTTATTGCTTGCGGGCGTACCCGGATCGGTCGTCGCGACGGAAGTGGGCTTTTTCGATCAAAGCCATCTGGCGCGGCATTTCAAGCGCTTGTGCGGCATGACGCCGAGTGCCTTTGTGGAGCGTACGCGCCAGAAATCGCGGTCAGCCGAGTTCGATGCCTGTTTGAAGAAGCGCGTCGCGCAAGCCAGGACGCGGATATTTGCGCCCGACGATGCGCATGTCGCCTAGCGCTTCCTGAATGATCCACTTGCGCACGCGTGGACGCGCTTCAGAAGATGACATCGCCCTTGCGCATGGATTCATTGACTGCCCATGTGCCTTCGGTGTTCGCCGCGAAGAAGAGCGCATCGCCGTCCATGAAGTGGATCGTGTTTCATGGTCTCGCCGTCAGGACGATTGAATGCGCCGTTCGATCTTGCCGAGCCGCACGACCGTCACGCCTGGCCGCAACTGACGCAGCGAGGGCATGACGAGCATGCAGTCGTCGTAGGGTGTCTTCACGGGATCGCCATTGGTCCAGCCGATCACACTGCCGGCTTTGGGAAATACTTCGAGGCCGGTGTAGTCGGCTGCGAAGCGGAAGTCCATGCTCGTCGCGACGACGGGCTCCGTCACGCGCACGACGAGCATTTCCTGCGGCGATGCCTGAATCCAGCCAGCAGGCAGGTCTTCCTTTTCGACCACGCCGGACAGAACAAGAAAGCGCGCCGTCACGTCGCGCGCGACCGTAACGGCGCTCGCTTCCCAATGCTGTCCGCATTCGATCAGCAACGCGTTCTTTCCGCTCGATGGATCACCGAAGCCTTCGTAGTCGCGCATGCGCCGGCCTTCGGGATGTCCTTCATCGCAAATGACGGTCGCGGGCGTGCCGAGCCTCGCCGACAACTCGATGCCTTTATCGAGCGGCCCCGCGACGATCAACGGCTTGCTCTTCTCATGCATCGAATGCAAGTCGAGCAGCAGATCGACGGTGTCGATGACGGGCCGCATCGCGCGGGCACGGCGCAACTCGCTCGAATCGCGCGAGGCGTCGTCGAGCGTGTGCGCGGTCCATACGCGGTTGAAGTCCTGATCGACGAAGCGCGATGCGTCAGGGTTGTCCGCATCGAAGCGCGCGTAGGCATCGACATTGGCGAATGCGAGCGTGAGCTTGCCGCGACGCGGCCGCAGCTTCGCGCGCAGCAGTTCGTCGACGACGATCGCGCCGCACACTTCGTTGCCGTGCGTGAGCGCGTTGATCATCACATGAGGACCGTCGATCCCCGAATCGAACGTATGCACATACGGCACGCCCGCGCTGCCCGATGCATGTGCGCTGATATCCGGAAACGTGATCTCGATCGGATAAGCGTTCATTCGAGGCCACCCTGGCAGAGGTACTTGATCGAGAGGTAATCGTCGAGACCGTACTTCGAGCCTTCGCGTCCGTAGCCCGATTCCTTCACGCCGCCGAACGGCGCAGCCTCGCTCGAAATCGCGCCTTCGTTGATGCCGACGAGACCTGTTTCGAGCAGACGCGACACGCGGTCGATGCGTCGCAGATCCTGGCTGTAGAAATACGATGCGAGGCCGAAGGGCGTATCGTTCGCCGCGCGGATGGCTTCGGCTTCATCGTCGAACCGGAAAAGCGATACAACCGGGCCGAAGGTCTCTTCGCAGCTCAGTTGCATGTCGGGCGTGGCGTCGGCGAGGACCGTGGGCGCGTAATAGTTCGCACCAAGTTCGGCGCGGCGCTTGCCGCCCGTGAGGACGCGCGCGCCGCGCTTCACCGCGTCGTTCACATGACGCTCGATCTTTTCAACCGCGCGCGCGTTGATCATCGGGCCGATTTGCGCGTCCGGGTCCGTCGCGGGCGCGACCTTCAATTCGCAGACGCGCTTCGTCAGCAAGTCCGCGAACCTGTGATAGACGGACGACTGCACGTACACGCGATTCGGGCACACGCACGTCTGTCCGCCGTTGCGGAACTTCGATGCCATGAGGCCGGTGACGGCGGCATCGAGATCGGCGTCGTCGAACACGATGAAGGGCGCGTTGCCGCCGAGTTCCAGCGACAGCTTCTTCAACGTGCCCGCGGATTCGCGCGCGAGATACTTGCCGACGGGTGTCGAGCCCGTGAACGTGATCTTGCGCACGCGGCCGTCTTCGAGCCAGTCGGCGACGGCTTCGTGCGCGTTGTCGCGCGATGCGCTGATGAGATTCAATGCACCGGCCGGCACGCCTGCTTCATGCGCGAGCATCACCAGCGCGAGCGCGGTGAGCGGCGTATCTTCCGCCGGCTTGCCGACGACCGTGCAGCCCGCCGCGAGCGCGGGCGCGATCTTGCGCGCGATCATCGCGAGCGGGAAATTCCACGGCGTGATCGCCGCGACGATGCCCACCGGCTCCTTCACGGCGCTCATGCGCTTGCCGCGTTGCTGCTGCGGAATGATGTCGCCGTAGATGCGCGTGGCTTCATCCGCGAACCATGCGACATACGACGCGCCGTACATCACTTCGCCACGGCCTTCGGCGAACGGCTTGCCTTGTTCGAGCGAGATGAGCCGCCCGAGCGCGTCCGCGTTTTCGACGATCGACGCGTGCCAGCGATGCAGCACGGCCGCGCGATCTTTCGGCAAGGTATCGCGCCAGGCGGGGAAGGCGCGGGCGGCGGCATCGGTGGCAGCGCGCGCATCGGCGGGGCCGCTGTCGGCGACGTGCGCGATGACTTCGCCCGTCGCGGGATCGCTGACGGCGAAGCGCTTGCCGCTCGCCGCAGGCACCCATTTGCCGTCGATGAAGTTGTCGGCGCGAATCAGATCGCTCAACTCATATCGTTGCGTCATGAGGGTCTCCATAAAGATCAGGCGAGCAGTCGCGCAATGGCTGCCCCGACTTCCGTCGTCTTTGCCGTGCCGCCCAGATCGCCCGTGCGTGGGCCTTCTCTCAATATCGCCGAGATCGCGGCAAGCATTGCATCGTGGGCTTCACGCTCGCCGAGGAAATCGAGCATCATCGCGGCGGACCAGATCATCGCGATCGGATTGGCAATGCCCTTTCCCGCGATATCCGGCGCGGACCCGTGCACGGGCTCGAACAGCGAGGGGAAAGTGCGCTCCGGATTCATGTTCGCCGATGGCGCGATGCCGATCGTACCCGTGCACGCCGGGCCGAGGTCCGAGAGAATATCGCCGAAAAGATTCGTGGCGACGACCACATCGAAGCGATCCGGATTCAGTACAAAGCGTGCGCACAGGATGTCGATGTGCTGCTTGTCCCATGCGACGTCCGGATATTGCCCGGCGATTTCAGCGGCGCGCGAATCCCACCACGGCATGCTGATCGAGATGCCGTTGCTCTTCGTCGCGACGGTGATTTTCTTCTTGCGCTTCTGCGCCAGATCGAACGCGAACTTCAAGACACGCTCCGCGCCTTTGCGCGTGAAGATGGAAGTCTGCGACACGAACTCGCGCTCGGTGCCTTCGAACGATACGCCGCCGACCGACGAGTACTCGCCTTCCGTGTTCTCGCGCACGATCATGAAGTCGATATCGCCTGCCTTGCGATTGGCGAGCGGCGAGGGCACGCCATCGAACAAACGCGCGGGCCGCAGATTGATGTACTGGTCGAACTCGCGGCGGAACTTGAGCAGCGAGCCCCACAGCGAAATATGGTCCGGCACCGTCTGCGGCCAGCCCACCGCGCCGAACAGAATCGCATCGGCGTCTTGCAACTGGGCTTTCCAGTCGTCGGGCATCATCTGGCCGTGCTGCGCGTAGTAGTCGCAGCTCGCCCACTCGATGTGCCGATAGTCGAGCGCGATGTTGAAACGCTTGCTCACGGCATCGAGCGCGCGCAACGCTTCGGGCATCACTTCTTTGCCGATGCCGTCGCCCGGAATCACGGCAATGCGATAGGTGCTGGACATGAACTACTCCGCGTGAAGTTGATAGACGAGAAAAAGCACGCGCGCGCGTAAAGCGCGTGCGTGCTTTCGATAAATAGAGTGAGAGGCGCGTGCCTCAGTGATGGTGCTGCGAAAAGAGCGATTCGAGCGGGTAATGCGACTTCACGAATGACGTCTTGATGATGACGTAGCTGAAGTACTTTTCGATGCCGATGCCGCGCTCCAGCAGCCCCTCGATGATGCTTTGATAGTGACTCACGCTGCGTGTGACGAACTTGAGCAGGTAGTCGTAACCGCCGCTCGCGAGATGACATTCGACGATCTCGTCGACATCCCTCACCGCATTGACGAACCTGATGAAGTCCTCGCGGCGATGATCGGCGAGCGTGACTTCGGTGAAGACCACCTGCACGTCGCCGAGTTTCTCCAGTTGGATCTGCGCACCATAGCCGACGATATAACCCGCCTTCTCCAGCCGCTTCACGCGAATCAGGCAAGGGCTGGGCGACAGGCCGACCGCATCGGCGAGTTCCACGTTCGTGATACGTCCGCGTTTCTGCAATTGCGAAAGGATACGCAGATCGATTCGGTCCAGCTTGCTGTCGTTGCTCATCGTGGCGGGTTCGGTCTTGCATGTCGGCGGTCGGTCGATGTTATCACGCGGCCGCGCGAGAACCACATCCGGAAACGCCCTTCAATGCAGTGCGCACGTCGCTCTGTGCGAGCACGTCGTCGAGCGTTTTGGCGAGGCGCTCGAACATCGTGTCGAAGTTTGCCTCCGTATAGCACAGCGCCGGTGCAAAGCCGAGAATGTTGTCGCCGAATGCGCGGAACACGAGGCCATTGCGATACGCCGCTGCGGCGATGCGATCAGGAAGCTTCAGTGATGCATCGAAGCCGCGCTTGCTGTCCTTGTCGGCGACCAGTTCGAGCGCGCCGAGCAGGCCGCGATGACGCGCATCGCCCACGAGCGGATGATCGAGCAGCGCATCGAGTCCCTGCGCGAAACGCGGTGCCCGCGCCTGGCCGTTCGCGAGCAGGCCGCCCTCGTGATAGAGCCGCATGACTTCGAGACCGATGGCCGCGCTCACGGGATGCGCAGAGTACGTGTGGCCGTGACCGATCGCGGCCGATACATCGCCGCCATCGGCGATGCCCTGATAGACCGCATCGGACATGAGCACTGCGCCCATGGGTGCATAGCCCGCGGTGAGGCCCTTCGCGACCGTCATCAGATCGGGCTCGACGCCTTCGCCTTCGCATGCGAAGAGCGGGCCGGTTCGACCGAAGCCGGTGATGACTTCATCGGCGACGAAGAGGATGTCGAGCTTGCGGCACACTTCGCGCATCGCCTTCAGCCAGCCGACGGGCGGCACGATCACGCCGCCCGAGCCTTGAATCGGCTCGCAGAAGAATGCCGCGACGTTGTGTGCGCCGAGCTCCGCGACCTTCGCTTCGAGCGCTTTCACCGATGCGTCGATGAGCGCGGCGTCATCGGCATAGTCATTACGATAGGCATACGGCGACGGAATGTGGTGCTGCGTCGCAAGCGGCAGATCGAAGTTGCGATGAAACGCGGGCAACGCGGTCAGGCCCGCACCGATCGACGACGATCCGTGATAGCCGCGTTGCAGCGCGATGCAGTGCTTCTTCGACGGACGGCCCGTCGCGTTGTAGTAGTGCGTGATGAAGCGCAGGGCGGAATCGACGGCATCCGAGCCGCCGAGCGTGAAGTACACGTGTTGCAGCGATGCGGGCGCGAGTTCCACGAGCTTCGCGGCCAGTTCGATTGCGGGCTCGGAGCCGAAGTGGAAGTAGCCGGTCGCGTAAGGCAGCTTCGCCATCTGCTTCGCGGCGGCATCGACGATACTCGCATGCCCATAGCCCGTGTTCACGCACCAAAGGCCGGAGAACGCGTCCAGTAGCTGGTTGCCTTCGATATCACGCAGGAACACGCCATCGGCGGAATCGAGGACAGTGACGCCGCGCGCCTCATGCGCACGATAGCTGACGACGGGATGAATCAGATGCTGACGGTCGGACTCGACAAGCGACTTGATCGACATGATGCGGCTCTCTCTTTTGTGCGGACAGTGTTCGAAATAGCTCGTGACCGTTTCATACTATCGGCAGAGCCGCATCACGCGCATCGCCAAAAAAATCCCCAAAAAACGAAAATGCCGCGTTTTGCGGGGCGCTTGCAGCATTTTGTGCTGCGCGCTCTGCGCGGCGGTTTCAGTAGCCGCGTGTGCGGTCGATCTCACCGATCATGTGCTCTCCCGCGCGATGGCGGCGCAGATTTTCCAGCACCACGTCGACGGCGGTCTCGGGGCGCGTCGCGCTCGCGATATGCGGCGTCAGGCGAACGCGCGGGTGCGTCCAGAACGGATGAGTCGGCGGCAACGGTTCGGGCTCGGTCACATCGAGAATCGCGGCGTGAAGACGGCCGCTGTCGAGCGCATCGAGCAGGTCTTGCTGAATCACGTGTTGGCCGCGCCCCACGTTGATGAAAGACGCGCCTTCGGGCAGCGCCCCGAACACGCGCTTGCCGATGAGACCGCGCGTCGCATCCGTGAGCGGCAGCAGGCACACGAGGATATCCGTACGCGCGAGGAAAGCATCGAGCGATTCGATGCCCGTATAACATTCGACGCCTGCTATTTCATGCGGCGAACGGCTCCAGCCCGCGCAAGGAAAGCCGAAGAGACGCAGCGTGTTCAGCACCGCCGTGCCGAGCATGCCGAGCCCCAACACGCCGATGCGCCGCGTCGACGCCGCGCGTACGGGCCTTTCGAGCCATACGCGCTCGCGCTGCTGCACGGCGTAATCGAAGAGGTCGCGATGAATCGTGAGCACCGCCTGCGTCACATATTCCACCATGCCTTCGGCGATGCCCGGCTCGGTCATGCGCACGACGGCAACATGCGGCGGCACGCTCGACAGATCGAACTGATCGATGCCCGCGCCCACCGAGAAGATCACCTTGAGATTAGGCAAGGTCTGCATGATATCGGCGGGTGGCTGCCACGCGGCGAGATAGTGCACGGCAGCGGGATCACCGATATCGGGCCACAAACGGAACGGCATGTCCGGCGCTTTTTGCGCGAAGCGTTGCGCCCATTGCTTGCCGCGTTCGGGATCGGCCTTATAGAGGATGGTCATGAGTCAGCACAGCGCCTGGTTGATGATCGCGAATTGCACGACGGATGCATCGTGCGGCAGCCTGCCATTGCGCGCCATCTTGATGACCGTATCGACGCGCTTGAGGCGGGCGCCTTCGAGCCAGTCCGACAGACCGCTTTCGTCCGGCGTGTCGATGCGCGTGAACTTGCCTTCGTTATGCGCGAGCCAATGCGCGATGAGCGCTTGCGCGCGGCGCACGTGTTGCTGGTCGGCGGTGATGGAAACGACCGGGCCGATCGCGTGGCCGCGCCCGAACTCGCGAATGAGCGCGAAGCCCAGTGTTTCGCCGTCCCGTTCGAGCAGAATGCCTTGGGCGACGTTCAGGAGCGAAGGCAGCAGCGCGCTCCGGTCAAGCCCGCTCGCGCGCGATGCGAGCGCGACGAGCGCTGCCGTATCGCGCGTCTCGATCGCACGCACGCTTTCGCCCGCCTGCAAGTCGACGCGAGGCACAGTGAAACCGGCGGATTGATGCTGATGAATCGCGCCGATGCGCGTGAACCCGAGCTTCGCATACAGCGGCTCGCCCGCGGGCGTCGCGTGCAAAACGGTGATGCGATTGCCGAGCGCTTCGAGCAGCAGGTCCATCAGCTTGCGGCCGATGCCCTTGCCCTGTTGATCGGGCGCGACGATCACCATGCCGAGCGAGCCGCCGTCACCGCCATACTCCCAGCACAGCGCGGTGCCGACCACACGCTCGCCATCCTGCGCGACGAAACCCGCGCCGGCATCCAGCACGAAGCGCCAGTCATCGGCGCGATGCGGCCATTTGACGTCGAGTGACAACGCATGTGCGGCGGCGATGTCATCGACGGTGAAGGGGCGGTAGAGAACGGTGGATGCTTCAGTGGCGGACATGGAGATACTCCACGATAGAGGCTCCCCGTTACTCTGACATGCCACGAAGGCGGCAGGATAGGACGATCCTGTTGTCGTCGATTGTGTGGATGCGCGGCCCGACTTGAAAGCGCACGCGGGCCTCATCAGGGTCGAGGTGAGCGGTCCATGATTAGCAGGTTTCCCCGAAGTCGTTGGCCTCTGCGGCCGCATTCGGCGCATCCCGTCGATGCCGGTTCCCTCATCTAGGAATATTGCTGAGAGCCGACACTAAAATCGTGTCCCCGCGGTGCAACCGGCAGCATAACCGCTGTTACCGCCAGCGCCCGCACAACCGAAACTCCCACAAGCGGAAAGCAATGCGCTGACGATCGCTATCGTGGCGATGAGCTGGAAGCGTGATTTCATCGTGTAGTCGTGAAGGTAATTCCACTCCGTGTCATCGCCGCCGTTGAGTCAGCACGGGAGGATTGAAACGGGTGCACGTTCGTGGCGGCAGTTCCCTTCCCTTCCCATGCCTCGCCACGCGAGTGAATGAGCGCATATATCTGGCACGGATGCGTGATCGGATCGCAAAAGATCGCCAAAGCGTTCGAACCGTTCAAAGCCGCCCCTCTGCCCGATTCAGGAACAAAGGGGCCTCGCTCTGCCAACACCCGGAAGCAAACATCAAATAGCACCTCAAATCATCGGTCCTTTGATACGCCCCTCGAAAATAGCCGTGTCGATTGCCCAATCGTCGACAGTGCCGTTATGTGTGCCGTCGACCGTCACGGCAACGCTTCGTCCGCCGACAATGCTTTTCATCTTGTCGGGCGTCAGCGCGGTTTCCTTGCGATCGAGGGTGGTGGATGGGGACAGGTCTTTCACTACGACAGTGGCTTTCATGGCAATTCTCCCGATGCGGATAGACGAGCACGATTCAGCGCTCGCTTGCAGTTCCGCAACGCGTATGCCGATTTGGCCGCACTGTGAGGGGTAACGCACATTGCGCGTTGAAAAATGCCTCTGCGCAAGGGAATATCGGAGCGTGCTCGCGCGTCTATGACCGGTTGGCCGTCGTGCCGGCGAAATTCTGTTGGCGTCGACCACACCGTCGCGCGTGGACGGTTGTTGGAATGAACCCGACGTGTCAATCGATGCGGCGCGTCGACGCGCGAATGAACGCTCTCCGTATGCCGCCGCGTAGCGGCATACGGAGAGAAGGTACACGTGAGCAATGGACGAGAGGGCTACTGCTATTTGCGCAAAAGGCTTTGTGGCGGTATACGCTCATCGACGGGTTGACGCGCGGCCGTCGGGAATCCTGCGGGATAGTCGACTACGCGCGTCGCGGCGGGCAGCGCTTGCGCGGTGACGCCAAAGAAGCGTCCCCCCGTTCTTGCGCCGCCGACGATGGCCGTCATGGCCGCGCGATCGAGTTCGACGCTTTGGGAGAGATCTTTGATGACGAGCGTGGACATGGCAGTTCCAGAAAAAATATCGCGTGATGCCAATGCGAGCAAAGGCGCGCTTCGATCAGTGGCGGCAACGCGTAGGGCTCGAACCACCAGTATAGGTAATTCAGACCCGATACGGTGTGGGCTACCGGGCAATGCGAACGAAGCCAAAGGGAGAAGCAGAGCGAGAGGCAACGCGAGAAGCAGAGCACCCGTATTCGTCGCATCGTTTACAAGCTGCCCCACATCGACCGTCTTGCTGTTGTCGGACATGAACGGTGGCAGCACCGCTCGCGCCGCGCGCACGGTATTCACCCGGCGCATCAGTCGGCGCATAGGCCATGCCAGTCGCACGACCGTGCCGTGCATGCGTCACGGGCCAATCCTGGTTTGCGAAAGGCATACGTGCGAACTACTATCGAACGAGCACATGTAATTGGTTACGACAGGGAATTTCTTCGGCCAACGGGAGCTGCAGCGCTTTGAACACATGGCTAGCCTTGCGCACGTGATTCGGGATTTTCAGAGCGGCGCGCTCACGCAAGACGCGTTTGTCGCTCAACTCGACAGCACGCTGACGACGGAAGGTCTCGGTTCGGCTCGTCTGCTTGAAATACTTGGCGAAGCGCACACCAGGAAGCCCCTGCCTCCTGATCTCTACGCGGAAGTGCGCCGCCGGATCCAGCAGATGCCGGTGTCGAATCTTGCCGCTGCGGGCGGTGAGGAAACGCGCGTGCAGACCGTACCCGAGCGCCTGATCACGCCGCCTGGGAGGAACGCCGATACGTCCTCCGTGCTGTCCGGCCTCGATCAGGTGAAGGGCACGGGCGATACGCTGAACAACCGCTTCGTTCTCGAAGAGTGTCTGGGCGTGGGCGGGATGGGCACCGTGTACAAGGCACTCGATCTGCGCAAGCTCGAAGCGTCCGACCGCAAGCCTTATCTCGCGATCAAGGTGCTCAATACGCAGTTCCGCGGCAATCCGAAGTCGCTGATCGCGTTGCAGCGCGAGGCGCGCAAGGCACAGGTACTCGCGCACCGAAATATCGTCACCGTTTACGATTTCGATCGCGAAGGCCCCATCGTTTATCTGACGATGGAGTACCTGTCGGGCAAGCCATTGAGCCAGATCCTGCGCACACCGGATTTCAAGGGCATGCCCGTACAGTCCGCGTTGCCGATTGTGCGCGGCATGTCGAACGCGCTTGCGTATGCGCATGAACGCGGTTTCGTGCATTGCGATTTCAAGCCCGCGAATGTTTTCCTCACGGATACAGGCGAAGTCAAGGTGATCGACTTCGGCATTGCGCGCGTTTTTCAGCGCCCCGAAGAAGAGAGCGATGCGACCGTATTCGATCCGGCCAGCCTCGGCGCGTTGACGCCCGCGTATGCGAGCCCGGAAATGCTCGAGCATCACGAGCCCGATCCGCGCGACGACATCTACGCGCTCGGTTGCATTACGTATGAGCTTTTGACGGGACGTCATCCGTTCGAGCGCATGTCGGCGACTCAGGCGCGTGCCGCGAATCGCCAGCCGCAGCGGCCGGAGAATCTGGGCAACCGTCAATGGCGCGCACTGCGCTCGGCGCTGGCGTTCGATCGCAAGGCGCGCACGCCGACCGTGTCGCGCTTCGTCGAAGAGTTCGGTGCCCAAGAGCGTCCATCCGCGCCGAAGTCGGCGACGCACAGCCCGGACCGCACAGGAATGCTGGTGAAGTCCGGCGTCGCGGGTCTCGCACTCGCTTGCGCGGCGGCGGGCGCGCTGTACTTTTATCGCGCGTCGCAGAACCTGGAGCACGAGAACGACGCGCGGCAGGCGTCTGTTGTGCCGGAGGCGGGGGCGCCGTCTGCGCAGAGCGCGGCCGCGTCGCCAACGTCGCCCGCGTCTGTTACACCCGTCACACCTGCGCAGCCTTCCGCTGCGTCCGTGGCCTCCGCGCCGCCGCCGCGGCAAGCACCCAGCACGCCCGCGCCGCCGACGCTCGCCGCCGTCACGTCGGTGCTCGCGTCACTGCCGTGCTCGGCGCTGGCCGCTTCCGTTCAGGATCGCGCGGTAGAGGTGCGAGGATTCGTGCCGCAGCAAGGCGAGGCGCAAGTCAACGAGCGCCTGGCGACCCTGGCCGGCGTGGCGTCGACGAAAGTCGACGTGCATCACGTGAGCAACGACAAGTGCGACATCCTGAAGGAACTCGGTCCCTACTGGTCGCATAACTGGCTGGTGGGGCACATCAGTTCGCTAAAGGCGCGCATGCCGAATGGCGTGCTGACGGAAGGCGATCCTCTCGTCGTCGATGTGACGACGCCGGGTTACGACTCGTATGTGAACATCGACTATTACGTACTCGATGGCACGGTAGTACATATGGTGCCGGGGCCGCGCGCAAAGGGTAATCAGGCACCGCCGCACTACTCGGCGACGATCGGCAACGGCGGCGAGTGGGTCGTCTCGAAGCCGTTCGGCCAGGAACTGGTTGTCCTTTTGATCACGCCTGCGCCGCTATTCGATGCGCCGCGCCCGGAGAGCGAGTCGCGCGCGGACTATCTGCGCGCGCTCGATGCGCGGCTCAAGCAGCTTGCGGCGAGATACGGGCAGGACCGCATCGTCGCCGATATTGCGCAGATCAACAGCAGGCCGCGGCCGAATTAAAAGTAAAAAGCGCGCGCGTATTTCGTGTAATACGCGCAGCCTCCAGATCACTTGAGTTCTTTAACGACACGAAAGCCGTTTTGCGACTGACGCACGCTCGGGCTGTACTTGAAGCGCGTCGAGCTCAGCATGTAGTCGTTGCCTTCACGCCATGAGCCGCCGCGAATCACGCGCATGTTGCAGCCGGGGGCGTCCCATGGGCGTCCGTCGGTCGGCGCGTTCTGGTATGAGTTATGCCAGCAGTCGCCGACCCATTCCCAGACGCCGCCGTTCATGTCGTACAGTCCATATGGATTTGCCGCATATGAGCCGACGGGTTCCGGCGCTTCCTTGTGATAGGGATCGCCGCAGTCCTTGCAGTTGGCCACGCCCTTGCGCATCTGATCGCCCCACCAGTACTTCGTCGAGGTGCCCGCGCGGTCCGCGTATTCCCATTCGGCTTCAGTCGGTAGCCGATAGGTCTTGCCCGTTGTCTTGCTGAGCCATTTCACGTAGGCCTGCGTATCGTCCCAGCTGAGATCGCGCGCGGGTGCATTCTTCACGGAGCTGTTTTCGGACGACAGCTTCGGGCATCCGTTGACGTCCGCGCACGCGTTCCATTGCTCGACCGTCACTTCGTTTCTGGCGATTGCGAACGGCGCGGAAATCGTCACGTGATGCGGCGGCTTCTCCGATGGGTCGTAATTGCTGCCCATCGTGAACGAGCCTGCTGGCAGCGACACCATGACGGGGCATGCCGCGCAGTCCTTGCTTTCGCCGCCCGTCGCCGTATGCGCGGGCGCGGGCGTCGGCGCAGCAGGCGCGGGTGTCGCTGCGGCTTTCGGTGCAGGAGCGGGTGTGGAAGCCGGCGGGGGCGTCGGCGCAGTCTTCGGCGCCGGTGCCGGGGCGGGCGGCGCCGAAGGAGCGGGCGCCGCGTGCGTGGCAGGCGGCGTCGCCGATCCCGCTGCCTTGAGCCGTTCGATGCGCGCTTTCGCGAGCGCCGCAAAGCGGCCGTTCGGATAGGCCTTCAGATACGCTTCATAGTCGCTCGCGTAATTGCTGTCCTTGATCGAATCCCAGAACGTCAATTCGTATTGCTCGTTGCTGTCCTTCGGCAAAATGCCCCGGCTATTCAACGTGACAAGTGAATTTGTTGAATCATCCAGGGCCAGCGTAGAAGTACGGGATGCCAATACGCGCGCGGGCTTCGGCAACGACGAGACGGCCCACGGTTTCTGCATGCCGTGCGTTGCTTGCATCACACGTTGGGTGACGCGAGCAAACATCGAGTCGAGTGGCTGATCCGGTGCACGGGCCATTTCACGCAGCCATGCGCCCGTGAAGATGCCGTGACGCGTGCCGTCGGCGGCTTGCGCGCCCTGCGCAGCCGCGAAGGCAATGAGCGTTTGCGCAGGCAACGGAATCGCCGCGACAGACCGCGCGAACGGCTGCGTGAGACATGCATCGAGCACCACGAGATTGAGCGCATGTGCGCGCGGCTCGGAGAGCGTATCGAGCACGCCCGACAGATCGACGCTCGCCGTCATCAAGGTCGCGGGCGCGCGTGGGTCGGCGCTGGCGGAAGCGAGCAGCGTCGAGTGCCCTGCCTGGAATCCGTGTCCAGCGAAGTAGAACAGGGCGGTGCCGCCCGGCTTCAAGCGGCGGCGAAATTCGGCGAGCGCGTCGCGCATCTGTTGTGCTGTCGCGTTCGTGTGCAACACGACATCGAAACCTTGAGCGCGCAACCTGTCGGCGACGCTTTGCGCATCGCGCACGGCGTTCGGCAGCGCATCGACGGGGTAGTCCGCATTGCCGATCACGAGCGCGACCTTGCGCCCGGCGCTCTCGACTGAACCTGTAACGGCATCGTCCATTGCGATGCGTAGAGCGGCAGCGCCTGCTTCGCGCGGTAGCGTTTGCGCGGCGGCTGCTTGCATCTGGAGTGCCCCGATGATGCAAACCAGCAGAAGTTTTCGCCACATTTTCAGATCCTGTTTGTTCTGGAAGTTCTGGAAGGAACCTCGCTATGGACGAACCGGCGGGACCAGCCGGAGGGACCCAGCGCGCAATGAGAACGACAGCCGTTCGCTGCATTGCAATCGACGGCGAAGCATGCAGCTGTTCCCGATATTGCGTGTGCGATGGACGGCGCCCGCGCGACGCATTGCTTTTGCATGGACCACCCTCTTCAACGATAGCACGCGATTCGAAACGTCAGAACGTTAACGAGCGTGGCGTATCTTTTTGACAAGTTACGTCCTAAGCTAAAACGGAAGCAAGCAGCACTGACCCTCCCTCGGAGATTGCGCAATGCAAAGAAGAACAAGGCTGGCGATTTTCGGCGCGCTCTTTCTCGCTTCGGCACAGGCCTACGCAGGACCGACGCCTTCGCCGCCCGGAGCCGAGGAGTACATCATCTGGCCGTCGGACGGCACCGTCATTACGGGTGGCAAGCTCTGGGTGCGAATGGGCTTGCGCAATATGGGCGTGTGCCCCAAGGGCGTGAATGTTCCGAATACGGGACATCACCATCTGCTGATCGATACGGATCTGCCGCCGATGGATCAGGAGATCCCCTCCGATCGCCAGCACCTGCATTTCGGCGCAGGGGAAACGGATGCGCGCATCGAGTTGCCGCCCGGCAAGCACACGCTGCAATTGCTGCTCGGCGATCACAACCACGTTCCGCATAATCCGCCCGTCTATTCGAAGAAGATCACCATCATCGTGAAGTGAGCACGCGCCGCCACTGCGCCGGCGGGCCGGTGCAATGCGCGCAAGACGGAGAACAGCAGCCATGACCAGGATCGTTGCCGCCGCGGCGCTTGCCGCTCTCGCTTCGTTGAATATCGCCTTCGCCGGGCCGACGCCCGCGCCGAAAGGTGCATACGCGTATATCGGCTATCCGAATGACGGACAGGTCGTGCCCGCCAACAAGCCTTTTCGCGTGTGGTTCGGCTTGCGCTACATGGGCGTCGCGCCCAAGGGCGTCAAGTACCCGAATACGGGCCACCACCACTTGCTGATCGACACCGACCTGCCGCCGGTGGATCAGGGGATTCCTTCCGATCGCCAGCATCTGCATTTCGGCGCGGGGGAAACCGAGACGATGATCGAATTGCCGCCCGGCAAGCACACGCTTCAATTGCTGATGGGCGACGAAAACCACGTTCCGCACGATCCACCCGTCTACTCGAAAAAGATCACCGTGATTGCGAAGTAAACGAACGCATGTACTCAATAGTCCGGGATTAGTGAGTACTTTGCGTGTGTTCTTTTCGACCCAACAGATCCGCTGTGAGTGTTTGCCATGCGGCGTCACATGCGCGGCAGGCGAATGCATGCGTAATTCGTATACACAGACGCGTTTTGACAGGCAACGCAATGCGGGAAAGGCTCTAAAGCTTTTTCGAAGTGTACGCAGTGCACCTGGCACGACCCATGCATGAGTGAGGCTCGAGCAGACAAGATGCTTGAAGCACCCACCCAAATATCTCGCGAATCCTTCGCTTTTCTCATGGGAGAACTGTCATGAGCGCACTGATGATCAAGGACCTGCCCGTTGCCGAAGAACTCGACAGCGAAGCACTGAAATCCGTCCGCGGCGGCTATCTTGCCAATCCGTTGTTCCCGAGCCTGTCGTTCATGTTCGACAACAGCAAGACGCTCAACGCGCCGCAGTTCGTTCAGCAACAGATGAATATCACGAACGTGGGCGCCAACAGCAACTCGACGACGCAGATCATTCCGATGATGACGGCCGGAAACAGTATCGTCATGAACTGACGTTCGCGCGCGCATCCGAGGCTGTCTGGACCGGCCGCCTCGGATAGCCAGGCGCGCTCGCACTAAAGACGTCGCCACCGCCGTCAAAAAGATCGAAAACGTAATCGTCCTTTTCACAAGACCGCCGCGTCACCGCACGAACTCCACGCCGAACGAAATCCGCCGACATCCATAGTGATGCCGCGCTGGACGTGCTTTACTTGAATGGCGCGCTTTGCACGTGCAGTAGAGCCGGGAAAGATCGGAGAATATCGTGTCTGCGTTGCCTGATTCGTTCGTCGCCTGCTGCACGCAACGGGGTTCGTCCGCGAGCGTTCATGCGGATACCCGCGACGAAGCGCCGAAAAGCCGTATCGCCAATGTCGTTCGCGCAATCGCATCCACCGCCATCTGCGCGGCACTGCTAGCCGGTTGCGTCGACGTTCACCAGCCCGACTACAAGCGTCCCGATACGCCGGCCAAAGCATCGTGGTCGGACAAGACGGGCTCGCTCGTTTCGCCCGCCGACACCATCGTGCCCGACTGGTGGAAGGGCTTCCAGGACCCGTATCTGAACACGCTGATCGACAAGGCGATTCAGGGCAACTTCGATATCAAGGTACTGGCCGCGCGCATCGACGTCGCGGGCGCGCAGATCGGCGAAGCGAAGGCGGGCGCGTTGCCGACGGCCGATCTCGGCGCGGGCGCCAATTTTCAAAAGGTCACAGGGCAGCCGTTTACCAAGCAGTACAACGTCGCTGCCCAGGTGAACTGGGACATCGACATCTGGGGCAAGGTCGAGAAGGGCGTGCAGGCGCAAAAGGCCGAATTCCACGCGACGGAAGCGGACTGGCGCGCGGGCTATCTGGAACTGGTGTCGAACGTGGCGACCACGTATTTCCAGATTCTTCAGTTCGACGACCAGATGGAAGCGCAGCAAAAAATGGTCGACGAGAACAAGCAGATTCTCTCGATCTTCGACGGCATGAACCGCAACGGCCTCATTCCGAAGACGCAGGTCATGCGCCAGCAGGCGGAAGTCAATCGTCTAACGAAGGATCTGATCGATCTGCGCCGTTCTCGCAGCATCGCGAACAACGCGCTGTGCACGCTGATCGGCGTGCCCGCCGGCGAATTCACGGTGCCTGTCGGCCATTTGCAGCAGCGCGTGCAACTGCCGCCCGTGCCGGGCGGACTGCCTTCGCAATTGTTGTCGCGCCGGCCCGACATCGTCGCGGCGGAATTGCGCGTGCTCGAAGGCTATGACTTCGTCGGCGAAGCGAAGCTCGCGCAATTGCCGACTGTCAGTCTGACGGCGCACGGCGGCACAGCGAGCTTTGCGCTGTCCGAGCTGCTGAAGTCGTTCACGTTCGGTCTGATGCCGAGCATCAATATTCCGCTGCTCGATCCGGGCGTGCGTGCTCACGTGAAGACGACGGAAGCGCAAATGGCCGTCGCCGAACAGCAGTACCGGCAAACGGTGATGGCGGCATTCGAAGAAGTCGAAAACGCGCTGGTCAGTCTGGATGCGCACAGGCAGCAGCGGGTGGAATTGCAACAGGAAGTGCAGCGCCTTGGCGTGGTAGCGCAACAGATCCAGTCGCAATTGCGCGAGGGCGTGGTGTCGCAACTGGAAGTATTCGAAACGGAGCGCACGCTGCTTCAGGCGCAACTCGACCTGTTGACGAATCATCAGCAAATACTGTCGGACACGGTACTGCTTTACAAGGCACTCGGCGGCGGCTGGCCGGCCGTCAATGTCGAAGCGCAAGTCAAGCAGTGAGCGCGGCAGCAAATTCCGTCATGAACGGGTACTGCTGGCCAATGGAAAGCACTGGCACGGTTCTTAAAAGTACTGCGTCGAGTCAAACGATTTGCGGCAGCGGCAATAGCCGGACCAATAATTGACTAACACCATGCGTGACTTAAAATTCCTGATTAGCTGCCGGATTAGCGTCCAACCCGGTGGCTGCGTCGAATACGCTCTGGTCGCCGCGCCTGTCGAAAGCTCTGTCCTGTCGCTCATGCGTCAGGTGTCCACGCTTGGTGATGCAAAGACATGAATCCCGGCGAAGCTCCGATTGCTGAGATGCGGGCGGCTCTGGACAAGGAGTTCGACGTCCTGCTGCTTCCCGTCTCGCATCCGTCCCTGGGCCCTATCCGCATCGTCGACGATCTGTTCGCGATCGGCCGCAGCGAGCCGCCTTTTGCCGAGTATTCGCGCGATCTGGTCACGAAGCTTTCGCGGCGTCACGCGCGCATCTTTAGCGAGCACGGCGCGGTTTATGTGGCAGATCTCGACAGCAAGAACGGCACGACGGTAAACGGCAATGCCGTGCGTCAGTCGCCGGCACGCGTGCGTGCAGGCGACGAACTGTGCTTTGGCGGCGAGTTGAGCTATCGCGTCGCCGTCGAACCTCGCCCGTTCAGTTCCGCATCCGCACGCGGCGTTCAGCATCTGACGGTAACGCTCAAGCCGGAACGTGCCGATCTGGGACTCGAAGCGATCGACATCCCTGTATTTCCGTTTCTTGTCAGCAAGACGGACGAACTGTTTGCGCGCTATAAGGACCGCTATCCGCATCAGGTCAATTACATTTCGCGGCGCCACGCCCATATTTTTCTGAAGAGCGGCGAACCGTGGATCGAAGATCTCGGCAGCACGAACGGCACATTCGTCAATCACAAGCGGCTGGGCGAGTCGGCTGTCGCGCTGGAAAACGGCGATGTGGTCGGATTCGGCGGAGATCATTTCGTCTATCGGATTGCGCTCGAAAAGTCTTTCGAAATCGAGCCCACCGTCACGCAGATGCCGCCGCCGCTCGCCGCCGACGCTTCGCCCGTCGTTGCCGACACGCCTGCGCCCGTTGCTGCCGTCGCGATGCCTGCGGAAGATCCCGACAAGACGACGTTCGTCGGCGCGGCGCATTCGTTTCTCGACATCTTTTGTGTCGATCGCGCGTTGCAGCGTGAAGACGAAGTCAACGAGAACTCGCCGCCGTTGACGCCGGAAGAGTCGTCGGAAACGCCGCCGCGCCGTCCGCGCCGCCGCTGGCAACTGCTGCTCAGCGAATTGACGCGCACCTTCGCGGGCGGCGATCGCACGACGATGCGGCGCATCGGCTGGGGCGGCCTTGCGGTGCTGATCGTCGTCGGAGGCATTGCCGTTGCGCTCTACATGCGCGGTGCGTCCGAGCGCGAAGTGAAGAATCTGCTCTCGGCGGGCGAATACGAACAAGCGGCGGATTCCGCCACGTCTTATCTGCAACATCATCCCGCCAGCGATTCGATCAGGTCGCTCGCGAGCGAAGCGTTGATGAAAGCGCGCGTGCCCGGTTGGCTCGCCGCATTGCGCACCGGGCAGTTCGACCACGCTGCGTCCCTGGTGGAAGGCATGCGCACATCGAGCGAGGGCAACCCGGACGCCGTTTCGCTGATCGACCAGTTGCGCTGGGTCGGCGAACTCGAGCGTTTCGTCGTGGGCCGCGGCGGCCCCGACGCGCCGATTCACATCTACAGCGACGAACGCCGCATCGACAATCTGTTGAAGCGCTGGGATGACGATGCGAAAGGGCATCAGCGCATACTGGACCGCATTGCGTCGTATGTGCCTGAATTTACCGAGCCGTATGCGCTCGCGATGAGCCATCTGCGCAAGCTGCAAAGCGACGATTCGGTGTATCTCGCCGCGATCGATCGGCTCAATTCGACGATCGCGACAGAACTGGGACGCGACAAGCCGAACGCGTTGACGGCCGTGCTCGACGATTACGCGCAGCGTTATCCGCGTCTCGCCGGACTCGATGCGGTGCGCGCAGATTTGCGGCAGTACACGGAGATCTTCAACGAAATGACGGCGCGTCATCTGACGCCGCTGCTCGCATTGATGAAGAAGGCGAGCTTCAGCACGCCGCCGTTTCAGTCGCAATACAGGCAATTGAGCGCGACTCGCTTGCCGTCGGCGGAAGTCATTGCGAAGCACGATGCCGTGAGCGCGGCGTGGCAGAGCGGCGACAGCCAGCAGGCGCTAGCCGGCTTGCAGGCTATGCCCGCTGGCCCGTGGTCCGATGTACTCGCGGCGGAACTTGCGCACAAGAAGGCGGTGCTCGACCAGTTCGCGGACTTGCAGAAAAGCCGCGGCGCGGGCAATCGCGACGACAAGCTGCTGTCGTTTTACGCGCGCCTCGACCCCGTCGAAGACGCGTACTACGTGCGCGCAATTCAATCCGATGTCGATGCGCTGCGCGACCGGGCGCTCGCTCGCGCGCAGGACTCGATCAATCGCGCGCAGACACTGTGGCGGCAATATCGCGCGAACGGTTCGATCGGCGGCACGCAACGTCTCGAAGCGGGCGTTTCGGAGGGCTTTCGCAATCAGGCGCGTCTGCTTTCGGAAGCGAATACGTCCGCGCAACAGGGCATGCGCATCTATACGCAATTGAAAGCGCCGCCTCCCGCCGGGTCCGATCAGCTGCTCGAAGACATTGAAGCGGAAACGCAATTGCAGCGCCGTTCATTGCAGGAGTTGCGGATGGTGCTCGAGCCTGGCTTGCTGAAGTCCAAGCTCACGTTGATTGGAGGCACTGACGAGTGAAGCGCGACAATCATCCGAAGCCGCTTTACGAAGCGCTCGAAGATCACAGTGCCGAGGGCATCGCGATCCTCACCGCGGAGCCCGTGCGCATTGCGACCGCGCTCGTGCTGACGCTGGTCGCGCTGGTCGTCGCGGGTCTCTTGTGGTCGTTCATCGGACGCGCGGATGTGATCGTGACGGCGCAAGGCATGCTCGCGCCGGAATCGGACGTGCGGCGCATCTACGCACCGATCGACGGCGAACTGACTGATCTGTATATCGCAGAAGGGCAGCCCGTCTCGAAGGGCGACGTGCTCGCGCGCATCAATGCGCGCGGCGCAATCGAAGCGGCGACCAATGCGTTGCAGGCGCAACTGAAACTCGAAGATGCCGAGCGCGAATGGAAAGAGTTTCCGCAAAAGAAGGAGTTGATGGAACGAAGGGCGGCCGCGCTCAAGGATCAACTCGAAGTGGAAGAGCGTCTGCACGAGAACCGCATTTCCGAAGGCACGACCAAGCTCGCGGAAGGCCAGAAGGCGGAACTCGAAGAAGCGCGCAGCACGCTCGACAATGCGCGCCGCACGCGTGACGCCGCGCGCCAGGAAGCGGATAAGTACGCGCGCCTCTTCGCGCAGCCGGGCGGCGGCGGCGTGGCCGAACTGCAGGTGGATGCGAAGCGCAATGCGTATCTGGAAGCGGACAACGCCTATCGCGTCGCGCAATCGAAGCTCACGGAACTCGACTTCAAGCTGAGCCACGAATACGCGCAGGCCAATGCGCAACTCGAAACGAGCGGCCAGCAGGCAACGAGCTTGCAGCTTCAATACGACGCCGCGATTCGCGAGATCACGAGCACCGAAGAAAAGCTGCGCCTGCAATTGCAGACGGCGCGCCTCGTCGCCGATGCTGCTGCGCGCATCCGCTTCGAGAACATCGACAAGGACAATTTCCTGCTGATCCTCGCGCCGACATCGGGCGTCATCACGGATGTGACATCGACGCAAACGGGCGACAAGATCCAGGCGAATACGCCGCTAGGCGGCATCGCGCCGAAGGACGCGCGCCCCGTGCTGAAGATCGAAATCGCCGAGCGCGACCGCGCTTTCCTGCACGAAGGCATGCCCGTCAAGCTGAAATTCAACGCGTTTCCGTATCAGCGCTATGGGCTCATCAACGGCACGCTCGCGTATATCTCGCCGGCGACGAAACCTTCGGCGCAGGACAAGCAGCCTGTCTACGAAGGCCGCGTGTCGCTCGACAAGAATTACTACCAGGTCGCGGAGAACCGCTATCCGCTGCGTTACGGGATGACGGCAAGCGCCGAAATCGTCGTGCGCGAGCGGCGGCTGATCGACCTGGGGCTGGACCCGTTCAGGCAATTGGCTGGATAGCCGGCCACGATCTGAACGCGCTGCAACGCAAGCCGTAGTCAACATACAACCGCCAGCCCGCCAGTTCGTTCGGGCCACCATTAGAAGGAGCGGACGAAATGACCGCGATCGTACGAATCGATGATGAAGTCGTGGATGTCGGCGAATTCACACGCCTGCTGAAGCTCACCGGCCAGTTCGAAAGCCTGATCGAGCAGATGGTGCGCGACAAGCTGACCGTGCACGCCGCAAAGAAGCATGGCGTGACGGTGAGCGCCGACGAAATCCAGGAACGTGCCGACCAGTTCCGGCGCGTGCGGGGGCTGCATCGCGCGGCCGACATGAACCAGTACCTCGACACGCTCAAGATCAGTCTCGACGAGTTCGAGGGGTTCATCACCGATAGCCTGTATCAGGAGAAGATGCTCGACAAGGTGTGCAGCGACGGCGCAATAGAAGAGTACTTCTCGATGAATTCGCCGAAGTTCGACGCGATCGAGATCAGTCACATTCTTCTCGACGACGAAGGCAAGGCCAAGGAGATGATCTCGTATCTGAACGACGATCCCGATGCATTCGCGGAAATGGCCCGCGAGCATTCGATTGCGGATACGAATGTATCGGGCGGCGTGATCGGCAAGGTACTGCGCGGTTCGCTGAAACCGGATATCGAAGCGAAGATCTTTAACGCGGCAGTCGGCGACCTGCTAGGGCCGTTCGCTTCGCCGGACCGTTCGTGCTTCGAGATCTTTGCCGTGACGGCGAAATATCCGGCAGAGCTCGACGCCGATGCCGCATCGGAAATCAAACGCCTGCTGCGCGAAGAGTGGCTGATGACACGCGCCCAGGAACACATCATCGAAGCGCTCTGAGCTGAAGCGCGCTACTGCCGGGGACCACGAGCATCATGGATGCACCGCAAACCACGCCGTCCGTTGCCGATTTTCTGTCGACGGTCGAGATCCTGTCGCCGTTCACACGCGAAGAACTCGAACGACTCGCGGAACACGTGCAATCGCGCTTTTATTCTTTTGGCGAAACGGTGTGCAACGTGGGCGATCCCGCCGACGGTCTCTATCTGATCAAGTCGGGCTCGGTGCGCATCTTCACCGAAGAGCACGGCAAGGAAATCAGCATGGGCGTGCGCAAGTCGGGCGAAGTGTTCGCCGACATCGCGATGCTGCGCGCGTATGTGCACGAGTCGTCCGTGCGTTCTTCGGGCAAGACGGAGTTGCTGTTCATTCCGCGCGCGGCGATCGAGCCTGTCATCGGTGGCAATCAGGCCGCGCTCGCATTTGTCGCGAGCTATGTCGCGATCAATTCGGCGGGCGGCTTCGTTGCGCAGCTATTCGATTTGCGCGGCAAGCTGAACAGGCAGGAACTCGAAGAATACGTGCGCAGCGTCGGCGTCAAGCGCGTCACGGCCGGAAAGGAGATCCTCAAGCAGGACGGGCGCGACGACCGGCGTCTCTATGTGGTGCGGCAAGGCGAAGTGCGCATCGTTCGCCACGAAGACGGCACGGACTATACGCTCGCGACGCTGCGCGACGGCGAGATCTTCGGTGAAAAGGCCTGCCTGATGCGGCAGGAGCAGGCAGCGTCGGTGATTGCCACGACCGACACGCGGCTGCTCGTCATTCCCGAGCGCACGGTGCATTTCATTCTCGAGCGCAATCCGAAACTGCGCGAAGTACTCGACGAGCGCATCAAATACGCGGATCGCGAGCTGGACCGGCAAAAGCGCATCGAACAGCGCCGCAAGATGCCGCTGCGGCTCGATCTTCATACGAAGCCGGAGTTCGGCGAACGCGTGATCAAGCGCTTCGCGCTCGTCGAGCAGGCGGAGGAAATGGATTGCGGCGCTGCGTGCCTTGCGATGATCTGCAAGCACTACGGCATACCGATGACACTCGGCAAGCTGCGTGAGCTCGCGAACGTGACGACACAGGGCGCGACGCTCGACAGCCTCGCGCGCGCAGGCGAATCGCTGGGCTTCACCGCGCGCGGCGTGCAATGCACGTTCGATTCGTTGCGCGGCTTCGATCTGCCTTTTATCGTGCACTGGGAGGGCTACCACTACATCATCGTGTACGGCGTGTCGAAGGATCACGTCTGGCTCGCCGATCCCGCGCTGGGCTTTCGCAAGCTGAATATCGAAGACTTCGAGCGCGGCTGGAGCGGCACGTGTCTGCTGTTCACGCCGGGGCCGAACCTCGTGCAGCTATCGGCGTCGCGCTCGCCGTGGCTGCGTTTCGTCGCGTATCTGACGCCGTACAAAAAGATCTTGATGCATCTGTTTCTCGCGACGTTCGTGATTCAGGTGCTGGGCGTGATTCCGCCGTTGATCATCCAGAATATCCTCGATGGCGTGATCGTGCATCAGAACATCAGCCTGCTGCATCTGCTGATACTCGGTCTGATCATTTCGAATGTGTTCTCGCAACTGATGTCGATGATCCGTGCGTACCTGTCGAACTTCATGGTTCGCAACATGGACTTCGCGATGATGTCGCAGTTCTTCAAGCACACGATGTCGCTGCCGTTCTCGTTCTTCGCAAAGCGCAAGACGGGTGACATTTTCGCGCGCTTCCAGGAGAACCAGACGATCCGCGCGTTCCTGACGGAATCGACGGTGACGACGGCGCTCAATCTGCTGATGGTGTTCATCTACTTCGCGATCATGTTCTTCTACAACGCGAAGATGACGATGGTGCTGATCGCATTCGTCATTCCCATCACGGCTCTGACGGTTGTCGCTACGCCGAAGATCAAGAACTACGCGCGCGAGACGTTTTCGGCGGCAACGGATTCGAAGTCGTTCCTGATGGAGGCGCTATCGGGCGTCGAGACGGTAAAGGGCATGGGCATCGAACGGCCCGTGCGTCTGCGCTGGGAGAAGAAGTACGCAAAAGCTCTCGAAGTGCAGTACCGCGCGCACGCGTTCAACATCCTGATCGGCTTTATCAGCCAGTTGCTGAATGCCGCGACGACGATTGCGATTCTCTGGGTCGGCGCGAATCTCGTGCTTGCGCGCGAGATGACGATTGGCCAGTTGATCGCATTCAATGCATTCATGGGCAGCGTGCTGACGCCGCTGATGGGACTCGTCAGCTTGTGGAGCATGCTGAACGATGCGGGCGTCGCGATGGAGCGCCTCGGCGACGTGCTCGATATCGAGCCCGAGCAGAAGCCGGAAGATCTGCCTTCGCGCGTGATGCTGCCGGACCTGCAAGGCGCGATCAGCCTCAATGGCGTCTATTTCCGTTATGGCGAAAACGAGGGCGCGTATGTGCTCGAGAACATCACGTTCGACATCAAGCCGGGCGAACTCGTCGCAATAGTCGGAAGAAGCGGCTCGGGCAAGACGACGCTCGCGAAGCTGCTGGTCGGCTTCTATGCGCCGAGCGACGGCAAGATGACCGTCGACGGCTATGACATGAATGTGGTCGACAAGGCGTTCTATCGCGCGCAGATCGGCTATGTGATGCAGTCCAATCTGCTGTTCTCGGGCACGATTGCCGAGAACATCGCGAGCGGCGACGATACGCCCGACCGGCGGCGCATCGAAGAAGTCGCGAAGATGGCCGACGCGCATGCGTTCATCAGCAAGCTGCCGCTCGGCTACGAACAGATCGTCGGCGAGCGCGGCATTGGCCTGTCGGGCGGACAGATCCAGCGTCTGTGCATTGCACGCGCGCTGTATCACGATCCGCGTCTGCTCGTATTCGACGAGGCAACGTCGGCGCTCGATACGCAGTCGGAAAGCAATATCCTCAGCAACATGCACGACATCCTCAAGGGACGCACGGCCGTCATCATCGCGCACCGTCTGAGCACGATCATGCGCGCAGACAAGATTCTCGTGCTGTACGAAGGCGCGATCGTCGAGCAGGGGCGTCACGAGGAACTGGTCAACCGGAAGGGCATGTATTACCAGCTCGTCCAGAAACAGTTGAGCGCGTGATGAAGATACTCGACCAGCAACCTGAAGAAAGCAGTTCCGCCCTCTCGTACGCGGGATTGATCGAGAAGATCGAGATATTGCGTTCGACGCTGCGCTGGTCGTCGCGGCTCGAACGCGCGGATATCGAAAAGGTCCTGAAACAGGCCAGTTCCTTGCGCGACGAAGTGATGCAGATGTCGCACAAGGAGCGCTTCGTGCAGGCGGCTGTCGTCGAGCCGTTGCGCGGCGACCAGTCGCGTGGCGCGCGGCGGCAGGCGCTGCTTGCGCGCAGCTTCATTTTCGAAGGCACGTTTGGCGACAACCCGAAGCTGCTTGAAGCGCTCGAAATCGCGGAGAAGGCCGCGCCGACCGATCTGCCCGTTTTGATCGACGGCGAAAGCGGCACCGGCAAGGAGCTGATGGCGAAGGTCATTCACGCGAACGGCAGCCGCGCGGACAAGCCGTTTATCTCCGTCAACTGCGGCGCGATTCCGGACAACCTGCTGGAATCGGAACTGTTCGGTCATCGCAAGGGCGCATTCACGGGCGCGACGAACGACCGCAAAGGCAAATTCGAAAGCGCGCATACGGGTACGATCTTTCTCGACGAAATCGGCGAGCTGCCGTTGACGGGGCAGGTGAAACTGCTGCGCGTGCTGGAAGCGCACGAAATACAGCGCGTGGGTTCCGACGAGCCGATCGGCGTCGATACGCGCATCGTCGCCGCGACCAATCGCAATTTGCGCAAGCTGAGCGAGCAGGGCACGTTCCGAGAAGATCTGTTTTATCGGCTGAGCGTTATTCATGTGACGCTGCCGCCGTTGCGCGAGCGGCGCGATGAAATTTCGCTGCTGATCCAGTACTTCGGCGATGAGGCAGCGGGCGTGCTCAAGCGCCGTCCCGTGAGAATAACCCCTAAATTAAGGGACTTTCTGCTGACCTATTCGTATCCGGGTAATATCCGTGAATTGCGCAACGTGATGTACCGCATTTCGTGCCTCGCGGGCGATATCGCCGATGTCGATCATTTGCCGTCGGACATGCGCCCTTCGTCTCCAATTGCTTCGTTGATGCCCGGCGTGGCGAGCGACACCGCGAACGGCGCAGCAAGCGTGACGAACCTGCTTTCGCTCAGCGATGCGAAGCGCGCCGCGAGCGACGAAGCCGAGAAGGCGTTCTTGCAGCGCGGTTTGCAGGAAGTGGGCGGCACGGTCGCGGAACTGGCGCGGCGCGTCGACATGAACCGCTCGCATCTTCAGATGCTGCTGAAGAAGCACGGGCTGCATTCGAAGGATTTTCGCCGCCAGCATGCGCAGGCCAATGCGCGCAAGGACGAGGCGGAAGCCAACGACGAAGCGCAATGACGCAACACAATGACCAAAACGAAGCGTCGTATCAGGGCGCCGGATTGAGCAGCGTCTTGTCTGACGCATGCGGGTCTTCGGCCTGCACGACGATGGCCGTGATGTTGTCGCGGCCGCCGCGCGCCAGCGCCATATCGACGAGTTCGCCGGGGGCATGCAGGCAATCGACGGTGGAGAGCGTCTTGTGAATCTCCTCGTCCGTCACTTCGTTGCTCAGGCCGTCGCTGCATAGCAGGAACACGTCGCCGTCCGCGACTTCGATCGCGTCTTCGTCGAGATCGAGATGATCGGTTGCGCCGACCGCGCGCGTAATGATGTTGTGCGCGGGATGATTGCGCGCTTCTTCTTCCGTCAGATAACCGGAGCGGCGCAGCTCTTCCACCTGGCTGTGATCGCGCGTCAGCTGGCGCAACTGCCCTGCACGCAACAGATAGATGCGGCTGTCGCCCGCCCACAGGTAGCCGCAGAAGCGGTCGCATGCGAGCAGCACGACGACGGTGGTGCCGATGCGCGGCACCTGCCGGCGGCTCGCCTCTTCGCGCAACTGGCGGTTCGCGTCTTGCAGGCACGTGCGCGCCTGGGCGATGGACTGCTTGATGCCCGCTACGTCCGGTAGCTGCGCGAGTATTCCGACGACGAGCTGGCTCGCGAGATCGCCGACGGCGTGGCCGCCCATGCCGTCGGCCACGGCCCAAAGGCCGCGTCGCGGCTCATCGAGGCAGGCGTCCTCGTTGATCTCGCGCACGCGGCCGGTGTCGGAGCGTGCCGCCGACGCCCACCGGAATTGACTGATACAGGTCACGGCATCTAAGCCCGGTTCAGGCTTCGTTCGTCAGGAGCGGTAATGACGTTCGAGTTGTTGCCCGTGTTCTGGACGTTGACCGTCTGGAACTGGTTGATCATCTGGTTAGCATAGAAGTTGTTCGTGACGTCGTACAGGTTCACGACGGGGCCGACGCTCGGTGTGTTCTGCACGAACGGCGTGATCCAGCCGAATACCCACGGAGCGCCACCGCCGCCGCTGATCGCGGACATTGCCTTGCGATCGAGTGCGAGGTTGAGGGGCAGGTCGCTGATGTTGATGGATGCCATGACGTGTCTCCCGATGGGCCATCAGTCATGAGGCCGCGAGTCAGAGAATGATGCGTGATGCCGGTTAAAGTGCAAGGCCTATGCCAGTTTGCTTCACGCTCGCGAGCTTTCTTGCCGATCGTTGCTGGGCGCGGCATGACGGCGACGGCCCTCTGATTGCGCGGCATGCGGGCGACTCGTTGCGTTGGCGGCGGCCCGACTAACGGCGGCCGCAAAAGGTGGGGAAGCCAACACCTTGCGCGCGGCTCCGGGCGTCGCGGCTGCACGCAAAGTGATGGTGTCGGCGCAACACTACTGCCCGAATTCCTGTTGGGATCATCCATACACAGCGCGCCTGCAAGTTGCTCTTTCGGAGGAAATCTATCGTTAAATCAATGGCTTGATTCGCCTGGTCCGCTTGATGCAAAAGAGTCGGCAACAGTGTTGGCCTTTTGAATCGGATAGCTGGACCAAAGCCATGAACCGCAACCTCCAACAATCAAGCAGTGAACAAGGCGCAAACCGCGCGGCCGCTTATGCATCGGCGGATGTCGCGTTCGGCGGTTCCGATGACGAACCCGCTCTCGGTGCTCACCTCATCACGCAACGCCGCGGCTATGAACACCACGGCATTTATGCGGGCAACGGCAAGGTCATTCACTACGCTGGTTTCGCCAAGTCGGCGCATCGCGGTCCCGTCGAAGAAGTGCCGCTCGAACAGTTCGCCGATGGTCACGCCGTCGCCGTGCGTCCGCATCCGTTCCCGAAGTTTTCCGGCGAAGAAACCGTGCTGCGCGCCCGTACGCGCCTCGGCGAAAACCGCTATCGCCTGCTGACGAACAACTGCGAGCACTTCTGCGCATGGTGCCTGCTCGGTGAAAGCCGCAGCGAACAGGTTCACGAATGCTTCACACATCCGCGCGCGGGCGTGCATGCGCTGCTGTGCCTCGTGAGCGCTTTCGTCCGCAACCGGATGAAAATCGGCCACGCCGTGGTTAACGCAGTATGAACCCGGCGGTATGAACCCGGCATTTGAAGTTTGAAGCACACAAAGACGCGAAGGAGACCACCATGAGCCCGACCGAAAAGACATTGCACTGGGCCGTCGACAAATGGCTCGCGCCCACGCCCGCGATGCCTGCGCGCGTCGTTCGCTTCTGCCGCACGCAGATGCATCGGCGCTGCGTGTGCGTCGAGGCCGCGCGTCCCGGCGGGCTGCTGTCGATCTTCTTCTTCCGTCACGACGACGGATCGTGGAATGTGTTCCCGCCGGCGCAAGCGCGGCCGGCGATGTCCGCATGGAGGACTGCGTGATGAAAAACGGCGACCCGGCGTGCAACGCACGCGGCCCGCGCATCGAGCGGCTTGCGCTGTGCGGCGCGCAATCTATCCGCCAGGCTGGCAGAAGCGCCGCCCGGGCACGTGCGACATTACGGCCTCGGCGATTTGACGAGGCGTGCTCTCGGCAGGCACGACGCGCCGGCAGGATTCAACGTCGTGCCTGAAGGTCCATTCGACGAGCCGGTACGAGCGTCCCCACGGATGCTGCATCGGCGGCGAAACGGTGCAGCTGCGGATCGTGAGCGTTTGCGCGTTGCCGTGCAGCGCGCGCAGATGTTCGAGCACCGTATCTTCGACCATCGTATATCTCCTGTGTCGGCTGGAGTTAGTGCTTCAGCACTTACTCCAGCCCCATGCAGCGCGGTCGATCGGAGTTGGCGCTTTAGCTGTCGGTTGGAGTTAGTGCTTCAGCACTTACTCCAGCCCCATGCAAAGCACTCAATCCGATCCCATGCAGCGCGGTGGACGGGAGTTCGCGGCTTGAGCACCCACTCCCGTCCCATGCAAAGAGTTGCAACGGAAGGCGTCACCCCCGGGCGGATAAAAAAACGCCGCCGATGCTCAGGCGGCTCAACAGGGGATGTTGAGCCGCATGTTCACAGGAAAGAATTAAACGAGCCTTAAAAGTGGTGGCTCCGCCGTTCGCGGATGCGCAGGCCAGTTGCTAGTGCTGCTCGCCATAACCGTCGGTCAGCGCATGCAGGAAGGCGACGATGTCGCGCATTTCCTGATCGGTCATCGCCGGCTGCTCGCCGAACTTGCGGTCGAACGGCGCATCCTTCACGTCGACGTTCGCGCGATACGCAGGCGGAATGTCGTTGTACTTCTCCGGCTTGCCGTCGGCGCCGCGCGGATAAAAGCGCACGGGATCGGTATTGCGTGCGTTGTAGAACGCCATCACGTCGTCGAGATTGTTGTAGATGCCGTTGTGAAAGAACGCGTGACGCGTCGCCGAATTGCGCAGCGTCGGCGTGAGGAACATCCCGCAGTATTGCGTCTGATCCTTCAGGTCGGTGCGGAAAGGGCCGCAGATGCCCATGTCGAAGAAGTGCGGATCGCGGTTCTGCGTCAGCGCCGTATTGCGCGGCACGCCGAGCGCTTCGTACTGGAAGTCGGTGAACATGGGGGGCAGGCCGTCGCGGCCCGGTTTCGACAGATGGCAGCCCGCGCAGTTGGCCTTGTCGGGATCGTTGAAAAGGTGCAGTCCGCGCAGTTCGGCTTGCGACAGACGCGCCTTGCCTTCGAGCCAGTAGTCGTACTTGCTGGTGTACGGATGGAACGACGGGTCCTCGATCTGATAGCGCGCGACGGCGAACATCGCCTCCGCGACGGCGAGCCGTTGGTCCTTGAAGATGTTGGGGCCGAACAGCTGCATCATCGTCTTCGCGTAGCGCGCGTTCTGTAGCTTGTGGAGCACTTCGGCGTCGTCCTTGTTCGCCATCTCGACGGGATTGAGCATCGGGCCGGACGCCTGCTGTTGCAGCGTATCGACACGCCCGTCCCAGAAGAGCCCGCCCTGCGGCACCATTTCCGCCGCCGCGGGCGCCGCGCCCGCCGTCTTTTGCGCGCGTTGCGTGCCCGCTGCCTGGCTTGCGAGCTGCGCGAGGTTGGCGGGGTTGTCGTCGTTTTCCGCGCTGTCGGGGCCGATGCTGAAATTCGGCTGACGGTACAGGTACATCAGCGAAGGCGGCGGCCGGTAGCCTTGCAGTGTCATGTGCTCGCCGCCCATCTGCACGGCGAGATCGTTGGGCGGGCCATACGCGTGCGCGGGACTATGGCACGTCGCGCACGACTGCTTGCCGGACGCCGACAGCGACGTGTCGAAGAAGATCTCCTTGCCGAGCATTGCGACAGCGGAGAGCGGCGCGACGGACGGGCGCTGCAATGCGACGGGATGTGCATTGGCGCCCGTCATGTCCTCGACGATTTCGCCGATGGCGTCGGGCATGTACTGCGGATACGCGATGGCGAATCCGCACGCGCCGAGCGCCACGACGACGACGGCCGCGGCACACAGCGCGAGCGCGCGGCGCCGCGAGCCGTACGGCGAACCGCTCGGGGCGTTGTTGGGCGCGAGAGGCGCGGGATTCGCTGACGGCGTAGAGAGCTCGGTCATATTCGATCGCGATGCAATGACTGATTCGGGACAGACGCGCCGCACAGGCCGCGCCTCGAAAACGAAAGCGTCGCGTTGCGCCGGTTTCCCGGCTGCAACACGGCCATGCTGCTAGACGCCTGACGCGCTCGATGCGTGCCTCAGATGACGGGCACCGGGCTGACGGGCGCGCCTTGCGTCTGGTCGAGCAACAGCGTCGGGTTCTTGCCGCCGTTCGAGAAGTCGAACATCGAGTTCAGCGCGGTCGAGTTGTTGTGATCGCTGCCGCATGCGACGAGCGACAGTGCCAACCCCGCGCAGGGAACGGCTATCGATGCCCGGCGAAACATAATGACGTAGCTCCCGGGAATGAACTGTTGATGTGTTTCAGGCCGCTCGTATCGTGAGCGCGCCGATCAGACGCGTGACGATCGGCATGGCGATGCGGGCCGCGTGTCGACTATGCCGACGCGACCAGATTGAATCAAACAGGTGTGAACTTATGGAGTCGTGTAACTTTCGTCGCTGTCATCGTCGGACAGCTTTGTGAAAGGCGTCGATTGTCAAATCGTCAATGCATGTCCGCGCAACGTCGGCGCGGATGGAGTTTGTCTTGCATCGTACTTACGGAAGGAAGCGGAGCGTCATCGCGCCGGCGGCGCGGGCGATGACGACGTGGCGTCAGCAGACGGCACAATGTCGAGCGATTCGACGCGCACGGCGGGCAGTTGCACGTGTTGCGTATCGGCGTTATCGACGCGTGTGATCGTGCCGTGAACCTTCACCTGCTGGTTCTGCAACGAGAGCGCCCGTTCGCGCGTGATGCCTTCGAGTTCGAACACGCCGCGCGCATCGTAGACGACGGGATAGATAAACGGCTCGTTGCCGCGCAGCGCGAGCCGTCCCGAAAGATCGACGGCGTCGCCCTGTTGCATCGTCGGTTGCATCGTCGCGGCGCAGGCGGTTTGCATCAGCACCATTGCGGCGAGCATCGCAGTGCGTCTGAGCATCGTGGGCATCGTGGGGACCGTTATCGCTGGCAGTCCATTCGAGCGATTAAAGCACGCATGCACGATGCCGTCGCGAGTCGTTGTGCGTTGTCGTGCGTATCAGTCGATTACAACGGACAGCGTCGTGCCCGCCGGCACATGCACCGTTTCGCTGTACGTGCCGCTCACATGCGGACGCACGACGGGGAATGCGCCGAGCACGGCGAGCGAGGCGGGAACCGTCGTGGGCAGAGCGCGCGCCACGCCGTTCGACAGCGAAGCGGGGTCGATCGCGGGCAGCGTGAAACCTCCTTCGCTGCGAGCCGGGAACGTGAAGCCGCGCACATTCGACGACAACGGAATCAGCCCGCTCGCCGCATCTGCAAAATCGCGCAATTCGGAGGCCACCGTTGCGCCAGCCTCCGCGTTGCCGATCACGTCGTCGAGGATATCGAGCGAAACGGTGTGGTTCTTGTTGTTCAGCAGCGACTGATAGAACGTCAAACCGAACTGACGGTTCAGATAGCCGCCGAACGAGCCGTTCACCGCATAGCTTTCGCAATCCGCGCCATAGGGTGTCCACGTCGTGAGGCCACAGTTGTAGCTGCCGTGGCCCGCATACGTCATGTACGTGATGAAGCGCATGTCGCGGATCGCGTTGTAGCCGGGCACGATCGTGCCGCTCGCCCAGTCCTCCATCATCATCGCCGTCATTTCTTCGAGCCACGGCTCGAATGCATATTGCGCGCCCATCAGCACCGCACGCCGATAGAAGTTCTGCATGTGCATGCTCTCGTGCGCCATCGTCGTCAGCATCTGGTCCATGCCGAACGTGCCGCCGAGATAGAGCGTCTCCGAGTCCAGATACAGCGAGATCGATTCGTTGCTGTACGCGAGCTGGCCCGCTCCGTTCCTGAAGTCGTTGAGCGCCCAGAAGTAGCCGATCAGTCCGTATGGAAGATTGTTGTGGTCGAAGTTCATCACGACGAGATCGATGGGCTGATGCGTGCCGTCGATCAGGCTCGTCTGGTCATTGGGACCATACAGCGGGCCGCCGATGCGCGTCAGCATGTCGTAGATGCCGCCCGGCTGCGCATACTTCATGATCAGCGTGTCGATGATTTGCGGCGAAATCTTCGCCGCACCCAGCTCGGCCGATTCGACCCACAGATTGACCGTAGTGCCGTTGGACGTGCTCATCGTCTGCGCGAGTGTCGTCGTGCGCGGCGAGTAATCGGCGTAATAGAACGTACGCGTATCGCCGACGTTGTATGTCGTCGTCGATGTGCCCGTGCCGTTCGTCGAATAGAGCGCGGTCGGCGCGACCTGTTTCGTCGCGAGCGTGGCCCAGCCCTGATAGTTGAAGTCGCGGATAGCGGCCAGCGTCGGATTTTCGCCGCTCGTGGTCGTTGCCGTTGCGGTTGCCGTGGCAGCCGCCAGCGACTGCGCGCGCATGACCGACGCGGACATGTTCGCGCTCGACGCATTCAACGCGATGGTCGGCATCCGCTGCGCGCTCGCGCCTTCGTTCGTGAAGACGAGCGTCACGTTCTGCCCCGATAGTCCCTTGATGCTGACGGGCACGTCGATCGCCGATGCATTCGTGTTGATCGCCTGCCAGACGGCCGTGCCGCTGCCCGTGTAAGTCGAATCGTCGGCTGCGGAGCACGACGAGCACGCGGCATGCAGCACGATAGCGTTGCCGGCGGGCGCTGACGTGCCCGTCGTGGTGGGCGCGCCCTTGGCCGTGTTCGACGCGGGCGCGCTGTCGCCGCCTCCGCCGCCGCAGCCGCCGAGCGTCGCGGCAAGCGGCAGCGCAATCGGCAGCGCGATCGGCAACGCAAAAATCGCGACGCGTGCCGCTATCGGTTTCGAGCGCTGGCTGCCCATCGCAGGTGTCCTTTCGGTGTCGCCGGCGATGGGGCAGGACATCGGTGACCGTGCCGGCGTGTCGGACCGCGATGCGCGTCAAGCGGCCTCACGGGCGTCGGCGCACGAAGCGGACTGATGACGGGGAGCGCTGAAGCAAGGGAATGAAGCGTTGTTGGCCTCTGCTGGAATATCGGCGGCGCGGGAGGCAACTTTAGGCGCCGACGCCGTTTGAAAGCGGTGCGATTGCGAGAAGCCGCGCCTGGAAGAGCAGCGCGCGTTGACGATTCTTTACGCGTCGCTGTGCGGTCGCATCGGACAATGTGCAACTCGCATCCGTCCATGCCGCGCGCACCACGTCGTGCGCACAGGTCAACGCTTCGTTCAGCGCATATGCAGCCGATCTTCGATCCGTTTCTGACTTTTCTTCGCCAGGCCGCCGCCGCGCAGTCGAGCGGCGATGCGCGTGCGCGTTCGCTGTGGCTTGAAGCGGCCGCACATCTTCATCCGACGGATCGCGCTTCGATCGACAGGATGATGGTCGATCTGCTTCAACAACAGCAGATCGCGCAAGCCATATCGCTCGTCGAAACGATCGCGCAACTCGAACCGCACGACGCGGCGGCAAGCGTGCGCCTGGGCTACGCGCTGCAAAGCGCGAACCGGCATCGCGATGCGCTTGCGCCGTATCGCCATGCGCTCGCGATCGATCCGGCGTCACCACGGTTGCGCACGAATCTCGCGATCGCGCTCAACCGCACGGGCGGCGATCCCGAAGAGGAGCGGCAGTTGCTCGAAGCGGCCGTCGCCGCGGACCCCGCGGATTTCAGCGCGTGGATCAATCTGATGGGCGCGCGGCGCGCGTGCTTCGATGTCGAAGGATCGCTCGCTGCCGCGATGAGGGCGGTCGAACTCGATCCGCGCAGCGCGCTTGCACACGGCAATCTCGCGCAGGCGCTGAAGGAGTCGCAGCACTGGGACGACGCGCTCGCTCACGCGAAGCAGGCCTGCGAGCTTGCGCCCGGCAACGCGTCGCTGCACGAATGGCGCAGCTTCGACGACACGGCGGCCTGCATAAGCGAACTCGATCTGGTGATCAGCGTATGCACGTCGACGGCGCATCTCGCGGGCGCGCTCGGTCGGCGCACGTGGGTGCTGCTCGACGTCAACCCGTACTGGACGTGGATGACGGACGGGCGCGACAGTCCGTGGTATCCGACGGCCACGCTCTACCGGCAGCGGCAGTTCGCGCAATGGCAGCCGGTGATGGATGAAGTCGCAAGCGATTTGCGAGCGCTTGTACGAAGGCGCGCGTGACGAGACAACGCGCGTGCCGACAGTGCGGCATGGCAAGCGTCACACGTCGGGCGCATGCGTGGCCTCCGATGCAGGCACCGTCACAGGCGCATCGGGAGGCACGCCGAGCAATTGCAACGCGCCGCCCGTCACCGCGCTGAACACCGGCCCCGCGACCGTGCCGCCGTAGAACGCGCGGCCCGCCGGATCATCGATCATCACGGCGACGATCACACGCGGATCGCTCATCGGCGCCATGCCGACGAAGAGCGACCGGTAGCGGTTCTTCGCATACGTCGCGCCGACCTGCTTGCGCGCCGTCCCCGTCTTGCCGCCGACGCGATAGCCGTCCACATTCGCCGCGCGCCCCGTGCCGCCCGCGCCCGTCGCCATTTCGAGCATCGAGCGGATTGCCGCAGCCGTCGCGGGCGTCGTGACGCGCTGGCCATCGCCTCGTGCGGCGGAACGCGCCGGATCGCTGATGAGGCTGACCGGGTGCAGCGTACCGTCGCCCGCATACGCGGTGTACACCTGCGCGATCTGCAACAGCGACGTCGACAGGCCGTAGCCATACGCCATCGTCGCCTGCTCGATCGGGCGCCAGCGCGCGAACGGTCGCACGCGGCCCGCCGCGACGCCCGGAAACGTCAGTTGCGGCGCGCGCCCGAGTCCGTACTCCTGATACTTGTCCCAGATGGTCTCGGCGGGCAGGTTCAGCGCGAGCTTCGCGAGCGCGATGTTGCTCGACTTCTGCAACGCCTCGGCGATCGTCATGCGTCCATGATTCGACGTGTCGTGAACCACGTTCGGGCCGATTTTGTACCAGCCCGGTGCCGTATCGATCATCGAATCGGGCCGCACGAGGCCGCGATCGAGCGACAGCGCGACCACCAGCGGCTTGATCGTCGAGCCCGGCTCGAACGTATCGACGACGGCGCGGTTGCGCAGCTGATGCCCCGTGAGCCGCGCGCGGTCGTTCGGATCGAAGCTCGGGTAATTGGCGAGCGCGAGAATCTCGCCGTTGCGCGAGTCCAGCACGACGACGCTGCCCGCCTGCGCGCTGTGCTTCGCGATGGCCGTCTTGAGCTGCGCATACGCAAGCTGCTGGATGCGGCGGTCGATGGTCAGATGCACGGTCGCGCCGTTTTGCGCGGGCGTGAGCGGCCGCGTATCGGAGACCACGCGCCCGAGACGATCGCGAATCACTTCGCGCTCGCCCGGCTCGCCGGTGAGCATCTCGTTCGCCGAGAGCTCGATGCCTTCCTGCCCGTTGTCCTCGATATCGGTGAAGCCGACCACGTGCGCGGCCGCTTCGCCTTCCGGATAGAAGCGCTTCGAATCGGCGATGCGCGTGATGCCTGCGAGGTCGAGCTTGTCGATATGCGCGGCCGTCTGCGCATCGACCTGGCGCTTGAGCAGCACGAAGCTCTTGTCGCCGGATACGCGGCGCGTGAGTTCCGCGCGCGGCATGTCGAGCAGCTTCGCGAGCGGCGCATGAGCGGCATCGTCGAGCAGTTTCGGCGACGCCCAGATTTCATACGTCGCGAGACTGACGGCGAGCATCGCGCCATGCCGGTCGACGATGCGCCCACGCGTCGCATCGAGTTCGATGGTCCGCTGATAGCGCTTTTGCCCCTGCTCGACGTAGAAGTCCCGATTGACGACCTGCACCCACAGCGCGCGGCCGATCAGCGACGCGAACGCCGCGAACACGAGGATCACGATCAGCTTCGAACGCCACATCGGCAGCCGCGCGACGAGGACGGGATTCTTCGCGACGGGCGCGTACGGGTCGTGGTTTTGCTTGCGTGTCATGAGGGCGAAGCCGGCCGTTCCGATGACCGGTCCACAGTGAACGTGGAACGGATTGTAATAAGAACGTAATCTCGGCGCGAGTTTCGCGCAAGGAATCGCGATGGAAGAGGGCCGCTTCGGAGCCGTGCGCTCCGTGCGGCCGCGCTCACATCGGGCGGAATGCGGGCAATGTGGAATTGAAAAATCGGACGGATCGCCCGTTCAACTTATGCGTCGTCTCCGACGCGGCGTGTTGAAGAGGCGCTCGCGATGAGCGCCTTCTTTTTGTCGACTGCCTTTTTGCAGGCTGCGTTTTATTGACTGGCCCTGGCTTGACCGGCCCTGGCCGCGTCGAGCGCCGCGCACAGGGCAAACGCCGTTAGCACACTCACGCGGGCAGCGAGAAACTCGAAATCGCCTCGCGCAGCACGCCGACCTGGTCCTTCAGCGAATGCGCGGCTGCGGCCGCCTGCTCGACGAGCGCCGCATTCTGCTGCGTGACCTGATCCATTTCGCCGACGGCGCGATTCACCTGCTCGATGCCCGCGCTCTGCTCGCGCGACGCATGGCTGATTTCTTCGAGGATCTCGTTCACGCGGCGCACCGATGTGACGATCTCCGTCATCGTCGAACCGGCGTTCGCGACGAGGGACGCGCCTTCGTCGACGCTGCCCGTCGACGTTTCGATCAGCGCCTTGATCTCCTTCGCGGCCGTCGCCGAGCGTTGCGCGAGGCTGCGCACTTCCGCCGCGACGACGGCAAAGCCGCGGCCCTGTTCGCCGGCGCGCGCCGCTTCGACGGCAGCGTTCAGCGCAAGAATGTTGGTCTGGAACGCGATGCCGTCGATCACGCCGATGATGTCGCCGATCTGCCGCGAACTGTTCGTGATGTCGCCCATCGTGCGAACGACGTCATCGACGACGCGGCTGCCGCGTGTCGCGACGTCGGCGGCCTGGCTTGCGAGGTGAGCGGCCGTGGCGGCGCTGTCGGCGTTCTGCTTCACGTTCGACGTCATCTCGTCCATGCTGGATGCCGTCTGCACGAGGGCGGCCGCCTGCTGTTCCGTGCGCTGCGACAGATCGGTGTTACCCGCCGCTATTTCGCTTGCGCCGACGTTGATGTTCTCGGTGCCGGCGCGCACGCGCGAGACGGTATCGACGAGACCTTTTTGCATCGTGCGCAGCGCGTGCAGCAGGCTCGCGCCGTCGTGATGCGCGACGGGGACGGGCGTCGCGAGATCGCCGCGCGCCATGCGCTGCGCCGCTTCGACGGCCACTTCGAGATCGCCGCCGAGCGTCTGCTTCACGCTGCGCAGCACGAGCACCATCGCGACGGTCGCGAGCGCGCCGAGCGCGAACGTGATCGCGAGCCAGCGCACGAGATCCGCGTAGAACGCGCTCTGCACGTCGTCCATGTACATCCCCGTGACGATCACCCAGTCCCACGGCGCGAAGCGCATCGCGTAGCTCGTCTTGGCGACGGGCGCGTCGCTGCCGGGCTTCGACCACAGATAGTCGACGAAGCCGCCCTTGCCCTGGTTCGCCGCCTTCACGATATCGACGAAAAGGTGATTCCCCGCCGGGTCCGCGAAATCCGCCAGGTTCTTGCCGACGAGAGCCGGTTTGAACGGATGCATCAGCATGACGGGCTGCGAGTCGTTGATGGAGAAATAGCCGTCGGTGCCGTAACGCAGCGCGGAGACCGCGTCGAGCGCCTGCTTCTTCGCGTCGGCTTCGGGCATCGCGTGCTGCTGCGACAGCGTGTAGTAGTGGTTGACGATCGCGTTCGCTTCTTCGACGAGCGTGGTCAACTGGTCGCGGCGGTCGGAAATCATCGACGAGCGGTTCTGCCACGCGCCGAACGCGCCAATGAGGATCAGGCCGATCCAGAGGATCGCAATCATCGAGGCGAGTTTCTTGTTGAGAGTCATGATGAAGTCAGGATGGTCGGTTTGCTGCGGCTGGGGTCGAGGCTTGCGTGTTGTGGCTGATCGTTGCTGCTTCTTGCTGCTTATTGCCGGTGTCGCTGATATTGGCGGTTGCTGACGCAGCGGGTTTTCGTGGCGGCTGATAACAGCTGCCCGATGGGTATAACGGCGCGCCACGGGCAAGACCTGACGCGGGGAAACCCGTAATTGAGGCCGTTCTATTCATATGATGTTTATCGTCGCGAGCCGCCTTTCATGCGTTCGTCGGACGGCCGCCGGGGAACTGTGATCACTGCTCGACTTCAGTCGAGCCGTCACGGGCGGCCTCTGATGCGAGGGGAGTCGAAGGAATCAAAGCCCAGGAATGAATCGCGCATTTGTACTGCGCGAATCGCCTGTATGATGGCGGGCTCGCGCCGTGCGGATCGCGATGCGGCGCGACTCCATCCATTCGCGACGACAACAGGAAGACCGCCATGACGGCCGCAACGCAATTCGATCAGGTTTCCGTTATCAAACGGGCCAACGTCTACTTCGACGGCAAGTGCGTGTCGCACACCGTTCTCTTTGCCGACGGCAGCCGCAAGACGCTCGGCGTGATCCTGCCCGGCACGCTCAACTTCGGCACCGATGCGCCGGAGTTCATGGAAGTGCAGGCGGGCCAATGTCGCATCCGCCTCGAAGGCAGCGACGAGTGGAAGACCTATCGCGCAGGCGAGTCGTTCTCAGTGCCCGGCAAGAGCCGCTTCGATATCGACGTGATCGAAACGCTCGACTACGTGTGCAGCTATCTGTAAAGACGCGCGCACGCGTGTCGCTCGCGTCGCTCGCGTTCATGACGGACGCAACGGCGTATTGAAGAACCCTTTGATCGCGTCGGTGAATGCCATGCGGTTGTGCCGCGCGCGTTCGAGCAAACCGACGTGACGAAGTACTTCGACGCCATTCAAAGGCATCACCTGCAGCTTCTGGTCATTGGCCCACGCGACGTTGGCGAGCTTCGGCACGATTGAAATGCCGAAGCCCTGCCGAACCAGCTCGATGATGGCTTCGACGGAGTTCAGTTCCATCGCCTCGTTGACGAGCGTATCGCACTGATTCAATACGTCCTGCACGAGATGTCCCGTCCACGTGCTTCTGTCGAAGCGCATGAACGGCGCTTCACGCAATATGTCGTTCTGGTTGCGCGGCAAATCGAAGTGCGGGTTTCTCGGGACGATCAGAATCATCGGCTCCGAATACAACGGCGTCCATAGAAGATTGGAAGCAAGCGCGCGGGGTGATTGCGTGACGACCGCTGCATCCAGTTCGCCCGTTTCCACTTTTCGCGCGAAGTCGCTCGACATGCCCGCAAACAGGTGCACATCGAGCCGGGGATAGCGTTGACGGATCGACCATAGCGCATCGGCAAACGAACCCATCAATGCCGATACGAGCGCGCCCATCGTCACCGTGCCCGACATTTCGCCGCCACCCACTGCGGATTCGAGTAGTTCATAGCGGCGCACGATCTCCTGCACATCGGGAATCAGCGCACGGCCGACGGAATTGAGCACGGCCGCGCGTGCGCTTCGATCGAAGAGTTGCACCTTGAGCTCGTCTTCGAGCGCGCGAACCTGAAGGCCGATCGCGGCGGGCGTGAGGCCGACCTCGGAACCCGCCGCCGCGAATGTGCCGCAACGGGCGACTGTGAGGAAGATTTTCAGGGTTCTGATCGAAGGCATGACGATATGTCAGGCCGCGCGTCGACGCGGTAGTGCGATCAATTGGATTGAACGCATGATACAAAAGCGAAAGTTTTCCTTGTGCTAAGGAAAACCATTATTGGATTTTTCTTTATCAACATCGCTTTCATAATGACTCGTGGAAAGGAACCCCGATGGAACCCGATACCACGAGGCAATGCACCGATGCTTGATCATGCGTATCTTGCTCTGTCCACGATCGGAATCGACATTGCTTCGATAGCCGTGTCGGGTGTGATCGTCGCGCTTGCGTATCTCGTGTACGGCATGACGGGGTTCGGTTCGTCGATCGTCGCGATTCCGATGCTGACCCAGCTCATTCCATTGAAGACGGCCACGCCCATCATGCTGATACTGGATCTGATGGCGGGACTGCTCGTCGGCATACGCAATCTGAAAGACGTGCAGATCGGCGAGCTTCGCAAGATAGGTCCGTGGCTTTGCATCGGGCTCGTGCTCGGCGTGACCGTACTCGTCTCCGCGCCGGAAAAGCCGCTCGAACTCATACTGGGTGTCTGCCTGCTCGTGTATTCGACATGGCGAATCATGTCGAGCGGTGAATTTCGCGCGCTGGGCGCAGGCTGGGCGCTGCCTTTGGGGCTCGGCGGCGGATGCCTGACAGCCGTATTCGGCACGGGCGGACCCGTCTATACGATTTATCTCGCGGGGCGGCTGCGTGACGCCGACCAGCGACGCGCAACCGTCAGCACGCTGATCACCGCGACTGCTGTTGCGCGGCTTTTTCTATTCAGTGCCTCCGGCTTGTACAAGAACCCGGTAGTGTTGCCGCTGGCAGGATGGCTCCTGCCTTGCGGCGCACTCGGTCTCGCAGCGGGCGCGTTATTGCGCAGCAGAGTGCCCGCCGCCAGAGTGTCGACGCTTCTTTGGGCCGTGCTGATTCTGGCAGGCGCCAATCTCATCGTCCGCTCTTCAATCGGAATGCTGGCGTGATCTCGCTATTGGGCGGGCATGCCGCGTCGTTCCTTCTTGAAGTTTCCTGCAAGACACCTCGCTCATAAGCGGCTCTTTGTTGTCGAGCCGTCGCGCGCTCGCCTGAAGAAAGCAATCCTTTCTCTCAAGCCAAGAAATATTCGCTTTTCCTTTATCTGAGGATGCAGAACACTAGTGACTGACAAGCCGCTATTGGCTATTGCATGGGTCATTCCTCATTAAAGGCACTGTCGATATGGACACACTACAGGTCAAGGTCTGGAGAGGTCGCACGGATGGCGAACTGGTCGCCTACGAAGTGCCTCGCCATGAAAGTCAGACCGTATTGGACGTTGTGACCTATATCCAGCGTCACCTGCAACCCGATCTGGCCTATCGCTTCGCGTGCCGCGTGGGGATGTGCGGCTCCTGCGCGATGAACGTGAACGGCAAGGCGCGGTGGACGTGCCGCACGCATGTCGCAAAGGTGGCAGCGGGCAATCAGCTTGAAATTGCGCCGCTGTCGAATCTGCCCGTGATCAAGGATCTCGTGACCGACATGAGCCGCTTCTTCGATAAATGGGTTCAGGCGAAAGGCCAGTTCAGCGGGGAGCGTACGCGTCGCGATGACTTCGCGCGCGTGCAGCCAGATAGTCCTCGACGGCAAGCGGCCGATGCGGGTATCGAGTGCATCGGCTGCGGCGTCTGCTATTCGTCGTGCGATGTCGTGACCTGGCGTCCCGATTACCTGGGGCCTGCCGCACTCAACCGCGCATGGACGCTCGTCAACGACGAGCGCGACAGCAAGCGTGCCGAACGGCTTCGCGCGGTGGCAGGCGATGCGGGATGCCATTCGTGTCACACGCAGGCGACCTGCACGGAGCGTTGCCCCAAGCACATCTCGCCGACGGCTGGCATTGCGGGCCTGAAGCGGATGACGATGAAGGCCGCGCTCGAAGGGGAGTTGTGATGAACGCGATGTCGCTGAAAACGCAGGCGCGTTTGTGGTACTGGCAGAGAATGAGCGCGACGGTTCTCGCGTGCTGCGTATTGGTTCACATCGCCGTCATCGTGTACGCGGTGCATCAGGGGCTGAGTGCCACTGCCATTCTTGGCCGTACGCAGGGCAACTGGTTCTTCGGCGCGTTCTATACGTTGTTCGTGATCGCGTGCGCGATTCACGTCCCCATCGGTCTGCTGCGGATAGCGGAAGAGTGGTTGCAATGGCGCGGCAAATCCGCAGTGGCGGCGAGCGTTGCGATCTCCGCATTGCTGGCATTCATGGGACTGCGCGCGGTCTATGGAGTCGTCGCATGATGCGCAAGAACGACTATCGCGCGCGTACGCATCCGGCGTACTGGGCGTTTCTCGTACACCGCTTGTCCGGTCTCGGCCTTGCTCTGTTTTTGCCCGTTCATTTCTGGGCGCTTGGACAGTCGATTGCCGGCGAGGGCGCACTCGAAAATTTCATTCGCGTTGCTGACCAGCCGCTTTTCAAGTTCGGCGAATGGGGCCTCGTGATCCTGCTCTCACTTCATTTGATGGGCGGCATCCGGCTGTTGCTGATCGAGTTTCTTCCCTGGACCGGGCTGCGAAAGAACTGGCTCGCGCTGGGGTTGGGAGCGAGCACATGTGCCGGCCTCGCGTTTCTGCTTGCACTCATGCACTGAAGTACTGATGCCGCGTTTGCGAAGCCGGCCAGGTCTGGATTCGAAACGCTATCCGGGAGGAAATGATCATGAAACTGGATCTCGGCGCTGTCGAGGAAGCGTCTAAAGAGCTTTATATCCGCGCGCTCAAAATGCTGCCGCCGGATGTGAAGCAGGGCATCGACAGGCTCGTGACAACCGATACGTCGCCTGTGGCAAGGCGCGTGCTCGAAACGATGCGTACGAACATTCAGGTGGCGGAGGGAACCGACAACCTGCTTTGCCAGGACACGGGAATTCCCATCTACAACGTCGTGATCGGTCGCAATGTCGAGTTCGACGGGGTCGAACTCAAGGCCGCGATTCGCAAGGGTTGTGAGCGAGCGACGCGTGAGCATCCGCTGCGCTCGTCGGTCGTACATCCTTTGACGCGCAAGAACAATCACACGTCTTGCGGCATCGAAGTACCCGTCATTCACATCGACTTTTCCGGCGACGCGAATATGGCGGCCATCGAAATGGTGCCTAAAGGCAGCGGCTCAGAAAACAATTCGTTTCTGAAGATGGCCGTGCCTTCCGAAGGAATCGATGCGATCAAGACCTTCGTCGTCGATTGCGTGCTCTCTGCGGGCGGCAAGACCTGTCCGCCGACGATTGTCGGTGTCGGACTCGGCGGCACGTCCGATCTTTCGATTGCACTCGCGAAGCGGGCGGCTACGCGCGCGCTCGGCACACGTTGCGAAGATCCCGACGGCGCGGCGCTCGAAGAGGAACTGTCGGCAGCCGTGAATCAGCTCGGCATCGGTCCGCAAGGTCTGGGCGGCGACAGCACGGCATTCGCCGTTCACATCGAACTCGCTTCGACGCACATCACGATGAATCCCATTGCAGTGAACATGCAATGCCATTCGGCGCGGCGCGCAAAAGCCGTGTTCTCTACCGACGGACTTTCATACGGTTTCTGAAAATGGCCCACTACGATCTATTCACGCCCGTCGACGAGACACAGATCCGGCAGTTGCGTGTGAACGATACGGTGACATTGCATCGAACGCTTTACGGCATTCGGGACGCGACGCAAATTCATATGTTCGACAGAGGGCGCACGACGCATTTCGATCTTCGCGGTCATGCCGTCATTCACACGGCACCGAACGTGCGCAAGGTTCCCGTCAGCGACGAATTTCCTGCGGGCTATCAGCCGGTCTGTATCGGCACGACGACATCGGACCGGATGGAGCGCTTCACGCGGCCGCTGATGGAGCAATACGGCGTGCGCATGATCGTCGGCAAAGGCGGCCTGCGCGAAGCGTCGCAAGCGGCGTTCAGCGAACTGGGCGGCGTCTATCTCGCGATCATCGGCGGCACGGCCGCGCTCGAGACGACGTGGATCGAGCAGATCGAAGCCGTCGATCTCGACGATCTCAATCCCGAATCCTTGTGGCGATTCAGGATCAGCAACTTCGGTCCCTTGCTGGTGGCGATGGATAGCCACGGCGGGAGTCTTTACGACGCAGTGAAGCACGATGCAGCGGACCGTCGCGCGGCCGTGCTCACGAGTCTTGGAGTACACGTCAAATGAATATCGCGCACATCCGGACGGATATCCTGATACTCGGCTCGGGCGGCGCGGGCCTCTTCGCGGCGTTGCACGCGCATCAGACCGCGCCTCAGCTCTCGATTACCGTCGCTGTCAAAGGATTGTTAGGGAAGTGCGGCTGCACGCGCATGGTACAAGGCGGATATAACGTGGCACTGGCGCCGGGCGATTCCGTCGAGCGTCATTTCATGGACACGATCGAGGGCAGCAAATGGCTGTCGAATCAGGATCTCGCGTGGACACTGGTGAGCACGGCCGTCGAGCGCGTTCGTGAACTCGAAAACGAGTTGGGCTGCTTTTTCGATCGCAATCCCGATGGCTCGATTCATCAAAAGGCATTTGCGGGACAGACGTTCGATCGGACCGTGCACAAGGGCGACCTGACGGGTATCGAGATCATCAACCGTCTTGCCGAGCAGGTATGGAGCCGTGGCATCAACCGGCTCGAAGAGCACCGCGCAATCGAGTTGATCAGAAGCCGGGACGGCAAGAGCCTCGCGGGCGTCCTGATGATCGACATGCGCTCGGGGCAGTTCGTATTCGTGCAGGCCCGAGCCGTGCTGCTAGCGACGGGCGGCGGCCCGACGATGTACAGGTTTCATACGCCATCGGGCGACAAGAGTTGCGATGGCCTCGCGATGGCGCTGCGCGCAGGCTTGCCGCTGCGCGACATGGAAATGGTGCAGTTCCATCCGACAGGGCTTCTCGCCGGAAGTCACACGCGGATGACGGGCACGGTCCTCGAAGAAGGCTTGCGCGGCGCGGGCGGTCATCTGCTGAACGGCGCTAAAGAGCGCTTCATGCATCGCTATGACGCGCGCGGCGAGCGTGCGACGCGCGACATCGTATCGCGTGGCATTTACTCGGAAATGCGAGAGGGCCGTACATCGCCGAATGGCGGCGTGTACATTCAGATGGGCCACCTCGGACCGGACAAGGTGCGCAAGCAGTTCAAAGGCATGGTGGAACGCTGCGCCGATTGCGGCTTCGATCTTGCAGGCGGTCTTGTCGAAGTCGTGCCCACGGCGCACTACATGATGGGCGGCGTGGTTTTTCAGCCCGATTGCCGCACGGAACTCACAGGCTTGTTCGCGGCGGGCGAAGATACGGGTGGAGTTCATGGCGCGAACCGTCTGGGTGGCAATGGCGTCGCGAACTCCACCGTATTCGGCGGCATTGCGGGTGACAGCATGGCGACGTGGGTCAGCGAACAGGGCGAATATCATGCCCCCGACGATGACGCAATCCGGGCCGCCGTCAGCGAAGCCGAAGCGCCTTTCAAACAGAACGGAAAAGATCTGGAGCACATTCGCGAAGCGCTCTACGAATGCATGTGGAAAGACGTCGGCATTATTCGCGACGGCGACGGGCTTCTTCGCGCGCGAGCGGCTTTGCAAGATCTTTACGGCCAGTTGATGCGCACGGGCGTTGCCGATGGCGATCGCGCGTTGAATCTGCAATGGCACGACTGGCTCAATTTGAAGAACCTGATATCGGTCAGCCAGGTGATTACGGAAGCGGCAATTGCTCGCGAGAACTCGCGGGGCGCGCATTTCAGAGAAGACTTTCCCGATGCAGGCGATCTTTTCAGCTCGGCATTTACGACGGTTCGCCGCGAGCAAGGACAGATCTGCGTATCGCAAGAGCCTGTGACATTCACGCGCGTCAGACCGGGCGAAACGATTCTGGATGAGCGTGAAAAGAGTCTGGAGACTGGCGCGGTTCGCGGTTGAAAAAATACTGACGCAATAAAAAACGGCGGGCGCATTCAATCGCGCCCGCCGTTTCTTTCTAATCAAAACAGGTAACAGATAAAGCCTTTAAGACTGCATGCCCCAACGCTGCACCGTATGCCGTTCGAGCACGCGAAAAATCAGGTTCTCGACAGCAAGGCCGATCAGGATCACCGTGAACAGGCCCGCGAATACATTGGCGATATCGAGCAGGTTCTTGTTCTCATAGATGAACCAGCCGAGGCCGCCCGAACCCGAGCTGACGCCGAACACCAGTTCCGCCGCGATCAGCGTGCGCCATGCGAATGCCCAGCCGATCTTCAGGCCCGTCAGGATGCTCGGAAACGCAGCGGGCACGAGTATCTTCGCCACGTAAGCGCCGCCGCGCAGTCCGTAATTGCGGCCCACCATCTTCAGCGTATTGCTGACGGAGAGAAAGCCCGAGTGCGTATTCAATGCAACGGACCACGTGACGGAATGCACCAGCACGAAAATCAGGCTGCCATTGCCAAGCCCAAACCAGATCAACGCGAGCGGCAGCAACGCAATCGCGGGCAGCGGGTTGAGCATCGACGTCATCGTTTCGAGGAAGTCGGTGCCGATGCGCGATGTGATCGCGGCCGCTGTCAGCAGTGATGCGAGCACCACGCCGCATGCATAGCCCATCAGCAGTACGTGAATGGATGCCCATGCCTTGCCGGGCAGTTCGCCGCTCGCGATGCTGCGGAACAATGCTTCGACGGTCGCCGTGAAGGTCGGGAACAGCAGCGGATTGTTCAGCCAGCGTGCGTAGGCTTCCCAGATGATCGCGAGCACGGCGAGAATCATCGCCTTGCGCAGCCACCCCTGGTTATAGAGCCGCTCGAAAGCCGACAACGGTTTCTCGACCACGCGGAAATGCGCGGCGTCGCTCGGCTCGCGGATGATTTCGGCGCGCGGCGTGCGCGTGCCGGCATCGCGCCGCGTCGAATGAACGGGTGCTGCGCCGGTTGCAGTAGCTTCAGACATTCTCGGCCTCTTCGATCTCGTCTTCGAACAGCATGTGGTGGATGCGTTTTTCGAGCGTGGCAGGCGTTTCGCCGGCGGCTGCCGTGTCGAGTTCCGCCTTGACCTGGCCCGGATGCGGCGACAGCAAGAGAATACGGCTGCCGACCTTGATCGCTTCCGGAATCGAGTGCGTGACGAACAGCACGGTGAAATGCGTGTCCTGCCACAGCGCGAGCAGTTCGTCCTGCATCTTGCGGCGCGTGAGCGCGTCGAGCGCGGCGAACGGTTCGTCCATCAGCAGGATGTCGGGCTCCATCGCCATGCCGCGCGCAATCGCCACACGCTGCTTCATGCCGCCCGACAGCGTGTGCGGATGACTGTCGGCGAATTTCGTCAGATTGACCTTGTCGATGTAGTGCATCGCGCGCTCTTCCGCTTCGCGTCCCGACAAACGATGCGACGCCTGCAGCGGAAACATCACGTTCTGCTTGACCGTTTTCCACGGCAGCAACTGGTCGAATTCCTGAAACACCATCATCCGGTCGGGACCGGGCCTGGTGACCGTCTTGCCCTTCAGCGTGATCGTGCCTTCCGCCGGCGGCAGATAACCGCCGACGCTCTTGAGCAGCGTCGATTTTCCACAGCCGGACGGACCGAGCAGCACGAAGCGGTCGCCTTCGAATACCTTGAAGTCGACGCGGTAAGTGGCCATCACGAGATGCTTCGGCGTCTTGTACTGCAACGTGACGCCGCTGACATCGAGCAATGGTGCGCCATCATGCGATGACGTATCGGATCTGGCTGCTGCGCGCGTACGTGACATCGTCAGCTCCCTTGCAGCGATTGAACGGTCGGAAAGAACATGTCTTTCCACGAAGCGGGCTTCGCCTTGATGAGACCCGTGCGTGCCATGAAGTCCGCGTATTTGACGGTGTTTTCCGGCGTCGTCGTAAAGGCGACGTCGGGCGACGAAATCATCTTCTCGATGTCCGCGACATTGCTTTTGTCCTTGCTGATGCGCAGATACGCGAGCGCCGCCGCGTGCTTGTCCTTGTTGATCTGCGCTTCCGCTTCGTCGAGCGCGGCCATGAACGCCTGCACGAGCTTCGGGTTCTGCTGGTAGAACCTCGACGTGCACCACACGAGGTTGAACGTCGATTTGCCGCCCAGCACGTCATACGAATTGACGACGGTGCGCACGCCGCCGTGCGCAAGCTCCTGTTCCTGGAACGGCGGCGAGCCGAAATGCGCCGTCACTTCGCTGTTGCCCGACAGCAGTGCCTGCTGCGCGTCGGGATGCGAGAGCGATACCGTGTATTTATCCAGCTGCCCCTGATTGCCCGTGCCGAATGCCTTTTCCGCGGCCATTTGCAGCGTGATCGCCTGAATCGACACCTTCGCTGCGGGCAGCGCGATCTTGTCCTTGCTGCTGAAGTCCTTCAGCGTCTTCACGGCGGGATTGCGGGTGTTCAATAGCAGCGGCATCGAATTGATGGCGGCGAGCGCCTTCACTTCGACGGGCGTGCCGTGCGTGCGCGCCCACAGCAGCACGAGCGGCGCGACACCGCCCGATGCGATCTGCAGCGAATCGGAGAGCAGCGCATCGTTCATCACGTTGCCGCCCGCGAATTCGACCCACGACACTTTAAGATTCGGCACGCCGAGTTGCGCCGCGTGTTTTTCGAGCAGCTTCTGATCCTGCATGATCATCAGCGGCAAATAACTGACGCCGTATTGCCGCGCGATGCGGATCTCGGAGAGTTCGGCGCGCGCGGGCGCGCTTGCCAGCATCGCGCACAGCGCGAGCAGCGTCGAGAAGAAAACGACAAGTCTGCGGAGGCTCATTGCGGGTCACTCCTTATAGTTGCCGTGCGTGACAAAGCACGGCGGGGCGGTCGGATAGTGCGAGTGCGCGACAGGCAATCGTGCGCACCGGGCAAGCCGGTACGCACGCGCGACGGAATCAAACGATGGCGAACCGCGCGCGGACAGACGCGCGGCCATGCGGACGCGGCCGCTGACGATGGAACAGATGTGCAGGACGACGATGAAGCGGGGTACGCATCGCGAGTGTCTCCTTGAGTTCCGTTCGTTCGCGCCGCGAAGCGTTGCATGACGGCGCGCGACGGGAACCCGGTGCCTTGATGGTCTGTTGTCGGGCACCGTGCACGGCGGCGCGTTAAGTGCCCTGTGATTTAACTCATCTGTATGAGTGTCGAGTGTAGGTGATGACCTGGCCGATTGCAACTGCGGGAAAACGTGAAAAAGGGACGTGCTGGGCACGTCCCTTTTGTCGTGTGATTGCCGAGCGCTTTAAAGCGTGCAACGCGTGCGGCTATAGCGGCTCTTCATGCGACGCGGACGGCCCGACGTATTCGTAGCGCGCGGTGTTCACATGGGAAATGCGCACTTCGACGGGCGCGTGATGATACGAGTACGCGACCCGCCGCACTTCGAGCAGCGGCGTGCCGTGCGGCACTTCGAGCAGCTTGCTTTCCGCGTCGTCTGCGGTGGCGACGCGCAGGCGCTCTTCCGTCCCGACGACGTTGATGTGGAAGGAATCCTGATAGAAGTTGTACAGCGTGCTCGGCCGCTCGCGCAGCATCCCTTCCGTCAGTCCGGAAAAACGCGCTTCGGCCACGGTGATGTTGTCGATCATCACCGTTTCGCCGTGCAGCGCGAGCCGGTTGACGAACGTGAAGACGCGCGCGTTCGGCTCGACGCCGAGCATTGCGGCGATCTCGCGTGTCGCCTTGGCCTTCTTGAAGGACACGAGGCTCACGGTCGGGTAGGTCTTGTCGCCGTCCTGGCGCACGATGCGAAAAAAGCGGAAGAAGTGCCGGTCGCGCTGGTGCTGTGAAACGAATGTGCCGAGCCCTTGATGGCGCACGAGGATGTTGTCCGCGACGAGTTCGTCGATGGCCTTGCGCAGCGTGCCGATCGAAACGCCGAAGCGTTCCGCGAGACGCTTTTCCGACGGTATCGCCTCGCCGCCTTTCCATTCCTGCGCGGAAAGCGCCGCGAGCATCGCGTTCTTCACTTCCTTGTAGCGTGTGCCGCCGATGGTTGGCGTGCCCATGGTGCCGCTGGCGTTGTTCGAGCCGATCGTCAACGTGTTCATGGCTGTGTCCTCTCGTGCATGGTGCTTCGTCAGCGCCTTGTTAGTGCGTTGTTGTTGCCGGTGCAGCGCAATGCCGCTCTGCTCGCTTCGTTCCAAATTATTCTACTTCATCCGATTCATCAAACACATATAGATGATATGGTTGACATATGGATGAGTGCTGCCTAAGATGGTTTGCACGGAGACGAAACACAACCTGTCAATCAGACTGGAGACAAACGATGAGCTACACGGCAGCAGGTGGGTCGCAAACGGGTTCTGGAGCTTCCGGCAACCCGTCACAGGAGCGCAGGACGATTCATATCGTGCTGCACGAAGCGAAAGACACCGTGGGTGTCGCGGTCGTCGAGGGCATCAAGGCGGGCACGCAGTTGAACGCGTGGATCATGGACGACGACGAGGTCATCACCGTCTCCGCGAAGCAGGACATTCCCATCGGTCACAAGGTGGCGCTCAAGGACATGGCCGTGGGCGACACCGTCTACAAGTACGGCGTCGATATCGGCAAGGTGGTGCAGCCCATCAAGACGGGCGAGCACGCCCACGTGCACAACATCAAGACGAAACGCTGGTAAGGCGGCGCGAGGGGCATGCGTCCCCACGCATCCCGCGCGCCTTTTTGGCCCCCAGCTACTCCCACACTGAACAGAGCCCGATCAAAGAGACCCACCATGAGCGTGATTGACCAGAACACTACTTTCCGCGGCTATCGCCGTTCGAATGGACGCGTCGGCGTGCGCAACCATGTGATCATTCTTCCCGTCGACGATCTGTCGAATGCGGCCGCGCAAGCCGTCGAAAACAACATCAAAGGCACGATGGCGCTGCCGCATCCGTATGGCCGCCTGCAATTCGGTGCGGACCTCGATCTGCATTTCCGCACGCTGATCGGCGCGGGCTGCAATCCGAACGTCGCGGCCGTCGTCGTGATCGGCATCGAGGAAGGCTGGACCAAGCGCGTCGTCGACGGCATCGCGAAGTCGGGCAAGCCCGTGATGGGCTTTGGCATCGAGCTGCACGGCGACCACGACACGATCATGCGCGCATCCAAAGCGGCGAAGGAGATGGTGCAGTACGCGACGTCGCTCGAACGTGAAGCGTGCCCGATCTCGGACCTGTGGGTATCGACCAAATGCGGCGAATCGGATACCACGTCGGGCTGCGGCGCGAATCCGACGGTCGGCAATGCGTTCGACAAGCTCTATGGTCTCGGCACGACGCTCGTGTTCGGCGAGACGTCGGAACTGACGGGCGGCGAGCAACTCGTCGCGGCGCGCTGCGCGAACGATCAGGTGCGCGAGCGCTTCCAGTTCATGTTCGACCGCTATCAGGACATGATCAACCGCTGGAAAACGGATGACCTCTCCGAATCGCAGCCGACCAAGGGCAACATCGCGGGCGGCCTGACGACGATCGAAGAGAAGGCGCTCGGCAATATCCAGAAGATCGGCAAGAAGTGCCGCGTGGACGGCGTGCTCGACAAGGCCGAGATGCCGACGCATTCGGGCCTGTGGTTCATGGATTCGTCGTCGGCGGCGGCGGAGATGGTCACGTTGTGCGCGGCCTCCGGTTTCGCCGTGCATTTCTTCCCGACCGGGCAGGGCAATGTGATCGGCAATCCGATCGTGCCCGTCATCAAGATCTGCGCGAACCCGCGCACCGTGCGCACGATGAGCGAGCACGTCGACGTCGACGTGTCAGGTCTGTTGCAGCGCGAACAGAATCTCGATCAGGCCGGCGACAAACTGCTGGAGTCGATGCTCGCGACGGCGAATGGCCGCTGGACATCGGCCGAGGCGCTGGGTCATCGCGAGTTCGTGCTGACGCGTCTGTTCGAGAGCGCCTGATCTGCGCGATCACATCGCATTGTCCCCATGAAGTCCGCCCGCTCTCGCCGAGTGCGGCGGGCTTTGCGAACGCAGTTTCGCTACAGCGTGCGTACCGTGCGTAACGGGCCATAGAACAACATCAGGCCGGCACACGATGCGCGACGCTGTTCACTTCAAGCAGCAGCGAGTGGAGGAGACACCATCTTGCGCGTGCTCAAACATCTTTATGTGCAGGTTCTGATCGGCCTTGCGGCCGGCATTCTCATTGGCTACTTCTCGCCGGATCTCGGCGTGCAGATGAAGCCATTCGGCGATACGTTCATCCGCCTCATCAAAATGCTGATCACGCTGGTGATCTTTTGCACCGTGTCGGTGGGCATCGCGCGGATGGAAAATCTCAAGCACGTCGGCCGTGTAGGTCTGAAGACGATTTTCTATTTCGAAGCGGTGACGACGCTTGCGCTCGTCATCGGTCTCATCGTCGCGAACGTGCTGCATCCGGGCGAAGGGCTGAACATCGACCCGAAGACGCTCGACACGCACGCTGTCAGTCACTACGTGGCGGAAGTGCATACGGCGGCGTCGCAGAGCTTCCTCGAAGAGATCGTGCCGAACTCGGTGGTCGGCGCGTTCGCGCGCGGCAATCTGTTGCAGGTGCTGCTGTTCTCGGTGCTGTTCGGCATCGCGCTGTCGATCATGTCGCGCCGCAGCCGCTTCCTGTCGCGCGTGATCGAGCAGAGCGGCGAAGCGCTGATGAAGATCGTCGAGATGATCATGCGGCTCGCGCCGCTCGGCGCATTCGGCGCGATGGCGTTCACGGTCGGCAAGTACGGCATCGGCACGTTGCAGCAACTGGGCCTGCTGATCGTCTGCTTCTATCTGACGAGCATCGTGTTCGTCGTGCTCGTGCTCGGCTCGATCTGCCGTTGGACGGGCGTCGGCTTGTGGCCGCTGCTCAAGTACCTGCGCGAAGAACTGCTGATCGTGCTCGGCACGTCGACGACGGAATCGGTGCTGCCTCGGCTGATGGAAAAGCTCGAACGCCTCGGCTGCCCGAAGCCTGTCGTCGGCCTCGTGCTGCCGACAGGCTACTCGTTCAACCTCGACGGCGCGGCGATCTATCTGACGATGACGTCGCTCTTCATCGCGCAGGCCACCAATACGCATCTGTCGCTGGCTCAGCAGATCGGCCTGCTCGCGATCCTGATGGTGACGTCGAAGGGCGGCGCGGGCGTCGCGGGCGCGGCGCTCGTCGCGCTGACGGCGACACTGTCGACGCACGACATCATCCCCGTCGCGGGCATCACGCTGATCATCGGCATCGACCGCGTGCTCAACGAGATTCGCGCCATCGTCAACATGATCGGCAATGCGGTGGCGACGCTTGTGGTCGCGCGCTGGGAAGGCGCATTCGATGCCGAAGCCGCGCGCAAGGTACTCGCCGAGCCGCTCGCCATAAGCAGCGAGGACGAAGAAGCCGAAACGGCGGAAGAGATCAGCGAAAGAACGCCCGCCTATGCACAGGAGCGCTCGAATTGAAGAACGATCGCAAGAAAGTCGTCGTCAGCGAGTTCATTGATGCATCCGCCATCGAAGCGCTGCGGCAGCATTTCGACGTGCATGCGAATGCATCGCTCGTCGATCAGCCCGACACGCTGCGCAGCCTGCTCGCCGATGCCGATGCGCTGATCGTGCGCAACCGCACGCAGGTCACGCAGGCATTGCTCGATGCCGCGCCGAAACTGATTGCCGTCGGCCGGCTCGGTGTCGGGCTCGACAATATCGATCTCGCGGCGTGCGCACAGCGCGGCGTGCAGGTGCTGCCTGCGACGGGCGCGAATGCGCGTGCCGTCGCGGAGTATGTGATCGCGACGGCGTTGATGCTGCTGCGCGGCGCGTATCTGTCGAGCGCTTCGGTGGCGGCGGGCGAATGGCCGCGCACCGCGCTGTCGAACGGACGCGAAGCGGCGGGCAGCACGTTGGCCGTGATCGGCTTCGGCGGGATCGGACAGCTCGTCGCGCAACTGGCGCGCGCGCTCGGCATGCGTGTGGCGGGCTACGATCCGCAGCAGCCGGCGAGCGCTGCGTGCTGGAAAGAGACGGGCGCGCAATGCATGACATTCGACGACGCGTTGCGCGCGGCGGATGTCGTGTCGGTTCACGTGCCGCTCGTCGAGAGCACGCGCAATCTGCTTGGGGCCGCGCAACTGTCGACGCTGAAGCGGCATGCCGTAGTGGTCAATACGTCGCGCGGCGGCGTGATCGACGAAAGTGCGCTCGCCGACGCGCTGAAGCACGCGCGCCTCGGCGGCGCGGCGCTCGATGTGTTCGCCGACGAGCCGCTCAAGCCGGGATCGCCGCTCGCGGGCGTGCCGAACCTGATCTTGACGCCGCATATCGCGGGACTCACAGTGCAATCGAACGAACGCGTCAGCACGCTCGTGGCGGCGCGCGTGACGCAGGCGCTGCTCGAGGGCGAGCGCGATATAGAACGACGGGAAGGAGTTTCGACATGACGCGTGTTTCATCCGGCGACCTGTATGCGCTCGCCACGCGCGCAATGCTGGCTGCGGGCGCGACGCAGCTGACGGCCTCGGCGACGGCGCGCGCGCTCGTCTACGCGGACGAGCGCGGGCTGTCTTCGCACGGTGTCGCGCGTCTGCCGATGTATGTCGCGCAGTTGCGCAATGGCCGTGTCGATCCGCAGGCGCAGGCGTTCATCGCGAATGCGCGCAACGCGGCTGTGCTGATCGACGCCGCCGACGGCATGGCGTTTCCGGCCTGCGAGCTCGCGACCGAAACATTGATCGGCCGCGCGCGCGAGCATGGCAGCGCGGTCGCGAGCGTGCGGCGCAGCCATCATTTCGGCGTCGGCGCGTATCACCTCGAAGCGCTCGGCGCGGCGGGTCTCGTGGGGCTCGCGTTCAGCAATGCGCCCGCTGCGATGCCCGCGTGGGGCGGGCGACATTCTCTGTTCGGCACGAATCCGATTGCGGCTGTATTTCCGCGCCGCGATGGAGCGCCGCTGCTGATCGACTTGTCGCTGTCGAACGTGGCGCGCGGGAAGATCATGGTGGCGGCGCGCGAAGGCAAGCCGATTCCCGAAGGCTGGGCGACGACGCGCGACGGCTTGCCGACCACCGATGCGAAAGCCGCGCTCGACGGCATGATGTTGCCGTTCGGCGGCGCGAAAGGCGCGATGCTCGCGCTGATGGTCGAAGTGCTCGCGGCTGCGCTAGCGGGCGCGAACTTCGGCTACGAGGCGGGTTCGTTCCTGACGGAAGAGGGCGATAAATCGCAGATCGGCCATCTGTTCTGGGCGATCGATCCGGGCGCGCTGGCGGGCAGCGAAGCGTATCTGTCGAGAGTGGAGGCGCTGATCGCCGCGATGCTTCAGGACGCGGAGGTGCGCTTGCCAGGCGAGCGCCGGCGCAGTCTCGCCGATGCGGCCGCGCGCGACGGGATCGAGATTCCGGATGCGCTTCACGCGCAGCTTGTGGCGCTGGCCGGATAGGCGTTTCGTGCTGCTCGTGCACGCGCGTTATGCCATGCTCTTCAGGCTCGCTTCATAAGATTCGAGCATCTGCGGAATGAAGTCCCTGAGATGTTCGACAAACGTTTTTATCTTGGCATCGAGATAGCGTCGCGACGTGTACAGTGCGTATGCGGTCAGCGGCTGCAGCCGGTAGTCCGGCAGCACGCGAGTCAGTGAGCCATCGCGCAAGCTTTCTGCCGCCGTCGATATCGGCACGGCACCAATACCGATTCCTTCTTTCAAGGCCACGGCGAGTCCATTGGCCGAGTTGATCCTGAAACCCGCTTCTCGCAGATGCACGGTTTCTATTCCGTTCGGACCTTCGAGCAGCCAGCGGTCGACGGGATAGACGGCGGAGACGAACTGGAAGCACGCGTGCCGCGACAGTTCGTGAACATCTTGCGGCATGCCGTGTTCGCGCAGATAGACGGGTGCCGCACACAACACGCTGCGCAACGTGCCGAGCCGCTGCGCGACGAGACTCGAATCAGGCAACTCTTCGACGCTCAACAGAACGCTGACGTCATACCCTTCGTCGATGATGTCGGGCATGTGCTGCGACAGCGTGAGATCGACGGACACGGAAGGATACTGCTCGCGGTAGCGAACGATGGCGGGCGTGACATACGTCTGGCCGAAACTCGACGTCGCGTGCACGCGCAATTGACCTGTCGGGCGAACCTGCGCGTCGGCGGCTTCGGCTTCCGCCTGTTCGACGAACATGAGGATCTGCTCGCAGCGCTGCAAATAGCGATGCCCGGCTTCTGTCAGGACCACCCTGCGGGTGCTGCGATTCAGCAGGCGTGTGCGCAGATAGGCTTCGAGCGCGGAGACGGCGCGCGATACGGCGGGTGTCGTGATGTTCAGGCGCTGCGCGGCGGCCGTGAAGCTGCCTTCTTCCGCGACGCGCACGAATATCCGCATGTTGGTGAATGTATCCACTGTTCAAACGCTCCACGGCGTGCTTCGCGAACGCTTCGGTACGGCGGGAGATGCAGTCAGAATGAACCGCATTATACGTCAACGTGAACGTGTGCGTTCAGGTTCAAGAGCTGTGGGTGCGGCTTCGTCGTGCTCTGAAATCGGCTGGTCTGCCCGGCTGGAATGATTGTGCAAACCATCCGCAATCTGTGACGGGATCGCGAGCCGAGCCGCGCGGTCGGCGGGATGCACACCGCAATCCACGGCAATGCGCAACGGGGGATTTGCCGAGGTATCGTTTTAGCAACACGTGCGATAAGACACAGAAGTGCCTATCTTATTTTTGATAGCCTAGAGCCGTGGTGAACAGGAACAGCGCGCGTGTTTCATGCCGCATAAGCACAACTGCGAAGAGGAGGGCTCCACGATGCTGCAATGGCTGATCCGCTGGGCGTCACATCACTCTGCCGCCCCTGAAAGACAGGCTGAACGTGCGCTGCACGATCTACGGATGGAACTCTATCAGGCCGAGCAACGTGTCCTCGACGCGCAGATGCAGGCGGACTACTACCGCTCGCGCATCGCGTTCTGCGAGGAAGTGCAGAAGAAAGGCATCGAGCAGGTATCCGACGACCGCCGCGGGCACCAGGAAGTACCGCCGCCGTTGCGGCCAGCGGGCTTGAAGCTAACCGCGGCACAGTAGCGCGTGCAGTGCACGTAGTGCGCGGTAGGACGATCGTGGCCGGTTGCAGCTTTATAGCTTGCGACCGGTCTGCGGTTCATCCGTAAATCGACAATTCATCGATGACTTGTCGACAACCGTCAGACGGCGCCGCTGAACGAGACCGCAAGCGCAAGTCCGATGTTGACGGCGGTGAGGATGATCCAGCCGGCGAATACGAGCGCAGGTCCGAAACGAGACATGATGTTCTCCACTCACGGTCTCGACGGCTCGTCAACCGAGTCGGCCGGCCGCGTTACCATGCCCGAATCGTAGGTCCCAAGTCGCTGCTTCAGTAGAGGCACATCGCAACACTCACCGTTTCCGTAGCGGCATCAATTGCAGAAGACTATCGCCACGGCACGGACGGCTTTCATGCGTGATGCTCGCGTTCAGGACATTCCGTATAAAAATCTTCGAAGCAAAGCAAATTGAGCGCCCGGATCTGCTCGGTCATGAAATCGACGAACACGCGAATGCGTGACGGCAGATGCTGCCGGCAGAGGTAGCAGATGTAGTGGCCGCGATCGTCCGGCGCGTACCGCTTCAAAGCCATCACGAGTTCGTGGCGCGCGATGTGATCGCATATCTGGTAGCCGGGCATTTGCGCGATGCCATGTCCGTCGAGAACTGCGCGCAATACGAGGTCCACGTCGTTGAAAGTCAGTCTCGCCGTCGGCAGAAACTTTCGCATATGGCCGTCGACCTTGAATTCCCATTCGAATACGCGCCCGCCAGAGAAGCGGAAGTTGATGCACTCGTGCTGGCCCAGTTCTTCGAGCGTCGTGGGCAGTCCCCGCTTTTCGGCGTAGAGAGGGGACGCGCAGAGCACCATCTGCATCGGAATCAGTTGTTTCGCGATGATGCTGGAGTCTTCGATGCGCCCGTCGCGAAACGCGACATCGATCTGCTCGGCGGCGAAATCCGTAGGGCGGTCGTCCAGAAGCAGATCGACTGCGATATCCGGGTAGGCTTCGGTGAACGTGTAAATCAACGGTGCAACCACCTTGCGCCCGAATCCCACAGTCGAGCTGATGCGGAGCAAGCCGCGCGGCGGGCCGTGGCGAAGATCCAGCATGTCGTTCATCGCCTCGACGATATGGGTCACGCCCCGGTTGCAGTTCTCGAAGAACCGCTCGCCTTCGCGCGTCAGATGGGTCGTCCGAGTCGTCCGCAGAAAGAGGCGCGTGCTGAGCTGCGTTTCGAGCTTCTGGACATTGCGGCTAACGGCCGAGCGTCCGATTCCCAATCGCTCGCCCGCCCTGGCGAAGCTTCCTTCCGTGGCGACGGCCATGAACGAGATGATGCCCGCGTAGCTCGTCGCGAAACAGGTCGACAAGGCATCGGCGGGATTAGGCAGGCCAACGCGAAAACCATGCTGCGGTATATCCGGTTGATCCATTGAGGGCTCCGACCATGGGCACCTTCATCGCCGAGCCGTGCGGGGTGCCTGTCTGTATTCGAGCATCGGGAGTTTTTTGCGCAGCCGCAGAACGTTGGCGGGGCTGTAGGCCGGCTTTCGTAGTGTAGGACACGTTGAAGAGATGCGGTACAGCGTTCTGGCGGCCGTCCTTTCGATTGACGCCGGACTGGAAACACCGTGAGGCCGTGGAAGGCACTACCGCCCCCGTCCGCGCTCGCCTAGCATGTTGGTTGCGCCTGCGGACACGTCGTTTCAAAGCGGATACGTCCGGGGTCCGGGCGAACACCAAACGGAACGCCGATGCCGGCTATACGATCGTTCGTTCCGCGCAAATCGTCGGAGACGGCAGCGGATTCGCCGATATCGGGGCCGAAGGCAATCGGGTACGCTCGTCTACAGAGAACCAGAGGGAACCGGCGCGCTCGTCGCCGAGCCAGAGGGCAACATGGACAACGAAAAAGACAACGAGGCACTGCAAGCCCCTTCGCTTTCGCTGCTCGACCGGTATCGGGGCCGGGATTTCGCTCCGCTGTACACGACGACGGTGACGGTTTCGGGCGGCGAGACGGGGCACGGCCGCGCATCCGGCGTGGCCCGTTCGGATGACGGGAATCTCGTCGTGGATCTGCGGCTGCCGACGGCGCTCGGCGGTCCCGGCAACGGAACGAATCCCGAGCAGCTGTTCGCGGCGGGGTTTGCGGCCTGCTTTCATGGCGCGCTGAATCTGCTCGGAAAGCGCGCGAAGCTGGAACTCGACGATACGGCCGTCGAGGTGCAGGTTGCGTTCGGCCGCGATCCGATGGACGGCGGCTACGCATTGGTCATCGATGTCCGCGTACGGATGCCGGGCGTCGAGCGGGCCATTGCGGAAGAGATGGTGCGAAATGCCGAGCGCCTGTGTCCCTACGCGAAGATGGCCCGCCAGGGGACGGTCAATGTCGTGGCGGTCATCGACTGAAGCGCGATATTCCTCTCGCTTGCGAGCGCACGGCAGTTCAGGTTTATGACGAGGCTCTTGACGCCGCCAACGTTTGATCGCCATCGCCTTGCAACACCGCCTCGCCGCGCTCGACGTAGGCCCGCAGCAGATGATGCGCGATCGCAAACGGCTTGGGCGCGGACAGTCCGCTCGCATGCGTGCCCGCGAGCATCGCGGCGACTTCCGCGCGCGTGAACCAGCGCGCGTCTTCGAGCTCCGCCTCGTCGACGACGATCTGCGTGTCGGCGGCCCGCGCGAAGCAGCCGATCATCATCGACGAAGGAAACGGCCACGGCTGCGACGCGAAGTAGACGACCTGCGCGCACGTCACGTGGGCTTCTTCGAACACTTCGCGGCGCACGGCATCTTCGACGGTTTCGCCCGGCTCGACGAAACCCGCGAGCGCCGAGTACATGCCAGGCGCAAACTGGCGCTGGCGTCCAAGCAGGCACCGCTCGCCGTCGATCGCCAGCATGATCACGACGGGATCGACGCGCGGAAAGTGCCGCGTGCCGCACGCATCGCACACGCGTTGCCAGCCTGCCGCCGCCGAACGGCTCGCCGCGCCGCAGTTCGCGCAGAAGCCGTGGCGGCGATGCCAGTCGAGCATCGACTTCGCCTGTCCCAGCATGCCGATCAGTTCGGGCGCGACGAGGCCCCGCATCGCAATCGAGCGCAAATCGATGCGCTCGTGCAGCACGCCGTGCGTCTGCCCTTCGCCGGGTTCGAGACCGAGCGTGAAGCCGAGCGCGAAGCGGCCGCTGCCGTCGTCGTGCTGCCCCAGAAACACGCTTTGCAGCGGCTCGCCGAATGCGGCTGCTTCACGGGCGAGAAACCACGCATCCTGCCCGTCGCCGCGCCTGAGCAACGGGACGTCGCCATCGAAGACGAAAAAGCGCGCGGCGGGATCGCTGCGCAGGCGTTCGATGAAGGCGTCGTCGTCGCGCTTGTCGGAGCGGCGGTCGAGCGGGTTCAGGTTGAAGCCGATGGAAGCGGAAGGGGCGGTCATCGCATTGACGTGTGAAGAGGACGGTTCGCAAGTATGGCACGGCATGTCGTACTTTTCCGTGGCGCCTGTCCGCGCGGCGCAACCCTTACAGCACGCCGGGTTCGTGCGCCGACGGACTCCTGACGCCTGCCGCCGCGAGCGCCTCGTGCAGCGTTTCGAAGATGTTCGAGTCGCCGATCGTCTGCGTGATGCCGTGCCGGTCCATATCGGAGCGCAGATAGCGGTTCACCCGTCCAAACAGCACGCCGATTTTCCGCTCGTGCAGGTTGTCGATCAGATCGTTCAGCGTGCGCGCTGCGGAATAGTCGAGATCGGTGATCGCGCCCGCATCGACGACGAACCAGTGCAGCGGACCCGACGCCGCGTCGATCAGCCGCGAGACTTCCGCTGTGAAGAAGTGATCGTTCGCGAAGAACAGATCGGAGCCGAAGCGATACACGATGAGCCCCGGCGCCGTCATCGTTCCCGGCTGCGCGGGCACGGGCAGCCAGCGTCCCGTCGAGGGCGCGGGCTCCAGCACCATCGTATGCGGACGGTAGCTGTGCCGGACATGCCGCATCAGCGACAGCGCGACGGCGAGCAGAATGCCGTGCTCGACGCCCACCATCACGACGGCGGCGGCCGTCACGAGCGCCAGCGTGAACTCGCCGGGGCTCTCGCTGCGGATCGCCTTCAGGCTTTGCACATTGATCATGCCGATCGCGATCGTGAACACGATGCCCGCCAGCACGCAGTGCGGCAGATATTGCAGCCACGCGCTCAGGAACAGCAGCACGATCACCACCACAGCGGCGAACGCGAGCTGCCCGAGCTGGCTGCGCGTGCCGGCGCGTTCGGCCATCGCGGTCTGCGTCGGGCTGCCGTTGACGACGAACGTGCCGCTGAACGCGGCGGCTGCGTTGGCAGCGGCCAGCCCGAGGATGTCGGCGTTCGTGTCGACGTCTTCGTGATACTGCTGCGCGAATACGCGCGCTGCCGCCGCGCTTTGCGCGATGATCATCACGAAGCACGAGGCCGCGACGGGCACGAGATCGAGAAACTGCTGCCACGTGACGTCCGGAAAACGCAGCGGCGGCAAGCCGCCTGCAAGCGGTCCCAGCACGGAAATGCCGTGAGACGCGAAGTCGAACGTCTTGCTGGCCGCGATGCTGCCGACCACGACGACGAGCGGTATCGGCAGACGCGGCGACAGCGCCTTCGAGCCCAGGATAGCCGCCACCACCAGCGCCGTGAGCGCCAGCGTCGGCAGATGCGCGTTAGCGAGATGGCCGATCACGTAGGCGAACTGCGCGAGACTGCGTGACGAAGGATAGGGCACCGTCATGCCGAACATGTCGCCGAGCATCGCGATCGACACCTGAATGCCGACGCCCGTCAGAAAGCCGACCAGCACCGTGCGCGACAGGAAGTCGGCGAGAAAGCCCAGCTTGAAAATGCGCGCGAGCAGCAGCAGCGCCGCGGTGAGCAGCGCGACCATGCCCGCCAGCGCCACATAGTCGGCGCTGCCCATCGGCGCAAGCGCCGAGGCGCGGCTCGCGAAGATCGTGGCCGTCGCCGAGTCGGCCGCCACCACGAGGTGACGCGACGCGCCGAAGAACGCAAACGCGACGAGCGGCACAAAGACGGTGTAAAGCCCCGTCACGGCGGGCATCCCCGCGATGCGCGCGTAGCCGAGCACTTGGGGAATGTCCATCGACGCGAGCGATATGCCCGCGAACACATCGCGCAAGGCCCGGGACCGGTCGATGGGGAGCAGGCCCTTCAGAACGCTCAGGCGTGCGGGACTTTCACTTGTATCGCGCATGCTCGACACCTTGTTGTTATAGGTTCCAACCGTGGGCTGCGGGTTCAACCAACCGCGGGTTCAGCCCGCGACGCGCGTCGAACGCGTCGCTGGCGTCCAGTGCGTCGCGGACGTGGTGAGGGGCCTCAGGTGCTCGCGACGAGAAACGCCTCGCCCGTCGCCGGCCGCAGCCCATCGGATCGATGAGAGAAATAGCGTTCGGTCAGATCGGCCGTCGATACGTGCCGGACCTGGCTGAAACCCGCTTCGCGCGCCAGCGCCAGCATCTCGTCGGGGCTGAAGAAGCTGACGAACGGCGTGCCCGCCGCGCGCGCCCGTTCATACACGGCCTGATGCTGCGCGCGTTCGGCGGCATCGATGAGATCGAGCGGCAACAGGAACGTCATCGCGAGTGTCGAGCCCGGCGCGAGCTTCGCGATCTGACGCAGCGTCGCGAGGTTCGCGTCGCGCGTCAGATACATCGACACGCCCGTCGATGCGACCACGGACGGCGCGCCCGCTTCAAAGCCGGCGCCCGACAGGCAGTCCCACCATGACTGGCCCGCTTCGAAGTCGACGGGCACGAGCCGCAGCCACGGCGGAACGCCATAGCCGAGTTCGATCAGGCGCTGACACTTCCACGCTTGCGCGCCCGGACGATCCACTTCGAACACCCGCAGCCGCGCTGCGATTTCCGGTTTGCGCTGCGCGAACGTATCGAGTCCCGCGCCGAGAATGACGTACTGCGACACGCCGCGGTTCGCCTCTTGCGTCACCAGGTCTTCGATGAAGCGCGCGCGGGCGACGATCGATGCCCGATAGCCGCGCGTGCCCTGAGCGTCCATGTCGGGACGGTTGCGCCAGCCTTCGTCGGGCGCGGCGAGGCGCAAGCCGATCTCGTCGTCGAGCACGTGCGGCGGCGCATCGACCTGCACATGCATGGCCCGCCACAACGCGACGCGTACGGCGGTGCTGTCGGCCGCCACCGTCTGCTTGTCGTGCATGATGTTCTCCCTGCGAATAATCGGATGTCGACGGCAAGACTGTAAAGCAATCGCACGCGTGCGGACAAAAGTACGGACGATGCGCGGCGCTATACTGTGGGCCCGACTACAGGACAGGTAGCCGGCATGGCGGTGCCCCGATGCGCTCTTAATCACATGAGGCGTTCGGAATTGCACGAGCCATCCGGCGACGACATATAAATTGGCAGATCACGATCTGAAGCGGCTCAAAATCGACCGGCCGGCCGTCGCTACGGGCGGCTGCCGGCGCAACTGGATCGGCTACGGGGCCGTCGCGCTGCTGCTTGCCGGCGCACTTTTCGCGGGCCTGAGGCTTGCCGGGCCGCAGACCGTCGACACCACGACCGTGGTGTCCGCTTACCCTTCGCAAACCTACACGCTGCTCAACGCGACGGGCTACGTCGTGCCGCAGCGCAAGGCGGCCGTGGCGTCGAAGGCGCAAGGGCGGCTCGAATGGCTCGGCGTGCTCGAAGGCACGCGCGTCAAGCAGAACGAGGTGATCGCGCGCATCGAGAGCAACGACGTCGAGGCCGCGCTCGCGCAGGCCAAGGCGCAGGTCAAGGTCGCGCAGGCCAATCTCGCGCTGCAGGAAGCGGAATTGAAGAACGCGGAAATCAATCTGCGCCGCTCGGCAATCCTTGCACCGAAGGGCGCCATGCCCGCGACCCAGTACGACGCCGATCTCGCCCGCTACGACAAGGCGAAGGCGTCGATCGACAACGCCCGCGCCGCGATCGTGTCGGCGAAGGCGAACGCGCAGGCCGCGCAGGTCTCCGTCGATCAGACCGTGATCCGCGCGCCGTTCGACGGCGTCGTGATCGAAAAGCACGCGAACGTCGGCGACAACATCACGCCGTTTTCGCAGGCCTCCGACAGCAAGGGCGCGGTCGTGACGATCGCCGACATGGCGACGCTCGAAGTCGAGGCCGACGTCGCCGAATCGAACATCGCGAAGATCACCGTCAACGAGCCGTGTGAGATCCAGCTTGACGCGCTGCCGGAGGTTCGCCTCGCGGGAAGCGTGTCGCGCATCGTGCCGACCGTCGACCGCTCGAAGGCGACCGTGCTCGTCAAGGTGCGCTTCGTCGATCGCGACGAACGCGTGCTGCCGGACATGAGCGCGAAGATCGCGTTTTTGTCGAAGCCGGTGCCGCCGCAGGACAGACAGCCGGTGGTCGCGGTGCAGCCGGCCGCCATCGTCGATCGGGGCGGGCGCAAGGTTGTGTTCGCGATCAAGGACGATGCCGTGCGCGAAGTGCCCGTCACGACGGGCGCGACGCTCGGCGAACTGGTTGCCGTCAACGGCGTGCGTCCCGGCGATGTGCTCGTGCGCTCGCCGAACGAGCACATCAAGGACGGCGCGAAAGTCACCGTGGCGAAGAAGCCGTGAACGACATGAGTCATGACGCGAGCGCGGCACTGAAAGAGGCGATGCCCCTCGTCGACATCCGTCACCTCGTGAAGTCGTACCGGCGCGGCGTGCAGACGGTGCCCGTGCTGTCGGACATTACGCTCGCGATCGGCGAAGGCGATTTCATTGCGCTGATGGGACCGTCGGGCTCGGGCAAGAGCACGCTGCTCAATCTGATCGCGGGCATCGACCGGCCGGACGGCGGCGAGCTGCGCGTCGGCGGCGTCGACATCACGCGGCTCTCCGAAGCGGCGCTTGCGCAATGGCGCGCGGCGCATGTCGGCTTCATCTTCCAGTTCTACAACCTGATGCCCGTGCTGACGGCGTTCGAGAACGTCGAGCTGCCGTTGATGCTCACGCGCCTGACGCGCAAGGAGCGCCGCGAGCGCGTGGCGCTCGTGCTCGACATGGTCAATCTGTCGAACCGCGCGCATCACTATCCGTCGGAGCTGTCGGGCGGCCAGCAGCAGCGCGTCGCGATCGCCCGCGCGCTGATCACCGATCCGACTCTGATCGTCGCCGACGAACCGACGGGCGACCTCGACCGCGCGTCCGCCGAGGAAGTGCTGTCGATGTTGCAGCGGCTCAACCGCGAGCTGGGCAAGACCATCATCATGGTGACGCACGACGCGCATGCGGCGGGCGCGGCAAGGGCGCTCGTGCATCTGGAGAAAGGGGAGCTGATCGATGGAATGGCTCGCTGAAATGCCCAATGAAGCGCGCAACCGCAGGCTGCCATGCATCTGCTGAAGCTGATCACGCGCAACGCGCTGCGTCACAAGCTGCGCACGATGCTGACCGTGCTCGGGCTGACGATTGCCGTGCTCGCATACGGCTTGCTGCATACCGTGGTCGATGCGTGGTACGCGGGCGCGGCGGCGGCGTCGAATGCGCGGCTTGTCACGCGCAATGCGATTTCGCTGACGTTCCCGCTGCCGCTCAGCTACGAAAACCGCATTCGAGGCGTCGACGGCGTGACGATGGTCGCGCGTTCGAGCTGGTTTGGCGGCATCTATCGCGAGCCGAAGAACTTCTTCGCGCAGTTCGCCGTGTCGGACAACTATCTGGACCTGTACCCCGAATTCATTCTGCCCGCGCAGCAGCGTAGTGAATACGCACGCGACCGCAAGGGCTGTCTGATCGGCAGGCAGCTTGCGAACGCGTTCGGCTTCAAGGTCGGCGACGTGATTCCCATCAAGGGGACGATCTATCCGGGCACGTGGGAATTCACGGTGCGCGGCATTCTCGATGGGCGCGACGAATCGACGATCACGCGTCAGCTGATTTTCCACTGGGACTATCTGAACGAAACGGTGCGCAAGATGCCGGGGCGCAAACCGGATCAGGTCGGCGTGTACGTGCTCGGCATTTCGAATCCCGACGATGCCGCCGCAATCTCGCGCAACGTCGACGCCGTGTTCAAGAACTCGCTCGCCGAAACGCTTACGGAAACGGAGCAGGCATTCCAGCTCGGCTTCGTCGCGATGTCGAATCAGATCATCGCGGCGATCCGTCTCGTGTCGTACGTGGTGATCGTGATCATCATGGCCGTGATGGCGAACGCGATGGCGATGAGCGCGCGCGAGCGCACTGTCGAATACGCGACGCTCAAGGCGCTCGGCTTCGGACCGGGCTTTCTCGCGCTGCTGATGTTCGGCGAGTCGGTGACGATCAGCGCGGTGGGCGGCGCGCTCGGCATGCTCGCGACGCCGCCCGCCGCGAGCTTCTTCAAGCAGGCGACGGGCGGCGTGTTTCCCGTGTTCGTCGTATCGCACCAGACGATGCTGTTGCAGGCCGCATGCGCGCTCGCCGTCGGACTTGCCGCCGCGATCATTCCGGCGATGCAGGCCGCGCGCGTGCGGATCGTCGAAGGCCTGCGGGCGATCGGCTAGAGGCGAGGCTATCGTGGCGATTCCGCTCTCATACATCGCTCGCAACCTGTGGACGCGCCGTCTGACCACGGCGCTCACGGCGAGCGGACTCGCGCTCGTCGTGTTCGTGTTCGCGACCGTGCTGATGCTCGACGCGGGCCTCAAGAAAACGCTCGTTTCGACGGGCGAAGAAGACAACGTCGTGGTGATCCGCAAGGGCGCGGAAACGGAAGTGCAGAGCGCGATCGACCGCGCTCAGGCGAACGTGATCGAAATGCATCCTGCCGTTGCGATGGGCGGCGACGGCAGGCGCATGGCGTCGAAGGAATCCGTCGTGCTGATCTCGCTGCTCAAGCTCAGTACGGGGAAACCGTCGAACGTCGTGATACGCGGCGTATCGCCCGCGGGCATGAGCTTGCGGCCGCAAGTGAAGCTCGCGTCGGGGCGTATGTTCACGCCAGGCTCGTCGGAGATCATCGTCGGCAGCAGCGTTGCAAAGGGCTTCAGCGGCACGCAGCCGGGCGAGCATTTGCACTTCGCGCAGCGCGACTGGACAGTGGTCGGCACGTTCGACGCCGGCGGCAGCGGCTTCGATTCCGAAATCTGGGGCGACGTCGATCAGCTGATGCAGTCGTTTCGCCGCAGCAGTTATTCGTCGATGGTGGTGCGCCTCGCGCAGTCCGATCAGTTCGATGGCTTCAAACGGGATCTCGACGTCGATCCGCGCCTCGCCGACGAAGCGAAGCGCGAGCAGACGTTCTACAGCGACCAGTCGAAGGCGCTCTCGACGTTCATCAACATACTCGGCTTCACGCTGTCGACGATCTTTTCGATCGCCGCGATGATCGGCGCGATGATCACGATGTATGCGTCCGTCGCGAATCGCGTCGCGGAGATCGGCACGTTGCGCGCGCTCGGCTTCAGGCGCTCGAACGTGCTCGCCGCGTTTCTCGTCGAAGCGATGTTGCTCGGATTCGTCGGCGGGATGATGGGCCTGGGCTGCGCGGCCTTCATGCAGTTCGCGTCGTTTTCGACCACCAACTTTCAGACCTTTGCGGACCTGTCGTTCCGTTTCATCCTGACGCCCGCCATCGTCATAAAGACGCTCGCGTTTTCGATGACGATGGGGCTCGTCGGCGGATTCCTGCCCGCGATGCGTGCCGCTCGCATGAGCATCGTCGATGCGTTGCGTACGCGTTGAGCCCGCGTTGAGCACACGCTGAGCGGACGCTGAGGGCATTCCATTGCGCCGACGAGCGGAGCGTCACTTCGCCTTGTTCGCCTGCTTTTCGATGTCGGCGCGCAAGCGGTCTTCCTGTTCGCGCAATTCGGGCGTGAACTCGTCGCCGAAATCGTCGGCTTCGAATATCTGGCGGATTTCGATTTCCGATTCGCCTTCCATCGGGTTCGGACAGCGCCGGACCCATTCGATAGCTTCTTCCATCGACTTCACTTGCCACAGCCAGAAGCCGGCGATCAGTTCTTTCGTCTCCGCGAACGGCCCGTCGATCACGGTGCGCTGCGGACCCGAGAAACGCACGCGCTTGCCGCGTGAACTGGGATGCAGGCCTTCGCCCGCGAGCATCACGCCTGCCTTGACGAGCTCTTCGTTGAAGTTGCCCATGGCGGCCAGCAATTCGGTACCCGGCATCTTGCCGGCTTCCGAGTCGCCCGTGGCCTTGACGATCACCATCACTTTCATCGCTGCATCTCCTCGAATGGGTTGTCGAAACCGCGCGATCAGGCGGCTTTCATCGTTACGACGATCGACGATAGCTGAAATCGACATCGATGTGCGCGTTAGCGCTCTGCGCCAGAGGTGCGAATGCAAGTGCGCAACACGTTTGCACAAACGTTCAAGACTGTGCGCCGTTGCGAGCATTACGCTGTGTCCCGTACGGATGATCCGGGTATTCAGCGCGAGGGCGACATGTCGGCTTCAATCACGCATCAGGTGCTTCCTTCAATTCGCGAAGCCGTTTTCCCGGCCGATACGGCTGCTGTTGTTGCGATCGTTCGCGAATACGTGAAATGGCTCGACATGGACCTGTCGTATCGCGGCTTCGAGCATGAAATGCAGACGTTCGAACAGACGTACACGTTGCCATCGGGCATGTTCTTCGTCGCGGAAGCAGACGGCGATATAGCGGGCTGCGTGGGACTTCTGCGACATTCAAATGAAGTTGCCGAAGTGAAGCGGCTTTATGTGCGTCCTGTATATCGAGGTCTGTCGCTCGGGGAGCAACTCGTTGCATCGGTGATCGGCAAAGCGAAGGCGCTGGGATATGCGAAGCTCGTGCTCGATTCCGTTCCTCAAACGGCCTTCGCGCAGCGTCTGTACGAACGTATGGGCTTCACCGAAACGGCCGCCTATTACGCGAACCCCGTTGCAGGGACGCGCTTTCTCTCACTTGTTCTCTAAAGGGAAGGAGCACGTGTTCGATCGCTCGTGATCTCACACAGAGGGAGGATAAGGTAGCACCCGCGACGCAATTGACATTTGATGCAAGTGACGGGTGCAAGTGATTCGCGCTTGCGAGACTAGCAATTGTCAAATGCAGCATCGGTCGATGCCAACGCGCATTGCTGTTTTCATATGAAGTATCAACCTCGGGCCGGAGTTGCCGTTATACATCGGCAGAGTCACCGGAACTGGCCTGAGCTAATAATGCTTTCCTCCCTAACGGATCGGACGTCCGACGCCGGATTGCAACACCGGTTTCACCGACGTTCACTGGAACATCAGCGACCCCTTGCGACCATGACGATGGCGTTTACCGTCATCGCATTCATGGCGTTCGCATTCGCGCGCTGCTTCGTGACGGGGCCGGCCGTGCCGCTCATCTGGCGGCTCGTGTGCGGCGCGTGCCTTGCGCTGCTCGTCGCCGCGATTGCCCGCGCGAGGAGCACATCGCAATTCGGCGCGCTCGGCGTCGCGTATATGCTCGTGTTGCTCGCGGGGCTCGCGTTGAATGTCGATGGGCTCGACGCGCCGTTGGTGTGGGTGCTGCCTGCAATGGTGGCGATACCCGTCTGCGCGGCGCCGCTGTGGCTCACGCCTGCGCATTTCTTCGTCGGCAGCGCGCTCTTTTGCGCAACGGGCGTGCCGCTGTTGATGAGCCTGCCGCGCGCGCAAGACGATGCGAATGTCGCGTGGTGGATGTGGCTCGCCATCGCGCTGCCGACGGCCGCCGTGTTTCACTTCGGCTTCTACCGCTTCAGACGCAATCACTTTCTGCTCGAAGACCGCCTCGCGCGTCTTGCCGCAACCGATCCGCTGACGGGGCTGCACAACCGCCGCGCGTTTCTCGATCAGGCGGCGATGCGTCTGTCGAAGCTGAACGGAGATGCGAGCGTCAGCGCCATTTTTATCGACATCGATCACTTCAAGTCGCTGAACGACCGGTTCGGCCATGCAATCGGCGATCAGGCGCTGTCGAACGTCGCGCGCGTGCTGAAGGAGATGACGACGCCCGCCGACATCGTGGGCCGTATCGGCGGGGAAGAATTCGTGCTGCTGCACGACGCGGCCTTGCGTCCCGCTGCGCAACTCGCCGAAACGTTGCGCAGCGCGATCGGCCGCATTGCGCGTCCCGATGGCCTCTTGAGCGCGAGCTTCGGCGTTGCGCAATACCGATGCGGCGAAAGCGTGATGGCGCTGCTCGATCGCGCCGACGAGGCCTTGCTGCGAGCGAAGCATACGGGGCGCAACTGTGTGTGCGTCGAACGCGCGGCGCCCGTCGATCCCGCGCGCCTCACATGGGCGCATGATCTCGTGGACGGCGCGTCGTCGGAACCGATCCGCCAGTTGTGGGACGACTTCTGGCTGACCTCGCAGTTCCAGCCGCTCTACAGCCTCTCGCACCAGAAGCAGGTCGGCTTCGAGGCGTTGTTGCACGGCGAGCGCGAGGACGGCTCGCACGTGCCGCCCGCCGTGCTGTTCTCGCCGAGGCCGTTCAGCGATCAGGGCGATCTCGATCGGACGAGCCACGCGTTGCATATCGGCAATGCGCGCCGCCTGATCCCTGAAGACGCATGGCTGTTTCTCAACATCCTGCCTGCCACTTTCATCGCCGATGGCTATGCCCGTCAGCTTGCGCAGCTCGTGGGCTCGGCGGGGCTCGCGCCGGATCGCGTGGTGCTCGAACTGCTGGAGTCGCATGGCGGCAGCGTCGACGACATGTCGCGCGCGGCAGGGCAGTATCGCGAGCACGGCTTTCTGATTGCCGTCGACGATTTCGGCGCGGGCCACTCGAACCTCGATCGTCTGCTGCGCATCCGGCCCGATCTCGTGAAGCTCGACGGCGAGCTGATACGCGCAACGAGCCCCGGCGTCGAGCAGCCGATCTTGCCGAAGCTCGTCTCGCTGCTGCATCAGGCGGGCATGCTGGTCGTGGTGGAGGGCGTCGAGACGACGGAGCAGCTGATTCTCGCCGTCGAGTCGAACGTCGACTTCGCGCAAGGCTTTCTGCTTGGCCGGCCGTCGCCGTCCGTCACGCCGCCCGATGCCGTGCACCGGCGCATCGATCACGCATTCGATGTGATCGCGCAAGGGCGCGCGCATCAGCACGCGCTGTTCGAATCGGAAGTGCGGCCGTACCGGCAGGCGCTCGATGCGGGCGTCGATGCATGGCTCAAGGGCGTGCCGCTCGCCGATGCATTCTGCGATCTCGCGCAGCTGGAGCTATGCGTCAGCTGTTTCGTGCTCGACGATACGGGGCGGCAGATCGGACATGAAGTGATGGGCAGGGCGTCGGCGGTCGAAGGCGGGTCGCTGCATCCCGTCGCGAATCCGCGCGATGCGCGCTGGGACCATCGGCCGTATTTCCGTAATGCCGTGCTGCGTCCGGGCGTGCCCGTCACGAGCAGCCCGTATCTGTCGCTCGCGAGCGGCAGGCCGTGCATCGCGGTGACGGTCGCGTTGCAGTCGCCCGAGGGGCGCTGCGTGGTCGGAGCGGAACTGGACTGGTCGCTGCGGCGTCTTCCGTGGCCGACGGCCGAGCATTGGTGATGCGCTGCGCGCTAGTGCTTCAGCGCATCCGTCCTTTGACGCGCTAGCGCAGTTGCGCGAGCAGCGCGCGCGCCTGCTCGTGGAGATCGGCGTCCGTGGGCCGCAGCGCGAAGCGCATCGACTGGGGCAACTGCGCATAGTGCTTGCCCGTGCTGCGCGCGTAGGCGGGATCGTAGTGCAGGTCGATCAACTGCTCGAAGAGTTCGACGCGTTTGTCTTCGTCGATCATCGTCTGCCATTCGCCGATTCTCGCGCGACCGTGCAACTCGATCAGCTTCGCGAGTTGCGCCTTGAAGAACTCGCGGTCGTCGAAGAGGTGCGCATAGTCTTGCAGCAGCAGGCGGATGCGTTCGCCGCGCTCCGTTTCCACACGGATGCACGTGCCGCGATGAAGCTGCTCCGTCAACGAGACGGGCAGCGAGACGGAACCGATGCGCCGGCTTTCCGCTTCGACGAATACGGGCCGACTCGGGTCGAACCCGCGCAACGCGGAGACGAGCGCGGTATCGAAGGCCTTCTGCGAAGGCTGCGCCTCGTTCGGCAGCATGCCGAGAATCGAGCCGCGATGCGATGCGAGCCCTTCGAGATCGAGCGCTTGCGCATCGGTTTCGGCCAGCGCGTGCAGGAGCCGCGTCTTGCCGCTGCCCGTATGGCCCGCGAGAACGACGTAGCGGAATTGCCCCGGCAGCGTGTCGAGCGACTGGACGACCGCGTGCCGGTAGCTCTTGTAGCCGCCGTCCAGTTGCCGCGCGCGCCAGCCGATCAGGTTGAGCCAGGTCGTCATCGATCCCGAGCGCTTGCCGCCGCGCCAGCAATAGACAAGCGGCCGCCAGTTGCGCGGACGGTCCGCAAAGGTCGTTTCGAGGTGCCCGGCGATATTGCGCGAAACCATGGCCGCGCCTTGCCGGGTCGCCTCGAACGGCGACACCTGCTTGTACATCGTGCCGATGATGACGCGTTCCTCATTGGACAGCACGGGTGCATTGATTGCGCCGGGAATGTGATCCTCGGCGAATTCGAGCGGCGTGCGGACATCGACGATTTCGTCGAACTCCGATATCTGGTCGAGCGGGGCGAGAAGCGATTTCAAGGGTTGGGGCACACGGGCCGTTGCGATGCGACGTAATGGGTAATTATCGCATGTCGGCGTTTTTGCCCTGTTTTTGCCGGCCTTTTCCGTGCTCCGGCAGCGACAGCGCGCCGCGCGCAAATGCCTCACGTTATGATGTAAACTGGCAGCAAGCGATGAAAGCTGATATGCGTCGCTGGAATTGCCGTTTCATGCACAGTCAACGCACCCTTGGGGAGGGCCAACATGTCGATCTCGTCGGTATTGAACTGGTGTTTCGGGAACCCGGGCCATCATGTCGGGGCCACGGATGACCGCGCGAAGGGCGACGGTGAAGCGAACCGGGGTGATCGCAGTGCGCGGGAGCAACAGGACGATCGGCGAGCGGCGCTCGGCGAGTTGCAACGGCAGGCCTATTTCCAGCAGTTGCTGCGGCTCACCTGCGCGGACGTGATGCGCAAGCCGCCCGTCACCGTGACCGTCGACGATACGATCGGCGCCGCGTTGAAGGTGCTCGATTCGCACCATATCAAGCTGCTGCCGGTCGTCGATGCAGAGGGCTGCCTGAAAGGCGTGGTCACGCATGTCGACTTGCAGCCGCTCGATGCCGTCCTGCCTTTTCTCAAGCTCGCATCCGATACCACCGCGCCCGAGAGCGAGCGGCGCCAGCGGCCCGTGACTACGGTGATGTCGCGCCAGGTCCGCTGCGTGGCCGAGACGACGCCGCTCACCGACGTCATCCGGCTCTTCACGCAAAAAGAAGGGCATCATCATCTGCCCGTCGTGGACGACGACGGCCGTGTGGTCGGCGTTCTGACGCAGGCCGACATCATGAAGATCATGTGCGGGCAATGAGCGGCCGCCAAGCCACCCATAAGCGACTGATCAGCAATAAGTCGGCACGCTCACGCGCTCAGCCGGCACAGTGACTCGCTGCGCGCGGCCAGTTGCGTGGCCCCTTCGCCAATCGCCCCGCCGATCAGGATCACGGCCGGGCTCGCAATGTTTTCCGACGCGGCCCGCGCCGCAATCTCGCCTAGCGTTGCGCACACGCGCCTTTCGCGCGACGTGCCGGCCCACTGCACGACGGCGGCGGGCGTATCGATGGGCAGCGTCTTGCCGAGCGCTTCGCTAATGCCTTCGATGCGGCTCGCGCCCATGTAGATCGCGAGCGTCATGCCCGTGGCCGCAAGCGTCGGCCAGTCGGGTTCGCTGCCGTCGCGCAGATGCGCCGTCACGAAGATCACGCCCTGGCAATGGTCGCGATGCGTGAGCGACACGCCGAGCCCCGCTGCCGCTGCGAAGCCGGATGAAATCCCGTTGACGATATCGACGTCGATTCCCGCGCTGCGCAGATCGGCGATCTCTTCGCCCGCGCGGCCGAACAGCAGCGCATCGCCGCCCTTGATCCGCACGACGTGCCGGCCTTGCAGCGCATAGCGGCGCATCAGGCGCTGGATGAACGCTTGCGGCGTCGACTTGCAGCCGCCGCGCTTGCCGACCTTGATGACGCGCGCATGAGCGGCCTTCAGCGTCGTGATCTCGTCATTGACGAGATCGTCGATCAGCAGCACGTCGGCGGCCGCGATGGCCTTCGCCGCCCTGAAGGTGAGCAGGTCCAGATCGCCGGGTCCCGCGCTGACCAGTGTGACTTTGCCCGTGTTCATCCGTTTCTCCATCGCGTATGTTCGTCAGTCGATATCGCCAATGCAAGCGGCGTCCCGCTCGTGCTCGCACGAAGGGGACGCCGCTGTCCTGTCTGCTTTTTTGCCCGTTCCCGTGGCGCGCTCCATGCGCGGACGGGATGCCGGCGCCTTTGCCGGCGAACGGCGTTGTCGCAAGAACGAGGCCAGTCGCTGAAACGCCCCGATGCTTTTATGTGTGCAACGCGCGGCGGGCTTCGTTGCGAGCGGGCGGCTCGAGTGTGCGATGCAAAGCGTCTGAAGATTTCGTCGTGCCGTGTCGCGCACGCGCGTAGTGCTGCGACGCACCACGAAAGTGCTTGCGAGCATCATCATGATTCGTTAACCCTGGCGGCTGTGGAGGCAGCGCAATCGCCGCATCGCCTGCGCGCGCGGCTCTCCGCCATAACGTCTCGCATGGCATATGACTTGCATCGTCAAACTGGCGCGGCGCCAACGACGAGCCGCGCCGCAGCAAATCTTTATAGCATTCGCAGCACTTTGCAGCATCGAATTGGACAACGGCGTCCCCTCGGTCTGGTTTTCGAACCGGACTGGCGGGACGCCGTTGGCGTTTACTTTTGCGCGTTCTTCGCGTTGCATGCGCACGAACGCAGCACGACAAGCACCTGGAGACGAAATGAAGCAGCGCCTCTCGACGTTGATCGACTTCTTCACCCGCGATCGCGTGCCCGTGGCTGCCCTCGCGAGCGAAGTCGATGACATCCGCCAGCGTCATGGCGCGAGCATGCGTCCCGAACGGCTCAGGGAGCGGCGTGGACCGCGCGCGCGGATGCAACGCGGCGAGGCGTACAGAATCGCTCGCGCGAAGGGCTGCGTGCGAAGAACGGCTACGACGCTGAACATTGCATGATTGTTTGCTACTGTGGATCGATCCGCGCCGCGTGCGTTTTCCAGAGCCACGAGAGAGGACCGTCATCATGCAGACGTTCGAATGTGTATTGCCCGCCGCCGCCGCGCTTGGCGAATGTCCACGCTGGGATGAGCGCCGCGCGAAACTGTGGTGGGTCGATATCCAGGCGCCGGCGCTGCATGGTTTCGATCCGAAGACAGGGCAGCACGTGGCGATTCCGATGCCCGAGCACATTGGGTGCTTTTCGCTGACGGAAGACGACGGCTTCGTTGCCGGCATGCGCACGGGCATCTTTCTGCTGGACGCGAAAGGGCAGGTGGCGCGCAAGCTCTGCGCGAACCCCGAGAATCCCGCGACGAGCCGCTTCAACGATGGCCGCTGCGATGCGCGTGGCCGGTTCTGGCTCGGCACACTGGACGAACCGAAAGCGGGCAATGCGGCATCGTTGTATCGGTATGCAAACGGCCAGCTGACGAAGATCGACGCGGGCCTGCTGACGTCGAACGGCATGGCGTTCAGTCCCGACTACCATTGGTGTTATCACTCGGATACGCCGCGCCTCACGATCTACCGGCACCCGTACGACGTCGACAGCGGCCAGGTCGGACCGCGCGAAGACTGGGTGAAGTTCGAGCCGACGCAGACGGATCGCGGGCGCCCCGATGGCGCGTCGGTGGATAGCGAAGGCTTCTACTGGTCCGCGCTGTACGAAGGCGGACGCGTCGTGCGCATTTCGCCGGAAGGCAAGGTCGTCGGCGAATATCCGTTGCCGGCGCGCTGCCCGACGATGTGCGCGTTCGGCGGCGACGATCTGCGCACGCTCTATGTGACCACCGCGCGCCAGGGCCGCCCCGCCGAGGAACTCGAACAGTATCCGCAATCGGGCGGGGTCTTTGCGATGCGCGTGTCGGTGCCGGGGCTGATCGAAAAGCGCAGCGCGTTGCGCGTGACGGATTGAATGGGGGAAACGCGCACGCATCGAATCCCGCGCTGCGTTCACCATGCTTCGTGGCGCTTGCGTCGCAGACGGACGGTCGCGCGCGAGGTTGCCGTTATCTGCCGTTATCATATGCGGCTGATAAAGAACGCGACCCCAAACCATCAGCATGTCCAGCACTCCACGCAGCACCAGACGCGCCACCGAAACACGCAACGCGCTCGCGGGACCGCCGCGCATGTCGGATGTCGCGGCGCTCGCGGGCGTATCGAAGATGACAGTGTCGCGCGTGCTCGCCGGCAGCGGCGTTGCACCCGCCACGCGCGAGCGCGTGCAGCGGGCCATCGATGAACTCGGCTACGTCGCCGATGCGGCGGCGGGCGCGTTGTCGTCGGGGCGTTCGGCGTTTGCGGCGGTGCTCGTGCCGTCGCTTGCCAGCTCCAACTTCTCCGACACCGTGCGCGGGCTCACGGCCGCGCTCGAGCCGCAAGGACTGCAACTGCTGATCGGCGATACGGACTACGATCTCGAACGTGAAGAGCGGCTCGTGCGCTCGATGCTGCGCCATCAGCCGCGCTGCATCGCGCTGACGGGCGCGCAGCATACGAGCGGGACGCGCGAGTTGCTGTTGCGTTCGGGCGTGCCCGTCGTCGAGATGTGGGATCTGCCGACCTCGCCGATCGATGCGGCCGTGGGCTTTTCCAATGCGAAAGCTGCGCGCGAGATGGTTCGTTATCTGGTCGAACGCGGCTATCGGCGCATCGGCTTTCTCGGCGGCGCGAGCGAGCTCGACCGGCGCGGTCTCGAACGTCTCAAGGGCTATCTGCAGGAAGTGAAGATGCAGGGCCTCGGCGAGCCGCGCGTCGTGCGACTCGGCGAGTCACCCATCACGATGAGCCACGGCGCGCCCGCGCTCGATGCGCTGTTGCATCAATGGCCCGATACGGATGCCGTGATGTGCGTGAGCGACATGTCCGCGTTCGGCGCGATCATGCAATGCCGCCGGCGCGGCTTGTCGGTGCCGGGCGATATCGCGGTCGCGGGCTTCGGCAATTTCGAAGTGGCCGCGTGCTGCGCGCCCACCATCACGACGATTTCCGTCGACGCGTACGGCATCGGCACGCGCACGGGCGAAGCATTGCTGGCCGCGCTCGCGGCGCAGGACGGCGCGGCAGGAGCGACGCGCGCTTCGGCGCGCAAGAGCGTGAAGATCGACTTCAGCGTGATCGCGCGCGAGAGCGCGTAGCGCGCTTTTCATCGGGCCATCGGACCATCGGCCTGTCGTGCATGGCAAGGTGCGGGCCGTTCATCATCGGAGGATCGATTGTTTTTGAAGTCGCAGCCGATGTCGTCGGTCGGTTTCGGCGACGACGTCGGCTTGCTGGCGGCATCGACATGGAACAACCCCGAGCAGGAAATCGTGCTCGCCGTGAACAGCAAGGGGACGGTCACGGGCGCGACGCTCGGCAACGACGTGAACCTGCGTGATATCGAAGGGTGCTCGGCGCTGCTGCTCGGCAAGTGCAAGGGCAACAACGGCTCGTGTGCGATCGGGCCGTTCGTGCGGCTCTTCGACGGCGAATTCACGCTCGACTCCGTGCGGCGCGCGACTGTCGCGTTGCGCGTCGAAGGCTTCGACGACGGCTTTCTGCTCGAAGGCGTGAGTCACATGTCGGAGATCAGCCGCGCTCCCGCCGATCTCGTCGCGCAGACGTGCGGCAGGCATCATCAGTATCCCGATGGCTTCATGCTGTTTCTCGGCACAATGTTCTCGCCGATCAAGGATCGCGATGCAGAGGGCGGCGGCTTCACGCATCACCTTGGAGACATCGTGACGATCTCGACGTCGCAACTCGGCGCGCTGAGCAATACCGTGCAGCCGTGCACGGAAATTACACCGTGGACGTTCGGCGTGCGCTCGCTGTACGCGAATCTCGCCGCGCGCGGGCTGCTAGCTTCGGGCACAATAGATCGCGAAGTAGTGGGTGCATGTCAAATGGGTGCGACGACGAATTAAAATAACGTTTGCGAGTCCCGCTCCATGGACTCGCAAGGTTTAGTCTGCTCAGGACGGCAAAGCTAACCACATTGCCTTCATTCTTCCCTGATTAAATGGTTGCGCGAAGGCCTAAAGATCTGCGATTCGCAGTCGATATAAAGGCAAGAATAAAAGGCGCGTCGAGCGCCTGTGTAGTCGAACTGCACGCCAGGTACTTCGGTGCCTGGCGTTTTTTCTTTCCGGAGTACTTGCCGGAACGCTTGGCAGAGCCGTAGCCCGCTTGCCGCATCCCGTTCATCGAATACGCTTAGAATGCGAACTGATAGCGCGTTCGACCCGTCGAGACGAACCGTGAGAAGAACAAGACGCGCCGATAGCGTCACCATCAACGGAGAGGATGTTGTGCATTTTCTGAATCGCACGGTTGCCCGAGCAAATGGAGTCGGGCTCAGGCTGTGTATTGCGGCGGCACTGTGCATGAGCGCGGTTGCCTATGGGGCGACGAATGCATCGACAAATGCATCGACGAATGCCGCCTCCAAAGCCGTCGAGCCGGGAGCGTCGAGCACGACGTCAATGCCTGAGCATGTCACCGCCGACGATCCCGTCAAGGTGCGCGATGCGCTCGCTGGCCAGATGCCCGCTGCCGCGACGCAATCGCTCAGCGACCGGATTCGCAATCTCGCGCGTCAGCCGTTCGATCGCATCTTTCACGGCCATGCGGCGACCACGGAGAACGGACAGCGCACGTTCCTGTTCATGATTCCCGCGCCGCACGGCATTCTGTACCGCTCGGCGACGCATCGGCTGAGCGTGAACGTGCCGCTTGCCAGTGACGAGCATCCTGAAGCGATCCAGCTCTATCTGAACATCGTCGGCCCAAGAGGGCGCGGGCTCGTGATCGCGCCCGACGCGAAGGCCAAGGGCTTCATCCAGAAGATCGACCTGATCCAGCTGAAGACAGAAGGCGCGACGAAGACCGTCGCGCGCGGCCGCCTGATGCTCTCGCAAGAGGCATTCGAAAGCGCCGGCGACAACTTCGCGATCGTGCTCGTCTGCACGCTTGAGCCGCCGTATCTGACGGAGACAAGCGAGCACAGCGATCCAACCGATGAAGAGCCGACCGACATCACCCGTCGAATCTCCACGCTTCACGCAAGCGTTCAGGCCGTGTGGCTCGTGGACCAGAAGGATGGCTCCGTGCTGGGCAAAGGGCTGAGCCTCGCGAAGTAGCGCGACGAAAAGCGCCCTGTGTACCCTTCTCTGACGGTTTATTGCCGATGCGGTAAGGTATGTCGCTTCTCACAGCAGCGGCAGTCCCTCGCAACATTTCACATCGGAGAATAAGCTATGAAGGCAAAGTGGGCAGCGGTTCTGATCGCGGCGTCGACGGTCGGCGTGTTTTCGGGTCAAGCCAGCGCACAGGTGGCGGGCGCACAGACCATTGGCGTGAGCGTCGAGCAGGAATCGATCATCATCAACGGCTGGAGCGCGAAGAAGAGCCTGCTGGGCAAGCCGATCTACAACGAGCAGGGCCAGAAGGTCGGCGTGCTGCACGACATCATCATTTCGCCGGACAATGCCGCTTCGTTTGCGGTCGTCGCTGCGCATCAGTTCCTTGGCGTGTCGCAGCACGATGTCGCGATCCCGATGTCGCAACTCGACTATACGGGCGGCAAGCTCGTATGGGCCGGCGCGACGAAAGACGCGGTGAAGTCGATTCCCGCGTTCCAGTATTCGAAGGTGCGCGCGACGCCGATGGCTCGCAAGGAATACGGCGAGCATCATTGAGCGCCATCGCATTCGTCGACCGCACATAGCGAATGCAATAAAAAACGCGCGACAGCCCAAGGCTGTCGCGCGTTTTGTTATTGCGTGCTGCGCATCACGGCGATGCGCGGCTTCGAGCCGTTAGCTGCGCTCGAGGAACGGGCGCAGCTTGTCCGCGCGGCTCGGGTGATTGAGCTTGCGGATCGCCTTGCCCTCGATCTGGCGGATACGCTCGCGCGTCACGTCGAACTGGCGGCCCACTTCTTCGAGCGTCAGTTCCGATGCCGTGTCGATGCCGTAGCGCATGCGCAGCACCTTCGCTTCGCGCGGCGTGAGCGCGTCGAGCGCTTCGTCGATTGCGCGGCGCATGTTCGCGTGCACGGCGGCATCGGCGGGCGACGTCGCAGACGTGTCCTCGATCATGTCGCCGAGCGTCGTGTCGGCATCTTCGCCGACGGGCGAATCGAGCGACGCCGGATTCTTCGCGATCTTCAGGATGCTGCGGATCTTCGCCTCGGGCATGTCCATGCGCTCGGCGAGCACGGACGGATGCGGTTCCTGGCCCGTCTGCTGGACGATCTCGCGCTGAATGCGGTTCAGCTTGTTGATCGATTCGATCATGTGGACAGGCACGCGGATGGTGCGCGCCTGGTCCGCGATCGCGCGCGTGATGGCCTGACGGACCCACCACGTCGCGTACGTCGAGAACTTCCAGCCACGGCGGTATTCGAACTTGTCCACGGCCTTCATCAGGCCGATGTTGCCTTCCTGGATCAGATCGAGGAAGTGCATGCCGCGATTGACGTACTTCTTCGCGATCGAAATGACGAGACGCAGATTCGCTTCGATCATCTCGCGCTTGGCCTGGCGCATCTTCGATTCCGCCGAGTTCAGCTGCTTGTTGATCTGCTTGAGCTGTTGCAGCGGCAGCGCGATCGCGGCTTCGATATCGACGAGCTTCTGCTGCTCGGACTGAATCGCGGGCAGGTGACGCTCGAGCGCCGGACCATACGCCTTCGACTTCGCGGCCGTGCGCGTCGTCCATTCGAGATCGGTCTCGTTGCCCGGGAACGATTCGACGAATGCTTCGCGCGGCATGTCGCAACGGTCGACGGCGATCGACAGGATATTGCGTTCGATCGCGCGAACCTGCGCGACCTGAGCCTGCACGTCCGCGCACAGGCGGTCGATGGTCTTCGCGGTGAAGCGGATCGGCGTGAGTTCCTGCTGGATCGACTCGCGCAGGTTCGCGATGGCCGTCGCGCGGCGCTTGTCCGTGACGGGCATGTCGGGCACGCTCGCGAACAGCGCGCGCACGCGCTCGAAAATCGCGAGGCTATCCGCCGTCAGCTGTTCGAGGCGCGCGGCGTTGGCCTTTTCGCCGCCGTCGTCGGAGAGATCGCCGTCGTCGTCATCCGACTCTTCGTCCGATGCGCTCGCTTCGAGTTCTTCTTCCGCTGCGGCGTCGGCTGCTTCGTCGTCCATCTCGGCAGCTTCGCTGGCATCACTGATGCCGTCGACCAGTTCGTCGATGCGGATTTCACCCGCCACGACGCGGTCCACGTCCGCGAGAATCGTCGAGATGATGGACGGGCACATGGCGATGGCTTGCACCATGTCCTGCAGGCCGCCTTCGATGCGTTTCGCGATTTCGATTTCGCCGGCGCGCGTGAGCAGCTCGCTCGCGCCCATTTCGCGCATGTACATGCGGACGGGGTCGGTCGTGCGGCCGAATTCGGAGTCGACGGTGGACAGTGCGACTTCTGCTTCTTCATCGGCCTGATCGTCCGATGCGGCAGCCGACGGGCCGTCGTTCAACAACAGCGTTTCCGCGTCGGGCGCCGTTTCGTACACGGCGACGCCCATTTCGCCGAACGTGCTGACGATGGTTTCCATCGCGGCCGTTTCGGTGAAATTGTCCGGGAGGTGGTCGTTGATGTCGGAGTGCGTCAAATAGCCGCGCTCGCGGCCTAGCGCGATCAGTGCGCGCATCTGACGTTGACGTTCTTCAGCGAGGGATTCCAGCAGGGTCGCGTCTTGCGGCACGACGGCGGGTTGGGCCTTCGCCTTTGCGGCGCGCTTCGGCGCCTTCGGTGCGGTGGTTTCGAACTGGGAGTTATCCCGGTCAAGCTTTGCCAATACGTTCTCCTCGGCAGGCTGTTTCGCTTCCCCGCGCGCACGCGCGCGGCAGGCAGCGCGACCTGTCGGATCGTGAGGGAGGGCGGGGTGTTGCACGAATCGATTGACGCGAAACAATGCGTTGAAGGCCGCCGAAGCGCACTGAAATGCCCGTGCGTTCGCTGGACCTTCCGCGCAGTGCCTTCCAGTTAGGACGCAATTCGACGCGTGCGAAAAAAGTGAATCTGTGAGTATAGCAGAAAAGTGGTGCAGTGCACCACTTTATGTAGCATGAAATGCGCCGCCGTGGTGCGACGGGGAGTCATTGCCTTCTGGAAAGGTCCGCGGCGACGATGCCCGCGAGCGCCGCGACCACCACGCAGCCGACCGTCAGCAAGGTCTTGGCGACGGCCATCGACACATGCTCCGGTCCGATCACCGCAAACGCGCCGACCAGCAGCCCGATCGCCGACAGCGCGAACATCGCCCACGGCGTGCCGCCATGCGCGACCTTGTTTTCGCGCGCGGCGGGGGCCGCGTCGCGGGCGTTGTCCTGCTCCGGAATGATGGAAGGCGTAGGCACGGCGTGCGTTTTCGACGAAGAAGAGATGGAAGTTATCTTATGCGACGCATCGTTCATTTCGACTACGTGTTGCTTTCGGATCGTTGACTGAAATGCGCGTAGGCCGCTGCGGGCGGCCGGCGCACGATCCATCATGTTATGAGATGTTCTTGCCGGCGTCAGCCGGAGGACGCGGCTGCGTGCAGAAGTACAACGTCTGTCGGGCGCGAATGGTTTACACGCGGGAGCGGGGCGCCACTATCGAATGGCGCCCTGCATTCAGCCGATGATATTCAGCCGACGATATTGACCCCGCCGTCGACGAACACCGTGTTGCCCGTCACGCGTCGCGCGTAGGGTGTCGCGAGGAATGCGCATGTATAGCCGACGTCCATGATGTCGACGAGTTCGCCGATGGGCGCGCGTTCGGCCGCTTCGTTGAGCAGCAGATCGAAGTCCTTGAGGCCGGACGCGGCACGCGTCTTCAGCGGCCCCGGCGAAATCGGATGCACGCGGATGTGCTTCGGCCCGAGTTCGTGCGCGAGATAGCGGCACGACGCTTCGAGCGCCGCCTTCACGGGACCCATCAGATCGTAGTTCGGCACGACGCGCGTCGCGCCCAGATAGCTCATCGCGAACATCGAGCCGCCTTCGTCCATCAGCGGCGCGGCGAGGCGCGCCATGCGGATGAACGAATGGCACGAGATGTCCATTGCCACCGAAAAGCCCTCCGCCGAGCTGTTCAGCAAGCCGCCTTGCAGATCGGCTTTCGGTGCGAACGCGATCGAATGCAGGGCGACGTCGAGCCGTCCCCATTCGTTGCGGACTGCGTCGAATACGGCTTCGAGTTCGCCGGGCTTCGACACGTCGAGCGGCAGCAGCAGCGACGCGCCGAGTTCCTGCGCGAGCGGCTCGACGTAGGTCTTCGCCTTGTCGTTCAGATACGTGATGGCCAGCTCCGCGCCGAGTTCGCGAAACGCGCGCGCGCAGCCATACGCAATGGAGTGCTCATTGGCGATCCCGATGATCAGCACCTTGCGTTGCGCGAGCGGCTGACCCGTTGGCTTGTCCATGCTTAACCCTCCAGCCGGCTGAGCGCGTGCCGGGCGATCATCAGTTCTTCGTTGGTGGGAATGACCCAGACGTCGACGGCGCTTTTCGCATCGCTGATGAGCGGACCGTGACGCGCGTTGGCCTCTTCGTCGAGCGATACGCCGAGCCATGCCGCCAGCTCGCAGACTCGCTTGCGCACGGCGTCCGCGTATTCGCCGATGCCTGCCGTGAACACGATCGCATCGAGTCCGCCGAGCGCGGCCGCGAGCGAGCCGAGCTCGCGCGAGATGCGGTAGCAGAACAGCTCGACGGCTTCGGCGGCTCTCGGGTCGTTGCTCGCGAGCAGCTCGCGCATGTCGCTGGAAATGCCGGATACGCCGAGCAGGCCCGAGCGCTTATACAGCAGCGATTCGATCGCGCGCGCATCCATGTTCGCTTCTTCGAGCATCCACAGCACGACGCCGGGATCGAGGCTGCCCGAGCGCGTGCCCATCACGAGCCCTTCGACGGCCGTGAAGCCCATCGTGCTCGCGATGCTCTTGCAGCCGTCGAGTGCCGTCATGCTCGCGCCGTTGCCCAGGTGCAGCGCGACCGTCTTGCCTCGCGCCGCGCGTTCGTCGCGCTCCGGCAGCACGCTCGCGATGTATTCGTACGACAGTCCGTGAAAGCCGTAGCGCCTCACGCCGCGGCTCGTGATGTCGGGCGGCAGCGCGAAGCGCGTCGCGACGGCGGGCTGCGTGTGATGAAACGCGGTGTCGAAGCACGCGATCTGCGGCACGCGTTCGTTGCGCGCCATGATCGAGCGGATTGCCGCGAGATTGTGCGGCTGATGCAGCGGCGCGAGCGGCACGAGCGCTTCGAGTGCTTCCATCACGCGCGCATCGACGCGCACGGGCTCCGAATAGCGGTCGCCGCCATGCACGACGCGATGGCCGACCGCGCGCAAGGTCGCGCGGCCCTCGCCGTGGCTGCGCAGCCAGTCGAGCAGAAACGCGATCGCGTTGTCATGCCCGAGCTGCTGGCCCTCCCGCCAGCTCTTGTCTTCGAGCACTTCGCCGCTTTGCCGCTTCGCGATGAAATGCGGGTTCGAGTAGATCTCTTCGATCTTGCCGCCCGCAATGGGATCGAGCTGCGCGTCGTTCACGGCGAACGCATGAAACTTGATGCTCGACGAACCCGCGTTGATGACGAGGATGACGTCCATGCCGGTTCCTCAAACGTTCTCAGACGATGGCGGCCGAGGGTTGCTCGCGCCGCGCGAGCGCGACCATCGACGCGACCGCGCACGAAGCGAGCCGCGTGATCACCGAGTCGGCGCGGCTCGTCAGGATGATGGGCACCTTCGCGCCGAGCACGATGCCGGCCGCGTCCGCGCCCGCGAGAAACGTGAGGCTCTTCGCGAGCATGTTGCCCGCTTCGAGATCGGGGACGACAAGCACGTTCGCATGGCCCGCGACAGGCGACACGATGCCTTTGATCTTCGCGGCCTCTTCGCTGATCGCGTTGTCGAGCGCGAGCGGGCCGTCGAGAATGCCGCCCGTGATCTGTCCGCGATCGGCCATCTTGCAGAGCGCGGCGGCTTCGAGCGTCGACGGCACTTTCGAGTTGACCGTTTCCATCGCCGACAGGATCGCCACGCGCGCCTCCGGAAAACGCAGCGCATGCGCGAGGTCGATCGCGTTCTGCACGATGTCGCGCTTTTCGTCGAGCGTCGGCGAGATGTTGACGGCGGCGTCCGTGATGATGAGGGCATCTTCGCGGCCCGGCACGTCCATGATGAAGCAGTGGCTCACGCGCCGCTCCGTGCGCAGGCCCGTTTCGCGCGCGACCACGGCGGCCATCAGCTCGTCTGTGTGCAGCGATCCTTTCATCAGCGCCTGTGCCTTGCCTTCGTGTACGAGACGCACCGCGTATTCGGCGGCCGCGTGGCTGTGCGGCGCATCGACGATGGGCAGGTCGCCGAGATCGAGATCGCCTTCCTTTGCGGCCGCCTCGATCTTCGCGCGCGGTCCGACGAGAATCGGCGCGATCAGCTTGAGGCGCGCGGCTTCGACGACGGCCGACAATGAATCGTGATCGCACGGATGGGCGACGGCTGTCGGCGTCGGCGGAAGGCTTGCGGCAAAGTCGACGAGACGCTCGTACTTGTCGCGCTTGTGTTCCCGTTGGGGTTCCATCGTGAGTGCCCTCGTATGTGTCGTCGTGTGAAAAGCGACCTTGCATCGTCGATGCGCGCGGCGGGCTGTGGCCGCCCGCTCGCGCTACGTCGATGCATCGTTCATTCGACCTGTTGGCCCGCTTCCGTGCGCCGCGCCGTTTTCTTCTTCGACGCCGATTCGAAAATCGTCAGCACGCGGGCGAGATCGGCGCGCTCGTGGTCGTCGAGCGGCAGCGACGTGCTGATCTTGTCGATGTCGCGCGCGGCGTTGCGGATGTGCGTGGCGGACGCGTCGGCCAGCAAGCCGGGCAGGGCGTCGATCGCTGCCTCGGTGTCGAGCCGCAGCAATTCGGCCTGCTCGCGCACGACGTGCTTGAACGCCAGGATGCCCTGATCCGATAGCGTGCTGAGCATTTCGCGCGCGAGGTTGAAGCGGCGCTCGTCCGCTTCGCCGTGCGTGCGCTTGACGTAGAGCAGCGCGCGCACGCTCGCTTCGAGAAGGCCGCCTTGCGTCATGTCGTTGCGCAGACGCGCGTGCTCGGCGACGATCGATGCTTCGCGCTCTTCCGTGTCGCCGGGTTCCGTCAATGCCGCCGCTTTCTCGCCGCCCGTTTGCGGCGGAAGACCCGCGAACGCCTGTAGCCAGGGCGCGCCGTACACCGTTTCGAACATCTGCTCGACGGCGGCGTCGCGCATGTCGCGATAGTAGTCGAGCGACGCTTCGATTGCGTTTGACATGAACGTCTGCATCTGCAGGAACGGATTGTCGGCCGCGATGGGCGCGCGCGCTTCCTTCACGCTTTGCGCAGCCTGCGCAACGGACGTGGCGAGCGGATTGCGATCGGACCACAGCTCGTAGGTCACGCGCAGCGGATGCAGCTTGCTCGCGAAATCGGCCATCCACGGCATCACGCTCGCGTGCACCCACGGCTGCATGATGCTGCGGTACAGCCCGAGATTGAAGCGCGACAGATACGCGGCCGTTGCGAAGCGCCGGTCGCTTTCCGGGTCGGGCTGCACGATCTCGCGTACATCTGCGATCGTGCGCGGCGAAATCGACAGCACGTTGTCGCCGATCACGAGGTCCGTATGCTCGGTCGCGTCCGTCTTCGCGCCGATGTGCGCTTCATAGAGGCCGGATGGCAGCAGATCGATCAGATCGATATTGCTGACGAACTCGCGATGTTCCTTGCGTCCCGTGCTGCTCGACACGAAGATGCCCAGGTGGCCGATGCTGTCGTGCGTCGCGTAGACGATGGTCTGATCGTGGCCGAACAGATCGGCGTCGTCGCGATAGAGATCGGTGATCCAGCCGAGCGCCTGTGGCGGCGGCGTGATGTTGTCGCCATACGAGCAGAACACGACGATCGGCGAGCGGATGTTGCGCAAGTCGAGCCGCACGCCGTCCGCTGTCACGATCTCGCCCTTGACGAGCCGGTTGCCGACGAACAGGTTGTCGACGATGTACTGCATTTCGCCCGCGTTCAGGAACACGTGCCCGCCCCAGTACTTTTCAAAGCCGAGATAGCGCGGGCCTTCCGTGTCGATGTTCGTGTAGAGGTTGTACTGCTTCGTCCACAGCGTGTTGGCGGGGTTCAGGCTCTCGAAGTTCTCCACGAGCCACGCGCCGTCGAAGCGGCCGTCGCCGATATCGCCCGTCAGCGCCGTGAGCCACGAGCCGCCCAGCATGCCGCCCGAATAGCGCATCGGATTCTTGCCGCGCCAGCCTGCCCAATACGACACGGGCGCGCCCGCGACGACGATGGGGCCGAACAGCTCGGGGCGCATCGCGGCCGTCATCAGCACTTGCCAGCCAGCCTGGCAATTGCCGATCACGGCGGGCTTGCCGGGACTGTCGGGATGCAGCTCGATCACTTTTTCGAGGAACGCCGCTTCTGCATGCATCACGTCTTCGACCGTTTGTCCCGGCACGGGGTCGGGCAAAAAACCGATGAAATAGCACGGATGCCCTGCGCGCAGCGCGGCGCCGATTTCGCTTTCGCGCTTGAAGCCGCCAATTCCGGGGCCGTGTCCCGCGCGCGGATCGACGACGACGAACGGACGCAGACGGCCGGGATCGCGTCCGTCCGCGAGAACGCGGTCGGGCTTCAGGTCATCGGGCGGCACGATGCGAACGAGGCCGTAGTTGACGGGGCGCGGCAGCTGCCGCCCGTCGACGATCAGTTGCCTGTCGAAGTCGAGCACGTTGGGCACGCGTTCCTGCAAGTGCGACTGATATTGATTGCCGCGCTCGCGCATCACGTCGGCAAACAGCACGCTGCGCTGCCATGCATCGACTGCGTAGGCGGACGCTTGCGTCAGCAGATTGCCCGGCATCGACGCGAAGGGCATCGGCGGAATGGAAAAGCTGGACGAAACGGATGTCGGGAGAGACTGATTCATGGTCGCTTCGAACTCCCTCAAAGAGTCGGTGCCACGGTCCCATGCGACGCGCGCCTTGCACGCATCGCATGTACATCGAACTCGTACACCAGGCGTGCATCGTTGCACTGGGTCACGCGCCTGAAACCAGAGCGAGACTTCAACACGCCTCATCGAGGCGCGGCTTCGATCAAGATCAGCGATAAAGAAGGCAGTTGCATGACGCGAGTATGAATGCGGCCATCGGATGCGCGATACGCGCGCGAAGAGGCTTGTTGCGTTGCGTCATCAAACCAGTTTAGGTCGGGATGTTTTTTCTGGCAATCAAAAAGCGATGCCTGTCTGTAGGGGCGGAATGAAAGAGTGAAAAGCGTGGACGACATGCGCCGTCCGCGCGTTGCGCTAGGATAAGCGCGATCGATGCGTCAACGGCTTGCGTCGCGAATCATGTTGCGCGCGATCACGAGCTGCTGGATCTGCGACGTGCCTTCGTAAATACGGAAGAGGCGCACATCGCGATAGAAGCGCTCGACGGCATAGTCGGATACATAGCCCGCGCCGCCGTGGATCTGCACGGCGCGATCCGCGACACGTCCGCACATCTCCGACGCGAAGAGCTTGCAGCACGACGCTTCCGTCGACACATCTTCCTTGTTGTCGCGGCGGCGCGCGGCATCGAGCACCATCGAGCGCGCGGCGTAAATTTCCGCGCGGCTGTCGGCGAGCATTGCCTGCACGAGCTGAAATTCGGCGATCGGCTGGCCGAACTGCTTGCGCTCCATCGCATAGCGCAGCGCGTCGTCGAGCATGCGCTCGGCGGCGCCGACGCAGATCGCCGAGATGTGCAGGCGTCCCTTGTCGAGCACTTTCATTGCGGTCTTGAAGCCGATGCCTTCCTTGCCGCCGATGATGTTCGTGGCGCCGACGCGGCAGTTCTCGAAGATCACGTCGCAGGTATGTGCGCCTTTCTGGCCCATCTTCCTGTCGAGCTTGCCGAGCGACAGACCCGGCGTGCCCTTCTCGACGATGAACGCCGAGATGCCGCCTGCGCCCTTGATGTCGGGGTTGGTGCGCGCCATCACCGTGTAGATGCCCGCTTCCGGCGCGTTGGTAATGAAGCGCTTGGTGCCATTGATCACGTAATGATCCCCGTCGCGTACGGCCGTCGTGCGCAGCGATGCGGCGTCGGAACCCGAATTCGGCTCCGTCAACGCGAACGATGCGATCAGTTCACCCGATGCGAGCTTCGGCAGATAGTGGCGCTTCTGTTCGTCGGTGCCGTCGATGATGAGCCCCTGCGATCCGATGCCGTTGTTCGTGCCGATCAGCGAGCGGAACGCAGGCGATGTTCTGGCGATCTCGAATGCGGCGAGCACTTCCTCTTCCATCGTCAGACCAAGGCCGCCGTATTCCTCGGGAATCGACAGACCGAAGAGGCCGAGTTCACGCATTTCGCTGACGATGGCAGCGGGAATCTCATCCGTTTCGGCCACTTCGTTTTCTGCGGGCATGAGACGCTCGCGCACGAAGCGCGACAGCGAATCGAGAAGAATAGACAGTGTTTCCTGATCGCGGATCATCGTTCGTATTACCTGTGTGCAAAGTCATGTTGCAATTGTGCCTGCACCCTTGAGGGTTCGTCATGTGGACCGGCTTCGTTGCCGATGCGCGAGTTGTGCTTTCCGTTCGCTTCGGTTGCCCTTATCGCGGTTGCGATGCCGCCATTTTCGCGTAGCATGGCGCCAGCGCATTTTCCGGGGACACGCGTGGGCTATCTGTTGGTACTGGCCGTCGGCCTGGCGGCGGGGACATTGAGCGGCGTGATAGGCACGGGCTCGTCGATGTTGCTGATGCCTGTGCTCGTGATGATGTTCGGCCCGCAGCAGGCCGTGCCCATCATGGCGATCGCCGCGATCATGGGCAACATCGGCAAGGTGCTTGCGTGGTGGCGCGAAATCGACTGGTGCGCTTGCGGCGCGTATTGCGCGACGGCCGTGCCGGGCGCTGCGCTCGGCGTGCGCACGCTGCTCGCGCTGCCGCCGCATGCCGTCGAGATCGCACTGGGCGTGTTCTTCGTCGCAATGGTGCCCGCGCGTCGCTGGCTCACACGCCGTTCGATCGGTCTCAAGCTATGGCATCTGGCGGCGATCGGCGCGCCCATCGGCTTTCTGACGGGCATCGTCGTATCGACGGGCCCGATCACGGTGCCCGTGTTCATGGGCTATGGTCTCGTGAAAGGCGCGTTCCTCGCGACGGAAGCGGCCGGCTCGGTCGGCGTATATGTGGCCAAGGTGATGACGTTCGGCCGCTTCGGTGCGCTGCCCGTTCATGTCGTGCTGGACGGGCTGATCGTCGGCTCCGCGCTGATGGCGGGCGCGTTCTGCGCGCGCCGCATCGTCGTGCGCATGAGTCCCGGCACGTTCAGGCTGGTCGTCGACGGGCTGATGCTGTCGTCGGGACTGTCGCTGTTGTGGGCGGCGGGGCGCTGATCTGCGCGCCTTGCCTGCTGGGGCCATGCGATGCGTGCTGCCTTGTCGGCCTGCCGTGCATGTTCCGTTGAACCCGATGCAATCACTCGACACGAAAGGAACGACATGATCGAACGAAATATGGTCTCCACGACTTTCGACTTGCCCGGCTACACCGTCGACGGCTCGCTTGGCATCGTGCGCGGCATCATCGTGCGCTCGCGTTCGGTGGTGGGCGCGATCGGAGCGGGGCTGCAGACGATCTTCGGCGGCAACATCTCGCTATACACGTCGCTGTGCGAGCGGGCGCGTCTGGACGCGTACGAGCGCATGCTTGCGGAAGCTGGGACGCTCGGCGCGAACGCTGTCATCGGCATGCGTTACGATGCGACCGAGATCGCCTCGGGCGTCACGGAAGTGCTCTGTTACGGCACGGCAGTGCGCGTGCGCCGCAACGTGTGATCGAAGTTTTTCAACCCGAAGTTCAACCCGAATTCAATGCCGAAGGAAATCTCATGCGCCTGTTGCTTGCCCTGATCTTGCCGTGGTTCCAGTTCTTCACAATTGGCCGTCCGATCGCGGGCATCATCTGTCTCGTGCTGCAACTGACGATCATCGGCTGGCTGCCCGCCGCGATCTGGTCGGTGTACGCGCTGAGCCAGTACAAGACCGACAGGAAGATAGAAGAAGCGCTCGGCCGGCGCACGTAAGCCGCGCCGCGCGCATGCGGCTCGACCGCGTGCGTGGAGCGAGCCACGATGTCGCGCTAGTCGTCGACGAACAGCATCGACACATAAAGGATCGTCGACACGACGATGATGCCGACGCCGACGAACACTTTCGCGCGGTTGAATTCGAGCCCGCCGTTGATCGCAACGGCGATGCCGACGACGGCCGACAGTGTGCCGATCGCCGCCAGCACGACGTGCGCCTTGCTCCAGATCATCTTGCGGCGTGCTTGGCGCTTCGGAGAGTTCCAGGGTTCGATGGGCATCGCAGTGGTCATGATGCGACCGCATAGGCTGCCGAAGCCGGCCCGTCTCGCTGCGAGGGCAAGACGGGCCGGCTGTCGAAGTCGAGCGCTCGTTATTGAATGGGCGTGCCGTCGCGCGTGATCTGAATGGCCGTCGCTGACACGTAGTTCGCGCGGACGCTGTCGCCGACCTTGATTTTGTCGAGCGGCACGTCGGGTGCGACTTGCAGGATCACGCTGCGGTTGGGTCCGCGCAGCGTCACCTGACGCTTCTTGTGGTCGATCTTCTGCACGGTCGCGACCACTTCGATGTTCTGCTTCTGCGTCGACGCGCCGCCTTCCACGGGCGTCGTCGATTGCGATTCGATGCGCGAGCGCACGCCCTTCGAGTCGACCTTGTCCGCCGACAGCAGCAGCGCGCCTTTGTACGAGATGTGCACCTGATCGCCGACCTTGAGCTTCTTCACGTCGCCGACATCAGGATCGACTTCGACGATCGTCGAGTTGCCGCGCGGGCCGCGAATCGTCACCTCGTTCCTGTCGGTGTCGATATGCGTAATGCGCGCCGTCACTTCGGCGACGGCAGCCGTGCCGACCGCATTCGCAGCGGGCGACGATGCCGGATTGTCCTGCGCGCGTGCGTCGATGGCGGGCGCGGCCAGCGTCGCGCAAGCCGCCGCGATGGCCAGGATGCGAATCGAACCGCGAACTGCACGTTGCATATGAGACTCCTCGTTTGTGCGTTGAATGGGCCAATCGTCCGGCTCGGGGCCGTGGCAGTGTAGTGGTCACACTGTTTCGGCCGCGTGGTTTGCTGCCTTCTGTCTCGCGTCGTCGTATACGCGGCGCCGCTCCGCTTCCACGAGCATCCGCTTGCGCTTGATCGATTGCCGGTGAATGGGCGGGCCCATCACGGCCACGTAGTCGTTGTAGCGGTGCTTCTGGAAACGGCGGAAGAAGTCGGGGCCGGGCAGGCCGTTGCTGAGCGCAAGCAGCACGCCGTAGTCGATCGTCGATACTTCCCCGAGCGACGCGATGGCTCGCTCCAGCGCGTCATAGCGCGCAGTGAGCGGATCGCTCGCGCCGAACATCGCGTGAAATCGCTGATAGGTGAGGAGCCGCTCGTGCTCGGCGGCGCGTCGCAACGCCACGACGATACGTTCAACCCGTTCCACTTCCATGTTGCCCTCCACGCGTGAAAATGCGCCGTCGCATACGGAATCGAATGTCGCGCGATGGCGTGTTGCAAATGGTCCGCTTTGCCTTTTATCAGTGAAACTGTTTTTTTGCCAATAAGGCTTGATCTAATTCAATTGTCGTTATGCATTTTGTTTTTCTAAATAAAATTCTCACCGCTTTTTAAAGCAGCAAATAAAACAGGCATGACGGATCATGCCGGCTGGAGTGCGATAGTCCGCCGGCTAGGATGTTGCGTGCTGAAATGCACGTATTGCCATACGACGTTCCCTATGAAAACGCAGCAGGCGCACGTACTGGGTGCGGGCCGTGAGGCTGGAGTCGATGCGATGCAGTAATGGTTACAGCATGCTAGCAAACGATTTCGGCAAGTTCAAGAAAACATCCAAACGCCTTGAAACGTATGATGATGATTTATTGTTTACCGAAACGGACATGGTTATCCTTTTGTTGGATGTTCCGCAATAAAATCCATAAATGATTTTTTAACGCCCATGAAATTTCACGGGCGAGAGACACAGGTGCACTGTAAACATATATCGGTCTTTTAGATGCGTTGCATTTGCTGCGCCATGTCCGTCATCCGGCAATCCGGGCGCTCGTGTTCTGACTATCGACGAGGTCGCTCATGCCTTCACGAAACGAAGAACTGCCGACCGTCATGCGCAGACTCGCCGCGGGCAGGATGCTGATGGAAGGCGCGTCGATCAGCGACGTCGCTGCGCAACTGCACATCTCCGAAAACACCGTGCGCAAATATCGCGCGCTGCTGAACGAGGGCGGGCTGGATTCGTTGAGGCAGATGAGCGTCGGTGGCCGTTCGTCGGTGCTCGACCAAGCGGCGATGCAATGGATCGCTTCTGCGTTAAGCGGCCCCGCGAGCGTTCACGGTTTCCCGTCCGACGCATGGACCAGCAACCGTCTGCGCGAACTGATACGCGCGCACTTCGGCGTCAGCTACTCGCGTGTCTATACGTGGCAGATCGCGACCAATCTCGGTCTCGGGCACCGGCTCACGAAGTCACGCAAATAGTCGTGCGACGGGCCGCTTTACGCGGTCTTCAGCGCGCGGAGGGCAGCAGTTCGCCCCATGCGACGAGAATCTTCTGGATGCTGCGCGCGTAGGAGTCGCGCTCTTTCGGCGACTCCGAGTGATATGCGCCAATCGCGCGCCATGTGTTGCCGTACTTCACCATCTTCTGCTTGATGAGCCATGCGGCGACATAGATGTTCACGCAGGCATCGGTGAGCGCGCGATGCGGAATGCCGAGGCGCTTCAGATCGCTGAAATGAACGGAGTTGATCTGCAATTGCCCGACGTCGATCGAGCCGTTCGCATTGCGATTGATCGCGCTCGCGTCACCCTTCGATTCGTGCCACGCGACTGCGCGCAGAATCAGCGGATTGACGCCCTGGTAGGCGGCTGCCTGTTCGAAGCAGTCGTCGGCGCGCGCGAGGTCGCATGTCAGCGACGATGCGGACAACGTGAGCGCGGCGAGTACGCATTTGAGCAGATGGCGCGAGCGGCGCGTCGCAAGAGGCCGATGAGTGGACACATGAGTGGACACGATTGGACGCTCCGTTGCGGTTATTTCGCCATTGCGAGTTCGAGTTGCTTTTCGACCGAGCGCAGATAGGTGCGCGAAGCGTCGGAGACGACGAGGCGCGCGGCGGGCGCCGTGGGCCTCACGTCGGCGACGGCGCGCGGCTTGCGCTTTTTCGACGTGCGCTTCGGCACGACGGGTTCGTCATCGTCGTCGGATGCGGGCGGCAGCATCGAGAGCGTCGGCAGCGGCGGATAGACCTTGTCGGCAGCGGGCAGACCGGAGACGCCCGGTGCAACGTTTGCGCTGCCTGCCGACAGCGTTCCGGCGACGGCCGGCTGGCCCGCGTGAGCGGTCTGGCTTAGGACGGCGAGCGCGAGGCTCGCCGCGAGGAGAGCGGTCCTGAACATGGCGGGGCTTCCCTTCATGGTGTCGCAGAGGGTGTCGCGGAGATTGGCCTGATCGACACGCTATACGGCTGGTTCGCGCCTGCCGTCAGGTTCTCCAGGCTGATCTTCGCCGGATGCTGCGACGGCACGCCTCGCCAGATGGCCTGATTCAGATACGGCAGGTCCTGGCCGAGGGCGGTGACGAGGATCGTCGTCGGCTGCTTCTGCGAGGCGGCCAGCGCGCCCGCTTTGGCGAGCACGGCCGACAGTTGCGGATCGCGGGCGCCGAGCGCATCGGGCGGAATCGTGAAGCTGATGAGGTCGGTCGACACGGGCGGCCTGTCTGCCTGCGATGCCGTGTTCGTGGGCAATTGCGCGCAACCGGCCATCGCGACGAGAACCATACAAAACGCAAGCTGCTTCACGGACCGCTCCCAGAAGTCGTTGACGCTACATCGGTTTGTCGGCACGGCCGCGGCGAACTTGATATGCGATCCGCAAACGTTTGGCAAATCGGGAAACTTGACTCACGAACGGCCGTCGTGCGGAAACTCTGACCGTCGAAGGCGCGGAAAAACGGTGAGGTTGTCTCGCACGTTTTCGGCGGATGGCGGGCGTGTGCCTTCGGCGAACAGCGGTTTCGCCGCTTTACGTGCGCGATGAGATGTAACAGGCTCGCGATACCGCCGCCGGACATATTCGTGTCACACGGTCAGCGCGATCAACGCGACGCCTGTATCGAACGCAGACCTCGTGCGCGAATACGTGCTGACAGTCGTATGCCGGGAACAGGATGAGATCCACATTCGCACGCTGCTTTCGAACTCGATGTACTCGCAGCCTTTGTCGTTTCAGACCTTGACGAGCGAGGGCTTCGAAGCCGATCCGACGCCCGGGTGAGAAGCGCATTGCAAGCCTTTGCGCGAAGCACGGCAACGCGCTGCTCGCCAACGGGACCCTCGCGAGACATGCGATGCGCGTCCGGAGTATCGTGAGCGGCACGGCAAGGTGGCATGCCTGCTTCTCAATGCGAAGCGCGATGGCTTCGCCTCTTCTCAGGAGATTGCAATGGCCAAGGTTCTCGTTCTCTATTACTCGTCGTACGGTCACATCGAAAAGATGGCCGAAGCAATGGCCGAAGGCGCGCGCAGTGCGGGCGCGCAGGTCGATATCAAGCGCGTGCCGGAGACCGTTCCCGAAGAGGTCGCGAAGAACGCGCACTTCAAGCTCGATCAGCAGGCACCCGTCGCGACGGTGGCGGATCTCGAGCAATACGATGCGATCGTCGTCGGCACGCCGACGCGTTATGGACGCATCTCGTCGCAAATGGCCGCGTTTCTAGACCAGACAGGCGGACTGTGGATGCGCGGCGCGCTGAACGGCAAAGTGGGCGCGGCGTTCTCATCGACGGCGACGCAGCACGGCGGGCAGGAGACGACGCTCTTCTCGGTGATCACGAACCTGATGCACCTTGGCCTGATCATCGTGGGCTTGCCGTACAGCCATCAGGGGATGATGAACATGACGGAGATCGTCGGCGGCGCGCCATATGGCGCAACGACGATCGCATCGGGAGACGGCTCGCGGCAACCCAGTGCAATCGATCTCGAAGGCGCGCGGCATCAGGGCGCGATTGTCGCGAAGACGGCGGCGAAGCTGTTTGGCTGAGCGTGGTTCTTATTGCAGTCGATTGCTGCCGATCGCAGTCGTTCGATTGCAAAGGGAATGACGGACTGAACGCCCAGCGCACGGAATGCAGTCTGCCGTTCAGTGCGTGCAAGTGATGGCGTCTGCTTGCCGGGGATAACGTTGCAAGCTCAACCGTTTGATTGCGCGTTACGCAGTCTCGCCGGGCGGCAACGTCAATTGCGCGATTTCAACGGTATCGAGTTGCTCGAGCACGGCGGGCGTGAGCAACAGTTTCGCCTTGCGAATGCCTGCGCCCATCACGACCTGCTGACGTTCCATCACGGCCGCATCGACGAGAATGCGCCAGCCCGCGGGCAACCCGAACGCAGTAATACCGCCGAATTCCATTGCGCTCTGTTCCGTCGCGACCTCGCGTTGCGCGAACGAAATGCGCTTCGCACCGAGCGCCGCTTTCACCGCGCCGTTCACATCGAGGCGCAGCGAGCCGAGCGTTACCAGCGCGGCGAGATGCTCGCCGCCATCCCTCTTGTAGCGAACGACGATCGTGTTCGCGCAGTCTTCCATCGGAAAGCCGTAGCGGGCGCTGAAGTCGGCGGTATCCGATGCATCGTCGGTGACGGAGAACACGACGATGTCGCGGCTTGCGATCGATGCGGCGACGTGCGCGGGAAGATGCGCGCCGATCTGATCGGGCGCGATGATATCGAGCTTCTGAAGCGGTTCGTGCGAAAGCATGATGGGTATGAACGATCGAGGACAAGGACAGGGCGCACACATTGTACGATTGCCTGTCGCGCGCCGCTGATCCGCACATCACCGTGCCGCATCGATACTCATGCGCGGATTCAAGGCGATTGCGGACCGCTGCGTCCGCAACCTTCGGAAGGGCAGACTTCTTTCTTCAAGAGAGAAACCATCACGTCACCCGAGGTCGTCGAGCAGATTGGCGAGAATCATCTGCGACATGTTGCGCGGACGGCTCGAAGGACGGCTGAACGGTCCATAGACGGCATCGCCGCGCACGATCTCCGCGCCCGTCAATGCGCACACGCCGCGTGAGCGCGCGATGCGGCGCACCCACAGCTGTTCGGTGTAGCGACCGGCCGTCGAGTCGCGCCACGTGATCGAAACCGACTTCGCGCCGAAACGTTCGACGAATGTGATGACGGCAGCGCTGTGCTCGTCCGATGTCGCCTGCGACCTCGCGCGCTCAGCATTCGCGGTGCGTCGGGCCGCGCGCGCCGCGCATGCGCCGTTGTCGCATTTGTCGGACGATGCGGCCCTGGTGTCCTGCGAAGGCAGCTTGCCTAGCCGCGAGATGGTCGTCGTCCACGGATCGCGCAGAGCGGGCTTCGCGGGCGCCGAGCCGCCGCTTGCCGTCTCGCGTCCTACGTCGGCATAAAGCGCCTGTGTGCGGCGCAGTTCGACTTCGGTACTGTTGCGCCGGTTTGCGTGGGCGGGACGCCTGGGTTCGGCCGTAGTACCAGTTGCAGTTCCAATCCTGCTCACGTCGACTCCTCTTCAAAGCACGGCCCTTCGAAGCGGCCATGTCCCTACGACAGAACCTTACGTTCTGTTTCTGATGGCCGCCCGCAGCCGTAAAAGCGGCCACTTGCGCGCGGGCGAAAACGCATGCGCCGCGCGTCGTTGCGCCCTCGCGGCGAACGAACGAAGCGGCTGCACGCTGCAAGACAGCGTAGCGATAAGCTTGTCACGGCCGGCAAAAATGGCCGGTCACATGGCGAGCATGCTAACGGCTTGCTATCGCGGGATAAATGCCGCGAAATTGAACACTCAATTTATCTAATTCAAACAATGGGGCCCCTTTGATGTGCGATAGGGGGCAATCGCTTGCCCGTCGTGCGATTGCGTCGATGCATATGCACAGAAATCGCGCGCGAATCGCGCAGATGCACGCCATAGAAGCTACGTCGAGCAGGGTCTTGCCTTGACTTCGAAATGCGGGCGTCCATACTCGATTGAGGCTTTGGCGCTTCGCCACGAGCTCAATTCATCGCAAGGACACGACCGTTATGGACAAGACAGTGAAGGTGCCCGGCCCCGATCATCCCATCACGATTGCAAAGAGCGGATCGCGCGTCGTCGTGTCCGTGGCGGGGCGCAAGATCGCCGACAGCAAGGATGCGCTTTCCTTTCACGAAGCGTCGTATCCCGAGGTGCTCTACATTCCGCGCAAGGACGTCGACATGTCGTTGCTGGAACGCACCGATCATTCGACGTATTGCCCATACAAGGGCGAGTGCAGTTACTACAGCATTCCCATCGGCGGCGAGCGTTCGGTCAATGCCGTATGGACTTACGAGAGCCCCTACGATGCCGTTGCATCGATCAAGGAACATGTCGCGTTCTATCGCGATCGCGTGGATTCGTTCGAAGTCAGCGCGCAATAAAAGAACTCGCGAATGAACCGCTATCGCTGTGGTTCATTCGCTTGCAGATCGAAAGGCACTGTGAACTGTCTTCGACAATCTGATCAAACGTGACACAAGTGACAAAGATAAAACGTGACAAAAATAAAGCGCGCGTGAACGGATGCGCTTCATGATCGCGCGCCGGTTCACGACGCCGAGTGCGCCGAATTCATCGTCCGCGATATTCGCGACATGCTCGATGTGTTTTGGGGCGATGCGCAGCGACGGCAAATCAGCGTCGCGCGTTTGCGCTGGCGGGAGCCCGCTGCGCGGGAAGGATCGGCGTTGCTGCCGTCGCTGCGCGCGACGGCTAGCGAAGGCGAGAAAAGAAAGGAGCGGCGAGGGCGTCAACGGACGCCCGCGCCGGATTGATGCAACGTTACTCGGCGATCGAGTAGCGCGACGGCTGCGCCGGCTTCACCCCGACGGGCTGTTCGATACGCGCGCTCGCGCCGCGGATGAAGAAGACCGCGCACAACGCCACCAAGGTCCAGACGCAAAAAATAACGGTCAAAGCGCTCATTTCAGATCATTCCAGTAAAACGGGACTGCGGTTACGTACTGCCGTCGGCCGCGATCGCTGTCGGTCAATGCACGGTGTGATGGTCCTGGCCGTCGAACAGAAGCTCGTCGATCATGCGCGTGGTCATCTCGAGCTGCTTTTCGAGCGACATGCGCGCCAGCTCCGCGCTTGCCGCGTCGCCGCGCGCCACGGCAGCGTGCGTCTGGGTAGCAAGACGCAGCACAGTGTCCGAGGCTAGCTGCAGGCCGCGCATCAGATCCTCCTGCGCGAACTCGGCCTCGCTGTTGCATTCCGGCACCGAGGCTTCCGGCGAGCCGGTTTCGAACTCCAGATTTCTGTTGTATCGGTAAGACATCTCAGGCTCCTCGGTGCACTAGCACGATTGAAGTGTGCGCCGCGGGACCTCTTTTCAATTCGTCGAACAGAGGCCGGTTTTCAACCCATTCCAGCACCGCCGCGCCAACCTCGCTTTCCGCTGAGCATTTGCGCCGCGAGCAGCGGTGATCGCGCGCTGCGATTATCCAGCTATGCACACACACGCTCTCTTTTCCGCTTCGGACGAATAGTAAGCAACTGTTATCGCGCGGTCTGCAAGGGCTGGCCCTGGGTTGCGTCGCCGCCCGTTACCGCGCGGGTCATAGTGCGTGGCTCGCGCGCCCGCTCCGTCGGCGTGCCGTAATGTGCGGTCACAACTGTTTGCGAACAGTTTCTGCAGCGTCTGCTCCAATGTCGCAAGGAGAAGGGAGAACGATCATGAAAAAATTACTGACGCTGGCAGCCGTCGTCACGGCGACGATCGCGCTGGGGGGCTGCGTCGTCGCACCGCCTTATGGTTATGCGTATGCACCGGACTATGGCTACGCGCCGGGATATTACGCGGGACCGTCGGTGAGCGTCGGCGTCGGCTATAGCTGCTGCTGGGGCCACGGCGGATGGGGCCATGGCGGGTGGCATCGATAGGTGGCTTGCATGCGCCGCGCGCGATTCTACGGGAGGGATGCGAAACGGGTAGCGCGTGAGTGAACAGCGCGCATCGGGCATTCGGCGCCACTGTTGCGCGCGCGCACATGACCGCGGCGCGGACTGCGTCTGAGGTACGATCACGGGGCTGGGAACGCCCGACATACCCGGCGCTCTCAATGCAACGACTCCGCAACGCCACCTACGTTTTCACACCGAGCATGGACTACCGCGTTACCTACGAGCACAGCCTCGCCACCGCCCCCGACGACTTCATCGTGAATGTGCCGTCACAACTGGTATCGGATGTGCCGTCGAATATTCCAAGGGCGCTGTTGCCCGAAGTCATCGAGAAGCTGATTCTCGAACGCTCGCCGCGCATTGGCCGCATTCGCAATCTGAAGCTCATCTGACGCTCCGCGTCTGACGCCACATCTGACGCCAATTCGCCATTCCCACCCTCGCGGCCGGTTTCCAATGCCGGCCGCGTCCGCTTGAAAACGGCTTGCTTGCCCCGCATGTCTGGCTCTCGTCCATCCGGAGCCTTCTCATGGGAAGCCGTCCCCGTTTTATCGACGATCTGTCGGGCGCCTCGTTGAACGCCGCCGCGCCCGGATCGTCCGACGACGATGCTCTCCTCGACGCCTATTCGCGCACCATCATCGATGCGCTCGAACGGGTGCGGGCGGCCGTCGTCTTCATCACCGTCGAGCGCCGCGTGCCGGGCGCGCCGGAGCGCCACGCGCGCGCGGGCACCGGCTCCGGTTTCATTTTCACGCCCGATGGCTATCTGCTCACCAACAGCCACGTCGTGCACGGCGCGACGCATATCCGCGTGCAGCTCGCCGACGGTACCAGGTTCGACGCCGATCTCGTCGGCGATGATCCGCACAGCGATCTGGCCGTGCTGCGCATCGGCTCGCCGGAGCCGCTGCCGCATGTCGCGCTCGGCGAATCGGGAAAATTGCGCGTCGGGCAGATCGCGGTTGCCGTCGGCAATCCGCTCGGGCTCGAACAGACGGTCACGGCGGGCGTCGTGTCCGCGCTCGGCCGCTCGCTGCGCTCGAATTCAGGCCGCATGATCTACGACGTGATCCAGACGGACGCCGCGCTCAATCCCGGCAACTCGGGCGGTCCGCTGATCAATTCGGCGGGGCAGGTGATCGGCGTGAACACGGCGATCATTCCGGGCGCGCAGTCGATCAGCTTCGCGACGGCCATCGACACGGCCAAGTGGGTCATCATGCAGATCTTCGCGCATGGCCGCGTGCGGCGCGCGTACATCGGCGTGGCGGGGACGACGATGGCGCTGCCGCGCCGCGTGCAGCGCTATTTCGATCTGACTTCGGACAGCGGCGTGCGCGTGATGGAGATCGTCAAGGGCAGTCCCGCGGCATCGGGCGGCCTGCGCACCGACGATACGATCGTCGCGATCGACGGGCAGATCGTCGATGGCGTCGATACGTTGCAGCGTGCGCTCGACGGCACGAAGATCGGCCGTGCGGTGAACGTGAGCGTGCTGCGCGGCACGCAGCGGGTCGAAGTGACTGTGACGCCCGTCGAGCAGACCGCCTGAAAGCGGCCTGAAAGCGGCCTAAAAGAGCTGTCGCTGGCCTGACGCGAGCGTCGTGAAATCGTCGCGCAGCAACGGCAGGATCGCATCGGCGACGGGCTGGAGCTGGCGCGTCAGGTAGTGCTCGTAATCGATGTCCGAGCGCAGCGTTTCCAGCGGTTCGGGGCCGCCGCTCGTCATCACGTAGCTGATCCAGCCGCCGTTCTGATATTGCAACGGGCGGCCGCGCTGCCGGTTGAATTCGTCGGCGGTGCGCGCGGCGCGCACGTGCGGCGGCACGTTGCGCTCGTAGTCGGAGAGCGGCCGGCGCAGCCGCTTGCGATAGACGAGCAGATCGTCGAACTCGCCCGCGAGCGTACGCCGCACGTAATCGCGCACGTAGTCGCGATACGGCTGCTGTTTGAAGATGCGCAGATACAGTTCCTGCTGGAAGCGCTGCGCAAGCGGCGTCCAGTCGGTGCGCACGGTTTCGAGCCCCTTGTAGACGACTTCCTCGCTGCCGTCGGCGGCCACCGTCAGGCCCGCGTAGCGCTTCTTGCTGCCTTCTTCCGCGCCGCGCACGGTCGGCATGAAAAAGCGCTTGTAGTGCCGCTCGAATTGCAGTTCGAGCGCACTTTCCAGACCGAATCGCTCGCGCACGTGGTCGCGCCACCACGCATTGATCTTGCCGACCAGTTCGCGCCCGATGCGCGCCGCGTCTTCTTCGTCATGCGCGTGCCTGAGCCAGACGAAGGTCGAGTCGGTATCGCCGTAGATCACTGCGTAGCCGCTCGCTTCGATCAGCTCGCGCGTGCGATGCATGATCTCGTGGCCGCGCATCGTGATCGACGACGCGAGCCGCGGATCGAAGAAGCGGCAGCCCGTCGAGCCGAGCACGCCGTAAAACGCATTCATGATGATCTTCAGCGCCTGCGACAGCGGCTTGTTCTTCTCGCGCTTCGCGGCTTCGCGTCCTTCCCACACTTGCGCGACGATCGACGGCAGGCAGTGGCGCGTGCGCGAAAAGCGCGCGCCGAGAAAGCCGGGCACCGAATGCGCGTCGTCGGGATGGCGCACGCCGTCGACGAGGCCGACGGGATCAATCAGAAACGTGCGGATGATCGACGGATACAGGCTCTTGTAGTCGAGCACGAGCACGGAATCGTAGAGGCCGGGCTTCGAATCCATCACGAAGCCGCCGGGACTCGCCGCGCCCGCCACGTCGCCGAGATTCGGCGCGACGTAGCCGAGCCGGTGCATGCGCGGCATGTACAGATGCGTGAACGCAGCGACCGATCCGCCGCTGCGATCGGCGGGCAGTCCTGTGACGGTCGCGCGTTCGAGCAGGAAGGGCAGCAGCTCCGTTTTCTCGAAGATGCGCGTGACGAGCTCGCAGTCCTTCAGGTTGTAGCGGGCGAGCGCGGGTTTGTCTTCGTCGAAGCGGCGCTGGATTTCGTCCATCCGCTGATACGGGTTATCGATCGACTTGCCCTCGCCGAGCACTGCCTGCGCGACGTATTCGAGGCTGAACGACGGAAAGCTCCACGTCGCGGAACGCAGCGCCTCGATGCCGTCGATGATCAGCCGCCCCGCCGCGCCCGCGAAGAAATGGTTCTGCTTGAGGCCGTGCTCGCGCCATTCCATCACGGCGCCGCCGCGTCCGATGCGCAGCGGCACGCCGTGTTGTTCCGCCGTATCGCGCAGCACCTTCAGGTCGAACTGCACGAGATTCCAGCCGATGATCGCATCGGGATCGTGCCGCTCGAACCATTCGATCAGCCGCTCGATCAGTTGCGCGCGCGTGTCGCAATACTCGAGCGCGAAGTCGAGGTCCGAGTTCTCAGCGTTGGGCGGGCCGAGCATATACACCTGACGCTGCCCGCAGCCTTCGAGCGCAATCGAATACAGCTCGGCGCGCGCGCTGGTTTCGATGTCGAGCGACACGAGCCTGAGCTTTGGACGGTAGCCGCTCGCGGACTTCATGTCGGCGTTCAGCAGCGGGCCACCAGCGGGATTCGGCTCGCCGCCGAACAGCACGGGCGCGGTGATGAACCGCTCCATCATGTAGCGCTCGTGCGGAAACACGTCGGCTTCGTACACGTCGACGCCGCCTTGCTTCAGCCGCTTTTCGAGTGCGATGAGCTGCCGGTATTGCGGGCAATACAGCCCCAGCACCGGCCGATGGTTGAAATCGCACAGGTCGAGTTCGCGCAATTCGACGTTCTTCTCACGGTGCAACACGGCTTGCGCGCGCTCGCGCTGCGTGGCGGGAATGAACGCGACGCACGGCTGCGGGCGCAGGCGGACGTGGCGCGGACCGTCATCGGTGGCGAGCCAGAACTCGATTTCCGTCCCGGCGGCCGTATCGCGCCAATGGCGGGTGAGGAGGAACCCCTGTTGAAGCTCGGACAAGCTGAAAACCCCTGCGCGGACACTTTTTGCCGTCATTCTACCCGCGACAGAAGGCGTGCGCCGCAGGCGCTTTCCCTTGTCGGACGGGCGTTCGGGCCAGGTTTGGGCAGTCGATAGAAAATATAAATTGACTGAATCGTAACAATCAAATTTATTAAATTCGGCGTCTTCTTCATACTTCAATCCAACGCACCACCCAACCCAACTCAACTGAAGAGGACGCATCAGATGCCGATCATCAACACCCAGGTCAAACCGTTCAAGGCCACCGCATACCACAACGGCGATTTCGTGACCGTCACCGACGAGAGCTTCAAGGGCAAGTGGTCCGTCGTCGTGTTCTATCCGGCCGACTTCACCTTCGTGTGCCCGACCGAACTGGGCGATCTGGCCGATCGCTACGAAGAGTTGAAGAAAATCGGCGTTGAAATCTACAGCGTGTCGACGGATACGCACTTCACGCACAAGGCATGGCACGACACGTCGGACACGATCGAGAAGATCAAGTACCCGATGATCGCCGACCCGACGCTCGCGATCTCGCGCAACTTCGACGTGCTGATCGAAGAAGAAGGCCTCGCGCTGCGCGGCACGTTCGTGATCAACCCGGAAGGCGAGATCAAGCTGTGCGAAATCCACGACAACGGCATCGGCCGTGACGCAGGCGAGCTGCTGCGCAAGGTGCAGGCTGCGCAATACATCGCGGCGCACCCGGGCGAAGTCTGCCCCGCCAAGTGGACGCCCGGCGCCGAGACGCTGACGCCGTCGCTGGACCTCGTCGGCAAGATCTAAGCCGCTGGTCCGCCAGAAGCCACACGCTCTTCGCTGTACCTCTGCTTTCAGCGGCGCCACTGATGAAGTGGCGCCGCGTGAGGCAGTCCGCAAGGTCACGCCTTGCGAACTGCTTTACTGCCGCGCGTCCGCTTTGTCGAAAAAGCGCGCAGGGCACGAATCGAACATCCATTCCCATCTCGCCACGGACCCGAAAAACCATGCTCGACGCGAATCTGAAGACCCAACTCAAAGCCTACCTCGAGAAAGTCAGCCGTCCCATCGAGATCGTCGCTTCGATCGACGACAGCGCGAAATCGCAGGAACTGATCGCGCTGCTGAACGACATCGCAACGCTGTCGGAGCGCGTGAGCGTGATCGAGCGCCGCGGCGACGACGCTCGCAAGCCGTCGTTTTCGATCGGCGAGCCGGGCAAGGCTGCCGGCATCCGCTTCGCCGGCATTCCGATGGGCCATGAGTTCACGTCGCTGGTGCTCGCGCTGCTGCAAACGGGTGGCCATCCGATCAAGCTCGACGATGCCGTGATCCAGCAGATTCGCGAACTCGACGGCGACTACGCGTTCGAGACGTACTTCTCGCTGTCGTGCCAGAACTGCCCGGAAGTCGTGCAGGCGCTCAACATCATGGCGCTGATCAACCCGCATATCCGCCATACGGCGATCGACGGCGCGCTGTTTCAGAACGAAGTCGAGTCGCGTCAGATCATGGCGGTGCCGACGATGTTCCTGAACGGCGAAGTGTTCGGCCAGGGCCGCAGCGGCGTGAAGGAAATCCTCGCGAAGCTCGATACCAACGCCGGCGCGCGCGCCGCGAAGGAACTGGAGAAGAAGCCGGTGTTCGACGTGCTGATCGTGGGCGGCGGTCCCGCGGGTGCGGCGGCTGCGATCTATTCGGCGCGCAAGGGCATCAAGACGGGTGTGGTCGCGGAACGTTTCGGCGGCCAGGTGCTCGATACGCTTGCGATCGAAAACTTCGTTTCGGTGCAGGAGACGGAAGGACCGAAGTTCGCCACGGCTCTCGAACAGCACGTGAAGAGCTATGAAGTCGACGTAATGGACGTGCAGCGCGCCGAAGCGCTGATTCCGGGGCGCATCAACGAAGTGCGGCTCGCGAGCGGCGCGGTGCTGAAGGCGAAGACGATCGTGCTGGCAACGGGCGCGCGCTGGCGCGAGATCAACGTGCCCGGCGAGCGCGAGTATCGCAATCACGGTGTCGCCTACTGCCCGCATTGCGACGGCCCGCTCTTCAAGGGCAAGCGCGTCGCGGTGATCGGCGGCGGCAATTCGGGCGTCGAAGCGGCGATCGATCTGGCGGGCATCGTGAGCCAGGTCACGCTGATCGAATTCGGCGCAACGCTGCGCGCCGACGAAGTGCTGCAACGCAAGCTGCGCAGCCTCGCGAACGTGACGGTCGTCACGCAGGCGCAAACGACGGAAATCACAGGCGATGGCAAGAAGGTCAACGGCTTGACCTACACGAACCGCGCGTCGGGCGAGTCGAAGCATGTCGAGCTCGAAGGCGTGTTCGTGCAGATCGGTCTCGTGCCGAACACCGAATGGCTGAAGGGCACGGTCGAACTGTCGAAGCACGGCGAGATCGTCGTCGACGCGAAGGGTGCGACTTCGGTGCCCGGCGTATTCGCCGCGGGTGACGTAACGACGGTGCCGTTCAAGCAGATCGTGATCGCCGTGGGCGAGGGCGCGAAGGCATCGCTGGCGGCGTTCGATCACCTCATCCGCACGAGCGTCGACGATGCGGAAGACGCGCAGGCCGCGGAACTGGCCGAGGCTTGATCGACGGTTCCAGAATCGATGCAGGTGGACGGGCTAGCTTCGGCTAGCCCGTTTTTTGTTTGGGCGGGCCCGATGCGCGGGCGCGCTCGTTCGAAAGGCTGCCGTCGGCTGCTGCGAAATCATGTCGCACGGCCGTTGCGCATGCGCGCACTATCATGAACGTGTTCCCGACCTGCACACATCGATTCGACAATGGCCAAGAAATTTCCACTGCATCCGATGCATCCTGAACGGATCTGCTGGGGATGCGATCATTACTGCCCTAAAGATTCGATGCAGTGCGGCAATGGGTCCAGCAGAACACAGCACCCCATCGAACTGCTCGGCGACGACTGGTACACGGTCGGCGACTGGGGCATCGAGGTTCCTGAAGTAGCGAATGAATCGCATAGCGTGCCGCAGTAGACCTTGCGTCCTCGAAGCGGTTGCACACTCATCTCACTCATCTCCTCCTGAACGAGCCAGCGCGCTCGATACTTCCGCGAAGCAATCTCCGCTTCGTGAGTCGACGTCATCGACCTGTCGTCCTTTTCCTCGATCGCCGCTGACATGAAGGTGCATCGGTGTTCGGGTCGATTGACCAATCTTGACAGTAACGACCAATCCTCTGTGCTACCGTTTTTTGAATATCGATTCGGAATGCAAATCGATAAATCAAGGCATCGTGATCGCACTTAACCGGAAATTCTTGGAGGAGAAAGCTGTTGAAGAATCTTGCAAAACTGACGTTGATCGGCCTCTCGTTGACCGCTTTGACGCTGATGGGCTGCGGCAAGAAAGAGCCGCAGTCTCAGGCTGTCGCTCAAGGCGCTGGCGGGGCTGATGAAGAAGTGGTGAAGATCGGCCACGTGGGGCCGCTGACAGGCGGCAGCAGCCACCTCGGCAAGGACAACGAGAACGGCGCGCGTCTTGCCGTGGAAGAGATCAACAAGACGGGGCTCGTGATCGCCGGGCACAAGGTGCGTCTCGAACTGGACGGCGAAGACGACGCAGCCGATCCGAAGACGGGAACGCAGATCGCGCAGAAGTTCGTCGACGAGCACGTCGTCGCGGTGATCGGCCACTTGAACTCCGGCGTCTCGATTCCCGCGTCACGCATCTACAACGATGCGAACATCGTCGAGATTTCGCCGTCGTCGACCAATCCGGACTATACGAAACAGGGTTACAAGAGCGCGTATCGCGTGGTCGCGACGGATGCGCAGCAGGGGCCCGCGCTCGGCGACTATGCGCTTAAGTCGCTGCATGCGAAGTCGATTGCAGTCGTCGACGACGCGACGGCGTACGGCAAGGGTCTCGCCGACGAGTTCGCGAAAGCGGCGCAGGCGGGCGGCGGACGCATCGTCGCGCGCGAGGCCACGACCGACAAGGCAGCCGATTTCCGCGCCATTCTCACCACGATCAAGAGTGCGCATCCCGACGTCATCATGTTCGGCGGCATGGATTCGACCGTCGGCCCGTTCATCCGCCAGGCGGCCGCGCTCGGTTTGACCGCCAAGGTGCTGAGCGGCGATGGCGCGTGCACGGAGAAAGTGGCCGAACTCGCGGGCGACGCGGTGAACAATCTTGTCTGTTCTGAAGCGAGTCTCGCCGTGTCGCGCATGCCGAAGGGCGCTGAGTTCGAAAAGCGCTTCGAGGCGCGCTTCAATGGGCCGATTCTCTTCAACGCGCCGTTTGCGTACGACGCTGTGTACGTCGTCGCCGACGCGATGAAGCGGGCCAACACGACGGATGCCGCAAAGGTGCTGGACGCCATCCCTGCCACCGATTACAACGGCGTCATCGGCCATATCGCATTCGATGCGCACGGCGACATGAAGGAAGGCGCGATCACGCTGTATCACTATCAGGACAGGAAGAAGACACTTCTCGATGTCGTGAAGTTCGGTGGCGCGTCGGCCTGAGTCGGATCAAGAGGGTCGGTGCACCCGGCGCGGCTTCTGCCTGGCGCGAGCCGCGCTGTCCGTTACCGGCTTTCCGCTTGCGCCAGCCGCTTCCTTGCCGATCCCGGATGGATTGACGCCGCCCAGCATTAGTTGTTCGCTGGACCAGTGGTAGTAAACGTTCGGGCGATGCGCGCCAGTCTTGCGAACCGCTTTGCGCTTACGCCGCATCGTGCGCGCAGGCATCGGTTTCGGCGCGTGAACTTTGGCGGCGGGCTTCGCAGGTGCGCCAGTGAGACTTTCCAACGGCAGCACGACGATCGTCGGCTCGGGACCGTGTTGAACCGCTAACACGTCGGCGGCACACAGGGCGAGCCCGCATGCCGTGAGCGCGAGCCGACGGACTAACGTGATGAGACGCACGCGTGCGCGCCACTCGTGACGCCTTTCGATGCGCCGCCTCGCGCGAGCGTGGGCATATGGCTTCTGACGGATCAAGATTCCGATCCGGCGGCCGACGTCAATTTGTCGGCTGTCTTTCCGATCCGCTCGATCTGTACGCGTCTGGACCGCGCGTGTGTCAGTCCTAATGCCTTCGCCGCGGCGTAAGAGAGATCGATGATGCGGCCCTTCACGAACGGACCGCGATCGTTGATGCGCACGACCACCGACTTTTCCGTTGCCAACAAAGTGACGCGCACATACGACCCGAACGGCAGCGTGCGATGAGCGGCCGTCATCGACAGATGGTCGTAGCGTTCTCCGTTTGCGGTCCGGCGTCCCTGGAACTTTGTTGCATACCACGAGGCATCGCCTGATTGCGGCGCACTACCCATAGATTTGAACGCGATGTTCAAGGGCGGCGCGAGTGGCTCGCTTGCTGAAATGTCGCCAGAAGCGGCGGTCGACGTGATCGGCGCCGGATCCGGGATGGTTACGTTCGCACTGGGTGCCTGGTGGTCAGTCGGGTTTTGCGCACAAGCGACACATAAACCTGAAATAAATAGTATTCCAAAGTAGCGAATAGACAGCACGATCGATCCTGAATCGTCACGAGAAACGGGATCTAACGGGTCTCGAAAAATTCGCGTTGACGAAATATCGGCGTCGCGCCGAATTCTTGACAGATGTTTACCGTTGTCGCGAGGGAGTGACGCGTGAGATGAGCGCGACGGAGGGCAGGCGTCCGAAAACGCCTGCCAGAGCCGCTGTGGTCACTTGCCCATCACGGCTTCGAGCGATTCGCCCGTCACGACGATCTCCGTGCGGCGATTACGTGAGCGGCCTTCGGGCGTGTCGTTGTCCGAGACGGGGCGGTCAAATGCGTAGCCCTTCAGCGAAACGCGCGAAGCGCCGATGCCGCGGCGCTCCAGCTCATTCGCGACCGTCTTTGCGCGTGCTTCCGACAATTGCTGGTTGTATTCGCGCGTGCCGACGTTATCCGTATGACCTTCGACGATCATCGGCTTTTTCGTGCGGTTCAGCACGACGACGACGCGTGCGATGGCAGGTTCGGAGTCGGGCCGCAAGCTCGATTCGTTGAAGTTGAACAGCACTTTCTCGGGCAGACGCACCTGCACGCCATCCTTGACCTGCGTCACTTCGATGCCGGCTTTCCGGTTGAGCGCTTCTTCATTCTGGCGATCGAGTCCCGAGCAGGCGGCCAGCAGCGAAAGGGACAAGGCGCAGGTGACGAGAGGCAACAGTTTTCTCATGATCGTGATGTCTTTGCGGAAGTTGGGAACGGACAGGCGCTTTTGCGGCGACAGTCGGATCATCGCGCGACGACTGCGATGCGAAGCCTAGCGCTTCGAACCTCGATTCTTTATCCGAAAAGACAAGATGGTGATCAGCTATCCATAGTTTTTTCGAAATTTGACAAGAAGGTGTCGCATGCGTGCGCCGGATTGCAAACAAGCGTGAAACTTGCCGCCGATGGCGGCGCGTGACAGATCAACGATCCGCATTCGGTGGCGGCACTCAACAACAGCGCTGCCACCGTCCGCGGAAAGTGAAATGAATCGCTGGGCGCATCGAGAAGCGATCACGAGACTGAGACCGACCAAGAAATGTCTCTGCGTCGCTGACCAAATCGGCCGCTGCTACGGGACAAGTCGCCCGCCGAGCATCGGCCGTGTGACATCAGGTCGCACGCCTAACACCACATTCCCGGCTGTGTCCTTGACGGAGATCACGATTTCAAAAACGGCGCGTCCCTAGAATCGCGGAGCACATAAGACCTTGTGCACTTTGCCTTGCAACCCCCACACGTGCATAGCGTGGTTCAACGATCATTGGGCAAATATGTTAGCCAAAAGTACCTTTAGAGGTTGCCTCATACCGGTCAGCATCGGTCTGACTGCGTTTCTCACGGGATGTCAACTGGAAGTGCTTGACCCGAAAGGCAGCGTCGGGGTCGCCGAAAAGTCGCTGATAGCGACGGCGACCTGGACAATGCTGATCGTCGTCATTCCCGTCATTCTGTTGACGTTATTGTTCGCGTGGCGCTATCGGGCGTCGAACCGGAATGCGGTCTACGCGCCGAAGTGGTCGCATTCCACGGCGATCGAAGTGGTCGTGTGGACGATACCCGCGCTGATCATTCTGTTCCTCGGCATCCTCACATGGAGAACCACGCACGAGCTCGATCCGTACAAGCCGCTGGAATCGAACGTCAAGCCGATCGACGTCGAAGTCGTCGCGCTCGACTGGAAGTGGCTCTTCATCTATCCGGACCTCGGCATTGCTTCCGTGAACCAGCTGGCGATGCCCGTCGGCACGCCCGTCAATTTCCACATCACGTCCGATTCGGTGATGAACTCGTTCTTCATCCCGCAACTCGGCACGCAGGTCTACGCGATGGCGGGCATGCAGACGCGCGTGCATCTGATTGCGGACGCGCCGGGCGACTACGCGGGCGTCTCGGCGAATTTCAGCGGCAAGGGCTTCTCGGACATGAAGTTCCGCACGCTCGCCGTGAGTCAGGCGGATTTCAACGGCTGGGTGCAAAAGGTCAAGGCGTCGCCGGACCGGCTCGATATGGACCACTACGGCGTGGTCGCGAAGCCGAGCGAGAAGGAGCCGGTGCGCTATTTCTCGTCGGTGGACCCGAAGCTGTTCCACAACGTCATTGCGAAATACAACAGTGGCCATGTCGTCGATTTTCGTGACGCCAATTGCGGCACGAACGCTTCGAAGGAGTAACGCATGTTCGGCAATCTGACTTTAGAGGCGATTCCGTTCGATCAGCCGATCATCATGGGCGCGGGCGCGCTCATGGGGCTGATCGTTCTGGCCGTCGCCGTGTTTATTACACGCGCGCACAAGTGGCGCTGGCTGTGGACCGAATGGCTCACGAGCGTCGATCACAAGAGAATCGGCGTGATGTACATCGTCGTGGCCGTGCTGATGCTGCTGCGCGGCTTCGCTGACGCAGTGATGATGCGTCTGCAGCTTGCGCTTGCGAGCGGCGGCGCGACGGGCTATCTGCCGCCGCATCACTACGATCAGATCTTCACCGCGCACGGCGTCATCATGATTTTCTTCATGGCGATGGCGCTGATGGTGGGCCTGTTCAACATCGTCGTGCCGCTGCAGATCGGCGCGCGCGACGTCGCGTTCCCGTTCCTGAACTCGCTGAGTTTCTGGATGACGGCGATCAGCGCGATCCTGATGAACATTTCGCTCGTGATCGGCGAGTTCGCGCAGGTCGGCTGGCTCGCATATCCGCCGCTCTCCGAATTGCAGTTCAGTCCGGGCGCAGGCGTCGACTACTACATCTGGGCGCTGGAATTGTCCGGTGTCGGCACGCTGATCACGGCGATCAACTTCTTCGTGACGATCGTCCGGATGCGCGCACCCGGCATGACGCTGATGAAGATGCCCGTGTTCACGTGGACGGCGCTCTGCTCGAACGTGCTGATCATGGCGACGTTCCCGATCCTGACGGTTGCGCTGGCGCTGCTGGGTCTCGACCGCTACATGGACATGCACTTCTTCACGAACGAAGCCGGCGGCAACGCGATGCTGTATCTGAACCTGATCTGGGCCTGGGGACACCCGGAGGTCTACATCCTGGTTCTGCCCGCGTTCGGCATCTATTCGGAAGTGATCTCGACATTCGCGAAGAAGCCGCTGTTCGGCTACAAGACGATGGTGTACGCATCGTGCGCGATCATGGTACTGGCGTTCCTCGTGTGGGCGCACCACTTCTTCACGATGGGTTCGGGCGCGGACGTCAACGCGTTCTTCGGCATCGCGACGATGATCATCGCCATTCCGACGGGCGTGAAGATATTCAACTGGCTGTTCACGATGTACCGCGGCCGCCTCCAGTTCACGGCGCCGGTGCTGTGGACGATCGGCTTCATGGTCACGTTCACGATCGGCGGCATGACGGGCGTGATGCTGGCGATTCCGGGCGCGGACTTCGTGCTGCACAACAGCCTGTTCCTCGTCGCGCACTTCCACAACACGATTATCGGCGGCGTGGTGTTCGGATATCTGGCCGGCTTCAGCTACTGGTTCCCGAAGGTGTTCGGTTTCAAGCTGAACGACAGACTCGGCAAGTGTGCGTTCTGGTGCTGGTTCGTTGGTTTCTTCGTGGCCTTCACGCCGCTTTACGTGCTCGGCTTCATGGGCGCGACGCGTCGTCTGAACCACTACGACAATCCCGCATGGCAGCCGTACATGATCGTCGCGGCATGCGGCGTCGCGCTGATCGCCACGGGCGTCGTGTTCCAGGTCACGCAGGTGGTGGTCAGCATCATCAACCGCAACAAGCCGGAATATCGCGACGTCACGGGCGATCCGTGGGGCGCGCGCACGCTCGAATGGTCGATTTCGTCGCCGCCGCCCGTTTATAACTTCGCGACGATTCCCGTCGTCGAGGAACTGGATGCTTTCGCGCACATGAAGGAAACAGGCCGGGGTCTCGGCGTGCAGGCGGACTATCAGGACATCCACATGCCATCTAACACGGGCGCTGGCTTCTTCATCGGCATGTTCAGCCTGGCGCTCGGCTTCGCCGCCGTGTGGCATATCTGGTGGCTCGCGATCGTATCCCTGGTGGCGATCGCGGCGACCGTGATCGGCCGCAGCTTCAGCCGTGACGAGGGCTACTACATTCCGGCCGACGTGGTGCGGTCAATCGAAAACAAAGGCCGCGCGCCGCTTCCGAAGCATGCTGAAGCGCCGCTGGCTCTCGCGGAGGTCGAGTGATGCTGCAAAAAGTCTCTGCCGCAACGTTGAACGAGGTCGACGGCCACGGCCATCATGGCGAATCGCATTCGGTATTTGGCTTCTGGCTGTACCTGATGACCGACTGCGTGCTGTTCGCGTCGTTGTTCGCGGTGTTCGCCGTCATGGCGCACCAGTTCAACGCCGGGCCGACGGGCAAGGATCTGTTCGACCTTCCCGGCGTTGCTCTCGAAACGGCTGCGCTGCTGTTGAGCAGCATCACCTACGGCTTCGCGATGGTCGCTGCGCGCCGCGACAACCCACGTGCCGTGCTGACGTGGCTCGCCGTCACGTTCGTGCTCGGCCTCGTGTTCCTGAAGCTGGAACTGACCGAGTTCTCGCATCTGATCGCGGAAGGCGCCGGTCCGTCGCGCAGCGCGTTCCTGTCGTCGTTCTTCGCGCTGGTCGGCACGCACGGTCTGCACGTCGCGACGGGGCTGATCTGGATGGCCGTGCTGGCCGTTCAGGTGGCGCGCGCGCCGCAACTGACGCAGCGCGAGATCACGCGTCTGACGTGCCTGAGCCTCTTCTGGCACTTCCTCGACGTCGTGTGGATCGGCGTGTTTACCTTTGTCTATCTCGGGAGCATGGTCTAAATGGCTCACTCGAATTCACATGCGCTTCATCCGGAAGCGGGCCACGGCGGTATCGGCAGCTATGTGGTCGGTTTCGTTCTGGCCGTGGTGTTGACGGCCGCCGCGTTCGGCGTCGTGATGCAAGGCTGGTTGCCCGCGAGTTCGGCGCCGCTCGCGCTTGCCGCGCTTGCCGTCGTGCAGATCGTCGTGCATCTGGTGTTTTTCCTGCACATGAGCGTATCGACGTCGGGCCAGCGCTGGAATACCCTCGCGCTCGCTTACACGGTGCTGGCCGCGATGTTCCTGGTGTTCGGGACGGTATGGGTGATGAACAACGTCAGCATGAACATGATGTCGCGCTAATAGCGTTGACGATGTGTCCGCGCATCGCGTCGTGAGGCGCGATGAAGGCGGAAGCAGGGCCGAAGGACAGCAATGTTCTTCGGCTTTTTTATTGGCCCGTGCCTATGGATGCCACTATCGCGCGAAAAGAGAAGCGACGCCGCCGCCGTAATGCCGTATCAGGCGACGCAACTCGGCGTGCGAATCGTGGAAATGAAAGCGGGCAGGGGCACCCCGCAACGGGAAGCTCACGCAGAGCCAGAACGCAAAAAGCGGCAAGCATCCGATGCTTGCCGCTTTCATGTACTTCATATATTCGTTGGTAGGCTCGATTGGACTCGAACCAACGACCCCCACCATGTCAAGGTGGTGCTCTAACCAGCTGAGCTACGAGCCTAGCGAAGGCGCGAATTATAGAGACACACTTTCGATCGCGCAAGCCCTCGACGTAATTTTGTGCCGATGGCCCTGTCGCGCGGGTACTGGGCCGTTGAACGACGTGCGGGCGCCGCGCTGCTCCTGTCTCGGATGCTCCCCAGAACGGCGCGAGACGGCTACGATTGACGATGACGCACATCAGAGGCGAGCCGGTTCATGAAAGGTTTTCGTCCGCATTTTCCGCACTTCGTTCGCGACCACACGCATACGGTGTGGCGCGATCTGGCATGGACGTCATTGCCATTCGTGCTGCTGTTCGCCGTCGTCGTCTGGCTCGTCGTGTGGCTCGTCGATCCGGCGCCGCCGCGCACGATCACGATCAGCGCCGGCCCGCACGACAGCTCGTTCATGCAGATCGCGCAGGAGTATCGAAAGATACTCGCGCGCAACGGCGTGACGCTGAATGTGCTGGCATCGGACGGCTCGGTGCAGAACCTCGACCGGCTGCTCGACCCGAAGCAGAAGGTGGACATCGCGCTTGTGCAGGGCGGCGTGTCCGGCGGACGGAATACGACGTCGCTGATGTCGCTCGGAAGCGTCACGTATGTGCCGATCGTCGTGTTCTATCGCGGCCGGGGCTTGACGCAACTGTCGGATCTGGAGGGCAAGCGCATCGCGATTGGCCGCGAGGGCAGCGGGACGCGGATGCTGTCGCTGAATCTGCTCGAAGCGAACGGCGTCTACGCGGGCGGTAATACGACGCTGCTGCCGCTCGACGGACTCGATGCCGCGAAGGCGCTCGTCTCGAACCAGGTCGACGCCGCGCTGCTGAGCGGCGACTCGGCCACACGCGTGCTGATGCTGCGGCTGCTCGGCATTCCCGGCATTTCGGTGATGGACTTTGGCGAGGCGAGCGCCTACACGAGGATATTCCCCTATCTCGACGAGCTCGACCTGCCGCCCGGCGTGCTCGATCTGCGCCGGCGGATTCCGCCGGAGACGGTGCATTTGATCAGCCCGACCGTCGAGCTCGTCGCGCGCGACAATCTTCATCCGGCGATCTCCGATCTGTTGATCGAAGCGGCGCAGGAAGTGCACGGGATGGCCGGGCTGTTGCAGAAGGCGGGGCAGTTTCCGAATCCGACGGTGCGCGAGTTCCGCATCAGCGAGGACGCGACGCGCTACTACAAGTCAGGCAAGAGCTTCCTGTACCGGACGCTGCCGTTCTGGCTTGCCACTGTGGTGGACCGCCTGCTGGTGCTGCTGCTGCCGATCGCGGTGCTGCTGTTTCCCGCATTGCGGCTGATTCCGGCGCTGTTCACCTGGCGCGTGCGCTCGCGCATCTATCGCTACTACGGCTCGCTGATCGCGATCGAGCGCGAGGCGATGCGCGATTCGTCCGCCGAGGAGCGCAGCAAGCTGCTGATGGAGCTCGATCAGATCGACGCTTCGTTGAACACGTTGCGGATGCCGCTCGCCTACGCCGACGGCTTCTATGTGCTGCGCGAGCATGTGCGGTTCGTGCGGCAGCGGTTGGAGGGCGTTCCGGAGCGGGTGCGTGCGCATCAGTAGCGGCGGGTGCCGAGTGCTTGCTCCGACGTGAAAAGTCGTGGTGCGTCAAGCAGATGCGTCGGGAGTCCGGGCGTTGTCCACAGGGTTATCAAGAAAATCTGTGGGTAAGTGCAGGGTGGGGCGAGCAAAAGGCTTGCTGATCCGCTCCGGACGAGCGTTGGCTTAGACGAAAAAATTGATTGCTCGAAGCCAGATGCAACGGAATCCGAAGTACATCCGATGCGACTTTGCGTAACCTGAACCCACTGCACAACTCGCTTTTCTCGAACAAAAAAGCCTGTCCTGATGCGATCTTGACAGGCTTTTCATACATCGGGCGCAGGTCCGCCCATGAACACAGACTTTCCCGCGACGCGATGCATAACGACGAATCGACGGGAACGATCGACACGGCACGGCGCAGCGGCGCACCGTTCCATCCGTTCGAGTCGTGCGACGACTTACGGACGCCCGTACATTGCGTTCCAATCCGCAGCCGACACGCCCGGACGACCCGATTGCGACACGCTGTTCGCGACGCCGCCGTAACCGCTCGCCGCGCCGTTTTGCGCGTTCACGCGTGCCTGTGCGGCGAGCAGTTCGTCCGGGTAGTGCGCTTCCGACCCTGCGCCCGGACGATAGCCGGCGTTCTCCAGTTGAACCAGTTCCGCGCGGACTTGGGCGCGGGTGACAGGCTGGTTCGCCTGAGCGAACGACAGGGCGGGAACAGCGAAAACAACGGCAACGGCGACAGCCTTGATCAGCGACTTCATGACAACCTCCAACTTTGCTATGACTTTGCGAACAGCCCTGTTCGCAATCAGTGTGAGAGGAAGTGTAGGTAAGTAGGCGCTTAAGATTAAGGCTGCCGTGTAGAAGTGATTTTTCCAGAATTCAGGGTTAACCTGGTTACGCGCCGCATCAAGGCTCAGCGAGTTAGCGCTGCTCCAGCTTCAACTTTTTCCCGTAGCCGGTCAGTTCGAGATAGCCACGACCGGCCGGCTGACCGTCACGGCTGACGGTCACGGCGCCTTCCCAATACAGCGCGCCCGTCGATTCGCGCGAATCGAGTTCCTGATCGTCGAGCAACGGCGTCACTTGCCAGCGCGTGTCGCCTGTCCGGACAACGGTCGCGACGGGATACAGCGTATTCGTGCGCGGCGAGCGCCATTGACGGACGGGCGTGAAGTCGACGGCGCCGGGACCGTATTGCGTGACGCGTCCGTCGGCGGCACGCAGCGCGGCATGCGCCCAGACCGCGCGTCCGTCGACGCCGCGCACCTTGAACGCCATCAGCGCCGCACCGTCCGACAGATTCGCGCCGAGCCAGTCCCAGCCGACGGCGTCGGCGGCGAGCAGTGCACTCGACCACTCGTGATCGAGCCACGCGCTGCCCGTCACGGGCGTGGACGTCGATGCCGCTGCGCCGCTGACGCCGCTGGCGGCAGGGCGCGTGACACTGCCTGTCACGCGCAGTTGCGGCTCGCTGTAGTAGTAGCTCGCCTGCTCCGGCAGCGGCCCTTTGCGCGAATAGCCGTTCGCGCCCTGAACGAGCGGCGCCTGCGTCGGCGTGAACGTGAGATGCAGCGCAAAGCCCGCGGCGTCGGCCGTGACGTCGTAGTGACCGTCCGGCGCGCGAATCATGCGCCACGTATCGAGCCGCACGTCGGTGTTATCCGGCTTCGCATAGGCAAGGCCGAAACCTTGTCGCGCGATCTTCTGATCGTGCACGAGGCGGCCGAACGACGGATCGCTCAGCGCGGCATGCGCGATGATCAGTTGCGTCGGCGCGAAAGCGCTCGGATCGCTCGCGGGATGGCCCGTCGCCGAGCGGAAAAACGTGATCTGAAAGCCGAGCGGTCGACGATCGGGTGTTTCGAGCCAGCCCGTCGCGTACCACCATTCGGTGCGAAACGCGGGATGCGCGCCCGTGTCCTGCGGCAATACGACGGGCTTTTCGGGCGTCACGCTTGCGAATGGGGAATCGGCGGGCGGCTCGGCCGCATACCCAGCAGACGACGCGCACAACGTGCAAGCGAACATGGACGACAGAAGAAGCATGCCGCGCATCACCAGTCCTCCCTGACGGCGCGCACGGCATCGACGGACACGGCCCGCCGGCCTGCCGCCACCGCCGTCGTGCACGACGACGCGAGCATCACGACGGCCAGCACCGACAGCAACATCCACGGCACATGCAGCGACATGCTCCAGTGAAACGACTGCGGATTGACGACGAACACGAGTATCAGACTGATCGCGAAACCGAGCGCGCAGCCCATCGCGATGCCGAGCGCCGTGAGCAACCCCCCTTCCGTCGCGAGCAGCGCGAGAATCTGTCCGCGGGTCACGCCGACGTGACGCAGCATACCGAACTCGCGCGAGCGCGAGAGCGTCTGCGCGGAAAAGGTCGCCGCGACGCCGAACAGCCCGATCACAATGGCGACGGCCTCCAGTAGATACGTGACGGCGAAGCTGCGGTCGAAGATCGTCAGTGTGCGCGCGCGGATCTCGCCGGGTTGCGCGAAGTCGAGCGCGCTTGCAAACGGCAGCGCGCGCAAGGCGGCGATCGCCTGCGCAGCGCTTACGCCGCGATCGAGCGTGAGGGCGGCGTCAGTGGCGCTGGTGTCGCCCGTCAGGCGCCGGTAGTCGGCGAGACGGATTTCGAGCGCACCCGTCTGCCGCACGTAATCGCGCCAGATGCCCGCGACGACGAACACCGAGCCGCGCCCGCCGGGCGTGCCAGGTGCGCTCGATGCGCCGGATGTCCCCGATGTACCGATGGGCAGCATCAACCGTTGACCGACGTGATAGCCATACAGATCGACCATCGCTTCGGATGCCCAGACGGGCGTTTCGCCCTCTCTCAACGCCGACGGTGAAAGTGTCTCGCCCGTGATCTGCAGGTTCGCGCCCGGGTCGGCAGCGTCGATTTCGCGCGCGAGCAACGCCACTGCCGGCCGCGACGGATCGAGCGTCAGTTGCGACGTGCGCGCGAACGCCGCGTGTCGGATGCCGCGCGTCGCGGCGATTGCCGCCTGCTGCTGCGGATTCAGTCCGCCCGTGTCGCCGTTCGGCGCGACACGCAGGTAGACATCGGCGGAAAGCAGATGCGCGAGCCATTCCTCGACCGACACGCGAAAGCTCGACACCATGATCGCCATCGCGACGATCAGCGTGAAGCTCGACAGCACGCCGCCCATTGCAATCGACGCCTGCCCCGGCGCATTCGCGAGCCGCGCAAACGCGAGTGCCGTGACGGGCGCGCGCTGCCGTCCGTTGCGCGCACGGCTCAGTGCCCGGAACAACTGCGACGTGACGCGCGGCATCAGCGCAATGCCGCCGATCAGCAGCAGCGCGACGGCGACATAGCCCGCGATGGGCATATCGAAGACGGGCGGCGCTTGCGTCAACGCCACACCGAGCGCGAGGCAGCAGAGCGCCGGCCACGGCGTCGAGAGCTTGCCGAGCGCGGTCTCTTCGCCGCCCGCCTTCAGCGCCGGCGCGGGATGCGCGCGCGCCGCTTCGAGCGCGGGCACGAGACTGCCGAGCAGCGCGACGCCGATGCCGAGCACGAGAAATATCGCGCTGGCAATCGGCTCGAAGCCGACACTCGGCTGCACGCCCGGAAAATAGCCGCCGCCCAGATCGCTGCCGAAAACGCGCAGCACGGCATAAGCGAGCGCGAAGCCGAGCGCGATGCCGCCGATTGCGCCGAACGTACCGAGCAACGCGCCTTCGAGCAGGATCTGCCGCAGCAACTGCGCGCGCGTGATGCCGAGCACGCGCAGCATCGCGAATTGCGCGCGCCGGCGCACGACGCCGAGCGCCTGCGTCGAGAACACGAGAAACGCGCCCGTAAAAAGCGCGACGAGCGCGAGCACGTTCATGTTGATCCGGTAGGCGCGCGAGAGCCGATCGGTGCGGCTTTCGACATCGCGCGCCGCCGTCACCATGAAACGGCCACCGAGCCGAGCCTGCAATGCCTGCCGAAAACGTTCGCGATCGACGCCGCGTTCCAGTTGCAGATCGACGCGCGACAGCTTGCCGAGCCGCCCGAAGCGCCACTGCGCGGCCGCGATATCCATCACGCCGATGCGCTGCCCGGCCCGCGCACGGACAATGCCGCCCGCGACGCGCAAGCGCACGTCCGATGTGCCGCTGCGCAGCGTCACCGTATCGCCGATGCGCACGCCGAGCCACTGCTGTGCAGCGGGTGAGAGGAAGATTGCGTCGTCGGCGAGCGAGTCGAATGGATGATCGCTGTCCATCACGCCCGTCAGATCGGGCGCGATGCGGCTTGCGCGGAATACGTCGATGCCGAGCACTTTCAGCGGCGCCGTGCGGCTCGGCACCGTCACGTCGAGTTCGAGCACGGGGCTCGCGAGCGCGACGCCCGCCTGTGTCGCAAGCTGCGGATACGCGCGTTCGTCGAACGTGGGCTGCGAGCCGCGTACCTGCAAGTCCGCTTCGCCCGACAGGCTGCGCGTGGCCGCCGAAAACTCGTTGAACGCAGCACTGTTGATCAGCTGGACCGCGTAGCCGAGCGCGACGCCCAGCGCGATCGTCGCAATCGCGATAAGCGCGCGGCCTTTGTGGCTCTTCCATTCGGCGGCCAGCAGCCAGCGCGTGAGCGTGCGCAGACCGTGGGTCTTGCGTCGCGTGTTGCCCGTGAATATCGAGTCACTCATCGGAGGGGCGCAGCGCATGCGACGAGCGGACGTGCGTTGCGTGCAGCTTGCCGTCGCTCAAAACGAGGACACGGTCCGCGAATGCCGCGGCCGCCTCCGAATGCGTGACCATCATCGCCGCCGCGCCGTTTGCTTTTGTCTCTTCGCGCAGCAGCGCCAGCACTTCGTGCGCGGTGTCGGGGTCGAGATTGCCCGTCGGCTCGTCGGCGAGGATCAGCGTGGGCCGGTGCACCAGCGCACGCGCGATCGCGACGCGTTGCAGTTCGCCGCCCGAAAGCTGGCGCGGCAGGTCGTCGCCGCGTCCTTCGAGTCCGACGGCCGCAAGCATTTCGTTCGCGCGCGCCGTCGCGATGCCGTTCAGCAGCAGCGGCAACGCGACGTTTTGCGCGAGCGTCAGATGCGGCAGCACATGAAACGCCTGAAACACAAAGCCGAGCTTCTGACGGCGCAGGCGCGTGGCCGCGTCGTCGTCGAGCGTGGAGATGGGCGTGCCGTCGATCAGCACGTCGCCGCTATCCGCGCGATCGAGGCCCGCGATCAGATTCAGCAACGTCGACTTGCCGACGCCCGAGTCGCCCATGATCGCGACGAACTCGCCCGCGCCGAGGGCGAAATCGAGGCGATCGAGCACGACGCGCTTCATGTCGTATGTCTTGCTCAAAGCACGGCATTCGAGCGCGGGCAGGACGGGGCTATCGGCAGGCTGCATGGAACTCCGTGCTTGTGGGTCTGCGGCGGCTTTGGATTTGGTCTTTTTAGCATGCCGCTGCGATCCGCGCATGCTATTGGCCGCGCAGCGCGTACAAACAACCGACGATAGCAACCGACGAAACCCGCCCCGCAACGCAAGACACTCATCGCGACCACGGTGCAAAGATATCCGCGCCCAGCGAAGTGCAACGCTTCATCAATCGCGCCAGCATGCCGCGTGATGTCACGAGATGGGCGGTCAGCGAAAGCCGTGCAGCCGTATCGCCATCCGTGCTGACCCAGACACGCTCGCCGCGCTGCAGGCGAAACGTATCGCCGACCTGCAGCCAGTGGTCATACGGTGACGCCGCGCGCGTCAGCCATACACGCGCGCCTTGCACCATAAGTTCGGTGTTCGCCTCGACGCGCCATGACATCGTCGCGCCGGGTTGTACTTCGAAGTGGACGACGACTCTGGGTAATCGCTCTTCCTGCAAGCGCGATGTGCAGAGCGAATCGTCATCGGTGAACTGCTGGCAAACCTTGTCCATCATGCACTCCGTCAAATGAGCCGGAGGACGGAAGGCGCCATTAAAACAAAAGGCCCCTTCCGTTTACCGGCGGGGCCTTGGGATCGTTCAGCTGATCGTTCTGCTGACTACTGCTGCGGATAGCTAACGCACGCACGCTCCCATAGGCCCGCCGCGATGGCGTTCCATTGGGTTATTAATAATCGCGTAGGCGATGGTGGTGAGCGTCAGCATGCATTCGAGTTTGTCGTGACGCCGATGCGTTGTCAACCAGTTTTCTCGCGCGCGTTGCATCATCATGAAATGGCTCTCGAACTCGAAACGAAAACACGGCGCACGCGCAGATACAGCAATGTGCAGCCTGTGATGACGAGCGGCCACAACAGATACCAGCCCGTCGCGCAACACAATCCCGCCACCGCAACGAGCGCAACGCGCGCGCAACGATGCGCCCAGCTGCCGCGCGGCAACAGCCGCAGCGCTGCCGCCGTGCCGAGCGCGTAGACGGTGACGAACGAACCCGTCGTGAGCAGCACGAGCGGCTTCGGACCGACACCCGCGATGACCACGACGATGAGCGCGAACGTGGCGAGCGCTGCGATCACGAACAGGCTGCGGCGCGGCACGTCGCCGGCGCGGCTGCCTTGTGCGAGCCATTCCGGCAGCGCGCCGTCGCGCCCCAATGCTGCGCCGAGCTTTGCGGCGCCCGCGAAATAGGCGTTCATCGTGCCGAGCGTGAGCAGCAGCGCGGCGACGGCGGCCAGTATCTGCACCTTCCCGCCGAGCCCCCGCGCTAGCAGTTCGGCAAGCGGTGCGCCCGATGCGCCTGCGTTCGGCCCGAGCACCATCACGCTCGCCGTCGCGACGCCCATGTACAGCACGCCGACCACGACGACGGCAATGCCCGCCGCCATTGGCAGATCATGCGCAGGACGGCGAAACTCGGCGGCGAGATGCGTGATGGCCTCCCAGCCCGCGAAGCTCCAGACCAGCAGCGCCGCCGCCGGAAATACCGCGAGCCAGCCGTGCGGCGCAAAGGGATGCAGATTGGCCGTTTGCGCATGCGGCGCCGACGCGATCACGGCCGCGAGCAGCAGCCCGACGAGCAACGCGGCGAGCACCAGTTGCAGCCTTCCCGATACCGTGAGCCCGAACGCGTTGGCGAGCGTCACGGTGAGCATCAACGCGGCGGCCGTGCCAATCACCGCCCATTCGCCGCCACCGAATGCAGCCGCGACATACACGCCGCCGAACATCGCCGCGGCTGGTGCGCCCGCGGGCACCGCAAAGTAAAAGCACCAGCCGACGATGGCCGCGATGTGTGGCCCAAACGCGTTGCGCACATACGTCGATACGCCGCCTGCGTCCGGATAGCGCGCGCCAAGCGCCGCAAACGTGGCCGCGAGCGGCACCGACAGCACGACGAGCGCGAGCCACGCAACGAGCGACGCGGGGCCCGCGGCCTCCGCCGCGAGCGCGGGCAGCGCGATCACGCCCGTGCCGAGCACTGCGCCCACATAGAGCGCGGCACCCTGCATCACGCTCAGACTTCCGGCGCGCGGCGGGCCGCTCATGCGTGAACTCCGACCGGCTCATTTGCGTCGCGCGATTGAAGCGACGGCGTGCTGTGACGGCCGTGAAGATCGGCGCGCTTGACGTGCTCGGTGCGGTCCGCGCGCATCGTGCGCCATTCCGTGACCTCACGAGGACGCACGAGCAGATCGGCAAGTGCCTCGTGATACGCACGCCGATATGGGCGGTGAATCTGTTCGTCGCTCGCGTCTTCGCGGATTTCCCACGTCTCGTAGAGCATCAGACGACAGGGCGAATCGGGGTCGCGATGCAGCACGGCTTCGCGAAACTCCGGCTCGTCGCGCATCGCGTCGAGCACACCGTGCAGCAGCGTCAAGAAGCGTTCGAGCTTGTCGGGCCGCACCTGGAAACGGACCACATACGTAACATGCATACTGCGTATCCTCATTGGATCATCGACGATGATTACCTTTATACTCTTCAATAGCTGACAACGGATGTCATGAATTAGGAAGGGTTTCAAAATTGGCGACGAGCCGCCTCGTATCGATGCTGTTGATGCTGCAGGTCAAGGGCCGCGTGACCGCGCAGGCGCTCGCCGACGAGTTCGACGTGTCGATTCGCACCGTCTATCGCGACATCGACCAGCTGAGCGCGGCAGGCGTGCCCGTCTATGCGGATCGCGGGCCGGGCGGCGGCTTCGCGCTGCTCGACGGCTATCGCGCGAAGCTGACGGGCATCACGAAGGCCGAAGCCGAAACGCTGTCGATTGCCGGTCTGACGGGCGCGGCATCCGATCTCGGCCTGTCCGAGCAGCTAAGGGCCGCGCAGCTCAAGCTCGTCACCGCGCTGCCCGACGCCGCGCCCGACACCTCGCGCATCGGCTCGCGCCTGCACATCGATCCCGTCGGCTGGTATCAGCGGCCATCGCCCACGCCGTGGCTCACGATGCTCGCGGGCGCGGTGTGGGAACAGAAGCGCATCTCGATGCAATACCGCACGTGGAACGGCCGCGACGAAAACGAAGCCGTGCGCGTGCGCGACCCGCTCGGGCTCGTGCTGAAGGGCGGCGAATGGTATCTGGTCGCGCGCGTGCGCACGCAGTTGCGCACTTATCGCGTGTCGAGCATCACGCAGTTGACGGTGCATGACGAAACGTTCGAACGTCCGGACGGATTCGACTTGCGCGACGAATGGACGTCGGCTGTCGCGGCGTTCGAAAAGGGCCTGCTCAAGCACACGGCGCGCTTGCGCCTGTCGCCGGAAGGCATGACGCGTCTGCACCGGCTCGGCGCGGCGGCCGTCGAACAGGCGCAGATCATGCCGCCCTCGGAGCCGGACGGCTGGCAGGAGGTGACGCTGCCCGTCGAACAGTTCGGCTATGCGGCCGAGCAATTGCTCGGCTTCGCGGGCCATGTCGAAGTGCTCGATCCGTCGGAATTGCGGGAGCGTTTGCGCCAGCTCGGCGAGCAGATCGCAACGCTCAACGCGGGCTGATCGGGCGAACGCGAAGGCACCTCAAGGGCAGTTCAGACGGCACAACGCATGCAGGCGCTCACACGCAGGCACTCACACGCAGGCACTCATGCATACAAGGCACAAACGCGCGCAGGCGAGCAAACGCAAGCATCAAACCCGATGCGGCCCGACGATCCCCAGCTTGGCGATCCGCCGATACAGCGTCGCACGCGACATGCCCAGCGCTTCGGCCGCCGCGTTCGGCCGCCAATGATGCCGCGTGAGCGCATCGACAATGCGCGCGCGCTCGTCGTCGATCGAGGCGAGCGCGGGGCGCGGCGCTGCCTCATCGGGCGCGAGCAGCGCCGCCACATCCGGCGACACATGCCGCAGCTCGACGCGCGTCGCATCGCACACTGCGCACGCATAGCGCAGCACGTTGCGCAACTGGCGGATGTTGCCCGGCCACGCAAAACGCGCGAGGCGCCCGGCGAGGCGCGCGTCCAAAGTGAGCACATGTCCCGCGCTTTGCGCTTCCTCGTCGAAGACGGCATGCACGACATCGAGAATATCGGCGCGTTCGCGCAGCGGCGGCATATGCAGCGTTGCGCCGCTCAGCCGGTAGTACAGGTCTTCGCGGAACGTGCCTTCGTCGACCATGCGCGCAAGATCGCGATGCGTCGCGCAGATCACGTCGATATCGACGCGCACGGGCGCATCGCCGCCCAGCGGCAGCACTTCGCCTTCCGCGAGCACGCGCAACAGACGCGTCTGCAGATTGAGCGGCATGTCGCCGATTTCATCGAGGAACAGCGTGCCGCCGTTCGCCTGCGCAATCTTGCCTCGCGCGCCACGGCTGCGCGCGCCCGTGAACGCGCCGGGTGCGTAGCCGAACAGTTCGCTCTCGATCAGCGAATCGGGGATCGCGCCGCAATTCACGGCGACGAACGGCTTCGCGCGCCGCGCGCCCGACGCATGCAGCGCCTGCGCGAACACTTCCTTGCCGACGCCCGTCTCGCCGAGAATCAGGATGGGCAGATGCTTGCCGGCGATCCGCAACGCGACTTCCGCATTGCGCGCGATGCGCGAATCGCGGCTGTGCAGGAAGCGGCTGATCGCGTCGAGGCTCGTGTCCGCGCGTGCATCGGATGATGATGCATTGAAGGCGCTCGCGGAAGACGCGACAGGCGTGACACGCAAAGCGCGCTTCAACGGCGCGCGAATGCGCGCATAGAGCAATGCGCCCGTCGCGCGCAGACGCAGCGGCACGATGGTATCCGTGCGCGCCACGTCGTGCAGATGCACGGCCGACGTATCGAAGATCTCGTCGACATGACGCGGCCCGGCGAGCCCCGCGATGCACTCCTGCGCCTTGCGGTTCGACGCGGCGATGTTGCCGCATTCGTCGAAGGCGATCAGCACTTCGGGTTGCGCCTCGACGAAGTTGCGGCTCTGGTGTCCGAAGATCACCCAATGCTGCGCCGTCTGATTGAGGAAGTAGCCGTCTTCGATCAGCGTCGCGCTTTGCCGCACGAGCTGAAACACGAGCCGCTGGCTGTCGCGGTTGTCGGGCGACTGCACGGCCGACGCATCGAGCACGCCGATCAGTTCGCCCGACGGCGAAAAGATCGGCGATGCGCTGCACGTGAGCGTCGTGAAGGCTGCGCGGAAGTGATCGGTCTTGTGCACGGTGATGGGCGCGAGATCCGTCAGCACGTTGGCGACACCGCACGTGCCTTCTTCGCGCTCCGACCAGCACGAGCCGATATAGAGGCCCGCATGCTTGAAATCGCCGCGCCGGTCGCGGTCGATCCGATAGTCGATCGTGACGCCGTGCGCGTCGGTCAGCATCACGCAGTAGTCGGCCACGCGGATCATGTCGTGCAGGCGCGTGAGGCACTGGCCCGATGCGCGCAAGAACGCTTCTTCCTTGCCCTGGACTTCGCGCAGCTCGGCGGATGTCAGCACGCGCGGGCCGATCACCGAGCCCGGATCGAGCCGGTATTGCTCATACGAACGCTGCCACGACGAGACGAGGCGCGACGAATTGGCGGGCGCGGGCAGGCGCCCTTCGATCGCGCCGCGCACGCGGTCGATGTGCTGCGTTTGAGAGACGTAAGGCATGGTCGGCTCCCGGCGAGCGGCACGCGCTCTGGATGGTCCCGTTGATGACGGTCGATCGATCATGCTGATCGGACCTTCTTGTAGCACATCCTGCACGCGCGATCACATTGCGTCGCAACACACGAGACGCCTGAGACGAACGTCTCAATTGTGCGTGAGACAGTCGTGAGACGCGCATGGCTCGATGGCGCAACGCACGCGCGGTCCATCGCAATGACGCGCACATCGCGCGCGATGCGATGTGCGTCATGTGCGCTGCGTCATGCGACGGCTGTCGCGCCTGCGCCGGCATGGTGTCGACTGCCTGAAACCCTCGCCGCACAAGGCTTTCAGCGCTTCGCGCGAAAGCATCGAGACGTTGGCATATGTGTTGCAGTAATGCCCGTCACGAAGCGGCCTTCGCGCACGACACGCGAACCGCTATCGACAGGCACAACAGGAGACAAGCCAGTGGCATCGCCCATCACCGTCGGCGTGATTGCGAACCCTGCGTCGGGTCGCGACATTCGCCGCCTCACGACCCATGCGTCCGTGTTCCCGACAGCCGAGAAGGCCAACATGGTCGTGCGTCTGCTCGCGGGACTCGGCGCGCTGGGCGTCGATCGCGTGCTCACGTTGCGCGATCGAACGGGTGTCGCTTCGCTGCTGCTGCGTGCGCTCGATACGCATGCGGCGACAGGTTCAGCCGAGCGCTGGCCCGAAGTCGAATTCGTCGATCTGCCCATCACCGAGTCCGTCGCCGATACACATGCGGGCACGGCTCACATGGTGCGCGAAGGCGTCGAGCTGATCGCCGTGCTCGGCGGCGACGGCACGCATCGCGCGGTGGCCGCGCATAGCGGCGGCGTGCCGCTGCTGACGCTTTCGACGGGCACCAACAACGCGTTTCCCGACATGCGCGAAGCGACGGTCGCGGGTCTTGCGGGCGCGCTCGTCGCGTCGGGCGCCGTGCCGCCCGATGTCGCGCTGACGCGCAACAAGCGGCTCGTCGTGCGTTGCGTCGCGGGTCCGAACCGGGGCCGCGAAGAGGTCGCACTCGTCGACGTGTGCGTGAGCCGTCAGCGTTTCGTCGGCGCGCGGGCCGTGTCCGAGCCGTCGGATATCGAGTCGCTCTTTCTCACGTTCGCTTCACCCGACGGCATCGGCCTGTCGTCGATCGGCGGCGCATGGGCGCCCGTCGAACGCACCGCGCCGCACGGCTTGCATCTGACGTTCGCGCAGCCCGACGAGCACGGCGCAATGAACGGCGACGGCGTACCGATCTTCGCGCCGATCGCGCCCGGCCGCATCGATCAGGTGACGATGCGCAGCTGCGAGCGCTTCGAGGTCGGCGACTGGCTGCCCGTCGATGCGTGCCGCGGCACGCTTGCATTCGACGGCGAGCGCGAAATCGAAATCGAACGCGACGATCGCTATGAAATCTCGCTCGACTGGAGCGGTCCGTTGACGGTCGACGTGAGCCGCACGCTGCGGTTCGCAGCATCGCGCCAGCTGATGCGCGAGATGGCGGGCGCATCGATGCAGGCAATCGCACGAGCGCATGTACACATGCAGTCGCAAGCGCAGTCACAAGCGCAGCCATAAGCGCAGCCATAAGCGCACGCGAAATAAAGGGAGTTCATTCAATCAAGCGGAGCCCACTCCGCGGGCGTTGCAGTCACGATCGACATCATCAAGGAGACACACCATGTCTGTTTCGAGTCAGTTGAGCAGGGAGAAACTGCTGGAAGCGTATCGGTCGATGCGCACCATTCGCGAGTTCGAAGAGCGCCTGCACGTCGAGTTCGCGACGGGCGACATACCCGGCTTCGTGCACCTGTACGCCGGCGAAGAGGCGTCGGCCGTGGGCACGATGCTGCATCTGAACGACCGCGACTATGTGGCGACGACGCATCGCGGACACGGTCACTGCATCGCGAAGGGCGTCGACGTGCACGGCATGATGGCGGAGATCTACGGCCGGCAGACGGGCGTGTGCAAAGGCAAGGGCGGCTCGATGCATATCGCCGATCTGTCGAAGGGGATGCTGGGCGCGAACGGCATCGTCGGCGCGGGCGGGCCGCTCGTGTGCGGCGCGGCGCTCGCGGCGAAGCTGAAGAAGACGGGCGGCGTGGGCGTGTGCTTCTTCGGCGATGGCGCGTCGAACCAGGGCGTGATCTTCGAATCGATGAACCTCGCGAGCGTGTGGCGCCTGCCCGCGATTTTCGTCGCGGAGAACAACGGCTATGCAGAGGCCACGTCGTCGACATGGTCGGTGTCGTCGGACAACATCGCGGACCGCGCGAGCGGCTTCGGCATGCCGGGCGTGATCGTCGACGGCTTCGATTTCTTTGCGGTGCATGAAGCGCTGGGCGAAGCGATCGAACGCGCGCGCGGCGGCGGCGGGCCGACGCTCATCGAAGTGAAGTTGTCGCGCTACTTCGGTCACTTCGAAGGCGATGCGCAGACCTATCGCGCGCCGGGCGAAGTGCAGAAGCTGCGTGACGAAAAGGATTGCCTGAAGCGTTTCGAAGAGCGCGTCGTTCGCGCGGAAATGTTGACGTCCGACGATCTGCGCAAGATCGACGCAGACGTCAAAGCGCTGATCGACGATTCCGTGCTGAAAGCAAAAGCTGCACCGTTGCCGACGGAAGCCGATCTGCTGACCGACGTGTACGTGTCGTATCCGTAACTCATCGCGATCACCCTCTTCAAACGAATCTGGAGACAGACATGGCACGCAAGATCACGTTTTCTCAGGCGATCAACGAAGCACTGAGTCAGGAGATGGCGCGCGACGAAAGCGTCATCGTGATGGGCGAAGACAATGCGGGCGGCGCGGGCGCGCCCGGCGAGCAGGACGCATGGGGCGGCGTGCTCGGCGTCACGAAAGGGCTTTTCCACAAATATCCGGGCCGCGTGCTCGACACGCCGATCTCGGAAGGCGGCTTCATCGGCGCGGCTGTGGGCGCGGCGGCAGCGGGCATGCGTCCCGTCGCCGAACTGATGTTCATCGACTTCATGGGCGTGTGCTTCGATCAGATCTTCAATCAGGCCGCGAAATTCCGCTACATGTTCGGCGGCAATGCCGTGACGCCCGTCGTGATCCGCACGATGCAGGGCGCGGGCCTGCGCGCGGCCGCGCAGCACTCGCAGATGCTGACGTCGCTGTTCACGCATGTGCCGGGGCTCAAGGTCGTGTGTCCGTCGACGCCTTATGACGCGAAGGGCCTGATGATCCAGGCGATCCGCGACAACGATCCCGTCATCTTCTGCGAGCACAAGCTGCTGTATAGCCGCGAAGGCGACGTGCCCGAAGAGCTGTATTCGATTCCGTTCGGCGAAGCGAACGTCGTGCGAGAAGGCGACGACGCGACCATCGTCACGTATGGCCGCATGGTGCACTACGCAACGGACGCCGCCGACAGGCTCGCGAAAGACGGCATCAAGGCTGAGGTGATCGATCTGCGGACGACGTCGCCGCTCGACGAGGACACGATTCTTGAAAGCGCGGAGCGCACGGGCCGCGTCGTTGTGGTGGACGAAGCGAATCCGCGTTGCTCGGTTGCGACTGACATCGCCGCGCTCGTCGCGCAGAAGGCGTTCCGCTCGCTGAAGGCGCCCATCGAGCTCGTGACGGCGCCACATACGCCCACGCCTTTCTCGGGCGTGCTCGAGGATCTCTACATCCCGTCGGCGGACAAGATCGCCGCCGCCGTCAAAGAGACGCAGCATTGACGCGGCATCAACATGCACCAAGCGAGGAACTGAGCAATGTCGATTCACATGATCACGATGCCCAAGTGGGGCCTGTCGATGGAACAGGGGCAGGTCAACGGCTGGCGGAAATCGCAAGGCGACACGGTGGCGAAGGGCGACGAAGTACTCGACGTGGAGAGCGACAAGATCGCGTCGGGTGTCGAATGCGCATTCGACGGCACGTTGCGCCGGCAGATCGCGCAGGAAGGCGACACGCTGCCCGTCGGTGCGCTGCTGGGCGTGGTGTCCGATGCCGATGATTCAGACGCCGACATCGATGCAGCCGTCGAAGCATTTCAGCGCGACTTTGTGCCGCTCGCCGCCGATTCGGCGGATGCCGGCCCGCAGCCCGAGAAAGCGCAGATCGGCGGACGCACGGTGCGTTACCTGAAGATCGGCGACGGCGGCACGCCCGCCGTGCTGATCCACGGCTTCGGCGGCGATCTGAACAACTGGCTCTTCAATCACGCCGACCTTGCCGCGCATCGCACGGTGTATGCGCTCGATTTGCCGGGGCATGGCGAATCGACGAAAGCCGTCGAGTCGGGCAGCGCGGACGAACTCGCCGACAGCGTGATCGCGTTTCTCGACGATCGCGGCATCGAGCGGGCGCATCTCGTCGGGCACTCGATGGGCAGTCTCGTCGCGATGACGGTGGCCGACAGGGCGCCGCAGCGCGTGGCGTCGCTGGCGTTGATCTCGGGCGCGGGTCTGGGCGACGAGATCAATCGCGAGTACATCGACGGATTCGTCGCGGGCAACAGCCGCAACACGCTGAAGCCGCATTTGACGAAGCTTTTCGCCGATGGCTCGCTCGTCACGCGGCAACTCGTCGAGGACATCGTGAAGTACAAGCGGCTCGAAGGCGTGAGCGAGACGTTGCAGAAGATCGCGTCGTCGTCGTTCAACGAGGGCGTGCAGCAGCGCAACTATCGCGATCGTATCGACAGTCTCGCGCCGCGCACGCTCGTGATATGGGGTGAGCTGGACCAGATCATTCCGGCGAGCCACGCGCAGGGATTGTCCGGCGATATCCGCGTGCATGTGCTGCAAGGCAAGGGGCATATGGTGCAGATGGAGTCGGCATCCGAAGTGAACCGCTTGCTCAACGACTTCTTCGGGGCGTGACGATGGATGGCGCGCCGCAAAGGTCCGCGCACGAGAGCGTCACCGCTTGGGCAGCACGACAGCGTTCGCGCGAGAAGCTCGCGCGCATCCCCCGTGAAGATCGTGCGGGTCGAGCGACAGGGGAGGGGATGAGCGGAGCTTGATGCAGGTTGCCTGAGCGGGATCGCATCAGGTCAGCGAGGTAATCAACGAGGTAGCCAAAATTGGCCGCATTTTTGCGGCCGATTTTGCTTTGTTTTTAATTCGGATGCCTTTCTGATAAAGGCTTTGAATCTGTCATGCGTCGGGCAAGACGCGCGGCTGGTATGTGCTGAGCCGATAGCTGTTGGTATTGACCTTCGCTTGTCAGCCGGGTTGAGAGTGCTGGCACTCCGTTCGGAACCAATAGTCGACCAGGTGCTGTGCCGCTTGCAGATCGTCCGGGTAGTACGGATCGTCATACCATGGTGACGGGTCGTAGCCTGCTTTCCTCAGGGCAGCGAGTTCGCTGTGGTGCTGCGCCATCGTAGGGGGCGCATTGGTCCTCAGCGCCGCCAGGTCGCGGCACTCTGTTGGAGTGAGGTGCGCCCCTGTATAGGGCATGCCGCCGGCGGCACAGCCGGCGAGCAAGATCACCAGAGTGGAAAGTATCGATCGTGTTCCAGGCTGTTTCATAGTACATGTCCTTCCCTGCTATCGCGCAAGCGCGGCCAGTCGCATGCCGCCGCGGCCCGCGTCTCGTGATCGAGCCGGTTGTCCCTGGCAGCGGCGTCAGGTAAGTATCAACCGGCAGGAAGCCTTGCGAACAGCAAACATCGTTCCGACGCGGCTATGCAGCGGTAGATCAGCGAAGCGCGCCGCGAATAGATCACGCGAGTCCGCATCAGCGTGTCCCGATCCTTGAAAGTACCTTTTCGACCCGTTCCAGACGCGCGGAGTTTCGCAGGTCGAACGGTAGCTTCCAAGGGCTTCGATGAGCTTTGTGCGGTCGGTCGACTCGTCGGCATGGCGATTGATGGTGACACGCGACGACCATCGGGAGCGACACGATCCCGTTACGGCGGACATGCCGAGGCGCTGTAGTCCGTCTGTACGCTAGCGAACGCTCGAAAACTTTCGTTTCGCCTACCATCCTGCCTGACGCTTCTTCACACGTCCCCCGGGAGCAATGATGGAAAGCACACCGAGCATCGCTCAACACGAGCCTGGCGCTGACAACACGCGCCAGCACGAACCCTCCCCTGAACGGCTGCTCCAGCTGGGCATGGGGTTCTGGGCATCCAAGACCCTATTGTCGGCAGTCGAACTCGGTGTGTTTTCGCGCCTCGCGAGCGGTCCTCAAGATGCTGCGCAGCTCGCTGAGGCGCTTGAACTGCATCCGCGATCGGCCCTTGATTTTCTTGACGCGCTCGTCGCATTGAATCTGCTGGAACGCGAAGACGGGAAGTACCGCAATACGCCAGACGCCGGGTTCTTTCTTGACGTGGCCAAGCCCAGCTATGTAGGTGGATTACTGGAAATGGCCAACGCGCGCCTCTATCCCTTCTGGGGCTCTCTCACAGAAGCCCTTCGGACGGGGCTCCCACAGAACGAGGCAAAAGGGGGTGGCAACCCCTTCGACGCGATGTACCGCGACGAACACAAACTACGCGGTTTCCTGCGGGCGATGAGCGGGGTCAGCCTGGGCGCGGCCAAGGCGATTGCGCAACAATTCCCCTGGCGAAACTACCGTACCTTCATTGACATCGGCGCGGCCCAAGGCGCCTTGCCTGTGCAGGTCGCGCTCGCCCATCCGCACTTGCGAGGCGGCGGCTTCGATCTGCCGGTAGTGCGCCCTGTGTTTGAAGAATACGTAACGTCGCACGGCCTGCAGGAACGGCTGCATTTCTATCCGGGCGACTTCTTCAAGGACCCCTGTCCGGCGGCTGATGTGCTCGTGATGGGACACATCCTCCACGACTGGGACCTCGCGCAGAAGCTCGAACTCCTTGCGAAGTGCTACGCGGCGCTACCTCCCGGAGGTTGCCTGATCGTCTACGACGCGATAATCGACGATGACCGCAGGCGCAATGCCTTTGGCCTGCTGATGAGCCTCAACATGCTCATCGAGACACCCGGCGGTTTCGACTATACCGGTGCGCAGTGTCGCGAGTGGATGCAGGAAGTCGGCTTCACACAAGTACGCGTCGAGCCGCTTACGGGCGCCGATTCAATGGTGATTGGAACCAGGTAGAAACTCGCCGCGAGATCGGCGGGCATCCTCATAGTTCGGCGCAGCTTCAAGATAGAGAAGCGCGCCGAACCGGGCTTAAACGCCCCCCATACACATATATTTGATCACGACATACTCGTCGATCCCGTAGTGCGAGCCTTCGCGGCCCAGGCCCGACTGCTTGACGCCGCCAAACGGCGCGACTTCGTTCGAGATCGCGCCCGTATTGATCCCGACCATCCCGAACTCCAGCGCTTCCGCGACGCGCCAGATGCGGCCGATATCGCGGCTATAGAAGTACGACGCAAGCCCGAATTCGGTGCTGTTCGCCATCTCGATCACTTCGGCATCCGATGTGAAGCGGAACAGCGGCGCGAGCGGGCCGAACGTTTCGTCGCGGGCCACTTTCATGTCGGGCGTGACGTCGGCGAGCACGGTCGGCTCGAAGAAGCCGTGACCGAGCGCATGACGCTTGCCGCCCGTCACGACGCGCGCGCCTTTGCCGAGCGCATCTTCGATATGCGATTCGACCTTGAGCACCGCGGCCTCGTTGATGAGCGGCCCTTGCTGCACGCCTTGTTCGGTGCCGTATCCGACCTTGAGTCTCGCCACGGCTGCGCTCAGCTTTTCAGCGAACGCATCGTAGACGCTGTCGTGCACATAGAAGCGGTTCGTGCACACGCAGGTCTGGCCGCTGTTGCGGTACTTCGATGCGATGGCGCCCTCGACGGCGGCATCGAGATCGGCATCGTCGAACACGATGAACGGCGCATTGCCGCCGAGTTCGAGCGATACCTTCTTGACGGTCGGCGCGCACTGCGCCATCAGCAGACGGCCGACGCCCGTCGAACCCGTGAACGACAGCTTGCGCACGGTTGCGTTGCTCGTCATCTCGCCGCCGATCGGTTTCGGATCGCCAGTGACGACGTTGAAGATGCCGGCGGGCACGCCTGCGCGCTCGGCGAGCACGGCAAGCGCGAGCGCCGATAGCGGCGTGGCCTCGGCAGGCTTGACGATGATCGGGCAGCCGGCCGCGAGCGCCGGGCCGACCTTGCGCGTGATCATCGCCGCCGGGAAATTCCACGGCGTGATGGCTGCACACACGCCGACGGGTTCTTTCGTCACGACGATGCGCTTGTCACCGGCCACGGTCGGGATGGTGTCGCCGTAGACGCGCTTCGCTTCTTCGCCGAACCATTCGAGGAACGAGGCCGCATAGCCGATTTCTCCCTTGGCTTCGGCGAGCGGCTTGCCTTGCTCCGTCGTCAGGATCAACGCGAGATCGTCGGCGTTCGCAAGCATCAGGTCGTTCCACTTGCGCAGGATTTCCGCGCGCTGCTTGCCCGTCTTCGCCTTCCATGCGGGCCATGCCTTGTTCGCGGCTTCGATCGCGCGGCGCGTCTCCTGCGCGCCCATGCGCGGGACGTGCGCGACCAGTTCGCCCGTTGCCGGGTTCAGCACTTCGAACGTCTCATTGTTGTCGGCGCCTTGCCATTCGCCGTCGATATACGCGTTGCCTTGCAACAGCGCCGGGTCTTTCAGTTTGCTACGCAGATCGGTCATTTCGGTTCGTCCTTTGCTTGTCCGTGACTTCAGGCAGCGATGCCCACGGTCTCTTTCAACGCATCTTCGAGAATGGCAAGCGCCTCGTCGAAGACGCCATCCTGAATCGTCAGCGGGAACAGGAACCGGATGACGTTCGAATAGACGCCGCACACCAGCAGCAGAAGCCCGCGTTCGAGCGCGCGCGTCTGCACGCGCTTCGTGAAATCGGCATCCGGCTCCGACGTGCCCGGCTTGCAGAACTCGACCGCGACCATGCCGCCCGGCCCGCGCACGTCGGCCATCTGCGGCACTTCCGCTTGCAGTGCAGTGAGGCGGCCCTTGAGCCGGTCGCCCAGTTCGACGGCGCGCTCGCAGAGCTTTTCGTCATCGATGATCGACAGCACGGCGTGCGCCGCAGCCACGGCCAAAGGATTGCCCGCATATGTGCCGCCCAGTCCGCCTGGCGCGGCGGCATCCATCACATCCGCGCGGCCGACCACGCCCGACAACGGCAGGCCGCCCGCGAGACTCTTGGCCATCGTCATCAGATCGGGCACGACGTCGTAGTGATGCATCGCGAACAGCTTGCCCGTGCGCGCAAATGCCGTTTGCACTTCATCGGCGATCAGCAGAATGCCGTGCTCGTTGCACAGCTTGCGCAGCGCGCGCACGAACTCCGCGGGTGCCGGATAGAAGCCGCCTTCGCCCTGCACCGGCTCGAAGATGATCGCCGCGACGCGCTTCGGATCGATGTCGGCCTTGAACAGATGCTCGATCGCCTTCAGCGAGTCGGCCGTCGTCACGCCATGCAGCGGATTCGGGAAAGGCGCGTGGAAAACGTCGGCCGGGAACGGGCCGAAGTTCAGCTTGTATGGCGCGACCTTGCCCGTCAGCGCCATGCCCATCATCGTGCGGCCATGAAAGGCGCCCGTAAACGCGATCACGCCCGGACGGCCCGTCGCCGCGCGCGCGATCTTGATCGCGTTTTCGACGGCCTCGGCGCCCGTCGTGAAGAACGCCGTCTTCTTCGGATAGTCGCCCGGCGCGCGCTGGTTGATCTTCTCGGCCAGCTCGACATACGACGCGTACGGCACGATCTGATACGCCGTGTGCGTGAACTGGTCCAGCTGCGCGCGCACGGCCTCGACGATCTTCGGATGGCGATGGCCCGTGTTGCACACGGCGATGCCCGCCGCGAAGTCGATCACGCGGCGGCCCTCGATGTCCCATAGCTCCGCGTTCTCCGCGCGCGCAGCGTAGAAATCGCACATCACGCCCACGCCGCGCGGCGTGGCGGCGTCCTTGCGGCTCTTCAGTTCGGCATTCTTCACGGAGATCTCCTGGTTGGGTTCGTTCGCGCGCTCGCGTTCATTGCGGCACATGCAGCGACTATACTTATATTTGGCTCTAGGTTTCAGAGCCATTTCAATAAAAAACCAGGAGCCAATTCATGCGCGCGAGCGTGTTATCCGACTGGCTGGCCCAGCGTCTGGATCGCGGCAACGGTCAGCCCGTGTATCGGCAGTTGCATCGGCTGCTGCAGCAGGCGATCCTCACGCGCGAGTTGCCGGCGGGCAGCAAGGTGCCGTCGTCGCGGCTGCTCGCGAACGAGCTGGGCATCGCGCGCAACACCGTCACGCAGGTCTACGAGCAGCTGGCGCTGGAAGGCTACGTGACGTCGGCGACGGGGCGCGGCACCTTCGTCGCCGATACGTCGCCGGATGAAATCGTCGGATCGCCCGATGTGCAGGCCACGCCGATGCGCTCGACCGCGCTGGAGCAGTTGCAGCAGGCGCTGCCGCCTGTCCGGTCCAAAGCGCTGCTGCCGGCCCAGCCCGTCGCGCGGGCGCTGTCGCAGCGCGGTTCGCGGCTGATCGCAGGCGCGGGTGTGTCGAAGCGTCAATGGGGCGCGTTCATGCCCGGCGTGCCCGATGTGACGCGCTTTCCCGCGCGCGTGTGGAGCCGTCTGCATAACAAATACTGGCGGCGTCTGCGGCCCGATCTGCTGACGTATGCGCCGGGCGGCGGCCTGTCATTGCTGCGCCACGCGCTCGCGGACTATCTGCGCACATCGCGCTCCGTGCGCTGTACGCCCGAGCAGATCGTCATCACGACGGGCATTCACCAGTCCGTCGATCTGGCCGTGCGTCTGCTGACCGATCCCGGCGACGTGATCTGGACGGAAGACCCATGCTACTGGGGCGTGCGCAGCGTGATGCACGTGTCGGGGCTGAAGTCGCGGCCGATTGCCGTCGACGACGAAGGCATCGCGCCGTCGCCCGACGATCTCGCGCATCCGCCGAAGCTGATGCTCGTGACGCCGTCGCACCAGTATCCGCTCGGCATGGTGATGAGTCTCGCGCGGCGGCGGATGCTGCTCGAATACGCGCGGCAGCACCACTGCTGGATCATCGAGGACGACTACGACAGCGAATTCCGCTACGGCAACCGGCCGCTCGCGTCGTTGCAGGGGCTCGACACGGCGGGGCAGGTCATCTATGTCGGCAGCTTCGGCAAGACGCTGTTTCCGGGGCTGCGGATCGGCTATCTCGTCGCGCCGGAAGCGCTGGCCGAGAGCTTCGCGACGGCGAGCGCCGAGCTGTATCGCGAAGGGCAGTTGCTGCAACAGGCGATGCTCGCGGAGTTCATCAGCGAAGGGCATTTCACGTCGCACATCCGCAAGATGCGCACGCTCTACGGCCAGCGGCGTTCCGCGTTGCTCGATGCCGCCGCGCAGCGCTATGGCGACGCGTTGCCCGCAGTCGGCGGCGATGCGGGTCTGCATCTGGTGATGCAGTTGCCCGAAGGCACCGACGACCGCGCTGTCGCCGCGGCCGCGCTCGAACGCAATATCGTCGTGCGTCCGCTGTCGGGGTATTACGCGCAGGCGTCGCGCGCGCAGTCCGGGCTGTTGATTGGCTATGCGTGCGTGCCCGATGAGGAGATCGCGCCCGCGTTCGACACGCTTGCGCAAGCAATCGACGCGACGTTGCCGCTCTTCGCGTGAATGCGCATGAATGCGTGTGAGTGCGTGTGAGTGCGTGTGAGTGCGTGTGAGTGCGTGTGAGTGCGTGTGAGTGCGTGTGGATGCGTGTGGATGCGTGTGGATGCGCGCGATTGCGCGTGAAAGTCGCTGCGCGTGAAAGTCGCGCGAGTACAGCCGCTATAGCCGGATCAGCACCGCGCCGAGCGTGACGAGCGTGCACGCGACGATACGGCGCGCCGTCAGCTTCTCGTGCATGAACGAAAAGCCGATCAGCACCGCGAAAATCGAACTGAGCTCGCGCAACGCCGACACCATCGCGATGGGCAGATAGCGGTATGCCTCGATGATCAGGCAATACGCGCCCAGCGCGATCACGCCCGAGAGCATCCCTTTGACCATCGTCTCGCGCGACGTGAAGAGTCCCTTCGCGCCGCCGCGCCAATACCAGACGAGCAGGAACTGCGGCACATTCCACAGCAGATAGACCCACATGATGTAGCTCATGCCGTTGCCCGCGACGCGCGCGCCGATCCCGTCGACGACCGAGTACGACGCGATGAAAAGGCCCGTCAGCAGCGCGTAGGGCACGCTCTCGCCGGAAAAGCGCATGTCGCGGCGAAATGCGAGCGACACGATGCCGAGCGACACCAGCGCGACGCCCGTCGCCGCGAGCGGCTTCAGCGACTCGTGCGCGAACACGAGCGCGCCGGCGAACACGAGCAGCGGCGAGAGCCCGCGCGCAATCGGATAGATCTGCCCGAAGTCGCCGCTGCGATACGCACGAATCAGCGCGAGGCAATAGCCGAATTCGAGCACGACGGAGGCCGCGATATACGGCCACGCGCCCGGCGCGGGCAGCGGCAATACGGCCACGCCGATCGCGCTGACGACGACATACGGAATCGACATCATGCCGAGCAGCCAGATGCGGTCTTCGGCGAGGCGCAGGAACGCGTTCCAGCTCGCGTGGAGCATCGCGGACAACAGGACGAGCAGAACGATGAGGGTATCCATCGAAGGGAAAGAGGGGACGGCAAAAGAGTGATTATTCCGCAGCCGGGCGGATTATTGCGGCTTTTTGTGCGAACAGGAGGGGATTTGTGGAAATGGCGCGGGCGCCGTGCTAGCGCGTTCAGGCCCACGCCTACACGAGAGAACCAAACAAAACGCGGCGCTTGCCAGGGCTCCTCCCTGATCGAGGCCCTTGCAAGCGCCGCGTCCGGCCGACGCGCCGCGTACGCTCAGATCACGCGCTCGCGCAGCTTTGCCGACAGCAGATCGATCACCGTCACGACGACGATCACCATCAGCATCACGGCCGCCGTCTGCGCGTAGTTGAACGAGCGGATCGACTCATACAGCACGACGCCGACGCCGCCCGCGCCGACCATGCCGACGACCATCGCCGAGCGCACGTTCGATTCGAAGCGATACAGCGCATAGGAAATCCACAGCGGCAGCACCTGCGGCAGCACGCCATAGATGATCTCGTCGAGGCTCGTCGCGCCCGTCGCGCGCACGCCCTCGGCGGGACGCGGGTCGATCGCTTCGACGGCTTCGGCGAAGAGCTTCGCGAGCACGCCCGTCGTGTGCACCCACAACGCCAGCACACCCGCAAACGGCCCGAGCCCGACCGCGACGATGAACAGCATCGCGAACACCATTTCGTTGATCGCGCGGCACGCATCCATGATGCGGCGCACGGGCTGCACGACCCACGCGGGCGCCATGTTGTGCGCGGACAGAAGGCCGAACGGCACCGCGCACACGAGCGACAGCGCGGTGCCCCACACCGCGACGGCGAGCGTCACCATCATTTCGTGCACGTACGTGCGCCAGTCGCTGAAGTCAGGCGGAAAGAAGTCCCGCGCGAACTGGCCCATGTTGCCCGAGTCGGACAGCAGGTCGAGCGGGCGCATGTCGGCGGGATGCCACGACAGGCCCAGCACGGCGATCACGGCGATCCAGCCGACGAGCGATGTCCAGCTGCGCTTGCCCGCCGCCGCAGCCGTCGCCTTCGATGGCTGCGCGGACGAAGTGGTCGAGCGGTCGGCGCTCAGGTCGGCTGCGTTCATTGCTTTTGCGCTGCGCTGAGTGTGGACAGCTTCGCGTCGATCGCGGCCGTCTGCGTCTTGCGGTCCGCGTCGGACAGCGACGTGTCGGCTTCGATCTTCTGCTTCTGCTGGAACAGCGCGACCTGGCGAACGGGCGCGAGCTGCGCATCCGTCGACGGTGCAAAGCCGCTATAGCCGAAGATGTTCGCCAGCACTTCTTTTTCGTGTGCGTCGGTCTTGCCGTAGCCGTAGAAGAACTTGCGCACCTTTTCCTTCGTCGCGTCCGGCAGATCCTTGCGATACACGAGCGGGTCCGACGGAATCAGCGGCGATTTCCACAGCACGCGGACCTGCGCGAACTTCTCGGGGTTCTTTTTCTTCAGCGTGTCGAGCATCTCGGTGTTGTTCGTCGCGATGTCGACCTTGTTGTTCACGACGGCGAGCAGGTTCGCTTCGTGGCTCGCGGGCATCACCGTCTTGAATCCCGTGCGCACGTTCACGTTGTTCTTCGCGAACAGGTAGTAGCCGGGGATCAGCGTGCCCGATGTCGAGTTCGGATCGCCGAAGCCGAGGGTCACGTCCTTCGTGTTCCTGAACACGTCGTCGAGCGTCTTGAAGCGGCTGTTCACGTTCGTGATCAGCAGCGAGTAGTAGCCGGCGTCGCCGTTTGCGTAGGTCGTCTTCGCGAACACTTCGCCATTCGAGCGGTCGACGGCTTCCATCGCCGATGCATTGCCGAGATACGCGACCTGCACCTTGTTGAAACGCATGCCTTCGATGATGCCTGCGTAGTCGGTTGCGAAAAACGCCTTGACGTTCAGCCCCGTCTGCTTGTTCATGTCGTCGACGAGCGGCTGCCAGCGTTGCTTGAGCACCGCCGACGAATCGGTCGAGATGATGCCGAGGTTCAGGTCTTCGGCCTGAGCGGCGAAGCTGGCGAAAGCCGACACGGCCGCGACGCCGACGAACAGAAAGCGCAAAAATTTCATGAGTTCTGATCCAGGTGAGTGAGTCGGATACTGCGTAGCGGTTGAAAAGGAAGCGATCAGGCGGAACGCGCCGCATCGAACGGGATGACACGCGCGCGGGACGTCGTGCCCGGCGTGCTGTCGGCGGCGGGGCTGTCTTCGAGCAGCTCGCGCGCGTCGTCGCCATAGAGCTTTTGCAAAAGCGCTGGCGTGAGCGCCGATGAAGCTCCGTCATAGACGACCTTGCCGCGCCGCATCGCGATCGTGCGCTTGCAGTACTGCATCGCGATATCGACCTGATGCAGCGACACCAGCACCGTCAACTGATGCTCGATGTTGAGCGTGCGCAGCATGTCCATCACGCGGCGCGAGGATTCGGGGTCGAGCGATGCGATCGGCTCGTCGGCGAGAATGATGCGCGCCTGCTGTACGAGCGTGCGCGCCAGCGCCGCGCGCTGCTGCTGGCCGCCCGACAGATTCGACGCGCGCTCGCGCGCATGCTCGCCGATGCCGACCTCATTGAGCGCCGACATCGACAGTTCGCGTTCGCCGCGCGGAAACGCGCCCATGAGCCGGCGCCACAGCGGCAGCCGCGCGAGCGCGCCGATCAGCACGTTGGCTTCGACGCTCAGCCGGTTCACGAGATTGAACTGCTGGAACACGAAGCCGATGTCGCGGCGGATACTGCGCACTTCGCGCACGATGCGGCCGTTCTGCTGGATCGGGCGTCCGAGTATCGAGATCTGCGAAGGCTGCGCATCCGATGCCGTGAAGCCTGCGATGTGACGCAGCAATGTCGATTTGCCCGAGCCGGACGCGCCGATCAGCGCCACCATTTCGCCTTGTTCGACCCGCAGGTCGATTTCGTCGAGCGCCTTGCGACCATTGCTGAAAGTCTTGCTCAGACGTTCGATGCGGATTGCGTCCATGTGTGTCCTGTCGATGACTCCGGTGCTTTGCCGGAACGTGTGGGACATTCTAGAAAGCGTGTATGACGGTTGAGTGAAGGCGTCGCAACATCTAGACGACTATATCTTTTCGAGAAAACCCCAGGCATGACGCGAAACGCGCTGCAATGTGTCGCTCATATGACAGGTGCGGCGCGGTCGATCATCTGTCATCCATTGACAGGCTCAAACCGCTATAGTTGGGGCATCAGCGCGTGAGCCGTCTCCAATAACCTCCACAACGGGCGCCGCCCATGCCACACGCTCTCAGCTTTCTGCCCGATACGTTCACGGAGTACGAAGATCTGAAGGCGATACTCGACGTCGGCAGCGGCAGCTTCGAGATTCATACCGTGTGCGAAACGCACGTTCACGGCAGGACCTTTGCCGTGCTCACTGCGAGCATCGGCTCGCGCGATCCGCGGGCGCCCGCAATCGGCTTTTTCGGCGGCATCCACGGGCTCGAACGGATCGGCACGCAACTGGTCCTCGACTACATGCGCGCGCTGCTCGGGCGGCTCGAATGGGACGAGCTGCTGGTGCGCCAGCTTCAATCGATCCGCCTCATCTTCATGCCGATCGTCAATCCGGGCGGCATGTGGGCCGCGACGCGCGCGAATCCGAACGGCGTCGACCTGATGCGCAACGCGCCGCAGGACGCCGAGGAGCGCGTGCCGTGGCTCGCGGGCGGACAGCGGGTCGGTTCGTGGCTGCCGTGGTATCGCGGGCGGCGCGGCGCGCCGATGGAAGTGGAGGCGGCGGCGCTGCTGCGCGTCGTCGAAGAGGACCTGGCGCTGCGGCCGCTGTCGTTCGCGCTCGATTGCCATTCGGGCTACGGCTGGACCGACAGCATCTGGTTTCCGTACGCGAAGACGCGCCGCGCGATGCCGCATCTGCCGGAGATGTACGCGCTCAAGACGATGTTCGAGCGCGCGCATCCGCACCACGGCTACATATTCGAGCCGCAGAGCCATCAATACCTGCTGCACGGCGACCTGTGGGACTGGGCTTACGACCGCACGCCGCCGCCCAACATCTTTCTGCCGATGACGCTCGAGCTCGGCTCGTGGCTGTGGATCAAGAAGAATCCGCGGCAGATCTTTTCGCGGCAGGGGATGTTCAATCCCGTGAAAGCGCATCGCACCGCGCGTGTGTTGCGGCGTCACGCGAATCTGCTCGATTTCCTCACGCGCGCTGCGTATGCGCCGCAGCGCTGGTTGCCGCAAGGCCACCGCCGCGACGAACTGCTCGATCACGCAATCGATCACTGGTACAAGTCTGAGCGCAAATGAACACGTGGATTCTGCTGCGTGGCCTCACACGCGAAGCGAGGCACTGGGGCGCGTTGCCCGATGCGTTGCGCGACGCGCTCGATGGCATCGCGGGCGATGCGCGAGCGGCGGAAAGCCCGCGCGAGCGCGTGCTCACGATCGACCTGCCCGGCAACGGCGAATACGCGCATCTGCGTGCGCCGCTGCGCGTGGCGGAGATGGTCGATTTCGTGCGTGCCGCCGCGCGCGAACGCGGCGCGCCAGGGCCGTACCGCGTGCTGGCGATGTCATTGGGCGGCATGGTCGCGACCTGCTGGGCGCAGCGGCATCGCGACGAAATCGCGCGGCTCGTGCTCATCAACACCAGCATGCGCCCGTTCAGCCGCTTCGACGAGCGGTTGCGTCCCCGGGCGTGGCCGGGGCTGTTGCGCGCCGCGCGGCATTGGGATGCGCCGTCCGTCGCCGAGGCCGTGATTCATCGTCTGACGTGCAACAACGGCAGGACGCGCGCCGCCGACCTGAAAACGTGGACAGACATCCGCACGAGCGTGCCCGTGAGCCGCGCGAACGCGCTGCGTCAGCTGCTGGCGGCGGCGCGCTTCAGCGCGGGAAAGCAGCGGCCGGAATGCGCGACGCTCGTGCTGTCGTCGCGCGAGGACGGGCTCGTCGATCCGGCGTGCTCGGCAGCGCTGGCTGCGGCGTGGCGCGCGGATCACTGGATGCATCCGTGGGCCGGTCACGACCTGCCTCACGACGACCCCGCGTGGACCGTCGAGCGCATTTGCGCCTGGCTCGCACAGACAGCGGGGCGTGAACATGAGGAGAATTCGATTAGCCCGTCAATGCGGCCATGAAATCCGCAATGCGGCTTTTATACGTATTCGATGACACGTACTCGATGCCCGCTTTAAAGCGAATCTAAAAGCCTAATGCATCGGTGCTGATGACGCCAATAAGAAGAACCCTGGGCCATGTTCGTCAGGTAACAGAACGAAGCGGTTTTATCGATTGCCAAAGGCTTTTATGCGCTGGATTCGACACGCTTCTGTCATAGCCGCAGGCAAGCATGTTCGATGTCGTTCGATGTGCGCGCGCACAATTGGTTTCGATCCGACGGGTGCATAATGCGCTTCTATCGATGCAGTCGATTGTCGCCCATCGCGGAGGACGTCATGCAAGCGAAGAACGAAGAAGCCGTTGTACATCTGCTCAACGATGTCGTCGAATTTGCAAGAGGGCGATTGCCCGAACCGGCGTTCATAGCCGTCGAGCCACTTCTGCGCCGCTATTACGACTTCGCGGATGCAGACGATCTGCAAAGCCGCGGCATAGCGGATCTGTACGGCGCTGCGATGGCGCACTGGCAAACCGCGCAACGCTTCGTGCCGGGCAGCGAACGGCTGCGCGTCTACAACCCGATACTCGAACAGCACGGCTGGCACTCCGATCACACGGTGATCGAGATCGTCAACGACGACATGCCGTTCCTCGTCGATTCCGTAGCGATGGCTGTCAACCGCCTCGGCCTCTCGCTGCATTCGGTGCTGCATCCCGTGTTTCGCATCTGGCGCGGCAGCGACGGCGGCATCGAACGCGTGGCGCCAGGGGGCGCCAGTTCTTCCGACGACGGCCGCTCGCAACTCGCGTCGTTCATTCATTTCGAAGTCGATCGCTGCGGCGATGCCGCGAAGCTCGACGCATTGCGCAACGACATCGCGAAGGTGCTCGGCGATGTGCGCGCCGCCGTCGAAGACTGGCCGAAGATCGTCGAGATCGCACGCGCGACGATCAAGGACATGGCCGTGCGCGAAACGAGTCCGGAAGGCGTCGAAGCGCGCGCGTTTCTCGAATGGATGGTCGCGGACCACTTCACGTTTCTCGGCCAGCGTGACTACGAACTCGTCACGGACGACGGCCAGTACGGCTTGCGTGGCGTGGCGGGCTCGGGCTTGGGCATTCTGCGCGAGTCGATGCGGCCGCAGGGCGGCTCCGACGTGACGCCGTTGCCGCCTGCCGCCGCCGACATCATCTCGGGCGCCTTGCCGATCTTTCTGACCAAAGCCAATTCGCGCGCAACGGTGCATCGTCCCGGCTATCTCGACTATGTCGGCGTGAAGCTCGTCGGGCCGGACGGCAAGATTTCGGGTGAACGCCGGTTTATCGGGCTCTATACATCGACGGCTTATACCGCGTCGGCGTCGGAGATTCCGATCGTGCGCCGCAAATGCGCGAACATCGTGCGGAGCGCGGGCTTTCTGCCAAAAGGGCACCTCGGCAAATCGCTCGTGACCGTGCTGGAGACGTACCCGCGCGACGAGCTTTTCCAGGCCGACGAGAACCAGCTCTACGACACGGCAATGGGCGTGCTGCGTTTGCAGGAGCATCAGCGCACGCGGATGTTCGTGCGGCGCGACCGCTTCGACCGTTTCGTGTCGTGCCTCGTCTTCGTGCCGCGCGACAAGTACAACACCGATCTGCGCCGGCGCATCGCGAGGCTGCTGATGGCGGCGTTCAACGGCACCAACGCCGAGTTCACGCCGCTGCTGTCCGAGTCGACGCTCGCGCGCATTCACTTCGTCGTGCATGCGGAGCCGGGCGCGATGCCCGACGTCGACACGCGCGAACTCGAAGCGCGGCTCATTCAGGTGGCGCGCCGTTGGCAGGACGATCTTGCCGACGCATTGCTCGACGCGTTCGGCGAAGAGCAGGGCAATCGGCTGTTGCAGCAGTACGGCGATTCGTTCCCCGCCGGCTATCGCGACGACTATCCGGCGCGCACGGCCGTGCGCGACATCGAGCTGATCGAGCGCGTGCAGGGCACCGAGCATCTCGCGATGAACCTGTACCGTCCCATCGAATCGGGGCCGCGCGCGTTCCGCTTCAAGGTGTATCGCGTGGGCGAGCCGATCGCGTTGTCGCGCAGCCTGCCGATGCTCGAACATCTCGGTGTGCGCGTCGATGAAGAGCGGCCTTATCTGATCCAGGTTCAGGGCGCCGCGCCCGCATGGATTCACGACTTCGGCCTGGAGCTCGCCGACGATACCGAGTTCGACATCGAGCGCGCAAAGGATCTGTTCGAAGATGCGTTCGCGCGTGTATGGACAGGCGACATCGAGAACGACAACTTCAATCGACTCGTGCTGCGCGCGCAGCTGAGCGCGCGCGAAGTGACGATCTTGCGCGCGTATGCGAAGTACTTGCGGCAGGTCGGCTCGACGTTCAGCGATGCGTATATCGAGCGCGCATTGACGGGCAATCCGGCCATCGCGCGGATGCTGGTCGAGCTGTTCGTCGCGCGCTCGGAACCGCCGACGGGCGCGACGCGCGACGCGCGCATCGACAAGATGCTGCAAACGATCGAAGCCGCGCTGGACCAGGTGCCGAATCTCGACGAGGACCGCATCCTGCGCCAGTTCCTCGGCGTGATCAACGCGACGCAGCGCACGAACTACTATCGGTGCGATGCGGGCGGAAAGCCGCGTCCATATCTGTCGTTCAAGTTCGATCCGGCGAAAGTGCCGGGCCTGCCCGAGCCCAAGCCGATGTTCGAAATATGGGTATATTCGCCGCGCGTCGAAGGCGTGCATCTGCGCGGCGGACGCGTCGCGCGCGGCGGCTTGCGCTGGTCCGATCGTCGCGAAGATTTCCGTACCGAAGTGCTCGGCCTGATGAAGGCGCAGATGGTGAAGAACGTCGTGATCGTGCCCGTCGGATCGAAGGGCGGCTTCGTCGTGAAGAACCCGCCGCCGCCAACCGATCGTGAAGCGTGGATGCGCGAAGGCGTCGCGTGCTATCAGACTTTCCTGCGCGGCCTGCTCGATCTCACCGACAATCTGTCGGCCGGCGCGATCGTGCCGCCGCCCGATATCGTGCGGCACGATCCCGACGATCCGTATCTCGTCGTTGCCGCCGACAAGGGCACGGCTACCTTCTCCGATTACGCGAACGCGATTTCGCAGGAGTACGGTTTCTGGCTCGACGATGCGTTTGCGTCGGGCGGCTCGGTCGGCTACGACCACAAGAAGATGGGCATCACCGCGCGCGGCGCGTGGGAATCGGTGAAGCGCCACTTCCGCGAAATGGGCGTCGATACGCAATCGACCGATTTCACCGTGGTCGGCGTCGGCGACATGTCGGGCGATGTGTTCGGCAACGGCATGCTGTTGTCGCCGCATATCCGCCTCATTGCCGCGTTCGATCACCGGCACATCTTTCTCGATCCGAATCCCGATCCCGCCGCGAGCCTTGCCGAACGCGAGCGCCTGTTCGCACTGGAACGCTCGAGCTGGGCCGACTATGACCCGTCGCTGATCTCGGCGGGCGGCGGCGTGTTCGCACGCAGCGCGAAGACGATTCCGCTTTCGGCGGCCGTGCAATCGATGCTCGGCATCACCGTCGCCGCGCTTGCGCCGACGGAACTGATACGCGCGATTCTTCATGCGCCTGTCGATCTGCTGTACAACGGCGGCATCGGCACGTACGTGAAGGCGAGCCGCGAAACACATGCGCAGGTCGGCGACAAGACCAACGACGCCGTGCGCGTGAACGGTTCCGATCTGCGCTGCAAGGTGATCGCGGAAGGCGGCAATCTCGGCCTCACGCAACTGGGGCGCATCGAATTCGCGCAGCACGGCGGCCGCGTGAATACGGATGCGATCGACAATTCGGCGGGCGTCGATTGCTCCGACCACGAAGTGAACATCAAGATTTTGCTCGGGCTCGTGGTCGCGGACGGCGAGATGACGGAGAAGCAGCGCAATGGACTGCTCGCGGAAATGACGGAGGAAGTCGGCCTGCTCGTGTTGCAGGACAACTACTATCAGACCCAGGCGCTGTCGATTGCGGGGCGCTACGCCGCCGAGATGCTCGACGCCGAAACGCGGATGTTGCGTTATCTCGAACGCATGGGCCGCCTGAATCGCGTGATCGAGTTCCTGCCCACCGACGACGAAATCAACGAACGTCATGCGGCCAAACAGGGTTTGACGTCGCCCGAGCGCGCGGTGCTGCTCGCATACAGCAAGATGTGGCTCTACGATGCGCTGCTCGAATCCGATGTGCCCGAAGATCCCCTCGTCGCGGACATGCTCGTCGATTATTTTCCGAAGCCGCTGCGTCAGCGCTTTGGCGAGCCGATGCGGCGCCATCCGTTGCGCCGCGAAATTCTCGCGACGCATCTGACGAACGCGCTGATCAACCGTGTCGGCCCCGCGTTCGTGCTGCGGATGATGGAAGAAGCCGACGTGAGTCCCGGCGACGTCGTGCGCGCGTGCATCGTCGCGCGCGACATCTTCGATCTGAACGACGTGTGGCGCAACATCGACGCGCTGGACAACCGCGTTGCCGACGACGTGCAGGCACGCATGTTCGTCGAGATCACGAAGCTGCTGGAGCGCGCGGCGCTGTGGATTCTGCGTCATCTGAAGTCGGGCGACGTGAAGGACGCGAGCGTGGCCGACCTGATCACGCGTTCCCGCGATGCCGCGCAACGTCTCGCGCCGCAACTGCCGATGCTGCTGCCCGCAGCGGATATCGAAGCGTTGTCCGAGCGCCAGCGGGTGCTCGTCGATGCGGGCGTCGACAGCGAGCTTGCCGTGCGCGTGGCGAGCGGCGATATCCCCGCCGCGTTGCTCGATATCGCTGAAGTCGCATCGGCGACGCAACGCAGTATCGAGCTCGTGGCAGGCGTGTATTTCGCGTTGGGCACGCAACTGAACTACGGCTGGATCGGCGAACGCGCAGCGGAACTGCCGACGCCAGCGAACTGGGACGTGATCGCGCGCGCGGGCGCACTGGCCGAACTCGGGCGCCTGAAGCGCGCGCTGACGACGGGCGCGCTCGCCGAAACGCCCGATGCGAACGACGCGCAAGCCGTCGTCGATGCATGGCGCAGCAAGCGCGAAGCCGTGCTCGGACGCTACGCGCAGCTGCTGACGGAACTGCGCGCGGCAGGCGGCGCGAGTCTGTCGATGCTGCTCGTCGTGGTCGGCGCAATGGCGACGCTCGAACGTCACTGAAAAAGGCAAGGACGGCACGCCCGACGACGGCGCGCGCTGCCGCGCATGCAGCGGCGGCCTGTGCCCGCGCGAGCTCGTCGACAGTGATGCAGCGGATTGCCCGATAATAGTCGTTGTCGACAATCCTTCACTTCACGATCATGACCGAGTCCGCTGTTACTTCCAACGTTGCGTCCGATGTGCCGCGTCTGACGAGCCTGTCGCATGGCGGCGGCTGCGGATGCAAGATCGCGCCCGGCGTGCTGTCCGATCTGCTGAAGCGCAACATGCCGATGCCGTCGTTTCCCGACCTGCTGGTGGGCACGGAAACGGCGGACGACGCAGCCGTCTACCGCCTGAACGACGAGCAGGCGATCATCGCGACCACCGATTTCTTCATGCCGATCGTCGACGATCCCTACGACTTCGGTCGCATCGCCGCCACCAACGCGCTCTCCGATGTCTACGCGATGGGCGGCAAGCCGATCCTCGCGCTCGCGCTGGTCGGCATGCCGATCAACGTGTTGCCGCACGACGTGATCGCGGCCGTGCTGCGCGGCGGCGAAGATGTCTGCGCGCAGGCGGGCATTCCCGTCGCGGGCGGCCATTCGATCGATTCCGTCGAACCGATCTACGGTCTTGCCGCGCTCGGCGTCGTGCATCCGAAGCGCGTGAAGCGCAATGCGTCGGCGCAGTCCGGCGACGTGCTCGTGCTCGGCAAGCCGCTCGGGGTGGGCGTGCTGTCGGCGGCGCTCAAGAAGAATCAGCTCGACGAAGCCGGCTATGCCGCGATGATCGCGGCGACGACGAAGCTCAATCGCCCCGGCGCCGAACTGGCCGCGCTAGACGGCGTGCACGCGATGACGGACGTGACGGGCTTCGGCCTGCTCGGCCATGCGCTCGAACTCGCGCGCGGCGCGAAGCTGACGGCGCGCGTGCGCTACGCCGATCTGCCGTGGATCGCGGGCGTCGATGCGCTCGCGGCGGCGGGCACGTTCACGGGTGCATCGGGCCGCAACTGGGCTTCGTATGGCGACGACGTGCGTCTCGCCGACAGCCTGCCCGCTACGGCACGCACGTTGCTCACCGATCCGCAGACGTCGGGCGGGCTGCTCGTGTCGTGTTCGCCGTCCGTCGTCGATGAGGTGCTCGCGATCTTCCGCGCCGACGGTTTTGACCATGCGGCCGTGATAGGCGAACTGCACGATGGCGCGTCGCGCATTGAAGTCGTCTGATCCCGGTCGTCTGATCCCGCGTCACTTCCCTCGCATTACGACAACACGAAGAGCCCATGACAGAAGAATCACCGAAGGCCATTTTTTACGCGCTCGCGGCGAACCTCGGCATTGCGCTGTGCAAGTTCGCCGCGGCGGCATTCACGGGCTCGGGCTCGATGTTCGCCGAAGCGATTCACTCGACGGCCGATTGCGGCAATCAGGTGCTGCTGCTGTTCGGCCTGAAGCAGGCGCGCCGGCCGGCCAGCATGTTGCATCCGCTCGGCGCGGGACGCGCGATCTACTTCTATTCGTTGATTGTCGCGTTGCTGCTGTTCTTCGTCGGCGGTGTGTTTTCCGTCTATGAAGGCGCGCATCGGCTCGTTGCGCGCGAGCCGCTGTCGCATGCGTATATCGCGCTCGGCGTGCTGGGCGTGTCGGTCGTGCTCGAAGCGTTTTCGCTGATGGGCGCGCTCAAGGAAATCCGCAAGACGAATCCCGACAAGTCGATGTGGCGATGGTTTCGCGAGACGCGTGAATCGGAACTGCTCGTCGTCACGGGCGAGGACGTGGCTGCGCTGCTCGGTCTCGCGATCGCTTTCGCCGCCGTGCTTGCCACGATGGTAACGGGCAATCCCGCGTATGACGCGTGGGGCTCGATCGGCGTCGGCGTGCTGCTGATGGTGATCGCGTTTCTCGTTGCGCGCGAGGTGAAGTCGATGATCATCGGCGAATCCGCGAGCCCGGAAGTGCGGCGCGCGATCGAAGCGCATCTGCGTACACGCAACGAGATTCGCAGCATCATCAATCTGATCACGCTGCAATGGGGCAAACACGTGGTGGTCGCGGTGCAGGCGGAGATGATCGATTACGAAAGCGGCCGTGCGATGGTCGATGCGATCAATATCGTCGAAGCAGATCTTCAAGAGAAGTTTCCGCAGGTGCGGTGGGTCTTTTTCGAACCGGACGTGCCGAGAGTGCGCACCGAGGCTTCGCTCGATTAGAACTCTTTGGTTCTTTATATTTGCCTTTCTTTTATGCGTAATAGCTATTCAATTCGCTAATTCGGAAATTGGTTAATGGAAAACAATTGAATGCCTTCTATACTTAGCTCCGCCCTTCTCCGCGAGGGCATGCATTCCATTCCCAATCGACGAATACGCACAAAAGAAGGACTTGTCATGGTGACTCGCACGGCTGGAGCTTTAACCGTATTGGCATTGGCCGCATGCTCGGCCATTTCGCCGCTCGCGAACGCGCAGGATGACGACGGCTTCGCTCAAGGCAATGGCGAGTCGAAAGGCCGTCACGTCAAGGTGATGATCATTTCGATGTTCGGGCCGGAAGGGCAAGTGTGGCTCGACAAGCTGGGCCCGTGGCAAGACATTTCCGTTGCGGGTCTCTCGCCCGACTATCCCGCCATTCATTGCAACAGGCAGGACATCTGCGTGATGACGACGGGCATGGGTCACGCGAATGCTGCTGCTTCGACGATGGCGCTCGCGTTCTCATCGCGTTTCGATTTGCGGCACACGTATTTCATGGTCGCGGGCATTGCGGGTATCGATCCGGTTCAAGGCACGGTCGGCTCGGCGGCATGGGCCAAATACCTTGTCGATTTCGGCATTCAATGGGAAATAGACGGCCGCGAAATTCCTTCCGGCTGGAATACGGGTTATCTCGGCATCAACACGAAAAGCCCGACAGACAAGCCGCCGCTCGACTACAGAACGGAAGTGTTCCAGCTGAATACCAGACTCGCCGATACGGCTTTTGCGCTGTCGCGTAGCGTGGTGCTTTCGGACAATCCGCAAGCACAGGCGGCGCGCGCCAAATACAATTACGCGCCCGCCAATCGTCCGCCCACTGTCATTCAGTGCGATACGCTTGCGGGCGATACGTGGTGGTCCGGCACGAAACTAGGCGAACGCGCGCGCGAATGGACGAAGATTCTCACGGACGGCAAAGGTGTCTACTGCACGACGCAGCAGGAAGACAACGCAACGTATGAAGCACTGAAACGCGCGGCGAGCGCGCATCGTGTCGATCTGAATCGCGTGGCCGTGTTGCGCGCGGGCTCGGATTTCGATCGTCCGTACGATGGCCAGACGAGCGCGGACAATCTGCTCAACTACGCTGCGCAAGGCGGCTTCAACATTGCACTCGAGAACCTCTATCGCGCGGGCAATCCGCTTGTGCAGGATATCGTTTCGCATTGGAGCGAATGGCGCGATGGCGTGCCGCAACGCTAGCGCTAAAACGCGAGACATCAAATCCGTATCTGGAAGTGCAAAGCGCTCAATCGTATAAAAGCGATTGAGCGCTTTGCTATTGCGCAGTGCTTTTGTGCACGCCTGGCGTGCACTCATTGCGCACACACGGTGCAACTCAATGCGTGCGATAAGGCGTCCACACGGGAATGTCCGTGCTCCAGTCATCGAGTTCTGACGGGCTCATGATCGGCTCCTGCGATTGAAACGAAGATCGGGCTTATTGACCGCGAGCGACGCGCACGCTGCGCTCGTCGCTCTGCACGGCGAGACGCTCCGCTTGCGTGCGGCCAACGAGGCCTTGTTCCGGATACGAGGTCTTGTTCAGTGAAGGCAGCGTGCCGTCGCGATACGCGTCGGCGACTTCGGCACGCACTTCAGCGCGCGACTTCTGCGCCGATGCGCTTTCCGAATGCTGCCACCACTGATCGTTGTACGAACCCGCGCGGCCGATGCCGCCACCGCCTTGAGCGAATGCCGGTGCGCTGACGAGCAGCGAGAGAACAAGACCTGCCAGTAGATTGCGCTTCATGATCCACTCCTATCGGTTCAATTGCCGCGCCTCGATCGGCGCCGCGACAGGGTGGAATGTAGGCTTTGACGTCCGAGCGATAAACCCGACTTTCGTGAAATGAATTGTCGTGATTCCGGAACAATCGCGGCGCAAAGCCGCGATCGTCCTTTTAGACAAAGGCCGCGCGCACTACGCGACCCACTCCGACATGACGGGTGTTTTGATATCCGGTGCGGACTCTTTCTGCTCGAACGTGCGCTGCGAACAGGTCTTGTCGAGGCTCGCACGGCCGCTCAACAGCGGACAGCGGTCGAACAGCTCCGCAATCCAGTCGACGAATACACGCACCTTCGACGACAGATGCCGGCTATGCGGATACACGACGGAAATCGGCATCGGCAGCGGTTTCAGATCGGGCAGCACTTCGACCAGCTGCCCCGAGCGCAGATGCGGCAGCACCATGAAGAGCGGCGGCTGGATCAGACCGAAGCCTTCGAGGCCGCACGTCACATAAGCATCCGCATCATTCACGGACACCATGCCCTTCATTTTCACTTCGATTTCCTTGCCGTCGACGAGAAACGACCAGTCCATAATGCGGCCCGTGCGGCTCGAAAAATAATTGACGGCCTTGTGGTGTTCGAGATCTTCGAGCGTCTGCGGAGTGCCCGCGCGCTCGACATACGCCGGCGCCGCGCACGACACGCCTTCGAATAACCCTATTCGCCGTGCGACCAAAGACGAATCCTGCAGCGCGCCGACGCGCACCACGCAATCGACGCCTTCCTGCAAGAGATCGACAGGGCGATCGGACAGGCCGAGTTGCAGATCGATATCCGGGTACTTCGTGTGGAATTCGCACAATGCGGGAATGACGAGCAAACGTCCGATCGATCCCGGCATATCGATGCGTAGCTTGCCACTCGGCTTTTTATTGCCGCTCTGAAAACTCGCTTCCGTCTCTTCGACATCGGCAAGAATGCGCACGCAGCGCTCGTAATACGCAGCGCCATCGGGCGTCAGCGACAGACGGCGCGTCGTACGGTGCAACAGGCGCGTGCCGAGAAAAGCTTCGAGATTCTGGATGATCGTCGTGACGGAAGCGCGTGGCAGATCGAGCGTTTCCGCAGCCCGGGTGAAGCTGTTCGTGTCGACGACCCGGGTGAACACTTGCATGGCCTGGAGCCGGTCCATTGCAAACCTCCGAAAGAGCCGGAGCACTGGTGAAGCATCCGCTTTAGTTGGCTGGTCGCGCCGAATAAAGCCTTTCGATTGTTCAGGTGCACCGAATTGTGTTGCCGGATTATAGGCATTTATTTGGAAGTCTGCTGGACCCACAATTCGCACCATTCGATAGCTTCGCGCATTGCGCTGTTCGACATGGATGCATTCAACCCGCGCCACACCTTTGTCCCGCCGGCCACGAGCCTGGCGGAAAACGCTGCGTCGCTCGATGTCACCGACGTGCAGATAGAAGGCTACGCGCAGGACATCACATTGCGCCTTTACCGGCGGGCCGCCGCGAAAAGCGGCTTGCCGATACTGCTTTATTTCCACGGCGGAGGTTTCGTGCGCGGCTCGCTTGCAGAAGCCGATTTCGCCGCGCGTTATTTCGCGCAGCACACGCCCGCGCTCGTCGTGTCGGTCGGCTATTCGCTCGCGCCGCAGTTTCCGTTTCCCGCCGCGCCCGAAGATGCGCATCGCGCGGCGCTGTGGGTGCAGACACGCGCACGCGCATTCGGCGGCAACACGAAAAAGATCGGCGTCGCGGGTCACGATGCGGGCGGCTCGCTTGCGAATTGCCTCGCGTTCATCGGCCGCGATCGCGGCGATGTGCGCATCGATGCACAGGCGCTGTTCGGTCCGATGCTCGATCCGAGTCTCACGCGTCTTGGCGACGAGAAGCGCTTGAGCTCGGACATCACCGCGAGCGAATGCGCGGCGTGTTATCGCGCGTATCTGCCGCAAGCGGCGCAGCGCATGCATCCGTATGCGGCGCCGCTCGAATCGGTGCGGCTCAAGGGCTTGCCCGCGACGCTGATCGCGACCGCGCAAAACGACGTGCTGCACGTCGAAGCGGAGAAGTACGCGAGCAATCTGATCGAGGCGGGCGTGCAGACGCAGGTGGTGCGCTATCCGAGCGTATCGCACGCGGCGCTCGCCAATCATTCTGCGGCGCTGCTCGAGGCCGTTCGATTCTTCCAGTGGCGCTTCGACGAGCGCTCACTCCGATAAACAAACTTCTCAACTAAATTCCGGAGTCTGACATGTCTGTTTTTCCTCTCTCGCGTTCGAAGCTGGCGCTCGCCGCGCTGGCCGTCATCGTGATCGCGGGGCTCGGCACGTTCGGCGCGATTCGCGTCGACGCGCGCGCGCCTGCGCAATCCGCGCCGACGATCGTCCCCGAAGTCGATGTCGCCACTGTCGTGCAGAAGACCATCACCGACTGGCAAACCTATTCGGGCCGTCTTCAGGCCGTCGAACGAGTCGACGTGCGTCCGCTCGTGTCGGGCACGATCGTGTCCGTGAACTTCCAGGACGGCGCGCTCGTGAAGAAGGGCGATGTGCTGTTCGTGATCGATCCGCGCCCGTACCAGGCGGAAGTCGATCGCGCGGCGGCGCAGCTTGCGGCCGCGCAATCGCGCGCGGGCTACGCGCAAAGCGACTGGGAGCGCGCGCAGCGATTGATCGGCGATAGCGCGATTGCGAAGCGCGATTACGACGAGAAGCAGAACGGCGCGCGCGAAGCGAACGCGAACGTCAAGGCGGCGCAAGCTGCGCTCGAAGCCGCGCAGATCAATCTCGGCTACACGAAGATCGTCGCGCCCGTCGCGGGCCGCGTATCGCGCGCGGAAATCACGGTCGGCAACGTCGTGAACGCGGGCGCGAACGCCGCGCCGCTGACGACGCTCGTCTCCGTGTCGCCGATCTACGCGGAGTTCGACGCCGACGAGCAGACGTATCTGCGCTACATCAGCCAGGTGAAGAGCGACAGCAAGGTGCCCGTCGAACTGGGTCTTGCGAACGAAACGGGCTACTCGCGCAAGGGCACGATCGAATCCGTCGATAACCGGCTGGATACGTCGTCGGGCACGATCCGCGTGCGCGCGCGTTTCGACAACGGCGACGGCTCGCTGGTGCCGGGTCTGTATGCACGCGTGAAAGTGGGCGGCAGCGAGCCGCATTCGGCGCTGCTGATCGACGATGCCGCCGTCGGCACGGACCAGGACAAGAAGTTCGTGTTCGTCGTCGACAAGGACGAGCACGTTGCATATCGCGAAGTGCAGCTCGGCGATCTGCAAGGCAATCTGCGCGTCGTGAAGAGCGGCTTGCAGCCGGGCGACCGCATCGTCGTGAACGGCACGCAGCGCGTGCGTCCCGGTGCGCAGGTTCGCGCGCACATGGTGGCGATGGGCAACGGCGACGCGGACAGCGCATCCATTGCCGACGACGCAAAGGCGGAAAAAGACGCGCAGCTCGACGCAACGAAGCAGAAGCACACCGAACCGCAAGCGCAAGCGACTACGCAATCGACGACGCAAACGCAGGCGCAATCGCAGCCGCGCGCGAAGGCGCACAAGGCGTCGTGAGCGCAGGCCAGCCGACGCAATCCTTCGATGCATGCGTAGAAAGCCGTAGGCGCTACAACATCAAGAGCTTCACATGAACATATCCAAATTCTTCATCGACCGGCCCATCTTTGCTGGTGTTCTATCGGTCGTGATCCTGCTCGCGGGTCTGATCGCGCTGTTCCAGCTGCCGATCTCCGAGTACCCGGAAGTGGTGCCGCCTTCCGTGGTGGTGCATGCGCAGTATCCGGGCGCGAACCCGAAGGTGATCGCCGAAGCCGTTGCGTCGCCGCTCGAAGAGCAGATCAACGGCGTCGAAAACATGCTGTACATGCAGTCGCAGGCGAATAGCGACGGCAATCTCACGCTGACGGTCACGTTCAAGCTCGGCACGAACCCGGACCTCGCGACGCAGCTCGTGCAGAACCGCGTGAACCAGGCGTTGCCGCGTCTGCCGGAAGACGTGCAGCGTCTCGGCGTGACGACGATCAAGAGCTCGCCGACGCTGACGATGGTCGTGCACCTGATCTCGCCGAACGACCGCTACGACATGACGTATCTGCGCAACTACGCGCTGCTCAACGTGAAGGATCGTCTCGAACGGATCAAGGGCGTCGGGCAGGTGCAGCTTTGGGGCGCGGGCGACTACTCGATGCGCGTGTGGCTCGATCCTCAGAAGGTCGCGCAACGCAATCTGACGGCAATGGAAGTCGTCAACGCGATTCGCGAGCAGAACATTCAGGTCGCGGCGGGCGTGATCGGCGCGTCGCCTTCGGTGCCGGGCACGCCGCTGCAACTGTCCGTCAATGCGCGCGGCCGTCTGAGGACGGAGGGCGAGTTCGGCGACATCGTCGTGAAGACGGCCTCCGATGGTGCCGTCACGTATCTGCGCGATATCGCGCGCATCGAACTTGCTGCTTCGGAATATGGCTTGCGCTCGCTGCTCGACAACAAGCCGGCCGTTGCAATGGCGATCAACCAGTCGCCGGGCGCGAACTCGCTGCAGATTTCCGACGAAGTCCGCGCGACGATGAAGGAACTCAGCGCGGATTTCCCGGCGGGCGTCGAGTACAAGATCGTCTATGACCCCACGCAGTTCGTGCGTTCGAGTATCGAGGCCGTCGTGCACACGCTGCTCGAAGCAATCGCGCTCGTCGTGATCGTGGTGATCGTGTTCCTGCAAACGTGGCGCGCGTCGATCATTCCGTTGATCGCGGTGCCCGTGTCGATTGTCGGTACGTTCTCGCTGCTGCTCGCGTTCGGCTTCTCGATCAATGCGCTGTCGCTGTTCGGGATGGTGCTTGCGATCGGTATCGTCGTCGACGATGCGATCGTGGTCGTGGAGAACGTCGAGCGGAACATCGAGCGCGGGCTCAGTGCGCGCGATGCAACCTATAAGGCGATGCAGGAAGTGAGCGGGCCGATCATCGCAATCGCGCTCACGCTGGTTGCCGTGTTCGTGCCGCTCGCGTTCATGAGCGGCCTGACGGGTCAGTTCTACAAGCAGTTTGCGATGACGATCGCCATTTCGACGGTGATCTCGGCGTTCAACTCGCTGACGCTGTCGCCGGCGTTGTCGGCGATGCTGCTGCGCGGTCACGGCGCGAAGGAAGACTGGCTGACGCGCCTGATGAACCGCGTGCTGGGCCGCTTTTTCAAGGCGTTCAACAAGGTATTCCATCGCGGCTCGGACAGCTATGGCCGCGGCGTGAACGGCGTGCTCAAGCGCAAGGGCGCGATGCTGGTCGTGTATGCCGTGCTGCTCGGCCTGACTGTGCTCGTCTCTCGCATCGTGCCGGGCGGCTTCGTTCCGGCGCAGGACAAGGAATATCTGATCGCGTTCGCGCAGTTGCCCAACGGCGCATCGCTCGACCGTACGGAAAAGGTGATCCGCGACATGAGCGCGATCGCGCTTAAGCAGCCTGGCGTGGAAAGCGCCGTCGCGTTCCCGGGTCTTTCGGTGAACGGCTTTACGAACAGTTCGAGCGCGGGCATCGTGTTCGTCACGCTCAAGCCGTTCGATCATCGCAAGGGCAAGGCGCTGTCGGCGGGCGCGATTGCGGGCGCATTGAACCAGCAATATGGGGCGATCAAGGACTCGTTCGTTGCCGTGTTCCCGCCGCCGCCCGTGCTCGGTCTCGGTACGCTGGGCGGCTTCAAGATGCAGCTGGAGGACCACGGCGCGCTCGGCTATGCGGAGCTCAACAAGGCGACGGAAGCGTTCATCAAGAAAGCATCGGCGACGCCTGAACTCGGCCCGACGTTTTCCAGCTATCAGATCAACGTGCCGCAGCTGAACGTCGATCTCGACCGCGTGAAGGCGAAGCAGCTGGGCGTGCCCGTGACGGATGTGTTCAACACGATGCAGGTGTATCTCGGCTCGCTGTATGTGAACGACTTCAACCGCTTCGGCCGCGTGTACCAGGTGCGCGTGCAGGCGGATGCGCCGTTCCGTCAACGCGCCGACGACATCCTGCAACTGAAGACGCGCAACGTGAATGGCGAGATGGTGCCGTTGTCGTCGCTCGTGACGGTGACGCCGACGTATGGGCCCGAAATGGTCGTGCGCTACAACGGCTATACGGCCGCCGATATCAACGGCGGTCCGGCGCCGGGCTTCTCGTCGGGCGAAGCACAGGCGGCCGCCGAGCGCATCGCGGCGCAAGTGCTGCCGAAGGGCGTGAAGTTCGAATGGACCGACCTCACGTATCAGCAGATTCTCGCGGGCAATGCGGGGCTGTGGGTGTTCCCGATCAGCGTGCTGCTCGTGTTCCTCGTGCTCGCCGCGCTGTACGAGAGCCTGACGCTGCCGCTCGCGGTGATCCTGATCGTGCCGATGAGTGTGCTGTCGGCGCTCGCCGGCGTGTGGCTCACGCAGGGCGACAACAACATCTTCACGCAGATCGGCTTGATGGTGCTGGTGGGACTTGCGTCGAAGAACGCGATTCTGATCGTCGAGTTTGCGCGTGAACTGGAGCACGACGGGCGCACGCCGACGGCGGCCGCCATCGAAGCGAGCCGCATGCGTCTGCGTCCGATTCTGATGACGTCGATCGCGTTCATCATGGGCGTGGTGCCGCTGGTCTTGTCGAGCGGGGCCGGTTCCGAAATGCGTCACGCGATGGGCGTGGCCGTGTTCTTCGGGATGCTCGGCGTGACACTCTTCGGCCTGATGCTGACGCCCGTGTTCTACGTGGTGCTGCGGACGTTGGCGGGCGGCAAGATTCACGTCGCGCAAAAGGACTCGCCGCATCTCGTCGCGCATACGACGGATGCATGATGGAGAAAATGACAATGATAAGGTTTGAACAGATGCGCGGCGCGGGCCGCGCGGCGGCGAGCGCGTTGCTGATGCTGCTGTTGGCGGCGTGCTCGGTCGAGCCGACGTATCACCGGCCCGACGCGCCGACTCCCGCTGCATTCAAGGAAGCGCCCGTATCGGCAGCGACGACGGATGGTGCATCGGCTCCCGCAGCGGCGTTGCCCGCCAGCGAAGCCGGCACGTGGAAGCCCGCGGAGCCGAATGAAGAAGCGCAGCGCGGCGAATGGTGGGCTATCTTCGGCGATACGACGCTGAACGATCTGGAGAAGCAGGCGGCCGATGCGAACCAGGACCTGAAGGCGGCCGCCGCGCGCGTCCAGCAATCGAGAGCGCTGACGCAGGCGGCGCGCGCCGACTGGTTCCCGTCGATCGATGCGGGCTTCGGGCCGACGCGCGAACGTCTGTCGCCCGCTTCGCAGAATCTGCCGAACGACGCGCACGTGCCGACGCAAACGCTCTGGCGCGCGCAGGCGACGGCATCGTATGAGGTCGATCTGTTCGGCCGCGTCAGCTCGAACGTGAACGCGGCGCGCGCCGACCAGGCGCAAAGCGAAGCGCTGTTCCGCTCGGTGCAGCTCGCGTTGCAGGCGGATGTCGCGCAGAACTACTTCCAGCTGCGCGAGTTCGATACGCAGCTGAGCCTGTATCGTCAGACAGTGACGCTGCGCGAGAACGCGCTGAAGCTCGTCGAGCGCCGCTTCAAGGAAGGCGACATCAACGAGCTGGACGTCTCGCGTGCACGCAATGAACTGGCGACGGCGCGCGCCGATGCCGTCGGTGTCGCGCGTCAGCGCGCGGCGTCCGAGCATAGCCTCGCGATCCTGCTCGGCAGGCCGCCTGCGGACTTCTCGTTCCCCGAGACGCCGCTTGCGCCCGTATTGGCGCGCGTGCCGGCGGGCTTACCGTCCGCGCTGCTGGAGCGCCGTCCCGACATCGCGGCGGCCGAGCGCGCGATGGCTGCGGCGAATGCGCGTGTCGGTCTCGCGAAATCGGCGTTCTTCCCGAAGCTGGATATCACGGGCGCGTTCGGCTTCGAGTCGGCGACGCTCGGCGATCTGTTCCAGTGGTCGAGCCGCGCATTCCTGCTCGGGCCGTTCGCGGGCACGGCGCTGACCGTGCCGATCTTCGACGGTGGGCGACGCAAGGCGAATCTCGCGAACGCGCGCGCGAAGTATGACGAGGACGTCGCGTCGTATCGTCAGCAAGTGCTCGTTGCGTTCCGCGAGGTCGAGGACAATCTGTCGGATCTGCGTCTGCTCGGCGATCAGACGCGCGAGCAGACGGATGCCGTCAACGCGTCGCAGCGCGCCGAGCATCTTTCGCAGACGCAGTACCAGGAAGGGCAGGTCAGCTATCTCGACGTGATCGACGCGCAGCGGCAAGTGCTGCAATCGCAGTTGCAATTGAGCCATCTGTCGGGCACGCAAGCGGCCGCGACGGTGAACCTCATACGCGCGCTCGGCGGCGGGTGGGGCGACGTGAAGACGGATGTCGGCAGCGCGGATGCGAAGGAGCAAGTCGCGAAGCAGTAAGCGGTGCCGATGTATCGTTCGAAGCAGCGGACCTGAAAGCGACCCAGAAGCGGACCCTTTTGCGGTCCGCTTTTTTTCGTCTGCTCGCGGATGAGCGGCGCGCCCGCCCTGATGGGACACCGCCGTACGTTTCTTTGTACACTTGGAGCCGTTTCGCGGCATGGCCAGCTGACAGCTCGCGCTTCATGCCGCAGATCATTCACCGCGAGGTTATCGGCTTTGCAGTTCAAACTTCCTACTACAGCTACCGCACCGTTCTGCCCGTCCGAAGTGCAGGGCACCGTCGCCGTCTCGCAGTCCGCGCCGCTGTGGAAAAAGCTCTTCCAGTTCGCCGGCCCGGGCCTGCTGGTGTCGATCGGCTACATGGACCCGGGCAACTGGGCCACCGATATCGAAGCCGGTTCGCGCTACGGCTACAGCCTGCTGTTCGTGGTCGTTCTGTCGAGCCTCTCGGCGATGGTGCTGCAATGCCTGAGCATGCGCCTCGGTATCGTGACGGGCCGCAATCTCGCGGAGCTGTCGCGCACGCGTTACTCGCCCGGCGTCGCGCGCATTCAATGGCTGCTTGCCGAGCTGTCGATCGTTGCCTGCGATCTCGCCGAAGTGCTCGGCGGCGCGCTCGCGTTTCATCTGCTGTTCAAATGCTCGCTGACGGTCGGCGTGATCCTCACGGCATTCGATACGCTGATCGTGCTCGGTCTCAAGGGCAAGAATTTCCGCGATCTCGAAGCGATCATGCTTGCGCTGATCGCGACCATCGGCATCGGCTATGTCATCCAGCTGGCGCTCGTACAGCCGCACTGGCCGTCTGTGGTAGCGGGGCTTGCACCATCGTGGCAGGCGCTCAGCGAGCGCGAGCCGCTTTATCTCGCGATCGGCATTCTCGGCGCGACGGTGATGCCGCATAACCTGTATCTGCATTCGTCCGTCGTGCAGACGCGCGCCGTCAAACGCGATCGCGAAGGGCTTGCCGGGGCGATCTCGCTGTCGCGGCTCGATACGATCGTCGCGCTCTTTCTCGCGCTGCTGATCAACGCGGCGATTCTGATCCTCGCGGGCGCTGCGTTTCATTCGACGGGGCATACGGCCGTCACCGAAATCGAGGATGCGTACCGGCTCCTCGCGCCCATCGTCGGCACGGGTTTCGCGGCCGTGCTGTTCGCGATCACGCTGCTTGCGTCGGGGCAAAGCTCGACGTTCACGGGCACGGTCGCGGGGCAGGTGATCATGGAAGGCTTTCTGCAACTAAAGATTCCCTGCTATCAGCGGCGCTTCATCACGCGCGCGCTGGCACTGATTCCCGCGCTCGTCGGCGTGCAGATGCTCGGCAACGGTGCGGTCGGTCAGCTGCTCGTTGCAAGCCAGGTCGTGTTGAGCCTGCAGTTGCCGTTCGCGCTGTATCCGCTGATCCGCATGACCGACGATCGCGCGCTGATGGGCGAATTCGCGAACCGGCTGCCGACGCGCATCGTCGCATGGGCGCTCTTTGTCGTGATCAGCGCGGCGAACCTGTGGCTCGTGGTGCAGACGTTCGGCCTCGCTGGATGACGACGCAAAGGCCGACGATGCGATAGCTGACGATGTACAAGCCGATGACGCAATAGCAGAGGACGCAATAGCAGAGGACGCAATAGCAGAGGACGCAATAGCAGAGGACGCAATAGCCAAAGGCGCAAAAAAAGCCGGTCTCGAGAGACCGGCTTCAACGTGATGCGTAGCTTCGGATGGACTGTGCGATGCGCGTCGCTAGGCCGCCAATGCGGCTTCCTCGACGACCTGTTCCTCGGCCGGCGCGATCTCCACGATCTGCGGCACGGGTGCGGCTTCGCGCAGCGCCTCGCGCTTCGCGGCTGCGGCCTTCTTCGTCTTGCCCGCGCGCGACGGCGGCTGGCACGCGCCGCACACGACGTTGTGCTGCAAGTCGTGCTTGTGCGCGACGAACTTGCCGGTGCAACGGCAGCAGCGCGTGAGTTGCAGCATGTCGGCGTCGAAGAAACGCACGAGTGTCCATGCGCGCGTCAGATCGAGGACGGGCTCCGTCTCGCTATGACGGCAGTGTTCCAGATACAGACGATAACCCTTGGTCAGCGCGTCCAGATGCGTGCAGCGCGCTTCGTTCTTCAGGAACAAATACGTGTTGTAGAAGAGCGAAGCATGAATGTTCGCGAGCCACGTCATGTACCAGTCGGCCGAGAACGGCAGCATGCCCTTCGGCGGCGATACGCCCTTGACTTCGCGGTACAGGCGGATCATCCGGTCGCGCGACAGCGTCAGCTCGCTTTCGAGCACCTGCATGCGCGCGCCCAGTTCGATCAGCGCGATCGCGCGGAATACTTCCTGCGCGTCTTCGGTGAGGCTCTTTTTCTGCATGGCAGTCCTCTGCGGGTTAAGCGAACTGCTCTGCGGGCTGCCCCGCCAGCAGGATCGCGGCATGCGTCGATGCCACTTCTGCGTTGCGGGACGTGTGCGTCAACGCCGACAGCATCGTGTGGTCGTTGAAGCGGAAGAAGCACAAAAGCTGATCGGAACTGGCCAGCTTGACGATCTGCGCGAGCGACAGCCCGGCAAGAATATCGGCCAGCTCCGACGACAAGCCCAGACGGAACATCCCGACTGCCTTGTCCTCGCGCAACATGCGTTGTGCGAGCATGATGTAAGACAAATTGATCTCGCGGATAGATTCCAGCGTCTCGCTGCTACGGTCCATTTTCTCTGTTTCCGAAGCCCCGAATTACTTATGCCGGCTTTTAGCCGTTTTGGTCTTATGCCCCCGCCGGACACTGAAGATCTCCGGCGTCAGTTGAGTGCAGATACAGCAGCCAACCTTTGATACAAGCCGTTACATTTCGTAACAGCTTGGGCGGAATTGTATGAACAGGTTTTACAAAAATCAATCCCTGTCTCAAAAAAAAGATACGACAAAACAACGGTGATTTCGGTAACTCTTTCATGTCGCCGTCATAATCGGCTGATAGCGCGAAAACGTTTGTCGTGGACCGCTCGCAAACCCTTATGAGGCAAGGGATAGCGCAATTTCTTCCGATTTGACTGCGTGCCGCCCGTTATCCGCGATTATGCGAAACCGATATGAATTTCGGAAAGGAAAGAGAAAGAAAACTGCAAAGCGGCAGGTAAGAAATACGCTGCCGGTTGGCGGTTCAGGGATAACCCGAGATGTAACAAAAACGGGCAGAAGGTAGTTACAAATCCGGAGGAGTTTGTAACTGGTTTGGACGAACCCTGTTACAGAATTCGATAAGAGTTTGCGGCAGGTCAGCAGCCGGTCGGGCGGACGCGCTCGACTTCGAGTCCGAAAGCAGGGCGCAGGCGCGTGCCGATCACGTTGCCCGCGAACGCGGCGGCGAGCCACAGCCAGCCGTGCAAGCTGCCTGACACAATGCCGCTGAAGTAGGCGCCGATGTTACAACCATAGGCGAGCCGGGCCCCGTAGCCGAGCAACAAGCCGCCAACCACAGCCGCGACGAGCGAACGTGCGGGCAGCCGCCAGACGGGCGCGTAGCGGCCCGCCAGAGCCGCCGCGGCCATCGCGCCGAGGATGATTCCCGCGTCCATCACGCTCGTCACGTCGCGTGTAACGGGCGCCGCGAGCGCCGCCGCATTCGCATGGGCGTTCCAGTAAGGCCAGTTGGCGACATCGATACCCGCCACCGAAAACAGCTTCGCGCCCCACAGCGCGAATGCCGACGTCACGCCCCACGGACGGCCCGACAGCGCGAGCGTCGCGAAGTTGAGCAGCGCGAGCGCGATCGCGCCCGCGAACAACGGCCACGGTCCGTGCAGCCATGGCGATGCGCTGGCGGCACGCAGCGGCTCGTCGACGAGTCGCCCGTGGCGGCGCAGCTCGATCGCGACGGTCACCGCGGCGATCGCAGCGAAGATCGCCAGGTTGATCGCGATGGCCCAGCCCGCGCCGAGCGCCGTCACGAGGGACGTCGGCTTGAGCGACGGCAGCGCGGTCCAGAACGGCATATGCGCGGTCGCAACGACGGAGCCGACGACGAACGCGGCCAGCGTCACGAGCATGCGCGTGCTGCCGCCGCCGACCGTGTATAGCGTGCCCGACGCGCAGCCGCCGCCGAGCTGCATGCCGACGCCGAACATGAACGCGCCGACCACGACGGATGTGCCCGCAGGCGACACCAGGCCCGCAACGGGATGGCCGAACAGCGACCCCGCCGACAGCGTCGGGAAGAACAGCAGCACGCCGATGGCGAGCATCAGCATCTGCGCGCGCAGGCCCGCGCCGCGGCCGTCGGCGATGAACACGCGCCACGCCGACGTGAAGCCGAACGCCGCGTGATATAGCGACATGCCGAGCAGCGCGCCGACCACATAGAGGGCCGCCTGTCGGCCGCTGACGGTATGCGCGAGATAGACCGCGCCGAGCGCGATCAGGACCAGGGAGAAGGCGAGCGGCTTCGGATTGATGTCGAAGCGGCGCGGAAGGGATGTAGCGAGATCGGACATGACAAACGTTGGACGAGCGTGTGAGTCGTACGGTGCGCCGAAGTGCACGGGCGCCGTGTGGGGCGGCATGGCGCCGCGACCTATGTTGGTGGAAGTGCGGCCTTGTCTGCGTGCTTGCAACCGAAATGCAAATGAAGCGAAGCGCAACGGAATCGCAACGGAATCGCAACGGAAGGCCAGTGGAAAAACATATCACGTTATGCCAGATGATGCTGAGCGCGCCTCGCCCGTCCGATAACGGCTCTGATGCACGAACGCGAGCACTCGCAGCGGCGCGGATGCACGCCGGCGCCCTTAAGTTGCGTCGTGAAAAATGACGCCCAGCGTGTGCCGATGGCCAGCGTGCAGCCGGCTGACGCCATGCCGCATGTTCACGCGATACGCGCCGCGCGCGCCCTGCACGGGCCGGTGATGCACGGCGAACAGCACAGCATCGCCCTTGCGCAGCGGCACGACTTCGACGCGCGACTGCATCCGCGGACGCTGCTCCGTCAGCACGAACTCACCACCCGTGAAGTCCTTGCCCGGCTCGGACAGCAGGATCGCGAGCTGGATCGGGAAGACGTGCTCGCCGTACAGGTCCTGATGCAGGCAGTTGAAGTCGCCCGCTGCGTACTGGAGGATCAACGGCGTCGGGCGCAACTGGCCCGCTTCGTGGCATCGGCGCAGGTAGGCGGCGTGCGTCGGCGGATAGCGCACGTCGATGCCTAGCGCCTGGTTCCATCCGTTCGCGATGGGCGCAAGACGCGGATAGATCGCCGTGCGCAACGCGCCGACGACATCGGGCAACGGATAGCCGTAGTACTTGTATTCGCCGCGCCCGAAGCCGTGCCGCGCCATCACGACGCGGCTGCGGTACAGGTCGTCGCGTGTGTAGAGCGCGCTGAGCGCGTCGCACTCGTCGGCGTGCAGCAAGCCTTGCAGCATCGCGCAGCCGTGCGCATCGAGCTCGCCTGCGGCGCGCGTCCAGTCGACTGCGTCGATGCGCGGCCCGATCGACTGTGCCGTCGCGATCGCGGGTGCGTCGTTGCGCGTGTGCTTGTGTGCGGGCTTGCGCGCGTCGTTGCCTGGTGGCGTGTCGAGGTCGAACAGCGCGGCTTGTGTGTCGAATGGGGCTTCCTGCATGAGCGGCTCCGTGACGGCTTTTGCCGTGTCCATGCCGCCCAGTTTACGCAGACGGGCGTCCGCGAACACTCCGCGTCTTGCTCTGTTATTCGCCAAGGTTATTCGCCAGCGCTATTTGCCAGCGTCATTCGCCTGTCGGCAGCGCTGGCGGATCGATGAAACGCACCATCAGATCGGCGTCGTGATACGTGCCGTCGACGCATAGCGAATCAGGTTCGCGTCCATACACGCGAAAGCCGAGCGATATGTACAGCGCGCGGGCAGACGCGTTCGCGCTCGTGACGAGCAGCGCGATCTGCCGCAACCCGTCGATCTGCGCGGCGCGCGCGAGCAGCTCCGTCAACAGCGCGCGTCCGATGCCCTGTCCCGCTGCTTCGTCCGCGACGTACATGCCGATCACGAAGCCCTTGTGCCGTTCCTTCTGCCGCGTCTCGCGCAGCAGTCCGACCGTGCCGACGAGCGCGCCATCCGTCGACGAAAACGCGCCCAGCAGGAAGTTGCCGAGCGCCGCATGCGTGCCGGCGAGCATCGCGTCGTGCTGCGACGGGCCGCGCTCGACGGCTTCGTCGTAGCTTTGCCCGAACGCGGCGGGATGCGCTTTCAGCCCGCGCAGACGCAGCGCGAAAAACGCGTCGCGATCGGCGGGGTCGAGCTGGCGAATCGTCACCTCCGAAGCCATGCGCGACACTAGGGAGTCGCGGCCGCGGACGACGCGCGCGCATCCGCGAACTTGCGCAGCGCTTCGCCCGTTTGCGGATCGGCGGGGAAGAACGCCTCGATCGCGAGTTCCGACAGCGTCACGTCGACGGGCGTGCCGAACACGGTCGTCGTGCTGAAAAACGACAGCACGCCGAGCTTCGTGCGCAGGCGCAGCGGCACGGCGATCTGCTCGAGCGTGCAGGCGTGGGTCTCGTCGGCGGGCTCGGCGTTCGGCGGCGTCGGGTAGGCGGCGAGTTCGTCGTAGAGCGCGGCGAGCGTCGAGTCGGCGCTCACGTCGATCTGCCGCTGCAGGCGCGACAGCAGATGCGCGCGCCATGCATGCCAGTTGGCGATCTGCGACGCGATGCCGTCCGGATGCATCGACAGGCGCAGCGCGTTGACGGGCGCTTCGAGCAGCGCGGGCTTTGCGCTCGTGAGCAACGGCGCGAGCGCACTGTTCGCGGCGACGATGGTCCAGTGGCGGTCGACGGCCGCGGCCGGGTAGGGCTCGTGACCCTTCAGCACGAGATCGACGGCTTCGCGCGCCGCGCCCAGTTGCGGATCGCTCAACTGACGCTCGCGGTAGAGCGGCGCGTAACCGGCCGCGACGAGCAGCGCATTGCGCGAGCGCAGCGGCACGTCGAGCCGCTCGGCGAGATGCATGACCATCTCGCGGCTCGGCAGCGCGCGGCCCGATTCGACGAAGCTCAGATGGCGCGTCGAAATGTCGGCTTCGGAGGCGAGCAGCAACTGGCTCATCCGGCGGCGCTGACGCCATTCGCGCAGCATGTCGCCGACTGTGCGGCTCATCGGGAGAGCGCCGGACGGCGCGCGGAGGGGGGCGGTGATCGTGTCCATGCCGACGATGATAGCCAAACCGCGCGCCGATTCCATTACCCGTGAGGTAATGAGCCGCCGCGCATGAGTGCGCCTTCGGGTCCGGCCTGTGGATCGAGATGGCGCGCTCCCGGTCGCTGACGCGCGCAAACGCAGTCATACTGGAGACCCTTGCTACCGTTGCGGAGGCGAACATGTGGGACAAGATCGAGCACAACGGACGTGAAGTCTGGGTCCTCCCTGTCACGGCCTATGGGCCGCCCGTGCCGGAAACCGTGTGGCACTACATCGGCTACGTTTGCCGGCATGGCGCGGATGCGCATCTCGAAGGGCAAAGCCAGCGCTTTCAGGAACTCGTCACGACGTTCCGCAGCGAGGAAGAGGCCCGCGAAGCCGGGTATGACGAGGGCAGACGGCTTGCTGACGGACTTTCCGGCGCGAAAAGCTAGCGCGCCGTCCGCGACGCTTCACATCTTTTCCACCGCACCAGCGTTACTCCACGACGCTGGTGCCGAACGATCATTACCTTCCGGGTAATCGACTCCCGTACGTTCATCGACGAATCTTCAGTCCGAGGCCGCCGCCGACATGATGCAAGCGGCGCACGTCTCGATCCTCTACCGACTGAAGGAGTCTTTGATGAACGCGCATACCGCACTGATCGACCGTTACTTCGACACCTGGAACGAAACCGACGCCGGCCGCCGCCGCGAACTGATCGCGGCGACGTGGGCGAAGGACGCCGCTTACGCCGATCCCCTGCTGACGGGCGACGGACACGACGGCATCGACGCGATGATTCGCGCCGTCCATGAGCGCTTCCCTCATCACACGTTCCGACGCACGACGCAGGTCGACGGCTTCGCGAACCGTCTGCGTTTCTCGTGGGAACTGCTGACGCCGTCGGGTGCTTCCATCGTCAAGGGCTCGGACTTCGGCGTCGTCGATGCGGCCGGGCGGCTGCAGGCCGTCACGGGCTTTCTCGACGAAGCGCCCGGCGCCGCCTGAGACGTTGACACCCGAGGCGTTACCGTCTGTCCGCATACATGAGGAGAAAGATCATGCATGAGCCTGCCGTCACGTCGAACCCCGCCGCGTATGAACGCGTGCAGGACGCAATCGATACGGCATCGGGCGTCGTCGCCGGATTCGCGCTGCTCGCGGGCACCCGCGCGTTCACGTTCATCGCGCTCGTCGCGTGGCGCGAGCCCGTGCTCGGCGGCGCGGGGCTCATGCTGCTCGCGCTCGTCGGCTGGATCAGATGGTGCTGGCGCGGCAACGTGCGGCCGGCGTAGGGCGTCGCGTACAATCGACCCCTCCGTCCCCTCGCGCAGCAACGTGCTGCGCGCAAGCGCTGCATCATGAATCACGATATCGCCCAACGGCTCGCAGACGCGCAGCAGAAGTTCACGGCCGGCCAGTTCGACGGAGCCGCTGCGCTGCTGCACGACATCCTGTCGATCGAGCCGGACCACAACGAGGCGCTCGAAGCGCTCGGGTACGTCGCCGCGAAACAGGGCGATTACGCGCGCGCCGCGGACTACGCGATGCGCGCCGCGCAGCCCGCATCGACGAATGCGCAGCAACTGCATTTCGCTGCGCATCTTTGCCAGATGGCCAGGCGTCACGCGGATGCCGTCGCGCTGTTCGACCGCGTTCTCGCGGCTTATCCCGATCACGCCGAAGCGCTGCATGGCGCGGCGATGTCGCTCGTGCAAACGGGCGATCACGAGCGCGCGCTGCAAAATCTCGCGCGGCTCACGCAACGCTATCCGCGATCCGCCGAGGCGCACTACAACCGCGGCACGCTGCTCGGCCAGATGGAGCGCCACGAAGAAGAACTCGCGGCGTATCGTCAGGCGATCGCGCTCAAGCCGAATTTCGTGCGCGCCCATGTGAACCTCGGCGTCGCGTTGCGCGATCTGCATCGCTTCGACGAAGCGTTGCAGCAGTTCAAGAAAGCCGTGTCGATCGACACCCACGATGCCGGCGCGCGCACCAATCGCGCGCAGACCAATCTGCTGCTCGGCGAATTCGAGCACGGCTGGCGCGAGTACGAATGGCGCTGGCTCGACGGCACGATGAGCCACGGCCTGCCCGACGCGACGCTGTGGACGGGCAAGCAGCCGCTCGAACACAAGACCGTGCTCGTGCATTGCGAGCAGGGCTACGGCGATACGTTGCAGTTCATCCGCTTCGTGGATCGCTTGAGCGCGAAAGGGGCGCGGGTCATCGTGCGCGTTCAGGACGCGTTGTTGCCGCTGCTGCACGGCTATCCGGGCGCGGCGGACGTGATCGGTGAAACGGCGCCGCTGCCCGCGTTCGACTATCACATTCCGATGCTGAGTCTCGCGTTTGCGCTGAAGATTCGCGAGGCCCATTTCTTCGGCGAGAGTCCGTACGTTCACGCGGATCAGCAGTGGGTCGAGCAATGGGACGACGTGTTCAGGCAAGGCGGCACCCGACTGCGCGTTGGTGTCGTGTGGTCGGGCAGCCGCACGCATCTGAACGACCGCAACCGCTCGATTCCGCTCGAACAACTGTCGCCGCTGTTCGATGCGAACGGGCAGTTCGTCTCGCTGGTGAAGGACGTGCGCGACATCGATCGCGCGGGCATCGATGCGCTCGTGCAGCGCGGCGTGCTGCGCGACGTGTCCGATCGCCTGATAACGTTCGCCGATACGGCCGCGCTCGTCACGCAACTTGATCTCGTGATCTCCGTCGATACGGCTGTCGCGCATCTTGCCGGTGCGCTCGGCAAGCCCGTATGGCTCGCGTTGCCGTTTACGCCCGACTGGCGCTGGCAACTGAATCGCGACGACAGTCCGTGGTATCCGCACATGCGCCTCTTCCGCCAGTCGAAGCGCAACGACTGGAGCGATGTCGTGCGCGATCTGCAAGCGGCGTTGGAAGCGCGGATTTGAATGAAGCGCCATCGCGCGGTGCGCGCATAAGAAAACGGAGCACTTCGCGAGTGCTCCGTTTTCATTTGCATTCGTCGATGCGCTCAGGCAAACGCGTTAGCTGAGCTTCACGTCGATGCGCCGGGGTTGCGCCTGCTCGCGTCGCGGAATGACGAGCTTGAGCACGCCGTCCTTCAGATTCGCTTCGATCTTCGACGTGTCGAAGTCGTCGCTGATCGTGAAGCGCCGCGCAAAGAACGGCGCGCGCACTTCAGCATGCGAGAGCCGCACGTTCGCGGGCGCGGGCACCGCCGATTCACCTTCGATCGTCAGACTGCCGTCATGCACGCGCACGTCGAGCTTGTCCTTCGACACGCCGGGCAGATCGGCCCATAGCGTCACGGCCTTGCTGTCCTCGACGATATCGACGGGCGGCGTGAGCGTCGCGCGGCGTTCATGCTCGCGGGCGCCGTTGCGGGTCACTGCGCTATCGTCGCGTTGGGTCACTTGAGTGTTGTCGCTCATGATTTCACCTCGCTTATTGAACCGTGATCGCGCGCGGCTTCGACGCTTCGCGCTTGCCGACGGTGATCAGCAGACAGCCGTCGATGTAGCGCGCCTGCACGTTGTCGGGGTCCGCATGCTGCGGCAACTCGACGACACGGCGGAACGTGCCGTTGAAGCGCTCCTGTGCATACGCGCGGGCGCCTTCGTCCGACGCGGCGCGCGCCGACGGACGCTCGCCTGCGATCGTCAGCAGGCCCTTGTCGATCGACAGTTCCAGCTTCGACGGATCGATGCCGGGTGCGAACGCAACGATTTCGATCGCGTCATCGGTCACGCCGATGTTGAGGCTCGGAAACGCACCCAGACGGCTCGAACGGATGCTGGACGGAAACGCGCCGAAGCGGCTCGACATGTGCCGCTGCAAGCGGTCGAGTTCGGCGAACAGGTCGGTTCCGAAGTAATAGTCACTCATGGTCGCTCTCTCCTATGAGCGGCAAGACATTCCGGGCTGAATGTGCCTGGTGTGCCTGTCGTGCCGCGACGAACGAAGTGGATACGTGCAGCGCCCGTCATGTCGACGCGGCGTCTGCCTGGTGATCGATAAATAGGAAGCCTCTGCTAATTTTCAAGCGCGATTTTCTGCAAAAATCGGGCCCTTGAAAAGCGCGGCGGGCGGCCTTATATCGCGACGCCGTGGCTGCTAGCAGCCCGAAAGCGATCTGGATGCACACGGGCGAGAGCACCATCGAGCTGACGATTCCCATGTCGCCGCATTTCGTCGCCGCGTTTGGATGTGATGCGCGGCACGTACGCAGCCTGTTCGCTGTATCGCCATGATTGCCGCGATCGAAAATGTCGCAGCGTGAGCGCGGCCTGGTCGGTTGCCTTCGCTGCCATCTGCGCTGTTACTGCGTCTGTTACGCAGCCCGCGCGCGGCGCGAATTTCTCACTATCCAGGCGAGCCGCTCGCCCTGGTGAAAACACCAACTCCTTTCCTTCGACGACCACCGAAGCGCCGCTGGGCGGCGCTTTCGCTGCTTCGCGCGACATTTCACCCGTTCCGTCACGCATGGAAACGATCATAACGACCCTTGTTAGAATCCTATCAACCGATGTACGATGGCTGCGAATAAATCATCAGCCGTTGCTGTGCGTTGCACAAACCTGCGGACGTCTCATGCCTGAACTTTCCATGCCCTCGTCGGTGGTCGCGTTGCGGCGCGCAGCCCACGTTCATCCCGTGCGCAATCCCGGCGTGCCTTTCGATCTCGCGTGGCTCGACGGGCTGCGCGTGAACCAGTCGGCCGTCGAACGCCGCACGGCGACGCTCGGCGCGCGCCGCACCGTGAAAAAGGATGCACAGGCCGCGTGGCTGCTGAAGGCCATCACCTGCATCGACCTGACGACGCTCAGCGGCGACGACACGGAAGGCCGCGTGCGTCGTCTGTGCGCGAAAGCGAAGCAGCCGGTGCGCGACGATATTCTCGCGGCGCTCGGCGTGCCGCCGCGCACTATCACAACGGGCGCTGTGTGCGTGTATCACCGCTATGTCGCCGCCGCCGTCGATGCACTCGCGGGCAGCGGCATTCCTGTGGCCGCCGTGTCGACGGGCTTTCCCGCCGGCCTCATTCCGCATCCTTTGAAGCTGAAGGAGATCGAGGCATCGGCGGCCGATGGCGCGCAGGAAATCGATATCGTCGTTACGCGCGAGCATGTGCTGACGGGTAACTGGCAGGCGCTCTACGACGAAGTGCGCGACTTTCGCGCCGCGTGCGGCGAAGCGCATCTGAAGGCGATTCTCGCGACGGGCGATATCCAGACGCTGTCGAACGTTGCGCGTGCATCGATGATCTGCATGATGGCGGGCGCCGATTTCATCAAGACGTCGACGGGCAAGGAAGGCGTGAACGCCACGCTCGACGTGTCGCTCGTGATGGTGCGCATGATCCGCGAATACCACGCGCGCACGGGCGTCCTGATCGGCTTCAAGCCCGCGGGCGGCGTATCGAACGCGAAGACGGCTCTGTCGTATCAGATCCTGATGAAAGAAGAACTGGGCCGTCCGTGGCTCGAACCCGAACTGTTCCGCATCGGCGCATCGAGCCTTCTCGCTGATATCGAACGCCAGCTCGAGCATCACGCGACTGGCCGTTACTCCGCCTTCAACCGTCACCCTGTCGCCTGAGCAGACCGATCCCATGAGCGTAGCCGAGTATTTTTCTTCGATGGAGTACGGTCCCGCACTCGAGGACGATCAGCCAGCCCGCGCGTGGCTCGCGCAGCACGACGCGACGTTCGGTCATTTCATCGACGGCGGATGGCGCGCGCCCGCTGCGAGCGAGCGCTTCCCGACGCATGAGCCGGCGACGGGCGAACTGCTCGCGCACGTCTCGCAAGGCGACGCGATCGACATCGACGCCGCAGTCGCCGCCGCGCGCGCCGCGCAGCCCGCGTGGTCCGCGCTCGGCGGCGCGGGACGCGCGCGTCATCTGTATGCACTGTCGCGGATGGTGCAGCGTCACAGCCGTCTCTTTGCCGTGCTCGAAGCGCTCGACAACGGCAAGCCGATCCGCGAGACGCGCGATATCGACATTCCTCTTGTAGCAAGGCACTTTCTGCATCATGCCGGCTGGGCGCAACTGCAGGACAGCGAGTTTGCGAACTTCGCGCCGCTCGGCGTGATCGGCCAGATCGTGCCATGGAATTTCCCGCTGTTGATGCTCGCGTGGAAGATCGCGCCGGCGATCGCGACGGGCAACTGCGTCGTGCTGAAGCCCGCCGAATACACGCCGCTCACTGCACTGCTGTTCGCCGAGCTCGCGCATCGCGCGGGCCTGCCGAAGGGCGTGCTCAACGTCGTGACGGGTGACGGGCGCACGGGCGCGGCGCTCGTCGATCATCCCGGCATCGACAAGATCGCGTTCACGGGCTCGACGGAAGTGGGCCGGCTGATCCGCGCGGCCACGGCGGGCTCGGGCAAGTCGCTGACGCTCGAACTGGGCGGCAAGTCGCCGTTCATCGTGTTCGACGACGCGGACCTCGATGGCGCCGTCGAAGGCGTCGTCGACGCGATCTGGTTCAACCAGGGGCAGGTGTGCTGCGCGGGCTCGCGTCTGCTGGTGCAGGAGGGCATCGAGGCGCGTTTCATCGACAAGCTCAAGCGCCGCATGGCGACGCTGCGGGTCGGGCCCTCGCTCGACAAGTGCATCGATGTCGGCGCGATCGTCGACAAGGTTCAGCTCCAGCGCATCGAAGCGCTGGTGGAAGCGGGCCGCCAAGAAGGTTGCACGATCTACCAGTCGTCGTCGGCTGACGGCAGCGGCATGCCCGACGACGGCTGCTTCTATCCGCCGACACTCGTCACGGGCGTCGCGCCCGCATCGACGCTCGCGCAGGAAGAAGTCTTCGGCCCCGTGCTCGTGGCGATGACGTTCCGCACGCCCGATGAAGCCGTCGCGCTCGCGAACAACACGCGCTACGGGCTTGCGGCGAGCATATGGAGCGAGACGATCGGCCGCGCGCTCGATATCGCGCCGCGTCTGGCGTGCGGCGTCGTGTGGGTCAACGCGACGAACCTGTTCGACGCGGCGGTCGGCTTCGGCGGCTATCGCGAGTCGGGCTATGGGCGCGAAGGCGGCCGCGAAGGGATCTACGAATATGTGAAGCCGAAGGCGTGGCTCGCGCTCGAAGAACGGCGGCCCGTGCAGCGCGTGCGTGATATGTCGCCGGCGGATGAAGCGCCGCATCGCGAGTCGAATCAAGGGGACGCGTTCGCGATCGACCGCACCGCGAAGCACTTCATCGGCGGCAAGCAGGCGCGGCCCGACAGCGGCTACTCGCTGGCCGTCTACGGACCCGATGGCGCCGTCGTCGGCGAAGTGGGCGACGGCAATCGCAAGGACATTCGCAACGCCGTCGCGGCGGCGCGCGGCGCGCAGAAGTGGTCCCAGGCGACCGCGCACAACCGCGCGCAAGTGCTCTACTATCTCGCCGAAAATCTTGCCGTACGCGCGCATGAATTCGCGCATCAGCTCGCCGTTCGCACAGGCGCCGGCGAAACGGCGGCGCGCCGCGAAGTGGACGCCTCGGTGACGCGCCTCTTCACGTATGCTGCGTGGGCCGACAAATTCGACGGCGCAGTGCATGCGCCGCCGTTGCGCGGCGTCGCGCTCGCGATGAACGAGCCGCTCGGCGTGATGGGCATCGCATGCCCGGACGAGGCGCCGCTGCTGTCGTTCATCTCGCTGGCGGCGCCCGCGCTCGCGATGGGCAATCGCATCGTCGTCTTGCCGAGTTCGTCGAGTCCGCTTACAGTGACCGACTTCTATCAGGTCGTCGAGACGTCGGACGTACCCGCGGGCGTGCTCAACATCGTGACGGGCGAACGCGGCCCGCTGCTGTCGGCGCTTGCGAAACACGACGACGTCGATGCGCTGTGGTGCTTCGGCTCCGCGAAAGATTCGGCGCTGGCCGAACGCGAGTCGGTTGGCAACCTGAAGCGCACGTTCGTCGATCATGGCCGCGCGTTCGACTGGTTCGACGCATCGAGCGAAGGCCCGGCGTTCCTGCGGCAGGCAACACAAGTGAAAAATATCTGGATACCGTACGGCGACTGATCGCTTGCCAATCGTTTCCTGATCGCCAGGCAAAGCGACAGCGCGCCAACCGAAAACGGAGGAGACAACGTGCTGAAGAATCTGGACCCGCTGTTGAACGCCGATGTGCTGCACGCGCTGCGCGCGATGGGCCACGGCGATGAAGTCGTGATCTGCGACGCGAATTTTCCGGGCGACTCCGTTGCGCGCGAAACCATTACGGGCAAGCTGTTGCGGCTCGACGGCGTCGATGCGCCGCGCGCGATTCGCGCGGTTCTTTCCGTGCTGCCGCTCGATATGTTCGTCGACGATCCGGCCTTGCGCATGGAAGTGGTCGGCGAGCCCGACACGATTCCCGCCGTGCAACGCGAAGCGCAAGCCGAAGTGAACAACGCGGAAGGACGCAATGTGCCGTTCGTCGGCATCGAGCGCTTTGCGTTCTATGCGCGCGCGAAGAAAGCGTACTGCGTAATCGCGACGGGCGAGCAGCGCGGCTACGGCTGCTTTGTGTTCAAGAAGGGCGTGCTGCTCGCGCCCGACGCTCCAAAGGAATAACGTCGATGGCTACGCAACAGAAAGAAGGCCGCGTCGTCATTCTCGGCATCTACGTGACCGATCTCACGTTCCGCGCGGACCGCATGCCGCTGATCGGCGAAACGATTGCGGGCTCCGCGTTCAAGATGGGGCCGGGCGGCAAGGGCTCGAATCAGGCCGTCGCGGCGGCACGTGCGGGCGCCGACGTCGTGTTCTGCACGCGCATCGGCAACGACGCGTTCGGGGCGATTGCCCGCTCGACGTGGGACGCTGAAGGCATCACGGCGCGCGCATCGGTGATCGAAGGCGCATCGACAGGCGCGGCCCATATCTTCGTCGACGACATCACCGGCAAGAACGCGATCATCGTCGCGTCCGGTGCGGCGGGAACGATGAACGCGAGCGACGTCGACGCGATCGAAAAAGACATTGCGTCGGCGCGCGTGTTCGTCACGCAGCTGGAGCAGCCCGTCGCCGCCGCGCGGCGCGGACTCGAACTCGCGCGCAGGCACGGTGTGACGACCGTGTTCAATCCCGCGCCCGCGCGGCCGCTCGACGACAACATTTTTCCGCTGTGCGACTACATCACGCCGAACGAAACGGAGACGGCCGCGCTGACGGGCATCGAGGTCAACAACGTCGACGACGCGCGCCGCGCCGCCGACGTGCTGCTGGATAAGGGCGTGCGCAACGTGATCGTGACGCTCGGCGAAGCGGGCGCCTTGCTGCATTCGGCTGAACAGTCGGTGTTCGTGCCGGCGTTCCAATGCGGACGCGTGGTGGAAACGGCGGGCGCAGGCGACGGCTTTACGGGCGGCTTCGCAGCGGCGCTCGCGCGCGGCGCGGATGCCGTCGAGGCGACGCGCTTCGGCTGCGCACTCGCGGGCATTTCGGTGACGCGCGCCGGCACCGCGCCGTCGATGCCGATGCTCGCGGAAGTCAACGCCGTGCTCGCGCAGTCGCGCGATCCGCTTTCAACGCATTGAGCGAGCGCGCCGCTTTGCGCGGTGCGCAGTCTGAAGGAGTTCGTTTCGACATGAAGTCCTCGCTTTTCGCTGGCCTCTTTCGCGACCGGCAACTGAACTTTCTGCTCGCCGTCAACGTGCTCGTCGTGCTCGTCGCGACGTGGGTATCGCAAGGCCAGTTCGTCTCGCTCGACAACCTTCAGTCGATGGGCGGGCAGCTGCCCGAACTCGGCCTGCTCGCGCTCGGCATCATGCTGTCGATGGTGTCCGGCAACGGCGGCATCGACCTGTCGGGTGTCGGGCTCGCGAACCTGTCGGGCATGGTCGCGGCACTGATCGTGCCGAAGTTCATCAGCGGCGACGACTCGCCGATGCTCTACACGGGCGCGTTCTGCGCGATCGTCGTGTGCATGGGGCTGATCGGCGGCTTTCTGAACGGCGTCGTGATCGCGCGGCTGCGCCTGACGCCCATTCTCTGCACGCTCGGCACGCAACTGCTGTTCACGGGCTGTGCCGTCGTGCTGAGCAACGGCGCGTCGGTGCACGTCGATTATGTCGAGCCGCTGTCGGATATCGGCAACGGCACGTGGTTTCAGGTACCCGTGTCGTTCGTGATCTTCATCGCCGCCGTCGTCGTGCTCGGCTGGCTGCTGCGGCGCAGCCCTTTCGGCTTGCGTCTCTATCTGATGGGCACGAACCCGAAGGCCGCGTTCTACACGGGCATTCCGCGCGCGCGGATGCTCATTCTCACGTACACGATGTGCGGCGTGCTCGCGTCGCTCGCGGGGCTGATCAGCGTCACGCATACGTCGAGCGCGAAGTGGGACTACGGCAATTCGTATCTGCTGATCGCAATCCTGATTGCCGTGATGGGCGGCGTGAATCCCGCGGGCGGCTATGGCCGCATCATCTGCGTGTTCTTCGCGGCCACGGTTTTGCAGTTCCTGTCGAGCCTCTTCAATCTGCTCGGCGTTTCGCAGTTTTTCGGCGATTGCGCGTGGGGTTTTCTGCTGCTGCTGTCGCTCGCGTTCGCGGGCGGCGAGCGGGTACGCGCGATCTTCGGCTTCGCGCAGCCGAATCAGAGGCGTTAGCGCGGCATCACCGGTTCACGCGGACATCGGAGCCCTGGATATCCGCCGGCGTGCACACGCACATGAAGGGGCGACACGGACATCGAACGACCAAAGACAAAGGAGACAATCGCATGAAACTGACTCGACTGAGCACTGCCCTCGCTGCCGGCGCACTCGCGGTGGGCGTCATCGCTGCCGCGCAGGCCGCGACCAACGAAACGATCGTCACCGTCGTCAAGGTGACGGGCATCAACTGGTTCAACCGGATGGACGAGGGCGTCAAGCAGTTTGCGAAGGACAACCCCGGCGTGCAGGCGTATCAGACGGGCCCTGGCCGCGCCGACGCCGCGCAGCAACTGAAGATCATCGAAGACCTGATCGCGAAGAAAGTGACGGCGATCGCGGTCGTGCCGTACGATCCGCCGACGCTCGAACCGGCGCTGAAGAAAGCGATGGATCGCGGCATCAAGGTCGTCACGCATGAAGCGGACAACGCGAAGAACACGATGGTCGACATCGAGGCGTTCGACAACAGCGCGTATGGCGCGGGCCTGAACGAGCGCCTTGCATCGTGCATGCACGACGACGGCAAGTGGGCCGTACTGGTCGGCTCGCTCGGCAGCCGCTCGCAGGTGCAGTGGGCCGACGGCGGCATCAACAACGCGAAGGCCAAATACCCGAAGATGAACCTCGTCGAGCCGAAGCTCGAAACGAACAACGACGGCGAGAAGGCCTATGAAGTCGCGAAGGAAGTGCTGCGGAAGCATCCTGATCTGAAGGGCTTCCAGGGCTCGTCGTCGCTGGATGTGATCGGCATTGGGCGCGCCGTCGAAGAAGCGGGCATGCAGGGCAAGATCTGCGTGTACGGCACGGGCCTGCCGACGGAAGCGGGCAAGTTCCTCGAAAGCGGCGCTGTGAACGGCATCGCGTTCTGGGACCCGAAGCTCGCGGGCATCGCGATGAACAAGGTTGCGCAGATGCTGGTCGACGGCAAGACGGTGGCGAACGGCGCCGATCTCGGCATTCCCGGCTATACGAAGGTGACGGTCGAGAAGGGGCCGGGCAAGGGCATCATCGTGCGCGGCCAGGGTTGGGTGAACGTCGACAAGTCGAACTACAAGCAGTACAACTTCTGATCGTCGCATGACGGCGTGCGGGCTTTACGAGGCTAAGGCCCGCACGCGGCGATATTCATCTGGAGCACGGCTTTCGGCATGAATCAAAACGTTTCCTCCACGCCGTTTTTGCAGGTGGTCGGCGTTCACAAGCGGTTCACGGGCGTGCATGCTCTGCGCGGCGTGAGCCTTTCGTTCGAGCGCGGACAGATCTATCACCTGCTTGGTGAAAACGGCTGCGGCAAGAGCACGCTCATCAAGATCATCTCCGGCGCGCAGCCGCCCGATGAAGGCGAACTGATCATCGAAGGCGTGCATCATGCGCGGCTGTCGGCGCTCGAATCGCTGGCGGCGGGGATCGAGACCGTCTATCAGGACCTGTCGCTGCTGCCGAACATGAGCGTCGCGGAGAACGTCGCGCTGACGTCCGAGCTTGCCGAGCACAACGGCCGTCTCACGCGCACGTTCGACCGCAAGGCGCTCGCGCGCACGGCGGCGAAAGCGCTCGAAGCCGTCGGCCTGCCCGGCGATGCGGAATTCCAGTCGACACTGATCGAGCTGTTGCCGCTCGCGACGCGTCAACTCGTGGCGATTGCGCGCGCGATTGCGAGCGAAGCGAAGTTCGTCATCATGGACGAGCCGACCACGTCGCTCACGCAGAAAGAAGTCGATAACCTGATCGCCGTGCTCGGCAATCTGCGCGCGCAGGGCGTGACGGTGCTGTTCGTGAGCCACAAGCTCGACGAATGCTATGCGATCGGCGGCGAAGTGATCGTGCTGCGCGACGGTCAGAAGATGGCGCAAGGCCCCATCGGCGATTACACGAAAGCGCAGATCAGCGAGCTGATGACGGGGCGGCAGCTGTCGAGCGAGCGCTATCGCGATGGCGCGGTCGGCAACGAAGTCGTGCTCGACGTGCAGAGCTTCACGCGCGGCACGCAGTTCCGCGATGTGTCGTTCAAGCTGCATCGCGGCGAGATTCTTGGCGTGACGGGTCTGCTCGATTCGGGCCGCAACGAACTTGCGCGCGCGCTCGCGGGCGTCGCGCCCGCTGAGAGCGGCAAGGTCGCGCTTGATGGCAAGCCCGTCGTGTTGCGCACGCCGTCGGATGCGAAGAACCATCGGATCGGCTATGTGCCCGAAGACCGCCTGAACGAAGGGCTCTTTCTCGACAAGCCGATTCGCGACAACGTGATCACCGCGATGATCGCGAGCCTGCGCGACCGCTTCGGCCAGATCGACCGTATGCGCGCGCAACAGCTTGCGGAACACACGGTGAGGGAGTTGCAGATCGCGACGCCTGGCGTCGACAAGCCGGTGCAGTCGCTGTCGGGCGGCAATCAGCAGCGCGTGCTGATCGGCCGGTGGCTCGCCATCGATCCGCGCGTGCTGATCCTGCATGGGCCGACTGTCGGTGTGGACGTTGGCTCGAAGGACATCATCTACCGGATCATGCAGAAGCTGTCGCAGCGCGGCATTGGCATCATTCTGATCAGCGATGATCTGCCCGAGTTGCTGCAGAATTGCGATCGCATCCTGATGATGAAGAAAGGCCGCGTGGCGAGCCAGTATCGCGCGGACCAGTTAAACGAAGCCGAGCTGTATCACGCTCTGTTGTCAGAGGCTGCATGAGATGTCGTCTATCATGAACCGGACCATGACTACCCCCAACGTCGTCGAAATCGCGCCCGAGATCAAGCCGCCGACATGGCGCGCGAAGCTCTCGCGCAACCCGGAGTGGTTCACCGTGGCGCTGATCGCCGCGATGTGCGTGATCGTCGGCGCGATCAATCCGCGCTTCTTCCAGTTCGCGACGCTGTTCGATCTGCTGCATTCGGCGACGACGATGTCGCTGTTCGGGCTCGGCACGCTGGTCGTGCTTGCGTCGGGCGGGATCGACGTGTCGTTCACGGCGATCGGCGCGCTGACGATGTACGCGATCACAAAGGCCGTCTTCGCGTGGTGGCCGGATGCGCCGTTCGCGCTGATCCTGGTGGCGGGCGCAGTGGGCGGCATCGTGCTCGGCGTGATCAACGGCGTGCTCGTGCATCGGCTGAAGGCGCCTTCGCTGATCGTGACGATCGGCACGCAGTACCTGTATCGCGGCATCCTGCTGACGTTCATCGGCACGACGTTCTTCATGAACATTCCGCACAGCATGGACCACTTCGGCCGCATTCCGCTCTTCTTCTATCACACGACGGACGGCTTGCGCGCGGTGCTGCCCGCGTCGGTGCTTGCGCTCGTGCTCGCGGCCGTCGTCACGTGGTGGCTGCTGAACCGCACGATGATGGGACGCGGCGTCTATGCGATGGGCGGCAGTCTCGCGATTGCGGAGCGTCTCGGCTACAACCTGCGCGCGATCCATCTGTTCGTGTTCGGCTATACGGGGATGCTCGCGGGTATTGCAGGCATTCTGCATGTGTCGAACAACCGGCTCGCGAATCCGTTCGATCTCGTCGGCACGGAGCTCGATGTGATCGCGGCCGTAATACTCGGCGGCGCGCGCATCACGGGCGGCACGGGCACGGTGGCGGGCACGCTGCTCGGCGTCGTGCTGGTGACACTGATCAATAGCGTGCTGATTCTCGTCGGCGTGCCGAGCACGTGGCAGAAGGTGATCATCGGCGCGTTCATTCTGATCGCGGGGACGTTGTTTGCTTTGCAACGGAAGGGGTAGTTTTTGTCTGCGACGCTGTTGGGTTTTTGCCTTTTTCGCGGGCATCCGCGAATGCGGTTTGTGTCTGCGACGCGCTTTGTTTTTTGCCTTTGCGCTGGCATCCGCGATGCGCCTCGCGGCGCGGGTGTTGCCCCTGTGCGGGGCGGCACCTACTCTTCTTTGCCGCGGCAAAGAAGAGTAGGCAGAAGAAAGCCGCTCACACCGCCAGTGCTTGACGATTATCCACGGGCTCTCAACGTCCCCGTGTTTCGAGCGACGGCATGCTGGCCAATGCGCGTTGCCAACGCACTGGTTAATGCCTCACCCGCTTCATACACCCGTGGCACGGCCAAGGGCATCGAGTGTTCTAGCGCAGTATGTCGGTAGTGAATGAGGTTGCTATACGGTACAGGACGCCGCCCGCACTTGGCGCCGCATCGCGTGGCGAGGGTG
>NZ_FNYE01000059.1 GCF_900108945.1 Paraburkholderia diazotrophica | reverse complement strand
AGGTGCCGTACAACGGAGCGGTGTTCTACGTGCTGCCGATTGTGGAATCGACCGTCTACAACGAGATGCTTGAGCTCCTGCATCTGGAGAAGAGCGAGCTGAAAAGGAAAGACACGGCCGGCAAGCTCGACGCGGTCGCCGACGCCGCGATCCTCTTCGACCTGTCGTTTGACACGATCAGCTACGCGGAAGGACTCGAAGCGATGGGGCCGGTTCGCAATCCAAACGAAAACAGGCCAGTCTGACCTATCATTTCGGGCGCGTGTGACGGCGACGCCTATCCAATGAGCCGGAGTGTCATCATGTCACTGCTCACCGACACTGTCCCATACGAAAGCGCAAGCCGCCGCGATGTCACGTGGGCAACGCTCGGAACATGGCTCTCGATCCACGACTTCCCGGACATTCACTCGCGCAGCATTGAGGGCATGAGCCGCTGATGGCGGCACACGGGCGGCTGGCCGCTTGATGCCGGCACCTATGGCGGCTCGTTTCTTTACCACATGGACGACAACCGGATCGTCACCGGTTTTGTAGTGGGACTAGGCTATACAAAACCGTACCTGTCGCCGTTCGAGGAATTCCAGCGCTACAAGATGCACCCGGAAGTTCGAATATTTTTGGAAGGTGGCAGGCGCCTGTCTTACGGGGCACGAGCGATCACCGCTGTCGGATTGATGTCTCTGCCTAAGCTGGTGTTTCCCGGCGGTGCGCTCGTTGGCAACGAAGCAGGCTTCTCGACGCTTCGCGCATCAAGGGTTCTCACGGCGCAATCAAAACGGGCACGTTGGGAGCGCAGGCGACCTTCGATGCGCTTCAAGAGGGACGCCAGTGCGACGAACTGGATTCGTATCCTGAAGCACGCTCAGTCGGACCATGAGATGCTCAAACCTGCGTCGGAATGCAGGAAGATCGATTACCCAAAGCCGGACGGCAAGCTGACGTTTGACCGATTGTCTTCAGTATTTTTATCGTACACGAATCACGACGATAATCAGCCGGCGCATCTCACACTCAAGGATCCGGCTGTTCCGATCAATGTCAACCTGCGGCACTATGCGGGGCCCCGAAAGTCGCTATTGCCCGGCTGGCGTCTATGAGTTCGTCGAGACTGGAGATGGTCACGAGCGGCTGGTTATCAATGCGCAGAACTGTGTGCATTGCAAGACATGCGACGTCAAGGTTCCGACTCAGAACATTGTCTGGGTGCCGCCGGAGGGAGGCGGCGGCCCCAACTACACGGATATGTAGCAGCGGATGTGTCCTATAACCGGTGACCTCCGTTGCATTCCTGTCGATGCGGTGGATGGTTGGCTCGACTATGCCCGCCCGCCGCTAAAATAATAAGCACACGAGGCAATCAGCATGGCCAGGCCGATTACCTCGGAAACCACCGCCGCGCGCGGCGGTGACAGGAAAAGCCGCAACAAACAGCGCGCAGCCACGCAACTCAACAAGGCGATCGCGATTGCAGCCATCGCCACGAAAGCACCTCTTGCAATCTCTTGCATCTGGACTTTTTCACCCGCCCGAGTACATGGTAAGACTCCATAGTGCCACCCATCGGAGTGTTTCTGTCACATCTCTCGCGCCTGAGCTGCATCTTATGGGCGATCAACAGATTTGCTTATGCAAACGTAGGCCTCCACGGTGAAGCGCAGACTGGGCACATCAATCTCACAAGGGGCGTGCGTCCGTGAACAAGTACGATGTGGTTGTGATAGGCGCGGGTGTGATCGGGACGTCTGTTGCCTTTCACCTGTCAAGGCTCGGTGCAAAGCGTGTGCTGGTGCTTGATCGGGCGACGGTAGGCGCCGGCACAACGGCTCAGTCGTCCGGGATCCTGCGTACGCACTATTCGGTAAAGGAAAACGTCGAACTGGCGCGCAAGTCCTGGTCGGCGTTCAACGACTTCACCAATTATCTCGGAGATGACGAAGCGTCGTGCGGCCTCGTCAAATGCGGCTACATGATCGTCGCAGCCGACGATGACAAGCTCGAACCACTGCGTGCATCGCTCGATCAACAGAAGCAGCAGGGCATTCCGCTCGAACTGCTCGACGCGCGCCAGGCACAAGAACTGATGCCGATCGCCACCTTCGACGACGCTGCGCTCATCGGCTACGAGCCAGAAGCCGGCTTCGCCGACGCCTATCTCACGGCGACCGGTTTTGCGCGCGCCGCGCGTCGCGGCGGCGTAACAATCCGCGAAAACGTCGCCGTCAACGAGTTGCTCATCGAAAATGGAAAGGTGGTCGGCGTATCGACCAGCGCCGGAGATTTCGCGGCCGGCACCGTCATCAGCACGCAAAACATCTGGACGCCGGAACTGGCCGGCTGGACCGGCAAGACGCTGCCGATCGCTCCCGAGCGTCACGCGGTACTTGCGCTCGAGTGTGCGGAAGCGCCCTACACATTCACGATGCCCGTGTTTAAGGATCTCGCGTCGGAAGGCATGCTCTATTACCGCAGCTACGGCGGCAACCAGATGCTGGTCAGCGAAGGCGTGGTCGGAGAAAACCTGAACACTGCCGACACCGAACAAGGCGACATCCCGATGGACTACATCGTCGATGTCGGCGCGCAGGTCGCGGAGCGGTTCCCCGCCTACGAGACTGCGGGCATTGCGTCGTCGTGGACGGGTGTGTACGACGTGACGCCGGACTGGAATCCGGTGCTCGGTCCGCTGCCGGGCATCGAAGGTCTGGTGGTCGGCTACGGCTTCTCGGGCCACGGCTTCAAGCTCTCGCCGATGGTCGGCAAGATCCTCGCGCAATGCGCGCTCGGTTTGCAGACGGATGTGTCACTCAGACCGTATTCGATCGAACGCTTCACAACCGGCAAGCTCCTGACCGGCAAGTATGGGCTCGGCGCCGTCTCCTGAGGTGAAGGCAGCCGCCGGCCTTGCGATCCGGCCGCTCACGTCATTCGCATTGCAACCTTGGCGCAACGGCGGCGGCACCATGCGGATGCTCGCGGAAGACGTCGACGGCGGCTGGCGCATCAGCCTCGCGGACGTCGAACGCGACGGTCCATACTCGCGGTTCGCCGGCATGACGCGCGTGTCGCTCGTGATGCAAGGTGCAGGCGTCACGCTAGACGAAGGCACGACGCGCGTCGAACTGCAACCCGGTCGCCCATCCGAATACGACGGTGGCACCACCTGGCAGGACACGTTGCGCGACGGCCCTGTCATCAAGCTCAACGCGATGGCCGCGCGCGGGCGCTATCACGCGCACATCACGCTGCTGTACGAAACGACGTATGTGCAGGCCGGCTGCTTCGTGCTTGTTGTAACGCTGTGCGGCAGTTGCATCGTTAGCGCGACAGGCAGCGGAGACGCCATTGTGCTCGACGCTGCGCACGTCGCGACGCGACTCGCCGACGGCCCTGCGCTCGAGATTGCGCCATCGCGCGACGAAGACACTGGCAAAGTCTCAAACGAAGCACCAACACATGCCCCTGCGCCATACGGTGCGCTTGTCATCATCGAACCCGTGTCACGCGGCTGGCACGCCGCGCACGCCGACTCTCTCCCCAGCAAAGGAAAGCATGCATGAAGGTCATGGCAGCAGTGAAACGTGTTGTCGACTACAACGTGAAGGTTCGCGTGAAGGCGGACCAGACGGGCGTCGATATCGGCAACGTGAAGATGTCGACGAATCCGTTCGACGAAATCGCCATCGAAGCGGCGACGCGCCTGAAGGAAGCCGGCCACGCTAGCGACGTCATCGCAGTAACGTGCGGCCCGGCGCAGAGCGCGGAAACGCTGCGCACGGCGCTCGCCATCGGCGCGGACCGCGCGCTGCACATTCAGACAGACGTTGAGCTGCAACCGCTTGCAGTCGCGAAGCTGCTGAAGGCGGCAGTCGAACGCGAGCAGCCGAAACTGGTCATTCTTGGCAAGCAGGCCATCGACGACGACGCCGGACAGACAGGCCAATTGCTCGCCGCGCTGCTTGACTGGCCGCAGGCCACGTTTGCGAGCGCCATTGAGATTCAGGGCAACACGGCAACCGTCACGCGTGAAGTGGACGGCGGCTTCGAAGTGATCGAGCTCGACCTGCCGGCTATCGTGACAACCGATCTTCGCCTGAACGAACCGCGTTACGTGACGCTGCCCAGCATCATGAAGGCGAAGAAAAAGCCGCTAGATATCCTCACACCGGCCGGACTCGCGGTCGATCCGGCGCCGCGCCTGAAGACGCTGAAAGTCGTCGAGCCGGCAGCGCGCAAGGCCGGCTTGCGCGTCCCTGACGTCGCCACGCTGATTGACAAACTCCGAAACGAAGCGAAGGTAATCTGAATGACCACTCTCATCATTGCCGACCATGAAGCCTCTGTGCTCAAGCTCGCCACGCTGCACACGGTGAACGCCGCGCGCCAGTTGAATGACTGTGTGCACGTGCTCGTCGCCGGCCACGATGTAGGCGCCGTCGCGAAAGCGGCCGCCGCGATACAAGGCGTCGACAAGGTGATCCTGATTGACGCGCCGCAGCTCGCCGACGGTCTCGCCGAGAATGTCGCCACGCAGGTGCTGATGCTCGCGCCGTCGTACACGCACGTGCTGTTCTGTGCGACCGCCTCCGGCAAGAACGTCGCACCGCGTGTCGCCGCGAAGCTCGACGCCTCGCAAATTTCCGATGTCATCGCGATTCATTCGGCCGATACCTTCGATCGCCCGATCTACGCGGGCAACGCGATCGCCACGGTACAATGCGACGACCCGATCAAGGTCGCCACGATTCGCACGACTGCATTCGATGCTGCGCCCTCGGATGGGGGCGGCGCGCCGATCGAAACGCACGACGCCAGCGAAGGCACGCGCCGCGCACGCTTCGTTCGTCGCGAGCTCGCAAAAAGCGAGCGGCCAGAACTGACGTCGGCACCCATCGTCGTGTCGGGCGGGCGCGGCATGGGTAGCGCGGACAACTTCGCGCTACTCGATCCGCTGGCGCAGAAACTCGGCGCGGCAGTAGGTGCATCGCGCGCCGCGGTGGATTCAGGCTTCGCGCCAAACGACTGGCAGGTCGGACAGACCGGCAAGATTGTCGCACCGCAACTCTACGTCGCGGTCGGCATTTCCGGCGCGATCCAGCATCTCGCCGGGATGAAGGACTCAAAGGTGATCGTCGCGATCAATAAAGATGCGGAAGCGCCGATTTTTAGCGTTGCCGACTACGGCCTTGTGGATGACCTTTTTACCGTCTTGCCAGAACTAACGAGCCGGATTTGACGAAGAGTGTTTGCAGACCCTCCTGGCGCAATCTCAGGAGGCGTCCCTGTTCCCCGATAATCATATATCTATGGTTCCCGAAGTGTGGACTTTCAGGACCGCTGTTCCCGTGCCGCGCCAGCTCGGCGCACCGCATTCACATGAACCGTAAAAGTGCGATGCGATCGTCGCCGCGTGCGGTAATGACCGGCAGCACACCCTCCATAACGCGCTTCACGGCATCCGGTACACCCGTTCCCGCCCGGTACGACGTATGACCGGATAGCCGTGCGCGACAAGCACGCTCGGAAATGCCCCCTCGCGACCAGATGGTGCGCGCCCCCACCGAGACCTCGCCGCCTAACTCGAGCCACTGCATGTGCTTGAGCCGTGAGTGTTACTACAAGCGCTCGACTGACGTCATCACGCGAAGCAGCAGAAAAACGAGCTACCCGTTTGAGGATACTTACGCACAACGATGTCCACATGAAATCCCACCGCCACAAGCACAACATGCGTCGCTCCCGCAATCAGCGCAAGTGCAGAGCGCAAGTCCACGAGTCTTCGCACCGCGAACTCGCGCTACCTCGATGAACAATCGCTTATCAACGTCTCAGCGATCAATCTCCACCAGCCTGGAGCCAAGGGTGTTGAGCATGTTTGCGAGAATCGAAGCCAAGCCCTCCGGACCGTCCTCGGTGACGACTGCTGGTCGCAGACTTGAATCGAACGTACAGCCTGTTCGCCATCGTGCGCCGATCTCAACCTGGATAACGTGCACTCCGTTCCCCGGATTGCCGTATCTCTGCGCAGCGACGCCACCGGCGTCGCCAGGATTCAGTACCCGTGAGTACCCGCCTCGCTCGACGTTGGCCGTTAGTGCCTCGACCAGGCGGATGTCGGCGGGTCGGCCCAAATGCGTCGAAAATGTGAAATCTGCGAGGTGAGCTCGCTTGTCAGGATAATGCAACCATTGTCTCGCATGAGTGACAAATACGAGCACGCGGGTATGCATGGAATGCAGACGGCAAAGCTCCTGAGTGACGGCGTCGTGGAAAGGTCGCCAGTATTGTGCGACCCTTGCGTGCACCGCCCGTTCGTATCCGACGTCGTCATCATAGAGCGCTTCGCCATCGGCTGTGTGGGACAGGCAGACTCTCAGCCGATTGAAATGCGGCGTAAGATCCGGATCGTCCGCGTCAACATTCAGATCGATTACGCACGGATGATACGGTCCGCCAATCAAGGACGCGTTGAGGGTTCGTGCCACTGTCCGGACGGTTTCGCCAGCCGGGTCAACAATGTCACCCTGCAGCGCCTCCCCACGTTGCGGCTGAGTGAGATCTTGCGGGATCTGCCTGCCGGCATGGGGAGTCAGGACGAGCAGCGGTAAATTACCGCATTCGACGATTACGCGACCGGGATGAGACACGGGGCGCCCCCTACGAGGATCGTCGCACAAGCGCCGCTCTTTTGCGAAGTGCGCCGACGAGCCACATCATGACCAATGAGAGCAATATCCAGAGCGTCGCCGCGGCCAGAATCGCGGGACTGATCTGCTCGCGAAGGCCGGACCACATCTGCCTGGGCAATGTGAAGTACTGCGGACTTGGCAACAGAAACAGCGCGAAAACAACCTCGTCGAAAGACGTGATGAAGGCCAGGACTGCGCCCGCCGTTACGCCCGGCATGATGAGTGGTAGTGTGACCTTGCGAAAAACCATCCACGGTGGCGCCCCCATGATCGCGCCCGCTCTTTCGAATGATCGATCCAGGCCGCTGACAGAAGCCAGGACCGTGACTACGACGAATGGAATCCCGAGCGCAGTATGCGCGGCAATCAGCCCCCAGAGATTATCGACCAGCCCAACTTTTGCGAAAACAAAATAGGTTCCGGCGCCTGTAACGATTGTCGGCACCACCATCGGTGCAAGGATGAAGCTCATCATGAGCGACCTGCCAGGCAGAAGGCGCTGCCTTAAACCTAGCGCTGCCGCGGTCCCGATTGACGCCGCGAGAATCGTGGTCGCGACGCCGACGACGAGGCTATTCCTCACCGAAAGCAACCAGCGAGGGTTGCTAAAGAATGAGTCATACCAACGAAGGGACCACGCATCGGTATGCAAGTGCAACATTGCCCGCGTGAATGTGAAATAGGGCTCGGCGTTGAAGGACAAAGGAATGATGACCAGGATCGGCGCAACAAGAAAAAGGAAGATCGTCGTGCAGATCAGTACAAAAATAACGTTCCATCCTTTCTCGACGGGCGAGCGAAACGGCTGCGTATGAATGTTCATGCTTATCCCATTCTCAGGTTTTCAGCACCGATCAGACGGTTGTAGACGAAATAAAGGGCCAGCACCACAACCAGTAGCACGATGCTCAGTGCGGCCGCGAGACCCCAGTTCAGCGAGGTCTGAATATTGAAAGCAATCATATTGGAGATCATCTGTCCCGACTGTCCGCCGACAAGAGCCGGCGTGATGTAGTACCCAAGAGCCAGGATCAACACCAGCAGCGCGCCAGCTCCGACGCCTGGGAGCGTGATAGGGAAATAGACCTTCCAGAAGGCACTAAACCGTCCGGCACCGAGCGATTGCGCGGCCCGCATATAACTGGGAGGTACCGCGACCATCACGCTGTAAAGCGGAAGTATGAAGAACGGCAACAGGATGTGTGTCATCGCTATCAAGGTGCCGGTAAGGTTGTAGATCAGCATTACGCGATTGTTCTCATTGACCACGCCAGCGAGCACGAGAAGATCGTTCACGACGCCTTGGGACTGCAGCAGCACCATCCATGCGGTAACCCGAACCAGCATGGATGTCCAGAATGGAACCAGCACCAGGATCATCAGCCGGTTCGCGGTTGCCTTTGAGCTCGTCGCCATCAGGTAGGCGATCGGGTAGCCCATTACACCGCAAAGAACCGTTACGGCGATAGCCACCCCGAAAGTCTTCAAATATAAAGACCGATAAATCCGCTCATCCTGCGGTTGGGAAGCAATGCTTCCTTTTTCATCGCGGCGGAAGTCTAACGCCGATAGATAGTTGTCGAATGTGAATGCGCGTGTGGCACGCGCCAGCATGGGCATTATTTCGGGTTCACCCCAGGCCGGGTCGATATTTGCGAACCACTGGGCGGTAGGCGCATCGTCACTAGCCGCTGCGCGCCGGGCAGTACGTTCTACGACGGATCGCAGCCCTGGACGCTCAGCGTTCAGTCGGCTCGCGACAATGCCCAGCTTGCCCTGATCTCTGGCCGAAACGAGATCGCGGGCCAGGCTCTGCCAGACCTGGTTCGCCGTTGTCACCTTCGAACCGCCATCGAGCGTACGAGTTGTATTTGGAAGAAGGTCGCGCAATGTCGGATCATAGATACTGACCTGAAACATCTTGGCGATTGGCACGAGGAAGGTCAGCATGAGGAACAGAATCACGGGCGCGACCAGCAACAACGACTTGCGCGTCTCGCGCCGCCGTGCTTTTTGAACGCGCGTTTTCAATGCGCCGCCCCACTGCTCCTGAAATGAAGCGTCCTGGCTGTGCGTCTCGGCCATAGTCATCGGGCTCATCGCTATCCTCCTATTGCCAGTAGTGCACGGCTATCAGCCGAGCGCCAGCCGATAGGCAACGTCTGCCCGGCCTGAAGGGAACCCAGACTCGACGTATTCGCCAGTTTCACGATGATTTCGTTGCCGCTGGGGATACGGCATGTCAGGCGAACGTGATCGCCGAAATACGTCGACTCTACAATCTGGGAACTCACCTGGTTCTCAAAAGATCCGTCCTGTCCAGCAAGTGACACCCTTTCCGGCCTTAACACCAGGGTGATATGCGTACCCGACGCAAGTGGCTTGGCGGCCACCGCTTCAAATCGGCAAGCGCCGTGCGTGATCTTTGCGCGATAGCCCCCGCTTTCTGATATATAACAGTCGTCCACAACCCCTTCCAGAAGGTTGTTGTCGCCGACGAACCGTGACACAAACTCGGTGTTCGGCGATTCGTAAATCTCGGCGGGCGGCCCGATCTGTTCGATCACTCCATTGTTGAAAATGGCGACCCGATCGGACATCGCCAAAGCTTCGTCCTGATCGTGGGTCACATACACGACGGTAACGCCCAGCATCTTGTGCAGGTGCTTGATTTCAGTCTGCATGTGCTCGCGAAGCTGTTTGTCCAACGCGCCAAGCGGCTCGTCCATCAGGACAAGAGTTGGCTCGAATACAAGCGCTCGAGCCAGCGCAATGCGCTGCTGCTGTCCCCCTGAAAGCTGCGCGGGCCGGCGCGACGCATAATCCTGCATCTTGACCATCTCCAAGGCCCGGGTTACGCGCTCGCCGATCTCGCTCCTTGACATTTTCCTTGCGGCCAACGGAAACGCCACGTTGTCCGCAATCGACATGTGAGGAAACAGGGCATAGTTCTGGAACACCATGCCAATGCCCCGCTTATGTGGTGGCGTGTTTGTCAGATTCACGCCACCGATGCTAATCGTCCCCGCAGTGGGTGCCTCGAAGCCTGCAAGCATCATCAGCGTCGTCGTTTTTCCTGAGCCTGACGGACCCAGTAACGTGAGAAACTCGCCACGTTTGACTGAGAGCGAGAGTGATTTGACGACGTGCGTATTGCCGTCGTAGCTCTTCTCGACCTGCGAGAAGACAACGTGGTCACTATCGGCTCGTCCAGCATTGCCCTGTTCTCGCTGGTGGAAGACGTTTAGCATGTTCATAACGTTCCTCTTAGTGGGCCATCCACGCAGCCCAACGGCGATTGATTTCGTCCTGCTCGTCGTTCCAGAACGCCGTGTCACTGGCGAGCCCAACCTTCAGATTCGCAGGCGATGTCGGCAGATTCTCTCGCAGGGATGCGTCCACCAATGGCAATGCGGAACGACGCGCGGGGGCATAGCTGATGTATTTTGTCTGCGCAGCAAGCTGAGGCGCCGAAGTGGCAAAGCGAATAAAATCGAGCGCAGCCGCTTTATTCTTGCTGGCCTTCGATACAGCAAACACATCACCGTTGATGATCTGGCCTTGCCAGAGAATACCGAAAGGCTTCTTGTCCTTGGTGATGGCGTCTGTGAATCTGCCATTGCCGCCTTCTGTCATCGCGACCTCTCCATCGGCGAGAAGCTGGACGGACTGTGCCTGCGCCCCCCAGAAGATCGCGTTAGCCTTGATCGTGTCGAGTTTCTTGAACGCACGCTCGAGGCCGGCCGGCGTGCGCAGGGTTGCATAAACCTTGTCTCGCGGTACGCCATCAGCCATGAGCGCCCATTCGAGGTTTCCGTTCGGTTTGTTGCTTAGCCCGCGCTTGCCCGGGAACCGCTTCAAATCAAAGAAGTCGGCAATTGTTGTAGGCTGCTCCCCGGTAAACTTTCGCTTGTCATATGCAATCACGTTCGACCAGAGGATCGTTCCGACGCCGCAGTCCATCAGGGAACCCTGCACGAAGTCGGAAGACGCGGACTTGCCATCCTGACCGTTTGGAAGCGAACCCGGCTTTATCGGGTCAATCAATCCTTCGTCGCATGCGCGAGCTGCATCCTGGAATTCAAGATCGATCACGTCCCACGCACCGGAGCCCGCCTGCACCTGCGAACGAAGCTCTGCCAGCCCGCCGTTGTAGTCAGCGGGAAGGACTTTGGTCCCGGTTTTCGCGGCGTACGGCTCAAAGAAGGCCTTCGCCTGGCTTGCGGTATATGCCCCACCGAACGAGGCGACGACCAGTTGTTGGGCACTGGCAGACGTGACAGGAAGAATCGCGCTCAGCAGCACGAAGAGACAGGTCCGAGCGTGCTTCGATGTTTTGCGGATTTGCATACTAACCCCTTTACATTGCGTTGAAGTGGAATTCGCTACAGAGCTGCCACGTTTACCTTCGCGCCAGTTCCTGTTCAAGATGTCGTGCAAGTTCAAGAATCGCGATGTCCTTGCCTGGTGCGCCGATGAGTTGCACACTGACTGGCAATCCCTTGTCATCGGTGCCGGCAGGCAGTGCGACGGCCGGTGCGCCGACCAGATTGAAGAAGGAGGTAAAAAGCGTCAGCGCGTTACCGATCGGGAGAAGTTGATCGCCGACTGGTATTCGGGTACTGCCTGTCTCGGGGGCGACGACCGGACATGTGGGTGTCAGAATGGCATCAATGGTCTCGAAATGTCGCGTGAACGATGCCCGGTACGCGCTCAGCAGCCGTTGGCATTGCACATAGCTTTCGGCGGATAACTGCTGACCGAGGACGAAGCCGCTGCGGACGTCGGGCCCATATTGCTCACCTGACGACGCGATCAATGGCGAGTGATACGCCAAAGCTTCGGCCAGTTGAATGGTGAGGGATACGGTCCGGGATTCAGCATGTTCCGGCAGGTCAATCTCGTGGAAAGTAGCGCCGGACGCCCTTAGAACGGCAACTACCCGTTCGTATCCGGCTCGAACGCCAGGTTCCAGAAGAGAGGTCCAGCCTCTTGGAATCCCGATACGAAGGGAATGCAGCGAGCCATTGGTACGGAAGACCTGCAGATCCGTCAGCGAGTCGATCACCACGGAAACGTCATCCGCATTCCCGGCGATGATGCCCACATGGTCAAGCGTCCAGCAGAACGGAATGACGCCAGTGGAGTCCAACAGTCCGAACGTAGGTTTGAAGCCGGTTACTCCGCACAGCGCTGCCGGTACACGCACTGATCCCCCTGTATCAGTGCCCAACGCAAAGGGAACAATCCCGGCTGCAACAGCAGCAGCCGAGCCGCCACTGGAGCCCCCGGCCAGGCGCCGTTGGTCCCACGGGTTCACTGTCGTGCCGGTGAACTGATTCTCCCCTGTGGCGCCATATGCGAACTCGTGCATGTTCGCCTTGCCAACGAGGACCGCTCCCGCTTCCGCCAGCTTCCGAACGACATCGGCATCTTCTTGCGGATAGTGTTCAGCCAATACCTTGCTTCCCGCCGTAGTCCGGATTCCTTCCGTCTTGAATACGTCTTTCGCCACGTACGGGATACCGTCGAGTATTCCCCGCCGTCTACCAATTTGCCGGCGCTCATCGGCTGACCTTGCCTGAGCGCGAGCGCAGTCACCGGTCACCGTGATCAGGCTTTTGAGCAGCCCATTGGTCGCTTCCGCCAGCGCGAGGCTGTGATCAACAACCTCAAGGGCCGTGACATCCCCACGCGAAAGCGCCTTTGAAATGCCTCTCAGGGTATTGCCGTTCACTGGCTTCATGGCTGACATTCCACGATCCAGAACGGGGCCTGGTCAGCAAGATCTTTCGCCCGGATTGCTGACAGCCGCTCTACCAGGCTGGACAGATCCGAGACGACGCCAAACCGCGGGTTGACCAGTTCTTCGAGATCTTTCTCGCTCCAACGACTGTCGAAGAACTCGCGATTCACCGCGATCAGCGTTCTTAGGGTAACCGGATCGTCCATGGCGCTCACACCACTGTCAGTTTGCGCGGATAATCGGTCAGATATTCAAATCCATCTGACGTCACAACGATCGAGTCTCCTACTCGTCCCCCAAACTCTCCTTCGATCGTGATGCCACCGTCGACCGCGAAAGTCATACCCGCTTCCAGGGTCCGCTGCTCGCCGCGCTTGAGCTCCGGCGTCTCAAGGAACGAGTAGCCGATCGAGCGCCCGGTCCGATATCCCGGGGCAAATCCCGCGTCCCGATAGATCTCTTCAGCGGCAGCATTGACATCTTCACAGCGCACACCTGGCTTGATCTGCGCGAGCGCGGCTTGCTGCGCTGCAACGGCGGCCTCATAGACCCGAGCTTGCTCGTCGGTCACCGATCCGACGAAGAACTCGCGATCGAAGCCGAGCTTGTAGTTCTTGAAGTTTGCGATGCCACAGAAGCACAGATAGACCGGGTCGCCGCGCTTCAGTGTGCGAACCGAGGATCGACGGTGCACAAGACAGACATCCCGTCCGGACTGGAGGATTTGAAGGTTGTAGATCGTCGGCGAAACGAATCTATCCTTGTGTTCATCGAGGAACGAGGCAGCTTTTCGGGTGCCCCCGGCAATCACTGCCAGTGCAATCTCGTACTCCGGTACGCCCTCCCGGATGACTTCCTTTGCCGCCTGGACCATCGCAACAGCCACCTGCCCGGCTTGCCGCATGACCGCGATTTCGCTTCCAGACTTGATCGTCCTCAGATCGAAGATGATCTGCCCCACATCGGTCAGGCTGCCTGCCTCAACGGGAAGTGCCCCCGAAACGAGCGGCGGCATTTTCGCGCGCTCGATCCCCACGCGCTTTGCCTTCGAAGCCTGCAGTACCTCTCGCAGCGGCTTTCGCCATTCATCATCAATACCATCGGCCCAGGGACGGATATCTTTGACCCAGGTCATCAGACCGCACATCTCGGATTCCATCAACGGCGTGATCAGGACCGGCTCATGATCCTGAGAAATCACCATCAGCGTAGGGCGGCCGAACTCAACGCCCAGATAGTTCCAGAAGCCCCCGAAGTAGGCCACTGAGTCCGGGTCGCTAATCAACGCCACATCGATATTGGCGCGACGCAGTGCGTCACGCAGTTTGCCCACCCGGCCTGCATATTCGTCCACATGTCCTCCATTGTTAGCTGTATGCAGCAAGTACACAGCTCGACTCTAGGAGCACCAATTTGGCATGTCAAGTGGTATGTTTGCTTAGGCTCACCGAGGTTTCACGGACTAAAAAAATCGGATGATAACGATATTTACTGCGCTAATTCAGTTACTTACAACCACACCACAGTCTCCCAGATCTCTGTGCACACATAGCGACCGGCTGATGTCATCACGCAGAGTTTCTCCCTTTTCTGTAAATTGTGCTAACCTGTGTACAGGTTGCGGACAGCTACTGATCCCGGCTATCATTGGGCAGATTTCAGCACCAGCGCAGTCATCACTGGGCGGCGCCAACTATCACAACCACACTTGTGAAGGATTTTTTAATGGCACGCGTGGTCAAACTTAAGGGACAAGCTTTGCGGCCCACCTCGAAAGCGCCCGCAGTTCGCGGCCAGACGCCGGACATCTATCGGACGTTGCGCGATCGCATCTGCAGCCTCCACTATCCGCCCGGCACATTGCTGGGAGAGACCGTGCTTGCCGAAGAATTCGAAGTTAGCCGCACGCCTATTCGTCAGGTTCTGCAGCGCCTCGAGTACGAAGGTCTGGTTGAGACAAAAAACGGCGTCGGTACGATCGTGAGCGGTGTTGATTTTCGGGAGTACCGTGACACCTACAATTTCCGATTGAGGCTGAGCGAGATGCTGGGTGACTTTTGTTCGCCCACCGATGCCCCGCAGGCACTTGAGCGCATCGAGCGACTGGTTCCGCGCGCTGCCGCACTATCGAACACCTCTCGCAACTTCGACGAGTTCTGGGCGATCCTTCACGAGCTACATTTCGCGATCAATGAACTGATCAGAAACCGGGAACTGCGACAGACGCATGACCGCTGCTATTTTCAGGCATCACGTGTCTGGTACAACTTTGTTAGCGATCTTTGGGAAGAAGAAGTCGAGTATTTAAACCATGAGCTGGAAGAGTGCTGCCGGGCGCTCCGGGCGGCAGATATGCGCGCCTTGGGCCTGGTGCAACGCAACTACATCTCCTTCGGATTGGCTCGCATCGCACGATTCATAACTGGCTAGTCGCTCACAGCCCCGACTGCACCAGCAGGTTGACCATTTCCATACGCACGCGTTTTTTCATAAATAGGACTCCATATCATGACTGAGACGACTGGATTTGAAGCCAGGCTTGATGGTGGTCGCCATGACCGCGCAAAGACCGGATTTGTGCTGCTTGCGACCGAGCAGACGATTGAAGACGACATGTTCACCTTGCTTCCGAAGGGGGTAGGTATCCATTTCACAAGGGTCCCCAATCCGGATAGCATCACGAGGGAGTCCCTTGACAACATCGCGTCCAGCCTTGCTGATGCGGCGGCTCGAATCCTTCCTGATGGCAGTCTCGACGTCATCTGCTACGGTTGCACCTCCGGTAGCCTGGTCGTCGGCGAAAAGAAAGTTTTCGCCGAATTGACCCGTGGCGCTCCGAATGCGAAGACCACAAGCATGATCACAGCGGTAATTCGCGGGCTTCGAGCCGTCGGGGCCAAACGGATCGTTATCGGTACGCCCTACCTCGACGAGATCAACGTAATGGAAAAGTCCTATCTGGAAAACGAGGGCTTTGACGTATTGGCCATCCATGGCCTCCAGCTAGAGAAAGACAGCGATATGGTGCGCGTCACGCCTGAGAGCATCGTGCAAATGGCGCTATTTCTGGACCGGCCAGACGCCGACGCGATCCTCATCAGCTGCGGAGCACTCAGATCGATCGAAGTCATCGAGGAGATTGAACAACGGACCGGAAAGCCAGTCATTACCAGCAATCAAGCGGTTGCCTGGGACGTCATGAGGCTTGCTGGGTTGCCGGACCGTATCGACGGGTATGGTCGGCTTCTTTCATTGTACTGAGTACTTGCCGAAACGCGGCGCCGAAGCCCCGAAGTGTTGGGAGCAGCGATGAAACGTACCCGGTCACCTATCGACCTTCGTGCTTTGGAGGCGTTCGTTGCGGTGTGTGAGACCGGCTCGATGACGGCAGCCGCGAAGCGCCTTCAGGTCAGCCAAAGCGCGGTAAGTCAATCCGTCGCCGCTTTAGAGCGAGAGCAAGGTACGGATCTGTTCGACCGGGACAGCCGTCCGCCGCGTCCTAATCTGGCTGGACGCGCCCTGCTCGAACTTGCCGGTCCGCTGCTCCAGCATGCGCACACGGTCAGCGGCCGGATCAGGGATGCGTCGCTAGCCGGTGCTCTGCCTGTGCGCCTCGGATGCGTCGATTCGTTCGCCGCGACCGTCGGGCCGGAAATCATCCGCGCGATGTCCAGCTCAACTCGCCAGATCGAGATGTGGTCCGGGCTCACGCCTGCACTTTCCGGGCAGGTACACAATGGGGAAGTCGACGTTGTGGTGTGCACGCATACGGTAATCAACGACCACCGCATTATCGAGCTCCCTCTTCTCTCGGAGGCGTTTCTGGCTGTGGCATCTCGCCGCTGGCTTGATGGGCGCGCTCCAAAAGATTCACATTGGCGGCAATTAGCTGCTGAACTGCCGTTGATACGGTATACGGCGCGATCGGTGATTGGGCAGCAGATCGAACGCCTGGCACGACATCTGGGGATCAACAGTCCGCGTCGATACGAATTCGACGCCACCGATCCGATGCTCAGTCTGGTCAGCGCAAATCTTGGTTTTGCGATCTCAACGCCGCTTTGTCTCTGGCAGGCAAGACATTATCTCAACGAGATCGCTGTTTTTCCGCTCCCGACAGGACGGCTCAGTAGACGCGATTTTTTCATCCTGCACAGACAGGGGGAGTGGATTGAGTTCGTGGAGCATATCTCTTCGCTTACCGGTCGGGTGTTGGATCAGCTTATCTGCCCCGCGCTCACCCGCAGTTTGCCCCAGCTACCGGCAGACGCATTGCTCCCGAAACTGACGAACTAGAAAAGTTTCGTGAACGACTTCTACACGCTGATGCACGGAAACGCCCCGCTTCTCATCTCTATTCTGCATCTCGGCACTTACATCCCCGACGCCCTTCGAAACCAGTACACGGATGCGGCGTTGACAGTCGCCGATACCCGATTGGCGTCTGGATCGTCTTTACGCCTTTGCACTCGATTTGGGTGCGATGGTCCTCGGCGCGCGCGTTTCACGTTATGTGGTCGAGCTGAATCGCCCGTCTTCGGACGAGAGCCTCTATCCAGGACGGACCACGACGGGACTGTGTCCCGGCGTAACCTTTCGTGGCGAGCCGGTATATCGTGACGGCTACCTTCCCGATGCGGCGGGAAAGAACGGCGGGTTCAGACGTACTGGCGCCCCTACGCTAACGTACCTTTATGAGAAGCGCACTCCATCGCAAGCGTCGTGCCCCGTATGTTCGAGGGCAAGTTGCCGGACCTGAACATTGGAACGCAGGACGGTAGTGTCGCAGTAAGGGGCGGCGGTAAGATCGCTCCCCACATTGTTGACGGCCCAACAATGGCGAAAACGAAGAAGAGGCTGCCCCAGCATTGACACGGTTCCGAAACGGAAGCATTACCCGGTGGATGTGAAATTGTTGTGCGTGCGGTGGCACCTAACCTCCTTGCTGAGTCTGCGCAGCCTCGAAGAAATGATGGCCGAACGAGGTGTTGAGGTGAGCCATTCGACGGTGCACCGCTGGGATCATCAAGCTTGTGCGTTATTCGAGAAGGCGTTTCGCCGACGCAAACGTCCGGTCGGTACCAGTTGGCGCATGGACGAGACGTACGTCAAGGTGGGCGCCGAGTGGTAACACCGCGCGGTGGACAAGGCTCGCAACAATGTGAGAAGCAAATCTTACCGCCGCTCCTTACTGCGACACCCGCTCCTCTACCCCTTCTCTCACAACACGAGCTGGACATCCGGATGCGGTGGGCGGGGCAACGCATGCAAAGCATCGGTAATTGACATCCTTCTCAGCGACCGCCGCAGAGAGATTTCTGGCAAGCCCCTCGCGACGGTAGCTTTGTCGGCTTTCGAACACTGGCATAGCAAGCTGGGCATATCCTCGACAACCTCCACATTGCCGGGACATGACACGCCTGCCCGTCTGCGCGTTGGCACTGCTCTTGCGTGCTTGCTGGCGTCATGCGTGACGTTTGGAGTGGCTCCAAGCGGCTGTAACAGCCTCGCAGCGGGACGGCTATCGCTCGCGCGTATGATCAGATGTTCCTCACGCTGATAGCGAATCGGCTCGTTTGGCTGCAGGCCGAAAATGATAGGCGTAAATGCTTGCGGGATATTTCTCTAAGGAGTACTACGTGCTTAGGAAAGACCAAGTAATGGGGGACAGGAATCACCGCGCTTGGGTGGGTCCGCCTGACTATTACGATCGCTTGGGTGCCGTGCAGTTTGTTACATTGCTTCTGCTAGGATTGAGAGAAGATCACTTTTTATTGGATATCGGGTGTGGGTCGCTTCGCGGAGGCAGGTTTCCTTTGATATATCTCAATCCCGACCGCTATTTCGGCATCGAGCCGGAAGAATGGTGTCTTCGGCAAGGCATCGAGGCGGAAGTTGGTTCCGCACTCATCAGTCTAAAGCGGCCTCAGTTTTCATTTAACGCAGATTTTAACGCCTCCCAGTTCAATTGTCAGTTTGACTACATAATTGCCGCTGGGATATTTATGCATGCGAGCAAGACGCAAATTAAAACGTGCCTCACATCAGTATCGCGGAGTCTGCGAATCAATGGTATATTTGTGGCGGCTTTTCTGGCGGGAGATTCAGACAGCATCAGCACAGACTGGTCGTATCCAGAGATTCAGTATTACAAGGCTTCAACTCTTCATTCGCTCGCCGAGCAATGCGGGTTAGACCTCGTTCTCATCGATGCTCCGCACCCGCTGGGGCATCAATGGATTGTTCTTACACACGCAAAGGACCAGCGACACATTAATTATCACCTCGGACTCGATGCCTTCTCGTGGGAAGAATACCTTTCCTTTCAATTATTGAAACGAGGGATATCCCCCAAGAGTCGTGAAGAGTATTTGCGTCATGACCTAGGCACGATTATTCGCAGCGACGACGAATCTGTTGTTCCGCAAGCGAAATCATGAGATCAACAAAAGCCTCACCAAGCGACTCCAAAGAATCAAGAACACCGTGTTCTTGTTAGGTTCTGTGAGCCGCTCTCGATTTCTGTATTCAACGCATAGGATCAAAGGAGCATCCCATGCTTCGCAAACCGAGTCCGGATTCTACTGACCCGCCAGCGCTGCCGTCGGTCCCGAAGGAACTAATCGATCGCCGAGGCTGTGCTGCTCGTGTCGGCAGCGTTCAGGCCGTGAACGGAAGACCGCCACGAGCCAGTTCGCAATCCTCCGCAAGCATCGATTTTACCAATACCGCTCCAGAATGAGACCAGAATGCAACGTGTTATGCGTTCGTACACTTTGCGCAAGAAAATTTGGATACGCACGACCTGTCCGGCAAACTATGAGATCAAACGAGCGATATGTGCGAGATCGAACGAAATGTAGTTCCGTTGTACTAGTCCCAGAGCGCGCATGTCCCCAGCGCGCAGCGCCAAGCAACATTCCTCTAGCTCTCCGTTGAGGTTTTTAACCTCGTCGTCCCATAAAAGTTCCACAATATTGAGCCGAAAGCGCGATACTTGCAAGTAACAGCGGTCATGCGTTTGGCGAACCTCTCCGTTCGTTATCAGACCGTTGATTACGGAATGCAACTCATGGAGGATCTCCCAGAATGCTTCGAAATTCGGCGGCCTGCGTTGCAGCGTCCTCGCTCTGAGGGCCAGTCCTTGCATTCGCTCAAGCGCTTTGGGAGCGTGTGCTGGAGAACAGAAGTCACCAAGCATTTCGCTCAATTTTAGCCAGAATGCGTAGGTGTCACGGTATTCTCGGAGATCACCGCCCCTGACTATTGTACCAACGCCATTCCTTATTTCCACGAGGCCTTCGTACTCGAGCCTCTGAAGACTTTTCCGGATCGGAGTGCGACTGACCTGGAATTCGTCCGCAAGTGCAGTCTCTCCTAGTACGGCGCCAGGGGGATAATACAGATTGCAAATCCGATCACGCAACGTCGGGTGGATTTCCGACATCTGATAACGGACTGCTGATGCCTTGTCCACGGTGCCAGCACTTAACAGCTTTGTTTTTGCAATGAGTGCCATAAAAGACTCCTCGGGGCGAGAATTAGAACGGTCGCCTGCTACAGCGTGACCAAGTTTCTGCACCCGTTGCCGTAAAATTGGCAGTACTGCACTGGTAAAGGCGGTTGTCGCCAACCGTACATACTTCACATCGCACGGCGAAGCGTAGCCGACCGCCGCGTGCAATCCCACGCACGGTTCGGAACGTCTCTTGAGAACCGCTAACCCTGCTTAACGGGGCCGGCGCTGGCCGCTGATTTGTCGATACCGAGAGGAAGCAAACATTATGCGCACCTCCGCGCTCGCGAGACGGCGAATTGAGATCGCTCAGGCCGGGCAAGCTTGGCCGTCTGCCGGGAAGTGGCCGGCTGGATCACCGGCAGGCCGTGAGAGTCCGCACGCTGATCATCGAAAACGAATGCCGGATCAGCTGATGTTGCCGTTCTACCTATGGACCCGCGAATTGGTGGCGCAGCTCATCGAGCGCGAGTATGGCATCAAGGTGTCTGCGTGGACGGTCGGTCGGTACCTGAAGGCGTGGGGTATGAGTCCTAGAAACCGGCACGGCAAGCCTATGAGAGAAGCGATGCGAGCATCGCGCGCTGGCTGAACGAAGGCGATTCGCAGATCGCGAAAGAGGCGATGCGGGAGAGGACGACGATCTACCGGGACGTCGAAATGGGTTTGCGTAGTGATCACGTCAGCGGCATGAGCTTCGCACTCAAAGGGCGCCAGTGGTGCGCGCGACGGGACAACGCTTCGGCTGCAACATGATCTCGGCACGACGAGGCGGCGCTAAAAGCACGCGTAGGTCGCTGGTCGACAGTCCAGTCCAATACCGCTGCTGCTGCACTGGGGCATGTTGGTCTTCACCGAACTCGGTGACCGACTGGTCAGCAGGCTCGACGAGATATCCTACCCACCCGTCGGACGGCTCGAAGCATTCCGGATCACGCTGCCCGATTCGTTCACTGAAGCGATCTCCAGCTTCGTCCGCAGCGGTGCGCTCGTGATCGACTAACCCGCCTGCGTTGAGCTGTCCGCCCCGAAGTCATAAGGGTCCCCCTCTCATTTTCCCAATCCGTCCGAGCTGCACCCCGTTCTGGGGCACGTGGCCCGCGTCTTCTGGAGACGCATCATGGAACATCTGCCATCCTCCGTCGTCGACGACGTCGCCACACGCGACGACATCGCAACCGACGACAATGCCTGCGATTGGCCGTGCTGCTTGACGCTTGCGTGCTGGCACGACGCGTCTTTGCCCGCGCTGTCGCAGTACCGCGCTGGATAAACAGGTCAGTGCGCCGTGCGCCCCGGTTACTATCTCCACTCCTCGACAATCGAGGATTTGGCCAACTAGGCCCGGAACGATTCTCGCCCCCAGTCGCAGTCATGATCCTCGGGGTGTTGTCACTGGGCCTGTTGGGTGGCTGGTGATCGCTAATGGGGCTCGGCCACGATATCTTGAGGCCGTCCGTAACATGGATGCCGAGACTTGCCACCGATGTTGCAGGCCAAACCGTTCAGCCTGCAAAGCCTTCGATGCAAGAAAACCAACAACATAGCTCAGTCGACGTATGCGTCGGCGTCGATGCCGGCAAAGGCCACCATCGCGCCGTCGCCCTCGATCGGACTGGAAAGCGCCTGTACAACAAGGCATTACCCAACGCGATAAGGCCAAGCTGCGCGCCCTCATCACCGAACTCAAGAGGCACGGCCAACTCCTGTTCGTCGTCGATCAGCCCGTCACCATCGTCGACGTTGCCCGTGGCAGTCGCCCGCGATGAAGGTGTCCTGGTCGCATATCTACAGGGTCGGGTCTGGCTATGCGCCGCATCGCGGACCTGCGCACTGGTGAAGCCAAGACCGATGCCCGCGATGCCGCAATCATTGCTTAAGCCGCGCGCTCAATTCCGTACGCTGCGCTCACTTCGACTGGCTGACGAACCGCTCGCCGAACTCACCATGCTGTATGGCTTCGACGACGGTCTCGCGGCACAGATCACGCAGAACGGCAACCGCATTCGCGGCCTGCTCACCCCGATCCATCCGGCGTTGGAACGGGTTCCGGGACCGCACCTCGACCATCCGGCGGTGCTCGATCTGCTTGAGCGATACCCGTCACCCGCCGAGCTCGGCTCAGCTAGCGAGAAAACACTCGCCAACCGCCTCACCAAACTCGCACCTCGCATGGGGAAGAGCCTGGCTGCCAAAATCGTCCGAGCGCTCAGCGAACAGGCGGTGATCGTGCCCGGTACTCAGGCAGCAACCATCCGTCATGTCGCGTCGCGCCCCAGCAGCTCGCGTCCTTGCGGAAGCAACGCGAGGAGTTGCCAGCGAAGTTGAACGCCTAGTGCAGGCACACCCCTCTTTGGCCGGCCCTGACCAGCATGCCGGGAGTCGGCGTCAGGATCGCCGCCAGACTCCTCACTGGAGTCGCGCACAAAGCGTTCGCCTCAGCCGTGCCGCGCGTCAAACAAGATGAGAGCAGCGCGTCAATCAGGATGAGAGTACTGGCGTTGCGGCAGCGGTGGAGGGCGTAGCCCGGAACCGCTGCCGCAACGCCGCGCCGAGGAGTCCGCCCCGCTGCCGGGGTGCCTTGTCGGTGGTCGCGGTAAATCGGGTATGAACAGCTCTTCCGTGTAGCGAAGGGAGGCTGAGTTGCCCGGCCGACACATCAACGACCATCAGATGAGGCTCTACATGAAGTACAGACTCAAGGAAGGACCAGCTCAAGCGGCTGCGCGCGCCGGGTTCAGCGCCGCCACGGGTTATCGCATCGATCAGGACCGGCGACTGCCATCGCAGAAGAAGGCACCACGTGCGCGTCGCCGTCCCGATCCCCTGGCGGCAATCTTTGACACCGAGGTCGTGCCGCTGCTCCAGTCCGCTCCCGGCATCCGGCCGATAGCCGTACTGGACGAGATGCTTCGGCGCCATCCCGACCTTCCAGGCAACGTGCGCCGCACACTGGAGCGCCGTATTCGCGACTGGCGCGCACTCCATGGCGAGGAGCACGACGTTATGTTCCGTCAGGTACACGAACCCGGTCGTCTCGGGTTGTCCGACTTCACCGAGATGGACAGCCTGGGCGTCACCGTGGCGGGTGTCGCGCTTGACCACCGCCTCTATCACTTCCGGCTGGCCTGCTCGGGCTTTGAGCACGCTCACGTCATTCTCGGCGGAGAGAGCTATGTCGCGCTGGCTGAAGGGCTGCAGAACGCCATCTGGGCACTCGGCGGCGTGCCGCGCGAACACCGCAGCGACAGCCTGTCGGCGGCGTTCCGCAATCTCGAAACCGAGGCGCGCGAGGATCTGACCACGCGTTACGAGGCGCTGTGCGCCCACTACGGCATGCAGCCCACGCGCAATAACCGTGGCATCGCCCATGAGAACGGCTCCATCGAGAGCCCTCACGGCCACCTCAAGAACGCAGTGCGCGATGCGTTGCTTCTGCGCGGCACCAACGACTTCGATGATCTCGATTCCTATCGCCGCCTCATCGACGAGATCGTCGGTCGCATCAACGCGCGTAATGGCAAACGCATTGAGGCCGAGCGGGCACTGCTTCAGCCGCTTCCGGCCCAGCGTACGTGTGACTACGAGGAAACGCGCGTGTACGTCACGACCACCTGCGGGTTCGTGCTGCGCAAGGTGTTCTATACCGTCCCGTCCCGGCTGATCGGCCATCACCTGCGCGTGCGCCTGTACTGTTACGTCGCGCGCAGAACGAGGAGCGGTATCTCACGCTATTCGAGGTGAGACGGTAAGCGCCGTCGCGTGATCCGCAAGGAGAAGGAATCCCGGGCGAACGCGCGATGCGGGTCAGGATCATCGGTGCATCATCGCGCGATCAATACATTGGCCATCATGCAAACAGCCCCGGGGTCGCCGGGGCTGTCGCTCAGAACGGGTCATCGATGCGATGACGCGGTGGCGGCCTGCGCGGGGGCACGGACCACGGCTCGTAGTAACGCATGATCGGTTCGCGATACGCCGCGCTGAACCACAGGAACCACTCGGAGAGCAGATGCTGGATCTGGGCGGCCGCTTCGTCGGAGAGATCGGGTAACGCCGGCGCGCGTGATGTGCGATCCGGTTGCCGGTTTCGGAGCGCTGGGCGTCTGGATTTGCGGTTCATCGGAATTCCTCAATGGCCTGTTGCAGCAGATCGTCCGGGATATGGTTCAGCGCCCTGGGTACAGCCAGCTGCATGGATGTCCTCAGGATGCGGCCAGCCTGCCGGGGTAACCCGCGCGAAGCCTGCCGCAGCAGTTCCAGTCCGGAGTCGGACAGCAGCGTGTGCGTGCAGCCGGCGCTCTTGAGTGCATGCGAGATCAGCTGCGCGAAGCGCTCGCGCTCGATGACGGGCTTCAGTTGCACGCGCGCCTGGATGCGGCCGTAGAGGGCGGCGTACGGTGCACGCTCGAGCGTGGAGGCCAGCGACGGATGGGCCGCGAGCCAGACGGTAAGCAGATCACGTGAATCGAACGCGAAGTTCAGGAACGACGGGAAGTCGTGGAAGAATTCCGGCGGCAGGTTCTGCGCTTCATCGATGATCCAGACAGGCAGCATCTGCTTGCCCTCGACCAGTTCGCTGATACGCTGCTTGAGATCGCGCCACAGGTCCGCGCGCCGGTGGCGAGGCTCCAGTCCAAGCGCGCGGGCGAGTGAGCGGTACAGGTCAATGCGGCCGAATTCCGTCTCGGCCAGATAGATGACGTGGTAACGGTGCGGGTTCAGGCCGCGCGTGATGTGGCGCAGTGCGGCGGTCTTGCCCACGCCGGGTTCGCCGGTCAGGAGGCCGATGCCGGGGCTCGTGAGCAGCCACTGGAAACGTTCGGCCAGCGCCGCGAGCGCGCCGTCGTCCCACAGGTCCGTGCTGTCCTTGTCCAGCGGCGCGCGGCGCAGGCCGAAGTGCTGTCGGTACATGATCAGCCCTCCTCGTGGTAGTGACGCCGATGCACAAGCTCGAGCAGGTTGGGTCCCGGCACTGTGGCAGCTGTCGCCGGCTCAGACTGCGGCCGGTGTCGGCGTCGCGTGCTGTTCGCCACCACGTCGAGCGCGGTCGCGGCGCCCAGCGGCTCACCCGTCTGGCTTTCGATACGCACTACCGTGCCGGCATGCGGATCGACGACGAGCATCACGGTCTGTCCGGTGAGCTCGTACGGGACCTCGAAGCGCCGGTTCTGGTAAGAGACGGTGCCGTCGCGGCGAACGTGCCGGGCTACGCGATGCCAGAACAGTTCGTCAAGCTGCGCGGCCAGCGGTCCGAGCAGCCGGATGCGGGGCAGATCCTGCTGGTAGCGCAACAGCGGTGTCTGGTTACCCAGCGCGCTGTGGGGCTGACGGTGATAGACCTGCTCGATCCATGCCCACAACCGCGCGTTAAGGTCCGCGAGTTCGCGAATGTGCGTGGTATCGAGTTCGGCCAGAAACTGGTCGCGTAATGTCCGATGCCAGCGTTCAAGCTTGCCCTTGCCTTCGGGCGCGTATGGACGGCAATACACCAGCCGCATCGACAGCCGTGCGCAGATGCCCTGCAGCGTCGCGGCCCGGTACGCGGCGCCGTTGTCGACGACGATCGTCTTCGGAACGCCACGCCTGAGCAGGGCCTGCTTGAGCACGCCCTCGATGTCGAGCGCCGTCTCCGACAGACAGAACGCGCTATGGGTTATCAGGCGCGAGGCTGAGCGTGAGCACGTAAATCGATGGGGCAATGATCAAGATAAATGATGTTGAAGGGGCCAAGTAAAACGGGGGCGATGATGCCCCCGCTGTCGTTTCAGAACGGCTCGTCGGCCGGCCGATGCGGCGGTTGTTCCGGACCGGGGTACCACGGCTCGCGATAGCGCCGGATCTGGGTCGCGTAGGCACGGCTGAACCATAGATACAGATCTTCAATGAAGAACTGCATCATGTAGGCAGCTTCATCGGAGAGCTCAGGCAATGGCAAGCGTCGAGAGACATCGGTTTGGTGAGTTGGTGTTCTGCGGGACATGTCATCTGGCTCCGTTGGATTGACGCGCTGGCGTGCGGCGCGAGGACTGTGTTGATGGTGCAAAGACCTCGAAGTACAGCTTCTCGTCGAGTTCGGGCAGTTCGCGCTGCGCGGCGGTAGTGAGCAGTTCATTGGCGAGCGTAGTGAGCACGCGATAGTTGCCCAGCGCGTGTTCGCATAGCGTGTGGCGCAGCGGCGGCGTCATCAGTTGTGGGGCGCCGGCACTGGTGAGCAGATGATCGAGGCAGGCCAGCAGATCGTCGGCCGAAGCCTTCTCGGTCGCCAGGCGCGAACGGATGCGACTGCCCAGTGGCAGCAGTTCGTCGCGCCGCAGCTTGTCGGTCAGGCGGGTGTCACCGGCGAGCACCACGCACAGCAGGGGCTGCGAATCGAAGCGGGCGCTGGCCATGAGCCGCAGTTCGTTGAGCACGCCGGGGCTCATCTCCTGCGCTTCGTCGATCAGCAGGATCGGACGGCGGCGCGTGCTCTGCAGGTGCGACAGCCACCGATCGCGCAGCGACCTGAAGCCACCCCAGCGGTTGTGCGGTTTGAGTTCGAGGCCGAAGATGTCGCCCATCTCGCGATAGAAGTCGGCGAGGTTGCTCTGCGGATGATTGATCGAGACGACCGTCAGATCGGTCAGACGCTCGAGCTTCTCGGCCAGCACGCGCATGACCACGCTCTTGCCGGTGCCGGGCTCGCCGTGGATCATCGCGAAGCCGCCTTCGCGCACGAGCGCGTTCTCGATGCGCCAGCAGAAGTTCTCGACACGCGGCGACACGTACAGCGCTTCGAGCGGCAGCTCCGGCGAGAACGGGTTCCACTTCAGGCCATAAAGGGCCTGCAGACGCTGGCTCATACCCCCTCCTGCCAATCAGCGGGAACCCAGGCCGGCGGCAGGCCGGTCGCGGCATGTTCAGCCAGCATCTGGCGCAGCAGCGGCGCAATGCCGGGGGCGCTGGCCGGTGGCGGCTCGACATTGACGGCATCAAGACGACGGCGCTGGCCGTCGGCATTGGCGGCCTTGTCCAGTGGCCGCAGCGGGCACAGCACGGCATCGCTGTCGGGATCGACCATATCGACGCGACTCAGGTCCCAGCGCGCGTAGCGCAGGCGCACGCGCGGCAGGTGCCGGTAAGCCGAGGGGATCTCGAAGCGCGTGCCGGCCAGGCTCACGGTGCCGTCCGAACGCCGCTGGGTTCGTGTGACGTCGATACGGAATGCTGCGCGCAGCGCGTCGCTTGCGGGGCACTCGCGCCGCACGTCGGGACCGGCCAGGTAGCGTTTGAGCGGCGTGCCGCCGATCTCGGAATGATGCGCGTGATGGTACTCGCGCTCGATCCAGGCGTGGGTGGCCTGATTGAGCAGCTCGAGCGTGAGATTGGGCTCGCCTTCGAGCATAGCTATCACGCGCCCCTCTATGCGCGCCCAGAACGTTTCCTGCTTCGCGTTCTGGTACGGAGAATATGGCAGCGTCGTCTGGTGCAGCACACCCAGCGCGAGCAGCCCGGCGGTCGTCTCCTCGGCAAGCATTGCCGCGCCGTTGTCGGTCATCAGCGCGCGTGGCAGCCCCCGGCGCTGGAACGCCTGGGTGAGTCCGTGAATCAGGCTGCGTGCAGTCTCGTCGAGAAACCATTGCGCGTGACAGACGACGCGCGAGCGGTCATCGATCACGCACAGCAGCATCGGCGTGATCCATTCGCCGTTACTCGTGAGCAGCTTGCGCGAGCCGTGATGGAAATCGAGATGCCAGAGCGCATTGACGTGCTCGACCTCGAAGCTGCGGACCTCGAGCTTCTCGAGACGATCACGCGCGAGCATCGCGCCGGTGCTCGTGTGCCGGGGCTGGCGTTCCCGGAACAGGCCCTGCGCACGCATGTAACGGCGCACGGTCGTGTACGACGGCAGGCTCTGCGCACCGAGCGTGACCTTAAGGTTGTCGAAGTGCAACTGGCAGGTCCAGCCGGGGTGGTCGCGGTACTGCGTGCGGATCGCCTGTACCGTCTGCGGCGACAGGCTTGCGCCGGCGCCGTTGGGGCGCTTGCGGTTGCGCAGCCTCGCCACCGGGTCGTGTGGCGCCTTGCGGGCCTGATAGAACCATCGTTCAATGGTCGAGCGGCCGAACTGGATATCGTCGCCAGTGACGGGATGACGCCAGCGTCTGGCGGCCAGCGCGGTGATGAGTTCGCGCAGTTGCCCCGACTCGGGCGGTGCTGCAAGCAAGGGGCCGACGATCGCAAAGCGCAGGCGCGCCCAACGATCCCGCAAGGGTAAATCGTGAAGTTCAGTCATACGTTCTCCAAAGATGCGGCGCAATGCGCCGCGATTCAGGGGAGAGGCGAGACTACAAGCGCTGTTCGGAGGGGGCGAGCAACAAGTTCTGCGGGCGGTTACCGTCCCTCACGCAGGATGCTCACGGCACTGCCGCTGGTGAGCGGCGAGAGCCAGCGCAGCAGGCATAGCAATGGTTCGGCAGGCTGCGTGGTAGCGAAGCGCTCGAGCAGGCTTGCCGGCACCTGTGCGATCTCGACGGGCGGCACGAACGCCGCCCGTCCGAGCGACCAGAATGGTGTGCCGACGAAGCCGGTCGTCCACCAGTGCCGCCATCGCGCAATCGTCGAGGGCGGTACGCCCAGCGCATCGAGCTGGCGTATTGCACAGCCGTACCGGCGCTGGCACGCGTGGCGCTGACGACGATCATGATTGCGGCGGTGTAGACTCGCCGGCCGAGAAAGCGCACCGAGAATGGCGTGGTGCGGCAGCGACAATCGGCGCAGCAGAAGCTGTAGCGGAAATCGCAGTGACAGCGGGCGTCGTGTGAAATTCCGCGCGGCTTGCGCGGGTAGCGGGCGCTATGGAGTACGCCACCGCAGCGACAACGCTGCGCGCGGGTCTGTTCGGCGTAGTCCTGATCGATAAGTAGCAGCAGGCGATAAAAGTTGGGGTTCTGGATACTCACGTGGCACACTGCGGGGGTCTCGAGTTCTGGCAGACAAGAGACTCTCCCTTGGGCGTCGTTTGTGCAAGATGCCTGAGGGAGATCCCCTCCGCTACATCACGCAAGCTGCTCAAAACGCCCCGAATTCCCATCGATTTACGTGCTCACGCTCAGAGGCGTCGTCCATCAGCGACACAAGATACGTCTTCATGCGACGCCCGCCAAACGACAGCGTGGGGCCGTGCATGACGTCGCCATACCAGATCGAGCCGGCGTGTTCGGCCGCGAAGCTGCGCTTCTCCTCGGGCACGACATCCGGTCCGGCAATGCGTGAGATACCGTGAGCCTTGAGCAGGCGATGTACGGCGCAGCGCGAGAGCGTGTCGCGCGGCACGAGGCCGGTGCCTTCCAGCAGCAGGCGGATCTGGCGGATTGAGCGGCGCGGGTTCTCACGTTTGGCCGCGAGCACCGCGACCTGCACCGGCTCGGGCAGCTTCGAGCGGCCCGTATCGGTACGGGGCGCATCGGACAGGCCAGCCAGACCATTGCGGCGCCACGCGTAATACCACGCCTGCAGGGTCTTCTCGCTGATGTGGCGCCGGCGTGAACCGGGAATGGCGTATTCCTGCTGCGCGAGTTGCCGCACGATCTGCTGCAGTTCGCCGCGACTCAAGCGCTCACGGCTGACCAGCGGACCGAGCACCGACAGTCGGAACAGCGCCTTCGGATCGATATCGTTCATGGAGGTCCCTTGAAGTGAAGGAACCGCCATCAAAGCGCTGATCGTCGGCGCGCGGCAGTGAGCAGACTGTGTGGAGTCCCCGCTGCAGTTCGGTCAGCGCCGTCGCACGGCGATCGGGAACCAGTCGATCATGGGACAGCTATGCCGTCATGATCCAGCCACGCCATCGCCTCGCATAGCGGCATGCGATGCAGGCAGACCAGCCAGAAGTCGTCGCGATCGGCACTGCGGCCGAGCTCAGCAAAACGGCTACACAGGTGGAAGGCGAACGTCCCGTGAGCCGCCACCAGCGATCGCCACCAGCGCCGCACGGTGTGATAGCCCAGCGCGAAGACAGTTGCCGTACGGCGTAGCGAGGCGCCCGCGATCAGCAGCTGCAGCACCTTCTGCTGCAACGACCAGCCGTACCACCGGCGTGGACAGATGCATAGCGGCAGACGTGAACAGGTCCGCGTGCAGGATGGACAACGGAAACGCGCAACAGGCACCGGATTAAGCTCGCCGTCGGCGCTGCGGTCCGCTTTGCGGCCGTAACAGCCGTGACACCACAGGCAACCACTACCGCAATGAGGACAGCGATCGGGCCGGTAGGATGCGCAAGAAGATTCAATCGCGCGACGATGTTGTTCGAGAGTGAGAAAGGCAAATACAATGCGATGCATGGCCGGTCTGTTCTTGATGTTTGTACGACGCCTGAGAAACATCGCACGATATCAGAGCAGCGCCGGCCATCCTGCTACCCCTCATATCTCGCGCTGCGCGCGGTAATCAACAAAACATCGTCCTGCCTGATCACGCGACGATCTCTCCCCCTCCTGCTGGTTCTGCGCGCGACGTAACACTGTACGACGACCGGCTGGAGCTGTTTCTGGGCAGTACGGCCCTGATGACACTGCAGCGCGGCCGTGCGGGTCCCAAGGGCAAGCACGGCCACGT
>NZ_FNYE01000006.1 GCF_900108945.1 Paraburkholderia diazotrophica | reverse complement strand
GTCGGGCTATACGGCGACAGCAGCTGGTAGTACGACGCGTACTGGCGGCCCGCCGTCAACGTGCCATACGTGCCGTTCGTCACGCCGACGAACGCCTGGCGGCTGAACATCAGGTTGGTCGTCGACATGGCGCCGCTGTTCGCGCTGAAGCCTTCTTCCAGCGTGAAGATCGCCTTCGTGCCGCCGCCGAGGTCTTCCGCGCCCTTCAGGCCGAAGCGGCTGCCTGCCCACACGCCCGTGATCATCTTGAACGCCGAGTGGCCGCCCGATGTCGAGCCGAGCGTCGTCGAGCTCGACTGATAACCGATGCCGTTATCGACGATGCCGTACAGCGTTACGCTGCTTTGCGCGAACGCGGGCGCCGCCGTGGCCAGCGATGCGCCGATCACCAGTACCGCCTTCACGCCTTGGAATTGCTTCCTTTCCATCCTTATCTCCTCCTTCACTTCGTCTCGATGTAGTTGCGTGGTGTGATCGCGATGCGCGGCATGGCGCCGCGACCGCGAGGTTGCTTCTTTGCTCGCTTCCCTTCTTTAAAGGATCAAAAGACGGCTCGGGTAATCGCGCGGGACGTACGCACTCAATGAATCTCCGGCTCGCCGGACGTGGTGCCCGCGCCGCCGCGTTGCAGGAAATCGAAGTCGCAGCCCTTGTCGGCCTGTAGCACGTGCACCTGATGCATCGCGCCGTAGCCGCGCGAGAAGCGCGGCTCGGGCGCGACCCATTCGGCCTTGCGCCGCGCGAGTTCTTCGTCGGGCACGAGCGCGTTCAGCTTGCGCTGCGGTACATCGAGCTCGATCAGATCGCCGTCGCGCACCAGCGCAAACGGCCCGCCGATAAACGATTCGGGCGCCACGTGCAGCACGCACGCGCCGTAGCTCGTGCCGCTCATGCGCGCATCGGAAATGCGCAGCATGTCGCGCACGCCCTTTTGCAGCAGCTTCTTCGGAATCGGCAACTGGCCCCACTCGGGCATCCCCGGCGCGCCCACAGGGCCCGCATGCTGCAGCACGATCACACAGCTTTCGTCGATGTCGAGGTCTTCGCTATCGATGCGCGCGGCCATATCGTTGTAGTCCTTGAACACGACCGCGCGGCCCGTGTGCACGAGCAGATGCGGTTCGGCTGCGCCCGGCTTGATCACCGCGCCGTCGGGCGCGATGTTGCCGCGCAGAACAGCGAGACCGTTGTCCGGCATCAGCGGATTGCTGCGCCGGCGGATCACATCGTCGTTGAAGATCTGCGCACCTTCGAGGTTCTCGCCGAGCGTGCGCCCGTTCACCGTCAACTGCGAGCGGTCGATCAGGTCGCCCAGTTCCGCGAGCATCGCCTGCAGGCCGCCCGCGTAATAGAAGTCCTCCATCAGATACGCGCCCGTCGGCCGGATGTTCGCGAGCACGGGCGTGCGGCGCGAGAGGCTGTCGTAGCGGTCGAGTGTCAGCTCGATGCCCGCGCGGCGCGCGAGCGCGATCATGTGCACGATCGCGTTCGTCGAGCCCGACAGCGCGAGGCAGGTCGTGACCGCGTTGTCGATCGACTGCGCGGTGAGGATGTCGGACGGCTTCAGGTCTTCCCACACCATCTCGACGATGCGCATGCCCGTCTTCGCCGCCATCTGCGCGTGACGCGAGTCGGGTGCCGGAATCGACGCGAAGCCCGGCAGCGTGAAGCCGAGCGCTTCGGCGGCGCTCGTCATCGTCGATGCCGTGCCCATCGTCATGCAGTGGCCCGGCGAGCGCGCGATGCCGCCTTCGACGCCCTGCCAGTCTTCTTCCGTGATCTTGCCCGCGCGCAGATCGGCCCAGTATTTCCACGTGTCGGAACCGGAGCCGAGCGTCGCGCCGTTCCAGTTGCCGCGCAGCATCGGACCGGCCGGCAGGAAAATGGTTGGCAGGTCCATCGAGATCGCGCCCATCAGCAGCGCGGGCGTGGTCTTGTCGCAGCCGCCCATCAGCACGACACCGTCGGCGGGATACGAACGCAGCGTCTCTTCCGCTTCCATCGCGAGGAAGTTGCGGTAGAGCATCGTCGTGGGCTTCTGGAACGGCTCCGACAAAGTCTGCACCGGCAGTTCGATCGGGAAGCCGCCCGCCTGCCAGATGCCGCGCTTCACTTCGTCCACACGCTGCTTGAAGTGCGTGTGGCACGGGTTCATCTCGCTCCACGTGTTGAGGATCGCGATGACGGGCTTGCCTGCATATTCGTCGCGGCTGTAGCCCATCTGCGCAGTGCGCGAGCGATGCCCGAACGAACGCAGATCGTTCACGCCATACCAGCGATGGCTGCGCAATTCTTCTGGCGTCTTCTTCGCCTTCTTTCGTTCGTTGCCGTCGGTGCTCACGTTCGTCTCACTCCAGATCAAGCTTTTGTTCCGCTGCGATGGTTCCACTGCAATGCGGCTGCACGTCATGCGGATCGCGCCGCGCGATCGTCACGCGGCGCATCCACGGTCATTCAATTCAGTTCCAGCGATTCGTTCATCACGCGCGCGAATTGCCGGCCAGCTCGCGTTCGAACGCGAGCAGTTCGCGCGCGGCCTGCGCAATGGCTGCGTGCTGTTCGACGGGCGCTGCGCTCAGGAGCGGCAGAATCGAGCCCATGTCCGCGATGCCCGAGAACGTGACGGCATCGTGCAGCACGCGAATCAGCGAGATCTCGTCGCGCAGCGTTTCGAGCGGCATGAACGCGTCATAGAGGCGCTGTGCTTCGGCGTCGCGGCCGGCTTTGACGGCGGCGAGCAGCGCCATTACCGCATGCGACGCGATGCAGCCCGAGCCCGTCGTCCACGAAGCGAGGCCGAAATCGCGCACATGCACGAGCGCCGGGCGCTCGCCCATGCCCGAGATCACGCGCGAAGCGCTCACGCTTTCCAGCAGGCGCCGCAGGTACGGATCGTCGGCCGGATTGCTGCGGACGATCGCGTACTTCACCGCGATGAGCGTGCCGCGATCGACGAGGCGCGCGAGCGTATCGACGTCGACGTAGTCTTCGCTCTTGATGTAGAGCGTGAGCGGGATGCCCGCCGTATCGACGATGCGCGTGAGCCCCGCTTCGACGCCGGCAGGCGTCGTGAAGCCGGCGAGCGGCAACACCATTGCGGTGCGATACGACGTCTGCGACAGGATGCGCGCCTGATCGAGCATCTTGCCGAAGTCCGGACCGATGGCAGGAATCACGCGTGTCGTAGGCGCGGCGCTCGCCGCCAGCATGTCGAGCACTTCGCGGTATTCGCTGACGGCCACGTGATAGAAGTTCGCGTTGCCGCCATACAGCAGTGTGCGCACACCGCCCGCTTCGATATGGCGGATCAGCTTCTGGTTGGCATCGACATCGAGCGACAGGTCGGCGCGACGCGCGAGCGGCGGGACTGCCATCACGGTCGACGCGAATTCGCGCTCGACGATCGGGGACTCGTTCATAAGATCTCGTGATTCGGATGGGTGGCTGACAAGCCAGAAAGCTACATGGCCGCCGCGATGTTGTCAAACAACTATTTCGACCGTTGGTGTTTTCCATGAAATCGTTTGACAACGCTTTTCCTACCGGATGCGCGTCGCCGCGGACACCAAAGATGACAATTGCGCGTTCGCGATCAGGGGCGACAATGGTTAACTCGAAGCGCTCACCGGCACACCCGCCATCCCGACAGGAGAATCACATGACCATCAAATACGCGTTGTTCGCACGTTTCGAAGCGAAGCCCGGCAAGGAAGCGGAAGTCGAAGCGTTCCTGCAGAAAGGGCTCGAACTGGCGAACCAGGAAACCACGACGCCGATCTGGTTCGCGCTGAAGATCGCCGAGCACACTTACGGCGTATTCGATGCATTCCCCGACGAGGCGGGCCGCCAGGCGCATCTCGACGGCCCGATCGCGAAGGCGCTGATGGGCGTCGCCAACGATCTGTTCACGGGGCCGCCGCAAATTGGCCGCATCGACGTGCTCGGCATGAAGAACACGCTCGGCTGACGGCAAGATCGGCTGACCACGCGCCTGGCGCAGACAGGCAAGCCGTCCGCGCTAGCGGCAGCGCTCGTGGCCAGCCGGCACGAAACCAACATGAAGCCGAATATGAACCGCCGCGAGTCAACCTAAAACCACAACACAGGAGACCTCACCCCATGTCCATTCGTATCGTTCAGCTCGGATCGGACCGCGCGCCCGATGAAGGCGTGCGCATCGGCACGGTGCGGCGGCCGCCGCGCGGGGTGCCGAAGGCCGAGTTCGGCAGCCGCAACTACTACGACGTCTGGCTGCCGATCCTGTCGCCGACACCGGAACTCGTCACTCAGGCGCTCGCTGCGAAGACCGACGCCGAATGGCACGCGTTCGTGCGCAAGTTCCGCGCGGAGATGAACAACGGCGATGCGTCGAAGGTGCTCGATACGCTCGCCGCGTTGTCGGCGGCGTCGAACTTTTCGGTCGGCTGCTACTGCGAGGACGAGAACCGCTGCCACCGCAGCGTGCTGCGCCAGCTGCTCGCCGACCGGGGCGCAAAGCTCGCATAGCACCCGACGCCGCGCGATGCATATCGCGTATCGCGCGCACTCACGCAATCGCGCCGCCTCCGTCGACGAGCACCGTCGAGCCTGTCGCGTAAGGCGTCATCGCGAGATAGACGATCGCGTTCGCGACGTCTTCCGGCTGACCGACGCGCTTTGCCGGCAAACGGTTCGCGGCGCCTTCGAACATTGCGTCGCGTGCGTCGTCGGAGAGCTTCGACCACAAGGGCGTCGCGATCAGCCCCGGCGAAACCGTATTCACCCGCACGGGCGACAGTTCGAGCGCAAGCCCGCGGGCGAGCGATTCGAGCGCGGCGTTGATCGCGCCTTGCAGCACCGACGTCCTGCTCGGTCGCACGGCAAGAAAGCCCGACACGAACGTCAGCGATCCGCCTTCCGCGATTTTCGCGGCACGCGCGACACGGTAGGCGCCCCAGAACTTGCTGTCCATCGCGTTGTAGGCGTCGTCGAGCGGCAACTCGCGCACGGGGCCGGACGGCGTCTGCGCGGCCGAAATCACGACATGATCGAACGGCGGTTGCACTGCGAAGAACGCGTCGATGGCAGCCGCGTCCGCGGTGTCGAGCGTGACCGTCTGCACGCTGTGTCCGATGTCGGCGGCGGCGTCTGCGAGCTTTTGCGCGCTGCGCGACGCGATCGTCACCTGTGCGCCGAGCGCCGCGAAAGCCTTGGCCGCCGCCGCGCCGATGCCCGAGCTGCCGCCGACGATCAGCACACGCGTGGATTGAGGCGAGTTCATGGAGGGATCTCCTGTCGAATAGGGTCGATGAAACAAGGGCGATGAAATCGGACTGATCAAATGCACGTCGCATCGCGACAACGCCAGGCTCTCGCCCGAACTTCCCTATGCTAGTCTTCGCGCCACGGAAGAAATACCGCTTCCAGATCGACGAATCCTTTCTTTTTTGAGAAGAATGAACCCTACCCGGATCGTCAGCCTGCCCGCGCTGCTTGCGTTCTCCCGCGTCGTGTCGGCGGGCAGTCTGTCGGCGGCTGCGCGGGAAATGGACCTGCCGCTCTCGGTGGTCAGCAAGCGGCTCGCGCAGCTGGAGAAAAGCGTCGGCGTGCGGCTGATCCAGCGCACCACGCGCCGTCAGACGCTCACGGAAGAAGGCGCGCTGTTTCATGCGCGCGTCGTACGCATCCTCGACGAAATCGAGCAGGCGGAAGAGTTGCTGTCGCAGCGCCGCCATGAAGTCAGCGGACTGCTGCGCGTGACGGCGCCAGGCCAGCTCGGGCGTCAGAAAATCGCGCCGCTGGTCGCCGGTTTTCAGCGGCTGCATCCGCAGCTCGACGTGCAACTGGAATTGACGGATGCCGTCGTCGATCTCGTCGAAAGCGGCTTCGATCTGGCGATCCGCTTCGGCAGTCTCGCGGATTCATCGCTGATCGCCCGCACGCTCGCGCCGAATTTCCGCGTGCTGTGCGCGTCGCCGGCTTATCTGGAGCAGCACGGCGTGCCGCGGCATCCGCACGATCTCGCGTCGCACCGCTGCATCCTGATTGGCGACCAGCGACGCGCGGAATGGCGCTTCGAAGGCGACGAAAGCATCGCGGTGCGCGTCGACGGCGCGATCGTCACGAACGACGGCGAAGCCGCGCATCTGCTCGCGCTCGCCGATGCGGGCATCGCCGTGAAGTCGATCTGGGATGTCGGCGACGACATACTCGCCGGCCGGCTGCGCCGCGTGCTGCCGCATCATTCGATGTCGGCGGCGCCGTTGCATGCGATCTATCCGCATAGCCAGCATCTCGCGCCGCGCGTGCGCGTGTTCGTCGATTATCTGCGTGAGCGTCTGGTACAGGCGTGGCGCTGGGATTCGTTGTAGCGCGGTTGTAGTGCTGTTGTAGCGGCGCGATCCGGCCGCGCGATCGAACGGCTTGCGCATGGAGCCACCCCGCGCATACGTTGCAAAGTGCCGGGTTGAAGCGGATTTCCAGCGCCTTTTGCGATAATGAACTGCCCTGTGATCGTGTAGTTTCCCCATAGCGTCGGCATGGACCGTCGGGACATCCGACCACCCGCGCCCCGCCTCATAACTTAACCGGAAAAGTCATCCGCAATGGCCACTGCGACGTCCCGCACAAGCGACACCGATCTGCCCGACCCGAAGCGCGGCGCTCGCCTGACGCTCGGCAGCCGGATCGTGCTGAGCTTCGGCGCGCTGTTCGTGCTGATGCTCGCGATGGCCGCCATTTCGTACACGTGGGTGCGCGTGATGGACGACGAGGCGCTCAGCATGGGCCGCGACTCCGTGCCCGGCCTCTATCTCGCGACCACGCTGCGCGCGACGGCGAACAGCGGCTACTCGACGCTCGAACGCGCACTCTTCGTCGACAGCGACGACGACGCGACGAAGCGCGATCTCGACCGCCTGCCGCCGATCATGCGCCAGTTCGATCAGGTGTCGGCCGAATATCAGGCGACGCTCTTTCGCGACCAGGACCGCGCGCACTTTCGCGATTTCAAGGCCGCGTGGGACCAGTACCTTCCGCAACAACACGAAGCGATGCGTCTTGCCGCCACGGCGAAGCCCGATGCGCAGGCCGCGTTCATCAAGCTTGCGCCCGCGTGGAATAACGTGCAGCGCACGGCGAACGAACTCGTGACCGAGAACCGCGGACAGGCCGACGATTCCGCGAAAGCGATCCGCGATTCGGTGACGAGCATGGAAATCACGCTCGCGACGGCGCTCGGCGTGACGCTGCTCGTCGCGCTCGTGACGGGCTATTCGCTGTACCGGGCGATCACGGTGCCGATGTCGAGTGTCGTCGAAGTACATAACGTGATACGCACGGGCAATCTCACGCAGCGGCTGAGGCTCGGACGCCGCGACGAATTCGGCGCGCTCGAGGACGGCTTCAACCGGATGGCCGAGGAACTCAACAGCCTCGTCGCGCAGGCGCAGAAGTCGTCGCTGCAAGTGACGACTTCCGTCGCCGAGATCGCGGCGACGTCGAGGGAGCAGCACGCGACGGCGAGCGAAACGGCCGCGACCACGGCCGGGATCGGCGCGGCGTCTCGGGAAATCGCCGCGGCTTCGCGCGATCTGTCACATGCGATGAACGAGTTGTCGGTGGCCGCCGGGGAGTCGGCGATGCGCGCGGACACGAGCCGGAGCGGCCTCGCGCCTATCGAAGCGACGATGCGCAGCGCAATGGAAGCGGCGAACTCGCTGAACGCGAAGCTCGCGATCCTCAGCGAAAAGACGGTGAACATCAACCGGGCGATCGCGACGATCGCGAAGGTCGCGAATCAGAGCGACCTGCTGTCGCTGAAGTCGCTGAACGCGGCGACCGAGGCGGAAAAGGTCGGCGAACATAGTGGGAGGTTTGCCGTCGTCGTGGCGGAAACACGGCGTGTCGCGGATCAGGCGGCCATCGCCGCTCACGACATCGAACACGGGATGAATGAGATCCAGTCGGCCGTGGCAGCGTGCGTGACGGGCATGGGCGCGTTGTCCGAAGAAGTGCGGCACGGCATGCACGATGTGCAACTGGTGAGCGGACAACTATCGCAGATCATTCACGACGTGCAGACGCTCGCGCCGCGCGTTCAACTCGTCAACGAAGGCATGCAGACACAGGCCGCGAGCGCCGGGCAGATCATGCAGGCGCTGTCGCAACTGTCGGAGACCGCGCAGCTGACGGCGGAGTCACTTCGCCAGTCGTCGCAGGCAATCGACGATCTGACGCTCGTCGCCAATCAGCTGCGCACGGGCGTTTCGCGCTTCAAGATCGAAGGGTAACGGTGCCGGCGCTGTCGACGGGGCCGAGAGCGCGCTAGCCCGGCTTGCCGTCCTCACGCGGACGCATCAGCGGCAGCGCATACGCGAGCGCGTAGATGACGAACGCGGCGATCCAGCACAGGCCCGCGCTCCAGATCCACAGGTGATAGAGACCCGGCGCGACCAACGGACCGACGACGCGCAACGCCGAGCCCAGCGTGACGAGCGCATAGCTCGCAACGTCGCGCTTATCGGCGACGAGCGGCCTGCCCGTGTGGCCGCGCGCCGTGCGCGTGATCATCGCGATGATCGCGCCGCCGATCACGCCTGCCGTGAACGCGTGCAACGCAACGGAATGCGGCACGAACCCGAGCGCGCTCGCGCCGAGCAGCGCGAAGCCGGCGGGCATCCACGCATAGGCGACGTGCAGGATCAGCAGAATCGCGGGCCCGCGCACCTTGTACGAGCGCCAGCCGATCAGGCGCACGCAGTGCACCGCGCAGGCCGCGAACGCCAACACCGCTATGACGAAGGAATGCACGGCCGCTGCGTCGGCGAACAGCGCGGCGAGCGTCAGCGGCGCGGCGATTGTTTCGATGGGCTTCCAGCGGCGCGTGACGAAGCCAGGAATTGCGTTCGACGTGAACATCGGGATCACGCGCGCGCCGATCACGCTGACCAGCAGCACGACGATGCCCGCCGCCGCGTACAGGCAACGCAGCGCGAGATCGGGCCGGCCCGTCTGCACGAGGACATGAAATCCGACATTAAGCGCGCCAAAAGCCAGCAGCACGGGCACGAGAAAATAGTTGCGGCGGTTGCCCGCTTTCTTCAGCACGCGCAGCAGCACGCAGGCGACGGCGGGCAGAAACGCGCTGTCGACGATCGCGGCGGGCACGGCGGGCCCGCTCCACACCAGCACGCGCGCGCACAGCCACAACAGCGCAAGCGCGGCGAGCAAGCGATGGCTCGTCGTCTGCATGCCCGTCCATGCGCGCACGGCCGTCAGCAGAAAGCCCGCGACGATCGACGCGGCGAATCCGTAAACCATTTCATGCGCGTGCCAGCCGATCGGGTCGATCCTCAGCAGGTAGTTGCCGTTGACGGGCACGCCCGCGAGCATCAGCAGCCATACGGTCAGTGCAAGCGCCGCAAAGGCGGCGCCCGCCAGATAGAACGGCCGAAAGCCGAGATTGAACATTGCGAAGCGCCGCCCGGGCCGGTGGCGTTCGGGGAACGGGACGAAGGTTGAACGCGGTTCGACGATTTTCATGATTCGCTCGTTTCAGGCATCGGTAGAACGGGACGCGGCGCGCTCGCTGCGTCGCTCGCGACGTGCTTACTCGCAGTGCATCTCGAATGCGGGATACAGGCGCACTTCTTCGCGCGTCATCCGCTGGCGCAGATGCGCGATCACGCGGCCGATTTCACGCGCGAACTCGAGGCCCGAGCGTCCGCTTTCCAGTCTGTCGAAAAAGCCGAGAATCTCCGACGAAATCGCGCGCATCTCCTGCGCGTACATCTCGCCGAGCGCGCGCGTCTCGTCGTGCTTGCGCATCGCGGGATACAGCTTGTCGTCTTCGCGCTTCAGATGCGCGGCGACAACGCCGCGCACCTGCCTGAGCTTGCGGCGCCCCTCGTCGGTGACGACGCCGAGCGCGCGGCATTCATCGAGCAAACGGAAGATTTCTTCGTGATCGTGTTTGAGCGTGGTGATCAGTGACATGTTTGTTGGCCTGCGTGTTTCGTGTTGACAGAGTTACGGCATCGTATGGCCGCGTAAACCCTTACACACGTTTTGTGCCAACAACAAGGTATTGAAAAACAGTGACTTGCGATATCTGTTAGTCGGTTCGACAGGAGTCATTGTGACTCGATACAGAGTCCGACCGACTTCATCACGCCGATTCCCGCTCCACCACGCTAAACCCCACATCGACGAACGCGGGCTCGTGCACCCCATTCAACCGGTCGAGCAGAAACCGCGCGGCGCTCACGCCGATGCGCGTGCCGTCGACACGCACCGTCGTCAATTGCGGCGATGTTTCCGACGCGAAGTCGAGATCGCCGAAGCCGCAAATCGCAAGCCGCGACGGCACGTCGAGGCCGAGGCGCTTCGCCGCGCCCAGCGCGCCGATCGCGAGCAGATCGGAGCCGCAAAACACGGCATCGACTTGCGGCGCACGTTCGAGCAGTTGCGGCAGCGCGGTCTTGCCCGTCGCCAGCGAGCTTGGCGGCTCGACGATCACTTCGGCGACGTCCGTCATCCCCGCTTTCGCGAGCCGGTCGCGGAACCCGGCACGGCGCGCGAGCGCACGCGCATCGCTCGCCGACATCAGCGCGGGCCGCTTCACGCCGCGCGACAGAAAGCGCTCCGCCACCGCTACGCCGATCTGATAGTGCGAAAAGCCCACCAGCATGTCGATGGGCGTATCCGTCATGTCCCACGTCTCGACGACGGGAATGCCGACGTTGCGCAAGCGCTCGCGCAACGAATCGGTATGCGCGACCCCCGTCAGCAGCACACCTTCGGGACGGCGGCTCAGCACGGTATCGAGCAGGCTTTCTTCGTTCGTGTCGCTGTAGCCGCTCAGCGCGAGCAGCACTTCATAGCCCGCGCGCGACATCGTCTCACTGAACACCTGGATGGTCTCGGAGAACAGCGAGTGCGCGATGGTCGGCACGATGGCCGCGATCAACCGCGAGCGCGCCGACGACAGGCCGCCTGCGAGCCGGTTCGGCACATAGCCGAGCTTCTGCACCACCTGGCGCACGCGTTCGAGCGTTTCGGGCGCCACGGAAGCGGGATTGTTGAACACGCGCGATACCGTGATGGGCGACACGCCCGCCTGCGCCGCGACATCCGTGATGCGCAGGCCCTTCGGACCGCCGCGCGTGCGGCGCGCGGGCGTTGCACTGTCCTTGAGCCCGAGCAATGCGTCGGTTGGCTTGGTGATCGGCATGAATGTGTGCACCCGAAAATTTGCGCGGCTATTGTAGCCAATGCCTCGAAACGGCCTCACTCCGTCACGGGCGCGCTGCTCACGTTCCGCGCCGCGTTGCCGCTACGGCGCAGAACGAAGCTCGTCACGATTGCGAAGATCAGCATGCAGGTGGCGGGGATCAGCATCGGCGCCTGCGTGCTGCCCGTCGTCTGCTTGACGAACGGCACGAGGTTCTGCGCGATGAAGCCGCCGATATTGCCGAGCGAATTGATCGCCGCGATGCCCGCCGCGGCGCGCGCGCCAAACAGGAACTTCGGCGGCAGCGTCCAGAAACACGGGATCAGCAGATACATGCACGGCGCGCCGAAGCACAGCGCGATGAAGCGCAGCGTATTGGTCGGCATGAACACCGAGGACAGAAAGAACACCATGCCGAGCAGCGCCGACGCGAGCATCGCGATGATCGCGCGATTGCCCGCGCGCAGTTTCGACGGCAGCCATGCGAGCACGATCGTCGCCATCAGCCACGGAATGATGTTGAGGAAACCGTTCGTCGTGTTGCTGACGCCGAAACCCTTCACGAGTGTCGGCAGCCAGTAGCTGACGCCGTACACGGAGATCGACAGCATCATGTAGTAGAGCGCCATGCCGATCACGCGCGGCTCGGCAAGCACGCTCAGCAGCGATGCATGATGCGCAGCGTTCTTGCGGGCCTGCGCACTTTCCGTTTCGAGCGTGCGCGTGAGCCATGCTTTCTCGTCATCCGAGAGGAACGTCGCTTCACGCGGCGACGCGGGCAGCAGATACAGCACGACCAACGTCAGCAGCACGGACGGAATGCCCGTGACGACGAACACGAGCTGCCAGCCTTGCAGGCCGAGGAAGCCGCCCTTGTCGAGCAGCCATCCGCAGATCGGCGCGCCGACCATGTTGCCGAGGCTGCTGCCGACCGTGAAATAGCCGAGCATGCGCACGCGATGCCGTTGCGGAAACCACAGCGTCAGGAAATAGATCACGCCCGGATAGAGCCCCGCCTCCGACGCACCCAGCAGAAAGCGCAGCACGTAGAACATCGTCGCGTTCTTCGTGAACGCGAGCAGGATCGTCACGACGCCCCACGTGAACATGATGCGCGCCATCCACTTCGGCGCGCCGTACTTGTGCAGCATGACGTTGCTCGGCACCTCGAAGATCAGATAGCCGATGAAGAACAGCGATGCGCCGAGTCCATACGCCACTTCGGAAAGCCCGAGACTGCCGAGCATTTGCAGCTTCGCGAAGCTGATGTTCGAGCGGTCGATATACGCGACCAGATACAGCAGGCCGAGCAACGGCATGAGCCGTAGCCCGAGCCGGTTGATGAGGCGCGATTCGTCGATCGCGGAAGTGACGGTGTTCACGATGTCTCCTGGGCCCGCTGCATGCGCGCGGGCCGCGTTGTTCAAGCTGTGTTCGTGACGGATGGCGCTTTGCTTCGGCCGCCTTGCTTCGGCCGCTTTCTTCTGCCGCGCTACTTCTGTGCTTCGCGCCACGCGTCGTACGCGGCGAGCGTTTCGTCGTTCGGCGGATAGTTGCCGCGCAGCGGATTGCCCTGCGCGATGCGCTCCGTGATGAACGCTTCGAGCCGTTCCTGCTCGCTCGAATCGCGCGCGACTTCTTCGGCCATTTCGCGCGGCACGATCACGACGCCATCGACATCCGCGACGACGATATCGCCCGGATACACGGGCACGCCGCCACAAGCGATCGGCACGTTCATGTCGACGGCGTGATGCTTCGCGAGATTGAGCGGCGCGCTCGCGCCCGCGCACCAGATCGGCAGGCCGAGTTCGGAAATCGAGCCGCTGTCGCGCACGGGACCGTCGGACACCATGCCCGCGACGCCGCGCTTCGCGAGCCGCAACGCGAGAATCGAGCCGACGGATGCGACCGAGCGCTCGCCGCGGCAGTCCTGCACGAGCACGCTGCCGGGCGGCGCCGTCTCGACGGCCTTGCGCTGCGGATGATCCGGGTTCTGAAAGACGCCGACATGATCGAGGTCTTCGCGCGCCGGAATATTGCGCAGCGTGAATGCGGGGCCGACGAGATTCGGCGCGCCCGGCGCGGGCTTCGCGAGCGGCGCGACGCCTTGCAGGAACACGTTGCGCAGGCCGCGCTTGAAGAGTTGCGTGGTGAGCGTCGCCGTGCTGACGTGGCGGAGTTGTTCGAGCGCTTCGGCGCTCACGGTCTGCTGTTCGGATGCGGTCATTTTCAGTGGCTTATTGCGTGAAGTGCGTTAATGGATTTCCGGCTCATCGCGGTTCGCTTCCGGCGACGCCGCGAGTTTTTCTTCGAGGAAGTCGAAGTCGCAGCCCTTGTTCGCCTGCGTGACGTGCAGTTGATGCATGACGCCGAAGCCGCGCTCGAACGGACGCTTCGGCGGCGTCCATGCTTGCCTGCGCTTCGCCAGCTCCGCGTCGCTGAGCTCGACATGCAGGCGCCGCGCGGCCACATCGAGTTCGATGATGTCGCCGTCCTTCACGAGCGCGAGAGGCCCGCCGACGAACGATTCGGGCGCGACGTGCAGCACGCACGCGCCGTAGCTGGTGCCGCTCATCCGTGCATCGGAGATACGCACCATGTCGCGCACGCCCTGCTTCAACAGCTTCTGCGGAATCGGCAGTTGCCCCCACTCGGGCATGCCCGGCGCACCGACAGGGCCCGCATGCTGAAGCACGATCACCGAGTCGGCCGTTACGTCCAGCTCGTCGCTGTCGATGCGCGCGGCCATGTCGTTGTAGTCCTTGAACACGACGGCCGGGCCACGATGCTTCAGCAGATGCTGCTCCATCGCGGCGGGCTTGATCACGGCGCCATCGGGTGCGAGATTGCCCGTCAGCACGGCGAGACCGTCGCGCTCGACGAGGGGATTGCCGCGCTTGCGGATCACGTCGTCGTTGAAGATCTCCGCGCCCGCGATGTTCTCGCCGAGCGTCTTGCCGTTGACGGTCATCTGCGTGCCGTCGATCAGATCGCCCAGTTCGACGAGCAGCGCGCGCAGGCCGCCCGCGTAATAGAGGTCCTCCATCAGATACTGGCCGGCGGGACGGATGTTGCCGAGCACGGGCGTCACGCGCGCGAGCTCGTCGAAGCGCGCCGTCGTCAGATCGATGCCCGCGCGCCGCGCGACGGCCACGAGGTGCACGATCGCGTTCGTCGAACCCGACATCGCGAGCACCGTCGTGATGGCGTTATCGAACGACTTCGCGGTGAGAATGTCGGACGGCTTCTGATCGGTCCACACCATCTCGACGATGCGCTGGCCCGTCAGCGATGCGTACTGCGCGTGCCGCGAATCCGCCGCGGGAATCGACGAGAAGCCCGGCAGCGTGAGGCCGAGCGCTTCCGTCGCGCTCGTCATCGTCGATGCCGTGCCCATCGTCATGCAGTGGCCCGGCGAACGCGCGATGCCGCTCTCGATGCCCTTCCATTCGTCCTCGGTGATCTTGCCCGCGCGCAGCTCGGCCCAGTACTTCCACGTGTCCGACCCGCTGCCGAGCGTGCGGCCGTTCCAGTTCCCGCGCAGCATCGGACCGGCGGGCAGAAAGATGGCGGGCAGGTCCATGCTGATCGCGCCCATCAGCAGGCCGGGCGTGGTCTTGTCACAGCCGCCCATCAGCACGCAGCCGTCGAACGGATACGACTTGAGCAGCTCTTCCGTCTCCATCGCGAGGAAGTTGCGGTAGAGCATCGTGGTCGGCTTCTGGAACGGCTCGGCGAGGGTCATCACGGGCATCTCGACGGGAAAGCCGCCCGCCTGCCAGATGCCGCGCTTCACTTCCTCGACGCGCTGCTTGAAGTGCGTGTGGCACGAGTTGATCTCGCTCCACGTGTTGACCACGGCGATCACCGGCTTGCCCATGTAGTCGGACGCGTGATAGCCCATCTGCGCGGTGCGCGAGCGATGGCCGAACGAACGGAGATCGTTGACGCCGTACCAGCGGTAGCTGCGCAACTCTTCCGGCTTCTTGCGATTCGAGGACAAATGAGTCTCCTTGGTAACGCTATCATTTCCGCTCGAAGCAAAGCGGGCGGGCGCGACGGGCGTTCTTTCTGTGCGGATCGACGACGATGGAATGAACGGATGGTAGCGTTATCATCCGAAGCAGTCCGCCAGGGATTACACGTAGAGGCAGCCTTGAAAATGCGCGCGCGGACCGAGGCCGCGAGCCACGCGAACGCGCGATCTACGATGCGAACGCGTGGCGTGGGCGTGGCGTGGCGCGTTTCGCGTCAGACTTCCTTCGTATCGAACACGAGCAGTTCGACGCCGGCTTGCGCGAAGTTCTGCAGGTCGGCGGTGGTCGCTGCCGCTTCAGGCGTGGTCATCGCCTGTTGAAGCGCGTCGAGGCTGTCGAAGCTGAGGATGGCGGCGAGCGCATACGGCGATTCGCCTTTCGCGCTCGCGACGGACCCCACGCTCACTTCATAGCGGCGCAGGCCCGGAATCGATTTGGCGAGGGGTATGTGCTTCTCGAAGTAGTAGGCGTCGAATGCGTTGCGGTCTGCGGGTACGTTGTACAGCGCGACGAGCTTTGCCATGTCATGCCTCCTGAAACGGACGTCCGGCGTGCAGTGTCGTTCCTCTCGAACGGCCCATGATTTTACGCCCGGCATTTGCGATCCCGTTGTGAAGGGGACGCGTTTTCGAGTGCCGCGCGTACCACGCGCGCCCCGCTCCGCGAACTCAGCGCGGCATGCGGCGCCGGAACCCCCACCAGCCCGCGAGCAACGTGAAACTGACGACGAGCAGCACCATCATCCAGAAGCCGTGCTTGTTCTCCGCGAGCGGAATGCCGCCGACGTTCATCCCGAACAGCCCCGCGATGATATTGATGGGCAGCGCGAGCACCGTGACGATGGTCAGCGTGAACAGCGTGCGGTTGGTCTGCTCGTTCAGGCGCGCGGCGATTTCTTCCTGCAGCAGCTTGATGCGCTCGGCGAGGCCCGAGAGATCTCCGAGCACCAGTGAGAACTCTTCCGTCGAATCGCGCAGGCTCTGGACGTCGGCGGGCGATAGCCACGCGGGCGGCCGCACCAGCAGACGGAAGATCGAGCCGGGCTCCGGCGCGAGCAGCCTTTGCAGACGCACGAGCACGCGTCGCATCGCGCCGAGATCGCGGCGGCTTTCATACGCGCGCAGCGACAGGAAATGATCTTCGACGCGATCCACTTCGATGCTCGTTCTGCGCACGATCTCGACGAGCAAATCGGCCTGGTCGCGCAGCAGATGGATCAGCAGTTCGGCCGCCGTATCGAAGCGCTCGCCGTTGCGCACCGACGCGCGCAGCCGGTCGACGGAGCGCAGCTGCTTCAGCCGCGCCGTGACCATGATGCGCTTGTGCGTATAGACCCAGAGCGTCGAGATGTCGGAAGGCGTCTGCTCGAAGTCGTACATCACGTCGTTGACGACGGCGAGCAGCGCGCCGTACTGGTGCTCGATGCGCGTCGAGTGCGAGCCTTCGCGAAACGCTTCGAAAAAGCTTTCGGGCAAGTCGAGATGCGTGCGCATCCAGCGCTCGCTCGACACATGCGCGAGATTGAAATGGAGCCACAGAAACTCGCCCGGATTCGCATTCGGTGCGTTCGCGACCTCGTCGAGCCATTCGGCGGCGGAGTCGGCATCGAGCGCAATGCCGGGCTTGTCGGGAGCGAAACGAAAGCCGCAGACGAGGCCGGAGCGGTCGGCCCCATACGTGGCGGGCGCCAGGTTCAGATTCATGTGCGTTTCGAGGGTGGGGTCCACGAAAGCGCCATTCTGACATGAGCTTGCGGCACTCGCGTTACGTGACAGCCGCTTGATGGCTGTTTGACCGCCTTTTGACGACTGCCTGACTGCTTGCTCGAGGGCCTTTCGACCGTTGCTTGGCTGTTGCCTGACTGTTGCTCGACGGCCTTTCGACTGGAGAAAAAGCGCGGCTTGCCGATAACGCGCCCGGCGCAACGCCATACACATACATCATTTAACAAGCCGTCCGCGTCGCCCACGGACGGCCCTGTTCAGTCGATCACGCGTTGAAGCCGCCGTCGATCGTGAGGCTTGCGCCCGTCACGAAGGCCGCTTCCGGGCTCGCGACATACGCGACCATGCCCGCGATTTCCTCGGGACGCGCATGACGGCCGATCGCCATCAGACCATGCAGCGAAGCGGCGAACTCGCTGGACTCGGGGTTCATGTCGGTATCGGTCGGACCGGGCTGCACGTTGTTGACGGTGATGCCCTTCGGCCCCAGGTCGCGCGCGAGACCTTGCACGAGACCTTGCAGCGCCGACTTGCTCATCGCGTACGCGGCGCCGCCCGCAAACGGAATACGCTCGGCGTTGCAGCTGCCGATGTTGATGATCCGCCCGCCCTGCCCCATGTGCGGCAGCACCGCCTTCGACGCGACGAACACGGCGCGTACGTTCACCTGCAAGGTCGCGTCGAAATCCTCGAGCGAGAACGTGTCGATCGTGCCCAGGCGCAGCACGCCCGCGTTATTGACGAGGATGTCGATCTTGCCGAGCTCGCGCGCCGTCTCGTTGATCGCCTTGGTCAGCGAAGCGGGGTCCGCGACATCGGCCTTGACGGCAACCGCGCGGCCGCCCGCCTTCTCGACGCTCGCGACCAGATCGTTCGCGCCTGCGGCCGAGCTGTGATACGTGAACGCCACCGTCGCGCCCTCGCTGGCGAGCCGGCGTACCACGGCCGCGCCGATGCCGCGCGCGCCGCCCGTGACGAAAGCGATCTTGCCTTGCAGATTCGTGCTCATGCTGTGTGCTCCATGTGATGTTGAAGTGAGTTCAGTATGGCGAGCGGATTCGCATATCGGTAGGATCGAATGCGGACTAACAGTTTCAACCACAGGTATAAGCCGACATCGCGATGGAAGCGCTCAATCTCATCGAATCGTTCATCCAGACGGCCGAAACGGGCAGCTTCTCGGCGGCGGCGCGGCGGCTCGGCCTCACGCCCGCCGCCGTCAGCAAGAACATCGCGCGGCTCGAAGCGCATCTGGGCGTGCGGCTCTTTCATCGCAGCACCCGCAAGCTCACGATGACGCCCGCCGGCGAGCAGCTATGGGCCGACGCGAGCGTGCCGTTCACGAGCCTGCAGGACGCGTTCGAACGGGCCGCGCAGCACGATGGCAAGCCGTCGGGCGTGCTGAAGGTGAGCATGGCCGTCGCGTTCGGGCGCGAGTACCTGGTGCCGCTGCTCGGCGAATTCCTCCAGCGCTATCCCGACATCGTGCCCGACTGGCACTTCGACAACCGCGCCGTCGATCTGATCGCGGGCGGCTTCGATGCTGCGATCGGCGGCGGAATCGAACTGACGCAAGGCGTAATTGCACGCGAGCTGGCGCGGCCGTGCGTGATCGTCGCGGCGTCGCCGGCGTATATGGCGGGAAGGCCGATGCCCGCGCATCCGTCCGGGCTGGCCGAACTCGACGGCATCGCGCGCCGCTCGAGCACGACGGGCCGCGTGCGCGCGTGGACGCTGCGCAACCAGATCGGCGAAGAGGCGCTCGCGGAATGCCGCATCCGCATGATCTTCGACGACCCCGAAGCAATGGCGCATGCCGCGATGCAGGGGCTCGGCATCGCGTTCCTGCCGACGCCGCATGCCGCGCCATGGCTCGAAAGCGGCAAGCTCGTGCGGCTGCTGCCGGGCTGGCACGCGGAACTGAGCCCGCTCACGCTCTACTACCCGAACCGCAAGCTGCTGCCCGCGAAGACACGCGTGTTCATCGACTTCATCGTCGGCGCGTTCCGCGAAAGACGGCTCGCCGCGCGCTTCGACGCCCGCTGAGCTCGCTGACGAAGCGCGCGTCCCTACCCGGCATTCCTGCGCGGTAGCAGGGTTTCCCACTACACAAGTGATGGCGACATCGGTCGATATATCAGGCGGAGACATGCGCGCGTCGCGTTCCTCAGCGCGCCCAATTTAAGAACCGCCCACCCTGAGAGGCGTCCCAATGCTGAAGCTGAGTTTTACCCAGAAACTGTGGTTGCCGCTCGTCATCAGTCTGATCGCGTTGTTGCTGGTGTCGTTGTCGGCCGCCTGGCTGTCGCGCGAAACGCGCATCGAGGAACGAAAGAACGACCTGGTCAATGTCGCGCATGTCGGCCTGTCGCTGGTCAAGGAGTATGCGGCGCTCGCGGAGAGCGGCAAGCTGAGCGAGGCCGACGCCCGCAAGCAGGCGCTCGACCGCCTGCGCGAAGTGCGTTACGGCGAGGATGGGTATTTCCTCGTGCTCGATTCGACGCCGCGCATGGTCATGCATCCGATCAAGCCCGCGACCAACGGCAAGGATCTCGCGGGCACCGCCGACGCCGACGGCCGTCATCACTACGTGAGCTTCGCGAAGGTCGCGCAATCGCCCGAAGGCGGTTTCGTCGACTACGTGTTTCCGCATTCGAAGACCGCATCTTCGTCGGGACCTGCCGAGGCCGTCGACAAGATCGGCTACGTCGTGCGCTTCGCGCCGTGGGACTGGATCATCGCGACGGGCGCCTATGTCGACGATATCGACGCCGCGTTCATGCGCTCGCTGTACTGGATCGGCGCGGTGTTCCTCGGCATTGCACTGCTGCTCGCCGCGCTCGTCGCACTCACGAACCGCAGCATTCAACGCACGATAGGCGGCGATCCCGGCTATGCGGCCGATGTCGCGAACGCGATTGCCGTCGGCGACTTGACCGTTTCGATCGACACGCGTCACAACGACGAACAGAGCCTGTTGCGCGAAATCCGCCGCATGCGCGACACACTGACTGACACGATCCGCGCGATCAAGCATGCCGCCGATCACGTCGCGACGGGCGCACATGAAATCGCGAGTGGCAATGCGGACCTGTCGTCGCGCACCGAGAACCAGGCGGCATCGTTGCAGGAGACGGCGGCGAGCATGGAGCAGATGACGTCGATGGTCCGTCAGACGGCCGAGAACGCCCGGACCGCGAGCGAACTCGCCGAGCGCGCCGCGCGGATCGCGAACGAAGGCAGCGAGATGGTCGGCGAGGCCGTGTCGACCATGCGCGACATCTCCACTGAATCGCAGAAGATGGTCGAGGTGATTGCGGTGATCGAGAGCATCGCGTTCCAGACGAACATCCTCGCGTTGAACGCCGCCGTCGAAGCCGCGCGCGCGGGCGAACAGGGACGCGGCTTCGCGGTCGTCGCGGGCGAGGTCCGCACGCTTGCGCATCGCAGCGCGGGGGCCGCGAAGGAAGTGCGTCAACTGATCAGCCGCGCCGTCGACAAGGTCGGCAACGGCGCGGGCCTCGTCGAGCGCACGGGCACGACGATCGAGCAGGCGCGCGACGCAATTGCGAGCGTGACGAACGTGATGCAGGAAATCGCCGCGGCGGCGGCCGAGCAGAGCGCGGGCATCGATCAGGTCAATCTCGCCGTCACGCAGATGGACAGCCTCACGCAGGAAAACGCGGCGCTCGTCGAACAGGCGGCGGCCGCCGCGCATTCGCTGACCGAGCAGGCCGGGCGGCTGAAGACTTCCGTCGACGCGTTCCAGGTTGCCGAAGCCGCCTGACATCCCCGACACGCCCGGCACGCCCGACATGCCCGACGCGCGATAGATGCCGCGTCGCGCGAATCTGGTTGGACCAGTTTTCGCGCCGGTGTCGACTCAGCCCTCGCGATCGCGGACGCTGCGCACGTAGTCGATATGCGTGTGCATCGCCGTGCGCGCTTCTTCTGGGCGCCGCGTGCAGATCGCGTCGCAGACCGCGCGATGCTGGACCAGCAGTTGCCCGGATGCCTCGCGGCCGCGCAAGCGCACGTCGGTGCCACTGATCGTGATGTGCTCGCGCAGCATCCCGAGCACGCTCGTATGCAGATGCAGGAACATCGTGTTGTGCGACGCGAGCGCAATGGCGTCGTGCAGCTGCGCATCGGCGGCGGCCTCGCTTTCCTTGTCGTCGCACGCATGCGAGCGCTCCAGCTCGCGCATCAGCGCGCGGATGCGCTTGATGTCGGCGGAACTCGCGCGCATTGCCGCGAAATAGGCGGTCGCGCCTTCCAGCACGCGGCGGAATTCCAGAATGTCGTCGCGCAGCACGGGATGATCGGCGACCAGCTGACCCCACGGCGACGCGATGCCCGCGCGCAACTGATCCGTCGCGAACACGCCCGCGCCGCGCCGGCTTTGCAGTAAACCGCGCGCTGCGAGCCGCTGGATCGCCTCGCGCACCGTGTTGCGCGACACGTCGTACTGCCCGGCGAGCGCGCGCTCGGCGGGCAGGCGCGAACCCGGCGGCCACGTGCCGTCGAGCAGCGCCGTTTCCATCTTGCGCATCACGCCTTCCACCCTGCCTCTGTTCCTTGTCCCCGTCGCCATGCGGTTTCTCCTGCGCGAGTTGCGTCCAGTGGTCCAACCAATTTGAATTGTCGCGCAGATTTCGGAATCATGCGCCAACGATGCAAGCGATCCGCGAAAGCCGCATGCAAATGCAGGCAACGCAAAAAGCGGACGCATTCTGGAGCGAGATATGAAGGAAAGGCAATATCCGGCGGCCCCGCGCGACGTCTATCTGTTCGCAACCTGCCTCGTCGATCTGTTCGTGCCCGAAGCCGGACTCGACGCCGTCAGGCTGCTCGAACGCGAAGGGCTCGTGGTGCACTTTCCTCAGGAGCAAAGCTGCTGCGGCCAGCCCGCGTATAGCAGCGGCAATCCCGAACAGGCACGCGATGTCGCGCGCGCGCAGCTCGATCTCTTCTCGAAGCCGTGGCCCGTCATCGTGCCGTCGGGTTCGTGCGCGGGCATGATGCGCCATCATTGGCCCAAGCTCTTCGCCGACGAACCGTCGATGGCGGAAAGAGCCCGCGAGCTTGGCGAGCGCGTGTATGAGCTGAGCGAATTCCTGCTGCGCGTGCTGCATATCGACCTCTCCTCCACCACCGACGCTCCGCCAGAAAAAGTCGTGCTGCACACGTCGTGCGCGGCGCGGCGCGAAATGGGCACGCGCGTGCATGGCGTCGAACTCGTCGATGCATTGCCGGGCGTCACGCGCATCGAGCACGAACGCGAATCGGAATGCTGCGGTTTTGGCGGCACGTTTTCGTTGAAGCATCCCGACATCTCGGGCGCGATGGTGCGCGACAAGGTGGCCTCCGCGTGCGCGACGGGCTGCGAGCGGATCGTTTCCGCCGACTGCGGTTGCCTGCTGAACATCGGTCACGCGGCACGCCACCAGAGCGCACCCATCGAAGTCGAACATCTCGCGAGCTTCCTGTGGCGGCGCATGCAAGCACCGACGGCTCGCAACGAGGGCAACGGAGGCAAGCCATGAATGCGCGCGAACGCATGCTCGGACGGTTGCGCGCGGCCGCGCCCACCGACGTTTCCAGCGACGAACTAAAGCGTCTCGACGCGCGCATCGATCTGCATTACGACAGCCGGCGCGCGGCGCGTCCGGCCGTCGAGCTATCGACGCATGCGCTCGTCGAATCGATGCAGACCGCGCTCGCCGCCTCGCATGCCGAGGTGTTTCGCGCGACGGCGCGCACGTGGCCCGCGTTGATCGCGCAACGGCTCGTCGATACGAACGTGAAGCGCGTGCTGCTCGATACGTCGCGTGCGGAAGGCGCAGCATTGCAACGCGCGCTGCCGCTTTCCGTCGCGACACCCACATACGACCGGCCGATCGAAACCTGGAAAGCCGAACTCTTCGAAACGATCGACGCCGGCTTCACAGTCGCGCGCTCGGGCATTGCGTCGACGGGCACGCTGATCGTCGCGCCCGACGAAGGCTCGCCGCGCACGATGTCGCTCGTGCCGCCGCTGCACATCGCGCTCGTCTACGCCGATTCGCTGCATGCAGACCTGCATGCGGCGATGCGAGCCGAGCAATGGCAAGCCGGCATGCCGACGAATCTCGTGCTGATCTCCGGGCCGTCGAAGACGTCGGATATCCAGCAGACGCTCGCTTACGGCGCGCATGGTCCGCGCGAACTGTGGGTCGTGATCGTCGAACGCGAGGCCGATCGCGCCAACAACACGCACGGAGACGCCGCATGAACGCCAGCCCGATGCACTTCGTGCCGACGCAGGACTTCAAGACGCGCGCGCGTGCCGCGCTCGACGATCCGAAACTGCGCAGCAGCTTTCGCGGCGCAATGGACTTTCTGCAAACGAAGCGCCGCTCGCAGTTTCCCGACGACGACGAGTTGCAGCATCTGCGCGACCTCGGCGAAGCGGTGCGCCGTCATGCGCTGTCGCGCCTGCCCGACCTGCTCGTGCAGCTCGAAGAAAAGCTGACGGCGCGCGGCGTTCACGTGCACTGGGCCGAAACGGCCGCCGACGCCACGTCGATCATTCACGGCATCGCGCAAGCCCACGACGCGAAGCGCGTGATCAAGGGCAAGTCGATGGCCAGCGAGGAAATCGAGCTCAACCATTATCTGGAAGCGCGCGGCATCGACTGCATCGAGTCGGATATGGGCGAGTACATCGTGCAGCTCGCGCACGAAAAGCCGTCGCATATCGTGATGCCCGCGATTCACAAAACAAAGGCCGACATCGCGGAATTGTTCGAAACGCACATCCCTGACACGCGCTATACGGAAGATGTCGACGAACTGATCCAGACGGGTCGCCGTGCACTGCGGCGCGCGTTCGTCGATGCGGATATCGGCCTGTCGGGTGTCAACTTCGCCGCCGCCGACACGGGCACGCTGTGGCTCGTCGAAAACGAAGGCAACGGACGCCTGTCCACGACCGTGCCCGACGTGCACATCGCGATCATGGGCATGGAGAAAGTGGTCGGGAAGCTGTCGCACATCGTGCCGCTGTCGAGCCTGCTAACGCGCTCCGCAACGGGCCAGGCGATCACGACGTACTTCAATCTGATCACGGGCCCACGACGCGAAGGCGAGCGCGACGGTCCGCGCGAGATGCACGTCGTGCTGCTCGACAACGGCCGCACCCAGGCCTACGCCGACGAGCAGTTGCGCGCGACGCTGCAATGCATCCGCTGCGGCGCGTGCATGAATCATTGCCCCGTCTATACGCGCATCGGCGGGCATGCGTACGGCACGACGTATCCGGGCCCGATCGGCAAGATCATTTCGCCGCATCTGCTGGGCCTCGAAGAAACAGCCGATCTGCCGACGGCATCGAGCCTGTGCGGCGCATGCGGCGAAGTGTGCCCCGTGCGCATTCCGATTCCCGAACTGCTCGTGCGTCTGCGCACGGAAGCGAACCGCAATCCGAATGAAGTGGTTGCGCATCCGTTGCGTGGACAGGGCGCGAAGTTCAGCCGCGAGGAACAGTTCGTGTGGCGCTTCTGGAGCGGCGCATTCGCGCATCCGCGCGCCTACCGGATGCTGCGCTGGGCCGCGACGCGCCTGCGCGCGTTCGCGCCGAAGAACCAGATGGGCTGGACGCAGCACCGTGAACCGCTAAAGCCCGCGGCGCGCAGCCTGCACGATCTGATGCGCGAGCGCCGACAGCCCGAGTAGCCCGCGCGCTTCGCAGCTTCGCAACCCACACCGACGCGCACGCATCGCCCATGAGTGGCGGTGCGTCCGCACGCGGCTGCGCGCCGCCGACAACGATTCATTGACGCATATTCGGAGGAGACCGACATGCACCCGTGGTATCAGACCTATCTGCCGCTCGGCAGTCTATGGCTCTCCGCGCTCGCGGCCAGCATCCCGATCATCTTTTTCTTTGTGGCGCTCGCGGGACTGCGCCTGAAGGGGCACGTCGCGGCGGCGGGCACGCTGCTGCTGTCGCTGGCAGTGGCCGTGTTCGCGTACGGCATGCCCGTGCAGCAGGCACTGGCCGCTGCGGGCTTCGGCTTCGCATACGGCTTGTGGCCGATCGCGTGGATCATCGTGACGGCCGTGTTCCTCTACAAGCTCGTCGTGAAGACGGGACAGTTCGACATCATCCGCGCATCGGTGCTCGCGCTGACGGATGACCAGCGCCTGCAACTGCTGCTGATCGGCTTTTCGTTCGGCGCGTTTCTGGAGGGCGCGGCGGGCTTCGGCGCGCCCGTCGCGATCACGGCGGCACTGCTCGTCGGCCTCGGCTTCGATCCGCTGAAGGCGGCGGGCCTCTGCCTGATCGCGAACACGGCGCCCGTCGCGTTCGGCGCGATGGGCATCCCTATCATCGTCGCGGGTCAGGTGACGGGCATCGATCCGTTCCTGATCGGTGCGATGGCGGGCCGCCAGTTGCCGCTGCTCTCGCTTGCCGTGCCGTTCTGGCTCGTCTTCATGATGGACGGCAAGCGCGGCGTCAAGGAGACGTGGCCGGCCGCGCTCGTCGCGGGCGGCAGCTTCGCGATCACGCAGTACTTCACGTCGAATCACATCGGGCCGGAACTGCCGGACATCACGTCGGCACTCGTGAGCCTCGTTGCGCTCGCATCGTTCCTGAAGGTGTGGCAGCCGCGCCGCGCGCACGATACGGCACGCGGCACGGTCAGCGGCGGCGCTGCGGCGCTGTCGGGTTTTGGCGGTGGATTCGGTGGATCGAATGGCGCGATGGGCGTGAGCCGCCAGGCGTCGCCGTATACGCTTGCACAAACGATCCGCGCATGGGCGCCGTTCGGCATTCTGACGGCCGTCGTGACGGTGTGGAGCCTGCAGCCGTTCAAGGCGCTGTTCGCCGGGAAGGGTGCGCTCGCCGGCACGATCCTCAAGTTTCACGTGCCCGGGCTCGACCAGCTCGTGATGAAGACGGCACCCATCGTCGCGACGCCGAAGGCCTATGAAGCCGTGCTCAAGATCGATCTGCTCCCGGCCGTCGGCACGGCGATTCTCGTGACGGCGCTGATCTCGATGGCGTTGCTGCGCGTGAAGCCGCGGGATGCGCTCGCGACGTTCGGCGAGACGGTGAAGGAATTGCGCCGCCCCATTCTGTCGATCGGTCTCGTGCTGTCGTTTGCGTTCGTCGCCAACTACTCGGGCATGTCGTCGACGCTCGCGCTGCTGCTGGCGGGCACGGGCGCCGCGTTCCCGTTCTTCTCGCCGGTGCTCGGCTGGCTCGGCGTGTTTCTGACGGGTTCGGATACGTCGTCGAATGCGCTCTTCTGTTCGCTTCAGCACACGACTGCGCATCAGATCGGCGTGTCGGATACGTTGCTCGTGGCGGCGAACACATCGGGCGGCGTGACGGGCAAGATGATCTCGCCGCAGTCGATTGCCGTTGCTTGCGCGGCGACGGGCCTCGTCGGACGCGAGTCCGAGCTGTTCCGCTTCACCGTGAAGCACAGCCTGCTGTTCGCAGTCGTGGTCGGCCTGATCACGCTGTTGCAGGCTTATGTGCTGACGGGCATGGTGCCGGGCTGATTCTCTGCCGCTCGTTGTTCGCGTGAACGCCCGCTGTCATGCGGGCGTTTTTACGTCTCGCTCCACATACGCAGCAGGTTGTGATAACAGCCGACCAGCGTGCGGCGCGCGGCTTCATCGCCGCTCGATGCGTTGAGCCGCTGGATCGCGCCGTCGAGATCGAACAGCATCGCGCGTTGCGTGTCGTCGCGCACGAGGCTCTGCACCCAGAAGAAGCTCGACACGCGCGCGCCGCCCGTCACGGGGCGCACCTGATGCAGGCTCGTGCCCGGATAGACGATTGCGTGTCCCGCAGGCAGCTTCACTTCGTGCACACCGAACGTATCTTCGACCAGCAGTTCACCGCCATCGTATTCGTCGGGCGGCGTGAGAAACAGCGTGACGGAGATGTCGGTGCGCACGCGCGCGCCGCTGCCCGGCACGAGGCGTATCGCGCCATCGACGTGATTGCCGAAGTGCATCCCGCCTTCATAACGATTGAAGAGCGGCGGATACACCTTGTTCGGCAGCGCGGCGCTGATGAAGAGCGGGTGACGCTCCAGCGATGCGATGATCCGATCGCCCAGTTCCAGCGCGATCGGCGAGCCTTCGGCAATCTGCCGGTTGCGCTTGACGGGCGCGCCCTGATAGCCGGCCGTTGCGCGGCCGTCGACCCATGCGTCGCTGGCTTCGAGTTGCGCGCGCATGTCGGCGACTTCGGCGGGACTCAGTACGTCGGGGATCGAGACAATCATCGTTCAACATTCCTGCAGAAGCGTGCGTCATCGCGCGCTTTCCGCATGAAGGGCATCATGCAGAAAGCGCGCGGTTTTCGTGGACCTGGTGGATCTGGCGCTTGAGGCGATCAGAAGAAGCGATAGTTTAACGTCGCGAGGAACGTGCGGCCGAGACCCGGCACCGCGCGCCCGCCGTCGGACGGAATCAGCGCATCGTAGTAGTTCTTGTCCGTGAAGTTCAGCACGTTGAACTGGATGTCGTATCGCTTCGCGTGATACGCGGCCATTGCATCCCAGCGCGTATAGCCGCCGACCTGCACGAAGTTGTTGTTCGCCGCATAGCGCGACGACACATAGGTCGGGCCGCCGCCGACTTCCCAGTGCGGCGTGAACGCGTACGTGGTCCACAGCGTCAGCATGTTGCGCGGCGTATTCGCGGGCACCTTGCCTTGCGTGCCGTCGAACGCCTTCAGGATCTCGCCGTTCATATACGTGTAGCCGCCGAACACCTGCCACTTGTTCGTGATGTGGCCGGCGAGACCCAGCTGATAGCCGCGCACGCGGACGTCTCCGTCTAGCGTATAGGTGCCGTCCGCATTCAGCGTGCGCGCATTCGTCTTCTCGATATTGAAGAGCGATTGCGTCACCGACAGGCCGCCGCCCAACAAATCCCACTTCGAGCCGATTTCATACGATTTGTTGTGCTCGGGCGGCAGGTTCTGTTGACCGTTGGTCAGCGTCAGCGCTTCGAGCGACGGATCGAACGACGTGCCATACGATACGTAGTACGACTGCCAGTCGGTCGGCTGCCAGATGATGCCCCCGCGCACGCTGGTGAAGTAGTTGGTCTGCGTCGCATAGCGTGGCGAATTGATCGAGTTGTGGATCGACGCCTCGTAGCGGTCCCAGCGCACGCCGCCCACCACTTTCCAGTGCTGTCCGATCGACACTGTGTCGTTCGCATAGATGCCCACGCCGTTCGCGCTCGATTCAGCGAGATTGGTGGCCACTTCCTTCACGTTCGACGGACGCGTCGTATACGGCGGATCGATGAGCGGCACGACGCCGATCGTGTTCGACGGCAATCCCGGCGAAGTCGCAGTGAAGGTCTGATTGCTGTACGTTTCGTGGCTCAGATCGACGCCCGTGACCACCTCGTGCTTGAGCGGACCCGTATCGAACTTCGCCTGCAGGTCAGTCGAGTTGTAGATCGAATGATCGTTGATGTTGCGGTCCTTGCCCTGCAGCTTGACGAACAGCTGCGACGGATCGAGCGTCGTGAAGTTGCCGTTGGCGAGCGCCGTCGACGTGGCGAGCGGTCCCGTCAGCACCGATGCCGCATTGGTCGCGCGCGCTTGCGTGCTGTAGTGGCTGAACTGCGTCTGGTTGCGCACGACGAGACCGTCGTCGAAGCGGTGCTGGATGCGCGCGCTGAAGGTCTGCACGTCCTGAATCGTGCGGTCGTCGGTATAGCCGTAGAACGTGCCGCGATTCACAGGCGCGGGATGGCCGTTGAGCGGCGGAATGCCGTAGTCGGGCTGATCGCGGTTGTGCTGGATCAGCGCGGACAGCGTGATCTCCGTCGGCGTGCCGATGCCGAACTTCACTTCGGGCGCAACGCCGTAGTCCTTGTTCTTCATCACGTCGCGCGACGAACCAAGGCTCTGGCCGAAGGCGTTGATGCGGAACGCGGAGGTGTCGGTGATCGGCGTGTTCAGGTCGACCGTCGTGCGATAGCGGTCATGCGTGCCCGCCTGCACGGAGACGTCGGCGCGCTTCTTCAGCTCCGGCTCCTTGCTCACCTGGTTGATCACGCCGCCCGTCGAGCCGCGCCCGAAGTACAGCGACGACGGGCCATACAGCACGTCGATCGATTCGAGGTTGAACGTGTCGCGATAGTACTGGCCGCGATCGCGAAAGCCATCCAGATAGATATCGGTACGCGCCGAGAAGCCGCGCAGGTTGATGTTGTTGCCGATCTGCCCGCCTTCCGCAGCGCCGATCGTGATGCCGGGCACGTTGCGCAGCGCGTCGCTGAACGAGCTCACCGCCTGCGATTGCAGCACGGCCTTCGGCACCACCGTCACCGCCTGCGGAATGTCGCGCAGCGCGGTCGGCACTTTGGCGCCCACGCTCGATATGTCCGGCTGGAAGTCGCCGGCGTTGTCAGCCTGGCCCGTCACTTTGACGGCGGGCAGCGTGGCGTTGTCGGAAGGCTGGCTGGCGGAGGGCTGGCTGGCGGGAGGCGTCGACGCGTCGGCCTGGGCAATGCTGGCTGCCGGTGCTGCGGCAGGCGTCGTCGTTTGAGCGTAGAGCGGCGTCGCAAAGACGGCCATGACGGCCGCTGCGAATGGCGTAGTTCGATGCATCTCGATTCCTGTCGTTGTCGCTGATTTTTCTTGGTGCGACGGGCAAGGGGCACCCGTCCGGTTCGCGCGACGGGCGCGCGAATCGCCCCGCCAAGCCGGATTGCTCCGGCGCATCATTTCCTAAATGCGAATCGGTATCATTACATGAACGGTAACAATTCGCAATATGTTCGAAGCATTTCTATAGTCATTGCGCGTCACTCAAGATTTTTCATCGCGCGGTCTGCTCCTCGGCTTTCGCTAAAAGATGTGCATGCGTTGCCGCTCCAAATGCGGCACGGGAATATCGACTCGCACTCGCTCCCGTTTGCGATGCGATGACGACGAGACATCCGGACGCCTCATGTCATACGTAACAGCCGCGTTGCTCACGGTCAGTCGTCGCAACATATGACGCGCGATGCGTCAGCTTCCCGGCGATGCGTTCGCGCCCGCACCACAGCCGCGATGCAACGCGTTTTCGCGGAGTACTCCCTCCGTGCATCGCTCAGAAAATGCCTTGTTTTGCGGGGCTTTTTCGATTTTGCAGCCCGTCTGGACCGCGTTTTGCGCAGGTCAAAACCGAATGCGGGTATACGTTAATTTGTACACGCGGACCCTCCCCGTTTTACTGAATGAAAGCCAGGTCGTCCGAACTACTTTGATCAGACATGATCGAGGGGTCGGACGTCGTTCATTTGTACCGGAGGTGTAGCATGGCGAATCTGTCCAGCAGTGCAATCGATGAATTCAAAGCTCTCACGCGAGGCCAGGTGGTATTGCCCGGCGATCCATCGTTCGATGAAGCGCGCAGCATCTGGAATGGAATGATCGACCGTCGCCCCGCGATCATCGTGCGCTGCGTGGGCACAGCCGACGTGCGTCGCGCCGTCAATTTCGCGCGCGACAACAGCCTGCTGCTGGCCGTGCGCGGCGGCGGCCACAATATCGCGGGCAGTGCCGTGTGCGAAGACGGCATGCTGATCGACCTGTCGCCGATGAAGTCCGCGCGGATCGATCCCATCGCACGCCGCGCCTATGTCGAGCCGGGCTGCACGTTGCGCGACTTCGATCATGAAGCGCAGGCCTTCGGTCTCGCCACGCCGCTCGGCATCAACTCGACGACGGGCGTCGCGGGCCTCACACTCGGCGGCGGTTTCGGATGGCTGAGCCGGCGCTTCGGGATGTCGGTGGACAACCTGATTTCGGCCGACGTCGTCACGGCCGACGGCGAACTGCTGCGCTGTAGCGCCGATTTTCACGAGGACCTGTTCTGGGCGATTCGCGGCGGCGGCGGCAACTTCGGTGTCGTCACGATGTTCGAGTTCCAGCTGCACGCCGTCGGCCCGGAGGTATACGGCGGCCTCGTCGTGCTGCCGATGGATCAGGCGCGCGATGCGCTCGTCAAATATCGCGCCGCCTTCGAAACGTGGCCGGACGAGCTGACCGTCTGGGCCGTCGCGCGCTTCGCGCCGCCGTTGCCTTTCCTCAGCGCCGACGTGCACGGCAAGCCGATCATCGCGTTCGCCGTCTGCTATACAGGGCCGGCCGCGAATGGTCCGGGCGTGGTCGACGAGGTGCGCAAGTTCGGCACGCCCTATGGCGAGCATCTCGGGCCGATGCCGTACGCCGCATGGCAACAGGCCTTCGATCCGCTCCTCACGCCGGGCGCGCGCAACTATTGGAAGTCGCACAATCTCGCGACCCTGGACGACGGCCTGATCGACGCGTTCGTCGATGCGATCGGCAATCTGCCGTCGCCTCAGTGCGAGATTTTCTTCGGCGCAATCGGCGGACAGACGATGCGCGTCGCGCCCGATGCAACGGCCTACTCGAATCGCGACGCGAAGTATGTGATGAACGTGCACGGCCGCTGGACGGAAGCCGCCGACGACGAGCGCTGCATCGCGTGGGCGCGCGCGTTCTTCGACGCGTCGGCACCGTTCGCGCTCGGCAGCGTGTATGTGAACTTCATGACGGAGGAAGAAACGACGCGCATCGGCTCGGCGTATGGTCCGAACTACGAGCGTCTCGTCGCCGTGAAAGATCGCTATGATCCGCAGAACCTGTTCCGTCACAACCAGAACATCAAGCCGTCGTCGATGGCCTGATTGCGGTGCAGGGGCGCGCTCCGTGGTCGTGACATGGCGCGCATGAACTTCGCGATTGCCGGACAGCAAACGCTTTCTCATTGCTGTCCGGCACTTTCGTTTTTGCACTTTCGTTCTCGCGCCTTCGCAATCGCGTTGCGCTGCACTGCGCGATGCGCGCGTGCCTGACCCGACGCTAAAGTATCGTGCGCACTTCCGACGCAACCCTTTCCTCGCCGCTTTCCATGCGCATGCGCATCGCCTTGCTGACGATCGTCGCGATGTTCGCATTCGCGGGCAACTCGCTGCTGTGCCGTGTCGCGCTGAAGGGCACGTCCATCGATCCCGCAACCTTCACGACCATGCGCGTCGTGTCTGCGGCCCTCGCGCTGTGGATCATTTTGCGCATGCGCCGGGTTTCGCGGCCGGTCGGCGGCAACTGGGTTTCAGCCTTCGCGCTCATCGCCTACGCGGTGGCGTTTTCATTTGCGTATGTGTCGCTCGCGGCGGGCACGGGTGCGCTGCTGCTGTTCGGCGCCGTGCAGGCAACGATGATCGGCTACGGTCTCGCGCGTGGCGAGCGTCTGCGTCCGCATCAATGGATTGGTATCGCATGCGCGCTCGCGGGCCTCGTCGGTCTGGTGCTGCCTGGCCTCAGCGCGCCGGCTCCGTTTGCGTCGCTGCTGATGCTGTGCGCGGGCGTCGCGTGGGGCGTGTATTCGCTGCGCGGCAAGGGCGCCGCCGACCCAATCGCCACGACAGCGGGCAATTTCATCCGCGCTGTTCCGTTCGCCGTGGCCGTCAGCGCCGGCGCGTTCGCCCACATGTCGATCGACGCAATGGGGCTGCTCTTCGCGGCGCTATCCGGCGCGTTGACGTCGGGCCTCGGCTATGTGATCTGGTACGCGGCGCTGAAGGAACTCAGGGCCGCCACGGCCGCGACGGTGCAACTGAGCGTGCCGCCGATTGCCGCGATCGGCGGCATCGCACTGCTCGGCGAGCCGCTGAACGCGCGCCTCGCGCTCAGTTCGATCGCGATCCTGGGCGGCATCGCGCTCGTCGTCGCGCGCCGCTGACGGCAGCGCCCCTCACTTCGTTCACAACGCTGTCTCGACGCAAACGGGGCGCATCGAGACGCAGCGCTCGCCCTTTCGCCGAACCGCTTACTGATCGACGCCGACGATCACGCTCGACGCCTTGAAGATCGCCGCAGCCGCCTTGCCGCTCGCGAGGCCGAGCCGCTCGACGCTGTCGTTGGTGACGATGGCCGCGATCTGCGCGCCGCCCGTGGCCGAAATGATGACCTCGCTATTGACGGCGCCCTTCGTTACCGACGCGACCGTGCCCGCGACGCAATTGCGCGCCGATACCTTGCTGCTATCCGCATCGACCATCACGATCACCGACGACGCCTTCACCAGCGCGAACGCCGGCTTGCCCGCCGCGAGTCCCAGCGATGACGCGCTGCCGTGCGTGATCACCGCGACGATGTCGAGACCGTCCTGGGTGCGCAACGTGATTTCGTCGTTGACGGCTCCCGTCTTGACGGCTGTGATCTGACCGGCGAAGTGATTGCGGGCGCTCGTACGCATGGCGATGGCTCCTTTGGGTTGCCGTTGTTCGTTGCTGCAACGGCGGCGGCAACGGCGATCGATGGAAGCTCGCAGTGTACCGCGCGCAAATGACGGTTCGCTGTCCGCGTGCCGCATCGGAATGGGCATCCCAGTTGCTGCGATGGAAGGATGAACCTTCGAAAGGAGCCGCCATGAAAACGATCGATCTGTCGCAGCGCATCGAGGAAATCGAACTGGCCCTCGCCGCTACCTTCGAATCGCCGAAATCGCCGACTGTCAGTGCGTATCAGGAGGGTGCGACCACGTTTCTCACGCTGGCGTGGGTCGTCGAAACGGGCCGCGACACGACGCTCGACGCGCGCTGTGTCGCGAGGCTCAAGATCAGTGATCACCAGATCAACCACTATGCCACGCTGGAGACCGCGAAACGCCGCATCGTGCAAGGCCGCCTGAAAGACCTGCTGCGGCAGCGCGTCGATGCAATGCGCTCGGAAGCAGGATCGGACGAAAACTGCTCGTTGCAGTTCGACGTCGACGACGCCCTGTTCGACGTGCCCGACGAGCCTTACAACATCTAGCGTCGGCAGCGGCGGCGTAGGCGACCGTCGGCAAGGATCGCGTGCACGACTTTCCGTCCTTTTACGGGGACAATAGACTATGCTAACGCGCGAACCGCAACGCTCGCGCCACCATGCGCCGCCGAATACAACTCGAGTCTATTGCCGATGAACGCCACCACCGACGATTCCCCGCGCCCCGCCATGCGCGCGCTCACGCCGCTCGAAGCGCGCGTGCTGGGCGTGCTGTTCGAGAAGCAGCACACCGTGCCCGATACCTATCCGCTGTCGCTCAATTCGCTCGCGTCGGGCTGCAACCAGAAGACCTCGCGCTCGCCCGTGATGAACGTCAGCGAAAGCGAGATCATGGACGCGATTAACAGCCTGAAGCGCCTCTCGCTCGTGCTCGAAGGCAGCAGCAGCCGCGTGCCGCGCTACGAGCACAACATGGAGCGTGTGCTCGGCTTGCCGCGCCAGTCGGCTGCGCTGCTGACCGCCTTGCTGCTGCGCGGTCCACAGACGGCCGCCGAACTGCGGCTCGCGACGTCGCGCCTGCATGGCTTTGCCGATACGTCGTCGGTCGAAGCATTTCTCGAAGAACTCGCGGCCAACGATCCGCCGCGCGTCGTCAAGCTTGCGCGCACACCGGGCGAACGCGAAAGCCGCTGGATGCATCTGCTGTGCGGCGAGCCGTCGCCCGAACTGACGCGCGGCGCGGCCCTGTCCGACGATGCGCTGCCGCCCGGCGAACTCGAATCGCTGCGCGCGCAGCAACGGCAGTTGAGCGAACGCGTCGAGCGGCTCGAAGCGCTCGTCGAGCGGCTCGCGGGTGAACTGGGCGTATCGCTCGACGATTTCAAGGACAGCCCGTCATGAAGCAGCATAACGAGTCATAGAAAGGGAAACGCATGTTTGTCGTGTACTGGCTCGAAGAAGGCAACGCGTCGACGGCGACCGCCCGCTTCGAGCGGTTCGGCGACGAAGACATGACGCAAGCGCTCGCGTTCACCGAGGCGTTGCGCAAGAAACAGGCGGCAGGCGGCGATGTGAGCTTCGTCACGTTGTGCAGCGAGAACCCGCGTTCGGTCGGCAAGGCGGGTGCAGCGGACCCGCCCGCCGGTTACGCATGGAAGAAGCGCCGTCCTTGATACCCGTTGTGCGTGAGCGCGTTCGCGCATGCCATCTCTATGGCAGAAACGTCGCTCCTTGAGTAAGCGATCGGCGCGCGCCCATCACGATTCAACCCATCTTCCCGCACACACTTCACAACACAAACGCGCCTGCAAAACGCGCGAATGCGAAACTGTGTAAAACCTTCAGGATTCCGGAATCAAACGTCAACTTTCACTGTCGGAGCGGCGTTCTACGCGTTTGGGCCGCGAACCGTCCCAGTGCGCCTACGTGCCCCCGCATGGCCGAACGACAAGAGGAAGACGACATGACACACACGCAATCGAACCGTCGCGCGCATCTGCTGCTGGGCGCAGGTCTCGCGCTGTTATTGGCGAACGCAGGTTGCACGTTGCTGCCTTGGCAGATGGCTCCCGAGGACCGGTCGTCCAGCCAGCCGACGCAAGCGGCGATATCGGCGAACCAGCCGGCGCCCCGCGTGACGGCCAGCACGACGAGGCCGCTCGCGCCCGTGAAGGAAGGCTATTACCGCGTCAAGCCCGGCGATACGCTGTATCGCATTGCGACGGCTCACGGCCGGCGCAGCGACGACGTCGCCAGATGGAATAGCCTCTCGGACGCGAACCACATCGAACCGGGCGGCGTGTTGCGCGTCGCGCCGCCCGATACAGCCGAGGACAGCAAGTCTGTCGCGACAACGCCCGAGCAAGCCGCGTCCAAAGCGTCCGCGAAGCGCGAAGCCGCCGCCGACATGAAAGACAGCGACAAGAGCGACAAGGATAAGGGCGACAAGGACAAAAGCGACAAGACCCGCTTCGGCTGGCCCGCGCGCGGCACGCTCAACGCGGTGTACGGACAGGGCAAATCGAAGGGCATGGTGATCGCGGCCAAGGCCGGCGATCCGGTAAAAGCAGCCGCCGCCGGCCGCGTCGTGTTCGCGGGAGATGGCGGCAAGCCGTATGGGAAGCTGATCGTCATCAAACACGACGACACACTCGTCACGGCCTATGGACACAACCGCAAACTGCTTGTGAAGGAAGGCACGAGCGTCAAGCGCGGCGAGACGATCGCCGAGATGGCGGAGAGCGAAAAAGGACCAGGTTCGGGACCAGGCTCTGAACCAGCCTCCGGCGCCGGCTCTCTGCGATTCGAAGTCCGCAAGGACGGCAAGCCCGTCGATCCCGCGCCCTATCTGCCGCGCGTCGGTTCGTGACGGACACGCGCACCGCAAAAGAAAAAACCGCGAACGGCCTGCGCCGTTCGCGGCTCCTGCATCACGCCACACGTTCCATCTGGCGCACCGCGTTCGCGTCGATCAGCGGATCGAGACGCCCCGCCGTCTCCAGCGCGTTCAGATCGTCGAAACCCCCGACATGCGTGTCGCCGATAAAAATCTGCGGCACTGTGCGGCGTCCCGTGCGCTCGATCAGTGCAAGAGCCGTCGCGCGATCGTTCTGCACGTTGATTTCGCTATACGACAGGCCCTTGCTGGAAAGCAGCGCTTTCGCCGCGAGGCAGTACGGGCAAGTCGGCGTCGTATAGATCGTGATAGCGGACATGGTTGACTCCTTATGTGTATGTCGAAAGCGTTGGGTTACTGGCCGCGATAGATGTCGTCGTATGCGGACGGCGGCGCTGCGAGCGAACGGCCACTCATCGCGCGGAAGCCGGAAGCCGAACTGCCGTTCGTCGACGGACCATACGAAGCCGCGATGAACGCATGCGAGCGATGGAGCACATGCGGCGCGGCGGCCCGATGGCTGGCGGGTTCGGGATAGCGGGTATCGCTTTGCGGAAGCTGGCCGGGCTGCCGGGCGGCGGCGAGTTCGGCGCGGACTTGCGCGCGCGTCGCCGTCGATTGCGATTGGCCGTGGCTTGCAAGCGGCAAACCGAGTGCCGCCGCGATGACGAGCGCCTGATAAACGCGATTCACATTCATGTTGAGCACCTTCGAGAAGAGTCGCCGTCGGCGACGGGACGGCTCGACTGTAGGTGTGCGAGGCCGCGCCGTTAATGTCGGCGCGTCTCATGAAGATGCTCGTTCGGCTCACCGGTTGCCAGTGCGACGCGGCGAAGCGTGATGCGCACTTGCCGCGTGCACTTTGAAGCCTTGCGCGGCAAGGGTTTCTGGCGGGCGCACGAATCCATCGGGCGCAGCTGATCCCTTTCTGAAACTCTCTATTTCGCTGCGTCGGCGAAAGCGGTTTGCACGCGTCCGCCCGATGCGCGCCAGCGCGCCGGCGTCACGCCGATCTGCTTCTTGAACACGCGCTGGAACGCCGCTTCCGACTGATAGCCGACCATCTCGCCGATATCGCCGACGGGCGTCGTCGATTCGAGCAGCGAGCGGCCCGCGATCGTCATACGGACTTCGGTGAGCACATCCGTGGCCGAGCGGCCGATCGCTTCCTGGAACTGCCGCACGAAGGTCGCGCGTGACATGTTGCAGAGCGCCGCGAACTGGTCGAGCGTCCACGGCTTGCCGGGCGATTCGAACATCGCCGATACGGCCGGCTGCAGGCGCGGACGCCCCGCCAGCGCGAGCAACCCGAGCGGTGGCTGCGCCGATTCGCTGGCGAAACGCAGCGTCAATGCAAAGAGCGCCGCCGACAGATGATTGACGAGCGTCTCGCTGCCGGGGCACTCGTCCATCGCCTCTTCGCGCATCAGCTCGATCAGGCGCGCGAGCCGAGAACCCGCGATGCTTTTCACCGAATCCTCGCCGCCGCCGTTCGGCTGCGCGCCGCCGTTTGCGTTCGCGTGCGCGCCGCTGCGCACCACGAGCCGCGACGGCAGATGATCGCGCAGCAATCGGTCCGGCACGGCGCCGAGCAGAAAGCGGCCGCACAGGATGTCGGCGGTTTCACCCGCGCCGCCGTTCTCCGCGACCGTCAGCGTGATGTTGCGCCGCTCCGTCGCCGGGACGGGCTTTGCGCCGCTGCCGTCGTGGATGCGATGCGCGCCGCCTGTCGGAAACACGACGATGTCGCCCGCCACCAGCTTCTCGGGCGGCCCGCTGCCGTCTTCGAGCACCGCGTGACCCGACAGCAGCACGTGATACGGAATCTCGCGCACGCCTGCCGGGCCTTCTTCGATCGCCCAGGGCGCGCCGAAATGGCAGCGGATATCCACGCGTCCGCTCACCGGCATCAGCGACAAAAAGCGGCTTAGCAGATCCATTTGAGCCGAATGAGCATGTATTTGAATCGTTCGAGGATTAGCGCGCCTGACGGCAACCCGTACAGTGGCACCAGTGCAATGCAAACCGATTCTACTGGACGGCAGCGAGGCGCACGGCAGCAACCCGTCGTAAGCCGCCACCCGCCCGTCAGAGCGAGGAACATCATGAAGACGCTTCATATCGATGTGGCTGTTATCGGCGCCGGCAGCGCCGGCCTGCCCGCGTTTCGCGCCGCGAAGGCCGCGGGCGCGAGTGTCGTGCTGATCGAAGGCGGCGCTTATGGAACGACGTGTGCGCGCGTCGGCTGTATGCCGTCGAAGCTGTTGATCGCCGCCGCCGAAGCCGCGCATGCGGCGCGACGCACGGCGCCGTTCGGCGTGCATGTCGATGGCGCCGTGCGCATCGACGGACGCGAGGTGATGGCGCGCGTCAAGGGCGAGCGCGACCGTTTTGTGGGCTTCGTCGTCGAGTCGACGGAAAGCATTCCGGCCGAAGAGCGGCTGATCGGCTACGCGCAGTTCATCGACGACAACGTGCTGCAAGTCGGCGACCATACCCGTGTGCATGCGAAGAGCGTCGTGATCGCGACAGGTTCGTCGCCGTTCGTGCCGCCGATGTACCAGGCGCTTGGCGACCGCGCGATCGTCAACGACGACGTGTTCGCATGGGATGATCTGCCACGCAAGGTGGCCGTGATCGGCGCGGGCGTGATCGGGCTCGAACTGGGGCAGGCGCTCGCGTGGCTCGGCGTCGACGTGACGATGCTCGGCGCGCGCGGCCGTGTCGGCCCGCTGAGCGATCCCGCAATCAAGGGCTACGCGCAACAGGTGTTCAGCGAGTCGTTTCATTTCGAGCCGCATGCGCAAGTGGAAGCGGCGACGCGCGAAGGCGACAGCGTGCATCTGCGCTATCGCGACAGCGCGGGCGAGTTGCGCGAAGACGCGTTCGATTACGTGCTGGTCACGGCGGGCCGCCGGCCGAACGTCGACCGGCTCGGGCTGCACAACACGACGCTCAAACTCGACGCGCGCGGCGTGCCCGTGTTCGATCCCGTGACGCTGCAAGCGGGCACGCATCCCGTGTTCATCGCCGGCGACGCGAACAACGTGCTGCCGCTGTTGCACGAAGCAGCCGACGAAGGCCGCGCGGCCGGCGAAAACGCCGCGCGCTTTCCGGACGTGAAGCCGCTCGTGCGCCGCGCGCCAATTTCAGCCGTGTTCACCGAGCCAGGCATCGCGATGGTCGGTACGCGTCACGCGGACCTCGCCGCGGATTCGTTCGCGACGGGCGAAGTGAGCTTCGAAGACCAGGGCCGCAGCCGCGTGATGCTGCGCAATCGCGGACTGATGCACGTGTACGTGGACAAGGCCTCGCGCCGTTTTGTCGGCGCCGAGTGGATCGGGCCGGACGCCGAACACATCGCGCATCTGCTGTCGTGGGCGCTGCAGATGAACCTCACGGTTGATGCGATGCTGGCGATGCCGTTCTATCACCCCGTCGTCGAGGAAGGACTGCGGACCGCGTTGCGCAATGCAGCGGCGCAACTGCCGAAGACCTGATGAACGTACGGTTGGGTCACTGGTTTGCCGGCGATGAAGGCGGCAAACCAGACCAGCGCATCGTCACGTGCCCTCTTCATGCGGCGGCAGGTACTCCATGTGTTCTTCTTCGTATAGCCGATAAATCAGTTCGAGCATCTGGGTGAGATCTTCCGATTCGTCGAGCTGCCGCATGCTCATGATGATCGGCGACACCAGATTCGAATCGTCGAGTTCCTTGTAGCTCACATCGTCGCGCTTGAGTCCGTACACGCTCGTCGGCACGACGGAGATCCCCTCGCCCGCCGCAACCAGTCCCAACGCGATCTGAAGTTCGCGCGTCTCATAGATGCGCTTCGGCTCCAATCCACGATCGTGGAATGCGGCGAGCACCTGGTCCGCGTAACTCGGGCGCGGCGCTTTCGGAAAGATGATCAGCGTTTCGTTGACGAGATCGTGCAGCGACAACACCGGCTTCAATTCCGACAATGGATGCCCGACGGGCAGTCCGACGATCATCCGTTCCTCGCGCAACACGATGCGCCTGATGCTCGCGTCTTCATGACGGATGCGCCCGAAGCCCACGTCGATCACGCCTTCCTTGAGCGCCTTGATCTGATCCATCGTCGACATTTCGACGAGCGTCAGCTCGACAGCGGGATGTTCGTTGCGAAAGCGGCGAATGATCTTCGGCAACATGCCGTACAGCGTCGAGCCGACGAAACCGACCGACAGGCTGCGCTCGATCTTGCCGACGCGCCGCGTCATCGATTCGAGCTCCGCCGTTTGCGCGAGCAATTGCACCGCGTGCGAATAGAAGAAGCGCCCCGTGTCCGTCAGTTCGACGGGCCGTGAATTGCGCACGAAAAGCTGCACGCCGAGCAGGTCTTCGAGCTGCTGCATCTGGCGGCTCAACGGCGGCTGTGCGATGTGCAGCCGCTGCGCGGCGCGCGTGAAGTTGCGCTCCTCGGCCACGGCGACGAAATAACGCAAATGGCGCAACTCCATGACGATACCCCTCGGATATTGAACTGATACTAAATCAGTGTTGGACGCGCCATATGTGCGCCAACTACTCTTCACACAACCGCAGCGCCCTCACAAATTATACCTTTCGGGTAGCAACCGAATGGGCGAGCGAGACAGCAACCCTGTGGCAGGAGACATCCGATGATCCCCATCTACCCGGACCGCAGTCCGAAGCTCAAGCACATCGACGACTATCTGGTCGAAGATCCGGCGCGCGGCGACTATCGCCTGCATCGCAGCGCCTTTACGGATGAAGCGCTGTTCGAACTCGAGATGCAGCACATCTTCGAGGGCAACTGGATCTATCTCGCGCACGAAAGCCAGATTCCGTCGAACAACGATTACTTCACGACGACGATGGGCCGTCAGCCCGTCGTCATCACGCGCAACCGTCAGGGTGAACTCAGTGCGCTCGTCAATTCGTGCACGCATCGCGGCGCGATGCTGTGTCGCCACAAGCGCGGCAACAAGGCGACGTTCACCTGTCCGTTCCATGGCTGGACCTTCAACAACAGCGGCAAGCTGCTGAAGGTGAAAGACCCGCAAGAAGCGGGTTATCCCGAGTGCTTCAATCACGAGGGCTCGCATGATCTGAAGAAAGTCGCGCGCTTCGAAAACTATCGCGGCTTTCTGTTCGGCAGCCTGAATCCCGATGTGAAGCCGCTTGCCGAATATCTGGGCGAAGCGGCGCGAATCATCGACATGATCGTCGACCAGTCGGAAGACGGCCTCGAAGTGCTGCGCGGTTCGTCGACGTACACGTATGAAGGCAACTGGAAGCTGACTGCGGAAAACGGCGCGGACGGCTATCACGTGTCGGCCGTGCACTGGAATTACGCGGCGACGACCAATCACCGGAAGGAAAAGAACGCGGCCGAAGACAAGATCCGTGCAATGGATGCGGGCGGCTGGGGCCGCCAGGGCGGCGGCTTCTATGCGTTCGAACATGGCCACATGCTGCTGTGGTCGCGCTGGGCCAATCCCGAAGACCGTCCGAACTTCAGTCGCCGTGACGAATTCGCCGCGCGCTGCGGCAGCGAAACAGCCGACTGGATGATCCAGAACTCGCGCAACCTGTGCCTCTATCCGAACGTGTATCTGATGGATCAGTTCGGCTCGCAGATTCGCGTGCTGAAGCCGCTGTCGGTGAACAGGACGGAAGTGACGATCTATTGCATCGCGCCCAAAGGCGAATCCGATGAAGCACGCGCGCGCCGCATTCGCCAATACGAAGACTTCTTCAACGTGAGCGGCATGGCGACGCCCGACGACCTCGAAGAATTCCGCGCCTGCCAGCAAGGCTACGCTGCGCGCGCCGTCGAATGGAACGACATGTGCCGCGGCTCGACGCACTGGATCGAAGGCGCGGACGAAGGCGCGCAAAAGATCGGCCTCAAGCCGCTCCTGAGTGGCGTGAAGACGGAAGACGAAGGGCTTTACACGATCCAGCACCGCTATTGGGTGGAGACGATCCGCAACGCGCTCGCAACGGAAACGCAAGCCGGTGCGGCAAAAAGCGCGGAAAGGAGCGCAGCATGAGCACGATTATCACAGCGCCAACGCTCGCTGAAATTCAAGCGTTTCTCTATCGCGAAGCGCGTCTGCTCGACGACGAGCAATGGGACGAGTGGCTCGAACTCTACCACCCGGACGTCGTCTTCTGGATGCCCTCATGGGACGACACGGATCAGTTGATCACGGACCCGCAGCGCGAGATCTCGCTGATCTACTACCCGAGCCGCCAGGGCCTCGAAGACCGCGTGTTCCGCATCAAGACCGAGCGATCGAGCGCGACGATTCCCGACACACGCACGAGCCACAACATCAGCAACGTCGAACTCGAAAGTGAAGACAACGGCGTCTGCACGGTGCGTTTCAACTGGCACACGCTGAGCCATCGCTACAAGACCAATTACAGCTACTTCGGCATGTCGCGCTATGTGATCGATTTCAACGGCGAGTCGCCGCAAATCCTGAACAAGTATGTCGTGCTGAAGAACGACTACATCAATCAGGTGATCGACGTCTATCACATCTGAACGCGCTTCGCGACTCGCGATCAATCGATCACGAGTCAGCCACGATACGCACGCAGTACAAGGAAGTCAGGAGCAGTCCATGGAACATCGCATTGCACTTCAGTTCGAAGACGGCGTCACGCGTTTCATCACGTGCCGCGACAACGAAACGCTGTCGGATGCCGCCTATCGGCAGAAGATCAACATTCCGCTCGATTGCCGCGACGGCGCATGCGGAACATGCCGCGGCTTTTGCGAATCGGGCTCGTACGACTTGCCGGAATCGAGCTATATCGAAGATGCGCTAACGCCCGAAGAGGCCGCGAAAGGCTATGTGCTCGCCTGCCAGACGCGCCCGCGCTCCGACTGCGTGATCCGCGTGCCCGCTTCATCGGCTGCATGCAAGACGGGCGTCGCGCGTCATGAAGGCACGCTTGCGAGCGTGCACAAGCTCTCCGGTTCGACGATCGAATTTTCGATCGACGTCGATGCACCCGATCAGCTGTCGTTTCTCGCTGGCCAGTATGTGAACGTCGAAGTGCCCGGCAGCGAACTGTCGCGCTCGTATTCGTTCAGCTCTGCGCCGGGCGAATCGCGCGTGTCGTTTGTCGTGCGCAACGTACCCGAAGGCAAGATGAGCACGTATCTGAGCAGCCACGCGCAACCCGGTCAACGCGTGGCGTTTTCGGGGCCCTACGGCGCGTTCTATCTGCGCGAAGCGACACGGCCTGTGCTCTTTCTTGCAGGCGGCACGGGCATCGCGCCGTTCCTGTCGATGCTCGACGTGCTTGCCGCGAAAGACCTTGCAAAGCAGCCGGTGCGGATGGTGTACGGCGTGACCAACGACATCGACCTCGTCGCGCTCGCGCAACTCGATGCGGCGCGAGGCAAGCTGCAAGACTTCGAGTACCGCACCTGTGTCGCCGATGCGTCTAGCCGTCATCCGCTGAAGGGCTACGTGACGGCGCATGTCGAGCCTGAATGGCTCAACGGCGGCGACGTCGATGTGTACCTGTGCGGACCCGTCGCGATGGTCGATGCAGTGCGCGGCTGGCTCGGCGAAATCGGCGTGACACCCGCGAGCTTCCACTACGAAAAGTTCTCTGCCACCAACGCGGCCTGACGATCATGAACCAACGCTTCGAAGGAAAAGTCGTCGTCGTGACGGGCGCGGCGCAAGGGATCGGGCGCGGCGTCGCCATCGCGGCGGCAAGCCAGGGCGCGACGCTCGTGCTGTGCGACCGCTCGGATTTCGTGCATGACGTAGCGGCCGAAATCTCTGCGCCGGGCGCGCGCTGCCTCACCGTCATCGCCGATCTGGAAACGTACGCGGGCGCATGCAAGCTCGCCGACGCGGCGCTCGGCACATTCGGGCGCATCGATGTGCTGATCAACAACGTCGGCGGGACGATCTGGGCGAAGCCGTATCGGGAATACGAGGAAGCGCAGATCGAAGCCGAAGTGCGGCGCTCGCTCTTTCCGACGCTCTGGTGCTGCCGCGCGGTGCTGCCTTCGATGATCGAGCGCAAGCGTGGTGCAATCGTCAACGTCTCGTCGATTGCGACGCGCAGCATCTATCGCGTGCCGTATGCGGCATCGAAGGGCGGCGTGAATGCGCTGACGGCAAGTCTCGCATTCGAGCATGCCGCCGACGGCATCCGCGTCAACGCAGTCGCGACAGGCGGAACGGAAGCACCCGTGCGGCGCGTGCCGCGCAACACCGATACGCAGACGGAGCAGGAAGCGCTCTGGTATCAGGCCATCGTCGACCAGACGAAAGCGACGAGCCTCATGCATCGCTATGGAACGATCGACGAACAGGTCGGCGCGATTCTCTTTCTCGCGTCGGACGAAGCGTCGTACATCACGGGCACCGTGCTGCCCGTGGGCGGCGGCGATCAGGGTTGAAGTCGCGCGCGCAAAAAAAACGCGGCCAAGGCCGCGTTGAAGCGTGGTTGTCTGCTTGCGTGCAGACAGGATAAAACACCGCTAAGTCTAGAGCATTGCGCGAAACAAAAAACGCCGCAACAGGAAATGGACTATCGTTGTTTCCGCAATATTCCGCATTTGGATGGCGATGCACCTCAATCTCGCATCTCATCTCGCCCTGACTTGCGCCAGAGAAAAACAATAGACGCAATGTCCATCACAAAACGTCCACGCCGAAATACAGTTTGTATGTGGCCGCAATAATCGCCGCAGTTCGCTGTTGTGAATATATCGAATGCTCCTTTTTGGTGTTTTTACATTCCTTGCGTGCGCCTTTAGTCTCTCGTTCATTCGCGAAGTACCTGACGAAGTACCTGAATTACCCACACGCAGGAGAAGAGAAGAATGAAGCGCACTGCCCTCTCGATGATGTCGCTGGCCGCGATGGCCGCGACAGCCAGCACCGCCCACGCACAAACCAGCGTCACCTTGTACGGCACGATCGACACGGGGATCACCTACGTTCACAACGCATCGGGCAACAACAGCCTGTGGTCGCTCGGCAATACCAGCGCAGGCAATCTGTCCGGCACACGCTGGGGCCTGAAAGGCGGCGAAGATCTTGGCGGCGGCATGAAGGCGATCTTTCAACTGGAAAGCGGCTTCGATCCGAGCAACGGCAAGCTCAATCAGGGCGGCCGCCTGTTCGGACGTCAGGCATTCGTCGGCTTGACGCATGATCAGTACGGCTCCATTACGCTGGGCCGCCAGTACGACCCGCTGATCGACCTCGTGCAAGGCATCACCGCCGACAACTACTTCGGCAGCGCGTTCGCGACACCGGGCGACGTCGACAACTACGACAACAGCTTCCGCGTGAACAACGCGGTGAAGTACACGTCACCCGTCTTCTCGGGACTTCAGTTCGAAGCGATGTACTCGTTCGGCGGCGTCGCGGGCAGCACGGGCTCCGAGCAGTCGTATTCCGGCGCACTCGCCTATAACAATGGCCCGCTCGGCCTCGCAGCCGGCTACTACTACACGACCAACAGCCCCGCATCGCAAGGCATTCGCACGACATGGAACAGCACGTCGGACGGCACATTCGACGGCCCGATCAACCTCGGTTATCAGACGGCTCACTCGATCGGCATTGCACGCGTCGCGGGCCAATATGCGTTGGGGCCGTTCACGTTCGGCCTCGGCTACAGCAACGCGCAGTATCGCCGCGACGGCAGTTCGGTGTTCGGTTCGAACGAGCGCTACAACACGGGCCAGGGCTTCCTGAACTATCAGGCGTCGCCTGCGATTCTGCTCGGCGCCGGCTATAGCTACACGCATTCGAACGGCGATACGTCGGCCACGTACCACCAGGTGTCGATCGGCGCAGACTACACGCTGTCGAAGCGCACCGATCTCTACATGACGGCCGCGTATCAGCATGCGAGCGGCCAGACGCGCGACGCGACCACCAACACGGTCACCGACGCGCAGGCATCGATCGGCTCGTATGGCTATGCAGGCACGAGCCATCAGGAGATGGTCAACCTGGGCATTCGCCACAAGTTCTAATGCGGCATGCGATGCATCGGGTGTGCGACGCCCGGTGCATTTCCGTGGCGGCACTGGCCGAAATTGGCTCAAGCATTCTGTCGATAATGGCTCTTTCTACAGGCCATTATCGACAGTAATCTCCGTGTGACGGGCTGCCAAGTCCGGCCTATACGGAGATCATCGGATGAACACGAAAGTCTTTCTTGCGGGCGCAACGGGGGCTGTCGGCAGCGCGCTGGTGCCGCTGCTCGTCGACGCGGGCTATACCGTCTACGGCAGCACGCGCCGTCCCGACCGCGCGGCGCGGCTCGAACAGGCGGGCGCCGCGCCCGTCATCGTCGACGTGTTCGATGCGCGTGCGCTCGGCGAGGCGCTGATGCGCATGCAGCCCGCGTGCGTGATCCATCAGCTGACCGACCTGCCGCCCGCGCTCGATCCTTCGAAGATGGCGAACGCGCTCGCAGGCAATGCGCGGATTCGCGACGAAGGCACGCGCAATCTGCTCGCGGCTGCGTTATCGGCGGGCAGCACGCGGTTCATCGCGCAGAGCATCGCGTGGGCTTACCGCGAAGGCGCACAGCCCTACGACGAAACGCAGCCGCTCGACATACATTCGGGAGGCGACCGGCTCGTCACCGTGCGCGGGGTCGTGTCGCTCGAAACGCAGGTGCTGGAGGCGCCGCTCGTCGGCGCGGTGCTGCGCTACGGTCAACTCTATGGGCCAGGCACGGGCTTCGATCACGCGCGAGGCGCGAGTCCGCTGCACGTCGACGCAGCGGCGTTCGCAGCGCTGCTCGCATTGCAACACGGCGCACACGGCACGTTCAACATTGCCGAAGACAATCCCGTCGTGTCCACCGAGAAAGCGAAGCGCGAGCTCGGCTGGTCGGCGAACTGGCGGCGCCCGCTTGCGGGCGTCGAACGATGAACGCCGCACGCAGGCTCGCCGGCGTGCGGCATGTGCGGCATGTGCGGCATGTGCGGCATGTGCGGACGCTCGCCACGCTGTCGCTGCTCGCGCTCGCTCCGCTTGCCGCGCTGCCGACGCGCCCCGCCTTCCAGTGGCTCGCGGCGATGTGCAGCACGCCGCTGTTGAGCGACGCATCGCCGCCTTCCGATGCGGCCCGCCGACCCGCGACGACCGTGCGTCCGCTATCGTGCGAGCCGTTGGCGCACGTGCCCGGCAAGTCCGTGACGACCGTCATCGTCGACTATCCGCCGCGCGCGTTCACGCCCGCGCATCGGCATCCTGGATCGGTGACGGCGTTCGTGATCGAAGGCAGGGTGCGCTCGCAACTGGCTGGCGGTCCCGCGATCGACTATCGCAGCGGTCAGACATGGTTCGAGCCGCCGGGCACCCTGCATGAGTTCGCAGAGAATCCGGACCCCGCACGGCCCGCAAAACTGCTCGCCGTGTTCGTCACCGATTCGGATTGCGGCCCGCTCGTGCTGCCGCCCTGAACGGGCACACGCACGCCCTCGCCCCCGCGCTTTACGTGCGGTACAGCATCCGCTGCAACACGCGCGCGAGCGTTCTCGCGCCCGCATCGATCTCTTGCGCGCCGATGCCCGCGAAGCCCAGCACGAGACCCGCAGGCGCTTCGCGCTGCACCGAGTACGACGACAACGGCCGCGTCTCGATGCCTGCTTCGGCGGCAAGACGGGCGGCGAGCGCGTCGTCGGCGCCTACGGGCAAGAACGCGGGCGCATCGAGACCCGCAACGATGGGCGGCAACGCGAGCAGGCCCGTCCAATGCCGGCGCGCCGCTTCGCGCAGCGCCCCGGCACGCTCGCCATACAGCTCGCGCATGCGCCGCACATGCCGGCCCGCGTGACCTTCGGCGATGAACGCGTGCAGCGTCGCCTGCTGATCGAGCGGCACATGGCGGCTCGTCAGCGACAGCGCCGCGACGAACGGCTCGACGAGACGCGCGGGCAGCACCGCATACGCGATGCGCAGCGCAGGAAACAGCAGCTTGCTGAACGTGCCGCAATAGATCACATGGCCCGCGCTGTCGAGACTCTTGAGCGCGGCAAGCGGACGTCCTTCGAAGCGATATTCGCTGTCGTAGTCATCCTCGATGATGAGCGCGCGATGCGTGTGCGCCCAGTCGAGCAGCGCGAGCCGCCGCTCCAAAGAAAGCGCGGGACCGAGCGGCGCCTGCCGCCCCGCCGTCACGTAAGCGAGCCGCGCGTGCGGCGCAAGCTGACGGCCCGCCGCGACATCGATGCCGTTCGTATCGACGGGCACAGCGGCGATGCGCGCCCCCGCCGCTTCGAACAGCAGACGCGCGCCCGGATAGCCGGGGTCTTCGAGCCACACCGTATCGCCGGGATCGAGCCATAGCCGCGCGGACAGATCGAGCACCTGCTGAACGCTGCCGACGATCGCGACGTGATCCGCCGAACACGCGATGCCGCGCGTCACCCGCACGTGCGCGGCAATCGCCTCGCGCAGCGGCGCATAGCCTTGCGCCTCGCCGTCCGCGAGCATCGAGCGGTTCGACTGGCGCGAGCGGCGCGCGGCGACACGCGCCCACAACGCGAACGGAAACGACTGCAGATCGGGCTGACTCGGGCGAAACGCGCGCGACGGGAACGAGCGCCCCTCGACGGCAAACGTGCTGCGCGCGAGCAGCCGTCCACGCGCGGACAAACCGATGCCCGCGTTGCTGCCGCCATCAGCGGATGGGCCAGCGCTCGCCGCTCGACGAACAACCCGCGCGCCAGCCGAAGCCGGCGTCGACGCGGGCGCTGACGTCGGCGCGGACTCGATACGCACATCCGGCAGTTCGCTCGCGACGAAGCTGCCGCGTCCGACGGCTCCCGACAGATAACCCTCGGCTGCGAGTTGCGCGAACACGCCCAGCACCGTGCCGCGCGACACGCGATGACGCGCAGCCAGGTCGCGGGTTGCGGGCAGGCGCGCGCCCGGTGCAAGCCGCCCGTCCAGGATCGCCGCGCGCAGTTCGCCGTACAGCCAGCGCTGCAACGGCATGCCGTCGGGCCGCGCGTTCAGCGCGATGTCGATTTCGGTTGCGCGGCGCATTTCGATGTGCCTCCTTGCGTAAATGGCTCGATACTCAATCGACGGAACGCGAATATCACCAGGCCAATTCCAGCATTATGCCGACACGACCATTCGCTACGTCAGACAAAAGCCGGCCGCGCAATTGATAAACTGTAATAGTCGGCGAATGCGCACCGGACGCACGTTTCCGCCCGGCCTGTCTCTTGCTTTATGTTGCAGGCCCGCCAATGGCGCGCGCCATCCGCCGACAGACGAACATGCCGAGAACAACCGTGTCAGGCAAAGCCCAGGCAAGCTGCCGCCGCGCATCGATTGCGCGGACGGTGAAGCTGTACCGCACACCGCGCTCGCGCATCGCCTTGCAAACCCGTCCTGTCCCACGGGACAAATTTGCTGCGGGCCGCGCGCCGCGCCCTCTTTCGACGACGTCATGAAACTGCCCATCACCCCGCAACGGCCTTCCGGCAACCGGGTCTATCCATCGGGAACGCCGGGGCTGCTTGGTCTCACGTCGGTGATTACGTTCGTGGTCGTCGTGTGCGGGCTGTACTTCGCGCGCGAGGTGCTGATCCCGATCACGCTCGCGGTGCTGCTGAGCTTTTTGCTCGCGCCGCTCGTCGGCCTGCTGCGCCGGCTTCATTTCGGACAATTGCCGTCGATCTTCGTCGCGGTGCTCACAGCTCTCGTCACGCTGCTTGCCGTCAGCACGCTGATCGGCGCGCAGGTCGCGCAGCTCGCAAGCTCGCTGCCGCAATATCAGGCGGCCATCGAGCGCAAGGTCGAGACCGTGCAGGAAAAAACGGTCGGGCGCGCCGATGCGCTCCTCACGCGCGCCGCCTCCGCGCTTGCGCGCGTCGCGCCCGAACGTCCCGCGCCGCCTCACGAACCGGGCCGCTCGCAGAAGCCGACCGTCGCGGCGCCGCTGCCCGTCGAGGTCCACGAGCCCATTCCGTCGCCGCTGCAGGTCGCGCAGCGCGTGTTCTCGCCTGTCGTCGGGCCGCTCGAGACGATGTTCATCGTGCTCGTCGTGACGATCTTCATCCTGTTGCAGCGCGAAGATCTGCGCGACCGGCTGATACGCCTGTTCGGCGCGCGCGATCTGCACCGCACGACCACTGCGATCAACGATGCCGCGAGCCGTCTGTCGCGCTACTTCGTCGCGCAACTGGGCGTGAACCTCGGCGCGGGCGCGACCATCGCGATCGGGCTCGCGATCATCGGTGTGCCGGGCGCGCTGCTGTTCGGCGTGCTGACTGCGCTGTTGCGTTTCGTGCCGTATATCGGCACATGGATCGCGGGGCTGCTCGCCGTGATTCTCGCGGCCGCGATCCAGCCGCAATGGACGATGGCCGTGTGGACTCTTGTGCTGTTCGTCTCCATCGATGTCGTCGCCGGCCAGGTTGTCGAGCCGCTGCTGTATGGGCATAGCTCGGGACTTTCGCCGCTTGCCGTCGTCGTCGCGGCGATTTTCTGGAGCTGGCTGTGGGGGCCTATCGGCCTCGTGCTGTCGACGCCCCTCACGTTGTGCCTCGTCACGCTGGGCCGCTATGCGGAGCGTCTGAAGTTCCTGACGGTGCTGCTCGGCGATCAGCCCGCGCTCACGCCCGCGCAGAATTTTTATCAGCGGCTGCTCGCCGACGATCCGCACGAAGCGATCGTGCAGGCCGACCGCTTCCTGAGAGAGATGCCGCTCACGCGCTACTACGACGACGTCGCGCGCGAAGGCTTGCGGCTCGCACGCAACGATGCGCTGCGCGGCGTGTTCGCGCCCGAACAGCTCGCGCGGATGAACGAGACGCTCGTCGATATCGTCGAGAACCTCGAGCAGTTCGACGGCTTGCCGGAGCACAAGCCCGATCCGAATGCGCTCGATGCGCTGCCCGCCGTGCTGCCCGAGGACGCCGCCGCGCAACGCGTCGTGTGCGTGGCGGGCCGCGGCGCATTCGACGAAGTCACGACGGCCATCGCGCTGCAACTGCTGACGCGCCGCGGCTTTGCGCCCGTCGTGACGAACTACGCGCACTTCAGGCGCGGCCACGCGGATACGCTCGGCATCGAGGGCGCGGCGATCATCTGCGTGATCACGCTCGATGCGCCTGAAGCGCCGCCCTATCTGCGCAATCTGTTGCGGCGCATTCGCGAGCGCGCGCCCGGCGCGCAACTGATCGTCGGTATCGGCGGACAGTCGGCGCGCGTCGATGAAGTGGGCGCGCTGAACGGCACGCACAACGCGAACGCATTCGGCGATCTCGTCAATCAATGCGTGCAGGCCGCCTGCGCGATGGCTACGCCGCTCGTCGAGAAATCGGCCCGGAGCATCGGCGCGTAAACGGGCCGCTCTTCGTTCCGTGCGTTCACGTGGCTTCGTAATGCGTCACGTGCTTCATACGTTCGGCGTATTTCTATCGATGAAGCGTCGCGTGCCCGCGTGTTCATGCGGCAAAAAATCCCTGCGGTGATAAGCTCAATGAAAGCGCGCGTCGCATTGTTCGCAAGCTTTTGTCATTCGCCGCCGGGAGGCCCATGCCCGCGTCCGCCTCGCATTGCAGGCAACAGATACGGCTGTGCACGGCCCGCGACGGTATGCGCATCGCGTACGCGACGACAGGCAAGGGACCGCCCATCGTCAAGGCCGCAAACTGGCTGAGCCATCTGGAATTCGATCCCGACAGTCCCGTCTGGCATCACATGATCGCGGAACTGTGCCGCGAACACACGCTGATCCGCTACGACCAGCGCGGCTGCGGTCTGTCCGATCACGACGTCGCGGATATCTCATTCGATGCGTGGAAGCACGACCTCGTCTCCATCATCGATGCGAGCGGCGTCGATCGCTTTGCGCTGCTCGGCATTTCGCAGGGCGCGTCGATTGCAATCACGTATGCCGTTGCGTTTCCCGCGCGCGTATCACATCTGATCCTGCACGGCGGCTATGCACGCGGACGGCTCGTCCGTTCGCGCACGGAGCAGTCGCGCGAAGAAGCGCAGACGCTGATCAAGCTCGCCGAGATCGGCTGGGGCCAGCACAATCCCGCGTTTCGCCAGTTCTTCACCACGCAGTTCATTCCGGGCGGCAGCGCAGAACAGCATCGCTGGTTCAACGAACTCGAACGTATTTCGACGACGCCGCAAAACGCTGCGCGCATCATGCGCGTATTTAATAGCATCGACGTCGTCGATCTGCTGCCGCACGTGCAGTGTCCGACGCTCGTCATGCATGCCGTGCGCGACGCGCGCGTGCCGTTCGAAGAAAGCCGCCTGCTTGCCAGCATGATTCCGGGCGCGCGCTTCGTGCCGCTCGAAAGCGACAACCATCTGACGCTCGATTGCGAGCCCGCGTGGCAGCGCTGGCGCAATGAAGTGCGCGCGTTCCTGCCGCCCGCGAATGCGGCCGACCCGGTGTTCTCGTCGCTCACGCGGCGCGAGCGCGAGATCGTCGAACTGATCGCGGGCGGTCGCGACAATGCGCAGATCGCTGCGCGACTCGGTCTCTCCGAGAAGACCGTGCGCAATCACATCACGAGCATCTTCTCGAAGCTCGAAGTGGAAAGCCGCGCGCAGGCGATCGTGATGGCGCGCAAGGCGGGCTTCGACGCGCCCACTACATGACGGTCATGTGAGACGTTCGCGTGACGCTCATGCGCCGCTTTGCGCGGCACATATCAGGGCGCACATCGGGGCGTCTGTCCCGGCTTTTTTCCGCGTTGTTGCGGTGCTTATCGGCCACACCGGGACGCGTGTCTCATGTCCGTTGCGACGGCCGTCAACAGAATGCGTTCCTGAGCGATACGTCACGACGCGCAACACGCAGCTGGCCGCGGCGCAGCGCTTTGAGTCGGCGCCTTCTTGCGTCGTTCTCTTTCTGGCGCCATCCCCACTGCAATCCCGCAACTGCCCCCATCGCAGGCCCACCTGGCTTCAGCGCCGGGGCCGACAGGAATCCGAAGATGCAAGCCGTAGAGTATTCACTGCCTTCTCATCGCTACGCCAAATGCGTCGAAGTGTCCAAGCGCATCCGCTGGGACATCGACGACGACGTGATACGCGGACGCACGCTCGATACCACTCAGAAGTTTTTGCCCGACGGGCTGTCCCAGGCCTATCGCCTGCCGTTCCTGAATGAAGCCGAACGCCGTTTCTGGTCGCAGGTACAGGGGCGCACTTACGCGAATATGTTCCGGCTCGTCGAACGCTTCATCGGCGCGAAGATGCTCGAACTCGGACGCGATCACGCGCTAGGCGACCAGATCGCGCTCGAAGCGATCGTGCGTCTCACCGACGAGGAACTGAAGCACCAGGAGCTGTTCCGCCGCATGGAACTGCTCGCGGGCGCAGACATGCCCGCGGGTTATCGCTTCCTGCCCGATGCCGACGATGTCGCTTCCTTCGTGCTCGGCAAATCGACATGGTCGATTCTCGCGCTGACGTGCCACATCGAAATCTTCTCGCAGGTGCACTACCGGCAGAGCATCGAAGCCGACGACAGCCTGTCGCCGCTCTTCAAGGACGTGTTCATGTATCACTGGAAGGAAGAGTCGCAGCACGCGATCATCGACGAACTCGAATGGATGCGTGAGGACGCGAAGCTCGGCAAGCCCGAGCGCGACGCCGCCGTCGGCGATCTGATCGCGCTCGTGGCGGGCGTCGATGGGCTCGTGCAGATCCAGGCGAAAGAAGATGCCGCGTACTTTTGCGAGCATGTGGGCCGCACGCTGATGCACGCCGAATTCGCGGAAGTGCAGGCGGCGATGCTCGACGCGTATCGTTGGCAATACATCGTGTCGGGCGTCGAAGAGCCGCGCTTTCGCTCGCTGCTCGGCAGCCTGATCGATGAAGAGCAAGGCAAGCGCATCTTCGACGCGCTCACGCCGGTCATGAAGCCGACGCTGCAACGTCAGACGCTGCCGCTCGTCTGAGTCCGTTGCGTCTGCGAGCAAGCAACAACACAAAAAAGGCCCCGGCACGCGAACGATGCCGGGGTCAAGCTTGCGCTGTTGTGTTCTGCTCTTCTACGCGTGCAAGACAAGAGAGCAGAGTCTGACGTCGGATCAAGAAAGTATTGTGAAACGTCCACCAAGAAGAATTAACAATTCACCTGACTCTTTTTATGGAAAGTCGTCAGAAAGGAAATACGCGAGTCGCAATGCGATTGCGCTTCAAAGAACCCCGGCATTAAGTACCACTCCTCTTTCGACTCGCGCGGCCAATGCAGCATAGTCGACGGGCACACTTTCCAGAGGCGCGCTCGCCTGCTCTGCGATCGGCTTGCCCAAAGCGAACTCGACACAGCATTTCGCGAGCACGTCGGTCGGATCGACGAGGTGCGCGGTGCGGCCTCGGCGCGAAACGGTGGCCGCTTGCGGAAAGAGCAGCGGCAATTCCGTGCACGCCAGCAGAATCACTTCGACTTCCTGCAACAGCAGGCTCTCGATCGCGGCGATGATGTCGTCGACGCATTCGCCGCTCGTGTAGCCCGCTTTCACGCCGCGCGTCCCGTAGATTGCCTTCGTCACCCGTGCCTGCATCGCGGCGGACGGCAAGACCTAGGTCAGTCCGCGCGCTTCGAGCGCGCTTCGATACACGCCGCTCGCAAGCGTGCCATCGGTTGCGAGCAGACCGATATGTTCGACTGCGGGAAATGTCGTACGCAGATGATCGGCCGTCACGCTCATCATGCTGACGATGGGCACGCGCAATCGCGCTTCAATCGGCGCGATGAACGCATGCGCGGTATTGCAAGGAATGGCGATCACATCGGCGCCGCCGTCTTCGAGCTTTCGGCAAGTTGCATAGAGCGCGAGCGTCGGGTCCACGCCATTGCCCATCAGATAATCGGTGCGATCGGGAATCTGCGGGTTCTGTTCGACGATGATCTTGATGTGGTCCTGGTCGCGGACGGCGGGCGTATTGCGCACGACCTTGTGCATGAAGTCGACGGTCGCGGCGGGCCCCACTCCGCCGACGACGCCGAGCGTGATCTGGCGCGCCGGCTTGCGATGATCGGCTGTGATCAGATGCCGCGCGTAGGCTGCGTACGAGTCGACGATGGGCACCGCGAGCGCGCCGAGCCGTTGCACCGATAGCGCGCTATCGATCGTGGCCGGCAACAGCACATCGACGCCCTGCGCAATCAGCGAGTCACAGGCGGCACGCAGCGCGCCCGCGTCCTCGACTCCCACGCTGACCACGTCGATACGCACGCGCGCGCCGTAACATTCGAAAAGCCGCCGCTCGCACAGCAGCGGCGAAGTCAGCACGCCGACGCGCCGCGCGAACGGAAAACGCTGCCGGATATGTGCAAAGAGCGCAGCGATCATATCGACCACCACGACACGCGTGTTCGCCTGCAATTCGTCGATGAACAGATGGCTCTCGAAACACGGCAACGCGACGGCCAGCACGCCGCGCTGTTCGAAATCGCGAATCGCGTCGAATGTGCGCAGCTGGTGTTCCGCAGAACCGGCAACAGGTGGATTGGAGTCGCGGCGCTTGTCACTCGCGCCGCGTTCGACAGCAATATCGAGCGGCTGAAAGTGGCGTGCAGCCGAATTCGCGTAATGCATCTTGCGCAATAGCTCCGCGCTTGCGAGACGCGCCGCGCCGCCGACAATGCCGAATGCGCGCCGCCCAATAACAGACGATGGTTTCATTAAAGCCCTCGTTGGCTTGTTTTATTGGAGGCACGCATTCCGGCAATCGTATTGCGCGTTGCCGGCGCCCTGTTTCAATCCGCTTTGTCGCGCCATTCAGAATATAAATCCGAATGACCGTTTATGTCGCATGAATAAAGCCGATGGCCGACTTATAAACAACATGTTTTATGTTTATTCCTTCGCATTAGCGTGCGGCGATTATGTTCGCCTCACTGAGCCCACTGGTTAACCCCAGGCGGCGCCGTAATTGTCAATTCGAGGTGTTGAATGCATTTGAAAACACGTCGCGTCTCGGGTCCGGCCCTTGCTCGATTCGGTGCCTTGGGGGAGAGAGTGACGGGAGATCAACGGGGATGGCTACGAAAAACCCGCGCGACAGTGACGACGTATTGCAATGGCGGCCGATTCCCACGCATATGTCCAATCACCGGCGCGTACTGGTCGTCGACGATTACGCGGATGCCGCCGATGCGCTGCAACTGCTGCTGTACGCCAATGGCTTCGAGTGCCGCGCAATGCATGGCGCGGAGGATGTCTGCGAATTCGCGGCCGCATGGCAGCCATTTGCCGTCGTGCTCGACATCGCGATGCCGGGCGTCGACGGACTCGAACTGGCGCGACGTCTGCGTGCGTCGCCGTCGACTTCCCACATGTTGCTGATCGCGTGCACGGGCTACGCATCGCAGTCCGACCGCGAGCGCGCGCGTGAAGCGGGCTTCGACGCGCATTGCGCAAAGCCGCTGACGCCGCAACGCCTGCTCGCCCTGTTGAAGCGGGCCGTGTCCGAATCGGATAACGTGCAGCGAAACGACGGCTTGTAATTCATACACGCATCGCGCGGTTCGTGAGTGCGCTCGTACCGTCAGGTCTCATCGTGCCCCGCGCGCGCGACGTCCAACGTTTCAGGGCCTCAGTGGGCACACGGACTGCTGCCATATCGTTAGTCCTTGCCAATCAAGGGTTTCGCGACCCTCATCGGCGCGGTGATGCACCCAGGGAGGCGCAAACCGTGGACTTTGCGTTGACAGACAGGAGAACTCAAATGCATAGAAGAAATTTCATCTTCAGCACGGGTGCCGCACTCGCCGCCGGCAGCATGGCTCTCGCCGGCTGCACGACGACGCCTTCGAACTCCACGACAGCAACCAGTAACGCGGACAAGCGCAGAGCGATCAATTCGAGCGTCGATGAAACGCTGTCGCGCCTTTATACGAGCGTCCACGGCTCGCGTGAGCTCGTCGCGAAATCGCGTGGCGTGCTGGTGTTTCCGTCGGTCGTGCAGGCGGGCTTCTGGATCGGGGGTCAGTATGGCCAGGGCGCGTTGCGTGTCGGCGGGCAACCGGTCGGCTATTACAGCACGGCAGCCGGCTCGTTCGGTCTGCAGATCGGCGCGCAGTCGAAGGGCGTGATCTTTCTCTTCATGACGCAGGATGCGCTCGACCGCTTCCGCAACAGCCAGGGCTGGTCGGTCGGCGGCGATGCGACGGTCGCGCTCGTGAAGGTGGGTGCGAACGGCAACATCGACTCGACGACGGCCACGGCGCCCGTTCAGGCGTTCGTGCTGACCAATGCGGGCCTGATGGCGGGCGTATCGCTCGAAGGCACGAAGATCTCGCGGCTTGATATCTGAGTCTTGAGCACTAATTTGCGGGGCCGTGCAACGCGCCGCAACTTCCCAGCGCTGCCGCGGCTCGTAAAGCACTGCTGTAAAAAAGCGCCATTTTCAACGCGTGTTTTACATCCGGCGTACGGCGCGCTTCGCATCGCAGGGGACGGTTGCGCGCAGTGCGTGAATGTCTGACGTGTCAGCAACGGGCTTCGATGTTCGATTTGATCGGCCCGTCGCTGACATAAGCGCTAGGCCGTCAAACGTTCTCCCAGCCGATCGAAGATCCGTTGTGTCTCGCCCTTCGCGTGCAGCGCGAACAGCAGCATCGAGCGGCCCGTCACCTGATAGACGTCGCCCGATTCGAAGTCCGGCAATTCGTCTCGCTCGGGCGCGTTCGTATCGATCATGCAGCTCCATTGATCGCTGCCGGGTATCTCCGGCAGCGTGAAGTCGACGACGTCGTGATACGCGTTGACGACCAGCAGCAAGGTCGCATCGGATGCGGGCTTGCGGATGCCGCTCGCCTGCGCGCGGCCGTCGATCACGAGGCCGAAGCAGCGCATCGTCGCATCGTCCCATTGGTCGCCCGTCAATTCGACGCCTGCGGGACTCAGCCACTTCACGTCCATCACGCCGATGTCCTCGCGCATCTCGCCCGTGAGAAAGCGATTGCGTCGCAGCACGGGCAGCGCATGGCGCAGCGTCGTGAGCTTGCGCACAAATTCGATAAGCGCGCGGCCGTCGTCGTCGATGCCCGTCCAGTCCACCCAGCTGATCTCATCGTCCTGGCAATACGCGTTGTTGTTGCCCTTCTGCGTGCGGCCGAATTCGTCGCCGGCGAGCACCATCGGCGTGCCTTGCGAAAACAGCAGCGTCGCGAGCATGTTGCGCTTCTGGCGCTCGCGCAACGCGATCACTTCGGCATCGTCGGTCGGCCCTTCGACGCCGCAATTCCACGAGCGGTTGTCGCTATGGCCGTCGTTGTTGTCCTCGCCGTTCGCTTCGTTGTGACGCTCGTTGTACGACACGAGATCGTTTAGCGTGAAGCCGTCGTGCGCGGTGATGAAGTTCACGCTGGCCCACGGACGCCTGCCGCGCCGGTTGAAGAAATCGCCCGATGCCGTGATGCGTGTCGCGAGATCGGCGGCCTCGCCTTCATCGCCTTTCCAGAACCCGCGCACCGTGTCGCGAAAGCGGTCGTTCCATTCGGCCCAGCCCGGCGGAAAACCACCCACCTGATAGCCGCCCGGCCCGCAATCCCACGGCTCCGCAATCAGCTTCACGCTGGAGATGATCGGGTCTTGCCGGCAACTGTCGAGAAAGCCGCCGCCTTCGTCGAAACCATACGGCTCGCGCCCGAGGATGGTCGCGAGATCGAAGCGGAAGCCGTCGACGTTCATCTCCGTGACCCAGTAGCGCAGGCTGTCCGTCACCATCTGCAGCACGCGCGGATGCGACAGGTTCAGCGTGTTGCCCGTGCCCGTATCGTTGATGTAATAGCGGTTCTGCTCAGGCATCAGCCGGTAGTACGACGCGTTGTCGATCCCGCGAAACGACAGCGTCGGCCCGCGTTCGTTGCCCTCGGCCGTATGGTTGTACACGACGTCGAGTATCAGTTCGAGGCCGGCGTCGTGCAGGCGGTCGATCATCGCCTTGAATTCGTCGACCGCGCCAGGGCCGCGCGCGAAGTAACGCGGATCGGCCGCGAAAAAACCGATCGTGTTGTAGCCCCAGTAGTTGGTGAGCCCCTTGTCGAGCAGATACTGATCGTTGACGAACGAATGAATGGGCAGCAGTTCGATCGTCGTCACGCCGATACGCCTGATATGGTCGATCACGGCCTTTTGCGTGAGACCGTCGAAGGTGCCTCGCATCGCTTTGGGCACGCCGGGATGACGTTTCGTATAGCCGCGCACGTGCGTCTCGTAGACGATCGTGCGGTCCCAAGGCACGCGGATGCGAGTCGGATGCGTCCAGTTGAACGTCTGATCGACGACCTGGCACTTCGGCATGAACGGCGCGCTGTCGCGCTCGTCGAATGTGAGGTCGTCCTCAGATTCCAGCGTGTAGCCGAACAGCGACGGGTCCCAGCGCAACGCGCCCACATGCGCCTTCGCATACGGATCGAGCAGCAGCTTGTTCGGATTGAAACGATGACCGGCGTCGGGCTCATACGGACCATGCACGCGATAGCCATAGACGGTGCCCGGCTTCAATCCGGCGACATGCACGTGCCACACTTCGTCGGTGTATTCGGGCAGTTCGATGCGTTCGCGTTCCTTCTTGCCCTTCTCGTCGAACAGACACAACTCGACCTTCGTTGCATTGGCGGAGAAGAGCGCGAAATTGACGCCCCGGCCGTCCCATGTCGCGCCGAGCGGAAAAGGCAGGCCCTCGGCAATGCGGGAATCGATCGGCATGGTGTGTTCCTCACGCGAATTGAACGGGCGCGGCGCATGCCGCATGCACGGCGGCAGCGCTGCGGGCAGCAATCGATGTACCCAATCGATGTACCTATAGGGATGCACCTATAGGCGAACGCTAACGCACTTCCGCACGTTTCGCTCGACGAGGTGTCAACGATAGAGCGGCAGCGTCACCCTGAACGTCGAACCCTCACCGCGCCCCGCGCTCTCGGCTGCGACGGTGCCGTGATGCAGATCGACGAGATGCTTGACGAGCCATAGCCCGAGACCCAGCCCCGCGACGCGCCCGCCGCTTTCGGGATCGACCTGGCGAAAGCGCTCGAAAATGCGCATCAGCGCATCGGGCTCGATGCCGCAACCCGTATCGCGCACCGACAGTTCGGCCTGCTGACCCTTTACCGTTACGCTCAATTCGACTTCGCCCTGCGTGCAGAATTTCACCGCATTCGACAGCAGATTCCACGCGACCTGCTTCATCCGGCTTTCGTCGGCCATCACGATGCACGGCGCAAGCTCGCCGACCACGAAGCGCAATCCTTTCGCTTCCGCCGACATGCGCATGTCCTCGGCGACGTTGCCTGCGAGCGCGCCCAGATCGACGGGCTGAAGATTCACGGACAGCTTGCCCGTCGCGATCGCGCCGCTGTCGAGCAGATCGTCGACCATATGCGCAAGCTGATGCGCGTTGCGCTCGATCACGCCCGCCGCGCGTGTCACGTGGGCGGGATCGGCGGCACGCTGCAGCAGCGTCGTCCACGAGAGAATCGCGCCGAGCGGCGAGCGCAACTCGTGGCTGACGGCCGTGACGAAACGATCCATCGCGCGCGCGGCTTCGTCGCTATGCTTGCGTGCGCGCTTTTCCGATTCGGCGATCGCGCGCTGTTCGAGCTCGGCCTCCTTGCGCGACGTGATATCGAGCGTGAAGCCGACAATCGACTTCAGCGCGTTGTCGTCGTGATAGCGGCCGAGCCCGCGCAGCAGCACCCAGCGCACAGTGAGGTCGGGCCACGTGACGCGGAACTCGACTTCGAAGTGCTCGCGCCGCTTGAGCGCGCCTTGCATCGCGTCCTTCACGCGGGCGCGGTCGGCTTGGTCGATCAGCTCGTCGAAAAGACGCTTCTCGGTCAGCGCATCGGATGCCGAAAGCCCGAGGTTGATCTTGCATTGTTCGGTGGCGTCGATCGCGCCCGTGGCCGGATTGAGCTCCCACGCGCCGACATGCGCGAACTCGAGCGCCTGGCGCAACTGCTCGCGATGCATGCGCAGTTCCGCGTTCGCTTCGTCGACGAGCACCTGGCGCCGGCGCACCTGCGAACGCAGCTTTTCGCGCTCGCGCTGATCGCGCTCGGTGATCGCAAGCGACTCGGTCACGTCCATCATGCACATCGCGATCAGCGGCGCCCGGCCGTCGCTCGGCTCGATCATCGACGCGCGCGCCTGCCAGTAGCGCGGCATCAGCGCGCCATCGCTGCTGTCTGGCGCAGGTGTGTCATAACGGATCAGCGAAGAAAGGCGCGGCTCGCCAGGCACGAGACCGGCTAGCAGCGAATCGAGCCAGCTGCGGCGCAATTCCCGCTGCGATTGCGGACCGACCTGATTGATGTCGTGGATCGAACAGCCCTGGATATCGGACAGCGTGACACCGTGCATCTCGCGATAACGCGCGTTCGCGGCCACGACCTCGCAGCGCTCGTCGAGGATGAGCCACGCGTCGGGCAACAGCTCGAATACCTGCGTGGCGTCGACGGAGATCACCGTGCGCGATCGGCTGGATAGTCTTTCCATAGCCCTACAGTCTACCCGAAACGACACCATCGGACCCGACGTCAAGCGCCGCGTGGCGCGTATCGCATGCGATGACGGGCTTGAACCCATGCGGCATGTCGCGGCACACATCGTCATCGCTGCGGGTCAGAACTTACAACGACATCGATAATTTTTGCGAATTGCAACGCTCCACGACAGCAGCACTCACGCCCGCCTGGCGCTCTTCAACGGCGGGGTCGAAACGTCGGCAAGCCCCGCCAGCGCTCGACGACGACGTATGTGCTCCATGGCCGCGTGATGAGTGTGCGGCGATTCGAATGAACCTGTCATTCGAGTGGCACGCGTCGTGCGTGCGCCGGAACCAATTAAACGATGACACATCGCATGCGCCGGATTCCGGTCTGCGAATAACGAGCTCGCCTGCGTACATGGATTCGAACGCACTATCGGACAGCCGTCTTCCTACCATCCTGCTCATCGACGACGAGCCGGATCTGTTGATTGCATGGGCGCTCCTGCTCGAGCTGGAGGGCTTTCACGTGCTCACGGCCTTCAATGCCCGCCAGGGCGTCGAGCTTGCGCAGCGCGTGCATCCCGCGCTCGTGATCACGGACCTGATGATGCCCGGGATGAATGGCGCCGAAGTGTGCCGCACGCTCAAGAGCGATCCCGGACTCGACGGCATGCCCGTGATCCTGTGGAGCGCTTCGCCGGATATCCCCACCGATCTGAATTGCGAGTGCACGTTGCACAAGCCCGTTGCACGCGAGATCCTGCTCGGGCAAGTCGATCTGCTGCTCGGCCGCGAGCATGCAAGCGATGCCGCTTCGCCGGGCTCGGCCAGCGTGCCGTTGAACTAGCCCATCTTCATCTTTTGCTTTTGACGCGATCCGGCGTCAGCCTCGTGCGTAACACGGCTGCATGAGCGTGCTTCCGTGCGCGCGAGAGGATAAACATATCGAACCGAAACGGGCCGGGCCGCGTCGCAACGCGGCCCACGTCTTGTCGTTTTACGCTCCCATGTTGCATCGTCACGCACGATCGAACGTGCCGTCAGCCGATCTCCGGCGCGCGCGTTTCGAGTGTGCGCAGCATGTCGTCGAGCTTGCGCGCGCGTGTTCGCTGCGAAGGCACCAGCGGCGCCGCGAGCACCGTGTTGAGCCGGGTGCGCCAATACGAGAGCGGAAACCGATGCTCGGCAGCCATATGGCTGAGCACGCGCTCGAGGTGGTGCAACTCGCTTTCCAGTTGATAGTTATCCATCGTGGTCCCCCGAGTTCTTTTTTCCAGTCGGGACGGCGCTCACGCGTCGCATCGAACGCCGGCTGTCCGCGCGTCCACACGCCGCAATGAGCACACGCCATTCCTGATTCTTTTATGCGCGCGCAAAGAGGCTACTCGCGCGCCGGACTGCGCTTACACGTACGCGCGCTCGCGCATCCACTTGGTCATGATCCACTTCTCACCGCCCGTGACAGGCGCGCCGCCGTGCAGCGTCAGTGGATCGAGTTGTCCGCGTCCGTTCATGTAGCGGAAGTAGACGGCGCCGCCCCGTCGCGCCATCACGGTAATGCCGGCGTCCGGAAACACCGTTTCGCCGCCGCCTTCGACATCGCTCAGATAGACGATCAGCGTCGCGACCCGCTGGCCGCCGCGCGCCGTGTGCAGCGCGCTGCCCGATTGCGCGGGCGGAAAATAGTCGAAGTGCGGACGATACTCGCCGCCCGCCCTGTAGTGCAGGATCTGCAGGCCCTCGCCGTGTTCGAGCGGCCAGTTCATCAGCCCGGCGATGCGGCGGTCCAGCCGCTCGATGAACGCGTCCTCGCAGCGCTGAAACCAGAAGCCCTCGCTGGTGCGCAGCGTGATCACGTCTTCCTGTCCGCTGTCGGGATTGACGGTCGTCGAGCGCTTCAGCCTGTTTCGCGCGCGCTCGATCAGCTCCGTGCATTCGCCGTCCGACAGCACGTCGTCGAAGGCGATCACCTGCGGGCGATCGACGCGCAGCACGACAGGCACGTCGCGGTCATGCGTGCGCACGATATTGCCCGCCGCCACGGGGCACGCATCGTATTCGTAGGCGCGCTCGCCTTCGGATGGTTGGGCGGCCTCGGCCTCCACGGCGTTTTCGGCGGCCGCGCGGCCCACGATTTCGCGCGCCGCCAATGCATCGAAGCCCGCCTGCACCATCGCGTCAACCATCGAGTCCTGCGTACACCCGCGACGTACGTTGGTCGCGAGCCATTCCTGCCATGCAGCATCCACGACTTGCATTGGAGCCTCGCTATGTCGTTCGTTCTGCCTGCTTCGCAAGCGCAATGCCACGCATACGCAAACGGCACGATGCCTGCATTGCGCCGCGTATGTGCGATATGTGCGCGTTCCGCCTGCCCATCAGGGGCGCTTCCCGCGCCCTTCGAGCCCTCGTGCTCCCTTCACGCGTCCCTTGCACGCCACGCCGCCAGCCCGTGTCGGGCCTGCGCGCGAATCGCGTTCTGCACGAACGGCGTCCAGCCGAACAGCGCGCCCTTCGCGCCCAACGCCTGACTTGCCCAGCGCCACAGATCGAAGCGATCGCGATGCTCGACGATCAGCCCGTCGCGGAACACGAAGCGCGCATCGATCGGATTGACGACCGTCCTGCCCGTCTGACTGAATACATAGCTCGCAACCCAGTGCGCGCTGCCGGTTGCATCGTCCGCAACGACGTGACTGAAAGCAAGCGTCAACTCCTGCGCGCGGGACGCCAGCATGCGCCACATGTCGGACACTTCGGCGCCGTGCAGCTCGCCGAAGACGGGATCGCTGAACGTCACGTCGGACGCGTAGCACGCTGCCATCGCGTCGACGTCGAGCCGCTGGAACGCCTCGTAGAACCGCTCGATCAATGCCGCATTCGGATGAGTCATGTCGTTCTTGTCGTGGACGTCCCATCTGCCGATGCCTTCATTCAAGGTACATCACGCCGATTTGTTTGCGCAATGTTTCCGACGTGCCGCCGCCGTTCATCGCCGTTCGTCGCCGCTGCACAACGGATGGCTCAAGCCGTCTGCGGCTCCGAACGATGAATCGATATGCCCTCCATCGGGTCCGGCTCCGCGCGCCACGGCGCGCGTCCGATCATCCGTTGGGCGTCCGCGTAGCCCGCCTGCCAGCGCCGCCTGATGCCGTCCGCCGAAAAATCGATGTCCTTGTGCAGCTCGTCGCTGCCGAAGCTCGGCGCGTCGAGTTCGATTACCTGCATCGTCGTCCCGCAGCCCCAGCCGAGCAGTTCCTTGACGGCCTTCGTATCGCGTTCGTTTTCAGGCAGATGCTTGCCCAGTTCGCGGATCACGTGACGCAGCCGGTGAATCTGCCGCTGCCGTTCGAGATGGCTCTCGGCGCGGCTCGAATACTGGATGTCGCGTTGCCGGCTCATCGCTTCGTGGATCGATGCGGGCTCGTCGCCGTGCGCGGGCCACAACTGCACGGTGAAGATCACCGAGCTGTGGCGCGGCCGGTCGTCGAGCACGGCTTCGAGCGGCGTGTTCGAATAGATGCCTCCGTCCCAGTACGCCTCGCCGTCGATGCGCACGGACGGAAAGCCCGGCGGAAACGCAGCCGATGCCATCACGTGCTGCACGTCGAGCGCTTCGTCGCGGTTGGTGAAATAGCGCATCTGCCCACTGCCGACACCGACCGTGCCGACCGTCAGCCGCGTTGCCTTGCCATTCAGATAATCGAAGTCGATCAGTGACGCGAGCGTCTCGCGCAACGGCTCGGTGCGATAGAACGCGGCGTGCTCGAGGCCGACGGGCACTTGCAGGCCGAGCCACGCATCGGCGCGCGGCGTGAAGAAGGCCGGAATGCCGTGCGACATGATCGACAGATTGCGCAGCCATTGCTCGTAGGCCGGCATCCATGCCGCCCATGCGCTCCATGCGGCCGTCAGAGATGCGGGTATGTTCGCGGCGGCGGGCGCGAAGGCCGACAGCCACGTGTTGTGATGGTCCGCGAAGCCCTTCCACGTGACGCGCTCCCAGAACGCGCGCAGACGGCTCATCCTGTCCGCCGGGCGATTGCCCGCGATGATCGCGCCGTTGATCGCGCCAATCGACGTGCCGATCACCCAGTCGGGCTCGATCCCTGCGTCGTGCAGCGCCTCGTACACACCCGCCTGATACGCGCCGAGCGCGCCGCCGCCTTGCAGCACGAGCACGACTTGCGCATCGATCGCGGGATGCGCGGACGTCCCGCCGGCAGAGGTTTCACGCGGGCGCGCGGACGCGCGGGATGCCTGCGCTGCCGCATGCATCGACGGTTTTTTCACACGGCTCGGCCTGGTTGAGCTGGGCATTGCTTTTAGCCTCGTTCAGCAACGGTTGCGCGGAAGATTCCGCTGCTCATTTTGACAGAGGCGGCTGGAGATATCAGGCAAGGTCGCGCGGGGGCGCTCCAGGCGTCCGGTGCCCGCTATCTGTGCACGCGCGGCACGTGCGCCGACGTCGCCGGATTCGTCAATCCGGCTCGCTGTGGTCGTCGTGGTCGTCGTGGCGTTTGTCGGGCTTTGGTTCGGCGCTGTCCGGCTCGCGCATCCGGTAGGCATCCATCAGGCGGTAAAGCGTGACGCGGGAAATACCCAGGTCGCGCGCGGCCTCGCCATAGCGCCCGCGATGCCGCAGCAGCGCGCGCTCGATGGCCATGCGTTCGGCCGTCTCGCGCGCGACGTTCAGCGACACGGGCATCTGATCCACCAGATGATCCAGTTCGAGATCCTTCGCGGTGATCAATCTGCCTTCCGCCATCACCACGGCACGTCGAATGCGGTTGCCCAGCTCGCGGACGTTTCCCGGCCACGTGTGCCGGCGCATGGCGTCCATCGCATCGGGCGCGAAACCCTGCAAGCGTCGTCCCGCATCACGCCGGAAATGTCCGAGCAGATGAAACGCGAGCAGTTCGATGTCGGCGCCTCGCTCGCGCAGCGGCGGCTCGACGATGCGCAGCACGCAAAGCCGATGATAGAGGTCATGCCGGAAGCGCCCATCGGCGATGGCTGCATCGAGATCGACGTGCGTCGCCGAGATGATCCGCACATCGACGTCGATCGATTCCTGCCCGCCGAGTCGTTCGATCTTGCGTTCCTGCAGAAACCGCAGCAGGCTGGCCTGGCTTTCCAGCGGAAGATCCCCGATTTCGTCCAGAAACAGCGTGCCGCCGTTCGCTGCCTCGACGCGTCCTATCCTGCGTTGCGTCGCCCCCGTAAACGCCCCGCGTTCGTGACCGAACAGCTCCGACTGCACCAGCTCGCGCGATATCGCGCCGCAATTGATCGCGACGAACGGCGCATCGCGCCGCGAAGACCGTTGATGAATCGCGGCAGCCGTGAGTTCCTTGCCCGTTCCCGATTCGCCAGCTATGAACACGGGCGCATCCGTCGACGCCACCCGTTTGATAGACCGGAAGAGCGCCTGCATCGACTCGCATGAGCCGATCATGTCGCCTTCCGTGACGGCATGAACGGGCGCCTGTTGCGGCGCGCCCGCGAGTGTCGCCATTCCGCGAGCATGCCCGACGGCCCTGACGGCCCTCTCGGGGACGACGGGGACGGTCACATAGTCCGAGCAGTAGTCGCGCACGAGCCGGCGCATCGTCGAATCGGCGAGTTGCCCCGGCGATACGATCGCGACCCAGCCGATATTCGGCATCGCCAGGCAGGCATCGAGCGCTTCGATTTCATGAAGCGGCAATCCTGCCGCAAGGTCGAGCAGCCCGCCCGCCGCATCGAAACCGTCGACAGCCTTCGCCACCTCCTTCACCGACCTGACCGATTTCACCTGCCAGTCGCACTGCTCGAAGAACTGACGGATTTCCGCGCTGGGTTTCGCCGACAGGTAGATCAATCGCCGCACGTCCATACCTCCCCCTTCGCGCGCCTGCGTCCGAACGGCAAGGACGCTATTCGGTGTCCACATACTACATGCACCGTCATCGTGAACGAACGCGCGATCGTCGTCGGTCCATCGACATTCTTATCGGCGCATGCTTTTTTGACTTTAGATGGGTAAACCATCACGCGGATCGCTACGGCGCCGTCGTGATCGTCAGTCTGCATGATTACCTGTCATGCAGTCATCTACGATCGGCGCGGGAAGCACACATTCCGGTCGCGTCACGAACACATGAAGAAAGAACACATTTAAAAGCATAGGGGCTGCCGCGCGGTCGACACCGTCCGCCGGCTGCCGCCGAACAGGCGTCGACACTTCGAGCCAGGCTGAAACATCGCGGGACACGCGTCGCGGATACTTGCCGTCATGCAGCCACACGTCTGACTGCACGGCGGCCAACCAACCCACGACATCGACGGGAGTCCCCATGACGCTCACCTGTTTCATCCGCTATCAGATCGATCCTTTTCAACGTGACGCATTCAGGCAGTACGCCGAGAATTGGGCCGAAATCATCCCGCGCTGCGGCGGCCACCTGATCGGCTATTTTCTGCCGCACGAAGGCACGAACGACATTGCGTGGGGTCTCGTCGCGTTCGACAGCCTCGCTGCCTATGAAGCGTACCGCGCGCGGCTGCGCACCGATCCGGCATCCGTCGACAATTTCCGCATGGCGCAGGCGAAGCGCTTCATCGTGCGCGAAGAACGGACCTTTACGGAAGCCGTCGACGGCACGCTCGGCAGACCCGCGCTCCACGGCGAACGCTGATCATGCGGATGGGTCCACGTCACGGTTATGCGTAAGCACCCGAGCCAAGCACCCCGAAGCGCGCATCGCACGCTCCGATGCGTGCTGGATCGCCGTTTGCGGAACCGGTTGCGGAACTTATGGCGCCCCGCCGCTGTCGTTTTATTTTTCAGTCGAAACGTGGTGGCTCCCGGCGCCGCATCGCGTCCAGCCGTACGCGCATCGCCGCCGCCCACCGGCCCTACATGCGCAAACTCCTTCTGATCTGCCTGCTGGCGCTGTTCAGCGTCCCTGCCTTTCCTGCCGTCACGGCGACGACCGCGACGGGCGCCTCCGCCACCGCTGTTACGCTGACGCCCGAACAGGCCCGCGAGGCGCTGGCCGTCCTCAACGACCCGAAAAGACGCGCACAAATCGAAGACACGCTGACGGCGATTGCCGCAGCAGGCGCGCTCGCGACGCCCGCCGGGCCCGCGCCCGCATCCGGCGCGTCGGCTGCGGCGGCGGCGAGCGCAGCGGGCGCGAGCGTCCCCGCCGCGTTCAAGTCGAACGGCCTCGCATCGCAGCTGGCGCGCCAAGGCGCGCATTGGCTCGCGCAAGGCGGCGCGACGCTCAAGCGATCGGTGGCCGTGCTGCTCGATACGTCGTCGGCGCGCTACTGGTGGAACGTGCAACTATCCGATCCGCACGAACGCGCGAAGGTCGGTGGCGTGCTGCTCGCGCTGATCGGCACGCTGCTGCCTGCGATCGCGCTCGAGTGGCTCGTGCGGCGCGTGCTGCGCCGGGCGCGCGCGGCGATCATCGCGCGGCGCGAGGCGCGCGAAGCACGCGACGCGGCTCATCAGGCAGAAGAAGATGCCGCGGCGCGCGCAGCAGGAGCCGTGAGCGTCGCTGCGACGGCGACCGAAACGGCCACGGACAGTAGCCCACCCGCGAGCCCCGCTGCGCGGTCGATGTCGACACCGCCGTCGTCGGTGGGATCGGCTGCAACGCCTGCGGCCAAACCCGACACCGCCGACGCCGAACGGAAGGAAGCCCGCAGCAAACGCCAGGCGGCGCATCACTGGACCACGCTGCAACGTCTGCCGAGCGCCGCGCTGCAACTGTGCGTGCGCATGCTGCCGCTCGTCGCCTTCGTCGCGGCGGCAAGCGCGCTGATGTCGTTCTTCACCGACGACGGCACGATTCAGGACGACGCGCTCAACGGATTGATCGACCTCTATGTGATCTGCCGCGCGATCGTGATCGCGGCGGGATTTTTCCTGCAACCCGACGCGCCCGGCCTGCGCCTGTTGCGGCTGCCCGATAGCTGGGCGCTCTTCATGCAGCGCTGGGTGGTCCGCATCGTCAGCGTGATCGGCGTGGGCGGCGCGCTGATCCAGATTTCCACTGCGCTCGGCCTCAGCGATGCGGCGCATCTGCCTCTCGTCAAGCTGCTTGCGCTGGTCGGACACGTGATGGTGTCGATCATGATCCTGCAATGTCGCGCGCCGATCGCCGCCCTCGTGCTGGAGCGCACGAGCGAGAGCCAGCGTCCGATGAAGCTGCTCGCGCACGGGCTCATCGACATGTGGGCGGGCGTCGCCGTGTTCGTCGTGATGGCGCTGTGGTTCGTGTGGGCGCTCGACGTGCACAACGGCTATCGGACGCTGCTGCATCTGGGCGGGCTGTCGCTGATCGTGCTGGTCGGCGCGCGCATCGCGTCGATCGTGGTGTTCGGCGCGCTCGGGCGGCTCTTTCACGTCGAGGAGGGCGAGAGCCGCTCGCTGCTTCATCAGCACGCGTACCGCTACTATCCGCTGATACGGCGCGTCGTATCGACTGCCATCGCGGTCGTCACCGTGCTCGTGCTGCTGCAGGTGTGGGGCATCGGCGTGTGGCAGTTCTTCCGTCCGGGCGCGATCGGCCACCGTCTGACCTCGGCGCTGATCACGATCTGCGTGGCGGCTGTAATCGCGCTGGTCGTGTGGGAAGTCGCGAACGTCTCGGTCGAGAAGCGCCTCGATCAATGGACGAAGAGCGGCGATCTCGTGCGCGCCGCGCGTCTGCGCACGCTGGTGCCGATGCTGCGCACGGCCCTCTTCGTCGTGATCGCGATCGTCGTCGTGCTGACGGGTCTGAGCGAGCTCGGCGTGAACACGGCGCCGCTGCTTGCGAGCGCAAGCATCTTCGGCGTCGCGCTCGGCTTCGGCTCGCAAAAGCTCGTGCAGGACTTCATCACCGGGATCTTCCTGCTGATGGAAAACGCGATGCAGGTCGGCGACTGGGTGACGCTCGCGGGCGTGTCGGGGACGGTCGAGTATCTGTCGATCCGCACGGTGCGCCTGCGCGGCGGCGACGGCTCGTTGTACACGGTGCCGTTCAGTTCCGTGTCGACGGTAAACAACACGAACCGTGGACTCGGCAATGCGGCCGTGAAGGTCAGCATCGCCTATGGCCAGGATGTCGAACTCGCGACCGCGACGCTGAAGGAAATCGGCGCGGCGCTGCGCGAGGACGACAAGTTCAAGGACGGCATCCTGTCGGACTTCAGCTTCTGGGGCGTCGATGCCGTCGACGGCGCGTCCGTCACGCTCGTGGGCCAGATCCAGTGCCGCGACAGCTCGCGCTGGCCGGTGCAGCGCGAATTCAACCGGCGCATATTCGAGGCGTTTCGCGAGAAGGGCATCGAGATATCCAATCCACAGCGCAACGTGCTCGTTGCGCCCGATGCGCAACCGGGCATTGCCAACGCCGAGGAACCCGAGGGACCGCCGCGTCCCGCGAGCGCCCCTGACGGCTCGAACAAGGACAAGCCCGAGCCGAAGGCCGCGCGTCACTGACGCGGCGTTTGCTTCACGACGAATGCTCGATGCCGACGAGACGCGCATCGAGCAGACTCGCGAGCGCTTCCCCGCCTTGCTGCATCACGTAGTCGTGGTTCCATTTGAAGAACGGACGCGCGAGCGGCGCAAGCAGGTTCATCCAGCCGCGCTTCGTGCGCACGCGCCATTCGTAACGCACGACCGTCACCGCGCCGTGCGACGAGAACAGCCAGCATCCCGTGCCCTCGACATCGCCGCACGCTTCGCCTTCGAGCACGACAAGCGGTTCGACGCGCGTCACGCGCATGTCGAACGCAACGCGATACGGCAAGCGCCCTTTCCACGTATAGCGATGCAACGCGCCGACGCCGTCGCTAGCGCCCGTCTCCACTTCGATCACGCGCTCGACGCATTTCCACCAGCGAGGCCAGGCGGCCGGATCGTGGATCGCGTCCCACACCGGCTGGAGCGGCGCGTTGATGCGCCAGATCGTGGTGAAGCGGTATTCGGTATGCACTTTCGAATCCTTTTTTTGTCTGCGACGCTGGTTTGTTTTGCCCTTATCGCGGGCATCCGCGATTGCGTTGCTATTTCAGCTTGCCGCTGGCATCCGCGAATGCGTTCGTTTGCTTCGCCCTTCGCAGGCATCCGCGATGCGCCTCGCGGCGCGGGCGTTGCCGCTGTGCGGGGCGGCACTTACTTTCTTTGCAGCGGCAAAGAAAAGTAGGCAAAAGAAAGCCGCTCACACCGCTAGTGCTCTGTATTACCCACGGGCCCTCAACGTCCCCATCCTTCACACGGCAGCATATATGACCCATGTTCGTTGCCAACGCATAAGTTAAGCGCCTCACCTGCATCGTGCACCCGAATTTCGGCTTGCGACATCGAATGTCCCCGGCCCCTTTGCGGCAAACTGTGTGTAGGCATCCGCACCGCACAGGACACCCTCGCTACGCGATACCCGGCATAGTGCGGGCGTTGCCCTGTACAACACAGCAACCCACATTCACTACCGACATGCGGCGCTGGAACAGCGATACCCTTGGCCGTGCAACACGTGCATGAAGCGGGTGAGGCGCACAGGTAGCGCGTTGGCAACGAACATCAGCGAGCACACTGCCGCAAGAAACACGGGGACGTTGAGGGCCCGTGGGTAATCGTCAAGCATTGGCGGGGTGAGCCCGCTTTCTTTGCTTACTTTCTTTGCGGCGGCAAAGAAAGTAAGTGCCGCCCCGCACAGGGGCAACGCCTGCGCCGCGAGGCGCATCGCGGATGCCCGCAAAGGGCAAAAAAAAACCAAAAGCGTCGCATACACAAACCGCATTCGCGGATGCCTGCGCAAAGGCAAAAAAACCAAAAGCGTCGCAGACAAAACAAAACCTACTGCACCCTCCACCATCTCGGCAACAGCCGCCTGACATCCCCCCGCCGATACCTGTCATCGATCAGATGCACGACGCCCGCATCCTGCTCGGTGCGGATCACGCGTCCCGCCGCCTGCACGACCTTCTGCAAGCCGGGAAACAGATAAGCGTAGTCATAGCCATTGCCGAATTTCGCGTCGAACGTGCGGCGCATCTGCTCGTTAATATCGTTCATCTGCGGCAAGCCGAGCGTCGCGATGAACGCGCCGATCAGCTGATCGCCGACGAGATCCACGCCCTCCGAAAACGCGCCCCCCAGCACCGCAAAGCCGACGCCCGCCCCGCTCGCGCGAAAGCGCGCCAGAAACGCGTCGCGCGCCGCTTCGTCCATGCGCGGCTCCTGCGTCCAGATGGGCACCTGCGGATGACGCTCCCGCATCGAATCGGCGACGCGTTGAAGATAATCGAAGCTGCTCAGAAAGCCGAGATAGTTGCCGGGACGCTGCGCATACTGCTCCGCGATCAGATCGACGATCGGCACGAGCGAGCGCTCGCGGTCGCGCCAGCGCGTCGACACGTGATGCGCGACATGCACGTCCAGTTGCTCCGCCCTGAACGGCCCTTCGACGTCGAGCCAGCCGGTATCGTCGGGCAGACCGAGCATGTCGCGATAGAAATGCTGCGGACTGAGCGTGCCCGAGAACAGAACCGTCGCGCGCGCGGCCGCATAACGCGGCTTGAGGAACGGCGCAGGGATCACGTTGCGCACGCAAAGCGATGTCGACGTCTTCGCGCGCGCAGCCTCTTGATACGAATCGAGCATCACGTCGACAATCGAGTGATCGCCGAACGCCTCGACTAGCGACATGAAATGCAGCGCATCGAAATAGAAGCGCAGCACGGTTTCATCGATGGGTTGCGGCGCCTCGGCAAGCTGATCGCCGATCGACGCGATCAGATTCTGCACCGCCGATTGCAGCTTCGTCGGCAGGTCGGCCAGCACTTCATAAGCCGCGTTGCGCTCGCGGTTCAATGCATTCCACTCGCGATTCACGCGGTCGAATGGCTTCTTCAGCGCAGCGGGCGCCGCATGACGCGCGCCGCGAAACGCGCCCTGATCGAGCGTCGCGCTGTACATGCGGCGCGCGCGGTCGGGCAGATTGTGCGCCTCGTCGACCAGCACCGCGACGCGCCAGCCGTTCATCTGCGTGAGCGCATACAGCATCGCGCTGCTGTCGAAGTAGTAGTTGTAGTCGCCGATTACGACATCGCACCAGCGCGACAACTCCTGCGCGAGATAGTACGGACAGATGCCGTGCGCGAGCGCCGCTTCGCGCACGGCCGCGCGATCGAGCATGCGCGACAGCAAGGCTGTATCGCGTGCGGCAGGCAGCCGGTCGTAGAAGCCGCGCGCAAGCGGACACGATTCGCCGTCGCAGGATTTGTCGGGATGCTCGCACGCCTTGTCGCGCGCAACGAGTTCGAGCGTGCGCAGCGGCAGCGCCACTTCGCTTCGATGCAGCGATTCGATCGCAGCGAGCGCGAGCGCGCGGCCTGGCGTCTTCGCGGTCAGAAAGAACACACGGTCGAGATGATCCGCCCCGCACGCTTTGAGCAGCGGGAAGATCGTGCCGAGCGTCTTGCCGATGCCCGTCGGCGCTTGCGCCATCAGACAGCGCCCATCGCGCGCGGCGCGATAAACGGCCACCGACAGCTCGCGCTGCCCGCTGCGAAACTCGCGATACGGAAAGCGCAGCGCGTTCAGCGCCCCATTGCGCGCATCGCGATGCGCTGCCTCGCGCGCGGCCCACGCGACGAAACGTTCGCACTGGTCCGCGAAAAATGCGCGCAACGACGCGGCCGTGTGCCGCTCGGTCAGCACGGTTTCCTTCTGATCGGCAATGTCGAAGTAGACGAGCGCGACTGTGAGTTCATCGAGTTCGCGCGCCACGCACAGCAGATGTCCATACACGAGCGCCTGCGCCCAATGCAGCGCGCGATGATTCGCAGGCATCCGTCCGAGATCGCCCCGATGCGTCTTGATCTCTTCGAGCCGGTTGAGCGCGGGGTCGTAGCCGTCGGCGCGGCCGCGCACGGTGAGCGAACCATGCGATCCCGTCAACGTGATTTCGGTTTCGTAGCCGGGCGCGCGCCGCGCCGTCACGGTCTGATGCCCCGCGATGCCTTCGAGCGCCGAAGGCGCGGGCGTGAAGCGCAGATCGAGATCGCCGCGCCGCGCGGTGAATTCGCACAGCGTGCGCACGGCGACGATGTACGTCATGCCGCCTCCGTGTCGCCGATGTCGCTGACGTCGCTGATATCGCTGATGTCGTTCATGCCGCCGATATCCACGCTGGCGATCGCATTCGCGTCGTCGTTGCCGCCGACCCATCGCACATCGAGCACGCTCACGGGCATGCGATGCTGCACACAGTACTCGAGCCAGCGGATCTGGTTGTCCTGCAGACGATCGCCCGGCCCCTTCACTTCGATCAGTTCGTAGCGCCGCTCGCGCGGCCAGAAGCGGATCAGATCGGGCAAGCCCGAACGGTTCGCACGAACATCAGACAGCAGCCGCTCGAACCACCGCTTCAGATGCGCAGCGGGCAGGCAATCGAGCGCGAGCGTCAGCAACTCGTGCGTCAGCACGCCCCAGAACACGAATGGCGATTGCAACCCTGTTTTGCTTTCGAAGTGACGCTGTATCGTCGCGCGATATTCGCCGTTGTCGAGTTGCGCGAAGCACGCGTCGAACTGAGCGGCGCGGCGCGCGCGAAAGTCGGGCGCGTGCAGGTCGGCGGGACCGCGCTGGAACGGGTGGAAAAACGCGCCGGGCACGGCCGCAAACACGGGCTCCCAGCACAAGAGGCCGAACAGCGAATTGATCAGCGCGTTCTCGACGTAATGAACGGGCGCGTCGTCGGTCGACAGATGATCGCGTGCGATATATTCGACTGCGAGCGGATCGGCAGGACGCGGCAATTCGAGCATGCTGCGCGGTGCGGCGCGCGCTTTCACCGCCTTGTGCACAGCGAGTCCGAGCCGTCGTTGCAGACGCGGCACGATACGCGCAAGACGCTGCAACTCCTCCTCGCTTTCCGGTTTGTCGGCGGCTTGAAGGGCCAGTGCGAGCGCTTGTGCATCGCGGCCCGCGCGTTCGAGCACGCGCATGCGCCGGTGCCGCGCGCCCGGCCACGCGCAGCGCGCGTAGACGTGCAACGCCGCATCCCAGTCGTGCCGGCGTTCGGCATACTGCCCGATCGCGAACAGCAGTTTCGCGCGGCGCAGCGCAAGCCATGCGTTGTCTTGCGTATCGATTGCATTGATGGCTTCGAGCAGCGGCTCCAGTGCGTCGCCGCCCGTCAGCTCCAGCGCTTCGCGGCACGCGTGCAGCGCCAGATAGCAATCGACATCGGCCCTTTGCTGAAACGCGCGCGACGAATCGGCAAACGCGACGTGCTCGTACTGGAACACGCCCAGATCGGCGAGCACGAACTCGGACCAGTCCTGATGCAGATTGCCGAAGAACATCAGCCTGAAGCGCTCGCACAACGGCGCGACGAGCACGCGCAACGCGGCTTCATCCGACGCGGCATCCCATTCGCGATAACGCCGTCGCATCGCATCGGCCGCATGGTCCGCGTCCGCGCGCAATGCTTCGAGCCACTCGGCCTTGCGCGCGCTCTTGGGCGCGGGCGCGTCGGCGAATATGCGCTGAAGTTCGGGGCGCGTCGCGAGCGCGAACAGTTCGTCGAGCGACACGTGCGCATCCGCATCGATCCATCCGAGCGCGGCAAGCGGCGCAGCGGCCTGCACGGGGCAGCCGATCTCCGCGTACGCGAGGCGCCCCGTGCGAAACAGCGTGCCCTTGCGCATCAGCATGCGGACGAGCAGCGCGCGCGACGCTCGCGGCAAACGCGCCCTGTCGTTCAGAAACGTGTGCAGAAAAGCGCGCTCGCCGTCGTCGAGCAGGTCGTCGTAACGCCCGGCGATCCACGCGAGGGCGCGCTCGAAGTTCAGCAGGTAGTAGAAGGGAGACCCGGAATACGGATCGGGGGCGTCGGTCGGCACGAATGTCGGGGACAGAAGGGCTGAACAAGGACTGTATATCTATACAGCCATCATAGCAAAAGCGGCCGCCCGTCCCGGCGAAAGCAAGCCGATACACTCCGAATGACAACCTCGATGACGACGTGAACGAAGTCACGTGCCGCGCGCTTCCGCCTCCGCATACGTGACCTGCACGGCGGGCACGAACCACGCGAGGCACAGCCCGATCAACGCCGCCAGCGCCGCGACGGCAAGCCCGATATGGATCGACACGACGAGCGCTTCGCGCGCCATGTGCATCATCGGGTCGCCCGTATGCCCGGCCGCCACCAGCCGCTCGATCAGCGCCGACTGCTCCGCGCGATCGACCAGCACGTCGGGGCTCGCGAACGACTTGAGCCACTGCGCCGCCTGATACGAATCGAGCGAGCGGTTCACACCCTGCGTGTACAGATGCCCGAGCAGCGCGCCCGTGATCGCCGTGCCGAGCATCCCGCCGAAGATGCGTAGCGATTGCAGCAGCGCCGTCACGGCGCCGAGATGATCGCGCGCGACGATCTGTTGCGAGCAGATCGTCAGATTCGTCACGACGAGGCCGAGCCCGAGTCCGCTCAGCCCCATGCACGCCATCCATACGATATGCGGCTCGTTGCCCTTGAGCGCGACCAGCGCGAGACAGCCGATCACGCACAGCGCAAAGCCGATATACATGAGGCCGTTCGCGCGGCGGATGCGCGTGACGATGCGATTGTTGAGCACGCTGCCGACCGTCGTGCCGAGCAGCAAGGGCGTGATCAGCATGCCGGAGTCGTGCGGCGACATCGCATAGCCGCCCTGGAACAGCAGCGGCACATAGAACACCATCGAGAACAGCGCAAAGCCACCGAGTACGGCCATCGCGAACAGCGCCGCGAGCTTGCGGTCGAGCAGCACATCCACGGGCACGACGGGATAGCCCATGCGCTTTTCCCAGAAGTACAGCGTCAACCCGCAGACGGTCGTGATCGCGAAGAGCACGACCGTCGTGCCGCTGATGCCTTCCTTCGGCAGCAATTCAATCAGCAGTTGCAGCGCACCGAACGTCACGGCGAGGACGAATGCGCCGAGCCAGTCGAGCTGGATCGGCCCGCGTTCCTTCAGCCGGCGCAGCTTCGGCACGAACATCTGCACGAAAACCAGCGACATCACGCCGATAGGGACATTGACGAAGAACACGAGCCGCCAGCCCTGCATCTGCGTGAGCACGCCGCCCAGCGTCGGCCCGACGATGTTCGCGATGCCGAACGACGACGTGACGAACACGAGCCAGCGCAGCCGCAGCTTCGGGTCCGGAAACAGATCGGCAACCGTCGCGAACACGGTGCCGATCAGGATGCCGCCCCCGATGCCTTGCAGGCCGCGCGCGGCCACGAGAAACAGCATGTTGGTCGCGAGCCCGCACAGTATCGACGCGAGCGTGAACAACAGGATCGCCGCGAGCAGAAACGGCTTGCGCCCGTACAGATCGCCGAGCCGCCCGAAGATCGGGATCGTGATGACGGATGCGAGCATGTACGACGTCGCGACCCACGCGTAGAAATCGAAGCCCTTCAGGTCGGCGACGATGCGCGGCAGCGCCGTGCCCACAATCGTCTGATCCAGCGCGACCAGCATCGAAACGAATGCGATGCCGAGCATCGCGAGCAGCGATTCGCGAAACGGCAGCAATTGACGGTGAGGATCGTGAACGGCGATGGCGGACATCATGGCGTGCTCCACCCGGAAGGACGCGCCCGTTGCCGGCGTGCAAACAGGCGGTTTTCTTCATGCAGAGTGGTACGCGCGCCTGAAAATAGCAAGGCGATTGCTCGCGGCGTGTCCTTGTCGGCGTGCAGTGCTGTGTATGTCGACCGCTTTTAAGCTGGCTGCACACATCGATTTTTTCGCGCAGGGATTGCATTGGGCATTGGGATAACAGTCGCCGATCCTGCCTATACTTCCGTAGCCATTCCGAACATAGGTATGCGGCCAGCCGTCGCGTCATATGGAATCCTCCACCGATCCTGCCGATCACGAGCCGCCCGAGTCTCCCGCACGCCGCGGCGGTGGCTTGCGGCATGCCCTTGCCATGATCGGCAACTGGCTCGAGCGGATCGATCCCGGTACGCACCGGCGCATCAAGGGACTGCGCCTCGTGACGGCATACGGCCTCGCCGCCGCGCTCGGCTCGCTGCAGGATGTCACGCATGGACTGCCGCGCAACGTGTCCGTCGGGCTGCTCGCTGCTGGCTTCGCGTTGTGGGCCAGCGTGTCGGAGGCGCGCACGACGCGCCCCGAGTCGAGCCGCGACCTCGCATCGCTGTGCGCGGCCGCCGCGTTGGGCGCCGCGATGTACGTGTGTTTCGCGCAGCCGCTTCTCGGCCTCGGTCACGCCGGCCCCGAACTCACGCTCGTGACGGGCGCGTTCCTCGTCGGCTACCTGAAGCGCTTCGGCGTGCTCGGCGCGGGGCTGGGCTCGCAGATCTACATTGGACAGCTGATGGCGTACAGCACACACCTGGTGTTCGCCGATCTGCCCGCGATCGCGATTGCCGGACTGATCGCGATGCTTGCGTCGATCGTTCCGCGGCTCCTGAGCGGCCCCGCCGAACGTCCTGCTCTCGTCGCCGCGCTCGGCGTTGGTCCGCCGCCCGTGCCCGGGCGTCCGTCGCCCGAATTCGTGATGGGTCTGCAAGCCGCGAGCGGCGCGCTCGTCGTCGTTGCATTGAATGCGTGGTTCGGCATCGAGGAATCGGCGTGGGCGATCACAGCATGCACGTATGTCGTCGCGGGCTCAGCGACAGGCACCGTGCAGCGCGTGCGACGACGTATCATCGGCACGCTCGTCGGTGTGCCGCTCGGCATCGTCTGCCTGCCGGTCGCGGAGCACGCGCCGCTCGTCATCTGGGTCGCGGCCGCGCTGGCGATGATCGTCTACGCGATGTCGCTGCCCGAGCGCTACGACGTCGCATGCGGCGCGTTCGCATTTACGCTGATCGTCACGCTTGCGGCGAGCGGCGTACACTCGGTGCCGCTGCTCGCCGCGCGCGCATGGGAGACGCTGATCGGCGGCGTGCTCGGGCTGTGCGCGGCGATGTTCATTTTTCCGCTGCGTCAGCGTGAGGGGTGAGTCAGGCGCAAACGGCACGCGGCTGTGCTCTCCGCTTTTAATCAGAAGAACGGAATAATCACGCGTCCCGTTCGTTGCAGGACGCCCCCTTCCACTCACCCTCTTCAGCCTTGGAAATCACGCGCGAAATAAGTCTGCGCAGACCAGGAATAAACATCGCTCGCCCCTCGTTCAATGACCGTCACGTCCTGTGGACAAGACAGGAAAAGGAGTACGGCCATGAAGTCTCTAGTCGAGGTGTTCGGCATTACGGCGTGTGCAGCCACTCTGGCGACACTCGTGTCATGCGGCGGAAGTTCCAGCTCGAACAATCCCAGCCCGCCTGTGCAGTCGTCGTTCACCGCGACGTCACTCGTCTCGGATGGCGCTGTGCCCGCATCGCACACCGACCCGAACCTGAAGAACCCGTGGGGTGTCGCCTTCAATCCGAAAGGCTTCGCCTGGGTCGCGGACAACGGCACCAATGTCGCGACACTCTATGACGGCAACGGCGTGCCGCAATCGCTGGTGGTCACGATACCCAACGGCAAGAACGGCACGGCATCGCCGACGGGCATCGTGTTCAACGGCACGCAGAGCTTCAACGTAACGCAGAACGGCAAATCAGGGATCGCCGCGTTCATCTTCGCGGGCGAAGGCGGCACCATCACCGCGTGGGCGCCCGCCGTCGGACCGACCAACGCGTTCACCATGTACGACGACGGCACAGGCGGCGCCGTGTATAAAGGCCTCGCGCTCGCGGCGAACAACGGCGGCAACTTCCTCTATGCCACCGACTTCCACAACAACAAGATCGACGTCTTCGACACCAGCTTCGCGAAGGTCGCGATGCCCGGCGGCTTCCACGATCCGGCGATTCCCGCCGGCTTCGCACCGTTCGGCATTCAGGCGATCGGCACGAACCTGTTCGTCACTTACGCGATGCAAGACCCCGCAAAACACGACGACGTCAAAGGCGCGGGGCTCGGCATGGTCGATGTGTACGACACGGCAGGCAATCTCAAGCAGCACTTCGCGACGGGCGGCGCATTGAACGCGCCGTGGGGCATCGCGCAGGCGCCCGCCAATTTCGGCTCGCTGAGCGGCGCAATACTGATCGGCAACTTCGGCGACGGACTGATTCACGCGTTCAACGCATCGACGGGGCAATCGATGGGCTCGCTCAATGGCGCGACGGGCAGCCCGATCGTCCACGACGGCTTATGGGGCCTCGCATTCGGCAATGACCTCAGCAACCAGCCTTCGACTACGCTGTTCTTCGCAGCCGGACCGAATGACGAAGCGGATGGCGTCTACGGAAGAATCGATCTGAGTCCGACGTCGACTACAGGCTCAACCACAGGCACAACCACAGGCACAACCACGGGATCGGGCACAGGCACGAGCTCGACGGGAGGTTCGGGAACGGGCATGTAGCGCTTTTCATCGTGGATAAAAAAACGGCCGCTCTTCATGCAAGAGCGGCCGTTTTTCTGCTGGCTCGAGACGGCGTCAGACCTGGCGACGCAATTCCGCCGGCGGCACCTTCATCAGATGACGGTACTTCGCGACCGTGCGTCGCGCGACGAGCACGCCCTGGTCCGCGAGCATCTTCGCAAGCGCGACGTCCGACAGCGGATCGCGCGTATTTTCCGCAGCGATCATTTCCTTCAGCAGCGCGCGCACGGCCGCCGCCGAGCAGGTGCCTCCGCTCTCCGTGCCGAGTTCGCGCGGGAAGAAATGCTTGAACTCGAAGATGCCGCGCGGCGTCGCCATGTACTTGTTGCCCGTCGCGCGCGAGATCGTCGATTCGTGCAGGCCGAGTTCTTCCGCGACGTCGCGCAGCACCAGCGGCTTCAACGCGATCTCGCCGTACTGGAAGAACGGCCTCTGATGCGCGACGATGCATTCGGCGACGCGCTGAATCGTCTCGAAGCGCTGCTGCGCATTGCGTATCAGCCAGCGCGCTTCCTGCAACTGCTGCGCGAGCGGCGAGCGGCTCGCGCCCGCCGACTGCGCGAACAGTTCCGCGTACATCCGATGGATGCGCGCGCGCGGCAGCACGGCGGGATTCACGGTCACGACCCACTTGTTGCGGACGTTGCGCACGATCACATCGGGGACGATGTAGTTGTCGTCCGCGCGGCCATACGAATTGCCCGGCTTTGGATCGAGCTTGCGCACGAGTGCGCAGGCGATCCGCAGTTCTTCCGCATCGCAGCCGATCTGCTTCTGCAACTCCGCATGCTCGCGCCGCGCAAGCCGGTCGAGATGATGCTCGACGACCCGCTTCGCGACATCGCGAGCGGGCGTATCCGCGGGCATCGCGTCGAGTTGCAGCGACAGGCACTCCGACAGCGAGCGCGCCGCGAGCCCCGGACGATCGAGCGTCTGCACGAGACGCAACGCGACCAGCAGCTCTTCTTCCGTGAGCGGCGGGTCGAACTCCACGATGTCCGTCAGGTCGGCGAGATCCTGGCGCAGATAGCCGTCGTCGTCGAGCGCTTCGATCACGAGCCGCGCCACTTCGCGATCGCGATCGTCGAGCCGGTACAGACGCAGCGCGTCGTGCAACTGCTCGTGCAGCGTCGGCTGTGCGCGCGCCCATTCCGTCGGGTCCGCCGCTTCCGAGTCGCCGTTGTAGCGCGACGGTCCGCGGCCATATCCGTCTCCCGCAAACTCGCCGCCGCCGTCGTCAGACGAAACGGGCGTCTCCGCAGCCGGTTCCGCCGCCGAGGCTTCGAGCGCAGTGTCGCGTTCGGCAGCAGGCAACGTTTCGCCGTCGGCCGTCGCGCCATCGGGCGACTTATCCGCCTGGAGATCGTCGGGTACGTTCGGGTCGTATTCGAGGAAGGGATTCGTATCGAGTGCGTTGCGCAGTTCCTGCTGGAATTCCAGCGACGACAGTTGAAGCAGACGCACGGACTGCTGCAGACGCGGCGTGAGCGCAAACGATTGCTTTGCGCGTAGTTCAATTGAAGGCGGCATACAGACTTTCCTTTCCTATGTTCGAGTCTACGAGTCGGCAGTGTTTGGAAGCGGTTAAGCAACTGTCGTACCAAGTTTCACAACTCTCTGTTTTGACTCGCCTTTGTCCGTTCCGAATGCCGATCCAATAAGCACTTTGCGCGCCGAATTTACAAATGCTCTGAAATTCGAGCCCAATCATCGCGCATTGCCGACGAAGCGCCCGGCGGCTTGCCACAAGCGTTGCGGCTTCCTTCTCGCGAATTTGAAAGGCAGCTTGACAGCAAGCATGCGGCAGTGCGGCACATCGCTTGCTGAGCGGCTCTCAGGGACGCACCGCGTGCGTCGCGCGAGCAACGCACAGCGTTTGCGCTCCCGTGTCGGCGACGGACCAGACGGAACCCGCGGCGGCAGTGGTCTTTGGTCTGGTCATCGGCGGCGACGGCCGCAATCGATCGCACGGACAACAGGACCGCATCCCTGATCATCAACCGAGAAGGAGAAACCATGAAAACCATCCCGTTCCTCAAGGCCGCAGGCAGCATCGCATGCGTTGCGTTCGCACTGAACGCTACTGCGCAGACCGCGGCGTCCGCGCCGCCGGCAACGTCCGAAAGCGTCGGCCAGCACATCGACGACGGCACGGTGACGACCAAGGTCAAGGCGGAACTGCTCGGCGCGAAGAACGTGAAGTCCACGCACATTCACGTGAAGACCCGCCAGGGCATCGTGTGGCTCAGCGGCTCGGTGCCGTCCGCCGAGGACAAGACGGCCGCGCAGGACGTCGTGCAGAACGTGTCGGGCGTGAAGGGCGTGAAAAACCATCTGAAGATCTCGGCCGAATGAGTGCCGCCGGGCGCCGCCGGATGATCGTCACCTGAAACGCGACGCTCGCGAAACATGGCCGCCCATGTGCATGGGCGGCCATGTTTTTTCTCAGGTCTTCATTGCCGCGTACTGATCGCGCATCGCGCGAATGCGATCGTGATTTTGCAGCACGCCGTGATACAGCCGCTCGACGACGGCGCGCACATCGGCGGGCAGATCCTTCTCGAGCGCATCGTGAAACCGCTTCTTCGCGACGTCTTCGCCTTTCTCGCAATCGGCGAGGATCGCGTGGTCCGAGCGATTGCCGACAGCCGACTTCACATCGAGCCAGCCGCGATGCAGCGCACCCGCTACGCTGCCGCCGCTTTCGGGCTTGCCGCCCAGTTGCAGCACGAGGTCCTGCAACTCGCGCGCGCCGCGCGAGCAGCTTGCGGCGCTTTCGAGCAGCGCGTCGTTCACGCTCGCGTGTTGCGCTTCCTCCGCTGCTTTCATGAAGCCGAGTTCGCCGTCCTTCGACATTTCAATCAGGTCGTTCAGCACGGCAATGACATTGGTCGTCATGACTTCGCTCCCGTTCAGGTGACGCTTCAGCTAACGCATGAAACACGCTCACGCACGCAGTCGGCATGCCCGAGCGGTAGCGAGACGTGGCGGCGACGCGGTTCGTATCTGTGCGTTTCGATTGGCGTCTTTTCCAATGCGGCGAGTAAATGATGCCGACCTCATGCCCCGCGCACTGCCCGTTTTGTGCTGAAAGCCACACCACGCGAGGGTTCGCAATAGAGGCACGCATATTGCAGCATTGATCGCTGGCCCACTTTTACGCCTTTCGCAGACAGTGACCGCGAGGCGATTACACGATCTCAGATCACATAAAAGGGCCTGCATTCGACAAGGGAGAGCCTCACCATGAACATCAGGAGCGCGGAGCGTCTGCTCCTCGTCGCTATCGTCACGTCAGCCGTCGTCGCGCAGGTACGCGTCCATACGCTGTCATCCGCAAAAGCCAACGCATCCATGCAGACGCGAACGGCGCAACCGCGCCCCACTCGCGAAGTACCGAGATGCGACGAAGCGCGCGGCGTAATGCTGCGCGCAGCATGCGAGACGCGACGGGATCGACGTCCCGTCGACGGTTATGACCGTGAAATAGAACGCACACGTCATTCGCGGATGAACGACGGCTGGGTCTGATCGCTGGCTGCTTCGGGTTCAGCCGCGCGAACTGTGCAAACGACGCATACAGCCCACGCGGCACGCGCGCGTGCATGAGCCGCATCACTAGCGCGCCTTGCCGCTGCGACCCGGCTCCATGCCTTCGACACGGAACAGGCCGCTGTGCAGGATCACACTTTCGCCTGCGTTCTCATCGAGCGCCTCGGCGCAGACGGAGCGGATGCGCGCGCGCCCTCTTTCGTACGCGCCGATCAACGCGCCTTCGAGCGGCGAGTCCGCGCCGAAGTGATCTTCGAGCGCCTCGGCCGTGATCGCGCACACGACAGGCTCGCCATCGACGCACGCCGTAAAGCGCACGGCCAGGCTCGACCCATCGAATACGGGAGCATCATCGGTGAATGTGATGTGCATGTGAGAGTCCTCGTACGCCGCGCGCGGCATGAACACCTTGATCATCCCGTTCATGACGATGCCTTTCGCGCACCCGCGAGTTGCTGCGCCATCTGGAGATGGTGACGGATAACGGGGAGCGCGCGCGTCGCCGCGCTCTTCAGTTGTGCATCCATGCCGCTTTCGCTTTCCTTCCGGAACAGCTCGACTGCTTTCTGATGACCGCCCATCGCGACTTCGTCGATATACGCCTTGTCGAAGTCCGCGCCCTTGAGCGCCTGCAGCTTGCCGATCAGCGCCGAATCGGCGCCCGGCGGCTTGCCGAGACCCTTGCCCGCGGCAACCACATCGAGGCTGCGCGCGAGCCGCGTGTGATCGGCGATCATCTGTTGCGCGAATGTCTTCACCTGCGCATCGGACGAATTCTTCAGTGCGAGCTTGCTCGCGGCGATCTCCGTGGCGCCCGCTTGCGAAGCGTCCTGCACGAACTGCTGATCGCCCGGCGACAGCTTCGTCTGCGCGCTGACGACGCACGCCGCCGCGCCGAGCGCGACGATCGCGGGCAGTACGACGGCTCGAACGAGTGGGCGATGAATCATGCGTCTCTCCGCTTTAGCGCCTGCTCTGATCGCTTGCAGCATGGTCGCGCTGAAACTCACGCTGCCTTCTTCTTCGACAGCTGCGCAATCAGTGTCCTGTTGAACGCGGGAATATCGTCGGGCTTGCGGCTCGTGATGAAGTTGCCGTCCTCGACGACTTCCTTGTCGACCCACGTGCCGCCCGCGTTGCGAATATCGTCTTGCAGGCTCGGCCAGCTCGTGACCGTGCGCCCTTTCATCAAACCAGCGGAAACGGGCAGCCACGCGCCGTGGCAAATCACGGCGACGGGCTTCTTTGCCTGATCCACCGCTTTGACGAACGCCTGCGCCTGCGGCAGCAGACGGATCGCGTCGCTGTTCACGACGCCGCCCGGCAGCACCACCGCGTCATAGTCGTTCGGCGCGGCCTTGTCGAAAGTCGTATCGACATCGACGGAGTCACCCTTGTCCACGTGCCTGAAGCCCTGGATCTTCCCGCTTTTGGCAGAAATTACGTGTACTGTCGCTCCCGCTTCCGTGAGCGCACGGCGCGGCTCGATCAGCTCGGCCTGCTCGAAGCCGTCGACCGCGAGTACCGCAACCTTGCATCCCGTGAGTGCGTTAGCCATGTATTCGTCCTCCCTCACTATCCGAGTGCTGCATTGTTCGTCCTGCCGGCACGCGAACACGCGGCCGGGCGCTTATCGATCAGACGAGCAAGTTCGGTGCCCATGTGTTGTTGCAATAACGACACTGCGCGTCATGCACGTACGTGGCACCGCTATTGCGCGGGCTACGCCGTATCGCTGAACGAGCAGGATTCAACAACCCGATGAGAACGATGACCCGCCACACGGCCGAAGCCATTGCCGACGCGTTGCCTTCGCCGATGCCCGCTGGACTGCGGCACGCCGACGACACCCGGCCCGGCATCTCGCGCAAGAAAACGCGGGGTGGGTTCGCGTATCTGGATCTGGACGGCAAGCGCATCACGAATGAAGCGCAGCTCGCGCGCATTCGCGCGCTTGCGATTCCGCCCGCGTGGTGCGACGTGTGGATCTGTCCGGACGCGCGCGGCCATATTCAGGCCACAGGGCGCGATGCGCGCGGTCGCAAGCAGTACCGTTATCACGCGCAATGGCGCGAGACACGCGACGCCGACAAGTTCGGACGCATGGCCGCCTTCGCACGCGCGCTGCCGAAGATACGCGCAACTGTCGCGCGCGATCTTGCACGCGAAGCCATGCCGCGCGAGAAGATCATCGCGGCCGTCGTGGATCTGCTCGACACGACGTTGATTCGCGTCGGCAGCGTCGAATACGCGCGCGAAAACCAGTCCTATGGGCTCACGACGCTGCGCAAGAAGCACGTGAAGTTCCGCTCGAACGAAGTGCGCTTTCGTTTTGCGGGCAAGAGCGGCATCGAACACGACGTGACCGTCGACAATCCGCGCGTCAAGCGCATCGTGCGCGCATGCGCTGAACTGCCGGGCCACGATCTCTTCCAGTACATCGACGAGGACGGCACGCGCCGCACGGTCGAATCCGCCGATATCAACGAGTATCTGCGCAATGCGTGTCACGCGGACTTCACCGCGAAGGACTATCGCACATGGGCGGGCAGCGTCTTCGCGATGACCGCGCTGCGGCACCTCGTCTGCGAAAGTGCAGCGGAGGCACGCAGTCATGTCGTCGCAACAGTGAAGGAGGTGGCTGCGCTGTTGCGCAATACGCCCACTGTGTGCAGGCGTTGTTACATCCATCCCGAAGTGATCGCTGCTTTCGAAGCAGGTGAATTGCAAGAGTTGTCGCCGCCGCGCGCGAGGCGTCATATGAAAGTCGACGAGGCTGCATTTGCGGCGCTGCTTGCGCAATGCGAAAAACGTGACCGGCTTGCAAACCGCCGCGTGAGCAAAAACGGCGGCAACGTGAGGGGAGCCGCTTCGGCGGAAGTCGATCGGGCGAGACTCACAACGCTACTGAAAAAATCAAGCGCATTGCAAAATCAGGTCAACAAGCAGGTCAACAAGCGGACAAGCAAGCAGGCGAATGCGCGAAAGACGGCATGAGCGTTGACTCGTACGCGTTTGGTACCCCTTTGGTACCCTGTCTAGCCTCATCAGGTTGGCCGCACAAGCACAAGCACGCATACGCTCTGTGGGGAGCGCATGCGTGCCGAGGTCACTCCTCGTAGGCGGCCATCACGAGCCACATATCGCGCTCGCCGTCATGAATCTCCGCTGCCAGCGCGTACGGATCACTCGGTCCGCACGTATTGAGTAGCGTGCGTTGCGCGACTTCCGCATTGTCGAATACGCGATCGTCGAGCGGACGGACTTCGCGCTTGCCTTCGAACATGTGCTCGTTCATCCGGTACACGAGTGGCTGCGTTTTCCATGTATTGAAGCAGTCCTTCACGTGCTGAAAGTCGCCACCGCAGATGTTGCTTTGGTAGTGAATTTTCGAACGCATCACATCACCTCCATGGGGCGCGTGTCCGTTGCCGCGGTTGTGGATGCTCTGCCGCGCAAGCCGGATCGCGAGTGGGACGGGCGTTGATTTGCCCGTTGTCCGCAACGCGGATCGCCACGTACCCCCGTTGTGCCGCGCCCTTCAGGTCCTCGATGAAGAACGCGGCGTGATCCGATTCCCTCATTACCCCGGGACTGCCCGAGGTACCCCGTCACTGCGCGAAACGTCATTGGCTCGCGCCCGATGCCCCTGCTGCACCGCCGCCCATCGCGCCGCTTGCGCCCATCGCGCCTGCGGCCGGCGCCGCGCCGCTACTGCCTGGTGCTGCGCCCGTGTCGCTGCTGGTGTTGTCTGCCTTCTTGCAGGCCGCGCCTAGTGACATCGACACGACCGCTATCGCGAGCAACGCGTATTTCCATCCTGGCTGTGTCATGATTCCTCCCGCCTTTGCTAAAGGTCCGGCATATCGCGCCACATCGCACCCGCATCGCGAAGCAGTGGCGCGCACCGGACGGAATCAAGGGTCATTGTCCCTTCGTATCGCTGCTTGCGTCGGCGCCCGGCACGTTCGTGGTGTCGGTAGCCGGCTTCTTGTGCGATTTCGACGTCTTATGATGCATCTTTTTCGACGTATGTGTGCCCGACGATGCCATGCCCGCCCCCGTCTCATCGGACGAACTCATCCCGGCGCCATTGCCGCCACCGCCCGCCGAACCGCCGCCGTTACCGCCGCCCGTCTGTGCAAAAGCGCCTCCCGACAGTGCGAGCATTGCCGCTACGATCCATGCTTTACGGTTCTTCATCTGTTAGCTCCTTGAAAAACGTGGTCAATGAGTGCGGTTGACTGCCGCCAAAAAACCTGGTGCCGTCACTCGTCGGTTCAGCAAACGGTGTGCCCCTGCGAAGTCTCGCGCGCCCGGCCGGATGGGGCCTGGCACGGTTTCTCCGGGCACTCGCACGTGATAAAAAACCGGGCCGCGCGCATACGCTCTTTGATATTTACAAAGCGGACGTAAATCTTTCGTGGAATAAATGGCGCAATATGAGCGCTGTGCCGCCAGGGGCCGCGATGCATGCAATGCGCGCCACGCTTGCGTGGCTTTCGTGTCGGCGTGCTTGTCGGCTTGCTTATCGGTCTGCTCGCCGGCTTGCGTGTCCATTCGATTACCGATTTCCCATCCACCGCATCTGATCGCATTTGATAGAGGAGAAGCCCATGCGTATATCCACATCATTTCTGTTCGACCTCGACGGCACGCTCGTCGATAGCGTGTATCAGCATGTGCTCGCCTGGAAAGAAGCACTCGACGAAGAAGGCATCGAATTGTCGGTGTGGCGCATTCATCGAAAGATCGGCATGAGCGGCGGTCTCTTCACGCATCAGCTGCTACGCGAAACGGGCGGCGACATTAGCACGGAGCGCGTCGAACGTCTGCGCCGCGCACATGCGCGCGCATACAAGCAACTGCATGCGAAAGTGCGGCCCTTGCCGGGCGCGCAGGCATTGCTGGCCGCGCTGACAGAAAGCGGCACGCCATGGGCGATCGCGACCAGCGGCCGGATGGAGACGGCAGCCGTGAACCTCGAAGCGCTCGGCGTCGATCCGTCGAAGACCGTGGTCGTCACACGCGACGACGTGAAATACGCGAAGCCCGACCCCGATCTCTTCATTGCCGCCGCGCACCGGCTCAATGTGCCGATCGAGCATGCCGTCGTGGTCGGCGACAGCATCTGGGACATGCTCGCGGCGCGCCGTTGCCGCGCGCTCGGCGTGGGCCTGCTGTCGGGCGGCTACGGGCAGGAAGAGCTCGAACGCGCAGGCGCGTTGCGCGTCTATGAAGATCCCGCGGATCTGCTCGAGCATCTCGACGAAATCGCCGCGCGGCCCTGATTCGCGCCTCTCTCTTCGCTATTACCCGCTCCCTTCGCATTCGATACTGCACGAGGCGTGCTACGTACGTGGCACGCCGTGTGCAGCGCTTCTGTCATTCCGCGACTGCAACATAAGGAGAGAGATCATGAACCGCGAAGCGGACTCCGCCGACACCACGCCCCGCCCCGACGACGCGCCACAGGGCCAGCCCCAGCCGCCCGACACCACGAAGGAACTGCCCGAGCTGCCCGACCCTGCCGAAGTCGGCGAGGACGGCTGAAGCGTTCGTTGAACCGTTCACGCATTCCGCGCCAATGCGACGGCGCGAGGAATAGCTGTTGCTCGAATCCGGCTGTACGCACACTCACGACGGAGAACGATCATGACGATGGCGAAGCAGACGCAAGGCGCGAATATCGTCGGAACAGGCGGCGGCCGATCGACTGGCCCTGGCCCCGACGTGATGGCGGCCGCCACGCTCGATGGCGACAAGGTACTGAGCGCCGACGGCGACGATATCGGCAAGATCAAGGACATCATGCTCGACGTGCGCTCGGGACGGATCGGGTATGCGGTGCTGTCGAGTGGCGGCTTTCTCGGCATCGGCGACAAGCTGCTCGCGATTCCATGGAGCGCGCTCACGCTCGACGCGGACCGCGAGTGCTTCCTGCTCGACATGCCGACCGAAAGCGTGAAGAACGCGCCGGGCTTCGACAAGGACCACTGGCCGTCGATGGCGGACGCGACGTGGGCGACATCGGTGCATCAGTTCTATGGACGCGAGCCGTATTGGAGTAAAAGCGATGACGGATTCGGCGTCGGCGATATCGAGCCGGGATCGTCCGATGCGCCCGAAGCGGGCGGCGTGAAGCTGTGATACACGGGGACCATCATGGCTACCAGCAAACGCAGTGGAACATCGAGGGGCAAGAAGACGTCCGCGCATGCGTCGACGCGCACGAAAGGCGGCCGTCCGCCGCGCCAGCGGCACACGCAGGCGAAGGCCGCGCATCACCGCTCGCGAACGTCGTCGGCGAGTTCATCGAAAAACACGTCGAAGTACTGGTCGCATCACGTGATGGAAACAAGCGACGCGATGGACCTTGAAAAGGACATCTTCAAGACAGGCAGCGCCGAAGAAATCGCCCAGTCGCTCAAACATTCGTCGACGCGCAGCAAGCGGCGCAAAGGCACGCCGTTCCAGTCCGCGATGTCGATGCTCAACTTCTATATCAACCGCGCAGGCCGCAATCTGCCGAAGGCGCGCAAGAGCACGCTCGAACAGGCCAAGCGCAAGCTGCGCGAGGCATTCGGCCGCACGCCCTGATGTCGATGCGGGGACACGACCGTCGATTCGGAAGACGTCGTCGCAACGGCCGCCGACCCGCAAAAAGCGCATGCGTATATGGCCGAGTCGGTGCTCGGCTTCACGATCGAACCCGAACGCATCGCCGGAGTGGCCGTGACGGTGATCGTCGGCAATGTGCTCACGAGTACTTGCGCGTCGCTCTTCACATGGCAAAGTCGGGTTGATCGCCGCGCTCTTTTTCATCGTGCGGCTGCTCGCAGTCGAAGCGCGCTATTCGGCGCCGATGTGTCTCACGCATCTCACGCGCAACGCAGACTGATGAGCCGGTTCGGCATTCGCGGCATCGGCTCTTTCTATTACCTTGCAACGCCATTGGTGAAACCGATATCACCGCATGCGAAATCGTTAAATGCCACGAAAAAGTCAAAAACAGAAAGGCATTGAATTGCCTTAACGCCGCGACTAATGCACGTCGATTAAAAAACAGCGTCGCATTTAAAACAGGCGTGCTATAAGCAGCAATTCGCGTGGCAATACGCGACTCCAGCACAGCAATGTCGCTAGGCGGTCCGTTAAATCTTGTCTATGATATGCGCTGTCGCAATTGAAAGAACCAGATGCAATAACGCATGCTGTCTGTTCAATTCAGCAGAACACCCTTGCGGATGACATTAAGCGGCTTGCATCATCATTTCAGGGATTTTCTTTGCACCTTAAAGGAAGCAATTCCCTTGGCGGCCCGCAGAGGACGCTCGCGACGCACAGGCAGGCCATGCCGCGCGCTGTTGCTTCTCGCGCTGGCGCTCGCGTTGCCGCTGCGTCCCGCTTATGCGAACGATGCCGCGCAAACGGTCGCGCAAACGATCACGCAGCCCTCATTCGCGCTCTATTACGGCAAGTCGCCGCCCGTCGACATGCTCTCGGCATTCGATGCCGCCGTGATCGAACCCGACAGCGGTTTCGATCCGCTCGCGCACCGCTTGCCGCATACCACGTGGTTTGCGTATGCGAGTGTCGGCGAAGTGCTGCCGTCGCGCAGCTATTACGCGGATTTGCCGAAGAAGTGGCTCGCGGGACGCAATGAGTCGTGGGCCTCGCGCGTCGTCGACCAGAGCCAGCCCGAATGGCCCGCTTTTTTCGTCGATCACGTGATCAAGCCGCTTTGGGACAAAGGCTATCGCGGCTTCTTTCTCGACACGATGGATTCGTGGCAACTCGTCGCCAGAACAGACGACGCACGCGCGCAACAGATTGCCGGGCTCGCAAATGTTGTCCGCGCGATCAAGGCACGCTATCCCGATGCAAAGCTGATTTTCAATCGTGGCTTCGAAATCCTGCCGCAAGTGCATGACCTCGCGTATGCGGTCGCTTTCGAATCGCTTTATCGCGGATGGGACCAGTCGCAGCAGCGCTATATCGAAGTGCCCGCGCAGGACCGCGACTGGCTTCTGCAGCAAGCGAAGACGATACGCGAGCAGTATCGCCTGCCCGTCTTTTCGATCGACTACTGCCCGCCCGCCGACCACACATGCCAGCAGGACACCATCGCGAAGATCAAGGCACAGGGCATCGTGCCGTACGTGACGGATGGCGCACTCGCAACGATGGGCGTCGGCGCGATCGAGCCCGTCAAGCGGCGCATTCTCGTGATTCAGGACGCGCCGCCGCGCACGGATCTGAACGTATCGCCCGGCGTGCGTTTTCTGGCGATGCCGCTCAATTATCTCGGCTACCGGATCGACTACCGCGACGTGCGGGACCCGTTGCCGCAAGGCGACCTGCACGACCGTTATGCGGGCGTCGTGCTATGGCTCGACGGCGCGGTGCCGAACAGCAGCGCATATCGCGACTGGCTCGTCGCGCAGATCGACGCGAAGATGCCCATGGCCGTCTTCACGACCTTCGGCACGCAGATCGACCCTCAACTCGGAAAGAAGCTCGACCTCGAAACGGTGACGGGCGCTCCATCGAACGGCAAGCTCGAAGTCGAATCGTACGATCCGAAGCTGATGGGCTTCGAAATGAAGCCGCATCCCCTCGCGCGCGATTACACGCCGATACGTGCCGGGCCGCATAGCCGCTCGCTGCTGCGCTTGCGCTCGGGCGACTTCGTGATCGACGGCGCCGCCATCACGCCGTGGGGCGGCTATGCAATGCGGCCGTTCGGCGTATACGAACTGGATGCCGTCGATCAGGAGCGCTGGGTCACGCAGCCGATCGAGTTCCTGCGCGCCGCGTTGCGCCTGCCCGCCGACATGCCCGTGCCCGATACGACGACGGAAAACGGCCGGCGCCTGCTGATGTCGCATATCGACGGCGACGGTTTCGCGTCGCGCGCCGAGTACGCCGGGAACACGCCCGACGCCGCACCCAACACCGACCTCACGCCGCAATATTCGGGCGATATGCTGTACCGGCTTCTGCGCGATTCGGGCATGCCGACCACGGTATCGCTGATCGAAGGCGAAGTCAGCGACGACGGTCCGTTCAAAAACTACGCAGCGCACCTGCGCTCCATCGGAAGGAAGATCTTCGAATTGCCGAACGTCGAAGTGGCGACGCATACGTACACGCATCCGCTGCAATGGATGAGCGTGACGGGCCTCGGCGTTTCCCGCACGGGCACGCAGACGGAAGGCGGCGGACAGGCGAGCAGCAGCGGCCTGTCCATCGATATTCCCGGCTACAGGTTCAGCATCGACCGCGAAATCAAAGGCTCGATCGACTATATCGACGGCAATGTGGCGCCCGCCTCGAAGTCCGTACGTATGGTGCTGTGGAGCGGCGACTGCCAGGTGCCCTCGCCCGTGCTGAAGGCCGCCTACGACGCGGGCATGCTCAACCTGAACGGCGGCGATACGCTGATCACGAAGAGCTATCCGAGCTGGACGGCAATCGCGCCGCTCGGCGTGATGAAAGACGGCTACTACCAGATCTTCGCGCCGAACCAGAACGAGGAGCTGTACACCGGCTTGTGGCACGGACCGTTCTATGGCTTTTCGCGCGTACTCGAAACGTTTGCGATGACCGACAAGCCGATCCGCTTCAAGCCGATCGACATCTACTACCACATGTTCTCGGGCACGAAGTACGCGTCGATGAAAGCGTTGCGCGAAGTCTTCGATACCGTCCTCAAGCAGCCCGTCACACCCGTCTTCACGTCCGAGTACGCGCGCAACGTGCTCGACTGGCTCGACACCAGCCTGTATCGCGAGCCGGGCAGCAACGTCTGGGTCGTGCGCAACGGCTCGCATCTTCGTACCGTGCGGCTGCCCGCCGGCAAGGTGCCCGACATGACGGGCGCAACGGGCGTGGCCGGCTATTTGCCGGGACCGGGCGGCACCTATGTGCATCTGACGGGCGAAGGCATCGCGCGCTTCGCCGTCATCGATCAGTCGGCCGCGCGCGCCGTGCCCTATCTCGCCGAAGCCAACGGCGTGCTCGATCATTTCGTGCGCACGCGGGACGGCTTTTCGTTCGATCTGCGCGCGCATGTCGCGCCGATATTTCGCCTCGCCAACGCGGGCACATGCCGCGTGACGAAGCGCCCCGTGACGAACCCCGCCAACGACTCTCGCCAACTGCATGTCGACGTCGCCTGCACCACCTGAGCGGCAGCGGCTCTTTTCGCCCGCCGTTCTTCTCGTGCTCGGCCTGCTGGTCGCCGTGATGCTGGTGCTCGCCTTTCCGAGCGAGAAGATCAAGGCGCGGCTGCTCAAAGGTGCGAATGCCGACAGCCTGACGATCGCGTATCTGGAAGCGTGGCTGCGCGTCGATCCCGACAATGCGGAAGTGCTGTCCGAGCTGACGCGCGAATACCTGAAGGGTCAGCGCGTCGCGGATGCCACGCATATCCTCGATCGACTTTCGCATTCGAACGATGTCACGGCGCGGCAAAGCGCGCTGGCGATGCGCGTGTCGCTCGCGCAGCAGCGTCTCTATGCACTCAAGCCAGGCGATCCCGCGCGGCCTGCGCGCATCCGCGAACTCGACGCGCTGCTGCATCAAGCGCTCGGCTATACATGGACGAACGAGCAATTGCAGATGCTCGCGCAAGAGGCGCGCGGATTGAACGACAACGAACTGGCCGCAAGCGATTACACGTTGCTCGCGAAGTCCGATCCGAACCATGCGCGCGACTGGCTCACGGCGCTCGCGCAAACGCAACTCGCCAACCGGAACCCGCGCGCCGCCGCCGATGCGTGGTTCGCCGTGCAGGCACAGGCCACGACGCGCGACGAAAAGCGCGCGGCGTTCATTGCGGGTCTGCGCGCGCTGCAATCAGGCAACGACATGGCGGCCGCGATGCAAGCCGCCGAACAGCACATCGGCGATCTCGCCGACGATCCCGACACGCTGCGCTTTCTCGCCAATCTTGCGCTCGCGGCGGGGCGTCCCGATCTCGCATCGAAGTACGTAAAGCGGCTGATGAAGATGTCGGCGCTCGACCCTCGCGATGCGCTCGCGCGGCGCGCATCGTATTCGCGCCCGATGCATCAGCCGGGCGCAGAGACAGGCATCGTCGAGCATCGGACGTCGGGCGGCGTGTGGCTGCGCGCAGCCTGGTATCGCCGTCCCGTGCAGCGCGGCGAGGCGCTGCGCCGTGCGCTGGACCCGGCTTCCATCGCGGCTTCCATCGCGGCTTCCATCGACGATCAACGGGCGCGGCTCGTGCGCGTCGCTGCGCCCGTGCCCGCTGCCGGCACAGCCACTGCTGCGCCCGGCGATGTCAGCGCCTCCGATTACGAACTCGCGTATCGCGTGTTCCTCGCAAACGGCGACGTCGCCAACGCACAGCGCATCGCGCAGATGGCCGTCGACAAGGACCCGCAATCGGTCGTATGGCGCGAGCGTCTGGCACAGGTCGCCGAGTGGAACCATCACCCGGAAGTCGCGCTGTCGAATTACATGGCCCTCGCGAAGACGCGCGGCACACCGGACGACTGGAACCGCGTCGCGCGCCTCGCGCCTGGACTCAACGACGACGCGGCGCTGCTTGCCGTCACGCTGCACCAGGCCGACGAGCAGCCGGCCAATCTCAAGCTCGTGGACGCCGTGGTGTTTTCATATGAGCGTCTCGGCGATCCCGACTCCGCACTCCACTTTTTGCAAACGCGCTTCAAGGGCCCGCTGCGCCGCGAAGCATCGGAGCGCTACGCGCAGGTCGCCGGGCGCAAGGGCGACGACGATCTCGCGTTGCGCACATGGCAAGGCCTCGAACGCGAATACGGGCCGAACGCGGAATACGGCCTGACGATCGCCACGATGCTGTATGCGCGCACGCATTTCGATGAGGCGCTCGCCGCAATGAACGAAGCGAAACGCGCCGCGCCGCCGTCGAACGACGAGTTCTGGCGCTTCTACGCGATGCTCGCCGATGCGAACCAGAACACGCGCGATGCGGGCCTCGGCTATCGTCGGTTGATCGCGGGCGGCAAGGCGAGCGTGCAGGACTTCGAGCTGATGACAAATTTCTTCAACAATTCGCCGATCGACGCGGGACGTCTCGCCGAATACGCGTACCGTCACGGCGGATCGCCGCGCATGTTGTCGGAAGCGCTGTACGACTATCAGCACGCGCGTGCATGGGGGCGCATCAGGGCGTTGCTTGCGTCGCTCACGTCCGGGCAGTTGAAGGAAGCCGAACAGTCCGCGACGTTCCTGCTCGCGCGCGCCGACTATGAGCGGCAAATGGGCCAGAACGACGCCGCGTTGCGCGACATCGAGCACGCGGCCGCGCTCGACCCGAACAGTCCGGAAGCGCGCGCGGCCTACATCTGGATGCTGAACGAGCGCGGCACCGATGCCGCATCGCAGGCCGCGCTGCGCCGCTTCGCCAGCGACGCCGAAAGCGATCCGCAGCTATGGGGCGCGTATGGCGCGGCATGGCTGCGTCTCGGCGACGGACGCAAGGCCCTGCACTATCTGCACAAGCAGACCGCGCAGGGCGAACGAAGCCTGCTGTGGCGCCTGACGTATGCCGACGGGCTCGACCTGAACGGCCGCGTCGACGAAGCGTGGCGCTTGCGCAAGCAGGTGTGGATCGAGCTTGCGCACCGTCGGCGCGATCCGTCGCGTGATCCGTCACGTGATCCATCACGCCCACCGCCGCTGCCCGCCGCCGACGTCGACGATCTGCGCGCCCGTTACGTCGCACTCACGCAGCTCTATGCGAACGGCGACCGTTCACGCGCGGTGCTGATCGAGATGCTGCGCGCCGATCGCAATCACGCTGATGCAAACGACGCGGCCGCGTCCAGGCTCGGCGACATCGGTGAGTTGCCGCCCGCGAAGCAGGAGGAAATCCGCAAGGACCAGCGCCTCTATTCGGCGATCGCGCGTGAGGCCGCGATTTCATGGGCGCAGAATGAAGACGCGTCCGACATGGAGCGCGCATGGCTCACGAGGCAGTACATCAGCGACAGCCAGCGCCCCGTCTATGCGCAGGCGCAGCTCGCGATCAGCGATGGCGACGTCGACGAACTGTCGCGCCTGCTCGACACGCTGCCCGATCTGATTCCACGGCAGAACCGGATCGAGGCGCAAGCGCAGACGGGCCGCGTAGCCGCCGCGCAAACAGGCGCATTCGACTCGCTCACGCGCGAGCCCGAAGACGAGACGACCCAGGCGATGGCACGCGAGCAACTGCTCGCGAACGCACAGGCGTTGGCGGGTGCATTCCGTTACGCCGATCAGGGCCCGTTGCGCTTCACCGAGGAATCGGCGACGGGCAGCCTGCGCGTCACGCCTTCGCAGAATCTGCAGTTGCGCTACATGCAGCGCGATCAGACAGTGGACGGCTCGCAGCTCGCGTATGCGCCGAAGCACGACCGGCTCTTCGAAGCGATCTACGGACACAAGGGACGCTACGACGAAGAGCACGTGACACTCGGCCGCCGCAATGCGCTCGACGACTTCACGACGGCGCGCATCGAGGGCACGTACAACGTCACGCGGCGCCTCACGCTGATCTATGCGCTCGGCTACAACCTGGCGGCGACGGAGTCCACACAGCTTACGGTGGGCGGCACCAAGGACCTCGCGTCGCTCGGCTTCATCTACGTGCTCGATCCGCACTGGTTCGGCGGCGCGCGCTACGAATATGCGCGCTTTCACGGCCAGGACCGTTCGTATCTCGGCAACGGCGGTCTGGTCGAAGCGAACATCGGCTACAAGATCAAGGCCGATTATCCCGACTACACGATTCGCGCCGTGTTCGCGCATGGCCAGTACAACGCGACGGGCACGCCCGGCGACGCGCTGCGCGTGCTGCTGCCGCAGGGCACGCCGTTCACGGCGGCCTCGTTCATGCCGCAGACCTTCACGCAAGGCGGACTGCTGTTTTCGTTCGGCGACGGGCTGCCCGACGAGTATTCGAAGGGATGGCGGCCGATGTTCATCGGCGGGCCGCTGCGCGACTCGCGCGCGGGCTGGTCGGGCGAGGCGGAGCTTGGCGTCGTCGGCAGCGTGTTCGGCAACGATCAGCTGATGCTCTATGGCGCGTATCAGGGCGTTTCGTCGAATCACTCGACGTCGGTGAAGGAAGTCGGCGTGCGGTATCGCTATCTGTATTGAAGCTGCATTCAAGAGCATGGACCAGAGGGGAACGACATGAACCACAGCAACACCATTCGCGCGCGCACCGTCACGCTTGTTTCGTCCGTCGCGCTGATGGCCGCGCTCGCAGGCTGCGCGGTCGTCGATCGCAGCGCGCCGCCCGCGATTTCGAAGAGCGACAGCGTCGCCATCCTGCCCATCGCGAACAACACGGAGACGCCGCAGGCGGGCCAGCGCGCCGCGTCGATCGCGCAGAGCCTGCTCGCGTCGTATGGCTACACGAATCTATCGCGCTATCCCGCGAGCGCGGACGACGAAACGCTGTTCGATCCCGCAAAGCCCGACGCGCAACAGAACGCGCTGAACTGGGCGCGTCAGCAGAACGCGCGCTATGCGTTGACGGGTGCCGTCAACGAATGGCGCTACAAGGTGGGCGTCGATGGCGAACCGGCCGTCGGGCTCACGTTCGACGTGATCGACGTGCAGTCGGGCAAGGTCGTATGGACGGGCACGGGCAGCCGCACGGGTTGGAGCCGCGATGCCGTGTCGGGCGTCGCGCAGAAGCTCGAGCGCGAGTTGCTGTCGCCGCTCGCGCGCTGAGCGCGTCCGACGCGACTATCATCGACTCTGAGTTCGAATCGAATCCAGACTGAATCGGGCGAACGCGATGAATACGCACGCTAACGAAGAATCGGCGCCGCGCGGGCGCCATAACCGGCCACGCCAGCGACGACACCAGCGGCGGCAGGAGCAAAGCGTCGGCGCGGGTTCGTGGTGGGCGCGCGTGATCGCGCCGCCGCGCGGCTCCATGCACCACAGCCTGATCGCGACACTCGAAACGGTTGTCGCGACGCTGATCGCGATTGCCGTGTGCTGGGCTTTCGATCGCAACGATCCGCTCCTCGTGCACAGCGGCTTCGGCTGGGTGTGGATCGTGCCGCTCGTGATTGCGCTGCGTTATGGATCGATTGCAGGCGTGTTTTCAGGGCTGATTCTGCTCGCATCGTGGTATGTACTCTATCCGCAAGGCGGCGGTGCGCCGGTGCATGCTTCGCTCGCGCACGTGCTGACGACGGGTCCGCACACGCACATCTTTCCTGTGAGCTTTTTCCTTGGCGGCTTCGTCGTCACGCTGCTATGCGGGCAATTCGGCGACATCTGGATCACGCGCTTGCGCCAGGGCCGCATCGCCAACGACTATCTCGCCGAACGCCTGTCGATTCTCACGCGCAATCAGTTCATGTTGCGGCTGTCGCATGAAAGACTCGAACAGGATCTGCTGGGCCGCCCTGCCACGCTGCGCGATTCGCTCGCGAGGCTGCGCAGAATCGTGCTGGATCAGGAGCCGACGGCGACGCAGCAAGGCGCCGTCGACTTGCGCGGCGCGCAGCCGTTTCTCGACGCAGCGGCGCAGGCCTGCCAGATCGAAGCCGCGAGCGTGCATGCGTGGCGCGGCGCCGCGCCCTCGACGGCCGTGGCCGCGTCGATCGGCGCGCCTTGCGCGTTCGATCCGGACGATCCGCTGGTGCGCGAAGCGCTCGATACGCGTACGCTGGTCCATGTCGAATCGAAAGCGAATCAGGACATTGCGCGCAGCCGCTACGTCGTGGTTGTGCCGCTCATGGATACGCAGAAGAATCCCGTCGGCGTGCTGGCCGTCGAACGCATGCCGTTTCTCGCGCTCACGCGCGACAATCTGCAATTCCTGCTGGTGCTGTGCAACTTCTATGCGGACGGCGTGCAGCATGCCGTCATCACGCGCGATACGCTGACGGCTTTTCCGTCATGCCCTCACACGTTCGCGCTCGATTACGCGCGGCTCGTTCATCTGAAGCGCGATACGCAGGTGCAATCGTCGATCGTCGCGCTCGTGTTTCACAACGACGACGCGAGCGCGACGCTCTATGAACACGTGCTGCGCACGCGCCGCGCGCTCGACGTGCAATGGCCGCTGCAAGACGACGGGCATCGCGTAGTGCTCACGCTGATGCCGCTATCGGGCGAGAGCGCCGTGGACGGCTATCTGATGCGTATCGAAGAAAATTTGCGCGCGCAGTACGGGGTGGATTTCGAAGCGGCGCGCGTCGCCGTACATTCGACGGCCGTGCCCGCCGATGAACCCGTCGCCGAATTGCGGCATCTGCTGGAGCGTTGCGATGTCCGCTACTGATCAAAACGCGCGTGTTCATCGGCGCGCCGTACGCGCGCAGCCGGAGCGCGCGCGCATCACGTTCGTCGCCGTGCTGCTCGTCGTGCTCGCGCTCGCGTTGCAGATCGCCGTGTTCGCGATCGCTGCCCGCAGCGTGCCCGACACCTCCGCGCAATGGCTCGGCGACATCGTGAGCACGGGCACTGCGTCGCCGCACTCGATCGCGCATCTGAACACACAAGTATTGCTGCTGTGCCTGCTCGTGCAGGCGCTCGCCGCACTCGTCGCAGCATACGGCCTCGCATCGGTGTTGCCCCTGCGTTATCGTCTGCCGCGCGCCGGCTTGCTGACTGCGCTGTGGGTTCTGAATTTCGCAGTGCCGGTCGGCGGCCTGCTCGGGCCGATCGGCGCGATGGCGATTGCCGCCGTGTTGCCGACGCAGCGCGCGGAGCTGCCCGTCGCGCTCGTCGACGAGCCCGAGTTCGCCGCGAATCTGATGGGCACCGTTTCGTACGGACGCGGCGCGCGGCTGAAGGCCGAATTGCAGAACGCCGAAGCGGGCACGTCGTTTCGGATGACCGCTTTGCTCGCGATGCAGTCGATGCCCGCGCGCACCGTTTCGCCGCTGCTGCAAGGCATGCTCGCCGATCCCCTCGACGATATCCGCCTGCTCGCGTACGGCATTCTCGACAACCGCGAGAAGGGACTCACGCAGCGGATACTCGTCGAGCGCCCGAAGCTCGATCGGAAGCTGCATCCCGAGCTGAGCGATGCGCAGCGCGCCGACGCAAACAGGACGCTCGCGCAACTGTACAGCGAGCTGATTTACGAAAATCTCGTCACGGGCGACGTGTATCGCAATGCGGCCGCTCAAGCCGATGCATACGCAACCGCCGCGCTCGAGCACGATCCGAACGACGCGGCGCTGTGGCGTCTGCGCGGCCGTCTTGCGATTGCGCGGCTCGATCTCGACGGCGCGGATACGATGCTGCAACGTGCGATCGACTGCGGCTTTCCGCGCGACCGCATGCTGCCCTGGCTCGCGGAAGCGGCCTGGCTGCGCCGCGATTTCGCGCGCGTGCGCGCGCTGATCGGCGAAATGGACAGCCGCGCGACGACACCGACGCTGTCCGCCGTCCTCGATTTCTGGAAGCCGCGCGGCCCAGGCGCCGCGCGTCCTCACTCCGCCTGAGACGTCGACATCATGCTCTCATCGCAAACGCCCGAACTGCCGCGCGCCGATTCCGCCGATATCTGCCTGCTGCTCGAAGGCACGTTCCCCTATGTGAGCGGCGGCGTGTCGAGCTGGGTCAACCAGATCATCCGCGCGTTTCCCGAGTATTCGTTTGCGCTGTGCTTTCTCGGCAGCCGTCCGCAAGACTATCCGAAGATGCAGTACGCGTTGCCCGATAACGTCGTGCATCTGGAGAATCACTATCTGTACGATTTCGCGCTTCCGCCGCTCGTGCAGAAGCAGCGCGGCGATGCGTCCGCGTTCATGCGGTCCGCGCAACTGCACGACAGTTTGCGCAATCCGGCGATGCGTCACGCGGCGGGCCGCATGTTGAAGGACATGCTAGGCGATCTGCGGCCCGGCGGCGCATTGGGTGAAGACGCGTTTCTCTATTCAAAGGAGGCCTGGAACTATCTGACCGATCAGTATCGGCAGTTCTGCACGGACCCGTCGTTCGTCGATTACTTCTGGACCGTGCGCATCATGCACAAGCCGCTTTGGCAGCTCGCGAAGATCGCCGAAGGGCTGCCGCGCGCGAAGATGTTCCATACGGTGTCGACGGGCTATGCGGGCTTTCTCGGCGCGCTCGCGCGCTATCGCTACGCGCGGCCGCTGCTCGTGTCCGAGCACGGCATCTACACGAAGGAACGCAAGATCGATCTGTTCCAGAGCGAATGGATACGCGACAACCGCAGCATCTTCGAACGCGACGTATCGCAGATCGGCTATTTCCGCGACCTGTGGGTGCGCTTCTTCGAGACGCTCGGACATGTGTGCTACGACGCAGCCGCGGACATCATCGCGCTGTACGAAGGCAACCGCCGGCGCCAGGTGATCGACGGCGCGCCCGAAGAGAAAACGGCCAACATTCCGAACGGCGTGAATCTGCCGAGGCTCGCGCCGCTGCGCGCGCTGCGCGCCGCCACCGTGCCGAAGACGCTGTGCCTGATCGGGCGCGTGGTCCCGATCAAGGACGTCAAGACCTTCATTCGCGCGATGCTCACCGTCGTACGCCGCATGCCCGAAGCGCAAGCGTGGATCGCGGGGCCCGAAAATGAAGACCCTTCTTATGCGGCCGAATGTCAGGCGCTCGTCGAAAGCCTGGGCTTGCAGGACAAGGTGAAGTTTCTCGGCTTCCAGAAGATCGACGAGCTGTTGCCGAAGTGCGGCGTGCTGGTGCTCAGCTCGATTTCGGAGGCGCTGCCGCTCGTCGTGCTCGAAGGCTTCGCGGCGGGCGTGCCGTCCGTGACGACGGATGTCGGTTCGTGCCGTCAGCTGATCTATGGGCTCGAAGGCGACGATGCGGCGCTCGGCGCGGCCGGACGCGTCGTGCAGATCGCCGATCCGCGCGCGCTGGCGGAAGCGGCGCTCGATCTGCTCGACGACGGCAACTGGCACGCCGCGCAGCAAGCGGGCATGGCGCGCGTCGAGCGCTACTACACGCAGGACCAGATGGTCGGCGCGTATCGCACTCTCTATGCGCGGCTCACCGCGCAAGCGGATCTCGCCGATCCACCCGCATCGGAAGCCGCGCCGATGCCCATGTCGCACTGAACGGGAGCGCACGACGATGGCAGGCATCGGTTTCGAACTGCGCAAGATGCTCCGACGCAATACGCTGCTGGGGCTGATGCAGGCATACACGTACGCGGGCCTGATCGGCGCGGGGCCGTGGGTGCTGTCCATCGTCGGCATTCTGCTGATCGGCGTACTCAGCATTCCGTTCGTGGTGCCCACGGGACTCATCACACAGTTTCAGGTGTCGGTCACGTATCTGATCGCGTTGTCGCTGATCTTGACGGGGCCGTTGCAACTGGCCTTCACGCGCTTCACGTCGGACCGGCTCTTCGAAAAGCGGCGCGATCTCGTGCTGCCGAATTTTCATGCGGTGATGTTCATCGTGACAGCGGCTTCGGCAATACTGGGCGGTCTCGCGATGGTCTTTCTCTTTCCTCAGCAGACAGCCGCATACAGGCTGCTGATGCTCGCGGGCTTCGCCGTGATGAGCAACATCTGGATCGCGACGATCTTCCTGTCGGGCATGAAGCAGTACATGTCGATCATCGTCGTGTTCTTCATCGGCTATGCGGTGACGACGGGCTCGGCGCTCGCGCTCAACACGTTCGGGCTGACGGGTCTGCTGTCGGGCTTCGTGATCGGGCAAACGGTGCTGCTGACGGGTCTGCTTGCGCTGATCTACCGCGACTACGACAGCGGCCATTTCATCTCGTTCGAGATGTTCCGCAAGCCGTATCGCTATCCGTCGCTGATGCTGACGGGCTTTTTCTACAACCTCGCGATCTGGGCCGACAAGTTCATGTTCTGGTATTCGCCGGGCACGGGCCAGCCGGTGATCGGTCCGCTGCGCGCGTCGATCATCTACGACATTCCCGTGTTTCTCGCGTATCTCGCGATCATCCCGGGCATGGCCGTGTTCCTGATGCGCATCGAAACGGATTTCGTCGAATACTACGAAGCGTTCTACGATGCCGTGCGCGAAGGCGCGTCGTTGCAGCATATCGAGCGCATGCGCGATGCGATGGTCGAAGCATTGCGCAACGGCATTTGGGACATCATGAAAGTACAGGCGATTGCCGCGATGATGCTGTTCGCGGCGGGCGCGATCCTGCTGCAATGGCTGCGCATTTCGACGCTGTATCTGCCGCTGCTCTATATCGATGTGATCGCGGCCAGCATGCAGGTCGTGTTCATGGGCACCATCAATGTGTTCTTCTATCTCGACAAGCGCAGGATCGTGTTGCTGCTGGTGGGCGGCTTCGTCGCGTTGAACGTGGTGTTCACGGCGATCACGCTGTCGCTGAATCCCGCTTACTACGGCTATGGCTTCGCGACATCGCTGCTCGTCGTGGTGCTCGCCAGTCTTTATCTGCTCGACCGCAAGCTCGATTCGCTCGAGTACGAGACGTTCATGCTGCAATGAGCCCCCGTTGCCCCGTCGCGATGATGACGCGGCGTGAAGCGTCACGCCGCGTCATGTGCTTGCAGGTTTGACGATCGGAAGACTCAGCCGGCGCCTTCACGGCCCTTGCGCGTTTCGCCGATCTGCTGACGGCGCGGATCGCCCTGACGCTCCAGCATCCAGCCGGGATACTCGGACGGCAGGCGGCTCACTTCATCGAGCTTCGCGAGATCGTCCGCGCCCAGTTCGACCTGGGTCGCCTTGATGTTGTCGTCGAGCTGTTCGACCCGCTTCGCGCCGACGATCACGCTCATCACCGCGCGCTGATGCAGCAGCCACGCGAGCGCGATTTGCGCGACGGACACGCCCTTCGCTTCGGCAATTGCGCGCATGACGTCGACGCAATCGAACGCGCGCTCGCGATCGACGGGCGGAAAGTCGAACGTCGTGCGGCGGCTGCCCGCCTCGCCTTGCTGCTCGCGGCCATACTTGCCGCTCAGCAATCCGCCCGCGAGCGGGCTCCAGACCATCAGGCCGAGGCCTTCGCTCTTCAGCATCGGCACGAGCTCGCGTTCGAGATCGCGGCCCGCGATCGTGTAATAGGCCTGCAACGTATCGAAGCGCGCGAGCCCGAGCCGCTCCGATATGCCGAGCGCTTTCACGATCTGCCACGCGGCCCAGTTCGATACGCCGATATAGCGCACATGCCCCTGCTGCACGAGCGTATCGAGCGCGCGCAGCGTTTCTTCGATCGGCGTCGCGGGATCGAAGCCGTGTATCTGATAGAGATCGACGTGATCGAGCTGCAGCCGTTGCAGGCTCGCCTTGATGCCGTCCATGACGTGATAGCGCGACGCGCCGCGCGCATTCGCAAAGTCGCCCGTCTGGCCGAAGACCTTCGTCGCGACGACGACGCTGTCGCGCGGCACCTTCAGGTTCCTGAGCGCCTGCCCGGTGATCTGTTCGGAAACGCCGGACGAGTAGACGTCGGCCGTGTCGATGAAATTGATGCCTGCGTCGATCGCGCGGCCGATCAGCCGTTCGGCGTCGTTCTGCTGCAAGTCGCCGATGTGCTGCCAGATGCCGCCGGTGCCGCCGAACGTCATCGTGCCGAGACATAGTTCCGACACGAAAACGCCCGTTCGGCCAAGCTGGTTGTATCGCATGGTTCGAGACTCCATCGTGGGTGATGAATCGGTGCTCAGCCGATGAGGATACTCGTTGCCTCTCGATGCTGCTGGCGGGTTGCCAGTGGGTCCGCGGCACCAGGGTTCGGTTCGTGCGATGCGGCGTTGGTCATGACGCTTCGCTTTCATTCGGCACACAATGGCGCCGTTTTTCGTGACCTGTTCTGGATGCCGCCGGCCCCGCGCCCCTGCTTGCATTCGCATCGATCCGGCGCTTGTAATCGACGCGATTGCGCGGCTGTGGGTGGACGTGAGAGCGACCGACCGGTAGTTGCGTTTAGCGGCCCACGAACGCGTCGGCTCGCAGCGAAGCCAGCCCCGCGCCGCCTCTGCGATTGCACGATCAGCACGAAGCCACAAAACCTGCGAGACTGAAGCGGTCTAACGGTTGCGGTGGCGCGGCTATCACTGGACTGGATATACGCCGCGCCGCCCTCATCTTCGATCCCATGACGTCCGCCTTTCCTGCCGCCCGCGTGCTGGCCGACTTCCATCCCGCCGTCGCGGGCTGGTTCGAGAAAACCTTTGCTGCGCCCACGGACGCGCAAGCCGCCGCGTGGCCGCTGATCCGCAGCGGCCGGCATACGCTCGTCGCCGCACCGACGGGCTCCGGCAAAACGCTGACCGCCTTTCTTGCCGCGCTCGACGAACTCGTGCGCGACGGGCTCGCGCACGACGGCGCGCTGCCCGACGAAACGCTGGTTGTCTACGTGTCGCCGCTGAAGGCGCTGTCGAACGACATCCGCATCAACCTGCAGACGCCGCTCGAAGGAATCGCGCGCGAACTCGCGCAGCGCGGACTGCCCGCGCTCGACATCCGCACGGCCGTGCGCACGGGCGACACGACGCAGCAGGAGCGCGCCGCGCTGAAGAAGCGCGCGCCGCATATTCTCGTCACGACGCCCGAATCGCTGTACGTGCTGCTCGGATCGGAGTCGGGCCGCAAGATGCTGTCGACGGTGCGCACGGTGATCGTCGACGAAATTCATGCGATGGCGGGCAACAAGCGCGGCAGCCATCTCGCGCTGACGCTCGAACGGCTCGACGCGTTGTGCGGCCGGCGCTTGCCGCGCATCGGCCTGTCGGCGACGCAAAAACCGATCGAAGCCGTCGCGCGCTTTCTCGTTGGCGGCGCGAGCCTCGACAACATGACGGATAGCCTGACCGATAGCGCCGCCCACGACAGCGCGCCCGCCGACTGCGCGATCGTCGATGTCGGCCACGTGCGCGAGCGCGATCTCGCGCTCGAAATTCCGCCCGTGCCGCTCGAAGCGGTGATGTCGAACGAAGCGTGGGAACTCGTCTACAACCGGCTCGCGGAACTCGTCGCGCAACACCGGACGACGCTCGTGTTCGTCAACACGCGCCGGATGGCCGAACGCGCCGCGCGTCATCTGACCGAGCGGCTCGGCAAGGATGCCGTCGCCGCGCACCATGGCTCGCTCGCGAAAGAGCACCGCTTCGACGCCGAGCAGCGCCTGAAGCGGGGCGAACTGCGCGTGCTGATAGCAACGGCGTCGCTGGAACTCGGCATCGATATCGGCGATGTCGATCTCGTCTGCCAGATGGGCTCGCCGCGCGCGATCGCGCCGTTTTTGCAGCGCGTCGGACGCTCGGGGCACCACGTGGGCGGCATGCCGAAGGGACGGCTCTTCCCCGCTTCGCGCGACGATCTGATCGAATGCGCGGCGCTGCTCGATTGCGTGCGGCGCGGCGAACTCGACCTGCTGCATATCCCGCGCGCGCCGCTCGACGTGCTCGCGCAGCAGATCGTCGCGGAGGTCTCGAATGCCGAATGGAGCGAGGACGGTCTCTTCGATCTGCTCCGGCACGCTGCGCCGTATGCCGACTTGAAGCGCGAGCAATACGACGCCGTGCTTCGCATGCTCGCCGAGGGCTATACGAGCCGCCATGGCCCGCGCGCCGCGTACGTGCATCGCGACACCGTCAACGGTACGCTGCGCGGGCGGCGCGGCGCGAAGCTGTATGCCGTCACGTCGGGCGGCACGATTCCGGAGAACGCCGATTACGCAGTGATCCTCGAACCGCAGGGGCTCAATATCGGCACGGTCAACGAGGACTTCGCGGTCGAGAGTCTCGCGGGCGATGTCTTTCAGCTCGGCAACGCGTCGTACCGGATCATGCGCGTCGAGAGCGGCCGCGTACGCGTCGAGGATGCGCAAGGCCAGCCGCCGAACATTCCGTTCTGGCTCGGCGAAGCGCCGGGGCGCAGCGACGAATTGTCGGCGGGCGTCGCGCGTTTGCGTTCGGAGATCGAGCGACTATTGGCGGTTGCGGCGGTTGCGGCCGATGCGAAGACCACGCTGCGCGCGCCTGAAGCAGCACCCGCCGATGCGTACGCCGATGCGCGCGGCGAACCCACGGCCGTCGCCGAGCGCCCCGCCGCCGTACTCGATCTCGAACCGGCCATCGCGTGGCTCGTGGAACGAACGGGCCTGATCGCGCCGGCCGCGCGGCAAATCGTCGAGTATCTGGCACGCGCGCGTCAGGCGCTCGGCGCGCTGCCGACGCAGGACACGCTCGTGATGGAGCGCTTCTTCGACGAATCGGGCGGCACGCAGCTCGTGATCCACACGCCGTTCGGCAGCCGCGTGAATCGCGCGTGGGGACTCGCGCTGCGCAAGCGCTTTTGCCGCACGTTCAACTTCGAATTGCAGGCGGCCGCGACCGAGGATGCGATCGTGCTGTCGCTGACGGGCGCGCACAGCTTCGCGCTCGACGAAGTGTGGCGCTATCTGCGCTCGGCCACGGCCGAGCACGTGCTGATCCAGGCGCTGCTCGACGCGCCGCTTTTCGGCGTGCGCTGGCGCTGGAACGCGACGACGGCGCTCGCGCTGCCGCGCTACACGGGCGGCCGCAAGACGTCGCCGCAATTGCAGCGCATGCGCAGCGACGATCTGCTCGCGACCGTGTTTCCGGATCAGGCCGCGTGCCTCGAAAACATCGTCGGCGAGCGCGAGCTGCCGAGTCACCCTCTCGTCGATCAGACCGTCGACGACTGCCTGCACGACGCGATGGATACGCAAGCGTGGCTCACGCTGCTGCGGCGGATCGAACAAGGCGAGATTGCGCTCGTGAGCCGCGATCTGCCGGCGCCGTCGCCGCTTGCAGCCGAAATACTGACGGCCAAGCCGTATGCGTTTCTCGACGATGCGCCGATCGAAGAGCGGCGCACCCAGGCCGTGCTGAATCGCCGCTACACGAGCGCCCCCGAATCCGCCGACGATCTGGGCGCGCTCGATGCCGACGCGATCGCGAGCGTCGGCGAAGAAGCGTGGCCACAAGTGCGCGACGCCGACGAAATGCACGAAGCGTTGACGGGTCTCGCGTGCATCACGCAAGCCGAGGCGCAGCGCAACGAAGGCTGGAACGCGTGGCTTTCTGGGCTGGCAAAGACGGGCCACGCGACGCGCATGCAGATCGCGCAGCACGATGCGCTATGGCTGCCCGCCGAACGCCTGATGTGTCTGCGCGCGATCTATCCTCACGCCGAGATCGAACCGGAGATCCAGGCGCCCAAAGGTTTCGACGACGCCTGGACGGAAGACGATGCGCTGGTCGACGTAATTCGCGCGCGGCTGACGGGGTCCGGACCGCTGCCGTTGTCGGCCATTGCGCGCGCGCTGGCGTTGCCCGCATCGGCAGTCGCACAGGCGCTGACGCGGCTCGAAGCGGAAGGCTACGTGATGCGCGGCCGTTTCACGCCGCGCGCGGTCGACGAGGAATGGTGCGAGCGGCATCTGCTCGCGCGCATTCATCGCTATACGGTTCGTCGCTTGCGACGGGAAATCGAGCCGGTCGAGCGGCATGACTTCATGCGCTTCCTGTTCGAATGGCAGCGCGTCACGCCCGATGCGCGCGGCGAAGGGCGTGATGCGCTCGCAGCCGTACTCGATCAGCTGGAGGGATTCCAGGCGGCGGCGGGCGCGTGGGAGGAAGACATCCTGCCCGCGCGCCTCAAGGACTATTCGATCACATCGCTCGACGACTTCTGCCGCTCGGGCAAGATCGTCTGGACGCGGCTCACGGAACGCGCGCGCGGCGCAAGCGCGCCCGTACGTAGCACGCCCATCGTGTTGTTGCCGCGCCGCGCGCTGCCCGCGTGGAGCGCGCTGATCGATCCGGCGAAACAGCCGGAACTGTCGCCGAAAGCGCAGCTCGTGTTCGACGCGCTGACGCAGCACGGCGCGATGTTCTTCGACGAGCTGCTGTCCGATGTGCATCTGCTGCGTATCGAACTGGAGAATGCGCTCGGCGAACTGGTCGCGGCCGGACTCGTCAACTCGGACAGCTTTGCGGGTCTGCGCGCGCTGCTCAAACCGGTCGCGAAGCGCAACGCGTCGTACTATCCGAGCCGCCGTCCGCGCGGCGCGGGCGCGCTGATCGGCGGCATGGACGACGCGGGACGCTGGGCGTTGTTACGGCGGCCCGCTGCAGTGGCCAAAGACACGGCGGATGATGCGCCCGCTGCGTTGCCCGCACGCCGTCCGCCGCCGCTCGCACCCGACGTGCTCGAACACATCGCGATGGCGCTATTGCGGCGATATGGCGTCGTGTTCTGGCGGCTCCTCGAACGTGAAGCCGAATGGCTGCCGCCGTGGCGCGATCTGCTGCGCGTGTATCAGCGGCTCGAAGCGCGCGGCCAGGTGCGTGGCGGGCGCTTCGTGAACGGACTCGCCGGCGAACAGTTCGCATTGCCGGAAGCGATTCCGCTGCTGCGCGAAGTGCGGCGGCATGCGAACGACGGCGCATATGTGTGCGTGGCGGGCACCGATCCGCTGAACCTCGTGGGCACGCTGCTGCCGGGCAGCAAGGTGCCGGCCGTGGCGGGCAACCGCGTGTTGTATCGCGATGGCGTGCCCGTCGCGTCACTCGTTTCCGGCGATTTCAATCTCCCGCCCGACGCCGATGGAGAAACGAAACAGCTGATGCGTATGCGGCTCGCACGGCGATATTGAGCGCAACGACGCGCGCGCTGCACTCAAACGACGATGGCTGCTTGCTCGTACCTCAAGCGGCCCGCGCGCCGAAACGCAGCCGTGCGCGCACCGCGCTTTCGGCGTCGACTACTGCGCGCGACAACGACTTCGCGGATCTCAACTGTCCTGTGATCAGCACGCCGATGGCCGCGACGATTCCCATCTGCGCGACGACGATGACGCCGCACAAAGGATTGGCCGCAAACGCGGAACGGCAGAACAGGTCGGTGATGGGGTCGACGGGGCTTGTGCCACGCGCGCGCCGCTCGACGCGTGGCTGCGGAATGGTTCTGAAGGTCCTGCGCCGCGAACATAGACCAGCGAGTATCCATGCGCTCAGAAACGGCATCAACAACATGCCCTGGAACGCGACGCTGCCGTTGAACGCGTTGTCGAGGCAGAAGCGGACGTAATCGGCGTCGGCGTCACGCAATGTGCCCGACGCGAGCAGCGCTTCGCCCTCGCGCGCAAGTTCGAGCCGCATTGGATGCACGGCGTCGGCGAGGCGCCTCGCCAGCAGCAGGTAGACAGCGGCGCAGACGGCCACTGTGGCGCAAAAGCGCAGCAAATAGAAGTATTCCATTATTTCGACGCACTCCTTCGGAAATGCCGGGTCATGACCTTGCGCGCTGCGTCGTATTCCGACTGCTGCTGCCCGACGGGGTCGATGATGATCCGGAAAATAAAGAATGAAACGAACAGGCCCGCTATCAGCAAAGGCAGCATCACTTCGAGAAAAACAAGCGGCTCCGAACGGGCGAAATCGATCAGTTCGATCAGCGCGTCACCGATCGTTGCTCCACTTGCCATACGCCTCCCGAGCGTCTTGCCGCGTCATTGCATTAATAAAAATCCTACCACTGTGGGTGAATTCGTAGAGGATTTCTAAACGTCAAAATTTGTAGAAGAGAATGGGGCGCGGCGACGTCACCCGTTCGCCGCGCCCGTCGCCGCTTTGTTTTCCGCTTATTCGCCCGGACTGTACATGTCGAGCAGTTTGAGCGTCACGCCATTGGTCCAGCCAAAGCCATCCTGCAACGGATACTCGCCACCGCCGCCACCGCCCGTCCCCGATCCTTCGACGACATACTTCTCGACCAGCTTCTGCTCTTTCGCATACACGTTCTTCACGTCAGCGAGAAAGCGCGTGCCGATCTGCGTGGCGAGATCGCGGCGTCCATAGCGCGTGAGGCCTTCGATCGCGATCCAGTGCAGCGGCGCCCAGCCGTTCGGCGCATCCCATTGCTGGGTCGTGTTGTACGTGGACGTAGTCAGGCCGCCGGGCTTGAGCAGGATACCCGCGACGACGTTCGCAGTCTTCTGCGCGCGATCCGGCCACGCCGCGCCCGCGAAGAGCGGATACAGCATCGCCGGTGTCTGGTTGTCGCGCGACTTCGCGAGCTTCCAGTCGTAATCGCCGTAGTACCCGTTGCTGTTCCACAGATACCGGTTGATGCCCTCGGCGCGTTTCGCCGCCTTGCCGATGAACTGCACGACGCAGCCGAAGTCGCGCGCTTCTGAGCAGCCCCGCGCGATGGTCGTCTCCAGATGGAACATCAGGCTGTTCAGGTCGACGGGAATGATGGCCGTCGTGCGTACCGTCGTCAGGTGCATGTTGTCGCCGAACCAGCGCGAGCTGAAATCCCAGCCGCTTTCGGCCGTCGCGCGCAGATCGCGATACACGTCGCCCGGCGTGCGGCCCGTCGCCTGCTGCGCCGTCTGCACGTCTTCGAGATACGACTCGTCGCGCGGCGTGTCGAGTTCGTCCCAATAGCGGTTCAGTACCGTATGGTCGGGCAGCACGACGACATTGCGCGTCGCATCGCCGGGCTTCGTCGCCGACGCGCCCTGCATCCAGTACGCGTACTCCTTGCGCATCTGCGGCAGATACTTCTGATAGACGCGCCCGCCTTCGACCTTCGCCGCGAGTTCGACCATATACGAGAAGAACGGCGGCTGCGAACGGCTCAGATAGTACGTGCGGTTGCCGTTCGGAATATGGCCATACGTGTCGATCATGTACGCGAAGTTGTCGAGCATGTTGTCGACGAGATCTTCGTGACCCGACTCCTGCAAGCCCAGCATCGTGAAATACGTGTCCCAGTAGTAGCCCTCGCGAAAGCGGCCGCCCGGCACGACATAGGGCTTCGGCATCGGAATCAGCGAACTGTACGGCGGTGCGCTCGTCGTCGTGCGCGTGAGTTCGGGCCACAGCCAGTTGATGTGATCGCGCAGCGACTGGTTTGCGGGCGGCGTGATCACGGGCTCGGAAGGCGGCGTGAAGTACTTGTTGACGAAGTCCGCCAGCGAAAAGCCGGCATCGTTCTTATGCGCGTCATACAACTGGACGATCGTTGCGGGATCGGCGTTCGGGGTTGCGTCGACGAAGGTCTTCTGGTCGGGATAGATCTGCGCGGTTTGCACGGCGACGAACAGGTCGCCATACAACTGGTCGGGCGGTGGCGGAAGCGGCCCGCCGATCTGCGTATCGGCGCTCGCCACGTGCGCGAAACTGGCGAACAGCATGAAGCCCGATAACGCGATCGCGCGACGCATCGTCGTCGATGGAATGGCGGTTGAATGGTCGTTCGGAACAGACCTGCATGGCACACACGACAGCATACTCATGTCTCCCTCCTCGGAAAGATGGACAATCGGTCTGGTCTGCCGTCGCGCTTTTTTATCGCCTTGCGAGCATCGCACACGAGTACATGCGCACGCAATCGAACGTCAACGTTTGCGGAACCGGTTTGTTGGAAGCGCATCATTTCCATGCATTCTGATTAAAGAATGGCTTGTGAAAGGTCGTTAATAGATTCGGAGCCGCAGCCCCGGCCGCTTCGATACAATGAAGCGCAGCCCATACGACGCTTTGCAGCCCGCGTGCTTACTCATAATCGGAGTTCGACTGAAGGCAACGGTTTGCCCGGGGATCTCTCATGAACGACGGCCAACACGATCAGGTGCTTTTCGCCCGCTTCGGAACGAGCAGTCCGTGCTGGCGCCTGTCCAGCGACAGCAACGCGCTCGAGCTGTCGCCGGAAACGGACGACCGTACGGCCACCGTTGCGATTGCGCTATCCGGCGCGCAAGCCGCGCAGATTCGCCAGCTGACGGGCGTCACCGCGCACCTGACGATGGACGTGCGCCTGCACGGCGAGCCGCTGCGGCTGCATCTCGTCGGCAAGAAGCTCAACGGCAGCACGTGGGCGGGCACCGCATCGGCGTTCGAAGATACGGAGTCGGTCGCACGCGATCTGGTGCACGGCCTGTCGTTCGCGGAACAGGTCGTGTCGGAAGTCAACTCCGTCGTCGTGATCGTCGACCGGAACGGCCGCATCCAGCGCTTCAACCGTCTCGCCGAAGAACTCACGGGCATGAAGGAAGAAGACGTCATCGGGCGCAGCGTGTGGGCGCTCTTCATGTCGTCGGAAGCGGGCGCGGCGTCGAGCCAGAACATTTCGGGCTTTTTCAATCGCGGCGTCGCGTATGAAGTCGAGCGCCGCGTGCGCACCGTGCACGGCGAACGGCTCTTTCTCTTTCGCAACAAGTTCGTGATGAGCGGCAGCGGCGTCGACGAGCAGTTTCTGATCTGCTCCGGCACCGACATCACCGAGGAGCGTCGTGCGCAGGACCGCCTCACCGAGCTCGCGAACACCGACTCGCTGACGGGCCTGCCCAACCGCAACGCGATCCACGACAAGACTCGCACGGCTATTGCGAGCGCGGCGCCGGACGTTTCCGTCGGCATTCTGTTTCTCGATCTCGACAACTTCAAGAAGGTCAACGATCACTATGGCCACGTGTTCGGCGACCGGCTGATCCAGGATGTGTCGTCGGCCGTGCGCGAATGCCTCGGCGCCGACGACATGCTCGCACGCCTGGGCGGCGACGAGTTCATCGTGCTGTCGCCCGTCGCGACGGCCGGGTCGATGGAGGCGATCGCGCAACGCATCCTCGAACGGCTGCGCACGCCGTTCAGCCTCGGGCTCGTCGAGGTGTATACGGGCTGCTCGATCGGCATCGCGATGTTCCCCGAGCACGGCGACAGCCTCGAAGCGCTGATCCGCGCCGCCGATACCGCGATGTACGTCGCGAAGGACGACGGCAAGCGCACCTATCGCGTGTTCTCGCCGGAGATGAACCGCAAGGTCGCCGAATACATGTGGCTCGACACGAACCTGCGGCGCGGGCTCGAGGAAGGCCAGCTGACGCTGCACTATCAGCCGAAGCTCTCGCTCGCGACGGGCAAGGTATACGGCGTCGAGGCACTGGTGCGCTGGAATTCGCCGGAGCGCGGGCAGATCATGCCCGCCGCGTTCATCCGTTATGCGGAAGAGTCGGGGCTCATCGGGCCGCTCGGCCGCTGGGTCATGCAGACAGCCGCCGAACAGGCCGCGCAATGGAAGGCGCGCGGGCTGTCTCTACGCGTGGCGATCAACGTGTCGGCGCGGCAACTGGTGGATACGGCCGTCGTGTCGCATTTCAGCGAGGCCTTGCAAAACGCGAAACTCGATCCGTGCCTGCTCGACATCGAGCTGACGGAAAGCTGCCTGATCGAAGACGAAGCGGCCGCGATCGACCTGATCACGCAATTCCGCGATCTCGGCGCGCAGGTCCATCTGGACGATTTCGGCACCGGCTATTCGTCGCTGTCGCAATTGGGGCGTATTCCGCTCGATGTGATCAAGCTCGATCGAAGTTTCGTGAGTTCGATCAACGCGGACAAGAAGTCTCAGGCGCTCGTGCGCTCGATGGTGGCTGTCGCGCAGGCGTTGCAGCTGAAAGTGGTCGCCGAAGGCATCGAGACCGAATCGGAAGAACTGTTCATGAAGGGATTGGGCGTCGAATACGTGCAGGGCTATCTGTACGGCAAGCCGATGCCCGCGGCCGATTTCGAGCGCTGGCTGAATGACAGGCAGAAGATCCGGTTGATCGCCTGAACCCCCGAAAAGTCTGCTCGACCCGACGGATCACCTGCCTGTCGGCCGCTTGCGCGGCGGCTACTGCTGGATACATGCTGTGTACTGCCTGTTTGCTGCGTCGATGGTTGCTGTGCTGATGGTTGCGCTGATTGCGTTCGTGCTGATTGCGTCAGCGCTGATTGCGCTTCCGCCGATCGCGCGATTCATCGCGTTCATGCAGCGTTCATGGCCGCCTGACGCAGATTCCCCGTGCGGCGGTTTTGCAGCATCACGAGCCGCTCCATGAACGCGAGGTCTTTCTCTTCGATCGTGAACGCGGCCTGCACCCAGTCCTCCGTAATCTCCATCAGCTCGGCGCGCGAAAGCTGCAATACGCGCTGACGCGCCCGCACCATCGCGCGGATGCCATTGAGCTTCGGGCGCAGCGTATCGATGAAGGTCCGCGTCGCCACGTATGCCTCGCCCGGCTCGAAGAGCTGATCGACGAGACCGCGGCTCGCATGCCACTCGGCCGTGTGCGATTCGCCGCCGCCGATCAGTTCCTCCGCGAGGCGCATGCCCGCCTTGCGCGCGACGAGCGAATAGCCGCCCATGCCCGGGAACAGATTGAACGCGATCTCGGGAAAGCCCATGCGCGCGTCGTTCTGCGCGAGCACGAAGTGATGCGCGAGCGCGGCTTCGAAGCCGCCGCCCAGCGCCGAGCCCTCGATCATCGCGATCGAGATGGCCCCCGTATCGAAGCCGCGCGCCGCCGCATGCACGCAATCGACGCAGGCGCGCGCGTATGCCATCAGTTCCTGTCGGCGGCCCGAGCGGATCGCATCGGCAAAGAAATTGAGGTCGCCGCCGACGTTGAACATCGACGGAATGGCCGAGCCCGTGACCCAGAAATCGATCGGCAGGCGCGAATCGCGCGCGGCCTGCGCCAGTTCGAGAATGTCGTGGACGAGTTCGAGGTTGAAGCATGGACGCGGCTGCGCCCGCAATATCATCCACATGACATTGCGCTCTTCTTCGTAATATGCGGCGATTTGCGACAGATTGCCCGCTTCGAGGAATGGACGGCAGGCGTGATGGTTTTGCAGATTCATTTTGAACGGTCCTTTAAGGTTAAACACTGGTGAAGCAATGCGAGCCTAAAACAGACCGGAATGCGTTGGGGGAGGGCTAACGAACAGAAGGGAGCAGTTCGTCATAAGGATTGCGGTGCCCGCCGGGCGGGTTTCTTGAACAGCGCCGCTTGCGCAAACGATTGCGAATCGAAGCAAAGCTCTAAGGGCGCGCGCTTTCACGTCCTTTAAAAGGGCGCAAAGTCGTCATTAGAATATTTGCTTTAAATCTCGGGCGTTTTTGCCCGCGGATGACCCTATCGGTAATCGCCCGTATTGCGCGCATTTGTTAAATCGAGGCAATGCGAGCGAAAAAGCGGCATTGCGAATTTCGAATGCGCGATGAATGGCGTTTTCACACGGCGCGTCGAGCGCCAGCGCATTGCCCGTGAACAGGCGCGTGACGCACGCATGGCGATGCCGATGCCGATGCTGATGCAACGTCATGCGCGCCGTTTCTTATCAACTGAAGGCTGTCGTTACGCGAGGTTGCGCAGTATCGCGCGCGTGGGTGGTTCGTGGCGTGGGTCGTTCGCGCGTTATCGCAGACGCACCGACCAGCCATCGGCCTGCTCCGGGGACAAACCTGCCGCCAGCGCCGCACCGCGGATCTGCCGCCACGTCTCGGGATCGACGGGAATGCCATTGGCCTCGCGCTCGGCACGCGTCGCGCGCTCCGGTTCGCCCGGCGCGTAGATGCGTTCTGCACCGGCGGCAAGCGGCGACGCCTTCACCCACTCGACGAACGCATCGGCCTCGGCTTCGGCGTTCGGCGCATCGAATGCGTTGGGATCGACGATCACCGACAGCATGCAATTGATGATCGCGTTGGTCTGTTGCAGCGTGACGTCGTGCGTCGTATAGCCGCCCGACAGCGCGCCGCCGAAGATCTCGCACATCGCCGCGAGACCGAAGCCCTTGTGGCCGCCCGCCTGCCCGCCCACGGGCATCAGCGCGCCGAACGGCGCTTGCATCATCACGGCGGGATCGACGGTCGGCTTGCCTTCGTGGTCGATCAGCGAACCGGGCGGCACTTCCTTGCCCTGGTTGTACGCGACGCGCGTCTTGCCATAAGCGACGGCGCTGGTGGCGAAGTCGAGCACGAGCGGCGCCCTGCCCGCGCGCGGAAACGCCGCGCAAAACGGATTCGTGCCGATGCGGCGGTCCGCGCCGCCGAACGGCGCGACGAGCGGATCGCCCGCCACGTTGACGAAGTGAAACGACACGAAGCCCGCCTTCGCGCATTGCTCGGCCCAATGCCCGATGCGGCCGATATGATGCGCGTTGCGCAGCGCGACGGCGCACACGCCGAGCTTATTCGCGCGCTCGATGCCGAGTTCCATCGCTTCATGCGCGACGACCTGGCCGAAGCCCTTGCCGCCGTCGATCGTCAGCACCGCGCCGATGTCCTTGACGACACTCGCGTGACCGTTGAGCTTCAGTTCGCAATCGCGCAACGAATCGACATAGCGCGGAATCATGCCGACACCATGCGAATCGTGTCCCGTCAGATTGGCCGCGACGAGATGATCGGCGACGAGTTGGGCTTCGCGCGGCGCGCTGCCCGCCTTCTCCCAGATCGCGCGCACATAGGCGTGCAGTTGATCGGCCGGAATGCGGGGAGCGGACGTCTGGGCAGTACGCGTGTCGTTCATTCGACGATGGGCTCGTTCAAAGGAGGCGGATGGACAGCGGGAGCGACCGGCCGGCCCCTCCCGCGCGAGAACGTCCGGGATGCGAACGTTCGGAGAACAACAACTTGGAGGACTACAACGACTTTACGAATAACGTCAAGGCGCCGCCGCAATCACTTCCGCCACGGCCGCTGTGAGCTTCTTGCCATACGGCACATGCAGGAACTCGTTCGGACCGTGCGCGTTCGACTTCGGTCCGAGCACGCCGCACACCATGAACTGCGAAGTCGGGAAGCCCGCCTTCAGCACGTTCATCAACGGGATCGTGCCGCCCTGCCCGATGAACGCGACGTCGGCGCCGTAATGCTGGCGCGATGCGTCGTTCAGCGCGGTGGCCAGCCACGGCGCGAGCTCCGGCGCGTTCCAGCCCGTCGCGGCGCCCGCGTCCGGCTTGAACGTGACCTTCGCGTTGTACGGCGGATCGAACTCCAGCAGCGACTTCAACTGCTGCACCGCCTTGTCCGCTTCGACGAGGGGTGGCAGGCGCAGCGACAGCTTGAACGCCGTGCGCGGACGCAGCACGTTGCCCGCATCGGCGAGCGAAGGCAGCCCCGCCGCGCCCGTCACCGACAGCGACGGACGCCACGTCGAATTGAGCAGTGCCTCTTTCGGATCGGCTGTCGTCGGCAGCACCGGGCCGCCGTCCTGGCCGCACGACCATGGCAGCTTCTTCCACACGTCGTCGCCGAGAATCTTCGCGGTCGCTTCGACTTCGCTCAGACGGTCGAGCGGTATCGGGCAATGGAAGCCCTTCGGCAGCAGCGTGCCGTCCGCTGCGTCTTCGAGCCGCTCGAACAGTTGCCGCATGATGCGAAAGCTCGACGGTGCGATGCCGCCGTAGCTGCCCGAGTGAATGCCTTCGTCGAGCACCTGCACTTCGAGGTCGCCGGAGACGAGGCCGCGCAGCGAGGTGGTCAGCCACAGCTGATCGTAGTTGCCCGCGCCCGAATCCAGGCACACGACGAGTCCGACCTTGCCGAGCCGCTCGCGCAATGCGTCGACATACGGCAGCAGGTCGTAGCTGCCCGACTCTTCGCACGTTTCGATCAGGCCGACACAGCGCGGCCGCTCGATGCCTTGCGCGTCGAGCGCCGCCAATGCCGTGAGGCTCGCGTAGATCGCGTAACCGTCGTCGGCGCCGCCGCGGCCGTAGAGCTTGTCGTCTTCGAGCTTCGGCGTCCACGGACCGAGATCCTTGCGCCAGCCGTCGAATTCGGGCTGCTTGTCGAGATGGCCGTATAGCACGATCGTTTCCGTGCTGCCCGAACGCGTCGCGGGCGATTCGAAGAAGATCACGGGCGTGCGGCCCGGCAAGCGAACGATTTCGAGCTTCAGTCCGCGCACGGGCTGCTGCCCGGCCCACTTCGCGGCCTCCGTGATCACGCGCTCGATATAGCCGTGCTGCTGCCAGTCGGGATCGAACGCCGGGCTCTTTGCCGGCACGGCGATGTAGTCGGTCAACGCCGGCACGATCTCATCGTTCCACTTGCGATCGACGAATTCGCGCAGTGTATCGTGATTCAGCTTGTGAGCCTGTTGGGTTTCGTCGGAGATCATGATGGCAATCCGGGTCAGTCGAAACGCACATGATAAGCCCCTCGCGCCCGCATTGCCGAATTCATCTGATCGGTGACGACGCTGCAGCACAGCGCCCGATTTGCGATCCGGCGCAGGCTTGCGAGGCGCTCTCCACGCCGCGTGCGCACGTTACGCATTCGCGCGACAATGCACGCATAACTACGACGCGCCTGGGAGGCCCTCGATGAGCAACAACATCGTGGTTCAAGGCGTCGCGGCCGTGGTCGCGCTGGGTCTGTACTTCCTGCCGTCCATCGTCGCCGATCGCCACAAGCGCCATGACGTGCTGACCATTGCGCTCTTCAATGCGTGCATGGGCTGGACCGTGTTTGGCTGGCTGATCGCGCTCTACTGGGCATTTCAGCCGAATCCGCCCATCAATCTCGAAGGCGAAGTGGTGCGCTCGCGGCGCGTCATCAGCATGCGGACCTTCACGAAGATGCTCGGCGAGCGTGTGCAGATGCGCGAGTCGCGCGACCGTTCGACGAAGTGACGCTCACCTGAACCGTGAACCCCTTGCACGAAAGCGAATCATGCCGGAGTCATGCCGATGCAGATCACACCGTTCCAGATCGCGATTCCCGATGCAGAGCTTGCGGCGCTCAATGCGCGCCTCACGCAAACGCGCTGGCCCGATCCGTTCGACACGCCACCGTGGGCGCTCGGCACCGATCCGCGCTATCTGCGCGAACTCGTCGACTACTGGGCAAACACCTATGACTGGCGCGCGACGCAAGCGCGGCTCAACCGCGAGCCGCAGTTCATCGCGCGCGTCGGCGGCCTCGGCGTGCATTTTCTGCATCGGCGCGGCATCGGTCCGAAGCCCTATCCGCTCGTCATCACGCATGGATGGCCGGGTTCGTTCGTCGAGTTCATCGAGCTGCTGCCGCATTTGTGCGATCCCGCATCGGTGGGCGCGGACCCAGCCGACGCATTCGACGTCGTCGTGCCCTCGATGCCCGGCTACGGTTTTTCCGAGCGTCCGTCGAAGCCCGGCATGTCGGTGTTCGCGATCGCGGACCTGTGGGCCCAACTGATGCGTGGCCTCGGCTACGCGCGCTTCGGCGCGCAAGGCGGCGATCTGGGCGCGGCCGTATCGATGGCGTTGGCCGCGAACCATGCGCAGCATGTCGACGGCATTCACCTCAATTTCCTGCCGAGTTCGTACTCGCCTGGCGTGAGCGCAAGCGATCCGCCCGTCACACAGGAAGAACAGGACTTTCTCGCGGCCAAAGCCGTATGGGCCGATGCCGAAGGCGCCTATTCGCACATGCACGGCACGAAACCGCAGACGCTCGCGTTCGCACTCAACGATTCGCCTGTGGGACTGGCTGCATGGATCGTCGAGAAATTCCGCGCGTGGAGCGATTGCGATGGCGATATCGAGCGCGCGTTTTCGAAGGATCAACTGCTGACCGACCTCTCGCTTTACTGGCACACGCAGACCATCGGCTCGTCGATGCGCCTCTACGCGGAAACGCGCGCGCGGCCCTTGCGCTTCGAGTCCGGCCAGCGCGCGACGCCGCCGCTCGGCTTTGCGCGCTTTCCGAAAGAAATCAGCCAGCCGCCGCGTTCGTGGATCGAGCGCGTGTTCAACGTCACGCAATTCGCCGACATGCCGCGCGGCGGGCATTTCGCGGCGATGGAGCAACCCGCGCTGCTCGCCGAAGAAATCCGGCGTTTCTTCCGGCCACTGCGTGGTTGAGCGTGGTTAACTCCGCCTGAGCGCGGTTCACGTTTCACGCTCGCGCTGCACCCGTACGTCAGCGCGAGCGCATCACCTGCATGGTGATGCCACTGCCGCACTTGTGCGCTCAGGTGTATCGACAACCAGCGCCGATTCTGTCTCTGGCATGCGCTTGCCTCGCACGGAACAATGAACCGTTCGCGCAACTGGCGCTCAATCGAGGTGGCCACCACCGGGGAACGCGAACCGCGAGCACGCTCGCGTTCCGCCGCGCGCCTGGGCCTCTTGTCACGATCCGTCGATCGCTCTTTCCTGCTCTTTCCACACACGGGAACCCACGCAATGCCTCAAACCACGCATCTGCTCGCATTCGCCCTCGTCGCGCTCGGCATGGCGCTCACGCCGGGGCCCAACATGATCTATCTGGTCTCGCGCTCGATCAGCCAGGGCCGCACGGCCGGTCTGATTTCGCTCGGTGGCGTCGCGCTCGGCTTCGTGTTCTATATGTTCTGCGCGGCATTCGGCATCACGGCGCTGCTGCTCGCGGTGCCGTTTGCGTACGACGCGCTGCGTTTCGGCGGCGCGCTGTATCTGCTGTATCTCGCCTGGCAGACCGTGAAGCCGGGCGGCCGCTCGCCGTTCCAGGTGCGCGAACTGCCCGTCGACAGCCCGCGCAAGCTCTTCACGATGGGCTTCGTCACGAATCTGCTGAACCCGAAGATCGCGGTGCTGTATCTGTCGCTGCTGCCGCAGTTCATCGATCCGCAGCAGGGCAGCGTGCTCGGACAGTCACTGATATTCGGCGCTATTCAGATCGTGTTGAGCATTTCAGTGAATTCGACCGTCGCGATCACGGCGGGATCGATTGCCGGATTTCTCGCGCGCAAGCCGACGTGGCTCGTCATTCAGCGCTGGCTGATGGGCACGGTGCTCGCGAGCCTCGCCGTGAGAATGGCGACGCAAGCGCGGCGTTGACGAACGGGCGTTAACGAAATGTGCCGGGCGCGAAGGCCCGGCACAGGTAGAGAGTGAATGCAAGACGCGCCGCCTGGACGCGCCTTCGTTTTCAACGCATCACGACGCTGATGAACTTGTGCTGAAGCACCGATCCGGCGGGAATCGAGCGCGGCTGGCGCCGCACGTTATCCTGCGCGAAGGTTCCCTGACGCAGTTCGCCCTGCTCGTCGAACCATTGGCAGACGAGCCGTTCCCCCGCTTCCCCCGCGACCGGTCCGATATACGTCACCGTCATGCGCGAGCCGCCCGTCTTGAGCGTCACCACATCGCCGACGTTAAATTGCGCTGCTTGCGTCGTATCAAATGCGTCGTAAGTGTAAGTAGCAGTCAGCATGGATGTCCCCGATATAAGCATTAGGCTGGCTGAAAATTCACTGCCATAAACGCACCGCCGTCCCACGAATTAATAAGAGTGGACGAAGATTAACAATTGAATATTTCGGGATCAAGTATTTTTTCCTGGAAGCGTTTTCAGCCAATTCGCAATAACACGCGTTATATCGCGAACGTTCGTTCATTATTGTTTAGTGTCCGAATGCGCTGTGGCAGAAGGCCGGATGCTGTTGCGCAGCAGGTTGCGGCAGGCAGTTTAGACCGATCGTGCCGGGTATGTGTAAATACGCCCGACCATCACCTGTCATAAGCATGACATTCTCCGCATTTTCTCCGCGTTAACGCGGATTAAATGGATTGGCGCCGGAGAAAATCGATGCCACCAGTAAATAATCGCATCACTGTTGAACGGGAATATCGGTTGCAACGCGCCATGCGACGCCATTAAATAGTATGACTGCACGCGCCGAAAACGATATCAGCTGATATCTCGACGCGCATTTGTTCGGCGCCAATACAAATATGCGGAATCATCCGGCGACTCGGGATTTTCCCTAAGCGGGCTTTTAAGGGTGTCTAAAAGGGCTCGCGGCAGTCTTTTAAGCGACCTTTATCGCGCGTCGATGCGCGACTTGCTGATGCCGCACGAGCGTCACGCTCAGGACGATACAGACCACCATCAGCGCCGCGTTGATCAAGAGGCTGCGCTGGAACGCATACGCATAACCCGCCGCTGAAGCCTGCGCGGACAGCGCGCCGAAGAACGCGCCGCTGATGGCAGCCGTGCCGAACGCAGAGCCGATCTGCAGCGTCGACGTGACGACGCCCGATGCGAGTCCCGCCTTCGCCGGCGCGACTTCCCCCAGCACGATGCGCATGATCGACGGCAGCACGAGGCCCTGGCCGACACCCGCGAACACCAGTCCGCCATAGAACAGCGTACCCAGTGACGCATGCGTCGCGGCCCAGCCGGTCAACGAAAAGCCGGCGGCCATCATCGCAAAGCCGAGCGTCAGCACATGCGCGCCGATGCGCTTCACGACGGCGGGCGACGTCAGCGGCCCGGCGACGAAGCCAAGCGCGAACGGCATGATCGCGATGCCGGATTGCAGCGGCGTCCAGTGCAAGCCCGTCTGCAGATAGATGCCATACGTGAGAAAGAACGCGCTGTTGCAATAGAACAGGAACGCGATCACGAGCCCCGTCGAGAACGCGGGATTGCGGAACAGTTGCAGATCGACGAGCGGGCTGCCGCCCTTGCGCTCGACCTGCCGCTCGGTGGCGACGAACGCGGCAAGCGCGGGCACGGCGAGCGCGAACATCGCGAAGGTCGACCACGGCCAGCCGGCTTCGCGGCCATGAGTCATCGGATAGATCAGCAGGATCAGCACCAGCGACAGCAACGCCACGCCCTTCAGATCGACGCTCTCACGCGTTTCGGGCTGATTCTCCGGCACGAACTTCCACGCGCCGACGAACGCCAGCACGCCGACGGGAATGTTGATCAGAAAGATCGCGCGCCAGTCGAGGCCGAACGGCTGATACGTAATTAGCGCGCCGCCGCCCAGTTGCCCGACGATCGACGCAAGCCCGAAGACGAAACCGTAGAAGCCCATCACACGCGTTTGCTGATGAAGCGGCACGACGGCGCGCACGGTGGCCAGCACCTGCGGCGCCATCACCGACGCGGCCATGCCCTGCACGATGCGTGCGATCACGAGCACATGTCCGTTGGGCGCAAAGCCGCACAGCGCCGACGCGACCACGAAGCCCGCCATGCCTGTCATGAACATGCGCCGCCGGCCGAACAGATCGCCGAGACGACCGCCCGTGATCAACAGCACCGCATAGGCCGATGCATACGCGGAGACGATCAGTTGCAACTGCGCGTCGGTTGCGTTCAGGCCCGTGTGGATCGCGGGCAGCGCGAGATTGACGATGAAATAGTCGAGCGGCGCGAGAAACGCACCGACGAAGAGCACCGTCAGCGCGAGCCTTTGCCGTTCGAAACGCTCATGTACCTGCGCATCGGCATGCGATGCGGCTCCTCCGGCGTGTTGGCTCGCACCGGATCTCTTCATGCATGTCTGATTCATGACTGATCATTCAAAAATTCGATAAAAAAATTTCAGGTCAGCGCGCGCATCGCAATATCGACGATTGCTTTCATCTCGTCCTCCTTGCGCTTGCATTTACCCAGCACGCGCAGGCCTTGCGTCATGCACAGCAGGAAATCGGCGACCGCCTTTTCGTCGAGGTCGCCATTGAACACGCCCGCCGCCTGTCCGCGAATGACGGCCGCCGCAAGCAGCGTGACGACACGTCGCTGGATCGCGCGGATTTTTGCGTGCAGCGCCTCGTCTTCGGGCTGCAATTCGAGCGTGCTATTCGTGATGAAGCAGCCCGTTAGCGTGGACGAGATGCGCGCGTGGTGCAGCAGCGCGTTGCGCACGGCGACGTCCGGCGGCACGTTCGCGTTCAGCCGCTCGACGAGACCGGCAATGGCCTTGTCCGCGTAATGGTCGAGCGCCGCCATCATGATGCCGTGCTTGTCGCCGAATACGCCGTACAGGCTGCCGCGCAGCACGCCCGTCGCATTGCAGAGATCGTCGACGGAGGTCCCATGAAAGCCTTGGCGCCAGAACACCTTGCTCGCCTCGGCGAGCACCGCGTCGGTGTCGAATTCGCGTGGACGGCCGCGCGCGCCGACGGCGTCGGGCCTGGCGTCTCGGGTCGCGCCAGACGTGCGCCGGGATGCAGTGTTATCGCTCATGCAGCCCAGTTTATGACTGGGCATTCAAGAATTCAAGGCAAAACCACGCGGCCGGCGTGGCTTCGATTGTCCCTGCACAATAGACCGCAAAAATTGGGCAATAGACTCAGAAACGCCGCTGAATGGTCGTGCAATAAACCCTGAAAAATGAAAGCTGTTTTTTAATATTTCACGTGTCATTCGCTTCCGCGCAGGGTCGACCATGGCTATTCAGCGTGGCAGTAATCCATAGCTCTCGCGCCCGCCCAGTGGAGCCGCGACCAGAGCACGATCAAAGTCGCGTTTCTTTTCTTAGCAATTTCCCCGTTGCCCTCGCACATCACGATCAACTCCGGACGCACGAGCCCGCGGGTGCCAACAAACCTACGGTAGATGAAACCCAGCGATATCGCTATCACACTTTGCACACTTCCGACGACGCCTCCAGTACGTGCAGCGGCTCCCGGAACGTACCGACGATCGGTAGTCTAATGGCGCGTGCTCGCAGCCTGGATGGCCAGGGGCAATCCCGCCGGCAAACGGGAAAGTCGATTGACTCGATATCGGCCGAAGCGGACGTTGGTGTAGTTGAACGAATGTGGCCGTTGAGTGCCGTAGACCGGCCGCTCGACCAGGCCTGGCAGCGGGACGACACGCCGGGGCGCGCAACATGCCGGCGCACAATTTGCAAAGCGCGCCAGTTGACTAACAACACGTTCCAAACGCAACTATTTTGTCGCAAAGCTTCGTAAGCGACCCCGACCCAGCACCTTCATCCATAGCGAAGGCTAGCTTGGCGCCGATAAGCAGCGGATTTTTTTCCAAGCGTGAATGTAGGCGACGTCCTCAATGCCTTCGACCAGGACGAGCCGTTGCGCGAAGAAAATTTCGGTGAATGTAGGCTGCAGTATCTGGGCAATCCTGGCGAGACTTCCGCGAGGCGCAACAGGAGGTTCGCCGGTGAGGCGCGCATATTCCTCACCGATTTTCGCTGGAGACGGGCGCGTGGCGTAAGAGGCCTTCGTATTTCATGCGTGTCGCAGGTCGAATATCTCCTTCATCGCAACCCATTTCTGGCCCGTCGGCGTCCAGGGAGTCGCAGCCTGGAAGCGCCACATCAAATCTTCCCAAGCCCGGATAACCGGATTCGTTTCAGCTGCCCCCGACATCGCTTCGGCATCGAACACAGAATCATCGGTGTCCATTACCATCGTTAAGCGCGTCCCCAGCCTGAAAATCTTCATATCCACGACGCCATGCTCACGTAGATGCTGCAGCACTTCTGGCCAAACGTTGCAGTGGTACTCTTCGTAGCGGGTAATCAATGCGTGGTCGTCTTTCAGATCTAGCGCGAAACAGTGACGCATAGTGAATTTGTCCAAGAAGAAGTGAGTAGTGTCTAAGGAACGTAGCCGCGGCCCCCGCCAGAAGCGCAATGCCGGTCGAGCACGAGCGCCGCCGCCAGACGCAGTGCCTACTGCTAAATGTCAGGCGGCGTGACTCGCGGTCAACGCCGACAGCGATGGCCGCGACTTCCGCTTTAAAGCCCGAACTCCATCGCGTCGAGTAACTCGCGCTTTCCGTCGATGCGCCGCTGAAGCTCAATGATTTCGGGCAGTTCGAAGGCGTATACGTCGGGAGCGACTGCGCCCTGTCGTCGACAGACGTGAACCGTAATCTCTAGCACACGCGAGCGTGCGTCGATCAGCAGTGAAAGCGCCTCGTCAAGTAAGCGTCTTTGCTGAACTGACAAGTGGATTTCGCTCACGCCATCTTGTGGCGTTAATCCATATGCTGTTGTCTGCATTGCCGTTGACTGCCGGTGAAGTATCCGCAGGTGCCAGGAGTTATCGTCAAGCAAATGTTTGCGCGATACACGGAGGAGCCTTACATGATTGCGCCGCGCATCCAGGGCACAAACTCACGGTCGCCGATTCCATTCCGTTCGCTCTGGGTCTTCCTGCCGGAGGCGACGTCCAGCATCAGTCGGAAGAGCTGAGTACCAGCTTGCTCTACGGTAAGCGACTCGTCCACAATCCGACCGCAGTTGAAATCCATATCCGCGCGCATTCGCTCGAACAGTCCGCTGGTTGTCGCGAGCTTGATGGTCGGCACCGGCTTGGAGCCGAACACTGAACCTCGCCCGGTCGTAAAGCAAACCAGATTGGCACCGCCCGCGATCTGACCGGTAGCGGACACCGGGTCATAGCCGGGCGTGTCCATGAACACCAGGCCGGGCATTGATACGCGTTCAGCGTAATCATAGACAGCGGCGAGCGCTGTGCTTCCACCCTTGGACACTGCACCTAGTGATTTCTCGAGGATGGTGGTGATGCCACCCGCCTTGTTGCCGGGCGACGGGTTGTTGTTCATATCACCGCCTGATTCGGCGGCATATCGCTCCCACCACCGCAGTTTGTCGAGCAGTCGTTGCGCGAGCTCGGTTGACGTGGCCCGTTGTGTCAGCAGGTGCTCCGCGCCATAGATCTCGGGCGTTTCAGAAAGAATCGCCGTGCCGCCGCTGCGTACGAGAAGATCGACGGCTGCGCCGAGCGCGGGATTCGCTGTAATCCCCGAATACCCATCCGAGCCGCCGCATTGGAGCCCCACCTTCAGTCGTGCGGCGGGAACCGCTGTACGCGTCAAACGGTTGGCCGCGGACAACATCTCCCGAACGATCGCTATTCCGCGTGCCACCGTCTCCCGTACGCCGCCCTCATCCTGTATGACCAGGCTTTGGACAAGATCGGGGCGGTCAGGGCCTGACGAATTCATGATGCCGCTGACCTGATTGACTTCACAGCCGAGTCCCACCACTAATACACCTGCAAAATTCGGATTGTTGGCATAGCCGATAAGCGTGCGTCGGAGCAATGTCATGCCGTCGCCCGCAGCAGACATTCCGCAACCGCTTTGATGAGTAATGGCGACGACGCCATCGACCGCATCAAACGGGGCCATGACGTCGCCTCTGAAAGCGTCCGCGATCGCGTGACAGACGCTCGCCGAACAATTGACGCTGGCAATGAGCCCGACATAATTGCGGGTTCCGACCTGTCCGTTAGCGCGCAGAAACCCTTGAAAAGTTTCAGACTGCGCAGCAGCCGTGCGGGCGGGTGCAGCCCCGTTGTGCGCGGAGCAATGGGAGTGATGCTCCGGCATGCCGACGTTGTGAACGTGCACGTGCTCACCTGGCTCAATATCAGTCAGCGCGACACCGATGGTCTGCCGGTACTTGGTCACTGCGCTGCCACGCGAAATGTGCCGGATAGCCAGCTTGTGTCCAGCCGGAATTTCACTTCCGGCGAGAACCGATTGCCCGCCGGCCTCGATTGACGTGCCGGCCTCGATTGCCCGCAGCGCCACGGCAACGTTGTCGTCACCGTGAAGCATGACGACCGTCTGGTCTTTCATTATGCGTCCGCCCCTTGCGTCGAAGGTGCCATTCCATGCCGCGTAAGCAGGTCACGAAGACGCGTCTGACGGGGCGCAATCGACAGTGAATCCGCCAGATCCATGAGCGGCACGATTCGCCGCCGCACCTTCTCTACATGATTGTTTGCGATATCCGAGATGCGGTGATCCAGATACGGATTGAGAAACCGTTCCCGCACGCTCGCGACGTACTCTTCAGCGCGGGCGCGCAAACCCATTGCAGTGAAGACAGGCATCACTTCCTTCTCCCAGACAGCCTCGATGCTCTCGCGCAGTGCGGCATCGTTCATCGCATCGGCGACCGTTTCGCTCGGGCTTCGGCTTTGGGCAAGCCACTGATCGGCCAGCCACGTATGTCCAAGATTCAAAAAGAACAGCTTGAGCCGCTCGTAGCTGCGCAGATCGTCAGTGACGATGATGTCTTCGTGGGTACACGGCAGTTCCATGCCTGCGCGTCGCTCGATCGCCCACAGCGCATAGGGTTCGGCCACTGCGCCCACGGGTTCGATGGGTTCCGATACGATCCGGTCGACGAGCGAATTGACCCACACGCATCGCTGCGACAGGTATTCGACGAACGCAGCAGGCTGCTGCCAGCGTCTGGCAAGACCCAGTACGATATCGCGCAGCGTGTCGCCGTTGCTCGCGACCAGTTCACAGGGAAAGACTGATACGCCACGGTCGGGTCGTTCGCGCCATCGTGCATGAAGGAGCACAAGCAGCTTGGCCGGGAAGCTGCGCGGTACCCGTGTGTCCGTCGAGAGCAGTGCTGCCGAATCGCGCTCATCGAGGCGATAGCCCCCGTCGCCCGTATTCGACACGATGACGCGTGCATCATGAATCGCGGTATGACGGATCATCGCCCAGTCGCGATCGGCGATCCACGCTGCGCGCACGGCGCGGCAGTGAATCACCGTGTCCACGATCGCGCCCTCCTGCCAGCCGCGGATCTTCACGGGATAGCTGTTCGCTGTATTCAATGCCGCGATGCGCGCATGATTTGCCGGATTGTCGGTGCTTTGCACGACGCCGATGCCGCCGAGCGCATCACCGCGTTCGAGCGCCTGCGAGACGAACAGGGCGACATGTGCCTGCAGGAAGCGGCTGGTGCCGAACTGAAGAATGGGTTGACTCATTCGAACGATCCTGCCGTTTCGTTTAGCACTCGACCAAAGCCTTGACGACGGTCTGTCCCGGCTCCATCAGTTTCGGAAACTCGGTTGGCACGTCTGCCAGGCTCATCCGGTGAGTATTGAGCGCCTTGTCCGGGATGAGGCCTGCGCGCATCGCGTCCAGCACTGTCTCGAAGTCTTCCGCAGTTGCATTGCGGCTGCCGAGCAGCGTCGCTTCGCGCTTGTGAAACTCCGGGTCGGAGAACGTGACCTCGCCCGGCACGATTGAGATAAGCACATATTTTCCGCCGTGTGCAATGAACTCGAAGCCCCGGTTCATCGCCTTGATGTTCCCAGTCGCGTCGAACACGACGTCGAAGAACTCGCCGGCCGTGAGCGCCGATAGTTCATCAGCGTCAGCAGGCCCGATGGAAACGGTGGAAACGCCAATGTGCTCGCGGCAGAACGCGAGACGGTCTGCGCGGGTGTCCAGGCAGGTAACGACTGCGCCGCGCAGTTTTGCAAACAGCATGGCGGCCATGCCGATGGGCCCCGCGCCCACGACGAGCACCCGCTGGCCGGCCGATACGTCGGCACGGCGAACCGCGTGTGCGCCGATCGCGAGGAATTCGAGCATCGCCGCCTGATCGAGCGTAACGCCGTCCGCCTTGTGAACGAACTGCGCGGGCACCGACAGATATTCCGCCAACGCGCCATCGCGATGCACGCCCAATACCTTGATATTGACGCAGCAATTCGTTTTTCCCTGCCTGCACGCGACGCATGTCCCGCAGGACAGATAGGGCATCACGTAGACGGCGTCGCCGGGCGCAACGTGCGCGCCGGTCTCCGCCTCAGCGACGATAGCCGACAGCTCGTGTCCCATCACGCGCGGATACTGGAGATACGGCTGATTCCCCGTATAGATATGCATGTCGGTGCCGCAGATACCGACGCGACTGACGCGCAGCAGTACCTCGCCGTCTGCGCGGTGAGGCGGTTTGCGGTCTTCGTGGCGCAGAACGCCGGGCGATTCACAGATGACGCTGAGCATTGTGACGTCCTTAAGATTGAGCGACTCGATGACCGGATGGCCGATCGATTCTGTAGAAATGGAATGCACTGCTGCCGAACATGCGGGGCTGTGCCTCGCGGCCAAGGAAACGGCCGCCGCACGCTTCGCACCACGCGAGCCAGTCGTGCGCATCGATCCCGAACGTCATGCGCAGACCTCCGGTACGGGCGCCGATTCGGCGAGCAAGCCGTCGCGCTGCAACGCGTGCCAGAGCTGGTCCGGAATGGGCGTTTCGAGCCATTCGATGTTCTTGCTCAACTGATCGATGCTTCGCGCACCGACCACGCACGAGACGACGGCGGGATGCGCCAACGGAAACTGAAGCGCCGCGGCGGCAAGCGGAACGTCGAAGCGCGCGCACACGGCGGCGAGGCGCGCGACTTTCTGCGAGACATCGGGTGGAGCGTCGCCATAGTTGAACTTGCCGTTGCCCGCAAGCACGCCCGAATTGAATACGCCAGCGGCGACAACCCGCGTATCGGTGCCGGCGCATCGGTCCAGCAAGGGCGTGAGCGCTTCCTGTTCAAGCAGTGTGTAGCGCCCCGCGAGCAGAACGAGATCGAGGTCGGCTTCCTGGATCGAATCGACGGCGACCTGCCACTCGTTGACGCCGAGTCCGATCGCGGAGACGGCAAGCGAGTCGCGCAACTCGGCAAGCGCCCGGAATCCGCCGCCTCGCGTCAGTTGCTGCCAATAGTGTCCATGCGCATCACCGTGCGTCGCCATGCCGATATCGTGAACATAGAGCACGTCGATCTTTCTCATGCCGAGACGTTGCTGGCTATCCTCGTACGAGCGCATGATGCCGTCGAACGTGTAGTCGTACTGAGGCCGGAAGGGCAAAGGTTGCGCCCAGCCATCATCGCCCGGCCGAACCGTATCGTCGGGACGCATCAGACGCCCGACCTTCGTGCTCAGCACGTAACGTTCGCGCTCGCGCATCTGCAGCGATTGACCGACGCGTCGCTCCGACAGCGTATAGCCGTAGAACGGCGCCGTGTCGAAATAGCGAATGCCCGCGTCCCACGCCCAGTCCACCAGCGCACTGGCGTCGGCCGTTTGCATCGGCCTGTAAAGACCACCCAGTTGTGAACAGCCGAGGCCAAGTGTGGTCATCGCCAGTCCGCTTCCTGGCAGCTCGTGCGTTTCGTTGGCTTTCATCGAGAGTTCTGTGATGAATGATGGGCGGGCGGACGGGCTTTGAAACGTCCCGTCCGTGCCCGTCCGTCAGTAGAGAACGTTCTTTGCTTCAGACGAGTCGAGGTTCTGTTTCTCGACCAGCATCACGCCCGTATCGACCTGCTTCGACACAGGCTTGCGCTCGATCACGTTGACGGCGGTCTCGATGCCCTTGTAGCCCATCTGGTAGGAGCTCTGCACTGCGATCGCCTGGATCGTGCCGTCGCGAACGAATCCCTGCAGGTCCTGGTTGCCGTCGAAGCCGATCGCAATGATCTTTCCGCCTTTACCTGATTGCTGAAGCGCGCGCCCCATCCCGACGGCCGTCGGCTCGTTCGCGCCGAAGATGCCCTTCAGATCGGGGTTGGCCGACAGCACGTCTGTCGTCTGGTTCAGTGCGTTCGCCATCTGCGACTGCGAATAGAAAGGACCGACTACTTGCAGCTTCGAATGCTCGGCAATGTACTTGCGGAATCCACCGACGCGGCCGACTTCGGATCCTGCTCCCGGCACGTACGACATGACGGCGATCTTGCCTGTCTGTCCAACGCGATCGATCATCGCCTTCGCGCAGAGTTCGCCCGCCTTGACGTTGTCGGTCGACAGGAACGACTGGTAGTACTGCTTGCCAGCGTCCGATACCGTCGAGTCGATCAGCACCACGGGAATATGCGCTTCCCACGCCTTCTTCATGGCGGGAACAAGGGCGTCGGGATCGGACGGCGCGAGGACAATGCCAGCGACGTGCCGGTTCACTGCGTTCTCGACCATGTTGACTTCATCGGCAATGGCCGATTCCGCCGCGGGGCCCTGGAACGTCATCGTGTACCCCTTCGCGTTGGCCATAGCAGCGGTGGCCCCTTTCTGCACGTTTTGCCAGTAGTTCGAATTCGCCGTTTTGACGATGACGGCAATTTCGCCGCCCGCGGCCTGTGCGTACGCGCTGAACACCGCGCACATCGTTGCGGCCGCAGCCATCAGGGCCAACTTTTTCATGTCTCGCTCCTCGTTTGTGATTTGACATTGCTGACTACATCTTCCGGTTACGGAATTGGTCGATCCACACGGTGCCAAGAATGACAACACCGATGATGATCTGCTGGATGAAGCTCGATACGCCGTTCATGTTCAGGCCGTTGCGCAGCACGCCTATCACGAACGCGCCGATGGCCGTGCCGGAGATCGTGCCAACGCCGCCCATCAACGAGGTGCCGCCGATCACGGCGCTGGCTATGGCATCGAGCTCATACATCACACCTTCGTTCGGCTGGGCAGTGACAAGGCGCGACATCAGCACGCAGCCGGTGGCGCCTGCAAGCAATCCGGACAGCACGTAGGTGAAAAGCTTGACGCCCTGCACATTGACGCCGGAAAGCCGCGCAGCTTCTGCGTTCGATCCCACTGCGTAAATGTGTCGGCCAAGCGATGTCCGGGAAAGCAGGACAGAGACGGCCAGAAACAGCACGATCATGATGACGACGGGATAGGGAATGCCAGGAAACACGGTGTCCGGAAAACCATCAGCCCCGATATGGGAAATCTTGAAGAGCGCGCCGTTGCCCAGTTCGCCGAACGCATCGCCGAGTCCCGAAACCGGCCTTGCGCCTGTGATCTGCAGAGCGAGACCGCGGGCGACCAGCATCATGCCCAAGGTGGCGATGAAGGGAGGCAGCCTCATCCGCGTGACGCAGATGCCGTTGACCCAGCCGCACGCGGCGCCGACCAGCATGCCGCCCAGCATCGCGACGGGCACAGGCACGCCGGCCTTGACCAGCAGCGCAGCCGCGACACCGGCCAGCGCGAGTACGGATCCAACGGACAGGTCGATGCCGCCCGTAATGATGACGCACGTTGCCGCCACGCCGAGGTACGCGATGGACGTAACCTGGAGCGCGACGGTCATCAGGTTGCCGACCGAGAAGAATGCGGCACTCGCCAGCGAAAACGCGACGATCAACACGACGAGGCTGCCGAGTGCGGCGAACTTCTGAATCAGGTCACGACGGCGCTGCCGCGCATGCCGCTCGATGGCCTGCGTCTGGCCGGATGTGATTTCAAGCATGGCTTCTCCCTGATGCATGGTGCAGGATCTCCTCCTGACTGGTCTGTCTCGTGTCGAGGACGGCGGTAATGCGCCCTTCGTGGAACACGGCGATGCGATCGGTCATACCGAGCAGTTCCGGCAACTCGGAACTGATGAGCACGACACCAACGCCGTCTGCGGCAAGCCGGTCCATCAGCGCATAGATCGCGTATTTCGCGCCGACGTCGATGCCGCGCGTCGGTTCGTCAAAGAACAAAATGCGCGAGCCGCGGTAAAGCCACTTGCCGATGACGATCTTCTGCTGATTGCCTCCAGACAGGTTCCTCGCGATCTGCCTGACGCCCGGGGTACGGATGCCGAGTTCGCGCACGTAACGCTCGGCGACCGAGGTCTCTTCGGAGAAGCGCAGAAAACCGCGCGACGAAACGCCCTGGACGTTGGCGAGAGTGATGTTCGCGGCGACGGCCATCGACAGTGCCAGGCCGTCTTTCTTGCGGTCCTCGGACAGGTACGCGATCCCGTGACGGATGGCCTCGCGTGGCGAGCCGATTGAAACAGGCGTGTCGCCGAGCATGATCGAGCCGGCGTCCGGCCGCTCCGCGCCGAAGATGGCGCGAGCCACTTCCGTGCGCCCTGCACCCATTAGCCCGGCGAAGCCAAGGATTTCGCCCCTGCGCAGGTCGAAGGACAACGGACCGAACGTCCCTGTCCTTTCCAGGTCTCGCACGCGTAGCAGGGTCTCGTCCGTGGGAACCGACTGGCGCGGCGGATAGGCGTCGTCAAGCGAACGTCCGACCATCCGCGCCACGATTTCATTGACCGTTGTAGATGCAAAGTCGCTGGTTGCGATGTGACGGCCATCGCGCAACACCGTGACGCGATCCACGATCTGCGCCATCTCGTCGAGTCGATGCGAGATATAAAGAATCGCGACTCCGTCGGCGCGCAGTTCCTTGATGATGCGAAACAGCTGAACCGTTTCCGACTCCGTCAGGGAGGACGTGGGCTCGTCCATGATCAGCACGCACGCGTCCAGTGACAGTGCCTTCGCGATCTCTACCATCTGCTGCTGCGCGATCGACAACGCGCCGACCAGCGTGGTCGGCGATACGTTCAGCCCTATGCGCTGAAGGCATTTCCTTGCGTCGGCATTCAGCCTGCGGTAGTCGACGAACGGTCCGCGCCTGGGTTCGCGCGCGAGGTAGATGTTCTCCGCGACCGACAGATGAGGCACCAGGTTCAGTTCCTGGTGAATGATCGCGATGCCCGCCGCCTGTGCATCCGACGTTGAAGAAAACTGTACCGGTCTGCCCTGATACGACATGACACCCTCATCCGCACGGTACTGTCCGCTGATGATCTTCATCAGCGTGGACTTGCCTGCACCGTTTTCCCCGCAGATTGCGTGCACCTCGCCTGCGCGCAGATCCAGATCGATGCCATCAAGAGCAATGACACCTGGAAAGCGCTTCCCGACACCTCTGAGTTTCAGGACCTCCGGAAGCACCCGTTGCTCAGGCGCGGACCCGGACTGGCGCAGCATGTTGTGGCGTGTCACTCGCGTCTCCATTCTTGCGGCCTCTTTCGTTTGACGCACCGGACCGCGCCAACTGGCTAGGCCAATCTGGCAAGTATTAAAGCTCACAGCGCCAAATTTGGTCAAGCCAATTTGTTTAAAGCGGCTCCGTTCAGCCAATCAGGAAAACCCTGGATAGCCTGAAACGCCCGCCATTCAAGGCAAGCGCGGCTATGCTAAGATTGGTTGCAGGTCCGATTCGGCGGGCCGCCGACCAAAAAACTTCGCGCAATGAAGCAAACCGAGCCAAAGCGGCTTTACCAATCCGTAGCGACACAGATCCTTTCTCTCATCCACGAGCGCGAGCTGACGCCTGGCACGCGCCTGCCTCCCGAACGCGAACTCGCGACCGTCCTGGGGGTATCGCGTCCTTCGCTGCGCGAAGCATTGATTGCGTTAGAGATCGGTGGCCAGATAGAGATACGTATGGGATCGGGTGTCTACGTCCGCGCTCGTGAGGAGGGCGGCGACAGCACCGTACCCGCACTCGGCGAAAGCCCTTCGGAGTTAATGCAGGCCAGGGTGGCCATCGAGGGGTCGGTCATCGTGCTCGCTGCGGGCAAGCTATCGGCAGTCACGCTCGACAAGTTGCGCCGCACTGTCGAACGAATGAAACGTCTGGCGGCGGCGGGTAAATCGCCAGTTGATGCAGACCGGCAGTTTCATATGTTGATCGCCGAGACAGCTGGCAATTCGGTCCTTAGCCGTTTTGTCGCTGAGATGTTCGATAGCCGCCACGACCCCATCGCTGCTGCCATTCGCGACCACTCCGAAAGTACTGAGACCTGGTCGGCTGCAGTACGGGAACACGAGGAAATCCTCAAGGCATTGCAGACAGGTGACCCGATTGCGGCGCAAACCGCGATGCGCATGCACCTTAAAGCGTCGGGCGAGCGCTGGATAGCGGGTGAACTACTCGAGCGTGGCGGCTAGCTCAGCCGTTGCGCAGGACCCGAATTGTGAAGCCGCGTAGTTGCTGTTTCAACCGACGTCAGTCGACCCTTAATTCGAACCGCTGGCGCGGTTCTTTAATGACGGCATCAAAGCCAGGCCCTTTGTGGCAGAAGGGGCACACGGCTTCCTGAACGGTGCTTGCTTCACTCACCGGCGAGTTCGCCAAGCGAGAGAGGCGTGATTGGTGGACGAATGCGGTAATACCCGACTTCAGCGGGCGACACGTTGCGCGCATCGGCAATCACTTCCGTCACCGTCAGGCCGCACATGCGTCCTTGGCAAGGACCCATGCCGCAACGCCCGAACGACTTCGCCTGATTTGGTCCGATACAGCCTTGTTCGACGAACTTGCGCACTTGTCCCGCCGTAACCTCCTCACAACGGCACACAGTCGTGTCGTCGTGCGGAATGCGGTTGACGTCGCGTGGGCGATAGAGGCTGTCGAGGAACGGGCGGATGCGCATAACGCTGGCAAGCTCGCGTCGATGTACGGCGGCTTCAGAATCGCGCTTCGCAGCCTCGACCGCACCCAATTGGCCAGCAACTGCGAGGCCCGCGAGCGTCCCCTGCAGGGCCGCCGCCTGCGCCCCGACAATGCCTGCGCCATCGCCCGCAACGAAAATGCCGGGCACATCGAGTTCGCCCCAAGGGTCGACTTCAGGCGTAAAACAGAGTTGCGCATCGTCCCAGCGATGCGACGCGCGCAGCGCCTGTGTAAACTGCGTGTTCGGCACTACTCCCTGATGCAGAAGGATCACGTCTGCTTCGATGCGATGGGCGTTACCCTTCACGCTAAAGTGCAGTGCCCCTGCGCGCGCGAGGCCGTTTGCATCCTCGCGCGCTTCAATGCAAAGATCGTCGGCGGCTTCGAACATGGGCACGCGCGCGTCACGCAACGTGCGGACCAGCCGAAGGCCCCTGCTGATGAATGGCCACGCGCGCAGCGCCGACAGCATATGGCGCTTTGCGCGCCAGCGGTCTTCGTGGCGGGTGGTATCGACGAGCGCTCTGATCGGCACGCCGGCGCGCACATATTGCCAGCCGAGCAGATACAACAGCGGCCCGCAACCGGCGAGCACCGGGGGTGCAGCGGGCACTTCGCCGGCGCTCTTGAGGAGAATCTGTGCTGCACCAGCCGTAAGTACACCCGGCAGCGTCCAGCCTGGAATCGGAAACGGACGCTCGAGCGCGCCGCTGGCAAGAATTACGCGCTGCGCGTCAAAACTGCCGACCTTGCCATCTTTCAGATAGTTGATGCTACGTTCGCGCGTGACTTGCCACACGCTCGCGTTCGTCAGGTGCCGAGCGCCCGATGCCGCGAACGCATTGGCGATCGCCGCACCCGCCACGTAATCCGGGCCGAGAATTTCCTTGCGACGTGCGCTGGCACGGCCAATCGCCCGATAGATCTGACCACCCGTGGCGTTCTGCTCGTCAAGAAGCACCGTCTTGAGGCCTGCGCGGGCGGCACGGGTTGCCGCACTCATACCCGCCGGACCAGCGCCAACCACGACGACGTCTGCGGATTCAGACGGAAAATTAGCGAGCATGGACGTTCTCCACCAAAGCGTTAGTCACATTCGTAGGCGGCAGGTCGCGGGCGCCTTCCTGGGATCGTATGCGCATGCCAGCCGTTACCTCGACCATGCAACTCTGGCGGTTCGGTACGCCGTCGATCTCCACAAGGCATTCAAAGCACGCGCCCATCATGCAGTACGGCGCGCGCGGGGCGCCCAGGACCGGTGTCGCACGAAAGCGCGACACGCCCGCGGCGAGCAGCGCGGCTGCGACCGAGCGATTACCGGGCACAGCCAGCCGCTTGTCGTTGAACCAGATCGCGACATTGGTGTTTTCGGACTCCGACAATGGCTTGAAAAGCGTCTGGGTCAATTGGGAATTCATGTCGAACTCAGTCTGCAGAGGTCAGATCTTCGGCGTGCCGAAAGCGGCGGGCGGAGAAGGTTGCCAACTCCTTGGGCATCGCTGCACCGAGAATCCAGGGGGGAATCCGCGTCGCGTGCGCGGCGGCCAGCGTCACGCCGCTATGACACGTAACGACGAACGCGCCTGGATGCGCCTCGGACTCGTTGTATATCGGGAAGCCGTCGGGGCTTAGAACGCGTAGCGCCGCCCACATGCGCACGAGCCGCACCTGGCTCAGCATCGGGAACGCGCGAACGCCGCGCTGGGCGATGGCGGAAAGCACGTGCGTTGTCGTGAAATCGTTAAAACCGACTTCTTCCTTTGAATCGCCGAACTGTACGGTGCCTTCATCAGTCTGGCGCACGTTGAGCGTCGGGTAATTGAGAAACGGAGTGACCCGCTCGCTTACCAGCACCTGCCCGCGATTGGGTATGACGGGCGCATGCAGTCCGACGGAAGGCGCAAGCGCCCGATTGCCAAGCCCAGCGGCAAGCACAACGCGCGCCGCGCGATGCGTACCGCGCTTCCCGTGCACGGTGAAGCGGCCCGCCTCCGGCACAATGCGGTCCGCGCGCTCCCCCGGTACAAGCCGGACACCGCGCTTCTTCATCGCGGTGTGCAGGCCGCGCAGCAGCTTGAGAGGATTGACATGGCCGTCCATCGGTGTGTAACTCGCGCCGATCACAGCAGGCCCTATTTGCGGAATGCGCTGGCGCACTTCGGCGGCGTCCAGCAACTCATAGGGGTAGTCGCCGAGTTCGTCCCTGAGCGTCGACAGGCGCTTCTCGCGCTCAGCGAGCTCGTCGTCGCTGAAGCAGAAGTGAAAGCCGCCCGGCTGCTTCAGGGCGACGTCGACATCCGCTTCGCTTAGCAGCGCCTCGGCCAATTCCGGCCAGCACATCGCTGAATTGCGCGACCAACGCGCATAAGGCGACAGGTCGTGTCCCTTGCCCTGAATCCAGACAAGGCCAAAGTTGCCGCGTGAGGCGCGAAAGCTTCCGTCATCATCGTCAAGCACGGTCACCCGTGCCCCTTCGCGGGCAAGGCCGTAGGCGATTGCAGAGCCGACGATGCCGCCGCCTACCACGATCACGTCCGCGAGTACCTCGGTGCTGGCGATGCCCGATACTGTCATTGGTCTTCTCCGATCAGAATGCGGTTTAGTCCGACCACGCGTTCACGCAGGACCTTCCCCGGAACCGTGCCGATAGCTGCCGACGCGGAAGACTCCGCTGCTGTTACAAGAAGGTCAGTGAGCTCGTCCGTTTTCATGCGTAAGACGACGAGAGTGTGAGCTAACGCGTCGACAATGAACCGGAGACGTCCATCTGCGTGAAAATGCGCAGCGATACAATGCCTAAGACCACGTTCGGAATCGTCAATGGAGAAACTTACGACCGTTGAATTCAACCACTCCACTACGGATCGGCCCCTTGAACAGGCTAGCCTGTGTGTATCGTAGTCTGTTGAAAAATGCCGTTGTACCCACCGACTGCTTAGCCCGCGCGATCCGCGCTCCTGTCACGCTGCCAATCATCTGTTCTGGTTGGGCACGCTTACCTTAGGCAGGTTATCGAGCGAGCGTTTCAAAGCAGCAACACCGCTACGCGGACTAGATAGCACGGGAACGCGTACGCCCTCCAACTGCGGCACGAGCCGCGCCATTGAGACCTGCGCCAGTACAATCACGCCGACCTGTGCTGCAAGGGTCGAGATTGCGCTCTTTACGATTTCGTCATGGCGCGCACCGTCCCCGCTTAAGAGGGCCTCGAAAGCGCCTTCGGCAATCCGCTCGGTCACTTCGACGGCGCGCCGCATTTCTCCGGCCTTCTTTTTAACGAGGCGAACGGTGGGCTCCAGCGTAGTCGGCACAGTCGCGATCACCCCAATGTGAGAACCGATGGAGCAAGCCTCTTCTGCCATCGCCTCGTCGATTTTCACGATCGGAGTACTAATTAAGTTGCGCACCGAGTCAACAGCTTCGCCGACGGACGAACAGGCGTTAAGGATGATGTCGACGCGCATCGCCTGCGCATTGGACATGTACGAATGAATTCGACTTGCGACTTCCGGAGTCAGATGGCCGGCGGCACGAACGTCATTGAGCAAGCTGTCATCGACGATGTTGATCACCCGCGCATCAGGAATCAGCTCGCTGATTTGCTCCTTGATCGGCTGGACCGATACTGGTCCTGTGTGAACCACGGCGATGGTTGTCATAGTCTGATTCGACTCGTAGACGTCATTGATTAGAAGTCAGATGGCTCAGGTGTGCCCTAGAAATCGGCGACCTTACCCCACGAGGAATTGGCGAATCGGCCGGGCCGATACGGTATAGGGTCAACGATCGGTTGCGCACCGCTGGCAAGGTCCGCGATCAAGTGCCCCGCGCCGGGCGCGATGCCAAAGCCGTGGCCCGAAAAACCCGCAGCCAGGACTAATCCGGGCACACCCGGCAACTCGCCAATACCCGGCACGCCGTCCGGCGTGCTGTCGACGAAACCGGCCCACGCATGCGTGATATTGGCTTTGCGAAGTTCGGGCAGCAGTTCGACGGCGCGGCGGTGGGTTTCGGTGACCGTCGCCCGATCAGGCTTGGGATCCAGGATGCGTACGCGCTCCATGGGTGTCGGCGCATCGAGCCGCCACCGCTGCAGCGTTTCATGGCCACCCCGGACTCCCTCGAGGCCACCCGGCAGGAGGCTGCGCCAGCGCTTGGCGAACATGGGCATGAACTGCGGGGCAAATCGCAGGAACTGCGGCGTCACATCCACCCGCGCGCGACCACTGATGGCCAATGCATAGCGTCCGTCGTTGCGGCGAGTCACCGATACGCCAGCGGTGAACAGAGCATCCGGCAAGCGATGTTCGACAGGGGACACGCTCAGGATAGACTGGCGGATCGACGCCTGAGGAAAACGGACGCCCAATTGGCGGCAGAACGCGGATGCCCATGCGCCACCTGCGAGAACGACTGTGCGCGTCTTGATGACGCCGGCTTCCGTTACGACGCCGCAGACCCGCCCGCCCTCCAGCTCAATGCCGCGCGCCGCGCAGTGTTGAATGACACTACCCCCGAGCTTCATGAGTGCGGTTGCCACGGCGGGCGCGGCTTTCGCTGGATCCGCGGTGCCGTCGCTGGGCGAGAAGACGCCGCCTTTCCAAGGCCGGCCAGTCGCCTTTCCGCGTTCGGCGGCTTGGCGGCTATCGAGCATGTAGGTCGTCACTCCCGCCGTCTTTGCGAATTCGCCCCAACTGGCCCAACGAGCGAGCTCGGCGTCGTCATTGCTCAGATACAGCAGCCCGCAGCGATGAAAGCCCGTATCCTCGCCGGACTCGATGGCAAATCGTTCCCAAAGATCAAGGCTTTTGCTCGCCATCGGCAATTCGCGTGCGTCGCGATTCTGCTGCCGGCACCAGCCCCAATTGCGGCTCGATTGCTCGGCGCCGATCCTTCCCTTCTCGACGAGAGCGACGGACACGCCGCGCCGGGCGAGGTAATAAGCGGCAAATACGCCGATGATGCCGCCTCCGATCACGACCACGTCGGCAGCGGCCGGTAACGTCGGTGAGGTTTGGATTTGGTTCAGCGGAGGGGACATGACTAACCTCGTTCGCTTGAATCCTGGACGGTTTGAACAACGTAGTACTTCGCCACGCGCTCGCTGCTTTCCCATCCAATCGGCGCCCCCTTTGGCACGAACAGTGCATCGCCCACGCCAAGCGAGAGCACGCTGCCGTCAGGCGCGGCGAAGCGCACGCTGCCGGCCAGAAGATGCACAAACTCGTTCAGGCGATGAGGGCGAATGATCCGGTGATACGGCGTCGAATCCCACGTACCTGCCTTGTACTCCACGTCGTCCTCGGTGAATACATTGTCGCTGCGACATTCGGGAGCCGGCCCCAGCAGCACCTCCGCCGGCAGGGTTGCCGTTGGCTTGAAATCGGCGTCGGCGCGTAACGGGGTGAGCCCGGTCTTCGTCGGCCGCTTGCAAGCGGCGGCGCAGAACACAAAACGCGTGCGAGATTCCGCGCCCATGCGAAGCGCGGTACCGCAACCGACGACGGCGCCCGCTCCTGGACCGAGCACCAACGGCGGCTTCCCGACCGTCTCGAGAGTGAGCTGGCCGTCCACCACGACAATCGTTTCAATGTGGGGGAAACTCGGGACGCGAAGCTCGCCAATGAAGCTGGCCCGACCTGCGATCATCGAGTCGGGTCCTTCCCACGCGATTTCGCGATTTCGGCCAAAAGGGTCGTCAGTTCCGAATGCCGCCCTGCGGAAAGAGGTTGAAAGTGGTGCACCGTCGGCGCGGTGCAGCACAAAAGCCGCGGTCATTTTTGCTCCTGCGCATTGCGCAATTATCGACTCAAAGAAGGGAATGCAGTATCGAGCTGTTGGCCACGCGGGCCTCGAGGCATATGATCAATTAGGAATTCAATGTATTTGCCCATCGAAGTCGATCATGGAAGAGTCTTATCGTTGAAAATCCAGTTAAACGGCTAAAGTCCAGGCCTGTCCTACCATGCCTCCCTTATCGAATATTTAACCAGTATAAAAAGTCTCGCAGTCACTGATTTGAGCAGTAAAAAAACACAATCCAGTTGTCCTGAAATCCCTAACAGCACATCATGCGGGCGAATCTCGCGGACGACGGCTCTCGCCGGACTCGAAATCCGTATCCCGCCTTCAGAGGCCCGAACAGCAACGTGCCGCCTCAGGCGACGTCGACGGGGCGTTCATCCACGCATTCCGGGTGATGCGCTCGCTCTCCGCCGCGCATGCGGCACGAGTGCTCATGCCGTCACCGGATTGGTTTTCTGTGCGCGCTCGAGTTCCGTAGCGGAGTGGTGGCACAGGATCACGGCACCCGAGGGCAGCTTCATGACAGAGGGAGGCGTAACGTTGCACTTGCCGTCTATGCGGACCGGACAACGCGCCCGAAAACTGCACAGCTCAGTGGAGTCACTGGCGGGGCCCATCGACGGCAACGCGGTGCCCGTCAGTGCGCGCCGTGAGTCGAGCCAGCCCGGGCGCAGCGCCGGCACCGAATCGACGAGTAGCCCTGTGTAGGGATGGTGCGGTGGCGCGACGAGTACATCGCGCTGCCCCGCTTCAACGCATTGACCGGCATAGAGCACCATGACGTCGTCGCAGATCGCTCGAACTGTCGAAATATCGTGGCTGATGAACATGTAGGACACGCCGAGTTCTCGCCGCAGTTCCACGAGCAGGTCAAGAATCGCCGCGCCAACTACAGTGTCCAGTGCAGAGGTCACTTCGTCGCAAAGAATCAGCGCAGGGTCGGCCGCAAGCGCACGCGCCAGGTTCACGCGCTGCTTCTGGCCACCCGACAGACCGCCCGGCTGACGCCTGGCAATAGACGCCGGCAGCTTCACCAGATCCAGCAGTTCGAGCATGCGCTTCTGTGCCGCCGCGCCGCGCAGGCCGTGATAGAAGTTCATCGGCCGAGCGAGGATGTCGGCGATCGTGTGGCTCGGATTGAGCGCTGTGTCGGCGTTCTGGAACACGATCTGCACGCGGCGGTACTGATCGGGCGTGCGCGCGGAGAGCTTCTCGGGCAGCGGCTTGCCGTCCAGCAGCACCTCGCCCCGGGCACGATCCACCAGTCCCGCCACCACGCGCGCGAGCGTCGTCTTGCCCGAACCCGATTCGCCGATCACGCCGAGCGCGCTGCCGCGCGCGATCTTGAGGCTCACATTGTCGAGCACACACACGGCTGGTATGCCGTTCGCGTCGGTCCGTCCATACCCGGCATTCAGATTGCGGACCTCAAGCAGCGGTGGCAACGAATCTGTGGCCGCAATCGCAAGCTCTGGCTCCCGTCGTCGGGTTGCCGCAAGCAGTTGCCGCGTATAGTCGTCGGCCGGCGCATCAAGTACCTGCCCGGTCGTGCCGTTTTCGCGCACGGTACCGCCGTTGAGCACAACAATACGGTCTGCCATCTGCGCGACAACGGCAAGATCGTGCGACACATAGACGGCCGTGGTGCCCAGTTCGCGGATCACTTTCTTGAACGCGGCGAGCACCTCGATCTGTGTCGTGACGTCAAGCGCGGTCGTCGGTTCGTCGAACACGACGACGGCGGGATCGGTAATCAGCGCCATCGCCGCCATCAGCCGCTGCAACTGCCCGCCCGAGACCTGATGCGGATAGCGCGAGCCGATCGTTTCCGGCGCAGGCAGCGCGAGCGAGCGGAACAGTCCTACGGCCTTCTCGCGGGCCGCGGCAGGCGTCATCAACCTGTGCAGCAGCGCGGGCTCCGTCACCTGGTCCATGATCGTGCGGGCCGGGTTGAAACCTGCCGATGCGCTCTGTGCGACGTAAGCGACGGTGCGCGCGCGCAACCCGCGACGTCCGGCTGCATCGAGTGACAGCACTTCGACGCCGCCGATTTTCACCGAGCCGCCAGCAATAGAGCAGCCGCCTCGCGCGTGCCCCAGCAGCGATAGCGCAATCGTCGTCTTGCCCGAGCCTGACTCGCCAATCAACGCGAGCACCTCTCCCTTTTTCACGGTGAAATCGACCCCCTTGACGATCTCGACGACCGGGTCGGGTGCCGAGCCCGCGACTATGCGCAGGCCTTTGACTTCGATCATGTTCATTTGGCGCCTCCATGCGTGCGCGCGACATGCCGGCGCAGGCTATCGATCAGCAGGTTCACGCCAACCGTGAGCGTCGCGATTGCAACGGCAGGCATCAGTACGGCAGGCGCTCCTTCCGCCAGACCGCCGATGTTCTCGCGCACCAGGGAACCCCAGTCTGCGTTTGGCGGCTGCACGCCGAGGCCGAGAAAGCTCAGGCCGCTGAGCAGCAGCACGATGAACACGAAGCGCAGGCCGAAGTCAGCGAGCATCGGATGAATCATGTTGGGCAGCACCTCGACGCGCGCAATGTAGAACAGTCCTTCGCCACGCGCCTTCGCGACCTGTACATATTCGAGCGTCATCAGGTTGACCGCGAGCGAGCGCGAGATGCGAAACGCGCCGGGAATGTACGCGAGCGCGGCGACCATGATCAGCATCGGCACTGACGAACCGAACGCGGCGATGACGACGAGCGCGAGGATCTTGCTTGGAATGGAGATCAGTGCGTCGAACAGTCGGCTCATGATTTCGTCGACCCAGCGCCCGGACACGGCCGCAATCAGCCCGAAGAACGTGCCGATGCAACTGGCGAGCACCGTCGACGCAAGCGCCAGTCCCACGGTGTATTGCGTGCCATACAGCACCCGGCTCAGCATGTCGCGGCCCAGATAATCGGTGCCGAAGAGATGCGCAGCGCTGTACGACCCGAATACCTCAGTGGACGTCACCGCGCCCCCCTTGTACGGCGCAACCAGCGGGCCGATGAACGCAACGCAGAGCCAGAACACGACGATCACCAGGCCGACCAGGCCCAGCAGCGAGAGACGGTTCGCGAGACGGCGCAGCGGACTACGCTTTCCGACGGGGACTGCGGCGGGCGCGTCCTCGAGCGCATCGGCACAAGGGCGGGTTTCTTCGCCAGGTACCGTGTACAGAACGGTCCTTGCATGGGATGTGTTGGGTCGGTTCATCGTTGACGCAGCCTCGGATTGGAGATGATCTGGCACAGGTCGGCGATGAGTACCAGGGCGAGATACGCCGCACAGAACACCATCACGCAGCCTTGCACCAGCGGCATGTCGCGGTTCGTGACGGCATCGACCATCAGGCTCGCGAGCCCGGGATAGTTGAAGATCGACTCGACGATCACGACGCCGCCGAACAGATACGACAGACTCAGGGCAACCGCATTGGCAATGGGGCCAATCGTATTCGGCAACACATGACGCAACACGATGCGGACGGGCGACGCGCCCTTCAGTACCGCCATCTCGACGTACGACGCGTTCAGCTGGTCGAGCACCGCGGCGCGCGTCATACGAGCCATCTGCGCCACGATCACGCAACACAGTGTCATCACGGGCATCGCGTAAATTCGCACCAGCGCGCCGAACGACGTGACCTCCGACAGATATGACAGCGCCGGCAGCCAGCGAAGCTTGACAGCAAAGATCAGCACGGCGATCGTCGCAATCAGAAACTCGGGCACAGCGATGGTCGACAACGTCAGCACGTTGAGGGCGCGGTCCAGCAGCGAACCGCGATACATTGCCGACAGAATGCCGATCGCCAGCGCGATGGGCACCGACACAGCGGCCGTCAGCCCTGCAAGCATGAGCGTATTCGGCAGGCGGGTTGCGATCAGCTCGCTCACCGGCATGTTGTTCGACAGCGACATGCCGAAACTGCCGCTCACGATGTGCAGGAGCCACTGGAAATAGCGCTGCAGAGCGGGCTGGTCGAGACCAAACTGGTGACGCAAGGCGGCCACCTGTTCCGGCGTGGCCGCCTGGCCGAGCGCCTGCTGCGCCGCGTCGCCGGGCAAAAGGCCCGCGATCGCGAACACAATGGCCGACACCAGCAGCAGCGTGACCATCGCGAAACCGAGGCGGGCGGCGATGAGTCGTTGCGCGTTTGCTTTCATACTGGAAACGCCTCCTGTACAGAAAGGGTGCGCCGCGAAGTAGCGGCGCGACTGAAGACGTGGCAGGTCAGGACTCGAGCCAGACGTGTTCCGCAAACGTGAAGCCCATCAGTCCGGCCAGCGGAATCGAGCCAAGCCCTTTCAGCCTGGTTGTATGGCCGTCGAGTGAACTCACGAACAGCGGAATGCCAATACCGCCGGCTTCATGCACCATCACCTGCATGTCGCCATAGATCTTCTTGCGCTTCGCATCGTCAGGCTCGCCACGTGCAGCGATGAGCATCTGGTCGAACTTCGGGTTCTTCCAGTTCGCTTCGTTCCACGGCGCGTCCGACTTGAAGAACTGCGTGAAGAGCACATCGGCACTCGGCCGCGCGTTGACGTTGCCAAAGCTGAGCGGATGCTTCATCCAGTGATTCGACCAGTAGCCGTCTGCGGGGACACGGCTCACCTGGAGGTTGAGGCCAGCGCGCGGCGCGGCCGCCTGCAGCAACATCGCGATTTCGACCGATCCTGTCGCCGCCGGCGACGCGTACAGTTGCAGCGGAGCGCTGCCGAGTTTGGCCTTCTGAAAATAAAACCTGGCCTTGTCCGGATCGAAACTCCGCTGCGGCAGACCCGCAAAGTAGTACCCGTTCGTCGGGTCAACAGGCTGGTCGTTACCGATCGCGCCGTAGCCACGAAACGCCGCGCGGAGGATCTGTTCGCGATCCAGCAGGTACATCATGCCGCGGCGGAAATCCTCGTTGCCCGTGATGCCGCCTTCATCGCGCATGATCAGGTCCGTGTACTGGCCCGTTTTCGTTTCGAGCACTGAAAACCCGGGTGTCCCCTTGATCCGCTGCGCCGAGTTGGGCGTCACCGCATTGATCAGTTGCACGTCACCTGAAAGCAACGCATTGACGCGCGCCGGTTCATCGCCGATGCCGATGAGTTCGATCTCATCGAGATGCGGCAGTCCTGTCTTCCAGTACGTCTCGTTGCGCACGCCTACGGTACGCACGCCCGGCGAAAATTCCTTGAGCTTGAACGGACCGGTGCCGACAGCCGTCCTGAAATCTTTTGTTCCGTCCTTGATGATCATGAAATGCGAAGTCGCCAGGATCACTGGCAGGTCGGCGTTCGCTCCTTCGAGAGTAATCGTCAATTCGTTCGCACCCGTCGCCTTCACGTCCTTGATCTGGTCCGCGAGCGTCTTCGCCTTCGAGGCGGTCGCCGGGTCTTTGTGGCGCATGATCGAGTAGACAACGTCGGCGGGCGCGAGCGCCTTGCCGTCGTGAAACTGCACGCCCTTGCGCAGCCTCACGACCCACACGGTCGCGTCCTTCGTTTCCAGCGACTCTGCGAGCGCCATTTTGGCGCCAAGATGCGAATCGAGCTCGGTAAGACCGTTGTAGAACATGTTGGCGCGCACGTAATCCGTGCTCAGCGCGCCCTTCGCAGGATCGAGCGTATCCGCAGTGGACGCCGATTGCGTCGCGACGCGAATCTTCCCGCCTTTTTTGGGACTCTGTTGTGCGAATGCCGACCCGCTCGCGGCCAGCAGTCCCGTGCCAGTCATCGACAGCATCCCGCCGGCCGCCATCGCGCGAAGCAGATTGCGTCGCGACACGCCTTTGCGCGTGATCTGTTGAAGTTCATCGCCGACGCTGGCCCCAGCGTCGCGCATATTTATCTTGTGCATCTGTCTCCTCCACAAGGGAGTTGTTCGTCAGTAGAAGACGTCTTTGATCCGGAAGTACGCGCCGACAAGCGGCAGAAACCACGGTTTGCCCGTGTGTCCCGGAATCGCGCGCCACTCGAAGTCTCGCCAGGGATTCCCTTCAGAATTCCCGGCCATCACCTCGGCCATCACCTGACCCATGTGCGTTGACATCTGCGTGCCGTGGCCACTGTAGCCCATCGAGAAATAGATGCCGTCGTGTTGGCCGGCGCGCGGCAGACGGTCCGCCGTGATATCGACAAGACCGCCCCAGCAATAGTCGATGCGCGCATTGGCAAGGCTCGGGAACATATGCGCGAGGTTCGCCTGCAGGATACGGCCGCTTTTTTCGTCCGAGGGCTGCTCCGATGCCGTAAACCGTGCACGTCCACCGAATAGCAACCGTGAATCGGGCGTGATGCGGAAGTAGTTGTGCATCAGGCGGCTCGTCGCGTACGAGCGGCGATTTGGCAACAGCCGGGCGAGGTCCTCCGCAGGCAACGGTTCCGTCACAATGATGAATGAACCGACCGGTGCCATGCGCCGGCGGTACCGGCCGAACGGTCCATGGCGGGATGGGCCTGTCGCAATCAATACCTGCTGCGCGCGTAGCGTTCCACGTGCAGACTCGATTCGGTACACACTGCCGGACTTGTCAATGGACGTGACGGCCGCGTGCTCGAAAAGCCGCGCACCGTTGCGGACGGCCGCGTTCGCTAGCCCGACCGCGAATTTCCCCATGTGCATCTGCCCGCCGTGCTTGTGTAGCAGACCGCCGTAGAAACCATCAGATACGACTTCACTCCGAATACGCTCGCGCGGGACGATTTCCACATCGGGATCGACTTCGCGGTGGATCAGCTCGGCCGTATGCTCGAGGTGCGCCATGTGTTGCGGCTTCGCAGCCAGCTTCAGCTTGCCCGATGCAAGATAGTCGCAGTCGATCTGCTCTTCGCGTATCAGCCGCTCCACCGTAGCGACCGCGTCGGCATATGCGCGATAGCAACCTTGCGCGCGCTCGATGCCCAATTGCTGGCGTAGCGCCGCGCGAAGAAGATCACGGTGGCGACGAAGAGCAACGGCATCTCGATCAGCATGCCGTGGTGGGACGCGCGCGCCGCCGAAATGGCCGCGCGTTATCCCGACGTGAAGTGGGACAAGCAGCACATCGACATCCTGTGCGCGCGCTTCGTGCTGAATCCCGACCGCTTCGACGTGGTGGTCGCGACCAACCTGTTCGGCGACATCCTGTCGGACCTGGGTCCCGCGTGTACCGGCACGATCGGCATTGCGCCGTCGGCGAACATGAATCCGGACCGCACATTCCCATCGCTGTTCGAGCCCGTGCACGGCTCCGCGCCCGACATCGCGGGCAAGGGGATCGCCAACCCCATCGCGATGATCTGGTCGGCGGCAATGATGCTCGATTTTCTCGGCAACCGTCAGGGCAGCGAACGCGAGGCGCACGACGCGATCCTCGCCGCGATCGAAGCCGTGCTCAAGGACGGCCCGCATACGGGCGATCTCGGCGGCAAGGCCAACACCGCCGAAGTGGGCGCCGCGGTCGCGCACCGGCTCGCGTGATGCACGCCGCCTCATGCCGTCTGATATGCAAAGGAGTGTTCTGATGACAAAGCGATACGTGTTGAGCGAACTGATCCGCAGCGACAATTTCATCGACGGTAAATGGGTTGCGTCAGCGGGCGGCAAGCGTTTCGACGTCACCGATCCGGCGACGGGCAACGTGATCGCACAGGTCGCCGACAGTGACGCCGCCGACGCCCGCGCCGCCACCGATGCCGCCGCGCGCGCATTCCCCGGCTGGCGCGACACGCTGCCGAGGGACCGCGCAGCCGTGCTGCACCGCTGGCATGCGCTGATGGTCGAGAACGCCGATGCGCTCGGCCGCCTGATCTCGCTAGAGCAAGGCAAGCCGTTCGCCGAAGGCCGTGGCGAAGTGATGTACGGCGCGTCGTATGTTGCGTGGTTCGCCGACGAAGCGACGCGCATCTACGGCGACATCATTCCGCAGCAGCAGCGCGGCAAGCGCATGAGCGCGATCAAGGAACCCGTCGGCATCGTCGCCGCGATCACGCCGTGGAATTTCCCGCTGGCGATGATCGCGCGGAAGATCGCGCCCGCGCTCGCGGCGGGCTGCACGGTCGTCGGCAAGCCCGCCGAGGACACGCCCCTCACCGCGCTCGCGCTCGTGATGCTCGCGCATGAAGCAGGCGTGCCGGCGGGCGCGCTGAACCTGATTTCGGCTTCGCGCGAGAACGCGGTGCCCGCCGTCGCGGACTGGCTCGGCGACAGCCGCGTGCGCAAGATCACGTTCACGGGGTCGACGCCTGTCGGCAAGTATCTGGCGCGAGAATCGGCGGGGACGCTGAAGAAGCTGTCGCTGGAACTCGGCGGCAATGCGCCTTTCATCGTGTTCGACGACGCCGATCTCGACGCCGCCGTCGCGGGCCTGCTCGCGTCCAAATTCCGCAACGGCGGGCAGACCTGCGTGTGCCCGAATCGCGTCTATGTGCAGTCGGGCGTGTACGAGCGTTTCGCCGATCTGCTGGCGACGCGCGTCGCCGCGCTCAAGGTTGCGCCCGCCACCGATCCCGCCGCGCAGATCGGCCCGATGATCAACGCGCGCGCCATCGACAAGATCGCGCGGCACGTCGACGACGCCGTGAGCCGCGGCGCACGCGTGCTGACGGGCGGCAAGCGCTTACCGGAACTCGGCCCGACTTACTACGCGCCCACCGTGCTCGCCGATGCAACGCCCGAGATGCAACTTAGCTGCGAAGAAACCTTCGGACCTGTGGTGCCGCTGTTCCGTTTCGACGACGAAGAGCAAGCGCTCCGCGCCGCCAACGACACGCCGTTCGGCCTCGCGTCGTACTTCTACAGCCAGGACGTGCGGCGCATCGACCGCGTCGCGCGACAACTCGAAGCGGGCATCGTCGGCATCAACGAAGGTGCGCTCGCGAGCGAAGCCGCGCCGTTCGGCGGCGTGAAGGAATCGGGCTATGGCCGCGAAGGCTCCAGGTACGGCCTCGACGACTACCTGTCGATCAAATATCTCTGCCAGGGCGGACTCGAATGAGCGCGCACGCGTATCCAATCGAACTCGCGTTTCCCGACATCTCGGCGCACGAACGCAGCGACACGGGCATCGCATACGTGCATACCTTCGATTCGGGCGTCGACGGTCCGCACGTGATGATCAACGCGCTTACGCACGGCAACGAAGTGTGCGGCGCGATCGTCGTCGATGCGCTGCTGCGCGCGAAGCTGCGTCCAAAGCGCGGCAAGCTGACGCTCGCGTTCGCGAACGTCGATGCGTATGCGCGCTTCGATCCGTCGACACCCGATGCGGCGCGCTTCGACGATCAGGACTTCAACCGCGTGTGGACGGCGCAAATGCTTGACAACACCGCACTCGATTCGAGCGAACTGCGCCGTGCACGCGCAATGCGGCCCGTGATCGATAGCGTCGATCTGCTGCTCGACCTGCATTCGATGCATGAGAAGAGCAAGCCGTTGATCGTCGCGGGGCCGCTCGATAAAGGCATCGCGCTGTCGGAGAAGCTCGGCACGCCCGCCACGGTGATCTGCGACGAAGGTCATCCCGAAGGCCGCCGCATGCGTGATTACGAAGGCTTCGGCGATCCGCAGAGCGCGAAGAACGCGCTGCTGATCGAATGCGGCCAGCATTGGGAAGCGAGCGCGGTGGCCGTCGCGCGCGATGTGACGGCGCGCTTTTTGATGCTGTCGGGCGTCGTCGACGAAGCGGATCTGTGTGATGGCTGGCTCATGCCGTTGCGCGACGAAATGCTGATCGTGCGCGTGACAGAGCCCGTCGTCGCGAAGAGCCTCGACTTCCGCTTCGCCGATAACTACACCGGGCTCGAAGTGTTTCCCGATGCAGGCAGCGTGATCGCATGGTCGGAAGGCGAAGCCGTGCGCACGCCGTATCCCGACTGCATGCTCGTGATGCCGTCGCTCAGGCAGTTGCGCGCGGGCGTGACCGTCGTGCGGCTCGGGAAGATCGAGCGGCGCATCACGCGGGCGCCATAACGTGTATGGCCCTTCCAACCATCGTCAACGAAAACACGAGATGAAAGTCCAGCAGATCAAACAGAGCATCGCCTTGCAGGGTCTGGAAGACTGGGGCCCGGTCGGTCTTCCGGGCACGCCGGAGATCAGGGTATCGGGCGTGCGGAAGGTGATACGCGGCAGCGAGTCGATCGACACGGGCATCTTCGAATGCACGCCCGGCACCTACCGCCGCTCGGTCAAGCAAGCCGAGGTCATGCACTTCCTGAGCGGCCGTGGCCGCTTCACACCCGACGGCGAAGACACCGTCCATTTCACGGGCGGCGACACGCTGTTTTTCGAAGCCGATACAGAAGGCACATGGGAAGTCGAAGAGACGATGCGCAAGGTCTACGTGATCTTCTGACGGCATGCGATTGGTAGGAGCCCTGGTGACATGCGCAGCAAGCGTCTGACATAACACCACGTCATGGGGACTCCAACAATTCCGGCGTTGCTCCGTCGAAATTGACTCACTATATTTTCAATCAATCCCGTGCTGTTTTGCTTCCAGTAACAAGCCGGCGGCCCAACAGCACGACCTGGAAGATGTCTTCGCTTTAACCGTGTCGAGGAAAAGTCGTGATCAACATAGCCAGGTTTCGCCCGTTAGCAATGACCGTCGCGTTGAGCATCGCGGGCATGGCGCCCGCCTTCGCGGCGGGAAAAATCACCTTCGTCTCGCAAGGCGGCACATATCAGGAAGCCCAGACCAAGGCGATCCTCGACCCTGCCGCGAAACAGTTGGGCATCACGATCAGCCAGGACAGCATTCCCGACGCCTGGCCGCAGATCAAGGCGCAAGGCGCGACGGGCAAGCCGATCTGGGACGTGGTCGATACGCCGACATCGAACTGTCTGCGGGGCGGCCGCGAAGGTCTGCTGGAAAAGCTGGACTTCTCGAAGATCCCGAATGCGGCGTCGGTGCCGGAAAAATATCGCACGCCCTACTCGGTCGCCTATGAGTTCTATTCGACCGTCATCGGCTACAACAAAAAGAACCTCAAGAAAGTGCCGCAAAGCTGGAAGGACTTCTGGGACGTGAAGAACTTCCCGGGCACGCGCGCGCTTCGCAACGATCCGCAGACCGTGCTCGAAGCGGCGCTGCTCGCGGATGGCGTGTCGCGCGACAAGCTCTATCCGCTCGACGTCGATCGCGCGTTCAAGAAGCTTCAGCAGATCAAGCCGGACATTACCGTGTGGTGGACGTCGGGCGGCCAGTCGGCGCAACTGCTGCACGACGGCGAAGTCGACATGACGATGATCTGGAACGGCCGCGCGAGCGCCGTAAAGAAGGATGATCCCGATGTGGATTTCACGTTCAACGACGGCATTCTGCAGAACACGCAGTTGTGCGTGCTGAAGAACGCGCCGAATCTGCCCGAAGCGATCCAGTTCATCAACGCCGCTGTGTCGCCGGAGTTGCAAGCCAATTTGCCGCTCTATATCGACTACGGGCCCGGCAATCCCGCTGCGTTCAAGACGGGCAAGATCACGGCGAAGCGCGCCAGCGAGTTGCCGAGCTCGCCGGAAAACGCTCAGAAGCAGGCGTTGATGTCCGAAGAATGGTGGGCATCCGATGCCGGCATTCAGGCAAAAGCGCGCTGGCTGAAGTTCATGCAGTAAGCAGGCCGTCGTCCATCATCATTCAGGCGCCCGCGGGAACGTCGTTCGTTGCGGGCGCTTTTCATTTCATCGGCTCGCGCGCCGTTGTTGAACCGCGCGCCTCATACGATTCGACGTGATCGACTATCTGATTCTGGGCGGTGGATCGGCTGGATGCGTGCTGGCCGCGCGACTTTCCGAAGACGCCAGCAAGCGCGTGTGTCTGATCGAAGCGGGCCGCGACATTTCGCAGACGACCATGCCCGATGCGATCCGCAGCCGCTATCCGGGCCGCGCCTATCTCGACACGAACAACATCTGGCAGCAACTGAAGGCGCGCATGAGCGCGCCTGCGGCGCTGCGCCGCTATGAACAGGCGAAGCTGCTAGGCGGAGGCTCGGCGATCAACGCGTTGATGGCCAATCGCGGCGCGCCCGCCGATTACGACGAATGGGAAGCGCTCGGCGCGCGCGGTTGGAACTGGCAAGCGTGTTTGCCCTACTTCCGCAAGCTCGAATCCGATTGCGATTTCGACGGCGAACTGCATGGCGCGATCGGGCCCGTGCGAATTCAGCGCACGGCGTGGGCGCGCATCTCGCCGTTCGTGCGAGCGGTGCTCGGCACGTTGCAAGCGCACGGCCATGCGCTGCGTGACGATCAGAACGGTCCGTGGGAAGACGGCGCGTTCATTGGCTCCATTGCAGTGAGCGCGGCGGGCGAACGCATTCCGACTTCTGTCTGCTATCTCAGCGACACTGTGCGCGCGCGCAAGAACCTGTCGATTCGCACGGGCCTTGTGGTCGAGCGGATTCTGTTCGATGGGCGGCGCGCGACGGGCGCGCGCATTCTGCGTGCCGATGGTTCGCACGAAGACGTGCGCGCCGCGCGCGTGATCGTCAGCGCGGGCGCGATTCATAGTCCCGCACTGTTGCTCAGAAGCGGCGTCGGTCCCGCCAGCGATCTCGCGGCGCTCGGCATCGAGGTGCGCGCGGATCGCGCGGGCGTAGGACGCAACCTGATGGAGCATCCGTCGATTGCCGTGTCGGCATTTCTGCCGCGCGTCGCCCGCACGCCGTTTCCCGACGAGCATCACGAGCAGGCCATCGTGCGCTTTTCTTCGGGGCTGCCCGATACGGTGCCCGGCGACATGCACGGCGCAATCCTGTCGCGCTCGGGATGGCATTCGGTCGGCTATCGGCTCGGGACGATCTTCTTCTGGGTCAACAAGTCGTATTCGCGCGGGCAGGTGAAGCTCGCGTCGGCGAGTCCGTTCGAGGAGCCGCACGTCGACTTCGCGATGCTGTCGGACGCGCGCGACCTCGAACGGTTGAAGCTCGCGTTGCGCTTCGGCGAGCGGACGCTGGGCGCGCCTTCGATGGCCGCGCATCGGGATATCGTGTTCCCGTCGAGCTATTCGCCGCGTGTTGCGGCCGTGGCCGTGCCGGGCGTGTGGAATGCTCTCCAGCGCGGCGCATTGAGCGCGCTGCTCGATATCGCGGGGCCGTTGCGTGGGTCGCTGGTTCGCCGCGTGGTCACGCAGGGGGTGTCGATCGGAGAACTGCTGGCCGACGATGAGTCGATGACGGCGTATGTGACGCGCTCGGTCGGCGGAACGTGGCATCCGTCGGGGACCTGCCGGATGGGTGATGCACGCGATCCGCTGGCAGTGACGGATGCGGACGGCGCCGTGTACGGCGTGGAAGGACTGCATGTCTGCGATGCGTCTCTGATGCCGTCGATTCCGTGCGCGAATACGAATGTGCCGACGATTATGGTGGCCGAGAGAGTCGCGGATCTGCTTAAGCGCCGCGTGGTGCTCTGAGGCAAAGCATACGCACGAAGTTACGCACCGCCAACCGTCCCGCTCATCGTGAGCAGTTCGCTTCGCGGCGCCATGCGGGTACCACCCTATAAGCGGGCTTACCTTCGTACTCTCTTCAGCCCCCAAACCCCACGATCCCTTTCACCTCAAGGAACGCTTCGAGTCCCCACTCCCCATATTCCCGGCCATTCCCCGACTGCTTATACCCGCCGAACGGCGAGCCTGCATCCCACGCCGGATAGTTCAGATACACACTGCCCGCGCGCATCCTGAACCCGACTCGCCGCGCCCGCTCGACATCCGCCGACTGCACGTAGGCCGCAAGCCCGAACGGCGTATCGTTGGCGATGGCAATCGCCTCGTCTTCATCGCGATACGGCATGATCGCGAGCACAGGCCCGAAGATTTCCTCGCGGGCGATCGTCATCGACGGCGTCACGTTCGCGAATACGGTCGGCTTCACGAAGTATCCGCGCGTCATTCCATCGGGGCGCCCCAGGCCGCCCGTCACCAGCTGCGCCCCTTCGTCGATGCCGATGCCGATCAGACGCTGCACGCGTCCATACTGCACTTCACTGACCACGGGGCCCATCGTCGTATCCGGCGCATCGGCGGCGCCCACGCGCTGCGCGTTCGCCGCGCGTCTCGCGATATCGACCGCTTCGTCATGACGCGACGCGGGCACGAGCATCCGCGTCGGCGCATTGCACGACTGCCCGCTATTGCCGAAGCATGAATTGACGCCCGCCGTGACAGCCGCTTCGAAATCGACGTCGTCGAGCAGAATGTTCGCCGACTTGCCGCCCAGTTCCTGATGCACGCGCTTGACAGTCGGCGCCGCAAGCTTCGCGACCTCGACACCGGCGCGCGTCGAACCCGTGAACGACACCATATCGACATCGGGATGACTGCACAGCGCGGCGCCCACGGTCGGCCCGTCGCCGTTTACCAGATTGAACACACCAGCGGGCACGCCGGCGGCATCGACAATCTCCGCGAACAGCACCGCATTGAGCGGCGACACCTCGCTAGGCTTCAGCACCATCGTGCAGCCTGCTGCAATCGCGGGCGCCACCTTGCAGACGATCTGATTGATCGGCCAGTTCCACGGTGTAATCAACGCGACGACACCGACGGGTTCGTGATTGATCAGCGTCGTGCCACGCTTGCGCTGCCATTCGAACGTCTCGCACGCGCGCAGCACTTCTTCCAGATGACGCTTGCCGAGTGCCGCTTGCCACGCGCGAGAGAGCGTCGCAGGCGCGCCGATTTCGCGCATGATCGTGGCGGCCATCTCGTCATAGCGTTCGAGATACGCATCGAGAATGCGCCGGATCAGCGCGACGCGTTCCTCAGGCTGCGTGAGGGAAAACGATGCGAACGCGCGCTTCGCTGCCGCAACCGCATGATTGACGTCCTGCGGATTGCCGAGCGCCACTTCGGCGAACGGCTCTTCGGTGCAAGGATCGATGACGGGCAGACGCGCTGTGCCGGACGGCTCGACCCACGCGCCGTCGATATAGAACTTCAGTGAATTGGACATCCCGTTTCCCAGAAAGAAATCAGGCCCGCGCGACGGTCGACGAGCGACGGCTCACGACGACGATCATCACGAGACACAATGTCAGCGCCGTCAGCATCGTGCTGATCGCGGCAATGGTCGGATCGATCTCGTCGCGCAGCGTGACGAACATGCGCCGCGTCAGCGTCTGGTTCGAGCCGCCCGAAATGAACAGCGCAACCACTGTTTCATCCAGCGCCTGAATGAACACGAACACCGCACCGGAGATGACGCTCGCCTTGATCTGCGGCAGCGTCACCGCCATGAAGCTGCGAAAACGGTTCATGCCGAGACTGCGCGCGACCATCTCCTGCGTGCGGTCGAAGGTTCGCAAGTCCGCGCCGACCGAGATCAGCACATACGGCAGCCCCAGCATCGTATCGGCGACGATCAGCCCGCCCAGCGTGTTCACGTATCCCGCTTGCGTGAACACGAAGAACACGCCCACCGCGACGATGATGATGGGGACCATCAAAGGCAGCATCAGCAGCGTGCGCAGATACTTCATCGACCAGTGCGAGCCGTGCTGAATCCCATACGCAGCGGCGATGCCGAGCGGCGTCGCGATCAGCGCGGCGCATACGGAGGCCGTCAACGTGACGCGCGCCGCTTCGATCCATGCGGGATTGTCGAAGAACGAGTGATACCAGCGCAGCGAATACGCAGGCGGCGGGAACGTCATGAAACGCGTATCGGAGAACGATAGCGGCACGACGATCACCACGGGCAACATCAGGAACACGAGGATCAGCACCACGCCCGCGCCGAGCGTGAACCTTCCGAACGAGATCTTGTTCATTTGGCGCCCAGGGTCTTTTCGAGTGGAATCACGCGGCTCGCGGCATAGAAGATCGCGAACACGCAGATCAGCAGCACCACACTCACCGCGCTCGCCGCGCCCCAACTGTTGTAGATCTCGACGTTGCGGCTCACGACCATCGAGACCATGATCGACTTGCCGCCGCCCATCAGTTCAGGCGTGATGTAGAAGCCGAGACACAGCACGAACACGAGCGTCACGCCCGCCACGACGCCGCTCATCGACAACGGCAGGAACACGCGCCAGAACACATGCAGCGGCGAACCGCCGAGGCTCGCGCCCGCCTGCGACAGGTTGACGGGAATCTTCTGCATCGCGGAGTAAAGCGGCAGCACCATGAACGGCAGCAGGATATGCACCATCGCGATGATCGTGCCGAACTGGTTATAAGCAAGCTGCATGGGCCGGTCGATCAGTCCCATCGACATCAGCGCCTTGTTCACGAGCCCCGTGCGTTGCAGCAGCACGAGCCACGCATAGGTGCGCACGAGCACGCTGGTCCAGAACGGCAGGATCACCATGCCGAGTATCAGCGCGCTCCATTTCGGCGGGACGGATGCCGCGAAATACGCGACGGGATAGCCGAGCAACAGCGTAATGCCTGTCACGATGAAGCTCAGCCTGAACGTCAGCAGGAAGGTGTCGAGATAGGTGCCTGTAAAGATGCGCCGATAGTTGGCGAGCGTGAACGCCCCATCGTGATAGACCGACTGCCACGAAAGCCATGCGAGCGGCAACACGAGCAGCACCACGACGACGAGCAGCGCAGGCCCCATCAGCAGCAGCATTGCGCGGTCTTCGCGCCGCTGATGTCGAACCGACGGATCGATCGTAGCGGCCTGCATTACGGTCTGTTCCTGAAATACCCGTTTGACTGTCGTCATCATGCACCCACGGCGTCGAGAAACTGATACCACGCAGCGACGAGTCGAACGCCCGGCGCGCGCAGCGAATGAAGCGGCACGGGCCGCAAGCCTTCCTGCCCCAGCAAAGCCAGCTCGGGCTTTTCGCCGAGCGCGAGCGCGGCCGCATGCTGGCCGATCAGGCTCGCCATCGCGACGCCCGCTCCGTTATACCCGAGACAGAAGGTCGTGACATCATCGCTGCGCCCGACATGCGGCAACGCGTTGAAGGTCATCCCCACGTAGCCCGACCACCGGTACTCGACCTCCACGCCCGCGAGATCGGGAAAGAGTGCGATCATCGCGCGCTGCAACGCGTCGAAGCCCGTTGCCTGTCCCTCCTTGCCGAACGCATCGCGCCCGCCGAACAGCATGCGCCCGTCAACCTTGCGAAACCACTTCATCATGCGGCGCGTCTCGGTGTAGCTCCGACGATTGACCATCAGCTTCGCATCGAGCTCAGGCGACAATTTTTCCGTCGCTATCATCGCGCTGCGAAACGGCACGAGCTCGCGTTGATAGGGAGAGGTAGCGTCAGTGAGATTCGAGTAGGCATTGGTCGCGACGATCACCTGCTTCGCGCGCACGGTGCCGCCGGGCGCGCGAAGCATGACCCCTTCCTGCACGCGCTTCATGTCGAGAACCGGCGTCGATTCGTAGATAGGGACGCCGCGCGCTGTCAGGCCACGTGCAATGCCGCGCACGTACTCGAGCGGCAGGATCGTGCCCGCGTCGGCGCTCAGCACGCCACCGACAAAACCCTTCGATCCCGTCTCGTGCGTCACCTCCTCGCGCGAGAGAACCGTCATCGACGTATCGTCCAATTGCGTGCGCACCCAGTCGGCTTCGGCGCGAATCGACGCGAACGCGCGCTCCGTGTGCGCGCAACGAAGGCTGCCTGTGTGTTCGAAGCTGGCGCGCCCAATCTTGAACTCGTCGACGAACTGTTCGACGGCGCGCACGCCGTCATGCGCGAGCCGATGCATGCGCTTCGCGGTGTCGAGATCGTACGCGCTGGCAATCGACGGAAACGATAGACGGAACTTGGACGACACCACGCCGCCATTGCGCCCGCTCGCGCCCCAGCCAACGGGGTTCGCGTCGAACACCGCGCACTCGGTCCCGCGCTTTTGTAACGCGTACGCCGCCGCGAGCCCGGAGTACCCCGCGCCGATGATCGCCACATCGACGATCAGATCGCGCGCGAGCGGCGAGCCCGTGCTGACGGGCGCGTGCATGACGGGCGGACGCGCAGCCATCGCCCGCCAGAGCGAATCCGGCTGCGGCCTGTGCGGTGTCGTGGGCGCGAGCATGATCAGGCGGCGCGCGCTTCGGCTTCGACAGCATCCGCGAGCGCGGCGAGCGTCGCGAACCTGAACGTCGGCTGGGTGACGTTTTCGGGAACGGGCGTTGCGCCGAAACCCTTCATGCCCTGGCGACGCTCGATCCAGCAGGTCGCGTAACCCAGCTTCGTCGCGATGCCGATGTCGTGATACTGGCTCTGCGCAGTATGCAGGATCTCGTTGAACTTGTAGCCGAACGCAGCCTGACGTCCGCGGTTATAGGCGAAGAACTGCGGATCGGGTTTCGCGACGCCCGTTTCGTCGCAACACACGGTGTCGTCGAACGGATCGTCGAGCGTGTGCGCATACGCCGATAGCGCGACGCGATCCGCATTCGTCATCGCGACGAGACGATAGTGCTTGCGCAGGCGCTTCAACGCAGTGACGGAATCCTCGAACGCGGGCCAGTCGAGCACGTCGCGCTGGAATGCAGCGGCCGATTGCGCATCGTCGGGCAAGCCAAGCTCTTTCGCGAGATACAGATACACGTTCGCCATCTCGTGGCTCGAACGGCCGGGATATGTCGCGCGGCCGCGCATGTACGGCTCGAAGATCTCGTCGTCGGTCAGGTCTTTCCCTTTCGTGCCGCCCAGACGCCGTACGGACGCGAGCACGCCCTTCTCGAAGTTGATTAGCGTGCCGACAACATCGAACGTCAGAACCTTGAAATCGGTGAGCTTCATTTGCATCATCCCTTTGCAGTTTGCGTGAATCGCGTAAGACAGAATGCCCGTGCACAGGCGGCGAGAAAAATCAGGCGGACACGACGATCGTGTCCTGAGGATCGAGCGCGACGGTCATCTGCGCGCCCGGCGATGGAATGCGCCGGCGCGCTTCGTGGCTGCCGGGCTGTCTCAGGCTGATGGCCGTGCCGTCGCCGAGCGAGGCGAACACGCGCAAGCTCTCACCCTGGTACAGCACTTCCGTGACACGGCACGACAGACGGTTGGCGCCTGGGTGCACATCGCCGCCGTCAATCACGAGCTTTTCAGTCTGCACCGCGAGCAACAGCTTTTCACCGCGTGGCAGCCGATGCGCGGTGCGCAACACGGCATCGCCGAGACGCACGGCATCGTCGCCGGCGCGGCTCACGTCGAGCAGCGTCGCTTCGCCAATGAAGCTCGCGACGAACGCGTCGCAGGGCCGGTCATAGAGGCGCTCGGGCGTGTCGATCTGCACGAGCCTGCCGTCCTTCAATACGGCGACGCGGTCGCTCATCGTGAGCGCCTCGCGTTGATCGTGCGTGACATTGATAATGGTCGCGCCGAGTTTGCGATGCAGGCGGCGCAGCTCGATCTGCATGGTTTCGCGCAGCTGCTTGTCGAGCGCGGAGAGCGGTTCGTCCATCAGGATCAGTTGCGGCTCGAACACCATCGCGCGCGCGAGCGCCACGCGCTGACGCTGGCCGCCCGACAACTGGCTGATGTTGCGAGACTCGTAGCCGCTCAGTTCCACCATGGCGAGCGCATCGGCAACTTTCTTCGGCCAGCTCGCCTTCGGCTCCCGGCGCGCGCGCAACGGAAAGGCCACGTTCTCGCCGACCGTCATGTGCGGAAACAGCGCATAGTTCTGGAACACGATGCCGATGTTGCGTTTGTGCGGCGGCACAAACGTAACGTCGCGCTCGCCGACCCAGACCGCGCCGGAGGTCGGCTGAACGAAGCCGCCCAGGATGCCGAGCAGCGTCGTCTTGCCCGAACCGGACGGCCCGAGCAGCGACACGAATTCACCGGGTGCGATATCGAGCGACACGTCGTCCAGCGCGACCACCGGACCGTAACGCTTCGTTGCCGACCGGATCGATACTCCCGTTTTCGCTCGTGCGTCCATTGCGTATCTCTCGCTGGAAAGGGGTGGCCTGAGAAAAAATATAAGTCCCGTTCTTTTTGACGGCAATTCCCAAATTGTTGGATCGGGCATAACATCAGGTCATGCCAAACCTTCGCAGGAAACTCCCGAGCGCCAATGCGCTGTTTGTGTTCGAAGCGGCCGCCCGTTGCGGCAACTTCACGCGCGCGGCGCAGGAGCTATATGTGAGCCAACCCGCCGTGAGCCGCATGCTGGCGCGCATGGAGGACCATATCGGCGTACGTCTGTTCGAGCGTGTCCGCGGTGGCATTGAGCTGACCGAAAGTGGCAGGATTCTGTACCGCGCGATCTCGGATGGCTTCAATGGGATCGAAAACGCAATCAGGGAAATCGAGGCCCGTGCGACGGGTGTCGAGACGGTCATGCTGTCGGTATCGACGGGCTTCACCACGCACTGGCTGATGCCGCGCATGGGCCGCCTGAATCAGGCTTTTCCCAATATCGACTTGCGCTTTCAGCTGATATCGGGGCGCATCGGCGGTCCGCTCAACGATGTCGATCTCGGCATGCGCTTTCTGCACGATGGGGAGATCGACGAGAACGCGGTGCTGGTGATGCCCGAAACGCTCTTGCCCGTATGCAACCAGCGCTACCAGGAGATTTCGCAGACTGACGCGGGCCGCCAACACGGCGACACAGTCATCGTAATGGACGACGAGCAGCGCGGCTGGCACGAACGCTTCGACGCGTTCGCCGGACACGCACGGCACGTCGCCAGCATGCTGAGCTTCAGCGACTATGCGATCGTCGTGCAGGCCGCCCTGCTTGGCCAGGGCATGGCGCTGGGCTGGCTCAATGTAGTGTCGCACTGGCTGGCGCAAGGGGCATTGCTGCCTGCCGAAGAAGAGATCATCGTGATGAACCGGCGCTGCTGTCTGGTGACGCCAGCCAGCAAACCGCTACGGCCTTTCGTCGCGAATGTGCGCGACTGGCTGATCGAAGAGATGTGCAACGATTTGCGTATCGTCGAGAAGAAGTACCCTGGGCTAAGGTTGCGGGAAACCATGGAGCAGAAGGGGCTCAAATTCGGGTAAACGGCAGCTTTTCGTCTGCCGCGCTGGTTGTCTTTTGCGTTTGTGCTGCCATCCGCGCATGGGCCTACGCCGCGGATGCGAGGCAGAACAAAGATGACCCGGCTAAAACTCATTGGCGATTTCCCTCACCTCGCCCCTCGCGCATTCTGCAGAAACATGCCCGGCCTCATGCCCGCCGGCCTTCGCGCTGCCCGATCACCGGCTCGGCCTACGCGTGGCAGTACCGTCCATCGCCAATGCGCGTTTGTAAGCGGCCATACGGCGTCCTGAGCACATTCATCGCGCCGCCCGGCAAAGGAGGCCCGAGCAGCACGGCCATATCATGTCTACGAACGCGCTTGCGGTGTCACAACGAGCCGATTACACCCGCTAAAAAGACAAACAAAAATAAATCGGGTCGCGAACCGATTTGCGTTGTCGCTGCCTCTTAGCTTCCGGAGAGGTCGTCTCTCACCTTGATAAAGGAAGCAAAACAAGTTTTACGTCAAGAATGTTCCAGGCTGGGAGCGCGTTCTCCGTATCATTCCAGGTGTTGTCGGGGCGGCGCTTTCAATCGTGTTTCTCAAGGGAGTCGCCGGAGTTATCGGAGCGCTGGCAGCCGCAGGCATCACCATTTCCGGTCTGGTCGGGTTCTGCCCTGCCTGTGCGATGGTGGGTCGGCGCCTCGCGAGACACCAGAAGCGGTGATATGCCCGTCGACGAACAAAAGCAGGCAGCAATCGACGCAGCAGGTTAAGGTGAGCCCGTCGCGCTCGAGCGCCTGCTGCGCCTCTTTCAGCCAGACATACGCCGCTATGCGCAGCGCAATTGCTTTATTTCGGACGTCGACGATGCAGTCCAGGAAGTGCTGCTCATCGTCGCACCCAAGTTCGAGTCGGTTCCCGCCGCCGCCGCATTCTCGGGCTGGCTCTTCAGCGTGGTACGCCACGAATGCAGGCGACTCGGTCGCAAGGCATTGAACTTCGATCCTTACAACGAAGAGGATGTCGATCGATGCCTGGCGCAGCACGACACCGATTCGCTGCGCCGTGAACTCATCGAGGCACTGCAGTCGCTGCCACCCGACTACCGCGACGTCCTCCTGCTCCGCGACTTTGAAGAACTCACGATCGGCGAGATCGCCGCGCGACTTTGTTTATCGGTCCCAGCGACAAAAAGCCGCCTGCATCGCGCGCGCAGTTTAGCGCGGGAATACCTGCTTGCCTGACCGCGACGACGCCACGCCTCGCGTATCTCTGCACATTCGGCATAGTGACGCCCATGAGAAATGGATCCAGCAACTTCGAGCATGTTTGTCGGCTGCTTGAACGAAGCGGACGCTTGAATGGTCCATCGAAGCGATGGACGAACGTCCCTTCAAGGGCGGGAGTACGCATTCACCCAACCTGCCGGAAAGACGCCATTGATCGCTACAGCGTCCGCTCCGGAGAACATTCGCTGAACTGGTGCTCGCGGCGGCCATCTCCGCGGCCGCTCGAATCGAACTGCGGAACTCCGAACATGGGTAGCGTGGTTCCTTAGCCGAGTCATCAACCGTCTCAAAGTGGCTGGCGGATCGCCGCAAAGCAACGAGGTTGTGCGCGGCAGAGGTATTGGGCAGAACTTCAGTCCGGTCGAACGGGAACTCGATACCGGTGTCATCTCCTGCCGATTACGTTCGCGTGCCGCTTGCCGGCACGGCTTCGGGGCTGCCAATGTGGCCTGGTAGAAAGCGAGCTACGGCATGCCATTGAGCGATGTAGACCGTCCTTGTCCGGACGACCGCCGCTGGTTCGCTTGATGAGCGCGGTGCAAGATCCTCCATTGATCTTTTCCGGGTGATTCTCTTTCACTAACTAGTCCAGGACTCGATGTTTAGGACAATACGCGCGACCGGGTTGTCGTCAGTGGTATTCGGAAAGAACTTAATCTGGGCGAACGTTGCGAGACTGAAAGCGACTACCACCAGCGTTGCCGACGCTGCGATGCGGTTGATGTATTTCACAATTACCTCTTTTTGATGGTGTAGCCAGGAACTGACGAAGCTCACAGGAGCGCCGAATCACCTACAGCGGCACGTCGGGACGCAACCCGTGCAAAGTCGGACACGGCCGTCGGATTGCACTTGCCGATCGGGAATGGAATGCGAGGAAAGGGCCAACTCAGACAGCTCAACTATAAATTGTTTATGGACCTGCTTGTATGCGGCAACCGGTCGCAACGGAGGCGCGTAATCTTTCGAGCGGTGTCTTATTTGGAAGGTGTTCAAAAGGCGCGTGGGCTCGGGTTTTCAATCCAGCGCGCGCCTGGCGCAACATATCCGAGCCCCAAATCTTCGAAATGACCGGAAAGCAAACCATGTTGTTAAGATAACCTTTCGTTTCTCAACAGCAGGGTCTTTCTGCATAACTTGACTATGCAATCTAAAGCTCAACATCCATTGTCATCAATCCGTGAGTAGCCTACACGCGTGCATTTCTTGACTCAGTAATAAGGACTTCAAATTTATTGTTTAATACGGGGCGCGCGCGGGCGATAGACCCGGAAGCGCCCATCAGAAAATGACCAACGGCAGAGTCATCTGCACCCAGTCGGTATTGTTTGTGCGCCAGCGGTTACAGTGTCGTCGCGAGCAGAACATATTTGCCAACGATGTGCACGGCGTTCCGTTGCGCGCGCGACTGACACGGTTGCGATGTGATGGCCACACTTGCGCAGTTCGAAAACGCGAATCCGCGGATTAATGATGTCGAGAAAAGGTGCCGAGTCTACCGTCGTGACGCTGCCACCGATGTCATCTGAAGGCTGCACGAGTCGCAGTGAACTGCGAAGTTTGAGCGAGCCGCGTCGCTATTCCCATTTTTCACCCGGAACGAACCGCCATTTAACGCGATAACTGGCAGCGCCCACTCCCGTCGCGAAGTCGCCATATGCGGCGAACATCGCGAAGCTGGCCGGGAGATCGGGACTGACGACGCCCGGCAGGGATGAAGGCCAGCCCGAAGAAACGGAAGCTGTGCAAGGTAGCGATCGCGCGTTGCGCTTCAAGTCCATCGATTTGAGCCTGGGCCAGACGTACACACCGAAGCAAGGCAGCCAGGTGACATACCCCAGAACGAGATGCAACCGGAAGAGAAGTTCAGGTGACATGTTGCCTCCTGTCAGCTGTTGCCTGGCGTATGGACGGAAAGGAAGAAGATCAGCCGGCACGTCGCCGGATCAGCTGGCGCAGCGACAGCGCGTGCAGCAGGATCGAGCCTGGCACCACGAAAGCAGGGGTCAGCACATCCGGATAAGCGCCGGCGCCAATGCCCGGCACATTCGGAACGATCAACTGGAAGCGGCCGGGCGAGGTGATCAGCCCCAAGGTAAGTGCAACTGCGAAATCGGCGAGGCCGAAGAGGTTCCAGGCGATCGCCGCCCTCCGCCCTTGCGCTGTACCGCTCGCCACGGCGATTGCCGCCAGCACGGCGGACAGGCCAGTCAGCACGTCGCCAATTCCCGCCGGCAACGCAAACACGCCGGGCAGCACCCCACGCAGCCATGCAGCAAGAGCCCAGCCGCCGAATACCCGGTAAAGCTGAAGAGCGACGAGCCAGCTCGCCGGCATCACGTCGAGCACCTGGCCCACCCGTTTCGACAACAGTAACAACGGCGCGCCGATCATCACCGGCAGGAAGATCGCCAACGGCAGCCACGGCACGGACCGCGGTGAAGCGTCGAGGTGAAAGACGCCATTGATCGCCGCGCTCCAGACGACCGCGAACCAGAGCGTGTCCGTGCCCATGATCGCAAGCCAGGTCGCGCGGCGTTGGTCGGGTGTCAGGTCCGTGCTTTCGAGGCCGAGCCACAGGCCGACCGCGATAAACGCATGAGCCATCAGCTGGTGGGCCGTGGTCGGAACGCCGCTGTCCGGGATAACCGGCTGCCAGTAGATCAACGCAATCCACAAGGCTGTCAGCGGGACGATCCAGAGCATGATGCGCCAGGCGGGACGCGGCGGAACGATACCAGCGGGAACGTGGGCGGTGCTCATCATTGGCGCTCCGGTTGAACCTGTGTCTTCGCGGATGCGGCCTCGAATACCCCGGTGAAGATGCCGAGTCGGCCTTCCATAAGACTTCGCGCGAGGTTCGCGGAAAGCTGTGCGAAGTCCGGCCCCATCACCACGCCGAGATTTGGCGAGGGCGGCGGCCCTGACGCACGCAGTTGCGCGAACCAGGCCTTGGCGGCCTCGGCGTCGTCCTGCCATACCAGCGTACGAAAGCCCGCCTGTTCGATCACCTCGCGCGTTGCATCGGCTGTCAGCAGAAAGCTTGTTGACGGCGTTCGTGCCCAGGGAACGGGATAGTACGGTTCGCCACCGTTTGCGACGACGTCGAACGTCGCAAACGTGCCGCCGGGCTTCAGCACGCGCGCTATCTCCCGGTAAAGGCGGGCGCGCCCGGATATGTTCATCGCCACGTGTTGCAGCAATACGGCGTCGAAATGGCTGCCGTCGAAGGGAAGTTCCAGCGCGCTGGCAGCATGGAACGACACCTGTTCGCTCTGCCCTGTTCGCCGGGTGAGATAGCGTGCGGCATCCACGAACGCTTCGCTGAGATCGATACCCGTCACGCGGCAGCCACAGGTTGCAGCGATCAGACGGGCCGGGCCGCCAACGCCCGAGCCGACGTCCAGCACCGACATGCCGGCGGTGATGCCAGCCAGTTTGGCAAGCTCGGCGGTCGCAGCGAACCCACGGGTGTGAAACTGGTCGAGCGCGACCAGTTGCTGCGGTGTGAGCGGCTGGTCCTCGGGTCCAAGAACCGCGAGCGCGGCCTTCAGCCGCCCGGTCAGGCCAGTCGCGCGATAGTGATCGCGCACACCATCAAGTGCATCAGTCATTGCAAGGCTCCTCACTCTGATTTGCACGTTAGATGTACCATCGTCTTGCGTGAACGACTATTCATCACAATGTTGATGGGCCATGAAGCAGAACTTCACAGTCAGACAGGGAGCGCTCGATGGTGTGGAGGCGTTCCTGAGCGTGGCCCAGCATCGGAGTTTCCGCAGGGCAGCCGCGGAACTTGGCGTGACGCCGTCAGCCATCAGTCAGGCGGTGCGTGTTTTGGAAACGCGCATTGGCGCAGCGCTCTTCATACGCACCACGCGTAGCGTTGGCCTCACGGAAGCAGGCGAACGGTTTCTCTCGCGCGCAAAGCCTGCCTTCGAGGAGCTTGTCGCTGCAAGCGAGATTGCGCGCGGACTCGGCCAGCGGCCCGCCGGATTGTTGCGTCTTTCCGTGCCGCGTGCGGTGGTGCCGATCCTGCTGGAGCCACTGATCGCATCCTTTTGCAAGGCCTATCCCGAAGTCGAGGTGGAGATCGCTGTCGGCAAGGAGTTGATCGATCTTGCAGCGGAAGGATTTGACGCCGGCATCCGGCTGGGTCAGTTCATCGCCGACGACATGATCGCGGTGCCGTTGACGCCACCGTTCCATCTCATCGTCGTCGGCAGCCCAGCCTACTTCGAAGGGCGCAGCAGGCCCAGCCAAACGGACGATCTGCGCCAGCACGCATGCCTGCGATGGCGGCGATCCAGCGGCGCGCTCGCGCTATGGTCATTCAACGATAACGACAACGGCAGCACGATCGAGATCGCCGTATCCGGCCCGCTCATCGCCAGTGACTTTCCCACCATGCTCGGCGCCGCGATCGAGGGGATAGGCCTTGCCCAGCTACCTGCGCCGATGGCCGCCGAGGCATTGAAAGCGGGGAAACTCGTGCAAGTGCTGGAGCCGTTCGCGCCGGTGATACCGGGTGTGTTTCTCTACTATCCAGGCCGCCGGCAGATCCTGCCGAAGCTCCGCGCATTCATCGATCACGTGAAGAGCCGCCCGGCAGGCGATAGAAAGGCCTGGATACAAGATGACGCCAGGCGTGCCGGGTCGAGCAAAAGACGGTGAGAGCCTGCGCGAATTCCGCGCATGAGACGGCGCTCGGCTCGTCTCCGATACGTCGTCCGTATCGGGCAAATGGCAGTTTCGGAAGCAGAAGGGACGCTCGAGCGTCAGACAACGGTTCAACGGTTGCCATGAACGGCCGTTGATGGGCCGAACCCCGCCGCCCATCCGCAAGCCGCGGCACGAAACGATGTGCGACGCTCATACCTGATCTAACAAACCTATCACTGTGGGTAATAACCTACGTTTTCGCAGTTAATTGATCACCGACATCGGTCCTGTCATCCGGCTCGGTCGGACTTGCGCACGGAAGCGAACAGATCGGTAATTTCCTTCATCGTCGCCGCTTCGCTGGTGTACGTGAACGTGCCGCGCTCGAGCATTTCCTTCGCCGCGCGCAGCATCGCGCCCAGCGCCGCGCGCGCGAGCGCCCCGCCCACGCTGATCCGCTTGACGCCGATCTGCGCGAGCTCTTCGATGGTAAACGGCATGCCCGCCATGCCCATCAGCACGTTGACGGGCCGGTCGACGGAGCTGACCACGGCGGCGATGTCCTCGCGCGTCTTCAGGCCAGGCGCGTAGAGCACATCGGCGCCCGCTTCCTGGAATGCTTGCAGGCGGCGAATCGTATCCGCGAGATCGGGGCGGCCCACGAGGTAATTTTCCGCGCGCGCCGTCAGCGTGAACGGAAACGGCAAAGAGCGCGCCACTTCGACGGCAGCGCGCACGCGCTCGACGGCATGCACGTGTGCGTAAATGGGATCGTCGGCGCGGCCCGTCGCGTCTTCGATTGAACCGCCCACGACGCCCGCCGATACCGCCTGGCGAATCGTCTCGGCGGCATCTTCCGGCGCGTCGCCGAAGCCGTTTTCGAGGTCCGCGCTGACGGGCAGATCCGTCGCCGGCGCAAGGTCGGCGAGATGCCGGATCATTTGCTCGCGGCCCACCGCGTTATCCGGCACGCCGCGCGAAAACGCGTAGCCCGCGCTCGTCGTCGCGAGCGCCTTGAAGCCGAGTGCTTCAAGCAGGCGCGCGGAACCGATGTCCCACGGATTGGGAATGACGAACGGATCGCTCGCCTCATGCAGCGCGCGAAACGCGCGCGCCTTGTCTGCCTGTGATGTCATGGCCGCTCCGTCGAAGGTTGAAGAGAAACCGCAGATGAGCCGCTTCGCGCGTGCAGGACTGGCGCGCACGCGCGAAGCGGGCAAGCAGGTGGAGCGCAGCGGCTTTCAAGCGAAAGAGCGCTGCGTTGCGCGCCGCGAATGCTCAGGTTTCGAGCTTCGCGTCCATCGTGATCGTCGCGTTCAATACCTTCGAGATCGGGCAGCCTGCCTTGGCATCCGCGGCCGCCTTGTCGAACGCGGCCTTGTCGCCGCCCGGAATCTTCACGACGACGTCGAGATGCGAAGCCGTCACCGCGAAGCCGCCGCCGTCCTTGTCGAGCGTGACCGTCGCCGTGGTGGCGATGCGCTCGGGTTTGATATTCGCCTTGCCGAGTTCCGCCGACAACGCCATCGAAAAGCATCCCGCATGTGCCGCCGCGATCAGCTCCTCGGGATTCGTGCCGATGCCGTTTTCGAAGCGCGTCGAGAACGAATACTGCGTGTCCTTGAGGACGCCGCTATCGGTTGAGATCGAACCCTTGCCGTCCTGCAGACCGCCCTGCCAGACTGCCGATGCCTTGCGCTTCATCAGACTCTCCCATCTCATGCCCGCTTCGTGCAGCGCGTCTCCAGCCACGATGCCTGCCGCGACGGTCTCGCCGGAATCCCGCGGCCCTGGCACCGGTCACGCGCGCCGCGCCGACAGCGTGGGCTTTAGGCGTGGACCGAAGCTTCATCATAGGCGGATATCCGTGGCGCTGCCGTGAAGCGCACGGAAGCGCGTTGAAGCGGCACGGCGCGCAGATTATCTCAATGGCAGCAAGAATATTTATCCAAACAGGCGCTTTTTTCATCACGTCCGCGGAAATACACTGGGTTCAACGGTTCGGAACACAGCATTCCAGCCGAACTCATCAACAATGTTCTCGGAGGTCACCATGAAATCGCTTCTTTCCGCAGTCGTTGTCGCATCGGCGCTGATCGTTCCCGCCGTCTCGTTCGCGCAGCAAGCCAATGGCCCCGTGACGCGTGCACAGGTTCAAGCCGAGCTGGTCGCCGCGCAGCAAAACGGCACGCTCGACCAGAACGACGTGTCGTATCCGAAGGCCACGCCTCAATTCGGCGCGTCGTCGCAGTCGTCGGAAGTCGGCGGCGTGACGGCTGGCTCGTCGCAATCGGGTTCGCGTCCGAGCGTCGAACAACGCATCTTCTCGACGTTCCGCGGCAACTAAGCTCAGAACTGAACGCGAACTGAGCGCAGCGTCGTGACGCGGCCGCGCGTGACGATTCATGCGCCGCCAGATGGACGAAGGCCCCGGCTGACGTGATACGTCAGCCGGGGCCTTTCTACGTTCGATACGGTTCGATACCGTTCGATGCCACTTGCTATCGAGGCATCGCGCTTATTCAGGGAACGGCAGCGAGTCCTGCCCTTGCGCGCGCATGCCGAACACGTTGAGCGTCATCGCGACCAGCGCATAGTAGCCGAGCAGCCCGACGAGATTGATCGTCGTTTCATGACCGAAGCGCTCGACGGCCTTCGCATACGTCGCATCTGACACGCGCTTCGCGTCGTACAGCTCGGTCGTGAACGCATAGATGAGCGCGTCGTCGGCATCGGCGAACGAAGGGACGCGGCCTTGCCGGATCGCTTCGGCATCTTCTGCGCGCACGCCCGCGTCGATGGCGATCGGATAGTGGATGAACCACTCGGCCTGCGCCTGCCAGCGCGATGCCGTCACGAGAATCGCCAGTTCCGACAGCCGCAGCGACAGGCCCGTCTTGTAGCGGCAGAACGCGCCGAGGCGCTGCGCGTGCTGCGCGAGTTCGGGGCTATGAATCCAGCCGAGGAACGGACCGTTCAGATTGCCGCGCGGGCCCGACAGGATTTCGTCGAGCACGGCTTTCTGTTCGGGCGACGCGCGGCTGGCGTCGAATGGTGGCAGACGGTTGGTCATCGCAAGTTCTTCGAGAGTGGGTTCGGTTTGAATCAGGCAGCGCCCGTCGCGGCAAGCGCGCCTTCGATCGCATCCTTCAGGCGGCCGACGATCTGCTCGATATCGCGCGGCGTGCAGATGAACGGCGGCGCGAGCAGCACATGATCGCCGATCTTGCCGTCGACGGTGCCGCCCATCGGATACACCATCAGACCGCGCTGGAACGCCTCGCGTTTGATCGCGGCGTGCAGCTTCAGTTTCGCATCGAACGGCGTTTTCGTCGCGCGGTCTTTCACCATTTCGACGCCGACGAAAAGACCCCGGCCGCGGATGTCGCCGACATACGGATGCTGCGCGTATTGCTCGCGCAGCAGCGAACGCAGCTGTTCGCCGCGCGCTTTCACGTTGTCGAGCAAATGCTCGTCGGCAATCACGCGCTGCACTTCGAGCGCGGCGGCGCAGGCCGTCGCGTGGCCGATATACGTGTGGCCGTGCTGGAAGAAGCCCGAGCCGCCCGTGATCGCGCTATAGATCTTGTCGCTCACGAGCGTCGCGCCGATCGGCTGATAGCCCGCGCCGAGCCCCTTCGCAATGGTCAGCAGATCGGGCGCCACGCCGTCTTCTTCGCACGCGAACAGATGGCCCGTGCGGCCCATGCCCGACATGATTTCGTCGAGAATCAGCAGCACGCCATAGCGGTCGCACACCGCGCGAATCTTGCGGAAGTACTCGCGCACGGGCGGCACGGCGCCAGCCGTCGCGCCGACGACCGTTTCGGCGACGAACGCCGCGACCGTCTGCGAGCCGAGTTCGAGAATCTTCTGTTCGAGTTCGTCGGCAAGACGCTGCGCGAACTGCTCCTCCGTTTCGTCAGCGCGCTGCTCGCGATACGCGTAGCAAGGGCTCACGTGATGCGCGTCGATCAGGAGCGGCAGGAACGGCTCGCGGCGCCACGCATTGCCGCCGATCGCGAGCGCGCCCAGCGTGTTGCCGTGATAGCTCTGGCGTCGCGCGATGATATGGCGGCGCTGCGGCTCGCCCGTTTCGACGAAGTACTGGCGCGCGAGCTTCAGCGCGGCCTCGATCGCCTCCGAGCCGCCCGACACGAAATACACGTGCCCGAGCCCTTGCGGTGCGCGTTCGACGAGATAGCTCGCGAGTTCCTCGGCGGGCTGCGTCGTGAAGAACGACGTGTGCGCATACGGCAGTTCCTGCGCCTGGCGCTTGATCGCGTCGATCACGCGCTGGTTGCTGTGACCGAGACACGAAACGGCCGCGCCGCCCGATGCGTCGATATAACGCTTGCCCGTCGAATCGATGATCTCGATGCCCTCGCCTTTCACGGCGACGGGCAACGTCTGCTTCGGCATGCGGTGGAATACGGTAGTCATGCGCTTTCCTTGGAGGTAGGGAGAGCGGCGGCGCTCGAGCCGCCGTGCGTGCAAGTGCGTTCAATAAAGGTGCCGAAACGAGGCCTCGGACATCAATCAACACGCGATGCGCATTTATACGTCACGGCAACATATGTTGTCAATCGCGGCGCAAGCCCGCCGTGCGCATCTGCTCGCACGTGTTTCGCGCCACGGAACCCACCGTGGCCCGTCGATCAGGACATCAGGGTACGTAAGCGCCCTTTGCGTGCAGCGACTGTTCGGCCAGTTCGAGCTGCTGTACGGCGTCCGTGCCTTCGAGCGCGAGCAGATGCGCGACCAGCGATTCGGCGATCGCCGTCGCCGCCACGAGGGACGGAAAAAACGACGGGCTTTCGTGTGAAAAAATCAGCACCTTGTCGGCGTTCAGCGCGATGGGCGACACGGCGCTGTCCGTGATGGCGATCAGCTTGCTGCCTTTTTCGAGCGCAGCCTCGGCGACGCGCGCGGCTTCGACGGAATACGGTGCGAAGCTCACGACGACGGTTGCACTATCGCGCTCGATGCCGCGCAGCTGCATTTCGAGCGTGCCCGCTTCGCCCGTCAGCAGCGACACCGACGAGCGAAAGAGACGGTATCCGTAGACAAGGCCGAATGCGACGGGATAACACGAACGGAAGCCGCCGACATGCACGTGCGATGCACGCCGCAGCAGCTTCGCGGCTTCGACGGTGACGCGCGCATTGTGCGCCGCCGTCACTTCGAGATTGTGCTGATGCGCGACGAGCAGATCGTGCGCGAGCGCGTCTTTCGCATGGCCCTTGACGAGCGAGCGGGCGCGCGTGGTCAGCGGCTCGGGGCGCGTGCGCACCCGCGCGACGAACAGGTCGCGCAACTCGTTCCAGCCCGGAAAACCCAGTTGCTGCGACAGGCGCACGAGCGACGCGGGTTGCACCTGTGCGCGCTCGGCGACCTTGCGCATCGACGAAACGGCGACCTCGTCGGGATGATCGAGCAGAAACGCCGCTCCCATCTGGAACTGCGGACTGAGTTCCTGAAAGCGTCCGCGAATCAGGGCGGCGAGCTGATCGAAGTTGTCGGGCATACGGTGTACGGGGCTATGGGATGACAACAAATGTTACCACCCGGTATGGGGAGCGATCTAACGAAGGGCGGATCGTTCGACTACTTCCACCGAGGGATGCTGAACGCCCACTTAGGATGCAATGCCTTTCTGTGCGGAGAGCGGATGTCGGTAACAGACACGGAGTCCTCTATCCATGTTTGCGAGCACCAGTCCGCCACCGCTACGCCGCGCGATTTCCGACACGATCGAAAGGCCGAGGCCACTGCCTGCGGCGGCAGTTCCAGGGATGCGATAGAACGGCTCCAGCACTCGCGATAGCTGGTCTTCCGGAATCCCAGGCCCGGAATCCTTCACTTCCACCAGCAGATGCTCGCCGTTCCGTGTGACCGACACATCGACCCTGCCGCCCTTCGGCGTGTACCGGACCGCGTTATCGACGAGATTGCGCAAGACGACGGAGAGCGCGGCGGCATCGGCAATCACCTCGACGTCATCGACCTTGTCGAGCCCGAGATCGACTTGCCTGCTCTGCGCCATATCGACCGCATTGACGACTGCTTCATTCGCCAGTTGCCGAACGCAAACGACAGCCGGCTTCATGGACGAGCCATGCTGCGAACGGGCCAGCGTCAGCAGTTGTTCGACCAGCCGCGCCGTGCGCCGTATCGCTGCCTGAAACGACACGAGTCGCTCGCGCGCCACAAGCGGGTTGTCGGCGGCGCCGAGATGTTCTGCTTGCAAAGAGAGTGCGGCGAGCGGCGAGCGCAACTCATGAGCGGCATCCGCGATAAACCGGCGCTGCTGTGACATTGCATCCTTGAGCCGGTCAATCAGCCGGTTTATCGACGTGACGAACGGAAGCAGTTCCTTTGGAATGTCCTGCTCGGACAGCACATCGAGCGTCGCATCGTCCTGCTGGTCTACAACATTGGCAAGACGACGCACAGGCAGCAACGTCGTACGTACGAGAAAGATGATGAGCGCGACCAATATGGGCGTCAGGGCGAGCATCGGAAACAGCGTTCTCATCGCGCCGTCTCTTGCGATTTCGTCGCGCACCACTGAAAGTTCTGCGACTGCAATTCGCTCACCCGAATGCAATGTGCGCACACTGACGCGCCAGCTCTTGCCCTCTTCATCGAGATTGTGCAGCCCGTCCGGAAGCGTCTGCGGAAGGGTGATCGGCGCATTTGTGCCGGCTGACGATTGACCCAGGCGCGAGATGACGAGCCTCACGTCCGAATCCTGACTGCCTTGCCACGCAACTATGGGCGCTGCGAGAACCAGTTTCCCCGCGTTAATCAGCGCGCCGATTTCCCGGAGATGACCGTCCTGCAGTTTGTTCGCCTCGTGATAGGCGGCGGAAAAAGATGCGCCACCCGCGATCACGCTTAGCGCCACGATGACGGACGCAATCCACCATGTGAGTCGCGACGTCATGGACCGCGGAGAATGTTCCTGTCGACCATCCATTCGACACCTCGTATTGTGCGAATAATCGTAAGGGGCTGACTTCGTCAGAATGGTGTGTAGCGGATGCTCAGTGGGCGAAGCAGCAACGAAAACGAATGCGCGCTGTTGCGTCAGTGAAGCCGCAACGTCTCATGTCGAGGTCTCTCGCCAGGCATGACGGGTGCTGAGCAAGTCACGAGTATCGATTGTCCTGGATACAACACTCCGCGCATTCTTCTCATCGTCCAATGGGCCGCAAGTGACGGCTTTCCCTTTTTTTCCAGGCCGCTCGGGTTCGATACGATCCATGTTATCTACTTTATGTTCGCATCCATCGCGACAGACGCGGGAGGTCGCAGTGCAAATTCTCAGCGCATTGGGCCACGCCCTGTGGATGTCTTTCACCATGCTATGGCAGATCTTCTGGGGACTCAGTCTGGGCTTTCTGTTCTCCGCCGTGATTGAAGTGACGGTGTCGAAGTCCGAGATGTCGAAACTGCTGCCGGACGACTCCGCGCGTTCACTGACCCTTGCAAGCCTGTTTGGCGCGGCGTCGTCTTCCTGTTCCTACGCAGCCGTCGCGATGGCGCGCTCGATGGTTCGCAAAGGCGCCAACTTCACCGCAAGCATGGCCTTCCAGTTCGCCGCAACCAATCTGGTACTTGAACTAGGCGTATTGATGTGGGTGCTGATTGCATGGCAGTTTGCCGCCGCCGAATTCATCGGCGGCCCTGTGATGATTATCGTGCTCGTTCTGCTGTTCCGGTTCTTTTTGAGGGATACCCTGAAAACGCAGGCCATCCAGCAAGCAGACAAAGGTATCGCCGGCAGCATGGAAGGACATGCTGCGATGTCGATGGGTGAACAGAATGGCACCTGGAAAGATCGCCTCATATCGAAGGACGGCTTAACGGCCATCAGTCATAGCTACATGATGAACTGGACGATGCTGTGGCGAGATATTGGCTTAGGGTTGATTGTTGCCGGAGCCATAGCGGCATGGGTACCAGACAGCTTCTGGCAAAAGTTCTTTCTGATGAGTCATCCGACACTCGCAATGATCTGGGGCGCCTTCATCGGCCCACTCATCGCGGTCGCATCATTTACCTGTTCGGTCGGGAACGTACCGTTGGCAGCCGTCTTGTGGAAGGGCGGCATCAGCTTCGGAGGCGTTGCCTCATTCATATTCGGCGACCTCATCATCCTTCCGATCGTCAACATCTATCGAAAGTACTACGGCGGCAAAATGACCGCCTTCATGATCGCGACCTTCTACGTCGCGATGGTCGCGGCCGCGCTGACTATAGAGGCATTGTTCCAGGCGGCGGGCTGGGTGCCGCATGAGCGGCACACCGCTGTCGTCGACGCCGCCGTCACTTTCAACTACACCACCATTCTGGACATCACTTTCGGCATCGTCTTTATCGTCCTGACGACTGTCTTTTTCCGCACGGGCGGCGTGGAGATGATGCGCATGATGAAGAGTGGCGAATATGCGCGTGATGACAACGGCCACGGACATCATGCCAACGGCGCCCAGTCATCCCAACATGACCGTCATCCGCATTAGAAGCATTGATCCGGATACAGCAGCAAGCCTCCACGTCGCGATCGTACCCGGCGTACGTTTATTCACATCGAAACGCGGCCTGCCGACGCCTCGCATCGAATCGGCAGGGTTGCCCCGGTTCGCCTCTCGTGTCAGACCGCGCCCGGATTGATGTACGAAGTCTTGACGATCGTATAAAACTCGCGCGCATAGCTGCCCTGCTCGCGAGGACCATAGCTCGACCCTTTGCGGCCGCCAAAAGGCACGTGATAGTCGACGCCGGCCGTCGCCGTATTCACCATGACCATGCCCGCCTGGACGTGTCGGCGGAAGTGGCTCGCAATACTCAGCGAAGTCGTGCAGATGCCCGCCGACAAGCCGAACTCCGTGTCGTTCGCCACCGCAAGCGCCTCGTGATAGTCCTTGACCTTGATGACGGATGCGACAGGCCCGAACACCTCTTCGCGGTTGATACGCATCGCGGCCGTCGTATTCGTCACCAGCGCGGGAGCGAGAAAATAGCCGCGCGTGGATGCTTCGACGCGCTCGCCGCCGAACACCTCTCCGCCCTCTTCGCGCACAATCGCGATGTAGCGCTCGTCCTGCTGGAGCTGCTTGTCGTCGACGACGGGCCCGATATGCGTTCCGTCAGCCAGTGCATCGCCGACTTTCAGCGTCTTCATACGCGCCTTCATTGCTTCGACGAAGCGATCGTGGATACCTTCCGTGACGATGAGCCGGCTCGATGCCGTGCACCGTTGCCCCGTCGAAAAGAAGGCACCGTTGATGCAAGCGTCGACGGCGACATCGAGGTCGGCGTCATCGACCACGACCATCGGATTCTTGCCGCCCATCTCCAGCTGAAACTTCTTGCCCGTCGCGAAGCACTTTGCGCCGATCGCGCGGCCCGTCGCCACCGAGCCGGTGAAACTGACGGCGTCGACGTCCGGCGAGTTGACGATCGCTTCGCCGACCACCGAGCCGCGGCCCATCACGAGATTGATGACGCCCGCGGGCGCGCCCGCTTCGACGATGATCTTCACCAGCTCCCATGTGCTCGCCGGCACGAGGTCCGCGGGCTTGATGACAACCGTGTTGCCATACGCGAGCGCGGGCGCAATCTTCCATGCGGGAATGGCAATCGGGAAATTCCAGGGCGTAATGAGGCCGATGACGCCGAGCGGCTCACGCGTCGTCTCGACGGTCATTCCCGGCCGCACGGAAGGCACCGTCTCGCCGCCGATACGCAGCGCTTCTCCCGCAAAGAACTTGAAGATCTGTCCCGCCCGGCCGACTTCGCCGATTGCTTCGGGCAGCGTCTTGCCTTCTTCGCGTGCGAGCAGCCGGCCCAGCTCCGCCTTGCGCGCAAGGATGACGCTGCCGGCCTGGTCGAGCAGATCGAAGCGCTGCTGAGGCGTCGACAGCGACCAACGCGCAAACGCCTTGCGCGCGGCGGCGATCGCGTCGCGCGTCTGCGCATCGTCTGCCTGCGCGAATTCGCCGATGACGTCGTCAAGATGGGAGGGATTGACGTTGGCAGACGTGGTGGCGCCGCGCACCCATTTGCCGTCGATGTAGTTGTCGAACTGGTTCATGTTGTCTTTCCTGATTCAGCGTTTTCGATGGTCAATTCGCGCGATCGCTTAAAGCAACCCGCGCAAGGCCAGGTTGCGATACAGCGCGCGCACGCCGAAGGTCCAAGGCGTGATCTCCGTGCTCAACTGCACCGTATTGATCAACGCGCCGAGTTGCGGCGTCGAGATCGTGACCTTGTCGCCGAGATGATGTGTAAAGCCGCCGCCTTGCGTGTCGCGGTCCTTGATCGGCGAGAACATCGTGCCGAGAAACAGCATGAAGCCGTCGGGATACTGGTGATGGCGTCCGCATGTCTGCGCGACGAGATCGGCCGGATCGCGGCTGATCTCGCTCATATGGCTGACGCCATCGAGAAGAAAGCCGTCATCCGTGCCCTCGACACGCAGCGACACGCTGGTCTTGCGCACCGAGTCGAGATCGAACGATTCGTCGAACAGACGCACGAACGGGCCGATCGCACACGACGCGTTGTTGTCCTTGCACTTGCCGAGCAGCAAGGCCGAACGGCCTTCGATGTCGCGCAGATTGACGTCGTTGCCGAGCGTCGCGCCGACGATCTCGCCACGGCTGTTGACCGCGAGGACGATCTCGGGCTCGGGGTTGTTCCAGTTCGATGCGGGCAGCAATCCGATGTCCGCGCCGAAGCCGACGGCCGACATCGGCTGCGACTTCGAGAACACTTCGGCATCGGGCCCGATGCCCACTTCCATGTACTGGGACCACGCGCCGCGCCGCTCGAGTTCCGTCTTGAGCTTCATCGCCGCTTCGGAGCCCGGCTTGATTTTCGACAGGTCCGTGCCGATCGTCGCAGCGATGGTTTCGCGAACCTCTTGTGCCTTTGCCGGATCGCCGCCCGCCTGCTCCTCGATGACGCGTTCGATGAGGCTCACCGCAAACGTCACCCCGCATGCCTTGATCGCCTGAACGTCGTTGGGTGCGAGCAGCCGCAGTGCGGGCTCTTCCGTGCCGTGAAGAAGATTGGCTTCGATCAGCTTGTCGACGGAGCCTAGCGACTCGCCGTTCACCGTTCGCGCAAATTGAGCGATGTCGGCGCGATCGAACAGGTCTGCGGTAGTCGGAACGCTGGCTGTGATATCGAGCACTTCGCCGTTGCGAACCAGCACGACGGAAGGCCCTTCGTGCGCGCCCGCTTTACGCCATACGCGGCCGACGAGCAACGCCTGCTGAATGTCATCGGGAAGAAATGCTGATGGGGATGATGAGGTCATGGTGCGGAAAGTCTCCAGTTTATTTCTATGGGCCGCTCATTCGATAAGCGCTGGCATGGACGTTAACGCGTCGAGCCAGCCCGATCGCGTTCAATGCGAGTGTCGTGGGTTGCCGCGCTCGGCGATGACTTTCAGATAAAGCGTCGCGGGCTCCAGACAGCCGCCCGTCGACAGTTGGCCAACAGTCTGCCGATACAACTCCTGCCACGGAGTCTGCGCCTGCGGAATCTCGAAGCTCGCGCTCTCGCGCCGCCGCTTGAGCTCTTCTTCGTCGACCAGCACATCGACGCTGCGCGCATTCAGATCGACGCGAATGCGGTCGCCCGTTTGCAGCAGCGCAAGCCCGCCGCCCACAGCCGCCTCAGGCGACATGTTGAGGATCGACGGGCTCGCCGATGTCCCGCTCTGCCGGCCGTCGCCCATCGTCGGCAGCGACGTGATGCCCTTGCGCACCAGTTCGGCGGGCGGAGCCATGTTGACGACTTCCGCGCTGCCCGGATAGCCGACCGTGCCCGCGCCGCGAATCACGAGAATGCAATGCTGATCAATGTTCAGCGACGGGTCGTTGATGCGCGCGTGATAGTCCTCCGGTCCATCGAATACAATGGCGCGCGCCTCGAACGTGTTCTCCGCGCCGGGCTCGCTCAAATAGGTTTGCCTGAACGCATCGCCGACCACCGACATCTTCATGATCGCGCTATCGAAGAAGTTGCCCGACAGCACCATGAATCCCGCTCCATGCTTGAGCGGCTCGTCCGTGCTCCTGATGACGTCGCGGTCCGGCTCAGGCGTGCTGTCGACGATCGCGCCGATGGTGCGGCCCGACACCGTCAGGCAGTCGCGATGCACGAGCCCCGCGCCGTCGAGTTCGCGCAGCACGGCGGGCACACCGCCCGCCCGATGGAAGCTCTCGCCCAGATACTCGCCAGCCGGCATGCAGTTGACGATGAGCGGCACCTGCTCGCCGACGCGCTGCCAGTCGTCGAGGCTCAGCTCGACGCCCATGTGGCGGGCAATTGCGATGAGGTGCGGCGGACAGTTGGTGGACGCCCCCAGCGCCGACGCGACGACGATCGCGTTCTCGAAAGCTTCTTTCGTCATGACTTGCGACGGCCGCACGTCTTCGCGCACGAGATTGACGATGCGCTTGCCCGTCGCGTACGCCATCTGGCCTCGCTCACGATAGGCGGCGGGAATGCTCGCGCAGCCGGGCAACGACATGCCGAGCGCTTCCGCGAGACTGTTCATCGACAGCGCCGTGCCCATCGTATTGCAGTGGCCGATGGAAGGCGACGATGCCGTCGTGAGCTCCATGAAGCCTTCGTAATCGATCTCACCCGCGGCAAGCAGATTGCGCGCATGCCAGATCACCGTGCCCGAGCCGACGCGCTTGCCCTGATGCCAGCCGTCGAGCATCGGGCCGCCAGACAATACGATCGCGGGCATGTCGACCGTCGCGGCGGCCATCAGGCACGCCGGCGTGGTCTTGTCGCACCCCGTCGTGAGCACGACGCCGTCGAGCGGAAATCCATGCAGGATTTCGACGAGACCGAGATACGCGAGATTGCGGTCGAGCGCAGCCGTGGGCCGGCGGCTCTGTTCGGCGAGCGGATGAACGGGAAACTCCATCGGAATGCCGCCCGCGTCGCGAATGCCCGCCTTGGTCCGCGCGGCGAGTTCGATGTGGTGCCGGTTGCAGGGCGCGAGATCGCTGCCCGTCTGCGCGATGCCGATGATGGGACGGCCCGACTGCAATTCCTCGCGCGTGAGGCCATAGTTCATGAAGCGCTCGACGTAGAGTGCCGTCATGTCGGCATGGGCCGGGTCATCGAACCATTCCTGGCTGCGCAGGCGCCGTGTGTTGGACTGGGTCATTGCGTTGTACTCCATTGTTCGATGTGCTGGCGATGTGCTGATCACTAGCGCCTGTATTATGGACAGCGCCGGCGCCCGTCGGGTGCCTGCGGCCGTCTCCTTGCCGCCGGATTCACATGTCTGTTATCGGTAACATTTCTCGATATTATCACGCTGTGCTGGGTCTGTGCACGTCGCCAAGGTTACGCGTTTCCATGAGAAATCGCCGTGTGATGCCGCGTGCGTCTGAGTCACTGGAGAAGCGACGCAGACGTCATCCAGCATCCAGGTAGATTCCCCTGGCTTGCTCTGCAATGCCTCCTCGTGCTAACTTCGTTACCGATAACATTTTCGCGTACCGATAATTTCGACTCGAAATGTTACCGGTAACTACGATTCGAGGCACGATTGGCCGCGCCGGCAATCCACCACGCAATACGGTGAGCGGTCTCCCGTTTGAGCGGGACCGCACACGACATATGCAAAAGGAGACAACCCTATGCCCACCATCACTCAGGCCGCGGCTTCATCCGTCGCTGTCGATGAGACCGAGGAACTGCTTTACCGCAAGGTACTGAAGCGCATCTTGCCGCTGCTGCTTCTGTGTTACGTCGTCGCCTACCTGGACCGCGTCAATGTCGGCTTTGCGAAATTGCAGATGCTCGACTCGCTCGGCCTGAGCGATGGCGTCTATGCCGTCGGTGCAAGCATCTTCTTCTGGGGATACTTCTTCTTCGAGATGCCGAGCAACCTGCTTCTTCACCGCTACGGGGCGCGTTTCTGGATCGCCCGCATCATGGTGACATGGGGCATCGTCTCGTCGTCGCTCGCCTTCATCTCGCCGCTGGCAAGCTTCTTCCACGTCGAAACGTCGACGATGTTCTATATCCTCCGCTTCCTGCTGGGCGTTTGCGAGGCGGGTTTCTTCCCGGGCATCATCCTCTACTTGAACTACTGGTTCCCGGCCCGTCGTCAAAGCATCGCGATGTCGGGGTTCCTGATTGCCATTCCTGTGAGCCTGACGCTAGGGGGCATCGTTTCCGGATGGCTGATGGAGAATACACATGGGGTGTTCGGCCTGGGCGGCTGGCAATGGATGCTTCTGCTCGAAGGCATTCCTTCGATTCTTGTCGCATTCGTGGTGCTCTTCCGGATGGGCGATGGCATTCAATCGGCGAAATGGCTGACGGCTTCCGAAAAGGCCCTGCTGCAAAGAAATCTCGAACAGGAAAGCGCGAAAAAGACGCATAGCGTTGGAGCGGCGCTCAGGAGCCCGCGCGTATGGCTGCTGACTTTCATCCTGTTGACGTTCAACACCGGCTTTTATGGCCTCGCGTTCTGGCTGCCGTCGATCATCAAGGCGTCTGGCGTGAAAAGCACCTTTAACATCGGCTTGCTGACGGCCATTCCGTACCTCAGCGCGGTTGTCGCGATGATCTGGAATGCGGCGCACTCGCGCAAGACAGGCGAGCGTCGGATGCACGCGGCGATTCCCGCATGCATCGGCGGCGTCGGCCTGATTCTGAGCGCGCTCTTCGCGAACAACGTGCCCGTTTCGATTCTGTTCCTGACGATCGCTACCTGCGCAATCCTTGGCCTGATGCCGATTTACTGGACCTTCCCTGGGCAGATTCTCTCGGGCACGGCGGCAGCGGCGGGCATCGCGCTGATCAACTCCGTTGGCAACCTGTCGGGCTTTACCGGCTCGATGATCACCAGCGTCGCAAAAGATCTGACGGGCAACATCAACAACGGCACGTATGCGCTTGGCGCCTGTCTTCTCGTCAGTTGCGTGCTGATCCTGTCGATTCCGAAGAGCATGCTGAACAGCGAACCGGCGGAATGCGGATAAGTACTTCGCCGCCACACTCACTGCTTCACTGTTCCAGTGCCACTGCCTGACAAAGCCCGCCTCGCTGGCGGGCTTCTTATCACCGCTCGCTTACCCGCCAGCATCAGGACGTTCCCTATCGCGCCCTTTTATGAGCCGGCAACTCGAATCAGGCGGCGCAAAATCAAAACCGCGAGTGACATTCGAACGTGAGTTCTGTCTCATGTTCTTCGAGTGCCCGCACGCCTTTCGAAGATTCGGAAACGACGCTGAGCATCTGCCCGCGCTGCTGACAGAAATCGCTCGCGCTCTGCATGACCGCCTTGTGCGATCTCGCCCATGCGACGCTGCCGCCCGCGGCCGTCGCATGAAGGGAATATCGTCCGGGGTTGGCCGCTTCCGTGACTGGACTCGACGTGGAGCAGGCCTGCATCAGCAACGGCGCGATGGCGAACAGGGCTGCCCATTTGACCCGCCTCGTTGCCGCAATGATCAGGCCGCGCGTTGTCAAACAGGCGCGCCGCGGTCGCGCTTCATTCATTCCGATATCGTCCACAACAACCTCTGCACTGCGCTTCCGTCGCGCCGCCCGATGCGGCGCTGCAAGAGTGTTGAGTATGAACGGTGGACGTCTTGCGATCAGCTATCGGGATTGCAATGCTGTGTTTAAAAAACGGTATCGACGCCGGTCGATCAGAGCGCTTCCTGGCACAGCGACATCATTCGCTGCACCATCGTGCTCGCCTCGTTCAATTCCATTTCGCTCGTAAAGAGCGCGTTCACGCTGGAAAGACGCACGGCAATACCCGCGTCCAGCAGATCCTCGCTTGCGATTTTCAGCGCGAGTTGCCCGATCTTGACCCGATCGAGCCAATGCATCTTCACGTCGTTTTTCCTCAGCCAGCGACGGCAGCATTCGACGACATGATCGACACGCCATTCCTGTGTCAGGGCGTGCGAAGCCGCCGCAATCGCGACAAGAAAGCAAAGCAGTTCCGGACGCGCGCTGTCGGCGTCGTTGAATTCGGGTTTCAGCATGGGTTGTGACCTCTATTCCTGTCTTCACTACGTGCGTACCGTTGCACCGAAATCAACCCGTGCGCATGGCGAACAAGAGAGCCCGCGCAGGCGTTTCTCGCACACTGGGTTCTGCGTGCGTAAGCGGAAAGTCTACGCCTTTTTGGACGCTCGCCAATCGACAATCAGATGAACGGACGTGCTCGAAATATCGGCACGGACGGTGCTTTAATTCGTCAGCCGCCGATACGCATTCAGATGCCGCAGCAGCCCCTGCTGGTCGCCGAGACCGTCGAGAAGAATGGCCAGGTTATGGTGCGCATCGGCGTACGACGGATCGAGTTCGAGACAACGCTCGTAGCTTCGCTCCGCATCCGCGAGCCGATCCAGTCCCTCCAGCGCCACCGCGCGATTGAAATGCAGCACGGCGTCTTCGGGGAAATACGACAGCGCGTCGTCGAATACGTGCAGCGCTTCCTCGCAGCGCGCTTCGCATTCGCATAGCAGCGCGCCGAGATCGACATACGCGGCATAAAACGGTTCGGGCGAAAGCGCGATCGCTTTTCTATACGCCTGCTCCGCGCCCTTCGCATCCGACTCCATCAATTGACCGGCGAGGCTGTACCACTCGTCGGCCTCGCGCGCGGCGTCCTTCGGTTGCGGCGACGATTCGAGAAACACCACGTCGCCCTTGATCTGCGCCACTTCGAAGTCGAGCAGTTGCTGGCCTGTTATCGCATCCCATTGCGACGGCCCCGTTCGCACGACGATCTCATTGCCGACAGCTGTAACGCGAATGCCCGACAGCGGCAACGCTTCGGGCAACTCGGACCTGAGGCGCTGCAACGCCTGCACGATCTTGCGCGGAGGAATATTCGATGCACGCAACTGGAGCGCCGTCCTCAGCAGCACGACATCCTGAAACGTGAAACGCAGCGCGTTGCGCGGGCCGCGCGTCGGCGTCACGAAGCCGGCGTCGACGAGTCCCGAGACGACTCGCCGCGACACGCCCAGCATCGATTCCAGCTCGCGCATCGACAGGCTATGCGCCGCATCCGCTCTCGTCACTTGCGCGCCCGAACCTTGGTGGGCACTTCGGCAGCGGGTGCTTTCGCCGCGCGCGCAGCAGGCTTGCGCGTTCTCGGCGCGGCGGCGATGTCGGTCACGGGCTCGGCGGCCTTGCGCTTTTGCGGGCTTGCAGACGGACTCTCGGATGGACTCGCGGACGCGGCAGCAGGCTTGGCCCTCGCGCCGCCTTTCAGACTCGCGCGCAATGCTTCCATCAGGTCGATCACTTCGCCGCCCGGCTCGGGCACATCTGCGCGCTCGGCCGAGATGACCTGCTGGCCTTCTATCTTCCTGTCGATGGCCGCGAGGATGCGCTTCTTCTCCTCGTCCTCGTATGCGCTCGCGTCGTAGTGGTCCTCGGCGCCCTGCTCGATGATCTGCATCGCGAGCTTAAGCTCCGACGCGGTGACGCTCACGTGCTCGATGTTCAGGTCCTTCAGCGAGCGCACTTCGTCCGCGAACAGCAGTTGCTGGAACACGAGGCCGTCTTCGGCGGGCCGCACCTGGACGATGCGTGTCTTGCCCTTGAACGCCCACTTCGCCAGCGCGCAGCGGCCGCTCTCCGCGAGCGCCTGTTGCAGCAGGCTATAGGGCTTGCCGCCGCGCTTGTCGGGCGCGATGTAATACGCCTTGTCGTAGTAGACGGGATCGACCGACTTCTCCGGAATGAAGGCCACGATCTCGACGACGTGGCTCGCGCTTTCTTCGAGCGCCTTCAGTTCGTCGGCCGTGAAGACGACGAAGCGGTCTTTCTCGAACTCGTAGCCCTTCTTCATCGACGAGCGCTCGACGATGGCGCCCGTCGTCTCCGAGATGTATTGCTGCTTCACGCGGGAACCGTCGGGCGCGAGCATATTGAAGCGCACGTCCGACCCGCTTTCGGTCGCGGAATAGAGCCGTACAGGAATCGACACGAGGCCGAACGAGAGGGACAACGATGCAATCGAGCGTGCCGCCATGAGGTTCTCCCGTGGGCTGCTGCGCTGGCCGGCACTCGTCGGATGAAACCGGCGCAAGCGACGCCGCCCCTGAAATTACGCTGAACGCGTTTGCAAGCTTAGCACCGTGTCAGCATCGTGCAGCGATGGGCACGTCGGCGTGCTGCTAGCCGAGAATCGGATGCGACGTGCCGGGAATCGGCCAGCCCCGGTTGTCGGTCGGCACGAGCTGCGTCTGGAACGCCACGAAGAGCGCCTGAAACCGTCCATCCACTTCGACCAGCACTGCGCCGTCCTGAAAGGTCCCGTTCTCCGACGAGTGGTCCCTCACGTGGCTGCCCGGCTGCGGCTTCGGATTGCCCTGATTCATGTGCGTTTCGTGCAAGCCGTCCTTCTCCGGTTCGAACAGAAAGCCGAAGCCGTACACGCTGACATTCTCCGTGGGCTTCCAGCCGTGCCGCCTGTCGGTGCCGCTCTTGCTTCGATAGACATAGTCGACGTGCGCCGCCGACATGTCGAGTTGCAGCATCCCGTTGACGAGCGCGTTGATGTCGTTGTGCTCGGTCTGCGTATCGAGCGTGATGGGGCGCATCGTCGTCAGATCGACGAGACGCGTGTCGTGCACGTAGTCGAGCTTCGGAAATCCCGTCTGCGTGAGGCCGAGCGGCAGCTTCGCGAGATCGGCGATCATCGGATGATCGAAATACGGGTTCCACGCATAGAGCACGTGGTATCCGGCGGGGCCCGTGAGCGAGCTGTCGGACTTCACGTTGGTGACGATCTCGAAGTCGCCCCCTTTGGTATCGTCGACGACGATCACATAGTGCGGGTCGCCTTTGTAGCCGTCGAGAAAGGGCACGCCCAGTTTCAGCGCGCCCTTGAACACGACGTAGACGTTTTGCGGCATGTTCGGGCTCCGTCGACGAAGGTTGATGGACGGCGGCTTACAACAGCGCGATCACCCGCACATCCCCCTGCTCCGCCGACGCCACGACCTTGCCCGCGACGCGCCGGAACGTGATCGACACCGACGAATCGCCGACGCGCAGATCGCTGATCTCGATCCAGTCGATACCATCGGGCAGCATCGGCTGCTCGATCAGCACTTCGCGCCGCTCCGCGTCGATCGTCACGCCCAGGCACGCTTCGAGCATCATGAACGGCGAGCCGGCTGCCCAGGCTTGCGGCAGACACGCGACGGGATACGCCGTCGGCGGTTCGCCACGGCGGCGCGGAAAGCCGCAGAACAGCTCCGGCAGCCGCATGTCGAAATTGACGGCTGCCTGAAAGAGCGCCTGCAACAGACGCACGGCCGCCGCCTTGTTGCCATAGCGCGCGAGGCCGCGCGCGCAGATCGCATTGTCGTGCGGCCAGACTGAGCCGTTGTGATACGCCATCGGATTGAAGCGCGGCTGGCCCGCCGCCAGTGTGCGCACGCCCCAGCCCGTATGAAAGAGCGCCGACTCCAGCGCACGTGCCACCGCTTCGCCACGCTCGCGCGACGGCAAGCCGAACGCGAGCAGATGTCCCGCATTCGACGCGAGCACGCGGCACAGATCGCCCTTGCCGTCGAGCGCGATGCCGTAAAAGCTCGTGTCGTCCATCCAGTACTTGTCTTCGACGCACGCACGTATCGCCATTGCGCGCTGCATATAGCGCGCAGCCTCCTCGGTCTGGCCGCGCAGCGTCGCGAAGTGCGCCATCGTGTCGAACGCGGCACTCGCATAGGCCTGTACTTCGACGAGCGCGATGGGCCCGTCGGGGTAGCGTCCGTCCGCGTGAAAGACGGAATCGTGGCTGTCCTTCCAGCCCTGGTTCGCGAGGCCGCTGTCCGACGCGCGCTGATAGTCGAGCAGCCCGTAGCGGTTGCGGTCGCACACGGCCGCGACCCACTTCGTCGCGCGTTCGAGCGCCGGCCACAGCTCGTCGACGAGCTTCGTGTCACCCGTGCGCGCAACGTACGCGCCCGCGAGCACGATGAACAGCGGCGTCGTATCGACACCGCCGTAGTACAGCGCAAACGGCACCTCGCCCGTCGCCGCCATTTCGCTGCGGCGCATTTCGTGCATGATCTTGCCGACGGCGGCATCGCGGAACGCGGAGTCCTCCTTCGCCTGATGCTCGGCGAGAAAGCGCAGCACGCCGCGCGCAAGAGCCGGCTGCAGCCACAGCGTCTGCAGCGACGTGATGACGGCGTCGCGCCCGAACGGCGTCGAGAACCACGGAATGCCCGCATACGGATACGGCCCCGTCGCGAGATCCGTCGTCAGCAGATTGAGGTCCGCTTGCGAGCGGTCGATCCACGCGTTGAAAAGCGGATTGCTCGAGCGCACGCGCGCCGATGCGCGGCGCCGCTCGCGCATCACCAGGTGCGCGTCGACGAGCGCCGCGCGCACGGCCGAGCGGCCCACGCGCGGCCGCGCCGCATCGATCTGCGACACGTGAAGCTCGGTGACGGTATGCGTCGATTGCGGCACGTTGACGTCGGGCGCGCCCTTGTGCGCCTCGACCTGCACGGCCACCGACAGATAGATCGACACGCACGCCTGCGCCGGCAGATTCACCGAGTAATCGGCGCGGCCCGCCAGCAGCTTGTCGGGCATCGGCGAAAACGCGACGCGCACGCGTCGCGCGACGTCGTCGAGACCCACATAGCCGAGCAACACTTCGTTCTTGTGCACGCGCGGCGTTTCGACGGAGCCCTGCTGGTCACGCTTCAGGCCGCGCACTTCGAACATGTCGCGAAAGTCGCTCGCGAACGAAATGGACAGCGGCACGACGGCATCCGTCGTGCCGTAGTTGGTGAGCTCGATCGCTTCGTTCATCACCGTGCCCGACAGCACGCGCACGCGTTCGACGTGAATCACGCCTTCCGGCGTGCTGTTGCCGCCGAGCGGCGGCAGCGGACGATTGGTCAGATGCGCGGTGAATGAAGTGTTGTCGCTGCTGACGCTGCCCGACAGCAGCGACGGCGCGCGGCCGCCGAAGGTCAAACGCAGCTGCGACAGCACGCGGGTATCGTTGACGAACAGACCGTCGTCGTGCCCCGTGACATCGCCGAGCGGATCGTTGACGATGAACGTGCCGCCCGATTTCAGCACATGCTGCGTCGCGGCGGCGATATTCAGGTTTTCCGGCGCGATGAACGCGCTGTCAGGGTCGTCGCCGCGATATTCCACGCCGCCCTGATGGGTCAGTCCGCCGAGTGCTTCTGGATCCTGCATCAGCATGCTCCTGTGCTAGTGGCTTCGTTCCGATTGTAGAGGGTTCGCGCAATTAGGACAGAGGATAGCGCGGCGGGTGCCCCGATCTTCATGATTTTTTCGTGTAATGCATGAAGCGGGAGTCGGGCGGCGCACATGGCACGGGTCGTGCTGTCGATGCGTGAAATGGCTTCAGGCGAGCAGCGAAGTCCCTCACGCGCGGGACGAACGCAAAGCAATTGATTCGCCATCCTGCCGATATCGAATGCGGCGCCCGAATGAAAAAGGCGCCGTTTCCCTCTTGCGGAAACGGCGCCTGCGCTTTCAGACGATGCCGCGGATAGGGTGTGCAAAAGCAAGCTTCGATAACTGACAAACGCTTAACGGCGTGCGACCGGCTTCGCGTCACGCGGCGTTTCGCCGATGAAAAGCTGACGCGGACGGCCGATCTTCTGCTCGGGATCGGCGATCATTTCGTTCCACTGTGCAATCCAGCCGACAGTACGCGCCATCGCGAAGATGCACGTGAACATCGACGTCGGGATGCCCAGCGCGCGCTGCACGATGCCCGAGTAGAAATCGACGTTCGGGTACAGCTTGCGCGACACGAAGTACTCGTCTTCCAGCGCGATCTTTTCGAGCGCCATCGCGAGCTTGAACAACGGGTCGTCGTGCAGGCCCAGTTCGTTCAGCACTTCGTGGCACGTCTCGCGCATCAGCTTCGCGCGCGGATCGTAGTTCTTGTAGACGCGGTGGCCGAAGCCCATCAGCTTCACGCCCGAGTTCTTGTCCTTCACCTGCTTGATGAACTCAGGAATGTTGTCGACCGAGCCGATTTCTTCGAGCATGTTCAGCGCGGCTTCGTTCGCGCCGCCGTGCGCCGGGCCCCACAGACAGGCGATACCCGCTGCGATGCATGCAAACGGATTCGCACCCGACGAACCTGCGAGGCGCACCGTCGACGTCGACGCGTTCTGCTCGTGGTCTGCGTGCAGGATCAGGATGCGGTCCAGCGCGCGCACCAGTACGTCGTTGACCTTGTACTCTTCCGCCGGGTTCGAGAACATCATCTGCATGAAGTTCGCGCTATACGACAGGTCGTTGCGCGGATACACGAACGGCTGGCCGATCGAGTACTTGTACACCATCGCGACCAGCGTCGGCAGCTTCGCGATCATGCGAATCGCGGAAACATCGCGATGCGTCGGGTCGTTGATGTCGAGCGAGTCGTGATAGAACGCCGACAGCGCGCCGACTGCGGCGACGAGAATCGCCATCGGGTGCGCGTCGCGGCGAAAGCCGCGGAAGAAGAAATGCATCTGCTCGTGAACCATCGTGTGCTTCGTGACGGTGTCTTCGAACTCTTTCTTTTGCTGCGCATTTGGCAACTCGCCTTTCAGCAGCAGGTAGCACGTTTCCAGAAAGTCCGCGTTCTGCGCGAGATTGTCGATCGGATAGCCGCGATACAGCAATTCGCCCTTATCGCCATCGATATACGTTATCGCCGAATTGCACGACGCCGTCGACATGAAGCCCGGATCGTAAGTGAACTTGCCCGTCTGTCCGTAGAGCTTGCGAATATCGATTACGTCCGGACCCATCGATCCTTTATAAACCGGCAGCTCGATCTTCTCGTCGCTATTCGAAAACGACAGCAAGGCTTTGGTCGTTGATACGTTCATCTGGGATTCCTTTCGACTTTGCATTCCTGAGACATTGCGAAGCCGGCGATCACGCGCGTCCGCGCCTCCGGCAGCCGTGTGCATTCTACGGCCCGCATGCCGTTTGATTGCATCGCTCTCGCGCAACAATCAATCTCGTACGAAGCAATACTCGAACATGAAATAAAGGCTCCACGCCGACAGACAGATGAAAGAGAGAACGCTCAATGCAACAATGTTTTGCTCCAGCGCGTGACGCTAAACGCAATTGCGTCTGAGATACTGGATTCGTGTTGAGCTTCCCCTGCAAAACACAATGCTGTCTTTGACCCGCCGCGAGATCGATCAAGCGGCGGGTCTCTTTTAAAGTCAGACACAGGAATGCACAAAATGAACATGAACATCGACACGCTCTTTCCCGCGACAGAAGAAACGGACGATATCGTCGTCACGGCGCTGAATCATCAGGACATCGTGCTCGCGCTGTCGGCGGCGCTTGCCACGGAAAAGGTCGCGGTTCTGCACATGCTCTATCCGCGCACGGACGCGCGCACGCACCGCAGCCTCGACGAACTCGTCGACCGTCTGCATGGGCATGGCCTGCATCAGGTCGCGCGTCTCGTCTCGCAGGAAGCGCATTACCTCGTGTTCAAGGAGCCGATGAAAGCGTGGAAGGCGTTCAACGAGATCCGTCACGACTCGCTCGCGATCGGCGTGCATCTGTACTATCGCGGCTTCGTCGGCGAAGCGGCCGAGCGCGCGCTCGATGTCGACGCGCACGCTAAAGACTGACCTGTCAGAAATGTCAACGTGTGGCCTGAACGAACGCGTCGACAAGACGGTTGAAGGCGGCGGGATGCGCGAGATTCATTCCGTGCGAAGCCCCCATCACCGTTTCGCGGCGCGCGTCGCGCAGCCATGATGCGAGCGTTTCGGCCGTGCGCCGGAACATCAGCGGGCTCTTCTCGCCATCGATCAGCAGCACGGGACACTTCACGTCCGCAGCATCGTCGGGCGTATAGGCGGGCAGAGGATCGCGGAACTGGCGCGCAAGCGTGTGCGCATTATCAGTCGCCATACGCCGGAAATTCGGTGTGCTCTTCGACCAGAAGCCCGGACGGCTGACGGAATCGACGAAGAGCTGCAGCCCCGCATCGACCTGTCCTTCTTCGATCAGGTGCGCGGCACGCGCCCGCAATGCATTGACCGTCTCCGGGAGGCTCGCGGGCGCGCGGTCGCCGATCCGCAGCGGCCCGCCCGGATCGGCGAGCGTCAGCGTCTTCACATGGTGCGCGTGACGGCGCGCGAAGTGATACGCGACACAGCCGCCGCGCGAATGCCCGACGACGTGCGCCGCGCCCGCGCCGAAACGCTCGATGAACTGTGCGACTTCATCGGCGTGACTGCTCCAGCTGAACGGTATCGTCGCGGGTGTATCGGCAGCGGGCCAGTAGTGCGTGAGACTCACAGCCACGCATCGATAGCGCTTCGACAAGCCCGCGAGCTGCGCGTCCCAGTAACGGTAGTCGCACAGCGAGCCGTGCACGAAGAGCAGCAGTTCGCCCTCGCCCTGCTCGACATAAGGCATGCGCAAGCCGTTGGGCAAGTCGACGAAATGCGGTGAAGAAGCGGAAATCGGAGTCACTGAAAGAGGCCAATGAAAAAGGCGCGCGGTCGACGACACGCGCGCCACAAAGCCTCATTGTCACACAGCACTTTCGCGCGCGTTTGTCGCTGACGGATACGTCGCGAGCAACGCGGCGAAGTGGTCTTTGAAGCTGCCTTTAAAGCGTCTTTTGAAGCGCCACAAAACAATGTCAAACGATTGCGTCAGTCATACGCCGACATTTCGACCAGCCCTGCGCTAGCCGCCACGCCGGCGCCGCGCACGGCGCACGTCAGCGGCTCGTCGGCGACGCGCACGTCGATGTGCAGTTCGTTGCTGAAGTAGCGCGCGAGATTGCCGAGCAGCGCGCCGCCGCCCGTCAGCACGATGCCCGCATCCGCGATATCGGTGACGAGCTCGGGCGGCGCGTTTTCCAGCGCGGCTTTCACGGCCCCCAGCACCTGGCGCAGCGGCGCGGCGATCGCCTCGACGATATCCTGCGTCGACAGCTCGACCGTGCGCGGCAGGCCGTCGTCGACGCCGCGTCCCGTCGCGCGCATCGTATCGGGCGGCACGATTGCGAGCGCCGAGCCGATCGTCTTCTTCACATGCTCGGCCGTCTGCTCGCCGAGCAGCACATGAAAGTTGTTGCGCACGTGCTTGATGATGGCCGCGTCGAACTGGTCGCCGCCAACGCGGATCGAGCCCGTGTACGCAGTGCCGCCCAGCGCGATCACGCCGATCTCCGTCGTGCCGCCGCCGATATCGACGACCATCGAGCCCGTCGCCGACGACACCGGCAAGCCCGCGCCCACGGCCGACGCGAGCGACTCGTCGATCAGGTTCACTTTGCGTGCGCCGGCGGCGGCCGCCGCCTCGCGGATCGCGCGGCGCTCGACCTGCGTCGCGCCGGACGGCACGCAGAGCGTGAACGACGCGCGTCGCGCGAAGAACGGCCGGGGGCGCGCCATGCCGACGAACTGCCGGATCATGTGCTCCGCCGCCGGGAAATTGGCGATCACGCCGGCCCGCATCGGGCGCACCGCTTCGAGATTGACGGGCGTGCGCCCGAGCATCTGCTTCGCCTCGTCGCCGACCAGCGCGACGCGCTTGCGCCCCGCCGCCGACTCCTGCCTGTCGAAGCACACCACCGAAGGTTGATTGAGCACGATGCCGCCATCGTCTGTGTAGATCAGCGTGTTGGCTGTGCCGAGGTCGACCGCCACGGAGTCGCTGAACAGGCGTCCGAAAACCGATTGCGCATGCGATCTGGCCATAGTCAGGCTCTTTTGAAAGTGTTGAGCTGCCGAGGCGGCAGCGAAAATGTCACACCGCTAACAAGCAGTGCGGCAGTGCGTCGGAAACTTTTTCCGGCCCTTGAACGCATATCGGCAGATACCTGGCGAACTTTAGGAATATTGATTCTGGATGTCGCACAGCCGCCCGCACGGCCGTGTCGACGAGCCCCTTGTGGGTTCGCGATGAAGGCGGTTCAGGTCCGCGCGAGCGGCGTCAGCGCGCGCACCAGCGCTTCGCGGGCGAGGTCGACGCCGTCGCCGGAAATCGTATGGCCGACGCCCGGCAGCGCAAACGCTTCGACGTCGAAGCCCGCGTCCGTCAGCGCGATTGCGGCACGCTCGGTTTCCTGCACGGGTATCACTTCGTCGTCTTCGCCGTGGATCAGCGTGACGGGCGTGGCGCTGAGCGTCGTGATCGCCGACGCGAGCCGCCCTGAAAATGCGACCACGACGGCCGCGCGCTGCGGATTCGTCGCCACGTGATGCAGCGACATCATCGAGCCTTGCGAAAAGCCCACGAGTGCAAGCTGACTGTAACCGATGCCCCAATGCGCGAGTTCGGCGTCGAGCATCTTTTGCAGCGCGGGCCATGCGGCCGCGACGCGCCCCGGACGATTGCTTTCATTGACGTCGCGCAGGCTGAACCACTGACGCCCGCCGAAGCCGCCGTCGAAAGGCTCGCTGCCGTCGAGCGAAACGAACGCCGCTTGCGGCAGCGCTGCACGCCACAGATCCGCGAGCGGAACGAGGTCCTGAGCATTGCTGCCGACGCCATGCAGCAGCACGACCAGCGCCGTCGCCGGTCCATCGGCGGGCGCGAGCCGCCAGCCGTTGTCGAATCGTTCCCAGGCCATCGCCTTCATCCTTTCATCTTGTGCGGCGTGCATTGCGGGCCTTTCCGCTGCCGGTCACGCGCAGGCGGCAGCATACGCCGCACGTCGCGATTTTGCGCGCGTTTTGCGCGAAGCGTGTGTGGCGCCCAACAACTCACATCGACAGGCGACGCGCCACTGGACAACGCATTTCTGTTCCGCTCTTCGTGCATGCAAAGTGCAGACCCGAACGCGATCGCGCGATGAATCCTGCCCGCCTGTGCACTCGGCCTGTGCCCGTTGCCGCTTGCGACTATCATCGGCATGAAGTGCCGTCAGCCACTGCCGACAACGCCGCGCCGTCCGACGGCTTGCGCGTGTTCACCGCCGGAGATCCGCTTGAGCGAACCGAACGATCCGAACCGACCGAATCCATCGAACGACTCTCCCTCCCCTCCGAAGCCCGCCGCGCCGCCGCCCGGACCGCCTGCTCCACCGCCGCTGCATGGCGGACAGCTCGCGCTCGCGACCTTCGCCGTCGCGCTCGCGACGTTCATGAACGTGCTGGACACCTCGATCGCCAACGTTGCGATCCCAACGATCTCCGGCAATCTGGGCGTGTCCGTCGATGAAGGCACGTGGGTCATCACGGTGTTCGCTGCATCGAACGCCGTGTCGATTCCGCTGACGGGCTGGTTCACGCAGCGCTTCGGGCAGATCAGGCTGTTCATCGGCGCGATTCTCGGCTTCGTGATCGCGTCGTGGCTGTGCGGCGTTGCGCCGTCGCTGCCCATTCTGCTGCTCGCACGCGTGTTCCAGGGGGCGGTGGCCGGTCCGCTGATTCCGCTATCGCAGGCGATTCTTCTCAGCTCGTGGCCCAAGGAAAAGTCGTCGAGCGCACTCTCGCTGTGGGCGATGACGGCGACCGTCGGCCCGATCGCGGGCCCGGCGCTCGGCGGCTGGATCACCGACAGCTACTCGTGGTCCTGGATCTTCTACATCAACATTCCCGTCGGCATCTTCGCGGCGGGCGTCACGTGGATGATCTACCGCACGCGCGAAACGCCGACGCGCAAGCTGCCCATCGACGTCGTCGGCCTCGGCCTGCTGATCACATGGGTTGCGTCGCTGCAGATCATGCTCGACAAAGGCAAGGATCTGGACTGGTTCGGCTCGCCCGTGATCGTCGCGCTCGCAGTGACGGCGCTGATCAGCTTCTCGTTCTTTCTCGTGTGGGAGCTGACCGAGCCGAATCCCGTCGTCGATCTGCGGCTCTTCACGCAGCGCAATTTCCTCGGCGGCACGATCGCGATTTCCGTCGCGTACGCAGTGTTCTTCGGCAATCTCGTGCTGCTGCCGCAATGGATGCAGGAGTATCTGAACTACCGCTCCGTCGACGCCGGGCTCGTGACCGCGCCGCTCGGCATCTTCGCGGTGATCCTCGCGCCCGTGATGGGCCGCGTGCTGCCGCGCTCGGACGCGCGCATCATCGCGACGCTCGCGTTCGTCGGCTTCGCGATCGTGTTCTTCATGCGCTCGAAGTACGTGATCGAAATCGACACGTGGCACCTCGTGCTGCCGACGCTGCTGCAAGGCATCCCGATGGCGCTGTTCTTCGTCCCGCTGACGGCCATCATTCTCGCCGGCCAGCCGGGCCCGAAAGTGCCGGCGGCGGCGGGCCTGTCGAATTTCGTGCGCGTGTTTTGCGGCGCAGTGGGCACGTCGATCGCGGGCACGGCCTGGAACAACCGCACGATCCTGCATCACGAACGTCTGACCGAGCAGGCCAATGCGAACAATCCGCTGTTCGCGCAGCAGATCGACGCGACGCAGACGCTGTTGCACGTGAGTCCGTCGACGTCGAACGCGATGTTCGATTTCACCGTGAACACGCAGGCCGCGATGATGGGACTCAACGACATCTTCTATGCGTCGGCGATCATCTTCGTGCTGATCATTCCCCTCATCTGGATCACGCGGCCTGTGCGCGGCGGCGGGGACGCGTCGGGCGCGCATTGAGCATCTGCTGAGCGGGCATTGGCCCTATGCATTGGCCCTATGCATTGGCCGTGTGCATTGGCCGTGTGCATTGGCCGTATGCATTGGCCGTGCAACGAACGTGGATGCAGAGGCGCGTGCCCGCGAAGCGCCTTCGCGCGGTCAGCGGAAAAAACGCGCGGGCGTTTCTCCGAGCGCGTCCCTGAACACGGCGATGAACGACGACACGTCGCTGTAGCCGACCGCGAGCGCGACCTGCGTGACGCTCGCGCCCGCGCCCAGACGCGAGAGCGCCGTCAACAGGCGCAACTGTTGACGCCACTGGCCAAACGTCAGCCCCGTTTCCTTCGTGAAGAGGCGCGCCGCCGTGCGCGCGGTGATGGCCGCGAACCCGGCGAAATCGTCGAGCACGCCGGGCCTGCCGGGATCGGCCGCGAGCGTATCTGCGATCAGACGCGCGCGCGGGTCGCGCGGATAGATCAGCGAAAGCGGCGGCACGTGCGCGAGGCGCGGCAGACGGTCGGCGATCACGGCCATCAGGCGCGACTCTTCGTCGTCCGCGGGCGCGTGCGGATCGAATGCCGACGCCGCGCCGAGCAATTCGTCCATCAGACGGTCGACGGCCACGACGCCACAGCGCGTGGGCGCGGACGGCGCGCCCACGTCGACGTGAAGCACGCGCAGCGTGACGGCCGCTGACGACGACATCCGGTGCGGCACACCCGGCAGCATCCAGACGGCGTGATGCGGCGGCGCGACCCACAGGCCGCCCTCCGTGTGCACGCTCAGAACGCCTTGCGCGACATGGACGAACTGCGCGCGGCGCTGCGTCCGCCACGGCTGATCGAGCGCGCGGTGACGCGCGCCCAGCACGAAAGCCGTCCGGGCGACAGAGTCGGGATCGATGGAAGCATCGCTCATCTGATTGTCCGTTTTGCCCCGTCAGCAACCGAAACCGACCGAGATTAGCATGCGCGGTTTGCGGATGCCTCATTCCGGCGCAACGCCGCCTTTAGCTCAGTCACAGCAGCAGCCACACAAATTTAAGCTTGACGGATTATCTTTCGATATATATCTTAAGACACATCTTACGACACTCGGAGATGAACCATGCGTCATCACCATTCGCGCTTTTCACGCGAGTTCTCGCGCGACACCGCATTCAGCCGCGATCCTTCGTTCTTCCACATTTACGAGCGCTTTCACGCGTTCTGGCATGCGATCGGGCGCCATCGCGGCGGCGGACGTCATGGCGGGCCGTTCGGAGGCGGTTCTTCTGGCGGCCCCTTCGGCGGCGGTCCATTCGGCGGGGGCGGCGGGTTTGGCGGAGACGGCGACGGCTTTCCGCGCGGCCGCAAGTTCACGTCCGACGATCTGCAACTGATGCTGCTCGCAATGATCGACGAACAGCCGCGCCACGGCTACGAGCTGATCAAGGCGCTCGAAACGCGCTCGAACGGCTTTTATGCGCCCAGCCCCGGCATGGTCTACCCCGCGCTCACGTATCTGGAAGAACTCGGCTATGTGACGGTGCAACTCGAAGGCAACCGCAAGCGCTACTCGCTCGCCGACGCGGGCCGCGAATACCTCGCTGCGAACCGCGAGCGCGCCGATCTGATGCTCGCGAAGCTCGCGCACATTGCCCGCAAGATGGACTCGGTGCGCCGTGCGTTCGCGGGCGAACCGGGCGAAGCAGGCGACGACGCGCCGGGCGGCTGGCTGCCCGAGCTCACGGCAGCACGCCGCGCGCTGAAAAATGCGCTGCTGTTGCGCGACAACGCATCGCCGGAAGAGCAGCGGCGCATCGCGGCGATTCTCGCGCGCGCCACGGCCGAAATCGAAAGCAAGCCGCGCGAGAACGGCCGCACGGCGCCCGACACCGATAACGGCGCGCCGGCTTGAACGATTCGGACGAACCCTTGGAGAGAACAACGTATGCAAGCAACCCGATCCGATCTGACAGTGACGCGCGTGCGTCATCCGCTGAAATTCCGTCTGCTGCAAGTCAAGCGCGTCGAGACCGTCACGCCGCATCTGATCCGCGTCACGCTGACGGGCGACGATCTGCACGACTTCGCGTCCGCCTCGTTCGACGATCACGTGAAAGTGTTCTTCCCCGCTCCCGGCGAAGAAAGGCCCGCGATGCCGGAAGCGGGCCCTGACGGCCCGGTGTTTCCGAACGGCCAGCCGCGCCCCGTCGCGCGCGACTTCACGCCGAGGCGCTTCGACCGCGACGCGCGCGAGCTCGAACTCGAGTTCGCACTGCACGAAGCCGGTCCCGCGACCGAATGGGCGACACAGGCGAAGGCGGGACAGTATCTGGGCGTCGGTGGGCCGCGTGGCTCGTTCGTCGTGCCGACGGGCTTCGACTGGCATCTGCTGATCGGCGACGATACGGCGCTGCCCGCGATCGGCCGGCGGCTCGCGGAATTGCCGCACGGCTCGCGCGTCGCGGCCGTGATCGAAGTGGCCGATCCGTCGGCGCGCATCGAATTCGACACGGCGGCCGATCTCTATATCGAATGGCGCTATCGCAGTGAAGGCGCCTATCGGGGCAGCGCCCTGCTGCAAGCCGTGCGCGAAACGTTCCTGCCCGATGGCGACGGCTACGTATGGGCCGCCGGCGAAGCAGCGACGATGCGCGCGGTCCGCTATCACCTCGTCAACGAGCGCGGCCTCGACAAGTCGCGGATTCGCGCGTCGGCGTACTGGAAAGAAGGCGAACAGGCCGTCCATGAAAATCTCGATGACTGACGCAACGCTTCTAACCGGAGCCTCTGAATGCGCTCGCTGAATGAACTAAACGAACTAAACGAACCGAACGAACCAGGCGGCCTGGACAAACGACGCGAGCGGCGCCTCCTGTGGCTGCTCGCGCTCACGCAATTCACGATCATCATGGACTTCATGGTGATGATGCCGCTCGGCCCGCAGATCATGCACGCGTTCCAGATTTCACCCGCGCGCTTCGCGACGGCCGTGTCGGCGTACTCGTGGTGCTCGGGGTTGTCGGGCCTCTTCGCCGCGACGTACATCGACCGCTTCGACCGGCGGCGTCTGCTGCTCGCGATCTACGCGCTATTCGCACTGTCGAACCTGGGCTGCGCGCTCGCGCCGAACTATCCGCTGCTGCTCGCGGCGCGCGCGTTCGCGGGCATCACGGGCGGCGTACTGGGCTCGGTCGTAATGGCGATCGTCGGCGATGTGATTCCCGTCTCGCGTCGGGGCGCCGCGACGGGCACGATCATGACGGCGTTCTCGCTCGCGGCGATTGCGGGCGTGCCCGCCGGCGTGATGCTCGGCGCGCATTTCGGCTGGGCCGCGCCGTTCGTGCTGCTGGTCGCGCTGTCGTGCGCGATCTGGCTCGGCGGTCTGCGCGTCGTGCCGTCGCTGACCGCGCATCTGCAGAAACAGCGCACGCCGCTTGCGCAGGTGCTGCCCGATCTGTGGCGGCTCTTTGCCAATGCGCGTCACCTCGATGCATTCGCGCTGACGTTCGTCGTGATGGTCTCGCACATGCTCGTGATCCCGTTCATCGCGCCGACGCTCGTCGCGAATCACGGCGTCGCGCCCGCGAATCTGTCGTGGCTGTACATGGCGGGCGGCGCGGCGACGTTCTTCACGTCGCGCCGCGTCGGAGAGCTCGCGGATCGCTACGGCAAGAAGCAGGTGTTCCGCGTTGCTGCTCTGCTGTCGGTGCTGCCCGTGCTGTTCGTCACGCATTTGCCCGATGTGCCGTTCTACGCGATGGTGCTGTTCTTCCCGTTCTTCATGGTCGCGATGTCGTCGCGGATGGTGCCGATGCAGGCGCTGCTCACGACCGTGCCCGCGCCGCAGACGCGCGGCGCTTTCCTGAGCGCGAACAGCGCCGTGCAGGCGATGGGCACGGGCTGCGGCGCGTGGTTCGGCGGCTTGCTGCTGTCGACGGACGCGCACGGACATATCGCCGGTTATGGCACCGTGGGCTGGCTTGCGACAGCGGGCGCGGTGTTCGCGTGTGCGTGGATCGGGCGCGTGAAAAGCGCGAGGGATGAGAAGAATGCAGCGGGCGTCGAGGCAGCGCCCGCCGCGGGGGCGGAGGTGGTTGGCGAGGCGTAAGCCCCCGCAACCGTTACGCTTCGCCGCCCAGCAGATCCTCGATCATCACGGGCAGCTTGCGCACTCTGACACCCGTCGCATGATGCACGGCGTCCGTGATGGCGGCCGCAATCCCCGCTAGCCCGATCTCCGCGATCCCGCGCGCGCCGAGTTCGTTGAACACAGGATCGGGATAATCGAGAAACGTCACGTCGATCTCGGGCGAATCCGCATGCGACGCGACGATGTAATCGGCGAGATTGCTGTTGATGGGCGCGCCGTTTTGCGCGTCGTACATCGTGTGCTCGAACAGCGCCATGCCGACGCCCATCACGACGGCCCCTTCGATCTGATTACGCCCGGCGCGCGGGTTTAAAATGCGCCCCCCGTCGATCACCGTGACGACGCGGCTCACGCGCAGCCGCGCGATTTCCGGCTGCCACGTCACCTCGGCGAAATGCACGCCGTACGAATAGATCGAATAGTCCTTCTTCAGCGGATCGTCGAAGCCGCCTGTCGCGCTGCCGCGGCCCGTCGCCGAATGCATTCGTGCCGCTTCAAGAATCTGCGCGAACGGCACGCCCTTTTCCGCCGCGTCCGTCTTGCGATGCACGCGCCCTGCGCTGAACGCGAGTGCTTCCGCCTTTTCGCCGTGAAACGGCGACTCGCCGATTGCGCCGACTCGCGCCAGCACCATGTCGGTGGCCGCGCGCGCGGCCTGCAAGACTGCGGGAATCACGGAAGCCGTCGCCGCCGAACCGCCTGATACGGGCCCGAGCGGCAACATCGTATCGCCGAGCCCGACTTCGATCTTGTCGAGGGGAATGCCCGTGTGACCGGCGACGAGTTGCGCAAGAATCGTGTACGTGCCCGTGCCGATGTCCTGCGTGCCGCACACGACGCGCGCCGTGCCGTCCGCGCGCAGATCGACAGTTGCCTCCGCTGAAAAGCGCAGCCCCGGCCAGCCGCATGCACCGACGCCCCAACCGAGCGTCAGCCCGTCGCGCGTCATCGAACCGACTGCGGGCGTGCGCTTCGCCCAGCCGAATTTCTCGGCGCCCGTCTTCAGACATTCGACGAATTGCCGCGACGAAAACGGCAGCCCCGTCGATTCGTCGACCTTCGGCTCGTTCATCAAACGAAACTCGACGGGATCGATGTCGAGCTTGCGCGCCAGCTCGTTCATCGCCGATTCGAGCGCGTACAGCCCGGGCACGGCGCCCGGCCCGCGCATCGACGTCGGCGAACCCACGTTGCGCCGCGCGAGCCCCGAGCTCACGCGCAGATTCGGCACGCTGTACAGGAACGGCGTGATCTCGCCGCAACTTTCCTGGTAGTCGTCGGCGATCGCAGTGTGGTTCAGGTAGTCGTGGCGAATCGACGTGAGCTTGCCCGTCTTGTCGGCGGAAAGACGCATGCGCTGTTGCGTCGTCGGACGATGGCCGACGTTCTGGAACATCATCTTGCGGCTCACGACGAGCTTCACCGGCTGCCCCGTGTGACGCGACGCGGCCGCGGCGAGCAGCGTATGCGGCCACACCCACAGCTTGCCGCCGAAGCCCGAGCCGAGATAGCGCGAAATCACGCGCACTTTTTCTTTCGGCAGCCCGAGCATCTGCATCAGCGTGCCCTGATGATTGGCGACGGCCTGCGTGGTCTCGTAGAACGTGTAGCCCTCGCCGTCCCAGTGCGCGATGCTCGCGTGCAGCTCGATCGGGTTGTGCGTTTCGACGGGCGTCACGTAGGTTTCATCGAGCTTCACTTCGCTTCGCTCGTATGCGCCGTCCGCATCGCCGCGCTCGCTTTCGGCGTGCAACTCGCCGCTCGCCTCCAGTTCGTCGCTGACGTCATACGCCGCCCGTTCGTAGCCGACCTTCACGGCCGCCGCGGCGGCGCTCGCTGCCTCGAACGTATCGGCGACGACGGCAGCCACATACTGGCCGTAGTAGCGGACCACGTCGTCGTCGAACGGCGGCCGCGCTTCGTCAACAAAGCCGGTGTCGATCGAATTACCCGCAATGCGATAAAAGCGGCCGATGTTGCCGCGATGCAGAATCATCCGCACGCCCGGCATCGCCTGCGCGGCGGCAAATTCCAGCGACGTCACGCGGCCGCTCGCAATCGTCGCGCACACGGGCACCGCGTACAGCATCTCGGGCAAGTCGATATCGGAGGTGTACTGCGCGCGTCCGCTCACTTTCAGCGGACCGTCGATGCGCGACTGCGGCTGCCCGAGCACGGACAGCAAGGATTCGGACACAGTGGACATGGAAAGAAGTCCTCGAAAAGGGATCAGACGGACTGCGTGACCTGCATGAGCGCATGAATCAGGCAGCGCCGCGCGAGCTCGATCTTGAAGCCGTTCTGGCTCTGCGGCTTCGCATCGGCGAGTGCGGCATCGGCGGCGCGCGCGAAGCTCGCCGCATCGGGGGCGGCGCCCACAAGCTCCGCTTCCGCCTGGGTCGCATGCCACGGCTTCGTGCCGACGCCGCCCAACGCAACATGCGCGCGCGTGATGCGCCCGTCCGTCACGTTGACGACGACGGCCGCCGACGCCAGCGCAAACTCATACGACGCACGGTCGCGCAGCTTCAGATACAGCGAGCGGCTGCCCGGAATGGGCGGCAGCGTGACGTGCGTGACGAGATCGCCCGGTTCGAGGACGGTCTCGCGCTCGGGTGTATCGCCGGGCAGCAGATAGAAGTCGTCGATGACAATGCTGCGCGCGCCCTTTGCGCCTTCCACTTCGATCGTCGCGCCGAGCGCCGTCAGCGCGACGTTCATATCGGACGGATTGGTGGCGATGCACGCGTCGCTCGTGCCGAGTATCGCCATCGTCCGGTTGAAGCCGGTGATCGCAGAGCAGCCGGAGCCGGGCACGCGTTTGTTGCACGGCATCGCGGTATCACGGAAATAGACGCAGCGCGTGCGTTGCAGCAGATTGCCGCCCGTCGTCGCCATATTGCGCAGTTGCGCTGAAGCGCCCGCGAGCAGCGCCTGCGACAGCACCGCGTAAGGCTCGTGAACAAGCGGATGCATGGCGAGATCGGCGTTGCGCACCATCGCGCCGATTTTGATGCCGCCGTCGTCCGTGGTCTGGACGCGATCGAGCGGCAGCCGGCTGATGTCGACCACGCGGGCTGGCCGCTCGACATCGAGCTTCATCAGGTCGAGCAGCGTCGTGCCGCCCGCGAGAAAGCGCACGTGTGCGCCCTGCTGCGCCGTCTGCGAAGCGGCGCCCGCCGCGACGGCATCGCGCACGTCGTTCGCGCGCGAGAGCTGAAAGAGTTCCATCGCGGTCTCCTCAGCGCTTGCCGCGCACGGTCTGGATGGCCGTCACGATGTTCTGATACGCGCCGCACCGGCACAGGTTGCCGCTCATCGCTTCGCGCACGTCGGCGTCGTCGGGGCCGACGGCTTCGTCGAGCAGCGCGACGGCCGACATGATCTGGCCTGACGTGCAATAGCCGCACTGATAGCCGTCGCATTCGACGAACGCGGCCTGCATCGGATGCAGCGCATCGGGCTCGCCGATGCCTTCGATCGTCGTGATCGTGTCCTCCGCATGCGTCGCGGCGAGCGACAGGCACGCGTTCACGCGGCGGCCGTTCACGTGCACGGTGCACGCGCCGCATTGGCCGTGATCGCAGCCTTTCTTCGTGCCCGTCAGATGCAGATGCTCGCGCAACGCGTCGAGCAGCGTCGTGCGCGGATCGAGCGACAGCGCGTACTGCGTGCCGTTCACGTTGAGTTCGACGGGAATCGCGACCGGCGAAACAGGCTGGCCTGGCTGTGCGGCGGCGTCCTGGCCGGCTTCCTGCTGGGTGTCTTCGGGTCGGGCGAGAGTGTGGGGCATCGGGGCATCTCCATGTGGCAACCGGAACGGAGCGAGCGGAAGGAAGCTGTCGAATGCCTGATGGCGCAGGTCACGATCCTCGACGGCAATGCGGAACCGTGAAGCACCGATGGACAAGCGCAAAGTATAGGCGTCGATCTGCAATCCCGCCGGTGACGTGCCAATGCGGAACGCCGCGCTCCGGACGGCGGGCGTCAACCTGCAACAGTGAGCAAGCGCGATGCCTGACAAGCGTCGAACGTTCGCCGCCGCCATCGGTCATCTATCACGCAACAAAAATGATATTCGTTCAGAATAGATCCGGCCGCCAACGGACCCGCCCATGCCAAGGAAGAAAGGGAAGAGGGAATCGCGTCATCGCTTGCGGCCTTTGCTGCTTGCGGGCGCGATGTGCGCGTTGATGACATCGCGCGGCGCGTCGGCGCAGGAAATCGGCTTGTACGGCGGCTGGCTGAAAGCCAGCGGAGAGCCCACGTATTCATGGGCGATCGACTACACGGAAGGATTCGGAAAATATGTCGCGGGCAGCATCACGTGGCTGAACGAGGGCCATCTGTCCGATCATCACCGCGACGGCCAGGCCGTACAGATATGGGGGCGTCTGCCCCTCGCGCAGAACCGCTTCGTGGTCGCGCTCGGCGTCGGCCCCTATCGTTACTTCGACACGGAAGCCGCCGAACACGGCGAGGGTTATTCGAACACGCACGGCTGGGGCGGCCTCTTCAGCGCGCGGGCGACGTGGTACACGTCGCGCCGCTGGACGGCGAACCTGCAGCTCAACCGCGTGCAGGTCTCGCGCGGACCGTCGACGACGGCCGTGCTGGTCGGCATCGGCTATCAGCTCGACGCACCCGACGAGCCCGGCCCGCGCGCGTTTGCATTGCCGCGCACGCACGACGTGACAAACAACGAAATTACCGTGCTCGTCGGGCAGACGATCCTGAACAGCCCGGAGTCGCAGACGTCCGTCGCGGAATCGATCGAGTACCGGCGCGGGCTTACGCGTTATCTGGACGGCACGCTCGGCTATCTGCATGAAGGCGGCGGACTGAAGGCGCGCCGCGATGGATTGACGGCGCAGCTATGGCTCACGCGCGCTTTCTTCGACGACCAGCTGACCCTCGGCTTCGGCGCGGGCGCGTACGCGGCGATCCACCACGGCAACGATCCCGATGAACGGTCGTCGGGCGATGGCATTCTGTCGGGGCTCGTGTCGCTGTCAGCGTCGTACCGGTTCACTAAGCACTGGGCGGCGCGCGTCACGTGGAACCGCGTCGTGACGCGCTATAGCCGCGATACCGATGTGCTGCTGGGCGGCGTCGGCTATCGCTTTTGAGTTATCGCTTTTGAGTTATCGCTTTTGAGTTATCGCTTCTGAGCGCGCGGCACCTGCGGCATCCGATACGCCGCGAAGCTCACGCCTGTTGCGCGCCGAGGTCCTCGAGCGGATGCGCGTCCGCGCGCCACGGCGACGCAAGGAAATGCCGCACGCGTTCAGGCCGCACTTCGGCGAGCGTCGCGGGCGCCCAGCGCGGCTTGCGGTCCTTGTCGACGAGATGCGCGCGCACGCCCTCGCTGAAGTCGCCCTCTTCGATCGCGCGCGTGACGATGCCCAGTTCCATCCTGAAGCATTCGGCGAGCGTCATCTGACGGCCGCGCAGCAGCGCGTCGCGCGTGACGTACAGCATGGTCGGCGAATGCGACGTCATCGCGTCATAGGTCGCCTGCAGCCATTGACGCACTTCGCGCTGGCCCATTTGCGGCGGATGCTCGCGCTCCAGATCCTGGCGCAGCGTCGCGACGATGCGCTCGACGCCCGAGCGCCGGTCGAAGTGACGAAGAATCAATTGCGCAAACGCGCCGAGCCCCGCGTGCGGCACGATGTTGCACGGCGGCTCGAACACGGTGCGCAGCGCGCGCAGCAACTCGTCGGCGCTCGCGTCGACGGTCGCGATGCGCAGCAGGCGTTCCTCGAACGTATCGAGCCATTCGGACGGCACGCACAGATCGGCGAGACCGACATGCAGCGCGTCCGCGCCTGTGAGCGTCGCGCCCGTCAGCCCGACATACAGCTCGACCTCGGCGGGCATCACGCTCAGAAAGCGCGTCGCGCCCACGTCAGGCAAGAAGCCGATGCGCGTCTCCGGCATCGCGATCTTCGTGCGCTCGGTGACGATGCGCAGCCGCGCCGCCTGGCCAAGCCCCATGCCGCCGCCCATCGTGATGCCGTCGAGCAGCGCGACGACGGGCTTCGGAAACCGGTGCAGTGCGTAATCGAGCCGGTATTCGTCGATGAAGAACTGCTGCCAGCCGCTTTCATTGCGCTCGCGCATCGCGTGCAGCGCACGCACGTCGCCGCCCGCGCAGAAACCCTTCGCGCCCGCGCCGCGCAGCACGACGGCGACGATCTCGCTATCGGTGCGGCAGCGCTCGATCAGCACGGCCAGCTCGCGCACCATGTCGTGCGACAGCGCGTTCAGCGCGGCGGGCCGGTTCAGCGTGACGATCGCGACGCGATTGACGACGCGAAACAGCACGTCCGGTTCGACGGCCGGTTCTGCGGCCGGTTGTTGTTCGAGAACGGCGCTCATCGCTGCGGCTCCGTGGATGGCTTCGCTTGCGCCGCCTGCCATTGCGGCGCGCGCTTTTCGAGGAACGCGTTGACGCCCTCGCGCTGATCCGCGCCGTCGAACAGATCGACGAAGCGCTCGCGCTCGACAGCCAGCGCGGCCGCGCGCGGCACGCCGTTGCGCGCCTGCTGGATCAGTTCCTTGCTGAACGTGACGGCCTGCGGACTGAGGCCCGCGACGCGCGCGGCCATCTTCAACGCGAACTCGCGCGCCGCGCCCTTCTCGACCACTTCTTCGACGAGACCGATGCGCAGCGCCGTCGCGGCATCGACGCGCTCGCCCGTCAGCACGATGCGCTTCGCCCAGCCTTCGCCGACGAGCCACGGCAGCGTCTGCGTGCCGCAGCCGCACGGCAGCAGCCCGACGGCCGTCTCCGGCAGCGCCATCACCGCATGCTGTTCGGCGACGCGGATATCGCAGGCGAGCGCGCATTCGAGCCCGCCGCCCATCGCATAGCCGTTGATCGCCGCGATCACGACGGGCCGCGCGTTCTGCAACGCTTCGAACGCCGCGCCGAAACGCGCGGCTGCGATGCGCGCGACTTCCTTGTTGCCGTCGGCGAACGTGTTGAGATCGGCGCCCGCGCTGAAGAACTTCGGGCCATCGCCGGTGATGACGACGGCGCGCACCTGCGCTTCGCCGTTCAGGCGCTCGATGGTCCGCTGCAACTGCAACAGTCCTTCGGGCGTGAACGCGTTGGCGGGCGGGCGCTTCAACGTCAGCAGCGCGACGCTGCCTTCATGCGCGTATTCGAGTTCGATCATCACGCGTCTCCATCCTTGCGATACAGCTTGATCACCGCCGAAAAGTCGAGCTTGCCCGCGCCGTTCGTGCTCATCGTCTGATAGAGCTGCTGCGCGAGCGCGCCGAGATAGACGGGTTGACGCGCGAGCTTCGCGGCGTCGGTGGCGAGGCCCAGGTCCTTGAGCATCAGATCGGTGCCGAAGCCGCCTGTGTAGCCGCGCGTCGACGGTGCCGTTTCGATCACGCCGGGGAACGGGTTGTAGGTGTCCGAACTCCAGCAGCGGCCCGTCGACGTGTTGATGATGCCGCCGAGCACTTTCGGATCGATGCCGAGCGCTTCGCCCAGCGCCATCGCTTCGGAGACGCCCGCCATCGTGATGCCGAGCACGAGGTTGTTGCAGATCTTCGCGACCTGGCCCGTCGACGTGTCGCCGCAATGGACGATGTTCTTGCCCATCGATGCGAGGACCGGCTTCACCTGCTCGTAGATTTGCGCGCTGCCGCCGACCATGAAGGTCAATGTGCCTGCTGCTGCGCCGCCTGTGCCGCCCGAAACCGGGGCGTCGACGAACGCGTTGCCGTTTTCTTTCGCCAGCTCGGCGAAGGCTTTCACGCTGGCCGGGTCGATCGTGCTCGAATCGACGATCGTCACGTTCTTCGCGATGCCCGCGAGAATGCCTTCTTCGCCTGTCAGCACCGCTTTGACGTGTGCTGCTGCGGGGAGCATCGTGATGACCAATTCGGCGTCTGTTGCCGCCGCTTTCAGTGAGGTTGCTGCTCGCGCGCCTGCGTCTGTGAGTGATTGCACCGCATGCGCGTTCAGATCAAACACGGTTAATGCGTGGGCCGCCTTTAGCAGGTTTAGCGCCATCGGCGCGCCCATGTTGCCCAAGCCTATGAAGGCAATTTTCATGTCAGTGTGTCCTTTCTCTTTTGTGTCTGCGACGCTGGTTTGTTTTGCCCTTGTCGTGGGCATTCGCGAATGCGTTCGTTTGCTTCGCTCTTCGCTGGCATCCGCGAATGCGTTCGTTTGCTTCGCTCTTCGCTGGCATCCGCAATGCGCCTCGCGGCGCGGGCGTTGCCCCTGTGCGGGGCGGCACTCACTTTCTTTGTCCCCCAAGGGGACTTCCTTCGGGGCGCCGCCGCAAAGAAAGTAAGCAAAGAAAGCGGGCTAACACCGCCAGCACTTGGCATTTACCCACGGGCTCTCAACGTCCCCATCCTTCATACGGCAACGTCCTTGACCCGCGTTCGTTGCCATCGCACCAGTCAATGCCTCACCCGCTTCACTTTCTTGCGCCACAGCGCGCGGCGCCGAATATCCTGCCGCCCTATCGCTCAGTGAATAAGCGCTGTGCGTCGCAGACCGCGTCGAAACTATCAGAGGCTGATCTATCGGAGGCTGATCGTCGTATTCACGCCGTCATTGACCGTCGCGTCATCGAACCACCGCGCTGTCACCGTCTTCGTCTGCGTGTAGAACTGCACGACCTGCTTGCCGTAGGGCCCGAGGTCGCCCAGCTTCGAACCGCGCGAGCCCGTGAAGCTGAAGAACGGCACGGGCACCGGGATCGGAATGTTGATACCCACTTGCCCAATGTCGATCTCGCTCTGGAACTTGCGCGCAGCCGCGCCGCTCTGCGTGAAAAGACCAACGCCATTGCCCATCGGGTTGCCGTTGACGAGCGCAATCGCATCGTCGAGCGTCGGCACCGTCATCACGCACAGCACCGGGCCGAAGATTTCCGTCATGTAGATTTGCATCTCGGTCGTGACGTCGCCGAAGATCGTCGGGCCGACGAAGTTGCCGTCCTCATAGCCGGACACCTCCACGTTGCGGCCGTCGAGCACCAGCTTCGCGCCTTCCTTCACACCCGCTTCGATCAATCCGAGAATGCGCTGCTTCGCCGTGCGCGACACCACCGGCCCGACGTCGGTCTTCGGCTCGTGACCCGCGTTCACTTTCAGCGTCTTCGCCTTCTCGACGAGTTCGGGCAGCCAGTCCTTCGACGAACCCACCAGCACCACCACCGACGTCGCCATGCAACGCTGCCCCGCCGCGCCGAAGCCCGCACCCACCAGCGCGTTCAGCGTCTGCTCGCGATTCGCGTCGGGCAGCACGACGGCGTGATTCTTCGCGCCCATCATCGACTGCACGCGCTTGCCGTGCTGGCTGCCGAGGTTGTACACATGCGTGCCCACGGCTGTCGATCCGACGAACGAGATCGCCTTGACAAGCTCATGCGTGCACAGCGCGTCGACGACTTCCTTGCCGCCATGCACGACGTTGAGCACGCCCTTCGGCACGCCCGCTTCGATCGCAAGCTCGACGAGCTGCATCGTCGACAGCGGGTCCTGCTCGGACGGCTTCAGCACGAACGTGTTGCCGCAGACGATCGCCATCGGGAACATCCACAGCGGAATCATCGCGGGAAAGTTGAACGGCGTGATGCCCGCACACACGCCGATCGGCTGACGCAGCGTGTACGTGTCGACGCTGCCCGCGACGTTCTCCGCGAACTCGCCCTGCTGCAGCGTGCCGATCGAGCACGCATGCTCGACCACTTCGAGGCCGCGGAAGATATCGCCCTCGGCATCGGGCAACGTCTTGCCCTGCTCGGCCGTCAACGTCTTCGCAATGCGCGGCATGTGCTCGCGGATCAGCGCCTGGTACTTCAACATGATGCGCATCCGCGCTCCGATCGGCGTGTTCTTCCACGTGGCGAACGCGGCGTGCGCGGAACGGATCGCGGCGTCCACTTCGTCCTTCGTCGCGAACGGCACGCGCGCGAGCACCTGCTGCGTCGCCGGGTTCACGATGTCGCGCCACTCGGTCGCGTTCGATTCGACGAACTCGCCGTCGATCAGCAGCTTGACGGTGTCGACTTTCTGGCCTGCGACAGTCGTTGGAATTGCGCTCATGCTGAATGTCTCCTGAAAATGAATGTTGGTGGCGGCGCTTCGGTTGCCACTCAATTGCCGCTCAGTTGCCGTTACCGTTGCGCAGCTCGGGAAAATCTTCTTCCCAGTACTCGCCCGGCAGCCGCGCGGGCTCCGCCGTGCGTTCCAGTTCACGGCGCCTCAGTTCGACGCGGCGGATCTTGCCGGAGATTGTCTTCGGCAGATCGCTGAATTGCAGGCGGCGAATGCGCTTGTACGGCGCGAGTTTTTCGCGTGAAAAGCGGAACACGTCGCGCGCCAGCTCGGGCCCCGCCTCGTAGCCCTGACGCACGGTGACGAACGCCTTCGGCACGGAAAGACGCAGCGCGTCATTGCTCGGCACGACGGCGGCTTCGGCGATCGCCTCGTGTTCGATCAGCACGCTTTCGAGCTCGAACGGACTCAGCCGGTAGTCCGACGACTTGAACACATCATCCGAGCGTCCCACGTAGACGAGATAACCATCGTCGCGCCGCATCGCGACGTCGGACGTGTGGTAGTAGCCGTTGCGCATCGCGTGCTCGGTCGCCTTCGCGTTGTTCGCGTAGCCCGTCATCAGGCCGAGCGGACGCTCGGTCGGGCTTCCACCGAGCGGGAGCGCGATTTCGCCTTCCGTCACGGGCTGATCGTCGGCATCGACGAGCTCGACTCGGTAACCGGGCAACGGTCGCCCCATCGATCCCGGCACGACGGGCTGCCCCGGCGGATTGCCGATCTGGCAAGTGGTTTCCGTCTGCCCGTAGCCGTCGCGGATCATGATGTTCCAGGCGTGGCGCACGCGCTCGATGATCTCCGGATTCAACGGCTCGCCCGCGCCGACGATCTCGCGCAACTTCACGGGATACGACGCGAGCGGCTCCTGCACGAGCATGCGCCATACGGTCGGCGGCGCGCACAGCGTCGTGACGTTGCAGCGCACGAGCACGCCGAGCGTTTCCTTCGGCACGAAGCGCGCGAAGTTGTAGACGAACACGCATGCCTGCGCATTCCACGGCGCGAAGAAGCAGCTCCACGCATGTTTCGCCCAGCCCGGTGAACTGATGTTCCAGTGGATGTCGCCTGGTTGCAGGCCGATCCAGTACATCGTCGACAGATGGCCGACGGGATAGCTCTGATGCGTGTGCTCGACGAGCTTCGGCTTCGATGTCGTGCCCGACGTGAAGTACAGCAGCATCGGATCGGCCGCGCGCGTGACGCCATCGGGCGTGAAGGAAGGCGATGCATCGTACGCGCCGGCAATGTCCGTCCAGCCTTCGCGCGGCGCGCCGACCGAGATGCGGGTGAGCTTCGCGTCGAGGCCGTCGAATTTGCCCGTCTCCGCGCTATCGACCACGACGAAATTCGCGCCGCCGATCTGCACGCGATCGCGCACGTCGTCGGACGACAGTTGCGTGGTGGCGGGCAGCACGATCGCACCGAGCTTCATCGACGCGAGCATCACGTCCCATAGCTCGGCGCGGTTCGGCAGCATCAGCAGCAGACGGTCGCCGCGCGTGACGCCCAGGCCGCGCAGGAAATTCGCCATCCGCGACGAGCGCTCCGACATCTGCGCATACGAAAGCTTGAGGCCCTCCTGCGCCGGATCGTCGACGATCCACAGCGCCGGATTGTCGTTGCCTGTCGCGACGACGTCGAAATAATCGAGCGCCCAGTTGAACTCTCCGAGCTCCGGCCATCGGAATTCGTTGTACGCGCGCTGATAGTCCGTGCGGTGGCGCAACAAGAAGTCGCGCGCGTCGAAAAAGCCTTGGGCTGCCGTCATCGTCGTCTCCTGTCGACCGGAGTCTGCGCTTTAGCGCGTACTCCCGTCCCATGCAAAGCTGGTTGTCGGCGCGGATGCGCTCTATGGGCGGTTTATTCTGCGCTCAAACGTGCCGCGCGATAACCATTCTTTGTACTTCGCTCGTGCCTTCGTAGATTTGCGTAATGCGGGCGTCGCGATAGTGCCGCTCGACGGCGTAGTCTTCGAGATAGCCGTAGCCGCCGTGAATCTGGATCGCCTTCGAGCAGACCTCTTCGGCCACTTCCGATGCGTACAGCTTCGCCTGCGACGCCTCCGACAGACACGGCCGGCCCGCGCTCCTCAGCCGCGCCGCGTGATGTACGAGCAGGCGCGCGGCGTTCAGGCGCGTGGCCATGTCTGCGAGCATGTTGGCGATGGTCTGATGCTCCTTCAGCGCCTTGCCGAACTGGATGCGCTCGTTCGCATACGCGCGGGCGGCATCGAACGCGGCGCGCGCAATGCCGATCGCCTGCGCCGCAATGCCGATGCGCCCGCCCTCCAGATTCGACAGTGCAATGCGCAAGCCCTCGCCCGGCGCGCCGAGCATGTTCGCTTCGGGGACGGCGCAATCGTCGAGCGAGATCGGGCACGTGTCGGACGCGCGAATGCCGAGCTTGCTCTCCGGACGGCCGACGTTGAAGCCCGGCGTATCCGTCGGCACGATGAAGGCCGAGATGCCGCGCTTGCCCGCATCGGGATCGGTGACGGCGAACACGATCGCGATGCCGGCGCGCGAGCCGTTCGTCACGAACTGCTTGCTGCCGTTGAGCACCCACTCGCCCATCCCTTGGTCTTCGCGCAGCGCGGCGCGCGTGCGGATGTTGTTCGCTTCGCTGCCCGCGTGCGGCTCGGTCAGGCAGAACGCGCCGATGCGCTTGCCCGTCGCGAGATCGGCGAGATAGCGGTCTTTCTGCTCGTCGGTGCCGAAGTTGAGGATCGGCCCGCAGCCGACCGAGTTGTGCACGCTCATCAGCGTCGCGCAGGCCGCGCAGCCGGCCGCGATCTCTTCGAGCGCAAGCGCGTAGGCGATGTAGTCGGTATAGGAGCCGCCCCACTCGGGCGGCACGATCATGCCGAGAAAGCCGAGTTCGCCCATCTGCGCGACGACGTCGGCGGGCAACTGGCCGTCGCGGTCCCATTGCGCCGCGTTGGGCGCGAGGCGCTCGACCGAGAAGTCGCGCGCCGCGTCGCGGATCATCCGTTGTTCGTCGGTATAGAACTCATCCATGTGTGCCGCCTTGCGTCTCCGTGTACTTCTCTGTGTTCTTTGTTGCGCCTGCTTCATGGCTCTTGCGGCGCGATCGTCGGGACCCAGTGTAGGCGTGGCGCGAGCGCGATTCGATGCCGCGTCCGATCAATCTGCGTGAGCGCATTTGCCATGTCGGGACATCGACAGCAGCACTCGATGCGGCAAAATGACGATACTGGCGCCCTTTCTCGGTAATCGAAGTAAGCGCGAAGTGAGCGGATTTACCAGATATGCCCACAGCAGCGCGAAAGCACGCCCCCAGACCACGCAAGGACCATGACGGGATGAAAGCAGAAAGAGGCACGATCTCCGTGAGCCTCGTTGAGGAGACGCTGGCGCTCGCTCGCGCGCGCGGACTCGACGTGTTGGCTGTCGTCGAGGCAGCGGGCATCGCGCCGCAGATGCTCGCGAGCGCGAAAAGCCGCGTGACGCCTGCGCAGTACGGCGCGCTGTGGGCCAACATCGCCCGCGCGCTCGACGACGAGTTCTTCGGCCAGGATACGCACGCGATGAAAAGCGGCAGCTTCATCGCGATGACGCAAACGGCGCTGACGGCCCGCAACGGCGGTCAGGCGCTCACGCGGGCCGTCGGCTTCATGCGGCTCGTGCTCGACGACCTGTCCGCGCAGATCAGCCGGCGCGACGACCGTGTGCGCCTCGCGTTCGTCCATCGCGACGGCGCGACGCAGCCGGCCATGTTTGCGTATGCAACGTACTTCATCCTCGTCTACGGCCTCGTGTGCTGGCTGGTCGGACGGCGCATCCCGCTGATCGAAGCGCGCTTTCGCTGCACGGAGCCGCCCGCCGCACACGAATACCGTCTGATGTTCTGCGACGACCTCGCATTCGAACAAGGCGAGTCGTATGTCGATCTCGCGCCGGACTTCCTCGAACTGCCCGTCGTGCAGACGACGAAATCCGTCAAGCCGTTCCTGCGCGACGCACCTGCGAGCTTCATCATCAAGTACCGCAATCCCGGCTCGCTCGCGGCGCGCGTGCGCAAGACGCTGCGCGTGATGCCGATGTCCGCGTGGCCGGGCTCGGGCGAGATGGCGCAGCGGCTGAATGTCGCCGAGGCGACGATGCGGCGGCATCTGAAGCAGGAAGGCTATACGTATCAGTCGATCAAGGACGACCTGCGGCGCGACATCGCGATTTCGGCGTTGCAGCGCGGCGGGCAGCCGATCGCCGAGATCGCCGCGACGCTCGGGTTTGCGGAGCCGAGCGCGTTTCATCGCGCGTTTCGCAAGTGGACGGGGATGCGGCCCGCCGATTACCGCGCGGCGAACGCTCTCGCCCAAACCGCGAACGCGGGTATCTCCCGTCGGGCGGAACGGGCGGAATCCGACTAAGCTTAAGGCAGGCCAGCCCTTTCAGGCCGGGGCACCGCACGACATTCGTCGCGGCGCGCCGGCCGCCGACAATGAGAACGTACCGGCTTCTCCCGTCCCGGCAAGCGGGTTCATGGCACGCGCCGATCCGCGCGCGCCTCGCGCAACGCACGGCGTGCGGCGCCTCGATGGCGGCCGGCGCATGCATCGCATTGGCTTGCGGCCCGAGCGGCGCATCGCGTTTTGCGTGTTCCGTTGGCCGGCGCATTACACACCGCATCACACACCACATTGCGCACATTACATATTGCATCGCCCGTCGCGCTGGCTTTCGCAACAGCACGACGCTGGCGCGCCGGATCGCGCTGCTCGCGCTCGTGTTCTGCGCCGCCGCATCGCTCGTCCGGCCGGCTGACGCCGCGCAAGGGGCCGTTGCGCCCGTTGCGCCCGGCAGCGTGTTCGTGATTCCCGTCGCGGGCGCGATCGGCCCCGCGACCGCCGACTTCATCGTGCGCGGCCTCTCCCGCGCCGCGGACGACCACGCGCAACTCGCGATCCTGCAACTCGACACGCCAGGCGGCCTCGATACGTCGATGCGGCAGATCATCAAGGCGATCCTGGCTTCGCCCGTGCCCGTCGCGACGTACATCGCGCCAGGCGGCGCGCGCGCCGCGAGCGCGGGCACCTATATCACGTATGCAAGCCATATCGCGGCGATGGCGCCGGGCACCAATCTCGGCGCGGCGTCGCCAGTGCAGTTGGGGATCGGCGGACAGGAAGCGCCGAAGCCGGGACAGGCGCCCGCCATGCCGGGCGAAAAACCCGCTTCCGGCGCGAGCGCCGCGAGCGAAAGCGCCGCATCGGGCGCGCTCGCGCTCGACAGTCAGTCGACGGAGCTGCGCAAGCAGCTTCACGACGCCGAAGCCTATATCCGCGGACTTGCGCAACTGCGCGGCCGCAACGTCGAGTGGGCCGAGCGCGCGGTGCGCGAAGCGGTGAGCCTGTCGGCGCACGACGCGCTCGATCAGAAAGTGGTCGACATCATTGCGCGCGACATCCCCGATCTGATGAAGCAGGTGGACGGCCGCACCTACGAGACGTCCGCGGGCGCAAAGCGCCTGTCGACGGCTCATGCGCCCGTCGTCACGCTGCAGCCGGACTGGCGCAGCCGCTTTCTCGCCGTCATCACCGATCCGAACGTGGCCTTGATCTTGCTGATGATCGGCATGTATGGCCTCTTCTTCGAGTTCTCGAATCCGGGCTTCGTGCTGCCCGGCGTGGCGGGCGCCATCAGCCTGCTGCTCGGCCTCTTCGCGCTGCAACTGCTGCCCGTCAACTACGTCGGTCTGAGCCTGATCTTCCTCGGCCTCGCGTTCCTGATCGCCGAAGCGTTTCTGCCGACCTTCGGCACGCTCGGCTTCGGCGGCATCATCGCGTTCGTGATCGGCGCGCTGATGCTGATCGACACCGACCTGCCCGGCTACGGCATTCCGCTGCCGATGATCGCCGCCGTCGTCGTGTTCAGCGTGCTCTTCATCTTCGGCGTCTCGGGGATGGTGCTGCGCGCGCGGCAGCGGCCCGTCGTGACGGGCGCGGAGGCGATCATCGGCAGCGTCGGCGTCGTGCTCGACGATGGCCTCGTCGCCGTCAGCGAAACGGACGCGAGGTCGGAATCGTCGAGGGACAGCCTGTTGCACGGTGAGCCGGAGCGCGTCGGCTGGGCGCGCGTGCATGGCGAGCGCTGGCGCGTGAGCAGCACTGCGCCGCTTGCGGCGGGCAACGCCGTGCGCGTCATCGGGCGGCGCGGCCTCACGCTCACGGTCGTCCCCGCTGGCGATATCCCCCAACAGCAATCGTCTCGCATGGGACCCGGGTAAGTGCTCCGCCTGGGGCTGGAGCAAGTGCTAAAGCGCTAACTCCAGCCGACAGGTCAAACGCCCACTCTGGTCGACAACAAGGAGAACGCACATGATCGGTTTCACCTTCGGTTTCGGCAGCATCCTGATCCTGCTGGCAATCGTGCTGATTGCCTCGTCGGTACGCATCTTTCGCGAGTACGAACGCGGCGTCGTGTTCATGCTCGGACGCTTCTGGAAGGTCAAGGGGCCGGGCCTCGTGCTGATCATTCCCGTCGTGCAGCAGGTCGTGCGCATGGATCTGCGCACCGTCGTGTTCGACGTGCCGCCGCAAGACGTGATCACGCGCGACAACGTGTCGGTCAAGGTGAATGCCGTCGTGTACTTTCGCGTCGTCGATCCGGAGCGCGCGGTGATCCAGGTCGCGCGCTACTTCGAGGCGACCAGCCAGCTATCGCAGACCACGCTGCGCGCCGTGCTCGGCAAGCATGATCTCGACGAACTGCTGTCCGAGCGCGAGCAGTTGAACACCGATATCCAGCGCGTGCTCGACGCGCAGACGGATGCGTGGGGCATCAAGGTATCGAACGTCGAGATCAAGCACGTGGACATCAACGAGACGATGATCCGCGCGATTGCGCGCCAGGCGGAAGCCGAGCGCGAGCGGCGCGCGAAGGTCATCCATGCCGAAGGCGAGTTGCAGGCATCGCAGAAATTGCTGCAGGCCGCACAGATGCTTGCGCAACAACCGCAGGCGATGCAGTTGCGCTACCTGCAGACACTGACGACCATCGCAGCGGACAAGAATTCGACGATCGTGTTTCCGCTGCCCGTCGATCTGTTGACGGCCGTGCTCGACCGGATGGGCAAGCCATCCCATTGAGCCAAAGCATGCAACGGTTCATTTCACTTGCGAAACTTACCTATCGGGGATGCAGAACCTAAAATAAACAGGTCATCCTAACTTTTCAGGCCCCTGCCATGAAGCTGATTCCTCGTATGGTTCTGGGTGCGCTCGTCGGCGCGGTATGCGTGTCGTCCGCGCTCGCGCAAACATCGCGTGTCTACGACCAGAACAAGCCCAAGACGCGCGCTGAAGTCAAAGCCGATCTGATCGAATGGCGCAATGCCGGCTACGATCCGCTCGACTGGATCAACTATCCGTCCAATGCGATCGCGGCAGGACGCATCGTCGCCCAACGCCGTGCGCAGGCACAGGGCGTGCAGCAGTAAATACAGCAATAGCACACGACAACCGGATGCGATGCGAGGCGGGTCTTCAGCGACGCACGCCACGAATCGCACCGGCGACATTTCCTTTGCCGGTGCCACGGTGCGCAATGCCGACGCGGCATGCCTGTACGTCCATTCCTCTTCTGTTGCTGCAACTCCCCTTGTAATCCGGCCTGATGCGCGGCGTCAGGTATCATCACGCCCCTTCGCTACAGAAAATCACGTTTGAGCATGGCAGACCGCGAAGCGGACTGGGGCTGGCACGCCGCACGCTCTGACGCCGCGAGTGTTGCATGCGTTCAACGCGCGCGCGCCGCCAATGCGGCAATGGCGCACCAATCGTGATTAAATCCGCCCGTGGCGGCCCGACGGTCCGGATGCATCGACTCCCCCTTGGAGCCGCGGTCGCGCCTGTGCCCGACGCCGTCGGTCGGCTGAAAAGAGCGTGAAAAAGAAGCGCAAATCGAAGCGGTACGACAAGCAGTTACGAACGACATTTCACACGACGAGAGACTCGGCTCATGGACTCCGTAAAACGGTATTTCGGCTTTGACGAAGCAGGCACGAACCTGCGCGTGGAAGTGCTGGCAGGCATCACCACGTTCCTCACAATGGCCTACATCATCTTCGTCAATCCGGCGATTCTCGGCGACGCGGGCATGCCGAAAGACGCCGTGTTCGTCGCGACCTGCCTCGTCGCGGCGCTCGCGTCGCTGATCATGGGCCTCTATGCGAACTACCCGATTGCCTGCGCGCCCGGCATGGGTCTCAACGCGTACTTCGCGTATACGGTCGTCAAGGGCATGGGCTTCTCGTGGCAGGCCGCGCTCGGCGCCGTGTTCATCTCGGGATGCCTGTTCCTGATCGTCACGCTCTTCCGCGTACGCGAAGTGATCGTCACGGGCATTCCGCATTCGATCCGCATCGCGATCACGGGCGGCATCGGTCTCTTTCTCGCGATCATTTCGCTGAAGACGGCGGGCATCGTGACGGGCAATCCGGCGACGCTCGTCACGCTCGGCAACCTGCATGATGCGCACGTCGTGCTCGCGATCATCGGCTTCTTCGCGATCGTCACGCTCGATCATTTGCGTGTGCGCGGCTCGATTCTGATTGGCATCGTCGGCGTGACGATCCTGAGCTTCTTCTTCGGCGGCAACGAGTTTCACGGCATCGTATCGACGCCGCCGTCGATTTCGCCGACGCTCTTTCACCTCGACATCAAGGCCGCGCTGTCGACGGGCGTGCTCAACGTAATACTCGTGTTCTTCCTCGTCGAGCTGTTCGACGCGACGGGCACGCTGATGGGCGTCGCGAATCGCGCGGGCCTGCTCGTGCATGGCAAGATGCATCGTCTGAACCGCGCGCTGATGGCGGACAGCGCGGCCATCCTGGCGGGCTCGATGCTGGGCACGTCGTCGACGACGGCTTACATCGAAAGCGCATCGGGCGTGCAGGCGGGCGGGCGCACGGGCGTGACGGCGATCACGGTCGCCGTGCTGTTCCTGCTGGCGCTTTTCTTCGCGCCGATCGCGGGCGTCGTGCCCGGTTACGCGACGGCGCCGGCGCTGCTCTATGTGTCGTGTCTGATGCTGCGCGAAATGATCAACCTGCCTTGGGACGACGCGACGGAAGTCGTGCCTGCCGTGCTCACCGCGCTGCTGATGCCGTTCACGTACTCGATTGCGAACGGCGTCGCGTTCGGCTTCATTTCGTATGCGGGACTTAAACTGCTGACGGGCCAGGCGCGCCAGGTGAAGCTGGTCGTGTGGATTATCGCGGCTGTGTTTTTGTTTCGGTTTTTTTATCTGGGATCGGAGTAGGTTGCTCGCAGCGGGCTTTTTTGCCCTTATCGCGGGCATCTGCGATTGTGTTCGTTTGCTTCGCCCTTCGCGGGCATCCGCGATGAGGTTTGTGTCTGCGATGAACCTTTTGTTTTTTTGGTCTTTTTGCCTTTGCGCTGGCATCCGCGTTAGCGCCTCGCGGCGCGGGCGTTGCCCCTGTGCGGGGCGGCACCTACTCTTCTTTGCCGCGGCAAAGAAGAGTAGGCAGAAGAAAGCCGCTCACACCGCCAATGCTTGACGTTTACCCACGGGCTCTCAACGTCCCCATGCTTCGTGCGGCAGCGTGCTGCCAATGCGCGTTGCCAACGCACTGGCTAAATGCCTCACCCGCTTCATACACCCGTGGCTCGGCCAAGGGTATCGAACGTTTAAGCGCCGCATGTCGGTAGTGAATGAGGTTGCTTTGTCGTATAGGGCAACGCTCGCACTTGTCGCCGCATCATGTACGGAGGGTTTCCTGTGCGGCGCGAATGCCTACACACAGTTTGCCGCAAAGGGGCCGGGAATATTCGATTTCGCGGGCCGCAATGCGGGTGCATGAAGCGGGTGAGGCACTTACGTAGTGCGCTGGCAACGAACATAAGCCAGCATGCTGCCGGCTGAAGGATGGGGACGTTGAGAGCCCGTGGGTAAAGGCCAAGTGCTGGCGGTGTTAGCCCGCTTTCTTTGCTTACTTTCTTTGCGGCGGCGCCCCGAAGGAAGTCCCCTTGGGGGACAAAGAAAGTGAGTGCCGCCCCGCACGGGGGCAACGCCCGCGCCGCGAGGCGCATCGCGGATGCCAGCGAAGGGCGAAGCAAACGAACGCATTCGCGGATGCCGGCGGCACGCTGAAACACCGCCACAAAAAAGCCGTCGCAGACACAAACCGCATCGCAGATGCCCGCGATAACGGCAAAACAAAACAGCGTCGCAGACAAAAAACTAATTCCGCCAATTCGCTTCGTAAAAGCGAACATACCCGCTACGCAACACGACACACTGCGCGCCCGTCTCGGACAACAGCCGCCGCGTGGCCGCTTCGATGCGCTCGCGGTGCGTCGAGAACGCGCCGATCATGTCTTCGATACGCGGCGAGGCCGCGCCGAAATGGTCTTCGAGCGCCTCGGCGGTAATCATGCATTCCACCCTCTGCCCATCGACCATAGCCGGAAACGCCAGTGTCAGCTCGCGCCCCGAGTACTCAGGGGCTTCTTTCGGGAAAATGATCTGCATGGGAACACCTTGGTGGACAACATCGCCGAGGGCCGCGCGTGCCCCTGTTCAAGCCTCCGTTATGGATCGCAGCGCGGGCTGTCAATCAGGAACGCACGCCGTTATCGCGCGCGCCTCAGTTGATCTCAACACTGTAGACGACCTGCGGCCGCCCGCAAGTTTTGTTACGCCACACGCCAGCATGGCGCCGCCACGCACCGCGAACCGGCACTCGATCGGCTCGTCGATACGCTCGATGGGCTCTGCGAACCGAGGGAAAGCCCCTGCGCAGAAACCCTAAGGGATGCGGCGCTGCAGCGTAAATACGCGCTAAAACTGGCTCGGCAGATGATGATGGTGTTCGTGCGGCCCGCCGTCATCGGCGGGATGATCGGGCGGCGTCTTGCCCGGCAGATCGCGCGGCCACAGCGTGAGCATCGTGACACAGCCGACGATGCCGATCGCAATCGCGATCACGCCCGTCCAGACCTCGCGATCCAGGTAGTACAGCGAACCATGGATCGACAACCCGATGCCCCCTAGCGCGATGAAGATAGCAAGCGTGGCGAGGACGACTCTCAACTCCATGCGCACCATGACGTTCTCCTCGAACTGGCGCTGGCCGGGGCGATCGTTGATGGCCCCGTACGGCACGCGGCGCGAACGCATGCCATTTACGATGATTGCACTTCTGCGCAGGAAGGCAAGCGAAACACGCGCCGTGCGTCCTCCTGTAAGATGAACCGATATGCGTCGGCACGCAGAAGCAGCAGATGCAGCAGATGCGCCGATACTGCATACGCAGTGCTGCGTCGCGCCACATCGCCCGCTTGCGCAATCGCGCGTATCAAGCCGTATCAAGCATGCGCAAGCGCCGCGCCCGTCGGCGCGAAAGCACAGCGTACAAAAGACGCGCACAACAACGGAGACAAGCAGTGACCCAACGTTCCGTCACGCCGCCCGCTGCGGGTCGCGCCGACGTCATCGCGCAAGCTCACGCGCGCTCGCGCGATTTCGGCCTGCGCGTTTCCGAGGCACCCGACTTTCATCCGCTGGAGCGGCTCGCGCTGCGCGATCTCGTCGAGCGCAACCGCTCGTTGTATGCGCACGCGCTGCCCGTGATGGAAACGCTGCACGCGCAGATCGTCGATACCCAAAGCATGGTGCTGCTCACCGACAGCAGCGGCGTGGTTCTGCACAGTCTCGGCGATAGCGATTTCGTCGAGAAGGCGAAGCGCGTCGCGCTGTGCCCGGGCGTGTCGTGGGCGGAAGCGGATCGCGGCACGAACGCGATCGGCACGGCGCTCGCCGACAGCCAGCCGACCGTCGTCCACGGAGGCGAGCATTTTCTGCAGGCGAACCGCATCCTGACCTGCTCGTGCGCGCCCATCGCCGATCCGTATGGCCGCACGATCGGCGCGCTCGACGTCAGCGGCGATACGCGCGGCTTTCACAAGCACACGCTCGCGCTCGTGCGCATGTCGGCGCAGATCATCGAAAACCATCTGTTCGCGAACCAGTTCGCCGAAGCCGTGCGCGTGCGCTTTCATGCGCGCAGCGAATTCATTGGCACGCTGTTCGAAGGGCTCGCCGCGTTCGGCGCTGACGGCACGCTGCTGTCCGCGAACCGCAGCGCGCTGTTCCAGTTCGGGCGGCCGCTCGACGCGCTGCTCGCGCAGCCTTTCGAGGCGCTGTTCGGCACGGCCTTTCCGGCCGCGCTGCAACAGGCGTCGCGCGCGCCGGGCGAGTGTCTGACGCTCGTGCTGCCGAGCGGCGTGCGCGTGGTGGCGCGGGCCGAATACGCGGCGCGTCCCGTGTTTTCCGCAGATGCGGCAAGCCCGCGGACGGCCGCGCAGTCATCGGCCGCATCGCAGGCGGCCAGAGCGCGCGCCGCCGCCGTCACGTTTGCCACACTGGACACGGGCGACGCGCAAATGGCCGCCGTGCTCCAGCGCGTCGCGAAGGTGCGTGGCCGCGACATTCCACTGCTCGTGCTCGGCAAGACGGGAACGGGCAAGGAGTGGCTCGCGCGCGCGATGCACGAGGAGTCGCCGCGCCGCGATGCGCCGTTCGTCGCCGTCAACTGTGCGTCGCTGCCCGACACGCTGATCGAAGCGGAACTGTTCGGCTACGAAGACGGTGCGTTCACGGGCGCGAAAAAGCGCGGCAGCGTCGGCAAGATCGTGCAGGCCGACGGCGGCACACTCTTTCTCGACGAAATCGGCGACATGCCGCTCGCGCAGCAGGTGCGCCTGATGCGCGTGCTTCAGGAGCGCTCCGTCGTGCCGTTGGGCGGCACGCGCGCGATTCCCGTCGACGTGCGCATCGTCTGCGCGACGCACCGCAATCTGCGCGCGATGATCGAAGAAGGCACCTTCCGCGAAGACCTCTATTACCGGATCAACGGTCTCGTCGTCACGTTGCCCGCGCTCGCTGCGCGCAGCGATCTGTCCGTGCTCGTCGAGCGGATTCTCGCGCGGCTGCGCAGCGAAGAGCCCGACAGCGCGCGGATGCCGCCATGCGTGTCGGCCGACGTGCTCGCGATCTTCACGCGCTGCCGCTGGCCAGGCAATCTGCGGCAACTCGCGAACGTGCTGCGCACGGCCGTTATCATGGCCGAAGGAGCGGACGAGATCGGCGTCGAGCATCTGCCCGACGACTTTCTGCACGACTGCGAGCCAGAACGGCACGACGGGCCCGAACGCAGCGAGGCTTCGCATGCCGATGCCGCGCCCGTCGAAGATTCGCCTGACTCACTGCAACCCGCGCGCATGGAAGAATGGCAAGCGAAGCTGATCGAGCAGACGCTCGCGCGCAACAACGGCAACATCTCGGCGGCGGCGCGCGAACTGGGGCTCGCGCGCAACACGGTCTATCGCTACATGCGGATGCGCACGACGCATTGACGCGCGGACGGCATCGCCTTTTCGCGGTCAGACATCGGGCACTTCGCCGCTTGCGTGTTGCCTCCTGAAGCAGCGCAACGGCCCGTGCTGCGTTAAGCTTCGTCCTGACCCCACGAATATCCGGCCCAGACCGCGCCTCGATCGATGGCCTCCCGGCACGAACTCAAACGCTACCGCACGAATCTCGCCGACGAGCTCGACAGCGCCGCGCTGTACGAGACGCTGTCGCGCGTCGAAAAAGATCCGCGGCGCCGCACGCTGTTCAGCCAGCTCGCGAGCGCCGAGCGCGTGCATGCGAACGTATGGGCCGACAAGCTGCATGCGAACGGCGTGCGCGTGCGGCCGCACCGGCACAGCATCAAGACGCATCTGATGCGTGGCCTGATCCATACGCTCGGACCGAACTACGTGCTACCGTCGCTCGCCGCCGCCGAATACGCGGACCGCGACAAGTACGCGAACCAGCCCGACGCCGCGCAGTTGTCGAAAGACGAACAGCATCACGCGGCTGTGATGCAGCAGATGGTCGCGGACGTCAAAGGGAATGATCAGCCGCCGGCCATAGGCGCACAGATCGCCGCCGCCGAGTCGTGGCACAAGAACGTAACCTCGGGCAACGACCTGCGCGCCGCCGTGCTCGGTGCAAACGACGGCCTCGTATCGAACTTCTGCCTGATCATGGGCGTGGCGGGCGCGGGCACGGGCAACAAGGCAATCCTGCTGACGGGACTCGCCGGACTGATCGCGGGCGCGTGCTCGATGGCGCTCGGCGAGTGGTTGTCGGTGACGAACGCGCGCGAACTGGCGCGCACGCAGATCGCGAAGGAAGCGGACGAAATCGAGCACACGCCGGAAGCCGAGCAGCGCGAGCTGGCGCTGATCTTCCAGTCGAAAGGGATCGACGCGAGCGAGGCGAAACGCGTCGCCGAGCAGGTGATGCGCGACCGGAACAAGGCGCTCGACACGCTGGCGCGCGAAGAACTGGGCCTCGATCCGGCGGAACTGGGCGGCAATCCGTGGACGGCGGCGGGCATGTCGTTCTGCCTGTTCTCGCTCGGCGCGATTTTTCCGGCGATGCCGTTCCTGTGGGCGCACGGCACGCCGGCCGTCTTTCAGTGCGTCGCGCTGAGCGCCTTCGGGCTCGCGGCCGTCGGCGTCTTCACGTCGCTGTTCAACGGACGGAGTGCCGCGTTCTCGGCGTTCCGTCAGATCGTGATCGGGCTCGTCGCGGCGGCCTTTACGTTCGGCGTCGGGCGGCTCCTGGGCGTGTCGATTTCGTGAGCACGATGGCGAACGAAGAACTGTGCCGCAGCGGGCCGCAAGAACATGAACAGACCTTCGAGGTGCGCGTCGAGCCGCTCGGCCGCAGGTTTGACGCGCCCGAATCGCTGACCGTGCTCGAAGCGGCGGGCTTCGCGAATCTTTATCTGCCGCGCATGTGCCGCAACGGTACGTGCCGGACCTGCCTGTGCAAGATGACGTCGGGCCGCGTGCGCTATACGGTCGAGTGGCCGGGCGTGAGCATCGAAGAAAAGGCGGAGGGTTATATCCTGCCGTGCGTGGCTATCGCGCAGAGCGATCTTGTGATCGAAGCGCCCGATGCTGTCGATTTGCCTACGGCTGTGACGCGCTGATAGCTCCGCATCGGCGCGAACGAACGTCAGCGCGCGGCACCTCTGCAACCGGGGCGCAAGCCAAAACCCCTAGTTAATCGGCGAGAACCGCGGAATCTTGTCGCCTTCGTGCTCGATCATCTCGAAGAAAACGGACGACGGCCGCGTCCAGATCGTGCCGTTTTCGGCGCGATAGACGACCATCGTGACGCTCGGGTCCGATTCGAGCGTCGCTTCGCAGATGAATTCGTAAATACCGCCTTTGTAGTGTCGATAACGCACGGTCACGGTCGTGTCCTCGAAGGTGTCTGGAACGGATCACAAGCAGCGCGGGCCGCGAGCCGCAACAGCCGTCAGCTCGCGCCTTCTTTCATCTGCTTCAGATGCTTATAAACCGTTGCACGCCCCATGCCAAGCACGTTCGCGACATAGTTGGCCGAACTCTTGCCGCGAAACGCGCCTTCCGCATACAGCGCTTCGACCAGTTCGCGCCGATGCTCGCGCGTGAGACCGTTCAGGCCGATCTGCCGCTCGCGCAGCCACCCGTGCAGGAATGTGTTGATGCGCTCCTGCCAGTCGTCGCGGAACAGTTCTTCCGGCTGCGCGACGACGCCCGCGCCCTTGATGAACAGATCGAGTGTCGAGCGCACGTCTTCGAACACGGCGATGTTGAAGTTGATGCACATCATGCCCGCCGGCTGTCCGTTGTCGTCGAACAGGATGTTGCTCACGCAGCGCATCCGGCGGCCGTCCCAGTTGAGCTTTTCGTATGGGCCGATCACGCGCTCGCGCGCCGAATGGTCGATCTCTTCGAGCGCGGAATCGTCGCCGATCTCCCGCTTCGACAGATTGTTCGCGAGATACAGCACCGTCTGGTCGTGCAGATCGTGGATCACGACTTCCGCGTACGGGAAGAACAGTGCGGCGATGCCGTCCGCAATGGGTGCGTAGCGGGTCAGCAGCAGGTCCTTGACGGGAGACGTTTTCTTCTTGCGCATCGGCGGGCAGTGGCAGTGTTCGCAGTGTCTCTCTGCGGTGTTTCTCGTGATGCCGCGCGCATCCGATGGAACAACGGCGCGCAGCGGCGGCTGATCGACATTGTAGCTATTGTGCGTGCGTCCGATCGCCGGTCAGATGACGGTAGAGCTCGCTGGCGATCGCGACGTCTTCGAGGCCCAGGCCGATCGAGCGGAAGAACACGTGCCGCTCGTAGCCTGGCTTTCCGCACGTGCCAGTAACGAGCGACGGCAGATCGCCCTTCAGCTTGTCCGCGGACCAGCCGTGCTGCGCGGCGAGCTTCATTTCGCCCGCGCTGCCGGGCGTCGTCGCGCGATAGTCGCAGTACACGTCCATCTCGGGGAGCCACGCCGGATCGATTTCATGCGCGTTCGCGGCGTTCGTGCTGATCGACGTGATCAGCGCGGGCTTCGTCAATGCGTCGCGCGGCAGAACGGGCGTGCCCGACGACGTGCACAGCATCACGACATCCGCATCCCTCACGCAATCGTCGATGCTCGCGCTCGCGACCGCGCGCGCGTCGGCGGTCTCGAGCGCGGCGCGTTTCGCGTCGTCGTTCACGAGACCGGGCGACCAGACGCGGATCGACTCCCACGCGCGCAGCGGCGCGACATGCCGCAGGTGCGCGAGCGCGACGGCACCCGCGCCGACGATCGCCAGCCGCGTCGCATCGGCGCGCGCGAGCCGGTCGACGGCGAGCGCCGTCGTGCCCGCCGTGCGCTCCGTCGTCAGCAGGCCCGCGTCGCACCACATCAACGGCTGGCCCGTTTCCATCGACATCAGCGCCGTCCACGCCGTGATGATCGGCTTGCCGCCCGTGACGATATACGGCGAGAGCTTCGCGCCGAATACTTTCGCATCGGCGAGCGCGCCCAGGTAGGTAATGAAGTCGCCGGCACCGTTCGGAAACAGCGTCAGCGTCTGCGGCGGCTGCACGGCCTCGGCGGAAGCCAGCGCCCGGAACATCGCGGTCAGCGCGCCGCGCACGTCGAGTGCGGGCAACGCTTCGCGGACGGCCTGTTCGTCGACGGCAAGTGGCAAGGCGGTCATCATCGGGTCTGTCTCCTTCAGCGGCGAGTGTTAACTCAAATTGATGCGTCAAATGTAGACTTATAGTCTACTTGAGACTTTCGAAATCTGGACAAAAAATCTACGACGAGACGCCCGCTTAGCGAACGGCATCAGGCCGCTCAACGAGTCTTTGAAGGGCTCTCTCCCGCTTCTGGCAAGGTATCGCGCGATGTGCACGCGCATTTTTGATCACTGGACTATCGTATTCCCTATAGTCCATACTGGACTTTCCGTCTATATTTCATCTGCGCCGCCTGCCGCGTCCGCACCGATCATCAACGACAGGAACCGTCATGAACCTGAAGCTCTCCCTCGCCGCCGCCGTCCTTGCAATGACGGCAGGCGCCGTCCATGCGCAATCCGACACGCTACGCTTCGGCATTGAAGCCGCGTACCCTCCGTTCGAAAGCAAGACGGCATCGGGCCAGCTCGAAGGCTTCGATGTCGATCTCGGCAACGCCGTCTGTGCGAAGCTAAAAATGAAATGCGTATGGGTCGAGAATGCATTCGACGGCCTGATTCCCGCGCTGCAGGCGCGCAAGTTCGACGTGATCAATTCGGCGATGAACATCACGGCCAAGCGCAAGGAAAGCATCGCATTCACGCCGCCCATCTATGTCGTGCCCATCGTGATGATCGCGAAGCACGGTTCCCGCCTGCATCCCGACGTGAAGAGTCTGCAAGGCAAGCGCGTCGGCGTGCTGCAAGGCTCGTCGCAGGAGGACTTCCTCAAGGCGCACTGGGCGAATGCGGGCGTGCAGGTCGTGTCGTATCAGGATCAGGACCAGGTGTATGCGGATCTCGTCGCCGGCCGGCTGGATGCCGCCGTGCAGGAAGCGCAGACAGCCCAGGACGGCTTTCTGGGCAAGCCGGCGGGCGCGGGCTTCGAGATGGTCGGCGAGCCGCTGAAAGACCCGTCGACGCTCGGCGAAGGCACGGGCTTCGGCCTGCGCAAGAGCGACAAGGCGTTGCAGGCGAAAGTCGATGCCGCGCTCGACGCGCTGAAAAAGGACGGCACGCTGACAGCGCTCTCGCAGAAATACTTCAAGCGCGACATCATCGCCAAGTGATACGCTTTCGAGCCGAAGCCGGACGATCCGGCTTCGACGTGCGGGCGCGTGGCGACACGCGCTCGCTGCGCTTTGGGCTTCATCACAAGTCATATCAAAGACCACTCTGATTGCTATGGATTTCGACGTCATCGTGCTGGGAGCGGGAATTGTCGGCGTATCGTCGGCGCTGCATCTGCAGGACCGCGGACGGCGCGTCGCGCTCGTCGACCGGCGCGCGCCCGGCGAAGAAACGAGCTTCGGCAACGCGGGGCTGATCGAGCGTTCGTCGATCGTGCCGTACGGCTTTCCGCGCAAGCTCGGCACGCTGCTGCGCTATGCGCGCAACCAGTCGACGGATCTCTACTGGGACTACAAGGCGCTGCCCTCTTACGCGACGTGGCTCGCGCGCTTCTGGTGGGAATCGTCGCCGCAGCGGCTCGCGGCCGCCGCGCGCGACATGCTGCCGCTGATCGGCGCATGTGTCGACGAGCACGACCGGCTGATCGCACGCGCGGGCGTCGGCGAGCTGGTGCACGACGGCGGCTGGATAGAGGCGTTCCGCACGCGCGCCGAATTCGACAACGAAGCGAGGGCATCGGAAGACGCGATCCGCGAGCATGGCCTGCGCGTGAGCGTGCTCGACGCGGCTGCGCTGCGCGCGCAGGAGCCGGGCGTGGGCGAAGGCATTTGCGGCGCGCTGCACTGGAAGGACCCGAAGAGCGTGAAGAATCCGGGCGCGCTCGTCAAAGCGTATGCACGGCTTTTCGAAGCGGAAGGCGGCACGTTCATCGCCGGCGACGCGACGACGTTGCGTTCATCGGGCGAAGCGTGGACCGTCGACACGCAACACGGCACGATCAGCGCGAAGGAAGTCGTGCTCGCGCTCGGGCCGTGGTCCGATACCGTGTTTGGGCCGCTCGGCTATCGCATTCCGCTGCGCGCGAAGCGCGGCTATCACATGCACTATCGTCCCGCGCGGCAGATGCTGTCGGTGCCCATCGTCGATACGGAACGCGGCTACGTGGTCGCGCCGATGGAAGACAACCGCCTGCGCCTGACGACGGGCGTCGAGATCGCGCAGCGCGGCGCGCCGCCGACGGGCATCCAGCTCGAACGCGTCGAGCCGCTCGCGCGCGCGACGTTCGGCCTGGGCGAGCGCGTCGACGACAAGCCGTGGCTCGGCATGCGGCCCTGCACGCCGGACATGCGTCCTGTAATCGGCCCCGCACCGCGTCATCGCGGCCTGTGGTTCGCGTTCGGGCACAACCATCACGGGCTGACGCTCGGACCCGTCACGGGCCGCCTGCTCGCGGAGATGATGACGGGCGCGACGCCCTTCACCGATCCGAAGCCCTATCGCGCGGAACGCTTCGGCTAGGTCCCGCGCACCGCCTCAACCCGGCGCGCGCAGATAGAACAGCAGGAGCGACAACGAAATCAGCGAGCCCAGCGTCGACAGCAGAATGGTCTGCGATGTGATGTGCGCCTCGCGCCGGTAGAACTCGGCGAGCATGTAGGGGCCGGTGCCCGTCGGCAGCGCGGCGAGCAGCACGGCCATATCGACGATGGGCGCGGGCAGCGAAAAGACACGCGCGGCGATCCACTATGCGAGCGCGGGCTGCGCGATCAGCTTGATGGCCGTCAGCACGAGCGACGTGACGGACCCGGACGTGCCCTCCGCCGCCGGACGCTTTTCCGCGAGAAAGAGCCCGAGGCTCACCAGCGCGCAAGGACTCGCGGCACCGCTCAACAGCTTGAGGAACGTCTCGGCGCTTTGCGGCAGGCTCACGCCCGCGCTCGCGACCAGCACGCCGACGATCGGCGACGCGATCAGCGGATTCTTCACGAGCCGCCACAACACCTTTGCGCCGAGCTTGTGCGGCGTGCGCTCCGTCTGCAGGCCGGCTTCGATCAGCACGATCGCGAGCGCGAACAGCACGCACGCGACGAGGATCGTGGCGATCGTCGTCGGCGTGAGACTCGCCTTGCCGAACGCGAGCAGGCCGAGCGGAAAGCCGATGTAGCCCGTATTCGGATACGACGCCGCGATCGCATCGACGCTCGCATCCGCGAGATGCCGCCCGCTCGCAAGACGCGCGATCAGCACGACGACGAACACGCCCGCGCACGCAATCGAAAACGTTGCGATGAACGCGGGCTGATCGAGCTGCCGCCACGTCGAATGCGCCATCGTGTCGAACAGCAGCGCGGGCAGCGCGAGCCACACGACGAAGCGGTTCAGTTCGGAAGCGGCCGCCGGGCCCAGCAGATTGCGGCGGCGGCAAACGAAGCCCGCGAAGATCAGCGCGAATACGGGCAGCAGGATTTCGAGCGTCGAAAGCATGGAGAGTGACAGCGGGCGGAAACGTGCGAACGCGCAGACGTGCAAGCGTAAGCCGTTTACCCCGATACGATCCAATACCGATTGAAACCCTCGACGATACCTTTTCTGCATCATGCTCGACGTCAAGCCACTTCGCTATTTCGTCACGCTCGCGCAGACGCTGCACTTCGGCCGCGCGGCTGCCCGCCTGAACCTGTCGCAACCGCCGCTCAGCCGGCAACTCGCGTCGCTGGAAGCGTCGCTCGGCGTGACGCTGATCGAGCGCACTCCGCGCAGCGTCACGCTGACGGCCGCGGGCGAGCGCTTCTATGCCAATGCCAAATCAATCCTCGCGTCGATCGAACAGGCGGCGAAGAATGCGCGCGCGGCATCTGTCGGCGATATGGGCCAGCTGACCATCGGCTTCACGATGTGCGCGGCGTATAGCGTGCTGCCCGCCTATGCGCGCGCCTACGGCAGCGCGCATCCCGACGTGACGCTGAATCTGCGCGAAGTCGTGTCGAACGATCTCGCGTCGCAGGTGCTCAACGCGCAGATCGATGCGGCGATCATGTTTCCGGGCGCGCCCGATAAAGGGCTCGATACGCGCACGATCTTCACCGAGCCGCTGTGCGTCGCGCTATCGCGCGATCATGCCCTCGCTCGCGCGCGGCATCTGAAGATCGCGCAGCTCGCGCGCGAACCGTTCGTGATGGCGTCGGACGCCGTTGCGCCGAGTCTGCGCGCGACCATCGTCGATCATTGTCTGCAAGGCGGCTTCACGCCCGATGTGCGTTTCGAGGTGCAGTTGCAGCAGACGGTGCTGAGTCTCGTCGACGAAGGCGTGGGTGTCGCGCTCGTGCCCGAGTCGATGCGCAAGGCGCAACTGCCGGGCGTGGTGTTCAAACCGCTCGCCGATGCGCCGACGATTTCGCAGCTGCTCGTATGGTCGCCGTCGAACCGTAATCCGTGTCTTGCGCGGTTTCTGGAAATGGCGGTCGAGCGGAAGGGAAGTGGAAAAGGCAGCGGGAAGGACAGCGGCGCGCGCCCGCGCGTGCGTGCGCGGACGCGGCGATGACGCGCTACTGATAAGCCGACTTGCGCGCCGCCGTGCCCGACGCGCGCGCAATGCGTTCGCTGCGCTCGACCATCGCGCCGAACAGCAGGCCGATGGTCGCCCACATGAGCGCCTGCATGCCGAGCGCCGTCATGCGGAACTTCCACAGCACGACGGCCGGGAACGCTTCGGGCACTTCGTTGACGGTCGGCAGCGCGATCTCGATCGCGGCGATGATCGCGACGAACGCGATGCCGCCCGCGATCGATGCGTTCCACTGCCCGAGCCGCGTCAACAGATGCTTGCGAACTTTCATCGCGAACACCATGACGACGATCGACGTGACGATCATCAGAAAGAAGAGCCCCGTGCGCATGCCGATCGTGTCAGGGTCGCCGACGGAAGGCGGATTCGCCGGATACTTGATGGTCGGCACGAGCACGACGGCGACGAACGCGCCGAGCGCGAGCCACGCGGACAACGCGCGCGCGCCGATTCTGCCCACACGGCCATAGAGATACGCAAAGGTCAGCGCGAACAGCCCGCCGAACGCCATCCCATACGCGACGATGCCCGTCAGCAAACCCAAGCCCGCCTGCGTGCCGCGGCTGACGAGCGCTTCTTCGTGCGCGTCGCCGTGATCGTGCGCCGCATGCATCTTTTCTTCGAGCGAGATCGCCGTATCGACCAGCGGTTCACCCGCGACGCGCGCGAACGCGAACGTGAGCAGGCCCGCGACGATGCCTGCGAGCATCCCTCGCATCAACAGCTTCCCAACCATGGTGATGACTCCCCTATGCGATCAGTAGCCGATCAATGGCAAGGAAAGCCGAGCAGATGGCGGCCGTCGTGCACGAACTCATGCACGTACATGCCGGGAATCAGCGAAGTCGCGCCCTGTTCGGCGCCGATGAAATACAGCGCGAGCAGCAACAGCAGCCCGCCGAAGATCACCCACGGCAGCAGTTCGCGCAGCGGAACCGGCGTGGGTTGAGCAGGCTGGACGGATTGACCGGCGTGGTCGAGAACAGCGTCGTTCATGACGGAGATCTCCTTGGGGTTGCGCGCCCCGATAGTCGATTGAGGGTTGAAGTCGAAGCTTGGGTCTGGCTTCCGGCTTGTGTACTGCATGTCTGTGTACGCATTCACTACCGATTACAGTGGCGCGACCGCGCCGGGCTTGCACCGGCTTCCGCGCTTCGAGTGGCGTCTATTCTACGCGCTAAACTCGCGGACGCTTGCTACTTTCTTCCCCGTTCCCTCGATAAGAGTCCGTCATGCGCACACGTCTGTTGTTGATCAGCCACCCGGCGACGGCCGCACAGCGCAAAGGCGCATTCCCCGCCGACGAACCGCTCGACGCGCGCGGCATCGCCGAAGCGGCGCGATTTCGCATGTCGAACGACGCTCTGCTGAATGCCGTCGATACCGCGCTGAGCAGCCCCGCCGCGTGCGCGCTCGAAACCGCGCGCGCGCTCGGGCTCGACGCCGCGATCGCGCCGGATCTGGCCGATATCGACTATGGCCGCTGGCGCGGAAGGCGTTTGAGCGAGCTTGCGAACGAAAAACCCGAAGCGCTCGCGGCATGGTCGCGCGATCCGTCGGCGGCACCGCATGGCGGCGAATCGTTCGACGCGCTGATGCTGCGCGTGGGCCGCTGGCTCGACGCGTTCGATCGCGACGGCACCGCACTCGCGATCACGCACGCGCCCGTGATCCGCGCGGCGCTGCTGCATGTGTTGCGCGCGCCATCCGATGCGTTTTCGCGTATCGAGATCGCGCCGCTTTCGATCGTCGAATTGCAGCGCGGCGAGCGCGGCTGGACGTGGTGGCCCGCGCATCGCTCATAAGCATATAAGCTCACAGGCCCCGCGAAGCTCATAAGGCCGGGCACGACAACACCTGCTGCGCATTGACCGTCGTACCGGGCATGCCGTTCGTGGCAGGCGTGCCTTGCACCGGCATCGCGATCAGGCGCACGGCGTCCGTGCCCGCATTCGCGAGCACGTAGCGCTCGGGGCGGCCTTGCGGCTGCCAGTACGCGCGATACACGCCGCCATCCGACGCCACGTGCAGCGTGCCGCGCACCGTCTTGCCGCCTGCGATGAAATCGACGGGCTCGCCGTCGCGCAACGCAAAGCCGCTCCCGGTCGCGACGCTCGATGCGCCGGACGCGGCCGCGCCGCCGCTCGCGCCCGACAGCACGCCGCACGACGCATCGCCCGTCGCCGCAACCGAAAGTTGAGCGACCGTCCATAGCGCGAGGGGCGCAATCGTTCTGAATGTCATGAAGTGCCTCGTGTCGCCTGGGCTTCAGGTTTATCTGGCCTGAGTGTGAGTCTTTGGGCCGCAGGTTTCGAGCTTGAAGTGTCGGACTTCGTTCCAGGGATTTGATCGACGATCGAGCGGCACGCCTTCAAGGGTCGTACCCAACATCTCATGGATGTATCGTCGCGTGTCCCCTGTATCGCGTCGGATATGCGTGAACCGCGTGTCATGAACACGCGCGCGAATTTTGACCGCGTGGCACCGCGCTTTTTGACATGCGATAAGGATCGGGTCTTTCACAAGCGTTCACCGACAAGAGGCAACCCGATGGCTACGCTCGAAGCGTTTCGTACCGTGCTCGACGATGCACGCACGCCCGAGATCATCCGCAACCACATCATCGATTCGCTGCAATATGCGCTGCGCAATCATGGCCAGATCTTCACATCGAAGGAAGTCGAATGGCTCGCGAAATGGGATGACGCACGCATTCCCCTCGCCGCGACGCGCGAGCTGCAAAAGCGCACGACGCAAAGCGCGGAATGAGCCCTTTCATCACGTGCGCATTGACTGCTTTTCGATCCGTTTCTCCCGGCACATGCCGGTATAACGAAGCCTGCGCTACACAGAGGCCTGCTTTTAGGGCATAATATGTGCATTGCAGTTTGCTGCTGGCATCGTCTGGCACCTTCCTGATCGCAGCGCTTCAATGCTGTTTCAACGTCTTCATCGCGTTGCGCCAGGTTGCACGAGTCGTTGAACCAATCGCGTTACATCACAGCCGTTCAGCCACCGCAACAAAAACAGGCGGCAGGTGTCGGCGATCCCCGTCACTCCGGCAACGCGCTACGCGCCAATACCAACAGGGTGACATTCGTCATGCGTCGGGTGCCTTCGCGGCATCAACGTAGTGTTCTCCATGGTTCCGCGTGTATCGCGGCTGCGTTCGAGCCAGTGCTTACGGCTCACGCCAACATTTTTCCATTGCGGCGCGCTCATATTGCCGCGCCGCCGGCTGTCCCGCTCGCCGCGCATCGCTCGACCGTTGCGCGCGCCGGCAGCCCGCACGACAGGAGTACGCATATGGTCAAGACCTACAAGGGCTATGAAATTCATCCGCTCGTCTATCCGCGCCGCACGGCGAGCGGCGTGACTAATCGCAATTCGATCGACGGCGGGTACGACGCGTCGGTACGCATCTGCCGCGTCGGCGCGAGTGCCGCCGACGAAGGCCGCGTGTTCCGCATCGCGCAGTTCCGGCCGTTCGAAGGCGCGGGCAAGGCACGCATGGCCTGCATGGAACATGCGGCGCAGGTGATCGACGGTCAGGTCGACGGTCAATCCGTTTCCGACCTTTGACGCACGCGCGCCAACCAGGGCGCGTTTCGCCTGCTTCACACGCATCACCGCGACAGCGCACGGGCTGCCGCGCAAGACACGCTGCGCGCCGCGCGCGGCACCTTTCCCTCATCGACCAGGAGTTTGCATGGCGAAAGAAGACCTCATTGAACTGGACGGCATCGTCGACGAAGTGCTGCCTGACAGCCACTATCGCGTAACGCTGGATAACGGCGTCGTCGTGGGCGCGTATGCGTCGGGCCGCATGCGCAAGAATCACATCCGTATCCTCGCGGGCGACCGCGTGACGCTCGAGCTATCGGTCTACGACCTGACCAAAGGGCGCATCAACTTCCGTCACAAGGACGAGCGCAGCAGCGCACCGCGTAGCGCGCCCATGCGCCGCCGCTGACGCCCTCTCTCACCGCTTCCACACACTGACCACGCGCGCCCGCGCCTGAAATGGCCGGACGCTGACAACTCTTTGGCGCACGATGCATGCGCGTGCATGGTGCGTCGACGATGCGCCACGCGCTGCCAACGCGCTGGCAATACAGGCGACGCATCGCGCGCAACCCACCCCGCCCGTCTCACGCGCCGAATACGGCGCTCACATCGTCGCTCGCGCTCGTCTGCATGCGCGTCACGACACGCTCTTCCAGTTCCGCGAGATGCACGCGCATCGCTTCGAGCGCGGCGGGCAGATCGCCGCTATCAAGCGCTTCGACTAGCTGCGCATGCTCATCGGCGGAACAGGTCGTGCCCTTCGACGGATCGAAGAGCGCCTTGTACAACTCGGTCTTCGCAACGAGTTGCGCGACAAAGCCCTGCAAGTCCGCGCCGCCCGCGATCTGCGTGAGCAGCACATGAAACTGCCCGGCGAGGCGCACCTGCTCGTCCACGCGCCCTTGCTTCAAGACCTTCTTCTCGCTCGCGACATGCGCCTTCAGCAGACGCCTGTCCTGCGCCGACAACGCGCCGCATAGCGACGTGACGATGCCCGCCTCGACGATCTGCCGCGCGCGGTAGACCTGCCGCACGTCGTCCTCCGACGGCGACGGCACGAACGCGCCGCGATTCGCTTCGAGCACCAGCTTGCCTTCGAACCCGAGCCGCGCGAGCACCTTGCGCAGCGCGCCGCGCGTGCAGCCGAACGCGGCGGCGAGATCGCGCTCGACGAGCTGCGCCCCCGGGCGCAGACGGCCTTCGAGCAGCGCCTTCGTGATCGACGCGTAGATGCGCTCCTCGACGTTGTCGTCGTCGGCGGCGGGTGGCGGAGTTTTCGGACGTGAGGCCATGGTGATGTGAGGTGATCGGACGTAGCCAGGCAACGAGCGGCACAGACGGCGGCAGAAAAAAAGCGCCTGAAGCGGCCGTATTGTAGCCATCGGCGGGCGTGCCTGCATCCAGCATTCGACGATGCCCGTGCAAATACCGGCCATACCGGTTCACGAAAAACTGGTTAACCATTTTACGTTACTATGGTTGACCAAAATCCACGCTTCTCCCGCAAGCCATTCCAGTGAACCAGACTCCCGGCATCGACACCACGCAGATCTCTCGTCCGAAGACAGCCACCCGCCTATCGTGGAACGACGGCATCTGGCTTGCCACGATCGTTGCGATCGGCCTCAATCTGCGCCCGCTGCTGACGTCGGTCAGTCCGTTGATGGCGACGATTCGCGCCTCCACGGGCCTGAGCTTTTCCGGCGCATCGCTGTTGACGAGCCTGCCCGTCGTCGCGATGGGGTTCGGCGCGCTCGGCGCGGGCATGCTCACGCGCGTCGTCGGCGAGACGCGCGGCGTCGCGCTGGGGCTGCTGGGCATCGCGCTCGCGTGCGGCGCGCGCGTTGCCGCATCGAGCGGCACCGCCTTGCTGACGACGGCGCTGTTCGCCGGCATCGGCGTCGCGGCCGTTCAGGCGCTGCTGCCCGGCGTGATGAAGCAGCGCTTTCACGCGCGCGTGCCGCTCGCGATGGGCCTGTTCTCCGCATCGATCATGGGCGGCGGCGGGCTCGGCGCGAGCTTGAGCCCCTACGTCGCGCGAGCCTTCGATTCGTGGCACGCGGGCCTCGCCGCCTGGGCCGCGCCCGCCGCGCTCGCATGCGCATGCTGGCTCGCGCTGCATCGTTCGGCGTCCTCGTCGGGCGGCGCGTGCGCCGGTCGGGCCGCGAATCCGCTGCCGCGCGCGTCACACGTCGCGATATGGCGGAAGCGCCGCGCGTGGTCACTCGGGCTGCACTTCGGCTTCGTCAACGGCGGCTATACGACGCTCGTCGCGTGGCTGCCCGCGTACTATCAGCAGCGCGGCGCGAGCGTCGCGCACAGCGGCTCGCTGCTCGCGGCGATGACCGTCTTCCAGGCCGCGTCCGCGTTGCTGCTGCCGCTCGCCGCTTCGTCGTTCCGCGATCGCCGGCCCTGGCTCATCGCGGGTCTGTCCGCACAGCTGCTCGGCGTCGTCGGCTTGCTCGCGTTTCCCGACGATGCGCCGCTCGCGTGGATCGCAATCGCCGGCGCGGGCCTCGGCGGGACGTTCTCGCTGACGCTCGTGACCGCCCTCGATCACGCCGACGACCACCGCATCGCCGGGCGGCTCGTCGCGTTCGTGCAGGGCATCGGCTTTATTGTCGCGGCGATTTCGCCCGTGATCGCGGGGCGTCTGCGCGATCTGACGGGCAGCTTCGCCGCCGCGTGGATCATGCTCGCGATATGCATCGTCGCGATGATCGCACTGACCTTCGCGTTCTCGCCGCGCAGCTACGGGCGTTGGCTCGGGCCGCGATAGCGCTTCACTTCGCGCGCGAAACAACGACGCCCACGCAACTCAATGCACGCGCCGTCAGCGCGCCTCCTCGCGCTAAATGTGTGCAGCACACGGAGCCGCGCACTGCTGCGGTGCAATACAGGAACTCGCCGACCTTCCGGCGAAGCCTTGTTCCACAAGCCTCGCAGCGATTGCTGCCTGATGGCATGCAAGTTGCGAAGAGATGAGCGCTCCTTGCAAGGGCGCAAGGCGGCACGAGTGGCGGCGATGGGAAAACGCGGCCACGCAGGAATCTGGCAACGCGGCACTCTTCCGCGCGCTGCATCGCGCGAGGGAACAGAGAGCCGTAGAGAGCCATCATCGGTCGGGCAATGACGTTCGACGTTCGTCGCATCGGGCAACGCACCCCGGCGCGATCCACGACAGAACATCGATCATGAGCAAACCCCGACTCGTCGTCATCGGCAATGGCATGGCCGGCATCCGCACGCTCGAAGAGTTGCTGACGATCGCGCCCGACCATTACGACATCACTGTCTTCGGCGCCGAGCCGCATCCGAACTACAACCGCATTCTTCTGTCGCCCGTGCTCGCAGGCGAACAGACCTTCAACGATATCGTTCTCAATCCGCTCGAATGGTACGAAGAGAACGACATCGCGCTGCACATGGGCAAGACCATCGAGCGCATCGACCGCGTGCGCCGCAAGGTCGTCGCGAGCGACGGCACCGAGGCGCACTATGACCGCCTGCTGATCGCGACGGGCTCGACGCCCTTCATCCTGCCCATCCCCGGCAACACGCTCAAAGGCGTGATCACGTATCGCGACATCTACGACACGCAAGCGATGATCGATACGGCCGCCGTGAAAAAGCGCGCGGTCGTGATCGGCGGCGGGCTGCTCGGACTCGAGGCGGCGAACGGCCTGAAGCTGCGCGGCATGGACGTGACCGTCGTGCATCTCGCCGACACGCTGCTCGAACGTCAGCTCGACGCGACGGCGGGCAAGCTGCTGCAACGCTCGCTTGAAGCGCGCGGCCTGAACTTCCTGTTGAGCACGGCAACGACGGAAATCATCGGCAACGATGCGGGCGAAGTGTCGGGTGTGCGCTTCAGGAACGGCGATACGCTCGCGACCGATCTCGTCGTGATGGCAGCGGGCATTCGTCCGAACACGGCACTCGCGGAAGCGGCGGGCCTCTATTGCAATCGTGGCATCGTCGTGAGCGATGCTCTGCAAACGTACGATCCGCGCATCTATGCCGTCGGCGAATGCGTGAGCCATCGCGGCATCGCGTACGGTCTCGTCGCGCCCCTCTTCGAGCAGGCGAAGGTGTGCGCAAATCACCTCGCGCTGATGGGCATCGGCAGCTACAAGGGCTCGGTGATGTCGACCAAGCTCAAGGTGACGGGCATCGATCTCTTCTCGGCAGGCGACTTTATGGGCGCCGACGGCACGGAAGAAATCGTGCTGTCGGACCCGTCAGGCGGCGTCTACAAGAAGCTCGTGATCAAAGACGATCAACTGGTGGGCGCGTGCCTCTATGGCGATACCGCCGACGGCGCATGGTACTTCAAGCTGCTGCGCGAAGGCCGCAAGCTCGGCGAGCTGCGCGATCACATCATGTTCGGCGAATCGAGCGTCGGCGATGCGGGCGTGCAAGGCCAAAGCCGCGCCGCCGCGATGGCCGACAGCGACGAAGTATGCGGCTGCAACGGCGTATGCAAGGGCACGATCGTCAAGGCGATCACGGAAAAAGGCCTCTTCACTATCGACGACGTGAAGAAGCACACGAAGGCCGCAAGCTCGTGCGGCTCGTGCACGGGTCTCGTCGAGCAGATTCTGATGAGCACCGTCGGCTCCGACTTTCAGGAAACCCCTAAAACCAAGGCCATTTGTGCGTGCACGGATCGCAACCACGGCGAAGTGCGCAAGGCGATCCGCGACCAGCATCTGCTCACGCATCGCGACGTGTACGACTTCCTCGAATGGCGCACGCCGAACGGCTGCGCGACGTGCCGCCCGGCGATCAACTATTACCTGCTGTCGACCTGGCCGCGCGAAGCCGTCGACGATCCGCAAAGCCGCTTCGTCAACGAACGTGTGCACGCGAACATCCAGAAGGACAACACCTTCTCCGTCATCCCGCAGATGAAGGGCGGCGTGACGAATCCGGCGGAGTTGCGCCGCATCGCCGATGTCGCGGACAAATACAACGTGCCGATGGTCAAGGTGACGGGCGGCCAGCGCATCGATCTGCTCGGCGTGAAGAAGGAAGACCTGCCGAACGTGTGGAAAGACCTCGGCATGAAGTCGGGCCATGCGTACGGCAAGTCGATCCGCACCGTGAAGACATGCGTGGGCAGCGAGTTCTGCCGCTTCGGCACGCAGAACAGCACGCAGATGGGCATCGATCTGGAAACGATGCTCGCGAACATGTGGTCGCCGCACAAGGTGAAGCTCGCCGTATCCGGCTGTCCGCGCAACTGCGCGGAAGCGGGCATCAAGGACGTCGGCGTGATCGCCGTCGACAGCGGCTGGGAACTGTACGTGGGCGGCAACGGCGGCATCAAGACGGAAGTCGCGCAGTTCCTCGCGAAGGTGAAGACGGCCGACGAAGTGAAGGAATACACGGGCGCGTTCCTGCAGCTGTATCGCGAGGAAGCGTATTACCTCGACCGCACCGTGCATTACATCGCGCGCGTCGGCCTCGACTACGTGAAGCAGAAAGTGGTCGATGACGCGGCGAATCGCAAGGCACTGTACGAGCGGCTGCTCTATTCGCTCGAAGGCTTGCCCGATCCGTGGGAAGCGCGCATCGGCGGCAAGCAGAAGCACGAATACATTCCGCTCAAGGTCGTCGCCTGAAGCGCGAAACAGCACAACGCAAAGGACAAACCCATGGACATGCAGGTCACTCACTCCTGGACGCGCGTGTGCGACGTCGCCGATATTCCGCGCCTGGGCAGCCGCGTGCTCGAACGCGACGGCGGCAACGTCGCGATCTTCCGCACAGCCGCCGACAACGTGTTCGCGCTGCTCGACCATTGCCCACACAAGGGCGGCGCGCTGTCGCAAGGCATCGTGCACGGCGAGACGGTCACGTGCCCGCTGCACGCGTGGAATATCGATCTCGCGAGCGGCACCGCGAAAGCGCCCGACGAAGGCTGCGCCCGTCATTTCCCCGTGCGCGTCGACAGCGACGGCGCGGTGTGGCTGGCCCTTGACTAAGTGTCGTCGCGGCAACATGGAGTCACGATGAAAACCGTTACCCGATCCACCTGCTGCTATTGCGGCGTCGGCTGTGGCGTGCTGATCGAAGCGGAGAACGGGCGAATCACGGACGTTCAGGGCGACCCCGAGCATCCCGCGAATTTCGGCCGGCTGTGCAGCAAGGGGCTCGCGCTCGCGTCGACGGCGCAGAGCCTTACGGGCCGCGCACTGCGCCCTGAAATGCGCGTCCATCGCGCGGAACAACGCCGCCCCGTCGAATGGAGCGACGCGCTCGATCACGTCGCCGCGCGCTTTGTCGACGTAATCGAACGCCACGGACCGGACGCCGTCGCGTTCTATGTGTCGGGCCAGTTGCTGACGGAAGACTATTACGTGTTCAACAAGCTCGCGAAGGGCTTGATCGGCACGAACAACATCGATACGAATTCGCGGCTGTGCATGTCGAGCGCTGTCGCCGCGTACAAGATGGCGCTCGGCGCGGACGGCCCGCCCACCTGCTACGACGATCTCGAACATGCGCAGACCGTGCTGTTCGCGGGCAGCAACATGGCGTGGGCGCATCCCGTGCTGTTTCGACGGCTCGAAGAAGCGAAGGCGAAGAACCCTGCGATACGCTGGATCGTCGTCGATCCGCGCCGCACCGATACGGCGTCGATGGCCGACCTGCATCTGCAGATCCAGCCCGGCACTGACGTCGCGCTCTTCAACGGCATGCTGCATCACCTGATCTGGGAAGGGCTGATCGATCGCGACTATATCGAGCGCCACACGGAAGGCTTCGATGCGTTGAAGCGTCTCGTGCGCGAGTTCACGCCGCGCGCGGCGGCCGAGTTGTGCGGCATCGCGGAGCACGATCTGATGCAGGCAGCCGAGTGGTTCGGCGCGAGCGATGCCGCGCTGTCGCTCTACTGCATGGGCCTGAACCAGTCGAGCCACGGCACCGACAAGAATCTCGCGCTGATCAATCTGCACCTCGCGACACAACAGATCGGCAAACGCGGCGCGGGCCCGTTTTCGCTGACAGGTCAGCCGAATGCGATGGGCGGGCGCGAAGTCGGCGGCATGGCGACGATGCTGGCTGCGCATCGCGACATCGGCAACGCGGCGCATCGCGACGAAGTGGCGAAGCTCTGGGGACTCGCCGACGCCGCGCGTCTGTCCGATCGACCGGGCCTGCCCGCCGTCGAGATGTTCGAGTCGATGCGCAGCGGCAAGATCAAGGCCGTGTGGATCGCGTGCACGAACCCCGCTCATTCGATGCCCGACATCACGAAGGTGCGCGAGGCATTGAGGAAAGCGGAATTCGTCGTCGTTCAGGAAGCCTTCATGCAGACGGACACCGTTCCGTTCGCGGACGTCGTGCTGCCCGCCGCGACGTGGGGCGAGAAGTCCGGCACGGTCACGAATTCGGAGCGCCGGATTTCGCGCGTGCGCGCCGCCATCGAGCCCGCCGGCGACGCGAAGCCCGACTGGTGGATCGCCAACGAAATCGCGCAGCGCCTCGAAAAGCGCATCGCGAATGCGGGCTCGACGCTATTCGGCTATGCATCGACGCAAGCGATTTTCGATGAACATCGGACGCTGACGCGAGGCCGCGATCTCGACATCACGGGCATCAGCTACGCGCTGCTCGACGAAGCGGGCCCGCAGCAATGGCCCTATCGCGCCGATGCAAAAGAAGGCGAAACGCGCCGCTACACGGACGGCGTGTTCGCGACCGGCGACGGCAAGGCGCGCTTTCACGCGACGCCTTATCTGGGCGTCGCCGATGCCGTCAACGCGCGCTATCCGTTCCGCCTGACCACGGGCCGGCTGCGCGACCAGTGGCACGGCATGAGCCGAACGGGACGCGTCGGCAAGCTGTTCTCGCATGCGCCGGAACCCGCGCTCACGATGCAACGCGCGGACGCCACGCGGCGCGGCCTGAATGAAGGCGACCTCGTGCGCATCGCGAGCCGGCGCGGCTCGCTCGTGCTGCCGTTGCAGCTTTCCGCCGACGTGCCGTCGGGCACCGTCTACGCGCCGATGCACTGGAACGGCCAGTTCCTCGCCAGCGGCGGCATCAACGAAACGACGCACGGCGCCGTCGATCCGCATTCGAAGCAGCCTGAACTGAAGCACGCGGCCGTGCGCATCGAACGCGCCGAACTGCCCTGGCGCGTGCTCGCCGCGCGCCGCGGCGACACGCTCGCGATGCACGCGGCCGTGCAGCCGCTGCTCGTGGAATGCGCGTATGCATCCGTGTCATTCGAGGAAGGCGATCTTATCGTGCTGCGCGCCGCTCACGCAGAAGCGCCGCAAGGCTGGCTCGAACGCATCTACGCGGCGCTCGATCTGCCCAAGGGCGACGACACGCTCGAGTACCGCGATGCGCGGCGTCAAACGGACAAACGCGTGATTTGGCGCGACAACGTGATCGACGGCTTCGTGCTCGCGGGCGATATCGCGAACGGCGACACGCTGATGGAGCAACTGCGCGACGCGCAGCCTTGGCTCGGCCCGCGCTTCGCCGCGTTCTCCGTGCAACGCCAGCATGCGGCGCCGCGCGATCGCGTCGTGTGCAGTTGCAAGCAGGTGAAGGAATCGCGCATCAACGAGGCGATCGCGCACGGCGCGACGGTGCCCGAGCTGAAAGCGGCGCTCGGTTGCGGCACGGTGTGCGGGTCGTGTGTGCCGGAACTGAAGCGAATGTGCGAGACTGCTGCTGTCGCCAGTTGAAAGCGTAGGCAGAACCCCGCCATCCGACGCAATGAACCCGCTAGAACCACACCACTCGATGCCGTGCCATCCATGCTGCGCGTTTTGCTCGTAACCGACACCGACAAGCCGATCGGCGAGTTGCGCGACGTGCTCGCGCAGCTCGGCTATGACATGCTCGCCACCACGGCCTCGCCGCAAGCGCTGCACAAGACCGTCGAAAGCGAACGGCCGGACGTCATCATCATCGACACGGAATCGCCGTCGCGCGACACGCTCGAACAGCTTGCCGTAATGAACGAGACGGCACCGCGCCCCGTGCTGATGTTCAGCAACGACGCAAATCAGCAGCTGATACGCGATGCCGTCCGCGCGGGCGTCACCGCTTATCTTGTCGAAGGGCTCGAGACGCAACGTCTCGCGCCGATACTCGAAGTCGCGCTCGCGCGCTTCGCGCAGGAGTCGCAACTGCGCGAGCGGCTCGCGCAGGCCGAGAACGAACTCGCCGAGCGCAAGCTGATCGACCGCGCGAAACGCCTGCTGATGGACTCGCAGAAGATGACCGAAAACGCCGCCTATGCGACGATGCGCAAGCGCGCGATGAATCAGGGCGTGAAGCTCGTCGAAGTCGCGCGCCAGATCGTCGCCGCAGCCGGCTCGCCAGATTGAAGCGCTGCCCATGAACACCTCCGCACACATCCCCTCCTCCGACGAATCGGGCAAGCTCGAGAAAACTCACTTGCGCCTGGGCTTCGTCGCGCTCAGCGATGCCGCGCCGCTCGTCGCCGCGAAGCTGCTCGAATTCGGCCACGCGCACGGTCTCACGATCGAACTGCTCAAGCAGCCGTCGTGGGCCGCGATCCGCGACAAGCTGCTGTCCGGCGATCTCGATGCCGCGCATACGCTCTACGGCCTCGTGTATGGCGTGCAACTCGGCCTCGGCGGACCGCAAACCGATATGGCCGTGCTGATGGTGCTCAACCGCAACGGCCAGGGGATCACGGTATCGAAGCGTCTCGCCGCTGCGCTCGACGAACACAAGACATTGCCCGCCGCGCTCGCGACGCTCGGCCGCAAGCCCGTTTTCGCGCAGACCTTCCCGACAGGCACGCACGCGATGTGGCTGTATTACTGGCTCGCGTCGCAAGGCGTGCATCCGTTGCGCGATATCGAGAGCGTGGTCATCCCGCCGCCGCAGATGGTCGATGCGCTCGCGCAGGACCGGCTCGACGGGCTGTGTGTCGGCGAGCCGTGGAATGCCGTTGCGCAGGAGCGAGGCGTCGGCAGCACGATTGCGGCGACGAGCGAAGTGTGGCCCGATCATCCGGAGAAAGTGCTCGCGAGCCGGCGCGATTTCGTCACGCGCTATCCGAACACTGCGCGTGCGCTCGTGCAAACGATGCTCGAAGCGTGCCGCTGGCTCGACGATGACGAGCATCGCGTGGAGATCGCGCGCTGGCTCGCTGCCGATGAGTTTGTCGGTGTGCCTGCTGGTTCGATCACGCCGCGTTTGCTCAACGCGGGTTCGAATGCAAGGCGCCGCCCGGTGCAGTTCTTCGAAGACGGTACGGTGAATTATCCGCATCCGTCAGAGGGCGCGTGGTTCTTTACGCAATTCGCGCGCTGGCGAATGACGGACTGGCGCGGCGATTTTGCGCGGATTGCGAGCGAGGTCAATCAGACCGACCTCTATCGGCGGGCAGCGATGAATGTTGGCGTGACGGTGCACGCACAAGCGCGGAATTCGCTATTGATCGATGGCCGCGAATGGAACGGCATTGCCGATGAGGCGTATGTGAAGGCGTTCGCGATCAGGGCGTGAAGCCTGGTTCGACCGCGCTCCGGCGTGAATCGCAGCACGCCGGAGTGCAACAGCGCTGAAACTCAATGCGCCGCGATATAAGCCTTCACAGCCGGCAACCCATCTTTCCCATCGATCGTCTGCACGCCCGCGAGCCACTTGTCCAGCGCTTGCGGATTGGACTTCAGCCACGCCAGCGCGGCCTTGTTCGCATCTTCCTTGTTCATGATCGGGACCATCACGTGATTCTCGATCGACGTCGTGAACTGCAGGTTCGACACGAGCTTCGCCGCATTCGGGCAACGCTGCGCATAGTCGGGCGGCGTGGCCGTGAAGACTTTCGCCTCGCCGTAGTTCGGCCCGAATACGTCGTCGCCGCCGGCAAGATAATCGATCTTCATCTGCACGTTCATCGGATGCGGTTCCCAGCCGAGGAACACGATCCACTTCTTCTCGCGAATCGCGCGGTTCACTTCGACCAGCATGCCCGCCTCGCTCGACTCGACCAGCTTGAACTTGCCGAGCCCGAACTGGTTGCCGTCGATCATCTTCTTGATCAACGCATTGCCGTCGTTGCCCGGCTCGATGCCGTAGACCTTGCCGTCGAGCTTGTCCGCGTACTTCTGGATGTCGCTGAAGTTCTTCAGGCCGCCGTTGTACACATAGTCCGGCACGGCGAGCGTGTATTTCGCGCCCGTCAGATTCGGCGTCGCCAGTACCTTGATCGAGCCTGCCTTCACGAACGGCTGGATGATCGGGTCCATCGTCGGCGCCCAGTAACCGAGGAATACGTCGATCTGTTTGCTCTTGATGCCAGCGAACGTGATGGGCACCGACGCAATCGTTTTCGTCGGGTTGTAGCCGAGTCCCTGGAAGATCGTCGACGCGAGGCCTGTCGTCGCGGCGATGTCGGTCCAGCCGACGTCGGCGAAACGGACATTGCGGCACACGGCGGGATCGGCGGCGTGTGCGGTCGCGGCGGCCGTGCCCAGCAGGGCAGCCGCCATCATCAGCTTGCGTTTCATTGCATTCTCCTCGGGATAATCTTGTTAGCTCGCCTGACGCCGTTCGACGCTCGGCGCATGGCCGAACTGCGCGCGATAGGCTTTGCTGAAATGACACGGCGAGTGAAAGCCGCACACAGCCGTCACGCGCGCAATCGATGCGTCCGTCGTGCGCAGCAGATCGCGCGCGCGCCGCAAACGCAGCGACAGGTAGTAGTGAGTCGGCGACACGTTCAGATAAACCTTGAACATGCGCTGCAAATGACGTTGCGACAGCTGCACGAGCCGCGCAAGTTCTTCGAGCGATAGAGGCTCTTCGATATTGGCTTCCATCAGCCGCACGACTTCGATCAGCTCGGCGCGCGAGAAGCCGACGCGCGCATCGACGGGTATCGGCTGCGGATCGCTCGCGCTGCGGATGCGTTCGAGAATGAACTGCTCCGACACCTGCGCCGCGAGATTCTGTCCAAAGCGGCTGCCGACGAGATTCAGCATCAGGTCGAGCGGCGCAGTGCCGCCCGTGCAGGTCAAGCGGTCGCGATCGATCACGAACAGTTCGTCGGCGAAGCGCACGTGCGGATATTCCTTGTGCAGCACCGACATATCTTCCCAGTGCACTGCGCAGCTATATCCGTCGAGCAGCCCCGCCGCCATCAGCGCATACGCGCCCGTGCAGATGCCGCCCAACGGCACGCCTTGCGCGGCGACATCCGCGAGCAGGGTTCGGATGTTCGCATCCACGGCGTTGCGGATCTGCGTGCCGCCGCAGACGATCAGCACATCGGGCATGCCCGCTTCTTCGAGCGAGCGCGTCGGCTTGACGATCATGCCGTTGCTCGCCCGCACGGGCACGCCGTCATGCGTGAGGACCGACCAGCGATAGTGCTGCGCGCGCGACACATAGTTCGCCATTCGCAGCACCTCGACCGCGCTCGTGAACGCGATCATCGAAAAACTGGGCAACGTCAGAAAGCCCACATGCGCAAGATTCGACAACGCCGCTTCGGCCCTGGTAGACGTCACGTTGCGCTCCGTGATGCACAAAGAAAAAATGTGTTCGGCCACCGCAAGAGCCCTGAGGCTCTCGCGGGACGATCACTTATTGGTTGTATTGCAGGCGCCGGAGACCTGGCGCCAGTATCGATACGACAGCGATTCAGCTTTGCGCGACCACCGCCTGTTCGCGGCGCACGCGCATCACGCTGCGCAGACCGGCGAAGCGCGGCGCGGCGGACGTGCCGGGCGAGCGGCCGAAGCTCTCGGTGATGCGGTCCAGAATGATGGCGAGCAGCACGACGGACAGACCGCTTTCGAATCCGAGGCCGATATCGAGGCGCTGAATACTCGCGAGCACATCGTTGCCGAGACCGCCAGCCCCCACCATCGACGCGATGATCACCATCGACAGCGCCATCATGATCGTCTGGTTCACGCCCTGCATGATAGAAGGCAGCGCATTCGGGAACTGCACCTTGTAGAGCAGTTGCCACGGCGTGCAGCCGAACGCCTGCCCTGCTTCGACGATTTCACGGTTCACGTGCTTGATGCCGAGGCTCGTCAGACGCACGGCGGGCGGCATCGCGAAGATCACGGTGGAGAGAATGCCAGGCACGCGACCAAGGCCGAACAGCATCGCGGCAGGAATCAGATAGACGAAGGCAGGCATCGTCTGCATCAGGTCGAGAATCGGGCGCACGACCATCTGCACATGCTTGTTCTTCGCCGCCCAGATGCCGAGCGGAATGCCGAAGACGAGGCTGATCAGCGTCGACGACAGCGTGAGGCCCAATGTGATGACCGTCTGGTCCCAGAAGCCTGTCGCGTAGATCAGCAATAGCGAAGCAGTGGCGAATATCGCAAAGCGCCAGCCCACGCGCCACAAGCCGATCGCGATGAAGAACGCCATCAACGCCCACATCGGAATAGCCTGCAGGCCATGTTCGATCATCGCGGCGAAGCTCTCGATCGCCTTGCCGATCGAATCGAACGTGCTCGCGTCGTGGTCGAGCAGATAGTGAACGGACTGGTCGACCCAACGGCCGAGTGGAATGATCTCAGACATGGGCACCACCTCGATTGCGCGTAATGACTTTCAGAACAGCTGCCTGATCGACGGAACCGCAATAGCGGTCTTCGTCGTCGACCACAGGCAGCGCGGTCGTGCTCGCGCACACGCGCGACACAACATGTTCGAGCGGCGCGCCGCGCGAAATGCATTCGATCTTCTTGAGCGACGCTGTTCCGTTACTCCCGTTACTCATCGCATCGCGCGTGACGAAGCCGCGAATGCGCCGCTCCGCATCCAGCACGAATGCGTATTCGGCGCTGCCGTTCAGCGACTCGGCGACGCTCGCGTGATCCAGATCGCGCACGGTGGGCACGCCGTTCGCCTGCATCAGATCGCCCGCCGTCAGATAGCGGCTCGTATCGACGCCTTCGAAGAACGCGCGCACGTAGTCGTCGGCGGGATTCGCGATGATGTCCTGCGGCGAGCCGATCTGCACCACGCGGCCGCCCTCCATGATCGCGATGCGGCTGCCGATGCGCAGCGCCTCTTCGAGATCGTGCGACACGAACAGGATCGTGCGGCGCTGGTTCTTTTGCAGTTCCAGCAGCACGTTCTGCATTTCCTTGCGCTTCAACGGATCAAGCGCGGAGAACGCCTCGTCCATGATCATCAGCGACGGGTTCACGGCAAGCGCACGCGCAAGACCCACGCGCTGCTGCATGCCGCCCGACAGCTCTGACGGCAGCTTGCCCGCGAACGTCGCGAGGCCCACCTGCTCGAGCACGTCGAGCGCGCGCTTCTCGCGCTCCTTGCGTCCCATGCCAGCCACTTCGAGACCGAACGCGGCATTCGCCAGCACCGTGCGTTGCGGCATCAGCGCGAACGACTGGAACACCATGCTCATGTCGGTGCGGCGCAGCGACGTCAACTCGGATCGCTTGATGGCCGCAACATCGCGGCCATCGATGATGACCTTGCCGGCCGTCGGTTCGACGAGCCGGTTGATGAGACGGATCAGCGTGGACTTGCCGGAACCCGACAGGCCCATTAGCACGAAAATCTCGCCTTCCTGCACATCGAAGGACGCATTGTGAACGCCCACGACATGCCCCGTTTTGGCGAAGACCTCGTCTTTCGACGCACCTCGCGAGAGCATGTCCTGAGCCAGTTTCGGGTTGGGCCCGAAAACCTTACATAAACCTTCGACCACGACCTTTGGGGATTTCATTGACTCCATCTCCTCGTGGTGCAGGCGCCGGCCCGCACAGTGTGACTACATAGTTGCCAGAAAAAACCCCGCCTAGCCGACTAATTGCGACAGACGCTTGCGGAAATACGACACGGGCAAAAGAGAACGGCCGTTAGAGGATCGCTGCGAGCCTTGCCCAGCAAGGGTTTGTGACGATGGTGCAGTGCGTGATGAACGGATGCGCATGTCGCTTGTGGAAAGGTCCGAGTCCATTCGGCGATCCAGCCGATCCGTCGCGCGGCTTGTACGGCCGTGCCTTGCCACAGGACAGCGGCAATGTCGATGGGGTTTTGTCCTCGGTCGCGCTCTGCTGCAATGCAACTGCGCTGCTCCGCGACGCGAGCCGCTACGGCATGGGTGCATGCATCGCGCGACGAATCGGCTAAGCTCATCTTGCAGCGACAGGACAACGAAGAAGCAGATAAAACGAAGCAGACCCAGGAGACATCATGCGCAAACTTCGCTCGCAAAGCTGGTTCGGCGGCAACGACAAGGACGGCTTCATCCACCGCTCGTGGATGAAGAATCAGGGCATTCCTCATGACGAATTCGATGGCCGGCCCGTGATCGGCATCTGCAATACGTGGTCCGAACTGACGCCCTGCAACGCTCACTTTCGCGAACTCGCCGAGTACGTCAAACGCGGTGTACGCGAAGCGGGCGGCCTGCCACTCGAATTCCCCGTGATGTCGCTAGGCGAATCGAATCTGCGGCCCACGGCGATGCTGTTTCGCAACCTGGCTTCGATGGATGTCGAGGAGTCGATACGCGGCAATCCGATTGACGGCGTGATTCTGCTGGTCGGTTGCGACAAGACCACGCCAGCGCTGCTGATGGGCGCGGCTTCGTGCAATCTGCCCGCGCTGGCTGTCTCGGGCGGGCCGATGCTCAACGGCCGCTTTCGCGGACGCACGCTCGGCTCGGGCACGGGCGTGTGGCAAATGTCCGAAGAAGTGCGCGCGGGCACGATGAGCCAGCAGGAATTCGTCGACGCCGAGTCGTGCATGAACCGCTCGCGCGGCCATTGCATGACGATGGGCACGGCATCGACGATGGCGTCGATGGTCGAATCGCTCGGCATGGGCCTGCCGCACAACGCGGCGATTCCCGCAGTCGATGCGCGCCGCCAGGTGCTTGCGCATCTCGCGGGAAGGCGCATCGTCGAGATGGTGCGCGACGACGTGACGATGGACAAGATCCTCACACGCGAGGCCTTCGAAAACGCGATACGCACAAACGCAGCGATCGGCGGATCGACGAATGCCGTCGTGCATCTGATCGCGCTCGCGAAGCGCATCGGCGTCGACCTCAAGCTCGAAGACTGGGAACTCGGATCGAATGTGCCGTGCCTCGTGAATCTGCAGCCGTCGGGCGAGCACCTGATGGAAGATTTTTATTACGCGGGCGGCTTGCCCGCGGTGCTACGTCAACTGGGCGAGCAAGGTCTTCTGCATTGCGATGCATTGACCGTCAACGGCAAGACGATCTGGGAGAACGTCTGCGACGCGCCCAACTATGACCAGAAAGTGATCACGACCTTCGCCGAGCCGTTCAAGCCGCATGCGGGCATCGCCGTGCTCAGAGGCAATCTCGCGCCGAACGGCGCCGTCATCAAGCCGTCGGCGGCGACAACTTCGTTGCTCAGGCATCGAGGCCGCGCGGTGGTATTCGAGAACGTCGAAGAACTGCACGCGAAGATCGACGACGACTCGCTCGATATCGACGAGCACTGCGTGATGGTGCTCAAAGGCGCGGGGCCGAAAGGCTATCCGGGCTTCGCGGAAGTGGGCAACATGCCGTTGCCGAAAAAGGTCCTGCAAAAGGGCATCACGGACATGGTCCGCATTTCCGACGGCCGCATGAGCGGCACGGCGTACGGCGCCGTCGTGCTGCACGTGTCGCCCGAAGCGGCGGCAGGCGGGCCGCTAGCACTGGTGCAGACGGGCGACATGATCGAGCTCGATGTCGACGCGCGGCGTCTGCATCTCGACGTATCCGACGAAGAACTCGAACGGCGCCGCGCCGCATGGCAAGCGCCTGAATTGCCTGCGCGCGGCTACTACCGGCTCTACGTCGAGCACGTGTTGCAGGCCGACCAGGGCGCCGACCTCGACTTCCTCGTCGGCGCGAGCGGTGCGCCCGTGCCGCGCGAATCACATTGATACGGCATCGATCATGACGATCATGACGTCACGCCTCGATCCTTTTTCGCCGCGCGGCATATGGCCCGTGCTCTACGCGTACTTCGACGCCGACAACGCACTCGACCAGCGCGCCATTCACACGCAGATCGATCGCACGATCGAAGCAGGCGCACGCGGCATCGTGATTCTTGGCCTTGCGACTGAAGTGAACCGCCTGTCGCTCAAAGAGAAGCAACGCTTTATCGAATGGGCCAGCAAACACATCGACGAGCGCGTTCCTCTGGCCGTCACGATCACGGGCGATACCGTCGATGCGCAACTCGCGCTCGCGGATTACACGGTGGAACTCGGCGCGTCGTCGCTGATCCTTCAGCCGCCTTCCATGCGCGACAAACCGGAATCGTTCTACTTCGATTTCTTCTCGCAAGTCATGGCGCGCGTGAACGTGCCCGTAGGCATTCAGAATGCGCCTGAGTACCTGGGCGTCGGCTTGTCGGCGCAATCGCTCGTCGCGCTTTCGGCGCAGTGCCCGCAATTCCAGTGGCTAAAAGGCGAAGGCCCGGCCGCGGTCATTCAATCGACGATAGAACGCCTGCGGGAACAAGGCAGTCGACTGCCCGTTTTCAATGGACGCGGTGGACAGGAACTCATCGACAATCTTCGCGCCGGTTGCGCGGGACTGATCGTTGCGCCCGATACATTCGACTGGCAAGCTGCCATTTACGACGCTTTTGCCAAAGGCGATCACGCGAACGCAGAAGCGCTGTACGAAGACATCCTGTCGTCGATCGTATTCGTGATGCAATCGCTCGACGCGTTGACCTGCTACGGCAAACGCATCGCCGCATGGCGCATGGGTTTCGACGTCGCTCGCGATCGCGGCACGCGTCCAACCCCGTTCGGACTCGAATGCGCGCGCCGTTTTGCAAGCCGGCTCGGTCCATTCGCGGACCAGCGCCAGACGCGCGTCTGACGCACATGCAAAGGGGGAAGACGTTTGCGCGCTTCCCCCTTCAGTCTCAGCGTGGCGCGCGCGTTACTGCGCTGCCGATGCTGCTTCGTCGCTGGCTGCCTTCGGCGCTGCCTTGTGAGCGTGGTGCTTCTTGGCGTGATGCTTCTTTGCGTGATGCTTTGCGGCGGGCGCCGATGCAACAGCCGTTGCCTGTTCCGTGGCGGCGGGAGCCGGTGCCGTGGCTGCGGGAGCCGATGCCTGGGCGAATGCGGCGACCGAGAACAGACCTGCCAGAGCGGCAGCGATGATGTGCTTGTTCATTGACTTGATTCCTCAAAACCTTGCGTTGATTAAACGGCTCACGGGCCGCCGACCTGATAGGTCATCGCTCTAAACGTCCCGGCTGACGAAGCGTTGACGGCTTTTTCCCCAGCCCTTCATTTTTGACAGTTCTTGACGAATAGTTGAGCGCTCAACGAAGCAACGTGTTGATCTGGACAACATCCGTGAGGCTCAACGTCGACGTATCGCCTTTTAGCTGCAACAACGTGACGACCGCGTCGTAGCGCGCGGCAAGCAGATCGCGCTGCGTCGAATAGAGCGCATCGATGGCGCGCAATACGTCGGTGCTCGTACGCGTGCCGACCTTGTAGCCGACCCGTGTAGCCGCGAGCGTTTCGCGGCACGATGCGACCAGATGCGCGAGCATGTCGACGCGTGCGCGGCCTTGCTGATAGCGCGCGTAGTTGTCGCGAGCGGATGCGTCGGCCGTGCGTGTCGCGCCGACGAGTGCTTGCATCGCCTCGTCCTGCAGCGCCTCGGTTTGCCTGACTTTCGATTGCGTCGCCCCGCCCGCGTACAGCGGAATCGACACGGCGAGCATGCCCGTTGCCGTCGTCGTCGGTCGTGCGTAGCCGGATGCCGCGCCCGACGGCGTATAACTGCCCGTCAGATACACGGACGGATAGTGCTCGCCCTTCGCCTTGCCGACATCGAACTTCGCGACCTGCCATTCGAGCTGCTTCTGTTGCACCGGATAACCGTGATCCTTTGCCTGATTCGCCCACGCATCGGCATCCTCGGGCGCGAGACTCGGCAGCGCAAGCGCATCGGGCAAACGCGACAGCGCGGTGAACGGCGCGCCCGTCACCTGTTCCAGCGCGCGGCGCTTCGCAGCAAGCGCGTTTTGCGCGTCCGACTGCTGCAACGTGACCTGCTCACGCGATGTCAGCGCTTCGCGCATGTCGATGACGGTCGCCTCGCCGGCCGCGCGGTTGCGCTGCAGAATCTGGAGCTGCGTGTCGACGGCGGCGCCGTAGTCTGACGCGCGCGTCACTTCGTCCTCCGCTGCGAGTTCGTCGAAATAGGCGCGCACGGCATGCAACAACGCTGTCTGCTGCGCGAAGTCCACGTTGACCGCGCCCAGCGCTTCGACGTAATCGGCCTGCCTGTAGGCCTCCCATTTGGTCCAGTCGAAGATCGGCTGCGTGAGCGACACGGTCCAGCCGTTCTGCCAGTACGACGTGCGCGGAAAGCCTTGTGTCGCGATGCTGTTGTACGTGCGTCCCCAGCCCCCTGATATCTGTGGCAAAAGGGGCGCGCGCGCCTGCGGCACCGCCTCTTTCGCGGCGACCTGAGCGGCGCGCGCCTGCGCCAGATCGGCGTCATGCCCGAGCGCCTGTTGCACGACGGTGACGAGATCGGCGGCCTGAGCGCTTGCGCTGGCGTCGAGCAAACAGAACGTTGCCGCCATCCCGATTGAGTGTTTGAGACTACGCATGCAACGGTTCCACTTCGATATGACCATGATTTGACGGCTCGCGCATCAACGCGCCGTCGACGAGCCGGTAGCGCGTGCCGAAGCTCGCGGCGAGCGACATGTCGTGTGTAATCACGACGACCGTGCAATCGAGGCGCTGCAGCAGCGCGCCGATGTGCTCGACGGATGCAGGGTCGAGATTCGACGTGGGCTCGTCGAGCAGCAACAGGCTGCGCCGCTGATAGAGCGCGCGGGCAAGCAGGAGCCGCTGGCGCTGACCTGCGGAGATGTTGGCGATCGTGTCGCTGATGACGGTGCGCGTGCGCATCGGCAGACGCATCACGTCGTTCCACAGGCCGACGTCTTCGAGCACGGATTGCACGCGCGCCTGGTCGATGTTCCCCGAGAACAGCGACACGTTATCCGCGATCGAACCGTGCAGAATCAGATCGCCCTGCCGCATGTGCGCTGCGTGACGGCGGATTTCGTCGACGGTGAGGTTCGGCCATGCGATGCCGTTGAGCGAAATATGCCCTTGCTGAAGGGGTTCCGCGGCGGAAAGCAGCTTGAAGAGCGTCGATTTGCCCGCACCCGATGGCCCCGTGATCGCGATCTTGTTGCCCGCGATAATCTCGATGCTCGCGTTTTTCAGCACGGGTTGATCGGATACGCCATAGCTGAACGTCACATCGCGCACGTCGATGCGCTCGAACGCACGCACTTCCGTTGCGCGGTTCGTATCGGCGGGCGGCGTATAGCGCTCTTCTTCGCACTCGACGATATCGTCCACGCGCGCGACGGGCACGCTCAGCATGAAATGCGAGAACACGCCGTTGGCGGTGCGCGCAAAGCGCTCGGACATCAGCGACTTGTAGATCAAAAACGAATAGAACACGCCGACCGACACCTTGCCGGTCAGCATCAGTTGCGCGGCAAACCATGTGATTGCGAGTGTATCGGTGTATTGCACCGCCTTGAGAATGGCGTCGCGCGCGCTGCTCAGACGATTGTCGGTCAAAAGCGCTGCGACGTACTCGCGATACTTCGTCATGAAGATTGACGTGCGCCGCGTCTCGCCTTGAGCGAGCTTGATCAGCGACGCCGCACGTATCGTCTCGATCAGCGCATCGTCGCAGCGTGCGGAAGTTTCGAGCACGAGCGCATGGTTGTCCCGCATGCGCGCGAACATGCCCAGCGCGATCGACAGATAGATAACGAAGATCGCCAGCGCGACGGCCGTCAACCGTGGGCTCTGGATCAGCATCAATGCGAGCGCGAGCACGCCGACAGCCGAGTCCACGCACATATGCGTGAAAGTACGGACGGCCTGCACGCTGATTTCGTCTTGTGCCTTGAGACGCGCAAAGACGTCGCCGACATGGCGCTTTTCGAACCACGACATCGGATTGCGCAATAGCTTCCCCAACAGCCCTTCCGTCGTGTTGATCTGCGTGCGCTGATGCAGCAGTTCGACCAGCCGCGTTTCCACGTACTGGCTCAATGCGCCTACCGCGAAAATGCCCGCGAACGTTAGCGCCAGCACGTTCAACAGATTGACGTTGTCGGCCGCGACGACATAGTCGAGCACCAGACTGCCGAGGTACGGCGCTGCGAGAATCGCGAACTGGCTGCCGAGCATCACGAACATCACTTTCGCGAGATGCCTGTGCAGATCCGGATTGAGCGCACGCACGCGCGCCAGCGCTTTCGGAACCTGGGATTTCACCTTCACGCGCGGCATGCCGGGTGTCGGCGAACATTCGAGCAGAAAGCCCGACACGGCGGCCGCGAACGTGTCCATCGAAATACGCCGCCGCCCCGTCGCCGGGTCGATGACCTGCACGTAGCCGCGCCCGCACTTCTCGAAGACCACAAAATGCGCGCCGCCGAAATGAAGAATCGAGCCGCGCCTGATGGTTGGCACGTCTTCGAGTCCGAAGCGATAGGCCTGTACCGCCAGTCCGAACTCGGTGGCCATGTCGTAGAGGTCCATCAACGAGAGGCCGTTCGCGGAGATGGGCCGGTACGCCGACAGCTCGCGCACTTCGGTTGCGCAGCCGAGATGCGTGAGCACCATCGCAAGACACGCGTAGCCGCATTCCGCGACTTCGTTTTGATAGATCGTGCGCATTTCTTCAACCTCTGATCATGCGAAACAACGGCTCAAGTACCCACTCCGCAATCGTTCTGCGTTCGACGACGATGCTCGCCGTCGCGCGCATGCCCGGCAGGATGGCGAAGTGCTGCTTGCCGTAGTCAAACGTCTTGCCGCGCAACGTCGCCCACGCCATGAAATCGCCTTCGCCGTTGTCCTTCTGCCCCATTGCCGTCGTGAGCGACGGCGACATCGGTGACTGGACCGTGGTCTGCGAGATCGCGTCGATACGTGCTTCGTAGGTGCCGAATTTCACGTAGGGAAACGCGTCGAACTTGAGGCGCACCGTCTGTCCTGTCTGCACGAAGCCGCGACGGCGCGACGGGATACGCAGCGCGGCGCGCAGCGCGCCTTTGTCGTCGGTGGAAATGACGAGCGCAACGTCGGCGGGGTCCAGCGTGCGGCCCGGCACGAGCGCGGAGAATGTCACGACGCCCGACTTGGGCGCGGAAATCGTAGAATTCTGGCGTGTCTGTTCGAAGCGCATCTGGATGTCCTGGACATCGCGAGCATGTCTGGCATCGTTCTCCTTCAGCTGCGCCGCCAGATCGCTTTGCGTGCTGCGCAGCGTCGCAATTTCGCCGTTCAGCTGCTCGCGCCGCGCGACGCCTTGCGCGACCGAGACCTTCGCCTGGTGCATCTCGGCGCTCGCCTGCTCGATGCGATCGGCGCTTACGTAGTCGGACACCGATTGCAGCCGGCTCAGCTTGCGCTGTGCCTCGGCGACGAGCTGCCGGTTTTGCGCGACCTGTTCGTCGAGTGCGGCCACCTCTGCGCGACGGCTTTCGGCCGTCGCATTCGACGCGTCGAGTTGTGCGCCCAACTGCGCCTTGCGCTGCTCATACTGCTGATCGGCGGTGAGAATCTGTTCATCGCGCATCTGTTCGTCGAACATGGGCCGTTGGCGCCCATCGCTCGCAAGCGACAGGTCGCGTTGCACGCTGAAAAGCGGCATGCCCGCGATCACGCGCTCGCTGGGACGCACATAGACAGCCGACACGAGCCCGTTCAAGCCCTGCACTTTCACGTCGGATGGCGAGACGATTTCGCACTGGACGTCCTGCTTGAGTTCGACCTGATGCAGAAATCCGAATGCGATGGCCGCGACGACGATGCCTGATGCGCAGTACGCGATCCATCGCCACGGCACGTCCTTGAATTGAGGAAAAGTGGTGGGTTCCATAGTGTTGTTCTGCGCGACTGGTACAGCCCGCATCGATTCTCTAAAGGCTATTTACGTGCTATTTCGCGGGCGCAAACGCGTACAGGGAAGGATGACCCGCGACGAGCGAGCACTCGAAGTTGCTCATGAGCGCCTGCTCGATCTCGCGCGCGACGCGTTGCGGCGCGTCGGGATCGGCAAGCCGTATGGGCTCGAGAACGGTACCGTCGAACCTTCCGTGCTCGAAGCGCAGATAGAACGGCAACAGGATCGCGTCGAGTGGCGCTCCCATGCGGAACACGCCGTTGTGGATGCGCGCCGCGCGGCCGAAAATCGACACGCCGACGGTCTCCATCGGGTAGCGATGCAACGTGTACGGCGGCACGTCGGCAAAGATCACGACGACACCATTGCGCCTGAGCGAGCGCGCGACCTGTAGTCCGAGGCCGTTGCGATTGTCCTGGCTATACGTGTACAGCACGTCGACGTTGGGAATCATCGCATCGTCGCTGCCATAGAGATCGCGCGGCACACCGGACACGACGCCGATCCGCGAAAGGCCAAGCTTTGCGCGCAGATCGTCGATCACGTAGATGTTCGCGTACTGCGATACGTAGTGAAACGGCGAAACGATGATCGGGCGTCCGGGCGCTTCGCTCTTCAGTCGCGCGATGGTCTGCGCAAGCATGCTGGCGATGCGTTGAAGGTCCGGCCATGCTTCGGCGAAATCGCGTTGACGGCCGAAATGAAGGCGCTGATCGACCAGCTTTTCCAGGGTGCGTGCTGCGAGCAGGCGACGGCTGCTCAGGCCGCCCTTCTTCATCACATCGAGCGCGAACTCGCGGCGCTCGATCCCGCTCCAGCGGATGTTGGGACTGTACAACCGTTGAAACAGCACGATCGCACTTGCGAGCGGCTCGATCGCACCGAGCGGCATGCGCGACATCAGCGTGCGAACGGAGAAACGACCGATGCTTTTGAAAGCACGATCCAGGCGGCGCCGAACGGCGCCAAGCCACTCGCGCGGAGACTTCCACGACGTCATAAAGTGAGGGATTCGGGAATTGGAGACGGAAACAGGCAAACAAGCGAAAAAGCCCCACGCTCGGAGCGTGGGGCTATGTCAGCGCCATGCGGTCAATGATGACCGGAGTGCACTGGACGGGTGATTACAGGCCACCGCCCTGCGTGCCGCCGCCGCCTGCCGGCGGTGTCACCGGCGTCTTCGGCTTGCAGCAGCACTTGCAGCAACCGCCTGCGACCTTCGATTGTTCCAATGCGTTACGTTCGACTTTTTGCATTTCTGTTACCCACTAAAAATTATGAAAAAAACACAACTACTTCTACTGCTAGCACCAACAGCGATATTTGCTATCCCTGTCAATTCTTGAATATCGTTGCGTGGGCCATCGCTATTGATACGACATCGTGAACGTGGCCTTTCCATTCGCCGAACCGCCACGGATGGTTGACGCTGTCTGCACATAACGCGCGGCCAGCGGGATCGTCGTTGCCGTGCCGTTCACCTGACCGATCATGATCTGATTGGTCGTGCCGGCGATGTTCGAATCGGGACCGTATGCTACGGCCGTCCCGTTTCGCAAGATCTGGATGCCAATGCCCGCCGCTATCGATGTCGAACTCAACGGCAACGTGTTTGTCTGATTCGACGGGTTGACTGCATCCGTGAACGTAATGCCCAAATTCGTCGTCAGCCCGGTGCAATCGACTCCGATGTTGAAATTCACCGGATCGGACCCCGATCCGATTGTCGTGAATTTCCTGAGCGGTACGCTTCCAAGATCGACGTCGATCGACGGCGTGGTGACGGAACAGGTCTGGCTGATGATCTGAATGGGATTCGCGATCGACACCGTCGACGACAAATATCCGCCGATGGTGACATCCATATACTTGCCACTCGACAAGGTGGGGTTGCTGAGCGTCTGTTGCACCTTGACTAGCGTCATCGTCATGACTGGCCCCATAACAAGGTGACACGGCGCAACGGAACATGTCGTCGGACCGGCTGCAAACTGCGCCGCCCCCAGATTCTTCGTACCTGTCACGTAGTCGCTGCCGGTGCTATCCGAGTGCAACTTGTAGCCGACACCCGTATTTCCGATCGGCGTCACGATGCCCGATGAACTGCCTACCTGATAGTTCGTGAAGACGGCCGGCACAGTCTCGGAACCAGTGAAGGTGCATGCGATTCCAACGCTCCCATCGGCAGGGACCTGCTGTTGGACTACCGCGCCGGGGATGTCGGAACCGACGGGCAAGTCTCGCGGAACGACGATCGTGGCGGGGAATCCCATCGAAAAGGTCGCCGAAGGATTTGACGTGCAGGTGGCCGCGTGTGCGCCAACGGGCAGCAACGCCCAGATGAGAACACCCGCGACAAGCCCGAGGCGTCTCGTCTTCCGCTCTCGCTGCGTAAGCCGCGCGACCAGGTATGAGAAAAGCGCACGCATTACAACCCCCTCCCGCCGCCTCGCTTACCGATTTGCTGTTGTGCAGACTGAGCGGCCGCATTGACCGCCTGATTCGCAATCGCCGCAGAAGCGCCAACAGGTGCAGCCGTGATCGTCGGCTGAGTGACGATGGGACCGCGCGGGCTTGCGCCGCGCATCATGAACTGCTGCGCGTACGGTCCAACCATGGGCCCGCTAGCCAGCGCGCCGCTCGCGAAAGTTATCGTCCCTGCGAAAGCAGCAGCCGTCGACGCAACTCGCGCCACCCGATACAGATATCCCTGCATTTCATTCACCTCTGTGATTTCATCCGCCTGCGCGATATTCGCATCGCAAACATTCGGACATCCGTACAATCCCGCGCAACGCCGCATCATTGCCCAGCCCCGCTTTCCATCGACACCATCGACAAAGTCGAAACGCGAGCCTTCGTCGTCACAGGCGCAGCGCTCATCAACTGCAGCAGCCGCCCGGCGCCGTCCGTCTGATCGGTCGTCGCGACATTCGCCGCCACCGCTTCTTCGATGGCGGGCGCCACGTAGCTCGTACTGACCACGGGCGTCGCGTCGACTGGCGGCTGGCTCTCGCCCGTGGAAATGGCGGGCTTCGGCTGCCAGTCGTCCCATACCGACGTGCGCTTGACGATCTCCGTCGACACGCGCAGCGGCGCGTTAGCCGCCGGCGCAAGCGTCGGGAAAGTCGGCAGGAGCGCGACGGGCCTGATCGCCGTTGCTGCGGCCACCGGCTCAACGGGTGCCGCCGGCATCGTGTGGCGCGCGGCTTCCTGCGCGCTGGGCACGACACTCGCGGAGGGCGCGTGTCCGGCGGACTGCGCACCGTCCATCGCTGCGACGCGTTTGCTTTCGACGGCAACCGGCTTCGACGCGGCCGCCTGCTTCGATGCGCCATTCGATGCGATACCGACGTCACCGCACACACCTGTTGCGTGTGCATATGCGCCCCTGTCCTCGGACTTCGGCGGCAAGCGGTATGCGATCTCGCATGTCTGGTCCGCTTCGCTGCCCCACTTCGCGACCAGGGTGCCTTCGTCCGCGATGCCGCTCACGAATAGCTGACTGTTCTGACCGATCGCACCGACTGCATTGCCCTTCTCGTCCGTGACCGTCGCGCCGAACGGCAACGATGCGCCATTGGGCAGCTTTGTGGAGATGACGGCGGACCGCCCGATCACCGTGGGGAAACGCACCATGACCACGGAGTTGGCACGCGGTGCGACCTGCTGGCTCGTCGCCTTGAATTCGACGTCAAGGGGAATGCCCTTCGGATCGATATCGACGGTATTGAGCGAGTAAGGCGCCAAATACGGCACGACGGCATAGCCGCGGCTATCGATGCGCACGCCCGATCCGTTCGTGATGCGCGCGCCCTCGGCGCCCTTCGCCTCGACGACGGCAATCGTGTCGCCAAGATAGTTGGCAAGCGTTACACCGCCCGGATGCGCAACAATCGCCCCCTGAATGCCTGCGGAAGCCTGTGCGTAGCCGGAGCCGCCGCTCGCGCTGCCCGAGAACGTCGCGTATGGACTGCGATACTGCGCATTGCCGCCGCCCATCGTCGAACCCGGCATATGCGAGCCGAAGACGCCGTAGCTGAACTGGCTGTCCACGCCAGCGGAACCCGTCAGCATGGCTTGCTCGGACCAGCCCGAACTGCTGTCGTGCACGACGCTCGTCGTGAGTTGCGGCGCGCGAGGCGACTTGCCGAGCGGCACCGACACGCTCGCGTACACCTGATTGCTGGTCTGACCGTAGACGCCGTTCGACTGCCGCCCCATCGACAGGTTGTAGCTCACGGGCATTTCGAACAGCCGCACCGTGTTGTTATAGCCGAGCTGGAATTGCGTCATGGTGCCATGCCGATTCCAGTAGTCCGCGGTCGAACCGACGACGTAAAGATTGCCCCCTCTTTCGCCGAGACTCTGGTTGAGCGTCACCTGAATCTGATTGCGCTGGCGATCGACACGCGCCGGGTCCTGCCCGGAAAGCGACGAGTCGCGGCCAAGCATCGCATCGCGCAATGTCCAAAAGCCGCTCGACGAGTAGCGATACGCCGCCACCGCGAGGTTCGTATCCGTCTGCGGCATGAACTTGCTGTAGCCGATACGGAAGCTCTGCCCCGTCGTGCCCTGATGACTGTGGGGAACACTCGCCTGAGCTTCGGTGACGTCGGCGGACAGCGCGCCGAACGGCGTATTGAAGGCCGCGCCAACGAGTCCGGCGATATATCCGTCCGCGAGGATCGTGCCTGCATACCCGGTGACTGCATTGCTGATGCCCCGCTGAATCGTGCCTTGCACGAGCGCGTTATGATGATCGATCTGCGCGTCGCGGATCACGCCACCGATGAGGTTGTAGCGCGTCGCCCCCGGACGCAGCAACTGCGTCACCGACGCATACGGAACCGTATAGCTGTGCTGGCTACCGTCTGCCTCCGTCACGGTGACAAGCAGATTCCCGCCATAACCGGTCGCATAGAGATCGTTGATTTCGAACGCCCCTGGCGCAACGACTGTTTCATACAGACGGTTGCCGTTTTGCGTTACCGTGACGCGCGCATTCGACGTGGCGATGCCGCGAATCACGGGCGCGTAACCTCGAAGCGAATCGGGCAGCATGCGGTCGTCGGTTACGAGCTGCACGCCGCGCACGCCGATGCTGTCAAACACCGCGCCGTCGGTATACGAATCGCCAAGAATCAGCTGACTCTTCAGCGATGGAATATCGTGCTGCAGGTATGTCGCGATGTCCTGATACGACGTGCCCCGGCCTGTCGCCTGCTGCAATGACGACTGCTGGCGAAAATGCCAGCTGCCGATATTGACGCCCGCGTTCAGCGCAATGAACGACTGCGTGCCCGAATTGCCATGCCCCGAATAATGGAACGTGCTCGCGTTGTAGCCGAGCGTCGCGGACGGCACGCCTTCGTCCCACAGTTCCGGGCTCACATAACCCCGCGGAGCACGCAGCACGATAGCCTGGGGCAAGCTGACATCGAAGCGCAGATCCGACAGGTCGAACTGATACGAAGCGCTCTCGGAGATCACCGCAAGATCGACGCACTCTCCCGCCCCTGCTCGTTGAATCTCAGCGCGCGCGGCGTCCGACAACACGTCGAAATTGAGCCCAAGGCGCTGCAGCAATGCCTTGTCGAAGCAAGGAACCGCGCTGTCCTTCCCTTCCTGTGCGATGAAACGCATCAGCCCCTTGCCGTTCCAGTTGCCGTTGACGTAAATGTCGACGGGATAGTCGCCGGCAGGAATCGGATTGCCACGCTCGAAGCGGGAAATGTCGATGTTCCGCCCGCGTGGCTTCATCAGGAAGTCATCGTTGAACCGCACGTCAGGGACGGTCGACGTTTGCGCGTGACCCACGGCCGACACCGACGCGGCAAGCGCCCCGAGCATCAGCGCGTGGCTGCGCCTGACGGCCGGCCTGCTGCTTTCACATGCAAAAGTGGACTGCTCTCTGGTACGCATGGTTGGTTCGTTGTTCGTTTTGCACAAATGCGCTGCGCACACTCATCCCGGCGCAGCACAAGTGCAGTGCGCCAAGGTCTGTGTAATCGTGTTGCCGGGCTTATCGGGCGCCAGGCGCGTGGTAAATGCCATCCACACCCGCGCCGTAGTCATCGACGAAGCGATAGTCGACTTCTTCGGGTACGGCTACCGACGGCGCGGGACTTTCGATCTCGAACTCCGTCGTCGAGCCGGGATCGACCATGCCGCCCTTTTCGTTGAACCACTTCTTGCCGCCAGCCGTCGCGCCAACATGCGCAAAGGTCACGTAATAGGGCGTCGGATTGGTTGCCTGCAGCGCGTACCCACCCTTGGCGCTCTTCACGAATTTCCAGGTGATCTGCGCGGGCGCTTCGCGCGCGTTGCCCGGCAGACCCGCAGGCCGGAAAAATACCTTGATGCGCGTGCGAAATGCCACCTGCAGCGTGTTCTTTTCCGCGGCCGGGCCGTTGACGAGCGGCGGCACTTCGAGCACGTTGAGCCAGTACAGGGTCTCTCTGTTTTGCGCCAACGGTTCTTGCGAGTAGACCAGACGCAAGCTCTGCCCCTTCCTGGCGTCGAGACGGAACAGCGGCGGCGACAGGCTGAACGGGACCTTTGCATCTTCGGGTAGCGTCGTGGGGTCGCCCGTATCGAGCCATGCCTGAACCAGTGCCGGGCCCGCACCTTCGTTGACGAGCTTGACCGTCACCTCCCGCTCGTCGGACGGATAAACCACACGCGTCCCGTTAATGACCACGCTCGCCTGAGCACTCGATACACCGACCGCCAACGCGACCACCGTCAAAACCGCTGCCAGCTTTTTCCGCACCGCCATCTCACTTCACTCGCATGGACCGGCGAACCCGGGTTCGCCATGGATTTCTCGCGGCCGTCGATCAACCAGATGACAGCCGCAAGGAACGCAGGTATGAACCTGCGACTGCAATTGCTTACTGATAAACGATCGAGTACATCGTCGTGGTGTTCACGGAACCTGCGCCGACCGTGCCCGTCATTGCATACGCGGCCTTATAGATCAGCGTCGCGCTGCCGTTGACGATGGAAATCCATTTCTGGCTGCTGGAGTTGTAGCCCGCGCCGATGACCACCTTCTGGTCGCTGCTGTCTTGCAGCTGAACCTCGACGTTCGTCGCCGTTCCCGTCATGTTCTTCAATTGACCAGTCGTCAAATCGACGCTCGCGCCCGGTTCGAAGTACACGCTGGCAGAGCCCGTACTCGGCGTGCAGTTGGTCAGAGCGACGTTGAACGGCGTGATGCCCGAAACCGGGCTGCTGGAGGAGAACGACTTCACCGACACGGGCGGCAGCTGGACGGTGAACGACGGGCCGCCGCCGTTGCCGCTGATCGTGCAGGTGTTAGGCGTGATCGTGCCCGTGAATGTAATCGTTCCGTCCGACGCAAACGAAGCCGTCGGCAGCGCGGCACCCGCAGCGATGGCCATCGCGATCAGCAATCCTGACTTTTTGACTTTCATGTTTTTTCTCACAAATAGAATCGGGGAGCATCAAACTGTTTGACGGCATCTGCACAACCAGAAAGTGTCTCGAACCGTCCGACGAGATTATGCTGATTGCGCATGGTCTTCGGTATCGGATTTCTTCGAAATATCTAACGATTGCGATAGAACCGGCTCATTCATGGATATTTTCGTGATCCTTACGACATACGTTTGATTCGTCGGCACACTGCGATATAGAATCCGCGTCACTTCAGAACTGCGGACAAGTCACCACCGCTCAGCAGGTCTTCATCTCAAATCTTCCGCATGCAGCGGACACGGGGCCCGCGCCGCGCCGCCTTACTAACATGAACGCCACACGCGAGTTCAGGATTGCCATTGCCGACGACCATCCGGTGATCCGACATGCTGTCATCAACGCGCTAAGCAGCCTTTCCGGCTTTACCGTCAACGCGGCCGTGAAGTCGGGAGTGGAGCTGCTGGAGACGCTGTCCGGCGGACAGTGGGACATGATCGTCACGGACTTTTCGATGGACAGCGCGCAGCGCGATACCGACGGACTCGCGCTGATCGCTCGCCTGCGCAGGCAATGCCCGCGCATTCCCATCATCGTGTTCACGATGCTCAACAACGACGACACGCTGATCCGGCTCTCACGCTCCGGCGTGGCCGGCATCGTCGACAAGACCGAGGGCATCGCGGAATTTCAGGCTGCCGTACGCGAAGTGGCGAGCCATCGCGGGCCCTACTTTTCGCAGAAGATCCGCGCACGCCTGCTGCGTCGCGTGGGCGGCGACGCACTGGAGAGCGGCAAGCCGATGCTGACGAAGAAGGAGCTCGAAGTGATACGTCACTTCGCGGCAGGTACATCGCTGACCGACATCGCGCGGCAGGTGAACCGGTCGATCTCGACGGTCGCGACGCAAAAGAGCACCGCGATGAAGAAGCTCCGCCTGGAGACGAACGCCGATCTCGTCAAATACGCGCAGGAACACGGGCTCGCCTGATGCCGCTGCGCGGCTCGCTGCGTTCGCAAGATGCGCAGCAAAGAAAAAGGCCGCTTGCATCACGCAAGCGGCCTTTCTTCCGTCGAGCAAACTGAAACGCGTCAGAAATTGAAGTTGTCGATGTTGTTCGCGTCGAACGTGGTCGGCGGCCCGAGAATGATCTCGCCTTGCGGGCCGATCGTGCGCTTGCCGAGCTTGCCCGCATCGAACGATTCACCCTCTTTGCCCGTGATCGCGCCCGACGCGAGACTGGCCGCCGCATACGCCGCGAGATAGCCCAACTGGCCCGGGTCCCACAGCTGGAACGCCTTCACGGTGCCGTTCTTCACGAACGCGCGCATCTGGTTCGGCGTGCCGAGTCCCGTGACGGCGACCTTGCCCTTGCTCGACGACGACGAGATATACCGCGCCGCCGCTGCAATGCCCACCGACGTCGGCGCGACGATCGCCTTCAGGTTCGGATACGCCTGCAACAAGCCTTGTGTCTCGACGAACGACTTCTGGTCGTCGTCGTTGCCGTACGCGATCTTCACGAGCTTCATCTTCGAATACTCGGGCTTCTTCAGTTCCTCCTGCATCCACTTGATCCACGTGTTCTGGTTCGTCGCGTTCGGCGTCGCAGAGAGGATCGCAAACTCGCCCTCGCCGCCCATCAGCTTCGACACCAGCTGGATCTGGCCGCGCCCGATGCTCTCCGCGTTCGCCTGATTCACGAACAGCTGGCGGCCTTCGGGCGCCGTATCGGAATCGAACGTCACGACCTTGATGCCTTGCGACATCGCCTTCTTCAGATACGGCACGAGCGCGTTCGCATCGTTCGCCGCGATTACGATCGCGTCCTGACGCTGCGTCGTCAGCGTGTTGATGTACGACACCTGCGACGAAGCGCCCGCGTCCGACGGTCCCACCACCTTGCCCGCGCCGTTGAATTCCTTGATCGCGGCCATCCCGCCGTCGTCGGCGATCACTTCGTACGGGTTGTTGATCTGCTTCGGCACGAACGCGATCTTCAGGCCGGACTTGATGCCGGCCGCGCCCGCCGCGGCGCTGATGCCGAGCAAGGCCGCGCAGAGCATCAGCGCTCCCGCGTGATGCAGTGGTCTGTTCATGTGTTGTCTCCTGGTGGTGGATCGGACTTGTGCTGTCCGGGTTTGTCGATTGAACACGTTGCCTGTCTGGCGCTTCTTCTGCCTGCTGCTACCGGCTTCTACCTTCGTCTACGGCAGGGCCTTCGTTTGCGCGGCAATCAGCTTGCGGTCGCGCATCGCGCGCCAGCGCGCGACCACGTTCGGGATCAGCACCGATGCGAGCAGCAGCGCGCCCGTCACGATGGTCAGCGTTTCGCTGGAGACATCGTCGAGCGTCAACGCATTCTTCAGCACGCCGATGATCAGCAGCGACAGCAGCACGCCGACCATCGATCCGCGTCCGCCGAAAATGCTCACGCCGCCGAACAGCACGGCCGCGATCACCGACAGCTCGAAGCCTTCGCCGTTGTCGCCGCGCGCGCTCGTGAAGCGCAGCGTGTAGACGATGCCCGCGAGCGCGCTCACCAGACCGGACAATACGAACAGACGCAGCCGCACTTTCGCGACCTCGATGCCCGAGAACGCGGCCGCCGTCGAGTTCGCGCCGATCGCATAGAGACTGCGGCCGAAAGCCGTCGCCTGCAACAACACGGTGAAGAGCACAGCGCACACGATGACGATCACGAACGGCAGCGGAATGAACGTGCCGCCGAGCGTATCCATCCCGAACGCGGTATAGCCCGCCGGAAAGTCCGCGACGGCCTGATCGCCGAGCAGCACGTAAGCGAGGCCGCGAAACAGCGCGAGCGTGCCGATCGTCACCGCGAGCGAAGGCAGATTCAGCTTCACGATCACGAGCCCGTTGAGCAGCCCCGCAAGCATGCCGAAAAGCAGCACGAGCGCGATCACGACGGGCATCGGCAGCCCCATGTGCCACAGCACGCCCATCAGTGCGCTCGACGCGCCCAGCACCGACGCCACGGACAGATCGATTTCCGCCGCGACGATGATCAGCGTCATCGGCAGCGCCATCAGCGCGATCTCGGTCAGATCGGCGAGCACGTTGCTGAGATTGGCGCCCGTCAGAAACACGGGCGACAGCATGCGCCCGAGCGCGAGCGACGCGATCAGCACGATGACGAGCAGCGTTTCCCAGCGCAGCGGCGTTTCGCGCTTGCGCGTGAGCAGCGGGGAATCGGGTTTAGCCATGATCGCGTTTCCTCATCATGCGTTTGGCGACGGAGCGGGCGAGCAGCGTATCGGCGGCGATGGCTGCGACGATCAGCGCGCCTTCGATCGCCTGCTCCCAAAACGGCGACACGTGCAGCACGACGAGCGCAATGCTGATCACGCCGAGCACGAGCGCGCCCAGCGTCGCGCCGAGTATCGTGCCGACGCCGCCCGTGATCGCCACGCTGCCGACGACGGCGGCCGCCACCACCTGTAGCTCGATGCCTTTCGCGGTGCTTGCGTCGACGGTGCCGAAGCGCGCGAGCCACAACGCGCCCGCAAAACCGGCGATCGCGCCCGACAACAGGAAGCCCGACATCACGCGCCGTTCGACGTTGACGCCCGCGAGCCGCGCCGCCTCAGGGTTCGAGCCGATCGCGTAATGCTCGCGTCCCGCGCGGAAATGCTTCAAATAGAACGACAGCGCGAGCAGCACCAACGCCGCGATCAGCGCGAGCGTCGGAATGCCGAGCAGCGTGCCCGTCGCGAGACGCGAGTACGCGTCGGGCAGGCTCGTCGCGTTGATCTGGCCGCCGTGCACCCACGCGTAGTCGGCGCCGCGAAAGATATAGAGCGTCGACAGCGTCGCGACGAGCGACGGCACGCGCCCGACCGCGATCAGCAGTGCATTGATGCCGCCCGCGACGAGCCCGATCACAACGCCCGCAACGAGCGCCACGAGCACGGGCATATGCGGAAATGCGACGTACAAGCTGCCGACGGCGTACGCGCTGATCCCTACCGTCGAGCCGACGGACAGATCGATATGCCGCATCAGGATCACGACCGTCATGCCTGCCGTGAGCAAACTGATGATCGACACATTGAGCAGCACGTCGCGCAGGTTCTGCAGATTCAGGAACTGCGGCCGCGCGAGCGACGTGCCCAGTATCAGCAGGATCAGCACGATGAAGAGCGTCGTCTCGCGGCTCTTCGCGATTGTCGAGACGAAGCCGCCAAGGCCCGTGCGCGCGTGTTGCAACGGCGCGTGCGCGATGGGCGCCGCGTGCGAAGGCGCGTGAGAAGAAGTATGTGAAGCAGTCGAATGCCGGATCATGCTGCGCGCCCCAGTAATGCCGCCGATTGCCCGAGTGCGGCGCTCATGATGCGCTCTTCGCTCGCGTCGGCGCGCGCGATCTCTGCGCTGATGCGGCCTTCGTGCATCACCAGCACGCGGTCGGCCATGCCGAGCACTTCGGGCAGCTCGCTCGAAATCATCAGCACGGCCATGCCTTCCTGCACGAGTTCTGATAGCGCGCCATACACTTCGGCCTTTGCGCCGACGTCGATGCCGCGCGTCGGCTCGTCGATGATCAGCACTTTCGGGCCCGTCGCGAGCCACTTGCCGAGCACCACTTTCTGCTGATTGCCGCCAGACAGCGTGCCGACGGGCGCGGACGGATCACTCGCCTTCAGCCGCAGCCGCGTGCCCCAGCGCGTCGCGAGCTGCGTTTCGCTGCGCGTCGAGATCAGGCCGTGGCGCACGAGCCGTCCGAGCACCGTCATCGATGCATTGCGCGCGATGCTCAGCTCGAGCGCGAGCCCTTGCTGACGACGGTCTTCGGGCACGAGCGCGAGCCCCGCGCGCACGGCCGCGGCGGGATTGCCCGTTTTCAGACGCTTGCCCGCGATATGCACGTCGCCCGAATCGATGGGATCAATGCCGAAGATCGCGCGCGCCACTTCGCTGCGACCCGCGCCGACAAGACCCGCAAGCGCAACGATTTCGCCCGCGCGCACGTCGAACGACACATCCTTGAACACGCCGATGCGCGTCAGGTTGCGCACCGACAGCCGCACGTCGCCGGGCTTCACGTCCGCCTTCGGATAGAACGTCTCCAGATCGCGCCCGACCATCTTCGCGACTACCGATTCCGTCGTCATTTCAGAAGTGGGCGCGTCGAACACTTTCGCGCCGTCGCGCATGATCGTCACGTGCTGCGTCAGCGCGAACACTTCATCGAGCCGGTGCGTGATGAACAGAATCGCGACGTCGCGCTCGCGCAGCTTGCGCACGATCGCAAAGAGCCGCTCGACTTCGGGCAGCGACAGCGCGGCTGTCGGCTCGTCCATGATCAGCACGTTCGCGTTCAGCGACAGCGCCTTCGCAATCTCGATCACCTGCTGGTCGGCGATCGACAGACCGCGCACGAGGCGATCCGCGCGCAGATCGACGCCGAGCGACGCAAGCAGGCTGTCGACTTCGCGGCGCATCGCTTCGTGCTGGATGCGCCCGAAGCGATCGACAGGCTGCCGTCCCATGAAGATGTTCTCGGCTATCGACAGATCGAAGAACAGCGTCGGTTCCTGATAGATGACGGCGAGTCCCGCATCGCGCGCTTCGGCGGGCGTCGCGAAGCGGCGCTCGATGCCGTCGATGCGCAGCTCGCCCGTATCGGGCTGATGCACGCCCGCGAGAATCTTCACGAGCGTCGACTTGCCCGCGCCGTTTTCGCCGAGCAGCGCATGCACTTCGCCGGGCCATAACACGAGCTCGCCGTCCGACAGCGCGCGCACGCGCCCGAACGATTTGCTCGCGTGCCGCAGTTCCAGCCTCGGCACTTCCTGAATGTGTTGCTGCACCCTCTCCTCCTTCGTGCTGCGACCGCGTGTTGTCGGATGCTTCAGATGCCCGGATGCTTCGATGCTTCGATGCTTCAATGCTTCAGATGCGATAGAGCCGTTCGGCGTTGCGCACGAAGAGCGCATCCTTTTCCGCGTCGCTCGCCGCGCCGACGATCGACGCATACGCGCGCCACAAGTCGCCGTACGCGCCGAACTGCCGATCCACCGGAAAGTTCGAGGCGAACATCGCGCGCTCGACGCCGAACGTATCGATGGTTTCGAGCACATACGGGCGCAGGCTTTCCACCGTCCACTGATGATCGAACATCGCAAGGCCGCTGATCTTCACCGCGACGTTCGGGCATTGCGAAAGCGTCTTCATCCCTTCACGCCATGCGCGATAGCCGGCGACGCTATTGCGGTCGACGAACATGCCCGCATGATTGACGATGAACTGCGTGTCGTGATGCTGGTTCGCGAGCGCGGCCGCTTCGTCCATCTGTGACGGATAGAGCTGCATGTCGAACGACATTCCGTATCGGCGCAGCAGCCCGAAGTGTTCGCGCCACGCCGCTTCGCGCATGAAATGACGGCCGACGTAGTCATAGAGCTTGTCGTGATGCACGTTGAGGATCTGCCGCACGCCGCGCGTGTTGGCGAATGCCGCGTGTCCTTCGAGTATCTGCGCGGCGTTCTTCGCCGACAGATCGACGCCCGCGACGATGCCGTTCGGCATCGAGCGCGAGCCTGGCGCCTGCGCCACCGATTGCAGCCAGCGCGTCTCCTCGACGGGATCGGCGGGATCGTGATTCGCCTCGACGTGCACGCACTTGAGCAGCTCGATCTCGCCCGCGTCGTTCTGCAGGTCGGCGATCAGATAATCGTGTTTCAAATCGCGCGCATCGCCGGCGAACGACACGCCCGGATTGGCGAGCCACGGGTAGTGATGCGTCTTCAGATCCCACAGATGAATGTGCGGGTCGACAACTTTCATGGCGCGTCCTTCGTCGCCTGCGCATGTGCGCGGCGAGCGTCGCGAATCAGTTGAAGGGATGCTGCAATTCGAATACAGGGACGAGCGGCTCTTGCAGCGGTGTGTGGTCGGGCGCCGTCTGCATGATGTCGGCCATGTAATCCCACCATTTGCGCATCACGGGGAGATCGGGAAGACGCTCCATCGAATGATCGGCCGTGCGCGTCAGGATCGCGAACAGATGCTGCGTGCCTTCGTCGAGAAAGATACGGTAGTCGCGCACGCCCGCCTGACGCAGCGCATCGACGAGCTCAGGCCAGATCTCCCGATGCCGGCGCTCGTACTCGTCGCGCATGCCTGGGTTCAGCACCATCCGGAAAGCGATTGTCTCCATGCCGGCCGTGTCTCCACTCTTGTTCATTTATACGTTGCGCGCTCTGAGGAAGCGTCTCGATGCGACTATAATTCGGGCGTCGATAGCATCTCAATCCGTTGTTGGGATTGGGCGATACGCAAACCGAATCGCTGACTGTCCCATACTGCCGGACCATTCATGAGCCAGAACGCCGCCACCGTCGCCCTCGTCAACCGGCTCAAGTTCAAGCATCTTGCGCTGCTCGTCGCGCTCGACGACGCACGCAACGTCCATCAGGCCGCCGACGCCATCAACGTCGCGCAGCCGAGCGCGAGCCGCATGCTCGGCGACATCGAGGAAGCGCTCGGCTTTCTGCTGTTCGAGCGCAACGCGCGGGGCATGCAGCCGACGCCGCTCGGCGTCGTCACGCTCGCCTATGCGCGGCGCGCGCTCGCGGACCTCACGCGCTTTGCCGAAGACCTCGATATGAAGCGCAAAGGCGGCCACGGGCAGCTGACCGTCGGCGCGATCATGGGCGCCGCGCCCGATCTGCTCGCGATGGCCGTCGCCGCGCTGAAAACCGAAAGGCCGCTGCTGCACGTCTGCATCCTCGGCGAAACGAGCGATCAGGTCGTGCAGTTGCTGCATCGCCGCGAAATCGATCTCGCTCTCGGACGTCTGACCGATCCGCTGCAGCACAACGACTTCAGCTTCGAACCGCTCGCACGCGAGACGCTCGTGCTGGTCGTGCGTGCCGTGCATCCGCTCGCGAATCACGCGTCGATCACGTTGCCCGATCTGATGGCCTGGCCGTGGGTCGCGCAGCCGATCACGAGTCCGGCGCGCATGCTGTTCGAAGAAGAGCTGGCGCGCGCGGGTCTCGGCACGCCCGCGAACCTGACGGAATGCGCGTCGATCTTCGCGACGCTGCAACTGCTCGAAAACTACGACGCCGTCGCGATGCTGCCGGAGTCCGTCGTGCGCGATCATGTGCGCGGCAAGCTGCTTGTCGCGCTGCCCGTCGAGATAGGCAAGAGCCTCGCGGGGTTTGGCATCCTCACGCGCAAGGATGAAGCGTTGGCCGAACCGGCACAGCGCTTCGTAGACCTGCTGCGCACGCATTCGCAACGGCTGGCGGGTGAGGAGACCCTGGCGGTTTGAGTTTTTTTGTTGTCTGCGATGCTGTTGGGTTTTTGCCCTTGTCGCGAGCCTCCGCGATGTGGTTTGTGTCTGCGACCGCTTTGTTTTGGTCTCTATGGCTTGCTGCCGGCATCCGCGATTGCGTTGGTTTGCTTTGCCCTTCGCTGGCATCCGCGATGCGCCTACCGGCGCGGGCGTTGCCCCTGTGCGGGGCGGCACTCACTTTCTTTGCCGCCGCAAAGAAAGTAAGCAAAGAAAGCGGGCTCACACCGCCAGTGCTTGACCTTTACCCACGGGCTCTCAACGTCCCCGAGTTTCATACGGCAGTGTGCTCGCTGATGTTCGTCGCCAACGCTCTAGCTAAACGCCTCACCCGCTTCATGCACCCGTGTTGCAGCCCGCGACACCGAATATTTGCGGCCCCTTTGCGGCAAACTGTGTGTAGGCATTCGCGCCGCGCAGGACACCCTCGCCACGCGATGCGGCTCAAGTGCGGGCGGCGTCCTGTACGGTATAGCAACCTCATTCACTACCGACATGCGGCGCTGACGTGTTCGATGCCCTTAGCCGTGCCACGGGTGTATGAAGCGGGTGAGGCATTTAACCAGTGCGTTGGCAACGAACATGGGCCAGAATGCAGTCGCTCGAAACATGGGGACGTTGAGAGCCCGTGGGTAGAGGTCAAGCATTGGCGGTATGAGCCCGCTTTCTTTGCTTACTTTCTTTGCGGCGGCAAAGAAAGTGAGTGCCGCCCCGCACAGGGGCAACGCCCGCGCCGCGAGGCGCTAACGCGGATGCCAGCGCAAAGGCAAAAAGACCAGAAAACAAAAGCCGTCGCAGACACAAAACCGCTATTGCAGATTAACAAAAAGCCCCCCATCGACGAGCAGCGCGGCGCCCGTCACATACCTCGCGCGGTCCGACGCGAGAAACACGACGCAATCGGCGACGTCTTCCGGACGGCCTAAACGGCCCAGCGGAATGCGCTTCTCGAAGTACGCTTTCTTTGCTTCGTCGGCGAGATCTTCGGCGTTCAGATCGGTCGCAATCGTGCCGGGCATCACCGAGTTGCAGCGGATGCCGTACGGCCCGAGCGCAATCGCACACGACTGCATCAACGAATGGACGCCCGCCTTGGTCGGCGTGTAATGCGTCTGCATGCCGCCGCCGACGAGCGCGCTAATCGAACTGGTCGCGACGATCGCGCCGCCCGTGCCCTGCGCCTTCATCTGCTGCGCAGCCGCCTGCGTGACGAAGAACGCGCCGTTCAGATTCACGGCGACCGTGGTTTCGAGCACGTCAGCGGGCATGTCGAGAAACGCATGGAACGGGCAGATGCCCGCGTTGCTCGCAAGCACGTCGACCTTGCCGAACGCGTCGACCGTGCGGCGCACCAGCTCGGGGCCCGTCTCTTTCGCCGCGACGTTGCCTTCGACGGCGATCACGCGCCGCCCCAATGCCGCGATCTCGCCGACCACTTCTTCGACGGCGGAACGCCGGTTATACGACGCGTCGTTGTCGCCCCAGTAGTTGATCGCCACATCGGCGCCCTCTTTCGCGCACGCCACCGCGATCGCGCGACCAATGCCGCGCGAACCGCCCGTGACGATCACCGCCTTGTCTTTCAGCAGCACGTGCCTCTCCTACAATCGACGTATGGATCAATGCTGATAAGGCCGTTCGAGCTTGCACTCGGGGTTCAGCCGCACGCCGAAGCCCGGCGTATCGGGCACCTTCATGCGGCCGTTGACGGGCACGGGCTCGTCGAGCAAGAGCGGCGTGAACATCGGCACGACCTGATCGGCCTTCGGCGCCATCATCAGAAACTCGGCGAACGGCGAGTTGTGGCGCGTCACAACGAAGTGATAGCTGTACACCGACGAGCCGTGCGGCACGACCATCACGTTGTGCGCATCGGCGAGCGCGGAAATCTTGATCAGCTCGGTGATGCCGCCGCACCAGCCCACGTCCGGTTGAATCAGATCGCAGCAGTTCATCTCGAGCAGCATCCGGAAGCCCCAGCGCGTCGCTTCGTGCTCGCCCGTCGACACCATCATGCCGCGCGGCACATTGCGGCGCAGTTCGGCGTAACCCCAGTAGTCGTCGGGCGGCAGCGCTTCTTCGATCCACTTGAGTCCGTGCTCATGCGCGGCCTTCGCGAGCTTTGTCGCGTAGGTGACGTCGAGGCTCATCCAGCAGTCGTACATCAGCCAGAAGTCGCTGCCGACACGGCTGCGCATATCCGCGAGCTTGTCGATGTTCTGCTTCAGGCCCGCTTCGCCTTCGGCAGGACCGTGCTGCAACGGCAGCTTGCCGCCGATGAAGCCCATCTGCTTCGCGAGATCGGGCCGTGCGCCCGTCGCATAGAACTGAAGCTCGTCGCGCACGGGTCCGCCCAATAGCTGATAGACAGGCTCCTTGCGCACTTTCGCGAGCAGATCCCACAGTGCAAGATCGACGCCCGAAATTGTATTGAGCACGATGCCTTTGCGTCCGTAGTAGAGCGTCGAGAAGTACATCTGATCCCACATCTTCTCGATGTCCGTCACGAGCTGCCCTTCGAGAAAGCGCGCGAGATGCTTCTCGACGATGAACGCGCCAATCTCGCCGCCCGTCGTCACCGCGAAGCCGACCGTGCCGTCGCTTGCTTCGATTTCGACGACCAGCGTGCCCAGCACGTTGATGCCGAACGACTGGCGGCTTTGCCGGTACTCGGGATAACGCGCCATCGGCGTCGAGATGTGATCGTCGATCCAGTGTCCGTCGGCCTGGTCGTGATAGTCCGCGCCGCCGCCGCGGACGACGAAGGCACGCACGTGCCGGATAGTGGGCATCGCCATGTTCTAGAGCTCCGTTCGTGGTTTGCGCGCGCCTCGTATTAGCGGACGCGGCGAATGGGTTGCGGGAAAGCGGGCGTTTCGCGCGCGGTGCGCAGGCGAACCGCCGTGCCGATCAGCAGCGCGGCGAAGAGGCTCGCCGCGCCCAGCAACAGCAGCCCCGCCGACGCCGACTGGAACGCATGCTCGGCGCTCGTGCGCAGCGTCGGCGCGATGAAGCCGCCAAGGCTGCCGAGCGAATTGATCAGCGCGATGCCGCCCGCGGCCGCCGCGCCCGTCAGATATCGCGTCGGGAACGTCCAGAAGAGCGGCTGCGCGGCGATGAAGCCGCTTGCCGCGCAGCACAGCGCGAGCAACGCGACGAGCGGACTGTGCGCGAGACCCGACACGCCGATGCCGCAACCCGCGAGCACCAGCAGCGCGACAGCCCAGCTTCGGTGCGCGCCCGTTCGATCGGCGCGGCGCGGCACGATCCAGGTTAGCGCGAGCGCGCAGATCCACGGCACGGCCGCGACGAGACCGACGCGCAGGCCCACCGATTCGCCCATCAGCGCGGCCACTTGCTGCGGCAGATAAAAGATCACGCCATACACGCTCATCTGGATCAGCAGATAGATCGCGGACAGCAGCAGCACGCGCCTGTCCACCAGCGCCGCGACGATGTTATGCGGGCCGTGCGCGGCGGCGGCGCGGGCATCGTCGTCGAGTGCCGCGATCAACGTTTTGCGCGCGGCGGGCGTGAGCCACGTGGCGTCGTCGGGCCGGTCGTCGAGATAGAAGAACGCGCACACGCCGACGATCGATGCGAGCCCGCCCTCGATCAGGAACAGCCACTGCCAGCCCGCGAGGCCCAACATGCCGTGCAGATCGAGCAGAAGGCCCGACAGCGGACTGCCGAACATGAACGCGAGCGGCGCGCCGAAATAGAACACGCCGACGGCACGTCCGCGCGCCGCTTGAGGAAACCAGCGCGTGAGGTAATAGATGACGCCCGGAAAGAAGCCGGCTTCCGCGACGCCCAGCAGGAAGCGCAGCGTGTAGAAGGCCGTCGCCGTATGCGCGAGACTCATCGCCGCCGACACGATGCCCCACGTGACCATGATCCGGCACATCCACAGCCGCGCGCCGACGCGATGCAGCAGCAGATTGCTCGGCACCTCGAAGAGCGCATAGCCGACGAAGAACACACCCGCGCCGAACGCAAACGCCGCGTTCGAAATGCCCGTGTCGTGCTGCAACGCTTTCTGCGCAAAGCCGATGTTCGCGCGGTAGAGAAACGCGAGCACGTACATCAGCAGCAGGAACGGCAACAGCCGCCGCATGACCTGGCCGACGATGCCGTCGATGGATTCGGGTGGGGTCCGGCTCATCGTGTCTCCTGGTGTCTTCTATATCGCGCAAGCGCGTGGACGGCATGCATGTGCCCTTGTTGTTCTTCTCGAAGTTGCCGCGGGTTGCCGCGGGTTGGGACGCGACACGCTCAATAAGTCGCGCGGCCGCCCGACAGATCGAACACCGCACCCGTGCTGAACGCGCAGTCTTCCGACGACAGCCACAGAATCAGCGATGCCGCTTCTTCAGGCAGCAGGAAGCGGTTCATCGGTATCTTCGAGAGCATGTAGTCGATGTGCTGTTGCGACATCGAATCGAAGATTTCTGTTTTGGCGGCAGCGGGCGTGACGGCATTGACGAGGATGTTCTTCGTCGCGAGTTCCTTGCCGAGCGATTTGGTGAGGCCGATCAGGCCCGCCTTCGACGCGCTGTAGTGCGACGCGTTCGGATTGCCCTCCTTGGCCGCCACCGATGCAATATTCACGATGCGCCCGTAGCCCTGCTTCAGCATCTGCGGAACGACCGCGCGGCACACGAGATATGGGCCGATCAGATTGACGTCGATCACCTGTCGCCATACATTCGGGTCGAGTTCCCATGTCGTGCCGTTGCCGCCCGTGATGCCCGCACAGTTGATCAACACGTCGATCGCGCCGTGCGCGGCGAGCGTCTTGCTGACGGCGGCATCGATCTCGGCTTCTTTCGTTTGATCGACGGTGACGGCGGAGACCTTGCCGTGTTCGCCGACGAGTTCGCCGAGCTCGTGCTTGCTGCGTGCAAGCCGTTCGTTGTCCCTGTCCCACAGCGAGACGCTCGCGCCCGAGCGCAGCGCGCGCTGCGCAACCGCATAGCCGATACCCCGCGCGCCGCCCGTGATGACGACGACGCGGCCCTCCAGATCGATACGATTCATGCGTGCTCCCTTTGTCGATCGGAGTTAGCGCTTTAGCGCTTACTCCCGTCCCATGCAAGGCTGTCCCGATGCGCAGTCTTAACGTGCCGCGCATTCTTCATTGTGTGTCCGTGGTCGGTGACGGCCCTCGGTGTACGCAATATAAATCGCTGCCCGATACGGGAACAATCCGAGGTTTGGATGGGCCGATAACAAAAGCGGATCGCGTGGTGAGCCGCGTGTTGGACCGCGTATTGGACAGGGATCGAAGCGAAAAAAACACCGCCCAATCCGCATCGATGACCTAACCTGATGGAACGTGCCGCGCTGGCCACATGCGCCGCATGCGCCACATACGCCATATCCCACGATCCATCGCCCCCTCCCTATCCGCCGAGGAGCATCGTCATGACCACTGCCACCGCCGAGCAGGCGACTGCCTTCGTGACGGGCGCCGTTCTGCCCGACCAGCGCCGGCGCGGCGCCGATCCCAACACGTCGAACCTGCAGCCGCCGGCGTTCGACGCGAGCAAGGACCAGGCGATCGTCGCGGGCTCGGGCGTGGTGTCGTTCAAGTCGGGCGTTCCGGCAAACCGGCGCCAGGCCGTCGCGGACTCGCTGTTGCTCGCGCAACTGATCCTCAAGCACCAGGGGATTTCGCCCGACGACACGCAGAACTGGTATCGCGGCTATGGCGGCGTGCTGTCGAATCTCGGATGGCGCGTCGAAAGCTGTGAGATGACTGACTATGTATCGGGCGAGGCAGGACTCGACGTGCACGAAGCGATCACGGCCGTCGCGGCGCTGCTGCTCGGGCCGGGCGCCATCGCCGCCGCGCCGCTGATCGACGCGACGCTGAAGGCGCTGCGTTCGATGGATACGTCGACGCCATGGATCACGCTCTTCAATCGCGAAAGCCGGCGCGCGAACACGGCGAGCTTCCAGATCGCGCTCGCCGAGCCGACGGAAGCGGGCGATCTCAGCGTATCGCTGATGGCGTTTTCGCTGGCGGCGAGCATGACGATCACGCAAGTGCTGTTCGTCAAGGTGCAGAACAACGAGGCGAACCTCAAGCGCTTCTCGACGACGGCGCAGATCAACCTGTCGGTGCTCGACGCCGTTCAGGCGACGCTGCAACAGAAGGTGGCGAGCTTCACGAGCAGTTATCTGAGCGCGCTGCCCGATCTGTCGTGACGAACGTGACGAACGCGACGAACACTACGAGCGCCACAAGCACTACGAGCGCTCACGCCGACGGCTGCTGCGGTGACGGCGGCTGGTCCTCATGCACCCATTGCCTGAGCATGTCGAGCAACTGCGCGACAGCCGCTTTCTCGCCGTCTGCAATAGCCGGCTGGTTCGCATACGGATAGAGCACGAAATCGTATTGATCGAGCACGGAGCTCCAGTTGCTTCTCGACGGCACGCGCGTGTGCAGATCGACGAAATCCGCGCGGATCGCGGCGAAGCTCGCTTCGAGCTGCTTCGCCGCGAGGCTTTCGTAGATCCGAAGCTCCGTCATCGCCGAGATGTTCCAGAAGTCCGGTTCCCCATGCACGCACTGCTCGAGCATGTGCCTGAGCCTCTCCACTGAAGCAGCGTCGAATCCGTCCGCTGACGGCGCGCCCATGCCCAGCATCAGTTCGGCCGCGAGCCGGTTGATCAGCGGATAGAACGTCGCGGCATCGCCTTGCGCATCGCCGAGCTGCTCGGCTTCACGATACAGCGCAAGCATCTTGCCGATCGCCGCCGACTCCGCCGCTTCGTCGCCTGCGATCCGCTCGACGAGCGCGACGCGCTTGTATGCCGCCGCGCAAATGCTCAGGCGGTCGACCGTGCGCCGCACGTCGAGCAGCGACTGAAGCAGCGCGATGCTGTTCTGGACCTGGCTGCGCGCGGCGTCGATATCGGACGCGGATACGACGCTCTCGCCGCCCTGCGCCGCCTTCGCCTTCAGCGTGGTCCACGCGAGCCGCGCCTGCAGGTTCGCGAGCTGATCGGTCGCGGCGAACGTCGTGCGGCCGTCGCCCGCGCGCACGGCGCGCTCGTACCACTCGACAGCTTTCTCTTCGATCCGCCACGCGGACCATGCCCTGCCGAACGCCTCCGCGACGTCGCCCTGCGCGCCCCAGCGCGAGCCGAAACGCTCGTCGAGATAGCACAGCCGGTCCGGCGAGCCCGATGCGTCGAAGCGCGCGCTCGTCTCCAGTTCTTCGAGCGCGAGTATCAACGACACCGACGACGCGATGCCCGCATAGCAGTCCTCGGCCGTGCGCTCGCGCGCGCCCATGCTGCCCGATGCCGGTTCGAGCGTCCAGTTCGCGTCGCCGTAGCACTGGTACGCGGCCCATGTGTTGCCGCCGCATAGCCACGCCGCGTCGCGCGCGACGGCGACGGCATCGAGAAAGCGCTCGCCTTCGAGAATCCGCCGGTAGAAAACGGTCGCGAACTGTTGCGCGGGTTCGTCGTCGACGGCCCAGCCCGACGCGATCACGCACTTCACGCCGATCCGGATCAGCGCCTCGGCGATGTTCGCGGCATAGCGCGGCCGGTCGTACACGGGCACGTCCGCGGCCTTCAGCAACTGGTCGCCGCTGCGCGCGGCGAGATAGCAGCAGTTCACGAACACGAGTTCGGGCGTGCGCTGCAACATGCCGATCTCGCGCGGCCCGAGAAAGATGCCGTCCGACAGCACGACGCCGCGCAGACGGTCGTCGCCGGCATCGACCGGGTGTGCGTCGTCGGCGGGCGGCTCGCCGTGTCCCGAGATGTGCAGCACGCGCCAGTCGCGTTCGAGCAGCGTGCTGATGATGTTGCGCGCGTCCGGTCCGCGTTCATCGTCCGATGCGGCGACGAGCCCCGTCACGCGCGCCGCGCCGATCTTCTCGCGCAACAGGTTCGCGATCGCCCGCGCTTCCTGCCGCGCGCCCGGCAGCGCCGGATAGCGCGGATCGTTGCAGTACGGCTCGCCGATCACGAGAATCTGCGCGTCACGCGGCGCATCGTCGACGCGATGTCGAAAGTCGCCGATGCGCAGCTTGCGCAGCAGCTTCGCGCGTATCGCCCACGGGCGTGGCGAATCGGCGTTGCGCTGCGACGCGTTCGCGGACGTGTCGAGCATTTCCCACGGAATGCCGGCCGTGCCGCTGTCGACTTCGATCTGCATCTCCGATCCGCCCGCGAGAAACGGCCGCATCTCGCGCGGAACGATCAGCTGATAGAGCACCTGGCCGATATTCGCGTCGTCGTTGTCGGCGCTCGACGCCGCCTTCACGAGCTGAGCGAGCAGACGCCCTTGCGTCGCCGTCGCGCGGACTTCCGTGCGCGCGCGGCGCGTGTCGAGCGTGTAGACGATGTTGGTGTCGCCTGACGCGTCGATCTGCGTGACGGCACTGATCAGATCGTAGTCGGCGCCGCGATAGCTGCTGTCGAGAGGCCGCAGCAGCGCGCCCGTCGAAGTCAGGATGGCGTCGTCGATCTCGTAGCACTCGGGGCTCGCCTGTTCGAGCAGCTTCAGCGCGCGCCACGCTTCCGTCGAGCGATCGAGGTAAAGCTCGATCAGCCGCAGGTGCCGAACGCACGGCCAGTCGGTGCTCGCAAGCCGCAGGTTCGCATCCTGCACCCCTTCGGCGACGAGCCGCGCCGCCTGGCCGGGCGCGATGCCCGTGCCGCCGCTGCCGATCAGCGTCGCCGCGAGCGAGAACGGCTCCGCGCCCTGCTCCTCGTTCTCGGCCAGCCGCTGCGCCCATGCGATCACGCCGAGGCGCACGGTCGTCGCGAGGTCGCTTGCGCGAAGCTGTCCCTCGCTGCCGAGCCCGACGACGATCAGCCCCGCCGGCCGCGGCAGGCGAAACGGATGCGGCGAACGGAAGCCCGCGTTGACGAACACCTGCTGGCTGCCGAGATGCTGCGGATAACGCCCGAGACGGATCGACGTGCTCAACGCGCCGCCGATCAGATCGTCGACGACGCGCTCGACGCCCGTCAGCGACGCATCGCGGTAGTGGCCGATCAGAAGCGGCTCCTGAATGAACTGCAAATTGCCGTTGATGACGCTGATCTTCAGCCGCCTGTCGTCGGAGGCAGCGGGTGCGCACTCTTGCGACAGTCCCGCGAGCACGCCGGGCGCCACGGCCCCTTCGATGTTTTGCACGCTTCGCTCCATCGGGCCCGTCGTTGCGCGAACCCGCCGCGGTTCGTCGACAGCGGGCGTGTCAGCTGCTCAATCCCTGTTCGAACAGCAGCGCCTCCAGCTCGCGGCGGCGCACGAGGCCTTGCATGTTCGGCTGGTTCTGCCACAGCCGCTTCATCGCGCGGAACTGCGCCGGGATATCGGCGAGATTGCCGTTCGCGACGTCGGCCGCGATCGCGCGCATTTCGGTGTAGCGGTCGCCCGCGGCCGCGAACGATGCGCCGCGGTTGTAGACGAGCGAGACCAGCGCGCCGAGGCAATCGGGTTTCAGCTGATCGGCTTTGGGCAACGCGGCAATCGTCTGCGCAATCGTGCGTTGCAGCGTCACCTGCCTGAACACCGTGTTTGCCGCCGCGAACGGCACGTTCACCGACTTCACGTTCGCGAGCGCCTGTTGCGCGGCCGTGCCCTTGAGCCCGCAGACGCGCGCGAGCAACGCGACGTCGGCGGCGGCCAGTTGCGCGGCGTTCCAGTCGGACGTCATGCGTTGGGCGTCCACGTAGCCGAGGTCATAGCCGACGCCGATCGTGCATCCCGATTGCCCTTGCGGCCAGACGGGATGCACGTAGAGCCGGTTGTACACGGCCTCGCTCGTGACCTCGAAGGTGACGATCAGCTCGACAGCCCGGTCGGAAATCGCGGGCAATGCGGCGCGGCGCACGGGCAGCGTGACGGGATGCTCCGTGTCGTAGGCCTGGCGCTCTTCGTTGCCCACGGTTTCAGAAAGCAGATCGGGCGAGCTGAGGGTTTGCGCGAGCAGCGTGTCGAACGCATTCATGGCGAGGCTCCCGATGAGCGCGAGAAGAGCGCGAGAATTCGGCGCGTGCGCGCCAGCGCGTCTGCGCCTGGGAGATCGGCAGGCTTGCCCAGGCTTCAATGAGCATAGCAAAGAGGGCTGACTTGCCAAGGTGAGTTTGCGGATTTTGCGCGATGCCGAACAGAGCGCGGCGTGCGGGTGCTGATAGCGCGTCCGAAGTTGGCTTTTATATTTACTTTTGAGTTGTCCTTCACCGCGATCATTGCGCGCGGGAACGCACCTCGCGCGTCATGCTCCGGGCTCATTCGCCAGCGCACGTATGTCGATGATTCGCACTTGGCCGTGAGCCGCTCGCACGGCACCTGCCAGGTGCGCGGTGCCGCCCGGCCCGTCGCCGGGCTGGCCGTCCCACACGCACACGAACGTGAACGCGCGCGCGCCGATCCGCCTCGCTTCCGACAGCATCAGCAGATTGTTGCGTGTGAACGGATCGGCGCCCGGCGGCAACGGGCCCAGCACGTCGTCTGCAACGATGCAGGCCGCGCTTTGCGTGACGTGTCGATAAAGCTCGACCCATCGCTCGCCGCCGATCGCGACGGAGAGCTCGATGAACGCTCTCTCGTCGAAAGGCAGATGAATGCGCAACGTCATATGCCGTTCGAGCGCCGCGACGGCGAACAGCAGATCGCTTCCGCAAGCGGCACCGCACAGCCCGATGTCCGTGCGGCCAACGCGTATCGCGTCCAGTTCGTCGCCGATCGCCTGCGCGACGCGCGGCGCGAGTCTCGCCGGAAAACGCTCGATGGGCCGCCCGGGCGCATCGATCATGTGGCCGGAGAAAAGCACGACCTGGTCTGCAACATCGGCCGTCATTCGATTCGATCTCCAGGAACCGCGCGCAATCGATACGGCCTTGCGCGAACGTATCGCGGAAGCGTTGGTTCACGCGCGACGCGGTATCGGACGCATTGCATGTATCTAACGCCATACGCGCATCGGACCGGAAAGCGTTATCCGCTTTGCGCGGCGCGGTCGGTTGGCTGCCGCACAGATCGTCCGCGGCGCGGGCGGCGGATGTCCGTTTGCATTCCTGACGCGACACGCATCGCTCTGCTTTAATGGAAAGGTTTTGAATTGCAGGTTCGGCTCGCCGTTCAACCCGTTGAGGGAGGATCGTTCGATGCGGCCCATTTTCATCAGTTATAGGCGCGAAGACACGGAAGGTCAGGCGGGACGCCTGTTCGAATCGTTGCGCGAGGTGTTCGGCGAGCAACTGGTGTTCATGGACGTCGCGACGATCCAACCGGGCGCCGACTTCCGCCGCGCGATCGAGACGAATATCGACCAGTGCGGCGTCGTGCTCTCGCTGATCGGACGAACGTGGCTCACCGTCACCGGCAAGGACGGCAAGCGGCGGCTCGACAATCCGAACGACTTCGTGCGGCTCGAAACGTCGTCGGCGCTCAAGCGCGGCGTGACGCTGATTCCCGTGCTCGTGCAGGGCGCGACGATGCCGCAGGAAGCCGACCTGCCCGACGACATCAAGGATCTCGCGTATCGCAACTCGATCGAGCTGACGCACGCGCGATGGGACAGCGACGTGCAATTGCTGATCAACGCGTTGCGCGGGCATGGGGGCGCGGACAAGGACACGACGCCTGCAGCGCCGCCCGCTCCCGACAAGCCCGTCGAGACGAAGCGGCGCACGCGGCTGCTGCCGATCGTCGGCGCGCTGGCCGCCGTGGGACTGACGGGCGCGGTGCTGCTCAAGATGTCGGGTTCGAATCAGCACGCGCCCGCCGTCGAGGACGCGGTCGCATCGCCGGCTTCCGTTGCCGTCGATCGTCCCGCCGCGAGCGGTGCCATATCGAAGATCGAGCTGCAACGGCGCGCGCATCTGCGCGGCGCGTGCATCAAGGGCTACGTGTGGCGACAGGCGCGGCCCGGCGACCGCGTATGCGTGACGCCCGATACACAGGCGCGCATCTACGCTGAAAACAGGGCCGCCGCCGACAACCGCTCGCCGACAGGCGGCGCCTACGGGCCGAACACCTGCAAGAATGGCTTCGTGTGGCGCGAGGCCTTTCAGGGAGACGACGTGTGCGTCACGCCCGACGCGCGCCAGCAAACGGCGCAGGACAACTCGCTCGCCGTGCAGCGGATCGTGCCGATGCCGCAATAGGGCCCGTCCGTTGCCTCCCCTTTGCGCTGCTGCAAGCATTGCGCACATCGCGCGCATCCGAAAGCGCGCAAAAAAATGCCCCGGTCCGTTTCGAGCCGGGGCCAATCCCATGTCAAGGAGTTTTCATGGAGGAGACGGGTCCATCATAACGCCCGTCCCCGTGCCCGCCAACGAAGCCTTTCGCACAAGGATTCCACCCGGCGTAACGCGGCCAAAGACCCTTTCCCCGTTATATCGTTAGAACAAAAAGTCGTTTCGCGCTGCTACCATCGGTCACTAAGATGACAGTTCAGGTTCACGCGCCGTTCGCATGGAAAACACGTCATGTTGTCGACCGTGCATCCGGCCAGCCGTCACAGCAGCAAGGAGCATCCAGTTGACCCGTTTCGATCAGAACCGCCGCCCGCTCGTGATCGGCATCGGCGGCACCACGCGCGCTGCGTCGTCCACCGAACGCGCGCTCGGATTCGCATTGCGCGGCGCGGAGCAGGCCGGCGCGCGCACGCGCCTCTTCGGCGGCACGTTCCTGCATAGCCTGCCGCACTATGCGCCCGAAAGCACGCATCGCACCGACGAACAGCTCGAACTCATCGAGGCCGTCCGTCACGCCGATGCCCTCGTCATCGCGACGCCCGGCTATCATGGCGGCGTGTCGGGTCTCGTAAAAAACGCGCTCGACACGCTCGAAGAATTGCGCGGCGAAGCGCGGCCTTATCTCGACGGTCGCGCGGTCGGCTGCATCGTCACTGCGTATGGATGGCAGGCGGCGGGCTCGGTGCTGACGTCGCTGCGCTCGATCGTGCACGCGCTGCGTGGCTGGCCGACGCCGTTCGGCGCGGGCATCAACACGCTCGAAACACGCTTCGATACGGCCGATACGTGCTCCGATCCGAAGGTCGTCGAACAGCTGTCGATGGTCGGCCAGCAGGCCGCGCAGTTCGCGCTGGCGTTCCGCTCGCACTCGCAACATTCGCAGCAGGCGTGCGCCGCGTCTCATGCAGCCGCCGCAACGCCGGACCCCGCCGACGAAACCCGCGCCAGCAAAGTTTTCGCACTCGCGAACTGACACGCTTGCGCATCGACGCCGTCGCAAAGTAACGCGATGCAGCGGCGCATCGCGTTCACCGACGCGCGCCATGCACTTCGGCCTGCCCCATCTCCAGGCCGACAGCGTGCGTCCCTGGCGTATGTCACTGTCGACGCGCGCGCTGCGTGCGCTCGCCAACACACCTGGGCCCGCCATCGTGGCCCAAATAACAGACACGCCCACCTCGCCGCCGGATGATCGCGCCAACGCACGCGATAACGCCACATCCAGATCTTCGAAGACCGTTCCCGGCCACCCGTGATTTGCTTGCGACGAAAGATTGGTTCACGCGCTACACGGCACAGCCTACGCTAGTCCCTGCCCGCTTCATTCGACTGATCGCCGCGCAACGCGCAATCCGCCGCGGGGAGGCGATCGAACATGAAACCGATGAACCGACACATCCGCTACAAGGGCTATGAAGTAGCCCCCGCTGCGCAGCGCCTGCCCAATGGGCTCTTCGCAGCGAATCTCACGATCGAAAAGGCCACGGCCGCCAACGACGGACACGCGTATTCGTTCGATGCGCTTGATTACTTCTTCGACGAAGAACATGCGCTCGCGTATGCGTTTCGCTGGGGGCGTCTGTGGATCGATAGTCAGCAATGAGCGCAATACTGCATTGCAATTTTTCACGCCGTGCAGCGCGAAAACGCGTGCGGCACTACGGTAAGCGCCCGCTCCACGCCACAGATTGACGGGGTATGACAGAATAGGCGGAATAACTCGCCAAAGTATTCGCCTGTCATGTCCGACACCCTGATAACAGAAGCCGATCACGATCGCGCGCTGCGTCACTGGACGTTCCACGGACACGCGCGCATGCCCATCGGCTCCGAAGAACACAAGCAGATGTTCTGCCGGATGCTGCTGGAAACTCACAATCCGTACAAGCCAGCCGTCATCGACTGGCCGCCATTGCCCACCGACGCGCTCAAGCGCATCACGTCGCTGCCCATCTGGGACATCGCCGTGCAGACGGAAGGCCGCGCGTCGATCCGGGTCGCCACGTATGCCGCGCAGGTGCAAGACCCTTTGGTGCGCGAAGCAATCGAAATGGACGCGGCCGAAGAGGCGCGCCACAAGCACGTTCTGTCGCGGCTCGTCGCCGCGTACGGCATCGAGCTCGCGCCCGAGCCCCATTACCCCGCACCGCGCGACGCCGAATGGGCGTGGATGTTCACCGGCTACAGCGAGTGCATCGACAGCTTCTTCGCGTTCGGCCTGTTTCGCTCCGCGCAGCTGTCGGGCTATTTCCCGGAAGAACTGGTCGAAACCTTCGAGCCCGTGATCCAGGAAGAAGCGCGCCACATTCTCTTTTTCGTCAACTGGGTCGCGTGGTATCGGCGCACGATGCCGTGGTGGCGGCGTCCGTGGCATGCGTTGCGTGTCGGCGCAATCTGGATCAAGCTGATCTGGGACCGCGTCGCGATCGCGAAGGGCATCGACGCCAATGGCGTCGCGCACGACTCGAACTTCCTGCCCGCCAACAGCTCGACGATCGGCCAGGCGCTCTCGGCGCGTCAGCTGATCGAACTCTGCCTTCAGGAAAACGACCAACGAATGAGCGGCTACGACAAACGGCTCGTTCATCCGACGCTCGTTCCGAAGTTCGCGCGCCTCGCGCGGCTGTTCATGCGCAAGTGAGCGTGCCGCGCGCTCGCGCACGGGCACAATCACGACACGTCGCGCGGCGCAACGCGCCGTCGAACCGGGAGGGACACACTACATGCAATGGACCGTCGATGAACAACTCGCGCTGACGGCGACGCAAGCCGTCGCCGCCATCCAGTCGGGCCGGCTCAATGCAACCGATTACGTCGCGACGCTGCTCGCGCGCGCCGCCGCGCTCGCGACGCTCAACGCGTTCACGGTGCTCGACATGGAAGGCGCGCTTGCCGCCGCGAAACGCATCGACGCATTGACGCCCGACGAAAAAGCCCGCCTTCCGCTCGCCGGGCTGCCCGTCGTCATCAAGGACAACATCAACACGGCGGGACTGCTGACTTCGGCGGGCACGCCCGCACTCGACGGCTTCAAGCCGAAGACCGACGCGCCTTCCGTGCGCAAGCTCATCGATGCGGGCGCGATCGTGCTCGGCAAGACCAACATGCACGAACTCGCGTTCGGCATCACCAGCACGAATCTGGCCTCGCACGCAGGCCCGGTGCGCAACCCGTACGACCCGTCGCTGATCGCGGGCGGCTCGTCGGGCGGCACGGCCGTTGCCGTCGCCGCGCGCATGTCGACGGCGGGGCTCGGCAGCGATACGGGCGGCTCGACGCGCATTCCCGCCGCGCTCACGGGCATTGCAGGCTTGCGTCCGTCCGTGGGCAACGGCGGCGGCGAGCGCCGCTATCACGATCCGCAAGCCGTGGTTCCCATCAGCCATACGCGCGATACCGTCGGGCCGATGGCGCGCACCGTCGCGGACGTCGCGCTGCTCGACGGCGTGATTGCAGGCGACACGACCTTGCCCGACGTGCAACTGTCGGCGCTCCGCATCGGCTTGCCGTCGCCGCTGTGGGCCGATCTCGAACACGCGACGGAAGACGCCGCGCGCGCCGCGCTCAAGAAGCTCGAAGCGGCGGGCGTCACATTCGTGCCCGTCCACATGCCGGAGTTGCTGCACCTCAATGACCAGACGGGCGGCCCTGTCGCGATTCACGAAGCGTTCGACGACGTGCGCGACTATCTCGTCGCGAACGATGCGCCCGTCAAGACCGTCGCCGAAGTCGCGGCGCGCATCGCGAGCCCCGATGTGCGCAATGTGTACGACGTGGTGATGGCGCATGCGCTCGCGCAGCAGTATCACGATGCGATGACCATCTGGCGTCCGCGATTGCAGCAGCATTACGCGGACACGTTCGCCTCCGGGCGCCTCGACGCACTGATCTTCCCGACCACGCGGCTCGTCGCCGTGCCGCTCGACGAAGTGAACGGCTCGTCCGTCGTGTCGATCGACGGCGCGCCCGCCATCGACGAAATGACCGCCTACCTGCGCAACACCGATCCCGCAAGCAACGCGGGCATTCCGGGCCTGTCGCTGCCTGCGGGCCTGACGCGGGATGGCTTGCCCGTGGGCATCGAACTCGATGGGCCGCTCGGCCACGACCGGCGGCTGCTCGCGATCGGCATCGCATTCGAGGCTGTACTGGGCGCAGTTCCAGCGCCCACCATCTGACATCCACTCGCAGCAATGATCCGACCACGTCTTCGACACCTGGCCGCGCTTGCCGTCGCGCTTTGCACATCGGGCTGCGCGATCATCGCGGCCGCCGATCCCAATGCGCTCTGGTCGATCGTCAACCGTCAATGCGTGCCTGTTGCGCGCGCGACGGGCGGCCCCGGCTTCTGCACGAGCGTCGATCTCTCGAAACGCTATGCGATCCTGAAGGACATCAACGGCAACACGCAATATCTGCTGATTCCGACGGACCGCGTGATGGGTATCGAAAGCCCGAGCGTGCTCGACATCCATGCGCCCGAGTATTGGGCCGATGCGTGGAACGCGCGGCAGTATGTGGGCTCGCGCATCGGCCTGACGTTTCCGCCCAATCAGCTGGGACTCGAAATCAATTCGAAGTACCGCCGCACGCAGCAGCAGTTGCATATTCATATGGACTGCATGCAGGACGGCATCATCAAGAATCTCGCGCACTACCGTACGGCGGAGCCGGGCAAATGGCACTGGACGACGCTCGACGGCAACCGGTATCGCGTGATGCGCATCCTCTCGCTGACGGGCGACAGCGACCCGTTTCGCATCGTCGCGCGCGACCGTCAGGGCAGCGATGCAATGGCGCAGCAGACCATCCTCGTGACGGGCGCGGGGCCGTCGGAGAGCGACGGCTGGCTCGTCGTGAACAGCGGGCTCGAACTCGACGACGGCAGCGGCACGGCGGAAGGATTGCTCGATCATTCCTGCGAGATCGGCATGCATCAGTAAAGGCGATCCCCTTTCGCGCAGACCCGGTTCGCTTAACCCGCTTTCCTCAAAAGCTTAGCCAAACAAATTGGTTCGGCGGCTGCGTGCCCGCCATTAGGATCGTACCGACTGCAAAACCACCGATCCGCCGATGGCCATTTATCTCGACGACGCGCAACGTCTGGCGCTTTCGCATCAACGCACGCGCCTCGCATGGCGCACCGAATGGCCGACGTGGCTCCTGATCGGCGCAATGTACGGCGGATGGTTTTTCATCGCGAGCCATGCGCAGACGCTCGGGCTGAGCGTTTCGCTTCCGCTGCTCGCGCTGTTCAGCGCGTGGTACATGTCGTTGCAGCACGAACTGCTGCACGGTCATCCGACGCGCTCAGCATTCGTTAACGGGCTGATCGGCTTTGCGCCGCTCGCCGTGTGGTTTCCGTATGCCGTCTATCGCGACCTGCATTTGCAGCATCACGACGATGCGCATCTGACGCATCCCGAGATCGATCCCGAGACGTTTTTCGTCAGCCTCGAAACGTGGGACCAGGCGGGAACGCTGACGCGCGCTCTGCTCGTCGCGCGCAATACGTTTGCGGGACGTCTTCTGCTCGGCCCTGCATTCTCGATTGCGGCGACGGCTACGCAGGCACTGCGCAAACCTTTGCGCAGCGACTGGTCCGATGCGCCCGCGTGGCTCGCGCATTTTGTCGCGCTTGCCGTGCTGATCATCTGGCTCGATCGCGCGTGCGGAATTGCGCCGTGGCTCTTCATTGCAGGCGTCGGCTATCCGGCGCTCGCGCTAAGCTCGGTGCGCTCGTTCCATGAACATCGCTCCGCGGATTCGCACGAGGAGCGCTCGGTCATCAATGAAGCCGGATCGTTCTGGCGGCTGCTGTTTCTGAACAACAACTACCATCTGGTTCATCACGACCTGCCGCATGTCCCCTGGTTTGCGCTTCGGGACGTCTATGAACGATCCCGCCAGCAATACATAGAACGCTCAGGAGGCTTTCTGGTAAAGGGCTATGGCGATTGGGCGAGGCGCTACTCGTTCATTCCCGTTACTCATCCGGCGCACGCCGGTCGTTGCGATTTCATCCCGTTGAACACGCCTGCATCCGCCGGGTTTGCAGGTAAATTGCGGGTAGAACTGACGAGAGACGGTTGGTCTGCACTCCGTCATGAAGCTCAGGTGCCCGCTACCGTCGAACGCCAGGCCACACGACAAACGCGATGAGATTCGTGGCCGCGACTCCATGTATTGGCTGGTGCCCGTCGCTCGTTCGCGGACGTTGAATCGAGCTTGCCGCCCTAAGTTGCCGCCCCTGAGTTGCCGCCCCTGAGTTGCCGCCCCTGAGTTGCCGCCCTGAGTTGCCGCCCTGAGTTGCCGCCCTAAGTTGCCGCCCCTGAGTTGCGGCCCTAAAGTTGCGCGCGCAAGCGCCGATAACCGGTCATGTGGTGTCGATCGCTTCATTCACGGGATGGCCATCCCGCTGTCGACTTGAAGCTGACGGACATCCGGTACGTGCCGCGGAGACGTCGATCCGTGCCCATTTCGCGTTCCCGGTCACCGCATGGGGCGACACATAATCGTCGCGAGGCAATTCGCAGGTGCTCAAGTGACGAAATCACTCAAATCGTTCAGCTTGCCGCAGGGCAAGCTTGCTTGCTGGCTGCTGCACCCAGGCAGAGACACCCCGCAAGAGATCCGGACAGCGCTCGTCTATACGCTGTTCGGCACGCTGCCGATTTTCCTGGGTGGCGTATTCAACACGATAGCCGTTGCCTGGGTACTCGAATACCGCCATCCAAGTGCACTGTTCCGGTTCTGGCTGATCTCGGAGATCATCGTCTGCGTGGCTCGCCTGGTCGTGCTCGTGCTGGCGCACCGGCGGGCGCAACAGGGCAAGTCCACGCCGACTGACCTTTATATTCTTCTTGCGCCCCTATGGGGTGCGACGGTCGGCTACGGCGCGTTCATCAGCTCGATAAGTGGCGACTGGGTCGCAGCGACGCTCTCCTTTCTCTCGGCGGCGGCGATGGTCGGCGGAATCTGCTTCCGGAACTTCGCAGCACCGCGGCTCGTCGCCATCATGATCTTTCTGTCGCTCGGCCCATGCTGTATTGGCGCAGTACTGTCGGGCGAACCTGTGCTGTTGCTGACGCTGGTCCAGATTCCGTTTTATCTGTTCGCGATGAGCGTTGCCGCCAGAAAGCTCAACGCGATGCTCATTACCACCATGGAGGCGGAGCGCGAGAACGATCGCCGCGCGCGCCACGACGGCCTGACGGGACTGCTCAACCGCGCGGGCCTTTTCCATGCGACGACCTATGAGCTCGCCAGATCCGCTCGTATCGGAACCGGCGTGCCGCTTTTCTACATCGACCTGGACGGATTCAAGGCGGTGAACGATGCACACGGACACGAGTTCGGCGACAAGCTGCTCGTGCAGGTCGCAACGAGACTGCGCCAGCTCGCCGGACCGGACGCCCTCGTCGCGCGCATGGGCGGCGACGAGTTTGTGATCGTCGGCCAGGTACCGGGTGCAGCGGAGCCGAACACCTTTGCGGACAGCGTCATCGCCGAGATCGAGAGGCCGTTCCATCTGGCAGATGACGTCGTAATCGAAATCGGCGCCAGCATCGGTATTGCACCCGTGACTGGCGTGGGGAACGGGATCGACAAGGTGCTGGGGTCGGCGGACGTCGCGATGTATGAGGCCAAACGCCACAAGAAGAAGAGCGTGGTCGCCGCCTGAAGCGGTTCGACGCGCGTAGATCCTTTTTGCACGCCGGCTACATCGATGCGCGTCTGACGGTGCAAGCGGGCCGGCTGCTAAAACGAACTACCAGCGATAGTTCATCCCCGCAAAGACCTGGCGTCCATAGCCGAACGCGCACCAGCTTCCGTAATAGCACGAAGCGACGTATTCCTTGTTGAACAGGTTCTGCGCGTTCACGTACAGTTCTGCGCCCCTTAACTGCGATGCAGCGCGGCCGAGATCGTAGCGCAGCGTGGCATCGACGAGGAAGAAGCTCTGCACCTTGAAACTGTTGTCGGTGCTATACGTGGTGCCCGTATAGCGTCCACCCGCGCCCATCGACAGACCCGCGAGCGGGCCGCGATCGATCGTGTAATACGCCCACAGCGAAGCCTGATTCTGCGGAATCGCGGCGAGATGCTTGCCTTCGAGCCCGCTGTTGTCCTTCGTATAGACGGTGTTCAGATACGTATAGCTCGCCGCGACGTTCAATGAGTTCGTCAGGCTGACCTTCGCTTCGAGTTCGACGCCACGCGACCTCGCCTCGCCTGCTTGCGACTGGAAGTTGGGATTCGCGGCGTCCGTGGTCAGCAGATTCTCGCGGGTCAAACTGAAGAGCGCCGCCGTGAAGAGCGCATCGTAGCCCCTCGGCTGGAACTTGACGCCGACTTCATACTGGTGGCCGCGCTCCGGATCGAATGCCTTGCCGTTGATGTCGGTGCCCGCTTGCGGCGTGAACGACTGCGTATAGCTGACATAAGGCGCGATGCCGTTGCGGAACACGTACGTGAAGCCAGCACGTCCCGTGAACGCGCGATCGAACTGGCTCGACGAGGTATCGAACGTATCGTTGCGCGTCTTGCTGCTGGCCCAGTCTTCGCGTCCGCCGAGCGTCAGGATCGCGTTACCGAGCCGCGCCTGATCCTGCGCATAGACGCCGTACTGCGTGCCGCTCAGCACCTGATGGTAGCGATCAGGCGGCGTCACCGGCTGGTTGTAGATGGGCGCGAACATGTCGATCGACGGCCCCATGCCGAATCCCGCGTCGAAGTTGCTCGCGTAGTGCTGGTAATCGAAACCGACGAGCAACGTATGGTCGATCGGGCCCGTTGAAAAATTCCCTTCGAGCTGGTTGTCGAGCGCGATGGTATTCAGGTTATCCGTCGATGCTGCCGTTCCGCGGTCGAGCGTGCGCAAATCGGCTTGGAGCACCGATGCATAGACGCTCTTGTAGTCCTGCGCGAGGTGCAGGAGGCGGCCATTCGAGCGGAACGACCACGCGTTCGTCAGACGCCGCTCGAACTTGTAGCCGATCGATTCCTGCACGCGATTGAAGCTCTCGAAGTTCGGATCGCCGTCGTAGAAATTGCTGGGCAGCTTGCCATTCGGATTGAACAGCACCGTGCCTTGCGGCGGAACACTGCCGTATGACGTGCTGCGCGGATCGTGCTGATAGAGACCGAACACCGTCAACGACGTTCTGTTGTCCGGGCGCCAGGTGAATGACGGCGCAATCGCAATGCGCTCATTCTTCGTCATGTTCACCTGACCGTCTTCCTTGCGCGCGATGCCCGTCAGGCGAAACAGATAGCGATCGTCGCGGGCAATCGGTCCGGACAGGTCGAACTTGCCCTGCACATGGCCGTAGTTGCCAACTTCGACGCCGACCTCATGGAGCGGCTGCACGGTCGGCAGCTTGCTTTCCAGATCCAGAAGCCCGCCCGCCGCCGCCTGGCCGTACAGCACCGATACCGGCCCCTTCACCACTTCGACGCGATCCATCATGTACGGATCGAGCTGCGGCACCGCGTACCAGCCATTGTTGATCAGCTTCAGGCCGTTCCAGTAGGTATCGGCATCGAAGCCGCGGACTTTCAGCTGGTCGTAGCGCGTCGCGATACTGCCGCGCGTCTCGGGCGTCACGCCGGACGTATAACGCACGACAGCGTTCAGGTTCTGCGCGTTCTGCTGTTCGATCTGATCGCGCGTGATGACGGAAACGGACTGCGGTGTCTCCAGAATCGGCGTGCCGGATTTCGTCGCGCTGGAGTTCCATTGCGCGACGTATCCGTTGGTCGGCCCATACGGCGCGTCCTGCTCGCCCTGCGCGCTCACGCTGACGGCTGGGAGCGTGGATTCGTGCTGGGTATCCGTGGTATCCGTAGTCGTAGCGGATGGTTGCGCATCCGCCGACTGCGCGCCGGCGTGGGTTGTCGCGAATGACAGCAGCACGGCCATCGTGAGCGGCCGGAGCACGGTGGAATTTTGCTTGCCTGCCTTCATTGTCCTCTTGCTTACCCCTATTTAAATGCGAATGGTTGTTATTTGCGTTCGTATTATGGCGAGAGGATTTTGTTTTGTAAAGTTGGCGTTGGAGGGTCGTTGGAAATGCACGACCTTCCGGGACGCTTGAACAAGGAAACTTGCAAGAGCGGCGTGGGAAAAAACCGGAGACGGGATTGGACTGAATCGATCGCACGCGGGCATCGTGCGTTCGGGCCATAGGCGCGTGCTAGCGCAAAGTCGTGCTTCGGGATTCGCGCCTCATGCCGCCGGTGGCACCTGGCCATAGCGAAGCGCGTGGCGTTCGAGATCGCGGCGAACTCAATCGAGCTGGCGCCCGATCGTATTTCTGGCTACGTGCATCGCCATTCGCTTCGCGCGCATCGCGGCTCGCTGCGGCAAAAGTGTCCGCGCGCATGGCAAACGACGCAGAGCGGAATGGGCAGCGGCTTGACTGGATCAAGCCGCGCCAAAGGTATCGGGAGCACTGGCACTCACCGGCCTGATACTCCCCTGTCACTGACGATATGACAGCCACCCGATGGCGAAACCGTCGGACTCCAATGCCCGTCTTTATTTCGCCGACGGAGACTGGATCATCTTCCAGCCATTGCCCGCGGGATCACGGAAGCCGGCGTCGACGCTGCCAAAGCGCTCTATGGGCTCCTGAGTGAATTCGACGCCACGGGCTTTCAACTGTGCGTAGCTCGCGCGGCAGTCGGTCACGGAGAGAACGAGGGGCGGCATGGCCCCTTTGGCGACCATCGCACGCAGGGTTTGCGCGGTGGCTTCGTCGTGGATGGGCGGACCGGGTCTGAACAGGCCAAGCTGGAACGACGGCTGCTCCGGATGCTGGACCGTCAGCCAGCGATAGTCGCCGTTGCGCACGTCCGTATGAACGCGAAATCCGAGTTTATCGACATAGAACGCAAGCGCCTCGTCCTGATTGTCGACGTACAAGCCCACCACATTGATACCCTGGTTCATCACGACACCTCCTCGATTGATGGCCGGAATGTACCCTTGGCCACGCGGCGGCGCTTCTCCAAAACTGCGATCGTGAGGTCGGGCCGCTGCGCCGCCTTCAGCACGCAGGCGGGCACGTGGCCGGGTTGATCCGTAGCGGCCCGCGCTTCGACGCGCATCGCGCCGGGGCTTCGGCCCGTAATGTCGCGGAACGTGCGGCCGAACGTACCCAGGCTCTCCCAGCCGGTAGCAAAGGCGATTTCCGTGATGCTGAGCCCAGTGTCGCGCAGCAGCGTCGTGGCCCGCTCGATGCGCCGTGTCAGCAGATATCGGTGCGGAGGAACACCGAAGGCTCGCTTGAACGAATGCGCGAAATGAGCTTCGGATACGCCGCTGACTTCAGCCAGGCGCTTGACGGGCCAAGCCTCGTGCGATGCAGCGTCCATGCGATCCTTGGCGCGCAGCAGGCGACGCAGCAGGACCGGGTCTTGCAACGCGCCGTCATCGGCCGGTGCGGATGACGAGGCAATTTGCCGGGCGTTGTGAGTTTCGCGTGGGGGCATGACCTTCCGGATCTGATGGCATCTGAGCAGAGTTTAAGTCCCACGAGGCGTACTCGCATAGCGAACGATGTCGCAATAGATGCGCCGGGCGAACGCCAGATCGTCCGCCGAAATGACGCCACAGTTGTTACTCCCAAGGTTCGATTCAACGGTCCAAGCTGTCTCTCAGCAAACATCCAGCAACGCGTGCTGAATGGAATCGCGCATCAGCCTCGCGACGCAGGAATTTTCCTTAGATCAGGAGGTTGCAAAAGCCATGACTACATCAGCCGGAAATACAGCGAAAGACGCAACGAAAAGCGGACAGCCTGCCATGCATACACCGCCCGTGGTTTCGCAGCAGGCGTGGGAAGAGGCACGCCAGCAGTTGCTCGTGAAGGAGAAGGCTCACACTCGCGCGCGTGACGCGCTGGCCGCCGAGCGCCGCCGCATGCCGTGGATGGCCGTCGACAAGTCATATGCATTCGAAGGGCCTGCGGGCAAGGCGAGCCTACTGGACCTGTTCGACGGTCGGCGCCAACTGATCGTCTATCGCGCTTTCTACGAGCCGGGCGTGTTCGGCTGGCCCGACCACGCGTGCCGGGGCTGCTCGATGGTGGCCGATCAGGTCGCCCATCTCGCCCACCTGAACGCCCGCGACACGACCCTCGTCTTCGTCTCGCGCGCGCCTCAGGCCGACATCGAGCGACTGAAGGCGCGAATGGGCTGGCAGATTCCGTGGTTCACCATCACGGACAGCTTCGACGCCGACTTCGGCGTCGACGAATGGCACGGCACGAACGTGTTCTATCGTGACGGCGACCGCGTGTTCCGCACGTACTTCATCAACAATCGCGGCGACGAGCAGATGGGCGGCACGTGGAACTATCTCGACATCACGCCGCTCGGGCGGCAGGAAGTCTGGGAGGATTCGCCCGAGGGCTATCCGCAGACGCCGACGTACAAGTGGTGGAACTGGCACGACAGCTATGTCGCCGACGCGCCGCCCGACAAGAAGTGGGTCGAGGTGTCGGATGCGGGAGAGGCGGCGTTCAGGAACCAGCAGAAGAACGGGCAGCCGTGAATCGACCGGGCCGATGGCGGTCCTCGCTGAATGGTCATGACCATTCCAGGGGATCGCCATCGGTTGCACAAGCTATTCGATACGACGCCGCGTCGAAATCGCCGAAGCCGTGGAAATGACCAGATCCGCGAAGCGCTTCTCGTCACGGTCCGCTTGCCATCGCGATCTCGCCACCGCAATGTTCACCGCGCCGATGCCGCGCCCATGCGCATTCGTGATCGCCGCCGCCGTCGAAATGTCGCTGACGAAATACTCATCCTCCGTATGCGCGTAGCCCTGCTTGCGGATCTGCACGATGCGCTCCTTGATCTTGCGCGGCTGGTACACGGTAGATGCCGTATAAGGCACGAGATTCGTGCGCGAAAGAATATCGTCGATCTCGCCGTCGCTGAGCGTCGCGAGAATCGCGAGTCCCGGCGCCGTGCAGTACGCCGGCAGACGCGAGCCCGTAATCACGTGTGCATTGAACACGTTGCGGCTCACGATGCGCAGAACGAACACGATATCGGTATCGTCGAGCACCGTGAGATTGGTCGCCTCTTCCGTCTCCGAGCCCAACTGCTGCAAATAAGGCGTCGCGCGGCTCACGAGTTCGTTCGACGTGAGGTAGTGATAGGTGAAGTCGAGAAGCCGCGGCGATAGCTCATACTTGCGACTGTCCGGGTCCTTCAACAGATAGCCGAGCGCGGACAGCGTATACGCGAAGCGCTGCGTCGCGCTCATGTCGAAGCCCGTGAGCGCCGAGATTTCCGAGAGCGACAACTGACGCTTGCTGCCGTCGAAAGCGGTGAGCACCTTCATCGCCTTTTCGACGGACTGCACATAAAGCGAAGACGCGCCTGGCTCGGCCACGTCGCCGCGCGGCTTCGCCACGGGGCTCTTGCGCTTGCTCGGAACTTTGGGCTCGTCGCTCATTGCTTTTTCGTCTTTATGATCGATCGTCAAATTATCGCATGGCCCTGGAGGGCTATCAGTATCCGATAAATAAGGCCACCACCCGATAACTAAGCACCAACATGGCTGAGCCGGTCCCATGCGTCATCGACGGTGCGCGGCAGCAGATGCTTTCTGATGCGCTCGCTCGCCGTCAGCTCGAAGCCATCGACCGCCCGGTAATAGCGCGGCAACTGGAAGCTCGCGAGCCGCTCGCGCGCCCACGCGTCGATCGTTTGCCAGTCCACGGGCGCGCCCTTGAACTGCACGTTGAGCAGAATGTCCTGCTCGCCGACGGACGAAGCGACGCCGATCGCGGCGCTCGCGCGAATCGCAGGATGCGCAGCGAACACGCGCTCGATTTCCCACGCCGATACGTTCTCGCCGCGCACGCGCATGCTGTCCGTCTGCCGGCCGACGAAGAAAAAATCGCCGTCGGCATCGCGCCGCGCGCGGTCGCCCGTATGCAACCGGCCGTTGCGCAAAGCGGCTTTCGTCGCTTCGGGGTGCTTCAGATACGTCGGCAGGAACGTGCCTTCCACTTTGCTCGACAGCACGATCTCGCCCGCCCCCCCTTCTTTCACGGGCTGGCCGTTTTCATCAAGCAGCTCGACGCCGATCCACGGCAGCGCGCGGCCGATCGATCCCGGCTTGCCCGTGACGTTCGCGGTCGCGAAGCTCGAGCATTCCGTCATGCCGTAGCATTCGCGCAGGCGCACGCCGAGCCGCGCCTGGATCGGCTCCCACGCAGCGGCGCTCACGCCCGCGCCCCACGCGACGCGCAGCGTATGCGCGTGAGGCTGCGCGCTCTGCGGCAACTGCATCAGGATATCGAGCACGCCGCCCAGGTAATGCAGCTGCGTCGCGCCCGCGCGCTCGACTTGCGACCAGAACTGCGAGGCCGAAAAGCGCGGCACCGCGTGCAGTGTCACGCGTTCGAGAAACGGCAGCAGCAGCATCTGCGCGCCGCCGATATGGCACAGCGGCTCCCACAGAAAGAGCCGGTCGCCGTCGCGCACGTCCGCGATGCGCAGCGCCGCCTCGCTCGCGATGCGCATCATCCGGTGCGTGAAGACGACGCCCTTCGGCGCGCCCGTCGTGCCCGACGTGTAGATAACGCACAACGGATCGTGCACGCCGATTGGCGGCGTCACGAAAGCGGCGTCGGTATCGTTCGCGTCGAACGCGGGCAGATGCACGCGCCGCGACGCCCCGCACTCGATCTGCGAAGTCACATCGTCGAATGCGTCCTCGATGATGAAGAGCTTCGGCTCCGCGTGCTGCAGCATATATTCCAGACCCGCCGCGCGCAGCTTCGTGTTCACCGGCACCCAGACGAGCCCGCTCAGCACCAGCGCGTAAATCAGATGGATGTGTTCGACGCTATTGCCGAGCATCACGGCGACGCGATCACCCGACGCGAGCCCTTCATCTGCGAACCAGCGCTGCAACTGCACGATGTGCCGCGCGGCATCCTCGCAGGTGATCGCACGATCGTCGAAATGAACCACGGTGCGCGCGGGCTCGCGACGCAATCCCGCCACCAGCAGCGGCGCGCAGTCGAGCTCGTCGTTGGGGTGCCGGTGAGCGAAGTATTCTGGGTAACGATGCATGTCTGGATGGGTATGAGAGCCTGAGATTTAACGCGCGAGGCGCTTGAGCCAGGAAGAAGCCGCGACGACGAGCGCAATCAGGATGACGAGCGTCGTCGATACGGCCGCGAGCGTCGGCGTGATCGCGAGCTGAATGTCGTCCCACATCTGCTTGGGCAGCGTCGAGTTGATGCCGCCGCTCACGAAGATCGCGATCGTCAGATCGTCGAAGGAAACGAGGAACGCGAACAGGAACGCCGCCGTCACGCTCGCCATCAGCAGCGGCATCACGACCGACGTGATGCGCCGCAACGGCGACGCGCCCATCACGCGGGCGGCATCGTCGAGACGCCAGTCGAAGCGCTGAAAGCCCGCGGCGAGCGTCACGACCACGTACGGAATCGCAAGCACCGTATGGCCGATCACGAGCCCGAGGTTCGTGCCCGTCAGCCCGAAGCGCCCGAAGAGATACAGCAGGCCCACGGCCACCACGATGCGCGGCACGATCAGCGGCGCGACGAACAGCGCAAACATTGGCTTGCTCGCGCGGCGCGGCATGCGGGTCATCGCGAGCGTCGCGCCGAATCCGAGCAGCAGCGAAAGCAGCGCCGTGCCGAGACCGACTTCGAACGAGCGGACGATCGCGCTCTGCCAGACGGGCGAATCGATGAACGTGCCGAACCAACGGGTGCTGAACAGCTTCGGCGGAAAGGCGATGTAATCGCTCTTCGTGAACGCGTACGGAATCACCGAGAGCACAGGCGCTACGAGCACCACCATGACGATGCACGTATAGAGACCGAGCGGGCTCGTTGCGCGCGCGGCCGGTTCGACGTGCGCGTTACGGCGCATCATGAGAGGCGCGAAGATACGCCCCAGCGCCATCAGCAGCGCAAGCCGCAAACCTTGCGCGCGCGAGCCGCGCGAGCGCTCCGTCACTTCGCCCGTCAGCGATGTGAGGCCCACAATGCGGTCGTACACGAAGAAGATCACGATCGAGCAGACGAGCAGTACCGTCGAGAGCGCACCTGCAAAGCGCATGTCGAACAGTTCGAGCACCGATGAAATCACGAGTTGCGCGATCATCGTTTCCTTCGGCGAGCCAAGCAGCGCGGGCACGATAAAGAAGCCGAGGCTCGAGATGAACACGAGCAGCCCCGCCGCCGCCACGCCCGGCGAGGACAACGGCAGGAACACCGTGAAGAAGCTGGTGCTGCGTTCAGCGCCGAGCGTTTCGGCCGCTTGCGCGAGACGATCGTCGATGCCGCGCATCACGGGGAGCATCGTCATCACGGCGAGCGGCAGCATCGAATGCACCATGCCGATCAGCACGCCCGTCAGCGATGGAATGGTGCCCGTCGTCTCATGCACGAGGCCGAGCGAAAGCGCGATCGTCGAGAGCACGCCTGTTTTCGACAGCAGCAGCATCCACGCGTAGGTCTTCACCAGATAGCTGGTCCAGAACGGCAGCATGATCCACAGCAGCCACCGTTCGCGCACCCGCTCCGACAGCCGGCTCAGCATGTACGCGACGGGATAGCCGAGCAGGATCGACAGCGCCGCCGTCATGAACGAAATGGCGAACGTGATCCACAGCACTTTCGCATAGACGGGCGTGCGCGCGATTCGCGCGAACTGCGCAAAGCCGACCTGCCCATCCGCGCTGACGAGCCCGCCTTGCAGAATTTCGCCGACGGGCACGATGAAGAACACGAGCAGGAACAGCAGCGTCGGCACGATCGGCAGGAAGCGCAACGAGCGCGCGAGCCAGGCGGACCGGCCGCGACGCGACGCTTCATTCTCGCGATGCGCGTGCAGAGCGATGGTCATGACGTTTCCTCAGGCGTGTAGCAGCGTCGTGCGATACGGGTCCCACACGAGGCCCACCTTGTCGCCGATGCGCGGCGACAGGCTGCGCTCGCAACGCACGGTGAGCTGACTGCCGTCGTTCATCGAAAGCTGTATGCGCGTGTCGCTGCCGAAGAAAACGACATCCGCAATGGTGCCGTCGACAAAGCCGCTCGAAGGCTCGACGAGGCGCGGCGCTTCGGGGCGCACGAGCAGCGTGTGGCGCGCGGCGGGCATGATGGGCGCGCTCATCGGCAGTGGAATGCGGCCACCCGCTGCGAGCAGGATCGGCTCGCCGCTTGCGCCGCGCGTATCGTCGAGCGCGCCTTCCAGCAGATTCGAATGACCGATGAAGCCTGCCGCGAAGCGCGTCGCGGGACGGTCGTAGAGATCGGCGGGCGTGCCCACCTGTTCGATGCGCGCCTGGTTCATCAGGCAGATGCGATCGGAGAGCGTGAGCGCTTCGTCCTGATCGTGCGTCACGTAGACGAAGGTCGCGCCGAGCTCCTTGTGCAGCCGGCGAATTTCGGACTGCATGTGCTCGCGCAACTTCTTGTCGAGCGCGCCGAGCGGTTCGTCGAGCAGGATGACGGAAGGCCGGTACGCGAAGCAGCGCGCGAGCGCGATGCGCTGCTGCTGCCCGCCCGACAGTTCCTTCGGAAAGCGCTTCGCGTATTCCGTCATGCGCACCATCGCGAGTGCATCATCGACGGCGGCACGCACTTCGTCGCGCGACTTGCGGCGCATGCGCAAACCGTATGCGACGTTGTCCCACACGCTCATGTGCGGAAACAGCGCGTAGCTCTGAAACACCATGCCGATGCCGCGTTTGCCCGGCTCGACGTGCGTGACGTCGCGCCCGTCGATCTCGATGCGCCCCTCGCTGGGCGCGACGAGGCCCGAGATCATCTGCAGCATCGTGGTCTTGCCCGAACCCGAGGGACCGAGCAGCGTCAGGAATTCGCCGGCCTGCACGACGAGATCCGTCGGTTCCAGCGCAACCGAATCGCCGTAGCGTTTCGCGATGCCGATCGCCTCGAGTTTCGAGCTCATGTTGCCGTCCTCACGAAATGACCCACGAATTGAACCGCTCGGTGACCTTCTGACGGTTCTCTTCCCACCACTGCGGGCTCGGCAGGCGCATGTCGCGGATATTGTCGGGCGCCGTGGGCAGCAGCGTCGCGCGTTCCTTGCTGATCGTGTCGAAAGCCTTGCGGTTGGTCGGGCCATAGGCGAGCGTGCGCGTGAGCAGCGCCTGGCGCTTCGCGTCGGCGCAGAAGCGCACGAACTGCTTGGCGGCGTCCGCGCGTGGCGTGCCCTTCGGAATGCCCCAGCCCTCGATCGAATACAAGCCCTGATTCCAGACGATCGAAACGGGCGCGCCGCCGTCCTTCGCCGCTTGCGCGCGGCCGTTCCACGTCGAGATCATGTCGACGTCGCCGCTTTGAATCGCCTGCATCGCCTGCGCACCGGAAGTCCACCAGATGCTGATGTGCGGCTTGATCTTGTCGAGGCTCTTGAACGCGCGGTCCACGTCGAGCGGATAGAGCTTGTCGAGCGGCACGCCGTCGGCGAGCAACGCCTGCTCCAGCGTGTCGAGCGGACTGCGGCGCAGGCAGCGGCGGCCCGGAAAGCGCTTGACGTCCCAGAAGTCCGCCCATGACTTCGGACCGTTCTGGCCGAACTTGTCGGTGCGATAGGCGAGCACCGTCGAATACACGTCGACGCCGAGCCAGTTCGGCGTGATCGCCTCCGACATCACATCCGGATAGTCGCTCGTCTTCAGGCCGATGGGTTCGAGCAGGCCTTTCGCTTCGAGATATGGAATGTCGGCGGAGAGCGTGAGCGTCGTGACGTCCCACACGTAGTTCTTCGTCTGGACCATCGCGGCGAATTGCGCGACGGGTTGCGATTCGCGCGCGACACTCACGACCTTGATGCCCGTGGCTTTCTCGAACGGATCGTAAAAGGCTTCGCGATAGGCGGTGGTGTAAGGGCCGCCCGGATCGGACACTACGATCTGCTTCGTCTGCGCGCGTACGGCGAGCGGCATCGCGCCGGCCACGGCGAGCGCGCCCGCGCCTTGCAGAATTCGGCGGCGCATCGGGTTGAAGTCTTGCGTCATTGTTCAGGTCTCCCGCAGTGTGATTGCGATGGGAACAGCTCGACTCGTGCTCGATTCAGGCTCGACCTACTTCGCGCGCTTGCTGAAGAACTCCTCCATCATGCGCGCGGGCTCCCCGGAGTCATACGCTTCGCGCTGAATGCGCACGCCCGCTTCGATGCAGTCGACGAAACCCGGCTCGGTCATCTCGCGAAAGCGCTGCTTGTCCAGACGCATCGCGACGGGTGGCTTGGCGGCGAGTTCGGTAGCGATTTCCAGCGCCTTCCCGAATACCTGGTCTTCGGGCACGAGGTGATGAATGAGGCCGATGCGATGGCACTCGTCGGCGTCCATCAGACGCCCGGTGAGCGTGAGCTCGATGGTGCGCGACATGCCGAGCATCGCGTTCATGATCCACGGGCCCGTCGTGCTCGCGATGCCCGCGTTGATTTCCGGCTGGCCCATTCGCACGCCGGGATGCCCCACGCGGATATCGCCGAGCAACGCGACCTGGAACGCCGAACCCGCGGCCGTGCCGTTCAGCGCGATCACGAGCGGCTTTTTCAGGCCGCGCAGCGCCGTGTAGTACCGCTGCCATTCCTTGACCCACGCCACCGCACGTTCGCCGTCGAAATCATGCGCCTCCGACAGGTCCTGTCCCGCCGAGAACGCGCGGTTGCCCGCGCCCGTCATGATGATCGCAGCGACCTCGTCGTCGGCGTTGAAGCGGTCCAGCGCCTCGATGATCGTTTCACGCATCGGCGTCGTCCATGCGTTCAGGCGCTCGGGACGGTTCAGCGTGATGACCGCGACGCGGCCATGATTCGACAACAACACGTCTTCGCTCATGATTTATCGCATCGTAATAGTTGATGGTGTATTCCAATATAGAATCATCAAAAATATGGTGCAAGCGGGTTTACGCGGAAAGACGCGACGAACGGGAAATTGGGACGGACGGGCGAGCGACGCAGGCTCGCGGCCGCGAGGGGCGGGAATTCAGTTGCCTGATCGGCGGGCGCTATGCCGGAATTTATCTACCGGCCAGCAATGGACAGCGGCTGTCCGGTCGGACGTACCGTGAGAGATTGATAAGCGGCGCCGAGCGGGAAAGGCAGCCGCATATGACATGCCTAGCCGGTCAACGAAGCTGCGATAGCCCTTCTGAAAGGCGTCGCGAACGACGCGGCACGGAGCATGATGTTTCGCGCCAGCTTCGCTGGAACGCTACTGTTCGTATAGATGTCGGTGACAAGGCGAGTGGCGAGATAGAGCGGCCTGGTCGCACGGCGATGGCAATTTTCGTAGCGGCTCAAGACGGATTCGGCGCCCACATCGAAGCCGTTCCTGTGCGCAGCGACGATTTCTTTGCATAACGTCTCGACACTCGCCAGTCCGAAGTTGAACCCGTGCGCGGTCACGGGATGCATGCCGACGGCAGCGTCGCCCACTGCCGCGAAGCGCTTTCCGACGAATCGCGCGGGGTAAACGGAGACCAATGGATAGAGATGGCGGGTGCTCACCAATTTCATCGCGCCCAGCCGCCGCGCGAATCGTTGTTCGAGATTCGCGCCGAATTCGTTTGGATCAAGAGAGGCAAGTTCGTTCGCCTCGCATGCGGGCAGCGTGAGCACCACTGAAGACCGGTGCGCATTCGTCGATTGATCCGGATTCATCGGAAGCAGCGCGAGCGTCTGCTCATATCCGAACCATTCCCATGCGGTGTATTGATGGGGCTGCTCGTGTGTCATTCGACACACAAGCATCGATTTGCCGAAATCGCGCATATCGGCTGAAATTCCCATCATCTTGCGCGTCGCCGAAAAGCGGCTATCGGCTGCAATGATCAGACTGGCCGAGAGGGTCTTTCCGCTTTCCAACGTCACGCTGGCAGAGACATTGTCGCTCTTGACGCTGCTCACCTTCCCCGACGTGAGCAGCGTGAGGTCATGGTTCTCAGCGATGCTGCGATGTACCGCGTCATACGCGGCCTTGCGAATCAGCTGGTTTGAAACCAGCCAGCCCAGCTCCGAATGGCCGGCCAGTTCGTGCCCGATCTCCAGTGCGGACAGCGACGAGCCGTTGAATACCTTCGCGCGACGCAGCGGAGAACGTGCGTCTGCATCGATGAGATTCCAGAGACCCAACTGCTGCATGAATCGAACCGACTTTTGAGTCAGCGCGATTTCACGGCCATCGAATTTCGGGTCGCTGATTTCATTCAAAGGCTGCTGCTCGATCAATGTGACTCGCAGGCCGAGGCCACTGAGCGAGCGCGCGACGCATAGCCCCACAGGGCCGGCACCCACGATTACGATGTCGTTTGCCATGTAAGCGAATGATGGTCTGAAGTTGTGTGAATCGACGAGAGTGGTTCGTGTACCGTTCACGCGGCCTGAGGAAAGCCGTGTTCCTGCATGTAGCCAACCATCATCGCGTCCATCGTTTTCACGTGATGCGCGAACCACACGCGCAATTCGCTCAACAGTCGCCGGCCCAGGTCAACGCGGCCGTTGTCGGCTATTTCCGCGCGCACCATGTCGGCCACATGCAGCACATGGCGATGCTGACCCGCATGGCAATGACGCGGGCCGAAGTCCAATGCTTCCATCCACGATTCTTCCTGTGCGAAGTGTTCTTTAGTGTGTGCGATCCAGGCGTCGAGCGAAGCGATGAGCGATTCGTCAATGGCGTTATCCGCCACGTCGAGCAGGCGAATAAACTCGCTATGCGTTGCATCGGTTATCGGTTCTCCCAGCTGCAGATCGGGAGGAAGTACTGGCGCGCATTGCATTGCAGATGTCGACATAGCGGGAACTCGAAGCAGCGGGTATGGCTTTCTCAAAGAGAAATGAAGATAGCAAAGTACTGCAATTCCCCCGCTGATCTCGATCAAGCGTCACATCATTGATGATTCGATGGACGCTTGAGCTTCGCTTGCGAATGTCTATGAAAGATGTCGCCGGAAATACATTTGTCCGCGACGATAGACCGTATTAATTTGGGCACCGGCGCGAAACTAATTGTGTCGCCACGCAATTGGAAAACCCGCCGAAACCCATCGGGCCACGCGCTTTCCACTGATTGAGCCAGTTGTCCGTCATCCCGGTTCAATGTACATCTGCGATATATGCGTGAATTCAAAACTCGATGCAGAAAGGCAGGACGGTGCACCGAAACGCGCGTCGATCGCGGAAGAGGATCATGCCCCATTGAGACGCGAGAACACGCCATTGAAAGAGAAAAAACGAGCTTTCAAAAACGTCTGTCAACTTGATGTCTGGTAAGCGGCTTGCTGGTGCCGCTGGCTACAGTTGGCAAGGAAAATGCGCACAGATGAGTCGCTTCGTTCGGACGACCAGGGGGATCATCGGCGCGGAATGTAGGGCACGTGGACTGATCCCGACATAGCATCCAGATGTTCGGCGAGGTAATCGACGAATACCCGCAGCTTGGGCAGCATATGACGATTTGTCGGCCAAAGTGCGTGAAATACACCTTCCACGGTCGTCGATGATTCCAACGCCATGCGCAACCGTCCCTCCATCAAGGCGTCGCGCGCCACGAAGTCCGGCACATAAGCGATACCTAGTCCCTGGATCGCCGCCGACAGCACAGCTTCAGCATTGTTCAGGACGAGTGGAATCGCAGCGCCCGCGCCCTGAACGGGCAAGACACCGTCGATCAGCCAATCCTGCAGCTTGCCACTCGATTGGTACTTGAAGCGCAGGCAGACATGATTGGCGAGATCTTCGGCGTGCAGCGGCACGCCATGGCGCGCAAAGTACTCGGGTGATGCACATACAACGAACCGGTACGGCCCGAGGTGCCTGGATTTCAGGCGCGAATCGGCCAGCTCTCCACCGCGAATGACGACGTCGAAGCCTTCGTCGATGACATCGACAAGCCGATCATTGAAATCCAGATCGAGTTCGACTTCAGGATAGAGCGAGCGAAACTGCGGAATGATCGGCATCACTACGCGGTAGCCGATCGCCGGCATGCTGACCCGCAAGCGGCCTCGCGGCGCAATAGTCGCTTTCGATAACTGCGCCTCGGCGTCTTGAATTTCCTGAAGGGCATAGCGGCATCGCTCGAAAAAAACCGAACCTTCTTCGGTCAGGTTGATCTGGCGCGTGCTTCGATAAAAAAGTCGAACACCGAGATTTTCCTCAAGTCTCGCAACGCTTTTTCCGACGGCTGACGCGGAAACCCCGAGCGTGCGGGCAGCGGTAACGAAACTGCGGGCTTCCGCGGCACGGATGAAGGCGACGAGTCCACTGAGCGAATCCATAACGACAGCCGATTAAGGAATACTTGTCCTGAGAGAGCGGAATGCGGGCTCATTTAAACACAGTCGCGCGTCTTTTAATATGCCCTTCGGCGCCGTCGCGCTGCCGGTAGGCCCTCACGCACACTCGCTGCAAATTACGGCGAAACGGAAACTTCGTTCAAGGATTCGAGAATGCGCAACCCAGCTGTCGAAACAAATAGTCCAACCGAGAGGATATTGATCCTGGTTGCCGTCTGCCTTGCCGGGCTGTCGATGCCAGTCAGCTTCACCGGCCCCGCAATCGCGCTCCCGGCGATCGCTCGCGCGCTAGACGGGTCACCGCTCGCGCTGAACTGGGTGACCAACGCTTTCATGCTGGGCTTCGGCAGTTGCTTGCTCGTTGCCGGGACGTGTGCTGATCTCTTCGGGCGCAAACGCGTCTTTCTCTGCGGCACCCTTGGCTTCGCGCTCTCGTCAATCGTTGCGACGCGCGCTTCCAGCATGCTCGCCCTGGACCTGCTACGTGCGCTGCAAGGCGTGGCGAGTGCAACGGCGCTATCGGCGGGCGCCGCGGCGCTCGCACAAGAATTCGAAGGTGAGGCCCGCACGCGTGCCTTCAGCGTGCTCGGCACGACCTTCGGTGTCGGTCTGGCGTTTGGCCCGATCGTCGCTGGCGCGTTGATCGCGAACTTCGGCTGGCGCTCGGTGTTTTGGAGCGTCACCGTCATCACACTGACCGCGCTCTGTGTTGGTGCGAAGTGCATTCGCGAGACGCGCGACCCCGGTGCGACTGGCCTCGATTTGCCAGGTGCCGCAACCTTCACGTGCGGCTTGACGCTGTTTACCTACGCAGTGCTTCGTGTGCCCGACAGCCGCTGGACCAGCCCGCTCGTCCTGGGCCTGCTTGCTGCGTCGGCCGTCGTGACGGCCATATTCGTCCTTGTCGAAACCCGGGTGCGCCGCCCCATGCTCGATTTATCATTGTTCCGCTACCCGCGCTTTATCGGGGTGCAGTTTCTCGCGGCCGCGCCCGCGTATTCATACGTCGTGCTGCTCGTGCTCCTGCCGGTTCGCTTCATCGGCATCGAAGGGTACAGTTCCGTTGCTGCGGGGCAAATGATGTTCGCGCTTTCAGCGCCGATGCTCGTAATTCCGATGCTCGCCGGCTACCTAACACGTTGGTTTACGGCGGGCGTAATTTCTGGCGCAGGTCTGCTGCTGTGCGCATGCGGCCAGTTCTGGCTCGCGCAATGCGAGCAAGGACAGCCGATCGCACACATGTTAATGGCAATGTTTTTGATCGGTGTAGGCGTGAGCTTCCCATGGGGCCTAATGGACGGCCTGGCTGTCAGCGTCGTCCCCAAAGAGCGCGCCGGCATGGCGACAGGCATCTTCAATACGACGCGTGTGGCTGGCGAAGGTATCGCGCTCGCCATCGTGTCGGCGCTGCTCGCAAGCTTCGTCGAGACGAAGCTCCGCGGGACCGCCTTTGCGAGTGTGGACGCGAGGATCTTGGCCGAGGCGGCTAGCCGACTGGTAATGGGCGATCTGTCGACAGCGGTGACAATGCTTGCGCATGCTACGACGGCCGATCTCGTCAAGCTTTACGGCGCAGCGTTCCGTTTGCTGCTATACGTCCTGGCGGGCATCACCGTGCTGTCGGCCGTGATGGTGTTCGGCTTCCTCAGTCATTCGAAGCTGCCCCACCTTCAGGAGCAAGAACCGGACGTTGAGCCCGCATCGCGGCAATCTCGAACGGGGGCGGCGGTTCAGTAACCGCACCCACGTTCGTTCGAGTCCGGTTGAATAGACGTCGTTGCATACCCGTAACGCCATTATTGCGCTCATGCCCGCTCGTATGCTTTCGAGCGGGCTTTTTAATATCTCTTTAGGAATTTTACCTCCACTCGTTACGCAAATTCTAAATCAACTGTCTGAATTTTTTTAGTGAACTTCGTTCTACAATCAATATGTGCTGGCTCTCTTCGGTTGACTTACACGGTCGAAGCCAGCACCTGACTGTAGGTATCAGGCGAAAAGACCCCGCCGAACCTGCAATTGCGTTCGCTTTGCGCTGGGCGCTTGACGAGAATGGCTTGGGTGGATACCCCGAAACTCTTCTTTCGATATTCTCTTCACATGAGAGCTGGCTCGAAGCGACGAAGCCGTCGAATGCCGATGTACTGCTACTTCGGCGCTGGGTGGACTAGATTGGCTTCGACCTTGCGCTGGCATATGCCGTCGCTGACGATATTGTTTACCGAGCGCAAAGAACGAAGAAACCAGCGTCTATTCACATTTAAACCTTTTTGCAACCTACTTTTTCGATAGGTTCAACCTAAAAATCAATCGAAAGAGAATCCGACTCTGTACAACCCAGTAAGGCATTTTGCAGGAAAATCAAACGGCCTCGCGCGACAACGCAAATATCTCGAGATGAAAGAGACTTCCCAGTCCTCAGGCTGCGATAAAAGCCGCCGAACCGCATCAACGTGACGATTGGCATCTTTCGCCATCGAATACAACTTTCCCGATATAAGACTACTGATGAGTTCCAATTCGCTTTTATCGTGCTTAAGTTCACCCGGGTCGCGACCGCAATTCGATAAGCCAACGATTGTCTTTGCTCCGCATGCCGGCGGCAGTGCGAGCGCGTTGGCTCCTGTGCGCGTGCGATTGCTCGAGCATGCGAATTTCATCGGCGTCAACTATCCGCGCCGTAGGCACGGCAGCATCGCCCGCGCGCCGCGTTCGGTCGACGAAATGGCGTTACATGCCGTCGTCGCGATCGACGCTCGAGCCGCGAGCGCCCCGCTCGGTGTGACCCTCTGGGGGCACAGCCTCGGCGCGATCGTGGTCGTCGAAGCGGCTCGCCGGCTCATGCAACGCGGTCGGCCGCGTGTAAATCACGTCATCATTACGTCGTGCCGGCCGCCGCATTTGTTCTCCACACGGCATATCTCGGCGTGTGCTCAGGAAGAAGAATTTCTCGAAGCGGTGACGCGGTTGGGTAGTGTGCGCAGCGGCACGCTTGATAGCCGGCAATGGCTTTCGCACGCGATGCAAGCGCTGCGTGCCGACTTCCTCGCCTGTGACGAGTACCGGTGTGACGACGCGACGCCGCTTCCCATCCCGTTGACCGTCATGAGCGGCGCCGATGACGAACTCGCTCCTCCCGCACAAATGGTCGAATGGCACCGGTACACCACTGTCGCTTGCACCGAGCACACGTTCGCAGGAGGACACTTTTTCGTTCACGACCATGCCGCGGAGGTCGCGGCGATCATCACGCAAGCGGCGCAGCCCGTATCTCGCTCGGTTGCCGCGTGACGCTGCTCAGAGACTCGATCATGAACATCCGCCGCATCCGACGCGCTGTCGGCCTCGTCGTCAAATCGTCGTTGTCCGAACTCCACTTCGAGGACGCGATGGGCATGACGCTCATCGTGCGGAATCACCCTCAGCCGGGAATGGCCGCTGCCGCACACGCAGCGATGGGCGTCGAGCCCGACGTAGCGGCAGCTGCGCCCGCCGGGGCACCGCGATCTGGGTTGCCGTGCGCGGCACCGACGCGCATCGTCGCTTCGCCGATGGTCGGTCGGTTCTACCGAGGCGCCCGGCACGACGGCGTGCCGCTCTCAACAGTCGGGGAGAAAATCGAAGCCGGTCAGGCGGTTGGTAGCGTGGAAGTGATGCGACTCATGTATGCAATTCGCTCCGACTTTGCCGGAACGATCGAATCAGTATTGGTCGAAGAAGGAGAAGCCGTCGAGTATGGGCAGCCCCTTGTACGCATTACATAGCCTTTTATCGGCTATATTACTTCGCACTACTATTCAACAAATAGTGAGGACATTCACATGCAATTGCCGGTCGGACTCGAAGAACAGCCCGTGGGCGAAGACGTGTTCACCCATTCGTCGCATACGCGAGCGCTTAATCCGTTTGCGAGCCTACTGCATCCAATAGCGAAGATCGTAGTAGGCGATCGTATCAAGGCGAAATGCCAAGATGAGCGCTTGATGTCCATCACGGAAGTGGAGCACATGCTCCCCACGCGTACTACGAGCAATGCTCCGCTCGTCCTTCACGTCGGCCAAGGCATTGAGTACGCACGTCTGGAGCGCCTCTACGCTCGTGTCCATCGCGGCGAGCAAGCGTTGCTGCTACAGCCGCCGCAGCTAGTACGACATCCCGTAAATACGTTGAATAATTAAACCTTGGTTATCATGTCGGGATGAGCCGAGGCCGTCACGCAACGTCAGTGAAGCTGACGAAGAAAGAAAAAGAGAAACTCCTGTCGCTGATCGCACAGAAGACGGCCCCGCAGCGGGATGTGATGCGGGCTCGGATTGCGTTGTGGGCACATGAGGGACACTCGAATACTGTGATTGCGCGAGAGCTCGGCGTATCGGTGCAGACGGTCAGCACGTGGCGCAAGCGCATTGCGCGGCAAGGCGCACAGGGCATTCGGGAAGGTGAGCGCAGTGGCCGTCCGCCGCGCATTGCGCAGGAAACGCGACTGCAATTGATTGCGTTGGCTTGCGAAGCGCAGGAACCGCAGGGGCGGCTCACGCCGACGCTCGACGAGATCGTGACGCGCGCAATCGAGCGCGGCATCGTCGAACAGATCAGCCGTAGCCATGTTCAGCGGATCTTGCAGGCCGGCGACGTGCGCCCGCACCGGGTGCAGCAATGGCTACACAGTCCCGACCCCGCCTTTCGCGAGAAGGTCAATGTAATTTGCAAGCTGTATCGCAAGGCGCCCAAAAACGCGGTGGTGCTCAGCATCGACGAGAAGACAGGTATCCAGGCCATCGAGCGCAAGCATCCGGGGCGTGCACCGGCGGCGGGACGGCTGCGTCGTCGGGAGTTTGAATATATCCGCCACGGTACCCAGGCGTTGATTGCTGCGCTGGATGTGCACACGGGAAAGGTGTTGGCAGAGTGCCGCGAGCGGCGTACCCAGGACGATCTGGTAGCCTTCATGGAGCGCGTGGCTGCTGCATACCCGGGCAAGCAGGTGCACGTGGTTTGGGACAACCTGAACACGCACCGCGCCCAGGCCGTCTGGCAGCCGTTCAATGCGCGACATGGCAAGCGGTTTCACTTCCACTTCACGCCGTTGCACGCGAGTTGGGTCAATCAGATTGAACTATGGTTTGCGCGCTACACGCGCCGGGTATTGCGCCATGCCAGCCATACCAGCACCGCGCACCTGCGCGAGCGAACCGCGCAGTTTATCCGCCAGCATAATCAGGCAGCGCGCCCCTTCAAATGGAGTTTCCGGGGCTACCCACTACAAACCGGCGCAACGTAATCGAGGGGACCGACGTGCCAGCCATACCCACCAAACATTACGCGGCCGAACTTCAGCGTCAACTACGCACCTTGCTCGGCCATGACCAAATTGTTACGCAAGCCTACGGACGTCACCTGCTGATCAAACGTCTGGACGATGAGGAGCCCACTGTTGTGGCGCGCCTCACAGAGCTCGGCCGCAATCGTTATGGCGCTGCCTTCCGCAGCCATAGTGGTCGTTGGGAACCGCTGCCCGGAACCGGCTCGCTCGAGGAGATGGCCGATGTCGTCGTCACGCTCCTGCAGCCCTATTTACAGTCGGATAATTAATCAAGCAATTTACGGGATGTTGTACTAGC
>NZ_FNYE01000007.1 GCF_900108945.1 Paraburkholderia diazotrophica | reverse complement strand
AGCACACGCGAGCCGCTGCGGGTGGGTCAGCACGATGCAGACCTCCGTCGGCGCGCCCATCTTCTCGACCGCCTCGAACGACACGACCGACAGCGCCCGCGCGCTTGCCGTGCCTGGTACATCCAGGAAGTACGCCTGACGCCCCGCTATATCTCGCCACAACGGATCGAATTCCGCCATTTGTTCTCCTTGAAAACGCCAACGGTACGATGATGAGGAATCCGAAGTCCAGATTTATCCGTGAATTTTCGCCGACCCTGGAACGGAATTGCCCGCCAATATAATCAAAGAAACCCGAAAAATGGGGCGCCGTTCACGCGCAGCAGATAAACATCACAAAATTTGACCTTCGACAGACCGGCTAATATGGGCGTTAAATTGGCCGCTGCAATGATTTCAAGGGCCCGCGTCGCGCGGACTTATTTCCGCGCACGGATAAAAAGAGGTTTATCGAGATAACCGGCGAACGCGGCGAGCGGCCGACCATCAGGCGTTTCGTCGCGCGTGACCCCACTGCCCAACCGCTCCCCCAACAGCACCGAATGAACACCCCGATGCCACAATGACGCGTTCATTCGATGCGCCACGCGACGGAGAGCCACCGACATGGAATCAGACGACGACCTGAAGCATTTCGAAGCACACGGCGCCGCGCCGCTGCCCGCTGCGGACGACGAAGGCTTCGTGGACAACGAAGGCGCGCGCATCGCGTGGTCGACATACGGCGCGGGCAACCAGCCCGCGATGAGCCAGCCCGTCGTCCTGCTGCACGGCGGCCTCGGGCATCGTGGCAACTGGGGCTATCAGGTGCCCGCGCTCGTCGATGCCGGCTACCGCGCGATCCTGATCGACAGCCGCGGGCACGGGCGCAGCACGCGCGACGCGCGGCCCTACAGCTACGAACTGATGGCCGACGATGTGCTCGCCGTACTCGATGCGCTGCATGTGCAGAAGGCGGCGTTCGTCGGCTGGAGCGACGGCGCGTGCACTGCGCTGGTCCTCGCCCGGCGCGCTCCCGAGCGCGTCGCGGGCGTATTCTTTTTCGCGTGCAACATGGACCCGGGCGGCGCAAAGGAATTCGCATCGACGCCCGTGATCGAACGCTGCTTCAAGCGGCATCGGGAAGACTACAAGACGCTGTCCGCGACACCCGACGATTTCGATGTATTCGTCGCCGCCGTCAGCGACATGCAGCGGACGCAGCCCAACTATTCGGCCGACGATCTCGCGCGAATCGGCGTGCGCGTCGTCGTGGCCATCGGCGAGCACGACGAGTTCATCAGACAGGAGCACGCCGCGTATCTCGCGCAAACCATCCCCGACGCCGAACTGATCGTGCTGCCGAACGTCAGCCATTTCGCGCCGCTGCAAAGGCCGGCGCTCTTCAACGGCGTGATCGAGCGCTTCGCGGGCACGGCGTTCGCGCCGGAGAAATAGTCTCCGACAAGAGTGGAGAGTCGGTGAGCGGCGCTCCGCTCGCCGGCTACTCGTTCTTCGCGCCCGCCGCCACGTCCTTGTCTTTCTCCCATCCGCCGCCGAGCGCGAGGAACAGGTTCACCTGATCGATTGCCACCTGGCCATCCGCAGCCGCTACCTGCGCGGCGACGCTCGTGAGCGTGCGCGTCGCGTCGAGGTCGTCGATGAACGACTCACGGCCCGCGGCATATAACCGATGCGTTTCGTCCGCCGACTGCACGGCCGATTTGTACGCGGTGCGCAGCGCATCGGCGCGCGTCGTGTCGGATGCGTAGTTCGACAGGCTCGTCTGCGTTTCGCGCAGCGCGTTGAGCACGACGCCGTCGAAGTGTGCGAGCGCGCCGCCCGTCGATGCCTCCGCTTCATGCACGCGCGCCCGTTGCCCGTTGATCGGGAAAGTCCAGCTGATCAGCGGCCCGAACGCCCAGCGGTTCGTCGCTGCGCCCAACAGGTCTTCGGCGACGCCGACCGAGCCCACCGACGCGCCGAAGCTCACGGACGGATACAGCGCCGCCGTCGCGACGCCGATGCGCGCCGTCGACGACGCCAGTTGCCGCTCGGCCTGGCGCACGTCGGGGCGGCGTTTGAGCAGCGCGGCGCCATCGCCGACGGGAATCGGCTGCGTCAGATGCGGCACCTTGTTGCACGCGAGGGCAGCGGGCGGCAGATCCGACGGCGCGCGCGCAAGCAACATCGCGAGCCGGTACTGCGCCGCGCGGCGGCGCGCGACGAAGCGCGGGATGTCCGCGGCGAGCGTGTCGGCTTGCGTCTGTCCGCGCGTAACGTCCGGCTGGTTGCCACGCCCCGCGTCGCGCAGCCGCTGCGTGAGCTTGACCCGTTGCCTCTGCAACGACAGCGATTGCTGCGCGATCTTCAGTTCGTCGGCGGCCGAACACGATTCGACATACGCGCGCACGACATCCGCGACCACCGTGATGCGCGCGAGATCGCTCGCGGCTTCGACGGCTTCGTCGTCGGCCTTCGCGGCCTCCACGCCGCGTCGCAGCTTGCCGAACAGATCGAATTCATACGACACGCTCAGATCGAGCGCGCCTTCCGTGACGACGGGAAGCTTCTCCGTCAGCAGAAACTGTTCGGCCGATTCCTGAGCGCGCTGGAAAGCCGCCGACGTCTTGCCGGAGAAGCCACCCTGTTCGTTGGCGAAGTCGACTTGCGCACGCGAGCGCGCGAGATTGGCCGCAGCGACGCGCAAATCGGTATTCGACGCGAGCGCCTGCGTGAGCAGCTGATCGAGCACGGGATCGTCGTACAGACGCCACCACTTCGACGGTACGGGCTGCTGCGTGACGGGCGCGTTGTCCGCGCCGTCGATGGCCGCGTTCGCATACGGCGCATTGACCATCGCGTTGTCGGGCAGCTTGTAATTCGGGCCGACCGTCATGCAGCCGCTCAGCGCCAGCGCGACGGGAAGCAGGGCGGGCAGCCACGCGCGGCCGGCGCGCGCTGCCGTCATGAACGGATTGCGTTTCATCGTGATGCGCCCGAAGCAGGTTGCGTTGCGCTGGACGGCGACGCGCCGGCAACAGCCGCGCGCGCCGTCGATGCGCCCACACCTGCGGAGGCCGATGCCGATGCCGATGCGCCAGGCGCCGATGCAGCAATAGCATCCGAAGCCGCAGGCTTTCCGATCGACGGCCCGGGGCCGCGCACCGATACCGTCGCCGTGCGGCCCGCGATCATGCGGAAGTCGGCGGGAATCTCGTCGAGCGCGACGCGCACGGGAATGCGCTGCGCGAGACGCACCCAGCTGAACGCCGGGTTCACGTTGGGCAGCAGGTTGGCGCTTTGCTGGCGGTCGCGATCCTCAATCGCGGCGACGATGCTCTGCACGTGCCCGCGCAATACGTTCGGCTCGCCCATCACCTTGATGTCGACGGGCTGGCCGATGTCGATGCCGTGCAGCTTGGTTTCCTCGAAGTAGCCGTCGACGCGGAACGAGTGCATGTCCACCACCGACAACACCGCGCGTCCCGCCGACACGAACTCGCCGGCACGCGGCGCGCGGTCGTTCAGGTAGCCGTCGACGGGGCTCACGATCACCGTGCGCTGCAGGTTCAAACGCGCCGTGTCGATTGCGACTTCGGCATCGGCGAGCGCGGCGGCCGCCTGTTCGACGCGCGAGTGTGTCTCTTCGACGGATTCGCGCGCAACGAGATTGCCTAGCGCGCGGTTGCGCGCGTCTTCGCGGCGCGCCTGATCGAGCGTCGCGCGGCGCTGCTGCGCCGTGGCCTGCGCGTTGCGCAGCGCAAGCTCGTAGCGCGCCTGGTCGATCACGAAGAGGACGTCGCCGCGCTTGACCTCCTGGTTATCGACGACCTTCACTTGCGTGATGAGCCCGGACACGTCGGGCGCGACCTGGATGACGTCGGCGCGCACGTGGCCGTCGCGCGTCCAGGGCGCGAACATGTAGTAGTCGACCAGCTTCCACAGCACGGCGGCGGCAATCGCGACGACGATGAGAGTGAGCAGGATCTGCCCGACGGAGAACCAGGTTTTTTTCACGTTATGAGCCGGTGCGAAACGATGACGACAAGCCCCAGCACCAGTACATAGATGCCGAGGTCGAAAATGGAACGGTGCCAGACGAAGCGATACACGCCGATGCGCGCGAGCACGGTGCGGATCGCCAGATTCAGCAGATAGGCGATCAACATCAGCACCAGCACGGCGGGCACGAATACGCCGAGAACGTCGATTTCGCCGATCATGTGCGTCGACAGAATGAAAAGGGTTGAGTGGCCATCAGGCGGACGTCTCCTCTTGCGCGGGCGGGTTGCTGCCTGGCGCCGTGTGCGGCGGATGCAGCGACAGACGCATGCCGACGAGCGCATGCAGCGTATCGCGCAGCCAGCGTTCGGCGGGCGGGGGCGTGCGGCTCTGCCCCTGGTCTTGCGGAGCTTCCTGTCCAGGTTGCGCTGGTTGCGCCCGCTCATGTGATGCGCGTTGCGCCTCTTCGATGCTGCGCGTCGTCACGAGTCCGACGGCGGCATCGATCGCATCAATCAGCGCAGGCGGTACCGGCTGCCGCGCGCGCCGCGCGATGCATTGCTCGAAATACTGCCGCACGCCTGAGAGCACGTCATCGATGGTGTCCTGCAAGTCGCCTGTCAGCTTGCGGCGCGTGCGCCGAAGGTCCAGCGCGTTCAGCGCGACGCGGAAATCGCGGAAGCTCTCGATCGACGGGTGGCGGTGCGAATCGGTTGCCGCATGACGCGGCAGCAGTTGCATCAGCCGATCGAGCATGCGCGCGTACAGATTGCGCTGGTCCTCGATCGCGGCCGTCGATGCGCTCACCACGACATCGGACCACGCCGAGCGCGTGAGCCGCGCAGCCGCGAGTTCGGCGCCGAAAGGACGCGTCGCGCGCGTCCAGATGAACGCGAACAGCAGGCCGCCGACGCCCGCCAGGTTGCTGTTGAGAAACACGAAGAAGTCGGCCTCGTAAGCGCTCTGTATGCTGATGAACGTAGCCGTGTTGACGGCGACGAGCATCGTCACGAGATTGAACTGCGGGCGCGGAATCAGCGTGCCGATGATCAGGAACGGCCCGGCGAAGATGACGACCAGCATCGCGAAGTCGTGCACGTGCGGCAGCACCGCGAACACGTACAGGCCCGCGAACACGACGCTCGCGCAGGTCGAAAGAAAGAACTTGAAGACGGCGGGCGCCGGCTCGTCGAGCGCGGCGAAGAAGCAGCACGACACGGCCGCGAGCGTCACCGCGCCCGCGCCGTCGTTCCAGCCCGACGCGATCCACAGTCCGCACGCGAGGATGATCGCGCCGACAGCGGACGCCGTGGAAAACAGCATCATCCCGCGATCGAAGAAGCGCTCGGTGCCGCCCATGCGCCAGTGACGAAAGCGCGGCCGCCACTGCGCCGTTTCGTGGACGATGCCCGCGCGCAGACTGCGGATGTCCTGCCACACATCGACGACCTGGCCCAGACGCCAGAGCGCGTTCGACAGCAGCGCGACATGCCAGCTTGCAAGCGATGCCGCGGGCGGCTTCATCGCGGCGATGCGCTCGCGCAGCGCTTCCGCCTCGCGGTCGATTTCGTCGGCGTGCCTCGCTTCGAGTGCGGGCGATTTGATCCACTGCGCGACATCGGCGAGCAGCGCCGCGACTTCGGGCGGCTGCGTGCCACGCTCGCGCATCAGTTCGATCAGCGGATCGGCCATCGACGAAATCAACGGCAGGAAGATCTGCATGCGCCCTTGCAACGCGCGCGCGCGGCGCACGATGTCGGGACGCGTGTGATCGTAGGTCAGCTGGCTCAACAGAAATTCAAGGCCGTTGACGGTCGCCGCGAGCCGCTGGCGTGAAGCCGAAATCGACGCGCCCGCGATGTGGCCGGACAGCGTCTCGCTCGCGTAGAACGCGGCATCGCGGAACCATGCGTCGGTGCGCTCGATCAGCGTCGGCGCGAGGCGGCTCGGAAACACGACGCTGCCCACGATGCTCGCGACCACGATGCCGAGCAGAATCTCTTCGGTACGCGTGATGGCGAGATCGAACACGGTCGTCGGGCTGGTGACGGCGGGCAGCGCGATCAACGGCAGCGTGTAGCCGGCGAGCAGGAAAACATAGCTGCGCGCCGTGCGGTCGTTCATCGACAGATAGAGCAGGGTGCCCGTCCATAGCGCGACGATCACGCTGAACAGAAACGGCGACTCGACGAACGGCGGCACGATCAGCACGGCGGCCGCCGCGCCAATCGCCGTGCCGAGCGCGCGATACAGCGCCTTCGAGCGCGTCGCGCCGACGAACGGATTAGACACGATGTAGACGGTCGCCATCGCCCAGTACGGGCGCGGCAATTCGAGCGCAAGGCCGATGTACAGCGCGATCATCGCGGCCGCGAACGTCTTGGCGGAGAACAGCCAGTCGCGGACTGACGGATAGACCATGGCGCTTACGCTTTGCCTTTGCTGCCGGAGCGGTCCGGTGCGCGGGCGGATGGGCCGTCGTCGCCGGGCGTGGCCTTGCCGGATACGGGCGGCGGCGTGGTTGCATCGAGCGATGCGTTGAACGCATTCAGCACGCGCAGCGTCGTCTCCAGGTCCTCGCGGCTCACGCCTTTGAGCACGCGCGCGCGCAGGTCCATCAGGCGCTCTTCCATGCGCGCGGTGACGGCGCGGCCTTCGTCGGTGAGCGTGATGGTTTTCGCGCGCTTGTCGTCGGGATCTTCGTCGCGGCGCACGAGGCCCGCCGCGCAGAGCTGATCGAGCAGTCGCACGAGCGACGGCCCTTCGATGCCGACCTGCTCCGCGAGCGTCACCTGGCGCACGGCCTCGCCGAGACGGTTGGCCGTCAGCAGCGGACCTGCGCAGGCTTCCGACACGTTGTATGCGGACAGCACGGTATGGCTCGTGCGGCGCCAACGGCGCGCGGCGACGACCAGCGTGCTGCTGACGGAGCGGCGCAGGAGATGAAGATTAGCCATGGGGCGGGATTGTATGTCGGTTTTTATTCGTTAGCATCCTATCGACCTACAATTTTTAAGGAAATACTTCAAACTTTTTTCTCCGTGTGATGGGAGGCGCTGAAGCGCGCGGGCGGGGCTGCCTGAAGGACGCGAGCCTAGATTCTGGCATCCATGTGACGCGCTCAGTGCCTGTGTCGCGCACCGTCTGCCGGCTTGGCCGTGATGGAAAAAGTGGCCCGCTGCGCGCGCAAACAGGGTACTAACAAGGAAGTTATTCTTTGGCCTCTGTGCGTTTGCCCGCGCATGCTTGTGCCGTTGATGGTAGGTCTTCCCGCATCATGCCCGTTGCCTCGTGCGATCGCCGCGTTGCCTGACACCTGCGTTGCCCAACGCGCGGCGACCGCTGACAAAAGCACATCGTTTCCACGCGGCGAGCGCTTTCGAAAGAATTCTTTTTATTTCGGCCAGGCCCTGCACACGCGATCCGCGCCTGCCGATATCCAGCCAGTAGATCGCCACTGATGCAAGTGGAAAGAACTACCGCATCGTTCCTGTATTGAACTCCCGTCAACCGACGCGCGAATGTGCCCACTCGACGGAGCACCGTCGATGGCTCATCAGCGATAGATCGGACGCGATTCATCAGGATGGCGAAACATATCGGGCGACCCGATCGATTTTTCGTCAATACGCACGCTGCGCTTACACATCAAAGCTTTTCGCCGGGCGCGACCCGGCAGTGGATTTATTTTGTCATGGTCAAACGACGTCAATTCCTCGGTTTACTGACTGCACTCGGCGGTGCTCACGTGCTGAGCGCATGCGGCGGAGGAGGCGGCTCGGGAGGCGGCGAGGGCGGCGCGACCAGCGTTAGCGCCAACAGCACAACGGGTACGACGGGTATGTCCGCGACGACAACTAGCGCGGGTGTGACGGCTGCGGCCGGGAACGGCAAGACGCCCGCTTCGACGAATGGCGCGACTGTGGGATCGTCGAACGGGAAGGGTGCAGCGTCATCCAGCGGAACGAGTACGGGTTCATCGAGCGACACATCGACGGGATCGCCGAACGGCACCGCGATTCCGCCTGCCGCTTCGATCACCGACAACCAGGCTGCCGTCTGGACGCTCGTCAATGGATCGGTCTACCGCAACGGCGTCGCTGCGGGCAACACGTACAACGTGACGCTGCTGCTGTGGTACGGCGGCGGCATCTATCATCAGGGCACAGGCGGACAGTTCTATGGATGGAGCGGCTCGACCTGGTTCGCGTGCAACGATCCGCGGCTTGGCGGCACGTCAGCGGACGGCACGGCGATTCCCGCGTCGCCATACATCATCGACAAGGTCGGCGCGCTGTGGACGGTGGCCAACGGCGTCGTCCTTCGCAACAACGCTGTCGTCGGCGCGACGTCGAACGTGTCGATGCTGCTGTGGTATGGCGGCAAGCTCTGGTACCGGTCGACGGACGGGCAGTTCCATGTCTGCAGCGATCTCGACCAGTGGATGCCGTGCAGCGATCCGCGCATCGCCGTCGCGGCGACGAGCGGCACGTTCCACGGCATCAACGGGCATTACGACTATCGCTACACACCGGCCCAGATCGTGACGATCATGCGGAACATGGGCTGCTCGACCTATCGCGTCGGCTGCATAGACGATCCGGTGTCGCTCGGCGCCGTCGTCAGTCTCGCGCAGGCGTTCCAGGCGGCGGGGCTGACGCTGTTCGTGCTGGTCAATCTCGGCATCCGCGATTCGAACGGCTTGCTGTTCGCAAGCGAATCGGTGGCATACAGCCGCGGGTATTCATGCGGCGCGACAGTCGCGCGCGCGCTCGCGCCGTACGGCGTCGTGATGTACGAGTGCGGAAACGAATTGACGCGCGACGGCGCGATGATTCTCGACTCGACCAACGCGGGCACGAAGGCGGTCGATTTCAGCAACGTCAACTGGCCGATCATGCGCGGCGTGATGCGCGGGATGATCGACGGCGTGAAGTCGGCTCAATCCAGTGCGAAATGCGGGGTCAACTTCTGCGTCGCGGACATCGGCGCCGCCGATGCGTTGTGGGATGGCAAGCAGCCGGACGGCACGAGCGGCCATCCGGTGGTGCGATGGGATCTGACGACGTGGCACAACTACGAGGTGTACGGCGACATCTTCGACATCGGCTCCGACGGCTCGGGTCCCGGCTTCGATCTGCCGACGTACTGCAAGGCGCGTTATGGCGTGCCGTTCCTGCTGACCGAGTGGAATACCGGGCCCGAGAAGAGCCTGTCGTATCGCGCGGATTACATTACGTCGCGCTATGCGACTTACTACCAGGCGAGAAAAACGAAGAATATCCAGTCCGTGATGTACTACGTGCTCGATAGCGGCGATACGACGTACGGCCTCATGATCGACGGTGCGACGGTGAATCTTCCGTATAACGCGTTTGTTGGGTTTGTCGCGGGGCATCCGGATAGCTAGGGCGCGTTTGTGGTTGGTGGGCGGCGTTGATTCAAAGGTCGGCGCTGGCTGTTTTTAATTTTACATAAGATAAATTATCACCTGAACGGCTGTAGGGGCTACGTCCTAATGTCGTGTTCTGGCCAATTAGAAATGTCCGGTTTGGGTTCCGCGTGCCGCATCCTGCTGGTGCACGCACACGACGGAGCCCGTGATGAACGAACCAGGTCTGGTCACGATCAGCATGAAGGAACTGCAACGCATCAAGGTCATTGAAGCCGTCGTCAAAGGACGGCTCAGCGGCGTGCGTGCGAGGCCCGGGCGCCCGCGTGCACGCTGCTGGTGTTCATCGATGACGCGACCGGGCGGCTGATCGCGCTGCACTTCACGGCGACGGAGTCGACCTTCAGCTACTTTGAGGCGCTGGCGACGTATCTGGGTTCGCACGGCAAGCCGGTGGCGTTCTACAGCGACAAGGCCAGTGTCTTCCATGTGAAGGACCGTTCGGCGACGGCGGGCAACGGCGTCACGCAGTTCGGCCGGGCCCTGTACCAGCTCAATATCGACGCGTTCTGCGCGAACACGAGCCAGGCGAAGGGACGCGTGGAGCGCGCCAACCTGACGTTGCAGGACCGCCTCGTCAAGGAGCTGCGGCTGCGTGGCATCAGCACGCGGAAGGCAGCCAATGCGTATGCGCCCTCCTTCATCGCGGACTTCAACCGGCGTTTCAGCAAACCGCCGCGAAGCGATCACGACGCGCATCGGCCGTTGCACGGTGACGAGGATCTCAGGCAGATACTGGCCTATCGCGTGCCACGCAGGATATCCAACGCATTGACGGTGCAGTACGACTGGGTGATGTACCTGCTGGACGACACGCCGTTTGCCCGCACGCTGATGCACGAGTACGTCGTGGTGGTCGAGTATCCCGACCAACGGGCGGTGCTGCCCTGCCGGCAGTACGATCGCATCGCACGTGTCGATCAGGGGGCCGATTCGAGACCTAGCGCTCCTCCCGCAGCGCGACGCCCAGGTTCTGCAGCAATGGCGCATTTTCACAAGCGACATAGACGGCATCTTCGTCGCCCGTGTTGCTGTGTTGATGCCAAGCCCAAACCGGCACGTAGAGCGCGTCGCCGGCCTCCCACTCGACCTCTTTCGAGCCGATGCGCGAGCGCCCCCTGCCTTTTGTCACATAGATGACGGTTTCATAGTTATGCCTATGCATGCGCGACGACTGTCCCGGCGCCAGCCCGCCGATGGTCATGCTGATCGAGCGCGATGGCAGGTCGACAAGTGCCACAGGATGGCGTCGCTCCTCAGAGAACGCAGCGTCGTTCACTTCCAGTACGCGACGATGAACCAGCCGGTTCGGAATCGATGGTTCGATAGCGGATGGCGTCGATGGGAAATCGATCGAACTGAATACTTGCGGAGTCGAATTCATGATAGTTACCTCGCTTCCAGCGCGTCGAGCAGGCGCAAACGTGCGTTGACGACAGCCTCGCCCGCGCTGATCATCGCGATCGAGCGCGCGTTATCCGTCTCTGCGAGACGACACATGATCTGGCGCATCGTTTCCGCATGTCTGTCGTCGCATCCGATGTGCAGTGAGAAGAACATCAAGTGATCCGGGGACACGCCAGCCTTCATAAAGCCGTCCAAAATTCCCGAGTAGAGTTCCGGTACGATCGCTTCGGCGCCGAGACAAAGCGCACCAAGCCCTCGCGCATGATCGGTGTGACGACACTGCATGTACATCATGTCGATGAGATTCTGTGTTTCCGGCAGCGTTTTTTCGGCTTCCGCGTCGACGCCGAGATTGCGCAACATCGTCCGGTAGAGTTCGGCGTGCGAAACCGAACCGCTTTCGTCGAGCCCGAACTCTTCAAGCAGATTTTCGGCAAGCGCCATGCAATCTCCCTGGGTCTGCAGGTTCGACATCAGCGCTGTCAAATAGCGAGTGAAATGGCCGCTGTATTTTGCATGCTGTGCCAGGAAATGCCTGAGCGTCTCGATCCTCATCGTTCCCGCTCTGCACGACACGATAAAAGGATGTGCTCTGATCCTGTCCTTGAAAACCTGTTCGGCCTCCCATAGGCCGCTCGACATCGTTCTTTCCATTGTTTCAGTCATACATACTCCGTTATTTCAATCACATTCAACGAAGCAAACCACCCTCTGACTGCGGTCTACTTCTTGCACAACACAAGCAAACACTCGCGACACGCAATCGGCATCCGAACAGCCGACCCTACACCGTCGGCATGACGGGAACATAGCCGTGCATGCCGCGCAGCCCGGGTCGCAGCGCCTCGCGGCGCAGCTTGCCCGTCGGTGTGCTGATGAGATCATCGACCACCTCGATCCGGTCAGGCCGCAGCGCGTTTGGCTTCAACTCCTCTCGCATGCGGTGCGTCAAGTCGCGAATCACGCGATCGGGATCGCCGGATGAATTCGCCAGCACGATGAATGCGCGTAGACGCGTTAGCCCTTCGGCCGTTTCCACCGGCATCGCAGCTGCCTTCAGGATGCGCTCGTCGGTTAAAAGAAACTCTTCGAGGTCTTGCGGCGAGATCCATTGACCTCCGATCTTCGCGCGCTCCGACTGGCGCGACTGGAAACGCCATCCGTCGCCTTCCGGCGCGAAAACGTCACGAGGCTCAAAAGTCCTCGATGCGGCTTCGAACTGCGCCGCGCGTTTCGTGCCGATCTGGCCTAACATCATGGCGTCGCTGGTCAGACGTAGCGTGAATGCGCCGGATTCGGGCACATCGCTTTCGGCACGCGCGAACTCGTATTCGAACGCAGGGATTGTCCGGAGGCCCGGCCCGGCGCCCGCAGTCTCGGATAGGTATGGCAGAAAGGTTTCCGTTGTCCCTACGGTGTCGAGCATGATCGAGCGCGAAAAGCGAGACCAGCGCGAGCGGATCACGCGTGGCAGACGTTCCCCCGCCGATAGACTGAGCCGCAGCGAATCCACCCGATACAGCCCTGAAGACCTGACCATCAGCAGGTGATACAGCGTCGGCACGGCCAGAAAGACGCTGACTGACTCCTGCTCGATTGTCGAAAGAAAATCCTCATGCCTTTTCCAGTCGGGCAGAAGGACAGAGGTCGCTCCGAGCGTCAGCGCGGGATGAATACCTTGCAAGCCGAAAGAGAAATACGGCCCGCTCGTGCCGAGAACGATATCGTCCGCCCCCATACCCCACATCGTCCTGGTGACGTTTCGCTCGAACGCCGCTACGGCATGATGGGAATGCACGCAGATTTTGGCTCTGCCTGTCGATCCCGACGACGCAAGACAGAAAGCGGGGCGCATATCGGGTACCGGGCATGACTCGGGGAACCCGTCCGCGTCGTCGCCTGAGTCAGCGCTCTCGCCGTCGTCCACGTGATCCACGAACCGCAACAGTCGCCCGTTCGCCGGAGAAGCGAGTCGATCACGCACAATGCAGTCGGGCGCGAAATCCGCGAACAACGCGCCGTATACGTCCGCGCCAAGGCCCGGATGCACGAGGAACGGCAGATGACCGGCGCGCATCGCTCCAAGCCATGCGGAGATCGTTTCGAGTGTGCTCCCGCCGACTATGGCAATCCGTCGCGCCGTCACGCCAGAGCCGAATTGCTGATCGAATTCTTGCGCGATGCGTCGGCTCGCCTGCATCAATTGCCAATAGGACAATGTTCGACGTTCGTCGCGAGAACACTCGATCAATGCGAGATGAGCACCGCGCCCCGACCGCACATGACGATCGACCATCAGATCGACGCAGCCTGTGCCGCGCTTGATAGACGCATGCATCACGAGCTCCCGTGCCGATGATTGCACCCTGTGACGTTCGACGAGCCGACGCACCGGCACGCGCCCCCACGCGCGCCTTCACAGCCGCCGTCAGCGGCGCGGGGCCCCGGCATGCCCAACGCCTTCCTGAGCTCTTGAAGCATACGGCGCGGGTCGCCGTGCTGGAACACGTTGCGCCCGACGCACAGACCGCGCGCACCGTATTCGACGGCTGCCCGCGCAAGTGCAAGCAGTTGCTCGTCGGACTTGCGGTCCCCACCCGCGAAAACCACCGACGTATGCGCCTGCACTCCGTCGATCAGTTCCCCGATCGAAGAAAGATCCGGCGGCGCGCCGAGCTTGATTGCGTCAACACCGAGTTCAACGGCCGCGCGAACGAAATGGCGCATCCGTGCCATGGCCTCGCTGCCCGTCTGCGGCCCGGTTTTGTCGTACAGCATGACCATGATGGGAAGGCCGTACTCGTGAGCATCGTCTACCACTGCGCCAAGGATGCGAAGATTCTCACCGACGTTCTCAGAGCAGAAATTGGTTTGCACCGAGACGCCGTCTGCACCCAGTCGCATGGCCGCATCCACACGTGTCAGCAAGACCTTCCGGTCGGGCTGTGCGTCCAGCGACATTGTTCCGTTCAGATGGATCATCACGCCAGCATTGCCTACGCTACCGAGTCGCTCCGCGATTCCTTTGTGTACGACGAGTCCTGTGATCAGATCGTCCGCAAGCCAGTCAGCCATATCATCGGGCCGGTCGATACCGGGCACCGGACCGAGCGTCAGCCCGTGATCGATCGGCACGATCAGCGCGCGTCCGCTCGAACCCTCAATGAATCGCGACCAACGTCGCCCCCTACCTGTAATACTCATATGCAATCCTTATCAATTGGGCCGAAAAAAGCTTACTTGTCGGCAAGCACCACTCTGATAGGCACGGCAAGAATGCGCCGCATCGGTATTATTGCCGCCAAGGCAGCCAACAGCACGAGCACAGCGACGCTACAGACATAGACCACGGGCACCCATTCAACTGTGATGGGCACCGCATTGCTCGATCCGGGTGGCGTCCACATCCAGCCCGCAGACCTTACCAACGCAGTTACCGCGATTGCGGCTAACACACCTGACACTCCCGCGATCAACGCAAGCCATGCATTTTCGAGCGCGGCGAGCGCCAGCAAGAACCGGCGCGTATAACCCAGACATCGCAGCGACGCCAGCTCACGTTTTCGATGCATGAAGTTCATGTAGCTCGAATTCAGCAGACTCGCGAATGCGACGATAATCGCCACGCTCAGCATGAACGCGAAGAACGTCATCAGAATGCCTCTGACCTGCCAGTAAAACGAAGCTCTATCGGACCAGCGAAATATCTGCGCGTCGATGCCGGCCCTGCGGAACGCCGTGACAAGACGTTGCTGCGTATCGCTCATGTCGTCGTCGCCGCGCAGCATGATGTGATACGCGGACACGCTACGCGTGTCCAGAAGTTGTTGAGCAGCCGACAGCGGCAGTACCACGAGCCGGTCGTTCACTTCCCTGATTCCCCAGTCCATCACGCCGGCCGGACGCCGATACGAGACGTTCGGATGTGACGTACCTTCGGCGATCACCGACAGCTGCAGCGGATCGCGAGGACACGAGAACGACCTCTTCGCGGGGGATTCGCCCGCCCGCAACGGAGCGAAGCCCGCGGAAGGCACATCGCAGCCGAGAACAGCGGCGAGCCCCTGCCCTAGCACGACGTCATCTGGCGCAGGGGTCATCCACAGAGGACGTCCAGCGACCACATCGAACTCGTAGGCCTGACCTTTGATTTTCCGCACACTATCGACATCCTCGCCGATGCCTGAAAAGACTGTCGTCACGCGTGCAGTCGTCGCCATGCCCGACAATTCGAGCACTCGCGCTACCGCAAGAATGGAAGATTCAGTCGACAGGATGCCGTCGATCTTCCGCTGCATGGCGGGATCAATTGGATTCTTTGCGCCTGTTTCAAGCGTCTGCGCAAGTGTCGATGACGGCCGTTCAATGATCAGATGCCCCCGGGCGCCCCAACGCATGAAAGCATCCCTCGTCAGATGAAGATTGGCGCTCACATATCCAAAGAGCACGCACAGTGCCAATACGGATACGACTGCCACGGCCACGCTCCCGAGCGAGCGTCTGCGATGCCTGCGCAGGTTCTTCCAGGAAAGCGATAACAGAATTCCAGAATGCATCATGTCTCCCGTCAAAGTGTCCGTTACATCGACGTGAAGTTGGAAAGCGAGAACAAGCTTGCGGGAAAGCTGGCCGGCTGGACTTCGCTGTATTCGAGGCGGCTCATGCGATCGGGGAAGTTCGTATTGACGATCGTCATTGCAGACACGAACGGACTTTCCTTGCCGTCGGCGTCGCGCAGTGTCTGATAGTCGAACGTCGCTGTCTTGAATACCTCACCGGAGGGCGTCATGAACTCGGCCTTGACGCCCAAGAGCGTGCGCCTGTCGACGTAGTAGACGATGCCCGCATACGTCACGTCGTTGCGCGTCGCGTTCAGCCTGAGCCGATAGCAGTCGTGACCCTCCACTCGTGTTTCGCCTGCGTATTCGGGGGTGTAGTCTCGGGCATATTGCGTGGCTGCGATATCGCCGTTTGATGCTTCGCCAACCAGCCTTTGCTGCGGACTTACGCTGATCGGCCGACGCAGACCCGGCTTCGTGTACCACATCGTGCGCGAAGCGATCAGAATCCGTTCATTCTGGTAGCGCTTCGGTTCGATCGTGCGCACCAACGCATCGCCGTCGCGCACAGCGACCGCGTATGTCGTGTCGGTGCCGCCAGACGGCTCACTCGAGTGGACACGCACTGTCCAGCTCCAGGTACCAATACCGCCGCGCGCGATGTCAGCCCGGTTGAGCCAACGCGTCATCGTGGCCGTATCGGGCTCTGCTGCACGCGTTTCGCCGGCTGGCACCAACAGCGCACATGCGACGGCAACTGCGCCGCCCATCAGCGCGCGCGCCAGCGAGCGGTCCCGCGCAAGCTTGCCCCGTGCGGCGCCCATCGTGCGCCTCATGCATCGTGCGGCCGTGAAAGCACCCGATGCAACGACGAGCGCGACGCTCAGCCCTACTACGCCAACCGAGTGCGTCCATGGAATCTCGAGAGAAAGAGGCACGGGCAATGCGACACGCGGCAACGTCGTCGTGACATGCAGAACGTCCAGTAATGCGAAGAGACAGCCTGTCAAAGCAATTGCCAGCATTGCGGAAAATGCCGCACAGAACAGAGTCTCGTGCGCGAAAAGCAACATGAGACGCGTACGCGAGAAGCCGATCGCCCGCATCGTGGCGATCTCTTTGATTCGGTCGTCGAAATTCATGCGCACCGCGTGCTGCACTGTCGTGCCGGCGATGAGCGCAATGACCGTCCCCGTGAAGAGAAATAGCATCTTGAAAAAGCCCATAAAGCTTGTGTAAAGCTGGCCGACCTGCGGACTCGACCAGGTGGTCACTTCGAAACGTCCCGGCGCCCGCTGTTCGAGTCCCGCTGCGATGGCGTCACGAATGCGATCCGTGTCCACACGATCGCCAATGCGCACGATCACGCGTGAGACGGAATCCGTGTCGTACAGTGACTGCATCAGGCTCAAGGGCATCTTCAAACCCTTGTCTTCAGTTGCCTCCGTACCCGTCGAGAATTCGTCCGCGAAGGTTGCGTCCACGGCATTCATTCTGTTGCCGTAAGTCGCGCCGACCAGCTGGATATCAGCGCCTCGGCGCGCACCGATGAGATCGGCAAGCTGGGCCGTCAACCGCACGCGGTCGGCGTCGTTCAGCTGCCCTTGGCCTGTCGTGGGCTCGACGCCCGTGGCGAGAAAAATCGAACTGCGGGTACCGTGCTGAACCATGCCCACGCCAGTCATGTCATAAGACACATTTCGTACAGCGCTGATCTCGCGAACGAGACGGGACACAAGGTACTGATCGTCGCGACTGATCGAATATTGCGCTGGAAACGCGGACAGATTGATCGGGCCATCCTTCCGGTAGATCTGTATGTGGCCGTTTGCCTGATCTTCGATAACAACTTGCGCAAGCGACCGTTCGACGAATTCGACCCAGGCCAGAAACACGAGTATGGCAAGCATGCCAACCGTCATCGTAACGATCGTCGCCACGGTGCGCCGACGGTCGCGGCGCAGGTTCTTTGCAGCGAGCCCGAGCATCACCGCACCTCCGCCGAAACGCAGCGTAGTCCATGCGACGCTTCAGCGCGATGCTTCGGGGCGCCCATATTGACGATACGCCCATCGCGCAACTCCACCACCTCCCGGACGCACTGCAGAAGCCGATCGTCGTGAGTCGAGAACAGAAAGGTCACGCGCTGTTCCTCGTTCAGTTGCCGCATGAGATCCACCAACGCGACGGCATTCGCAGTGTCGAGACTCGCGGTAGGCTCGTCTGCAAGAATCAGACGCGGCTTCATGACCAGCGCGCGCGCCACGGCAACGCGTTGTCTCTGGCCTCCCGACAGCCGGTCCGGCTGGAAATCCGCCCACCTGGTCAGGCCGACTGATGCAAGTGCATCGTCGACTCGCGCCGCGCGCTCCGCCCGCGACAGCGGATGAAGATGAAGCGGCAGCTCGACGTTCTCGCGGGCAGTCAGCACGGGCACCAGGTTGAACGACTGGAAGATCATCCCCGCCACCCTGCTACGCAGATGGTCGAGTTGCTTCTCGGCGAGCTTACCCGTCGGCCTGCCGTCGATCAGGACCGTGCCAGTATCGGGCCGATCGAGGCAGCCGATCAGATTCAGCAACGTTGTCTTGCCACTTCCGCTCGGCCCCGTCAAAGCGGCAAAAGCACCTTCGTCGACGGACAAGCTGACGTCATCGAGCGCATTGACGGTTACTTCGCCGAGGCGATACGTTTTCGTAACCGACTTGAGTTCTACAAGGGGCACGTTATCCTCCTGATCACAAGAAAAATTCAAGCGTGACATACACCTCGTCACCCATCGTGCGCGTCATCTCCGAGCGGCTGCTGCCGGACGTATGCGCTGCGCCGAGATACGCGGTGAGGTTGTCGCGCGGGCTATAGGACAGCTCGACGAAGGTCTGGTTGGCAGGCGTGCTGAACTCGAATAGCGATCGCGCGACCATGCCGAACCTCCGATTGCCGAAGAGTCCCGGCGTCAGCATCTGAAGCAACACGTAGCGCCCTTCCGGCAGCGGATGCAACGGCCGGTTGCGGGTCTGCCATAGCCCACCCGCAGGCTGCGCTGGCAGTCGCGCAATCGCCATCTCGGCGGTGCTCAGACGATAGCCGTTGTATAGGGCTTCCACGCTGATTTCCCCGCCCGACGGCAATCCATAGCGCAGGTTGACAAGCGCATCCGCCATCAGGCGATCGCGGTTTTGCTGCAGTTGCGGGCCGGTGTCGTCCTGTCTGGCGTAGCCACGCGAGGCCGACATCTCGGCACCCACCGTCCATGCTTCACCCAGCAGGTGCTGCATGTACGCACCTATGTACGGCCGATAGCCGCCACCGCCGCCGATCACCATGCCCGCCGTCGTGGGCCGGCTCCCGTCGCTCGAATATTCGGCGCGCAGCAGACCGAACGCGCCGCGTTCATCGACGCCAGGGACAGGCTCCAGGTATGGGTCCGCATAGACGCCAGACAATGTCAGTCGCGAAGACACGTTTGCGCTGAGCGTCACGAGCGGCTTTCCTGCGATTTCCCGTCGGGGCGTCGCGTTGCCGTTGTCCGGGAAGAGACGATTGCTCGGACTGAAGAGCAGCCCCGGCCCCCAGGCCAGGTAACGCTTGCCCGCGAGCCATGTCGCCCCCCATGCTGTCGTCCCTGTCAGATAGGCCTCGTTCCACAGGAACCGTTTCGGTTGCACGACGTAGGGATTGGGATCCGCAGACGCGAAGTAGCGCACGCGTGGCTTCAACATTGCGCTCACGCCCTGGCACCAGGATTCAGTGCAGCGACCCGCTACGTCGATGCGCGCCTCGGCGTTCAGCGTGTGATCACTCGACGAGCCGAAATCACCGCCGTATTGAACGTTGTCCTGCATGAACTGCAGCATCGCGGCGTGAGTCCACGCATAGCCGGACAACATGTCCTCCGTGGCGTGAGCATCGATCGAAGAGCCTGCCAACGTCGCCCGCACGACTGCGGCGGCAAGCCGTTGACTGCCTCGCGTCATTGCGACATTTCCGCAACATCGGCGTCAGCCTGACCGCGCACGCTGACCGCATCTGTCGACGTCTTGCCGGCAAACGTCGACGTCGAGGACGGAAAGCGCTCGCGAAGTTTGCGACGCAGCGTCTTGCCCGTCGCACCCAAGGGGAATACGGACCACGGCTCGATCCAAAGCTGTGCGAGTCGATCCTCGACAGGCAGACAGGTATTGATTTCCGCGAGCAGTGCAGCCGCGCAATACGGTGCGCTTCCTGCGCGCAAAGCGACCAGCGCAGCGGGTGCCTGGTGTCCCGCCGGCACTCGAACGCCGAAAACGCTGACATCGAGCACGGCAGGATGATTCAGAATCACCTCTTCGACAGGCAGCGTGTACGTTACGTGATGCGGCCCTCGCACCACGTCGACCTCCCGGTCGAGATGAATGAATTCACCACCCTTTGCCCGGCATACGATATCGCCTGTGAACCACCATCCGTTCCGTGTCGACTGAACCAGCAGATCATGCGCGTTCCAGTAGCCACGGAACATGCAAGGCCCCTTTATCATCAATCGTCCGGGCGTGCCGCGAACGACGTCTCGCCCTGTTTCGTCGACCACCTTGATCTTCGGTCCGCCCGGCGTCGGTCGTCCGACACGGCGTCCGAAGGTCCGCGTCCATGGCGTCACGATGCGCAGCAGCGCCGCAATCCCGACTTCAGTCGAACCGAGACCGTCGATGAACAGCGAGCCGTCGAGCGGAATGCCGATACGCCTGAAAAAACTCCCATGTTTTACAAGTGTGCGCTGGTGGATCTCGTGACTTGCGTCTGCCGTCGTGCCCCAGATGCGTATCGATGACAGATCGTGCTTCGGAGTCAGTGCCGCGAGCAGCCGTGTGTAGGTAACAGGGAACGCGAAAAAGACCGTAATTCTGCGAGCTTTGATCGTCTCTAGCGCGTGGTTCACGTCGAAATGCGCGCCCACCATCGCGCGTACGCGCAACAGGAAGAGCGCATAGAAGTACAAATGCGAGACCTGATGATTCAACGGAAGGGCGAAGTAAGCGAAATCACGCGTCGATACCAGGTTGAAAAGCAACACCGAGCGGAGGGACTGCGCCATGCCGCCGGCGCAGACGATTACACCTTTCGGTACACCCGTCGTGCCGGACGTGTGGAAGATATAGAGCGGGTCGTCGTCGCCGTGCACGACAGCCTTCACATCCGGCACTTCGGCGGATAGCAGTTCGTCGAGAGAGCAGAATCGCACGCTATGCGCCCACGACGCAGGTATGCATGCATCGCCCACTCCGCATGTGACGATCAGCGCGCGCAGTGCCTTGCCGGGTGCGCCAGCCTCCACGAGCCGAATCAGCGAAGCGCGGTCGACGATCGCGATGCTTGCGCCGATTCGGTCCAGATAGGCCAGCGCGGTTGCGCCATCGAGGTTTGCGTTGATCGGCGCTGCGATGCCGCCAACGCGATTGGCTGCAACCGAGAACAGAAAAATGTCGAACGCGTTGCGCTTGTAGATCGCGACGCGATCGTTGGCGGACAGCGACAGGGATGCGATTGCCGCTGACAGCCTGTGAACGGCGTCCAACGTCATCGTTGCAGACCATGCTGTGCGTGAGGGTTCCAGCGAATCGGCCCAATCAAGCGGTTCGTCGAGTTCAACGATAGTCTGGTCACCGTATTGCGCAGCGGCCTTTTCGAGGATGGCGCCTAGCGGCGGTTTCGCGCACCGCAGACTGGCCAGACGATGAACCAGCCCGAATTCACGGAGGACAAAGACGAGCCAAACCAGGACCAATGCACATGCACAGGCGAGCGCAATTGCGATCATGCAGATACTCCTGTTTCAGGCGGCACGGCGTCGAGCGCACGCGCAGGCAACCGACCGTCGAGCTCTGAGGCGAGCAGCCTGAGCTCATCGCAATAGCGTTCGATCAGCTGTGTTCGAACGTCGCCGAATGCCGCGCGCCGGTAGACGGCATCAAGTTGAAGGCGCCCGTTGATGGTGGGCGTATAGAGGATGAAGTCGTATGGCTCGACGAGACATCCGAATCCGGTGTAGTGCAAAACATCATGCGGCCGGTCATCGCCGGTTGAGGAAACGCCGAAAGTGGACAGGTCTTCGGCAATCAGACCGGGATTGGAGAAGCAGGCATTGGTGCCCTGCACACGGCGCACGACGGCGCGTGTCAGCGGGTACAGCATCGGCACTTTGAGCATGACGGTCAGCCACTCCAGTCGCCCGAGTTCGCGCAGCAGACCTGGACTTCGGCGCGCCTCCCGCATCGAACGGTCGATATAAGCGATCAGGCCGCAGGCGTCGAGCCCGGCGGGGACGCGCAATGCCGTTGCAACCAGATAATTGCGGAACGTATCGACGTACTCGCGCCCGAGCGTGAAACGCAGACTCACCGCACAGGTCAGCCTGACAGGACGCCTGGCATCGTTGAGGCGCTCGAGGAGACGCGCAAGCGCTGCCGACAGAACCGTGTTCAATGTCACGCCAGCGCGTCTCGCCATCTGCCCGACGGTCTGCGCAAGCCCTTCGTCCATCAGACTGTGATAGAAATCGATGTCATCAGACGGAACGCGCCCGTCGCGTTTGCACGGCATGCCGTAGTCGCGGCGTGCGACATCGGCTGCAATGGCGGCGCCCGCGTGAGCGAGCCGCGCGACGCGCGCTATCAACCCGTACCATTGCGGGCGGATTTGCCGGAGCGAGGCGTGCGGATGGATGCGTCCGCCACCGCTTGCGCGAGCGCGGTCGATTTCGCAGTGCCTGTACTCCCACATGATTCGTTCGAGCAGGAGGCAATCACTGCGCGCGTCGGCGACGGCATGGGCGCTGCTCACGTAAACGCACGATTTCCTCCGCCCGGCGTCCAGCACGAGGTAAACCTGGAACGGCAAGCGACGCCTCCAGTCGAGCCTGTGGTGCTGATTCAGCGACATCAACAGCCGTCGGAAACTGTCATCGGAAAAGTCGCACTCGCCCTCGCAGTGGCGCACTGCGACCACGATGCTCGCGATATCCGGCTCGCGTACACGCGGCGAAATACGCGACAGCAGCAACGGGAACGCGCTGGCTGCCCGCACCACCGCGGATGCGAGCCGGCCTGCGTCCACTACCCCCTGGACGATTACGATCTGATTGGTGTTGGTGTTGTCGTAGCGTGCAAGTTCGACGAATGCCGCGGCCAGCGCATCCAGCGGCTCAATCCGCGGCTGATACGCAAGCTGGGGGGAACGAGGCACCGATTCTTCGCACACGATCACGCCGCCACTTCCGGGTTTGCGCCGTGTGTTGCTCTTATATCCGCATCCGGGGACTGCCGGTACCATGCCACGAGGCGTTCGAGCAGCGCTTTGGTGACAGGCGGACTGATCTCGCGACGCCCGAGCGCCTCGTCCAGACGCGACCGGCCAAATGCCCAATCGGTACTGGCGAAAGGCCGATTGGCATCGATCGCGCGGTCGATGCGCTGCTCGACGGCCGTCAATGGCGCGCCGTACTCCACGCTGACGCCCGCCGTCTCTCCAATTGTCGACACGACCTGTCGCGTCGTCAGTTCACGTCCGCCCGAGCACTGAAATATCTCGAACCCCGTGCCCTGTGTCGCCCGAAACGTCAGTCCAGCCATGTCCTCGACGAGACGGTCCACTGTCACCAGATCCGGCCTGACGCCATCGGGCAGATCGAAGCGCACCTTTGCGATGCCCAACCTGCGTGCGGCATTGATCGCGTCAACGAACATGTACATGCCGAAACCGTTTCGCCGCGTCCAACCGCTCTGCGAATGTCCGACGACAATCGTCGGCCGGAAAATCGTGACGGGCAGCTTCCGCTCAGCATGCAACGCAAACAGAGATTGCTCGGCACACCATTTGGTAAGCTGATATGTGTTGATGCAAGGGTTGCCGATGTGGAGCAGCTCCGCCGCATCTCCGCCGCGCATTCCCGCGGTATATGCGGTGGAAACGTAGTAAAAGCGGCGACACGACGTCTGCTGATCGGCGAACTTCCTATACAACGCTACCGTATCGCACACGTTCGTGCGGAACGCGTGCACGAGCTTGCTGGACGAGTACGTCATCTCAGCCGCGCAATGCCAGAAGGCGTCCACGTTGCGCACCAGATCGCGGTCCAGCACGTCGGCAAGCGGGCTATCCCCGGCATTCAGGACTCTAAAGCGCGGCGCCATCCGGCCGGCGATATCGATGCCGCATCCAGCCGCGGCGTCGAGCACGGCGTGCCGGGTTCGCGAACCATCGGGGTCGTTGCGCGAGAGAGCCACTACAGCATTACCACTCACCATCAACCTTGCCGCCAATGCACTACCGACAAATCCTGTCGCGCCCGTCAACATAAACGTCTTCATTTGCATTCCTACGTAAATAAGACACGACCTGATAAATTCTTCTCGCCAATGTCGTAAATGATTCGAGTCAGACCTCGATGATGTGCTCGTCCACTTTCACGCCGACGTGACGTCCCGGCGTAGTCACATAACCGAGGATCTTGTCGCCGGGACGCAACTCAGTGATATGACGCGGAAGCGCCTTGTCCGAAAATACGCGCACGTGCCAGTCGTCCTGCATGACGATGTTGACGCTCTTGCCTTCTTCGAACTCGACCTCGATCAAAAGAAGCGGCCGGATTTCCGTCTTGATTCGGCCAACGAAAATCTGACGTGTGCGGCCATTTGCGTTGACGGCAGTAAGCTGCGCACCTGCGTGCAACTCGCTAATATAGTTGGTCCGGTCATTCGCGTGAAAAACATAGCTGTGTACGGAAGCGGCGTTGACGCGAAACGGCCTCAGTTCCATGTACGGCAGATGGAATACTTCCGGGCAACACAGGATGCCGCCTGTCGATGTCGAGCCGACCAGCAAACCTTCGTCAGGCTCAAACAAGTGCGTAGTATCGATGCAGGCGCGGTATCCGAGGCCCAGGTGCTGGGTGGACTTGACGGTTCCGGTCTGGATCGTCATCGGCGGATTGCGCGCCGCCTCAAGCTTCGCGACGAATTCGTCGAACTGCGCGGGTTCGGTGAATCCCGCCACGATCCCGTCGCTCCCGACTTCCAGCACACCAAGTGCGATCACGGCGTCGTCGACGTCCGTGCCTACCTCCTTGAGCAGCCATACTGAACTGTCGTGTAGCTCGGCAATCACGAGTTCGAGCGGTATGTTCGTCGGGTCCCTGAACGAGACCATGACGTAGTCGTGAACGGCCCCGCAGGTGAACGACTGTTGCAGCGTATTGGCATCATCCACGTGAATGCGAAGGCAAGTCTGCCAACCGTCTTCCCGGACACGAGCAAGCAATTCTGCGTCACTACTCGAAATAACGGGGGATCCATTGCCGCCCATCGAATCAGAGAAAATACCGTGTATATTCGCGTCCTCCCATTCAACAGAGTTAGCGAAGTGCACGATTTTTCTAAAGCCGGCAGGAAAATCATTAACGGCGCGCGTCCAATTATCGGGATAAAAAACAACGCCGTTAAAACCAGCCTCAATTATCTTGTTAATAAGATTTGCGCGATTTTCCTCAGACTCATCTTGCATCGACCGCGAATCGTACCAGAGCGTTCCCGCGTTCGCGTTTTGAATCTCATGACCCATTGCCGCATCGTGGAGCGCGGAAATTGAACTGTGACGCTTACGCCCCTTTGAAGGAACGGTGGCGATCTGGTTTTTGACAATGTCGTTCATAAAGCCATCCTAAGTATCTTTTTTGTATCGGATTATTTTCCGTCTATCTATATAAACTCCATAACGCAACCTGACTCCATCGGTTGCTGCTGACATTAATTTACGCGAAATTACTTTCGAGTAAAAATTCATTCATCTTTTTTGCTGATTTGGATCAGCATCGACATAAAACCAGAATTTTCCTTACGCACGGTAAATTAATTCTCACAGGAAAGCGATTTCTACGTCGTCAGGATGATTGGCACAAGCGACCGCAGATGCTCCATGCCGCTTTTGCAGCACAGAAAAGCCGCGACAATCAAACCAACGGGAGGCTGGAATGGCGAAAGACTCTATGATCGTCCTGGGGCACTGGCACGTTGCAGAGATGGTCGAGTGAGATCGCCTGATGAAAAACGCAAAATCGCGTTACCACGGTCATCGCTTTCCCGGCGGTGGTCATCAGTTGCGCGGGACGTTGGTATTTCAGGTTTCAGTTCTACCGTGGACCGAACTGCCTATCGTAGAACGGTCGCTGATGGGGCTGGCCATTTCATTATGTCCGCTTTCGCGCCGCGCAAGTTGACCGGCCGCCGGCACCGGGAGCTTCGACGGCTGCGACAGAACGGATAACGATGACGATGCGCGAACTGGACAGGTACAGGCAGATTCAGAAGGTGGCCGACGGCATGCCCGAGCCGCAACCGCGCCGCTGGACCTCACGATGCGTCCGGTCCAGCGGACAGCTCACCATCATCGCGATCACGACGCCCGGCGGCGTAATCCACCATCAATCGACCCGTATCAGCGACAGCGGCATTCCGGCTTCAACCAGTTCACAGGTATTGCACTTGTAGATGGCGTTCAGATTGCGCACGGCGCCCTTGACCAGATCGGATACCGCAAACACGACACCGTCGCCTTGCCACGGATCGCACCAGACTGCGTCGGGGCCCCAAGAGCGCAGGTTGTTCGACTGCCATCCCGGATGCAGGCCGATGCCGACCCACACATGGTCATAACCCGCGGTGGTGAACTGCATCAGATCGAGCGGACGCAGACCTTTGTCGTAGAGATGAACGAAGGCGATGATGGCCTGCTCCCAGCAGTTACCGTATTTCGTATTTCTCACGTGCTCCGCGGTGCCGCGCATATTCCCGATTGTCATGGTGCGTACACCGGCGCTTCGCGTTCTGTCGACACCCGCTCCCGCCGTGTCGTCGTAGCCGTAGCCGACCACGTTGTCTACGCCGCCCGCCGCTTTGAGGCGATCCCCGAGCTTGTTGCAAGCCAGAACGCCCAGGCCCTTCACCTCTCTGACCGCGCTTTCGCCTAGCCGGATGTTGTCTGCCAATGCCATGATTTTGCCCCTTAAAGTAAATTGATCGTACTTGGCGAATTCGCCTTTAACGGCATTCATTGAAAGCGTGAATGCCCTCAAGAGTCATCTCGTCGAAACCTGTAAGAAGACGGACCGCGTATTGCCGACATCGTGTGCTGCGCTCCAACTGCGCAACTGCCTACCTGAACCAGACCTGCGCGAACCAGAACTGCGCGAACCAGAATCGCGTGCCTCAAAACGGCGGTTCTATGACCCCACCGACGCGCTCGACCATCGCACGGCACGCAGCGCATACGTACGATTGAGAACCGCGCCTCGTATCGAAGACGCCCCCTACTACCGCCCGGCTCCATCGCAGTCCCCTGCCGCCGCGATCGTGGATGTAAGCGGCCATGTTTTCTTCCGCATGAGGCGCCCCGCCGTCTTCGCGCCTGACACCCTTCAGATGACACGGCACTTCGAGAATGCCCAGGCGCTTCAATTCGTCCCGTTGCCTGTCATTGAAGCCAGCCGACGAATTGATGCCCGCAATGAACAGCCGCGTTTCGCCGATCTCGACCCAGGCGATCTGAATCGTCGCTCCGCGCATCCGGTCGCCGAGCGCCTTGATCCGATTCGCGACGAGCGTCAATGCGTGCTCGCCTTTGCGTTGCAGTTCGATTTCCATCAGCGTCGACATATCACACCTCTCGATCGCATTGACTCGTGTCGCCGTGTCACCCTGTCACCGCATGGCCTCGGCCACTCTCTGCTTCAACCTGCCGCGTATCGCCGCGACGTCGAATCCATTCGGGCCGGGCACGTCAGCGAGCGGCATATAAGGCGCGGGCGTATGCAGCAGATAGGCCTGCGCTTCATCGATGACGATCCGGTCGCTCGCGTCATAGCCCAACGCTTCCAGCTGGCGCGTCAGTTCCGCGCGCTGCTCGTAGCTGAGTTCGCGCCACCAGAACGAGCGGCACGCCTGCGCGTATGCGTTGTCCGAGAAATATTGCCAATGGCCCAGTTCGTGACTGAGGATGGCAGCCCTCACGGGCGCATCGATAATCTCGCCGCCCGGCCCCTTTCCAAGCCCGGGAATCGTGATCAGAAAATCGCGCGAACTGCGCGCTTGCCAGTCACCGTTGCGTTCGCCGATCAGGCCCATCTGCACGGCGATACGCTGCAGCGCGCGCTCGCCGGGTGTCAGCGTCAGATGCTGACTGCGCGCGAGATCGAAGAAATGCGCAAGCTCGGTCGAGCTGAAGTTGTTGCCCGCTGTCAGGTCCGCTGCATTGGTGCGAAAGCGCCGCGCGTGCGTGGCGATCTCCGTCATCGTGACGATGTGATCGCGCGGCATGTCGCGGCGCTCAAACAGCGCGACGACGCGGGAAAACATTGCGCCCTGCCCGGCGAGGCTGGGCGCGTGCATCACGTAGAGGCCGGGCCGGTCGGTAATTGCAAAGAGCACGAGCCGCGCATCGCCTGGCAGCGACGCTTCGAGCCTCGCAAGCGGAACGCGTCTTATCTCCGCGTGTTCGCTCTGCGCTTCGAGTTCAGCGGCGCCTGCTTGCGCGCAGGCATCGACGGCGAGCGATCCCATCGCCGACAACGACAGCGCGCATGCCGCTGTGAGCCCGATGCCACGTGTGCGAAAAGACTTCATCGACGCCAGCGCCCGCGATCGCCGCTAGTCCGTCACGGTGACGATCGTGACGCGACGGTTTTCCGGCGCGATCGGATTGCGCCGGTTCAGCGGCTCGGTCGATCCCTTGCCGACCGACGACAGGCGCTCCGGCGCGATGCCGTCCTTGTGCGTCAGATAATCGACGACGGCAGCAGCGCGATCCTCCGACAGCTTCATGTTTGCATCCGCCGAGCCGCGCGGATCGGCATGTCCTTCGACACGAAACCGGAACGCCGCCAACTGTTCCGACTGCAACGCGTGAGCCACCTTGTCGAGCGCGGCCTGCGCGCTATCGGTGAGCGTCGACGAGTTGGTCGTGAACGTGATCAGCATCTGCAGCGACGGATGCTTCGCGGAGCCTGCAGGCTTCGCCGGTGCGCCGGGCTGCTTGTTCGACAACACGAAGCCGCGCGTGACGATGTTGTCGCCGTTGTCCTCGGGAGCGAGCGCCTTCGTCACCGACTGTTCGTCGATGTCCTGCTCCTTGACGACCGGGTCCGCGGCATGCGCTAGATGCACGCACGCGATCGCACACAGCGCCATCGTCACCGCCCTGCGTGCCGTGCGCCCGTCCACAAACGAAATGATTGAGTCAGACATACCGCGACCTCCGATCAACGCTTGACCTGTCCACACGCGCGCGAGCTTTCATCCGCTTTCACCCGCCTTCACCCGCTTTCATTCGCGCAATTTCACAACCCTCTGCCAGCCGCTGCGCGCTTCGTCGAGCAGGCCGACGAAGCGCTCGCCATCGGGCAGTCCCCGTCCGCATAGCAGCGACGCAGGCACCGCGCTCGACCCTTGCGTCCACCACGCGCTCGATCCCGTCTCGATGCCGACAGCCAGCAATGCGGAAAAGCCGCCTTGCGTGGCGACTGCCTGCATGCCGTCCGCCTGCGCTTGTTCCAGCGGATACAGCCGCCATGCGGGCGCGCCGCTTGCGGCCGGTGCAACTGGCGCGACCGTAAGCGGCCCCCACGCATCGAGTTCTTCATCGAAGCGCTCGAGCACGAAATCGTCGGCAAGCGTCGACAGCGCGCGCCGAGTCGCCTCGTCGTACCAGCACTGCGCTCCACTGAGCCACGCGGCCGCATCGCCGCACGTGATCGGCGCGGCGATCGTGAACGGAAAATAACGCCCCACTCTGTCGACGCCCGGCATCACGACACCCGCCCATGCCGACTCACCGCAGATACCCGCACCGAGCGCAAAGCACCAGATGGGCGCATTCAGATACACGGGCAGCCACTGCGCACCGAACCACCGCTGTGCGAACAGCATGCCCTGCTGCAGGCACGCGTCCCACGGCGTGACGAACGCGGCAGGCAGACGCCGCGTGACGAAATCGCCATGCGTGCGCACCTTGCCGAAAAAACCCGGCCCTTCTGCGACGAACTCGCTCATAGCCGATCAGGACAGCGAAACTGGTCGAATATCCCTCGACGGAACGGATTCATCACGCTGCTTGCGTCGAGCTGAAGCACGAGCGTGCGCCCATCCGAGTCGAAGGTCATCTTGAAACGGTCCGCTTGCGCAGTCGGCTGCAAGCGCGCGTCGTCGACCAGATGCAGCAGCGCCCACGGCCCATCCGCGCGGGGCGCCGACGCGTCGCCCGACGGCTCGAAATCGACATGCGCCTGTCCCGTGCCCTTGCCGCTCGGCCACTGGAACACCATCGACTGATCGACATGGGCGGCAACCAGTTGCTGCCCGTCGATGTCGATCGTCGCGTGGTCGATCGCGGGATCGATATCGAGCACCTTGAGCGAGAAGCGCACGGACACGTCGCGCCCGCCCGCGCGGAAAAACGCATCCCTGATCTGCGCGGCCCGCTGAAACTGCACGAGCACGTCCTGCGGAATGCCGAGCGAATCGGCGCCATTGCGCCAGCGCCACTGCGGCCCCGACATGTCGACGAGCGTCGCGAGGTTCTTCTGGAAAAAATCGTCGATGAGGCCACCGGGCCCGAGCAACCGCCCGAAGTCGTCGGATGCCGCATCGCGCGTGGAGCCGCGCACCAGCGGATAGCGGCCGTCGAGCGCCTGCCGGCAAATCTGCGCGACATTCGCCTGCCACAGCGCATTGAGGCGCGCACGCTCGCCGCCGATCATCAGCATCGAGCCGCCGTTTGCGATGTCGTCGGCGACGTTCGCGAGTGGAGCGGGCGCGCCCTGCGCGGCGAGCTTCAGCTTGTTCAGCGCGTCGCCGGGCGGTGCGGGCAGTCCCTGCTTGCGCGCGGCATCGGCGGCTTCGAGATACGACGCTGCGTCCTTCAGCGCCGCGAGCTGCGTATCGAGCGGCACGGGCCCCGCCGCGCCCGGCTTGCCCGCGAGATCGTGCAGCGCCTGGAAGTGCGCATCGACGGGATTGACCTGTGCGGCCGGCGGCGGCGCTTCGTCAGGCTGGTTGCCGAGCGCGCTTTCGAGCCGCTTTTTCACCGCATCGAGCTTGTTGCCGAGCGCGGCAACGCCCTGCCCCGCGAGCGATCCGCCCGTCTTGACTGTGCCGAGCGTCGTCTCCTGCGCGGCGGCGAGCATCAGCGCGCGCAACGGCGAATCGGGCGCGGCGAGCAGATTCGCGACGCGCGCGCCCTTCTCGACGCCGTCGAACGGCACCACGTCGATATCCGCGAGCAGCGCGTCCCACTGCCGGATGTACTCGTCGTAGTAAAGCCGCGTCATCGCGGACTGCAGATCCTCGATGCCGTTCGGCGTCAGCACCGACTCTTCGCGGCCGAGCACCCAGTCGTCGCGCGCGACATCGATCACGGCCGCGTCGCGTAGCTGGACGAACTTCTGATAGCCCGCCCGCGTATAGGCGCCCGGCACGCCGCGCGTCAGTGGCGCGCCGCTCTTTCTGACGAGCACGAGCGACGCATTGCGTCCCCCCGCTGCCGCGACGCTGAATTCCGGCAGCTTCGCCTGTTCGAGATCGCGGGCGACGCGATTGAACATGCGCTGCGCGAGCGGCATCTTCGCGAGGTTCGTGCGCGCCTGCGCGATCAGGTTCTTGTCGAGCGGCAGCGACGCATCGAACTGCGCGGGCTGGAACAGCGCGGCGAGATGACCGTCGATGTCGTTGCGCTGGTCGTCGCTCGCATCGCGCAGCGGTCCGCGCCGCCAGTCGATGTCGGCCCACAGGCGGACGGAATCCGCGTCGAAGTGCGACGCATCGCCGAGCATCAGATACGCGCGCAGCACCTCGTACTGAAAGTCGGGATTGTTCGCGTCGCCGCGCCGCAACTCTTCTTCCATTCCGCGCACCACAAGAGGCAGCAGCGTCTGCTTCAAGAGCCGCCGGTAACTCGCCTGCGCTTCGAGGCCCAGCTTGTCGCCCTGATACAAGCCGAGCCGCGAGAGCCACGGCACGCTCCTGTCGCGATCCGCGTAGCCGCCCGGCAAATCGCGCGCGGCATTGAGCAACGGCAGCAGCGTGAGCGGATCGTCGCCGGGCCGCGTGTTCTGCGCGAGCTTTTGCAGCGCGGTCACATGCTGCTGGACATCCGCGATATACGCGCGATTGCGCTGATAGCTGATGAAGAACAGCACCAGCGCGATGACGACCGCGAGGCCGATCAGCGCGAGCGCAATGCGCTGCAACCACGTTCGACGGCGCTCCAGCTTCGGGTTCGTGCCCGCCAGCCCCGCTTCCTGGAAAATCACGTCGCGCAACAGGCGCGTGATGAAGTACGCGCGCCCGCTTGCCGGGTCGGGCAGCACGACCTGGCGCTGCAAGCCGAGCGCGGCCGCGACGGCGCTCATCACGCGGTCGATGGGCCGGCCCTCTTGCGTGCCGCTCGTGAAATAGACGCCGCGCAAGAGCGCTGCTTCATCGAAGCGCGACGTGCTGAACGTCTCCTGGAGGAACGACGTCAGCACATTCTCGAGACCGGCGAACTGCTGCGGAAAACCGTACACGAGCGCGCGTCGCCGCGTATCGGTCTCCTGCTGCATGCGTCTCAGCACACGCGCCTGCAACTGCTTCTCCAGCCCGGCGAACTCGCTGGGGAACGACGCGAGCGCTTCATCCGGCGCGCCTTGCGCGACGTAAGGGAAAGTCATGCCCCATACCTGTTCGCGCTCGTCGCGACCGAGGTCGTCGAAGAACTCGGCGAAGCCCGCCAGCAGATCGCACTTTGTGACGACCACATACACGGGAAACCGCATGCCGAGCCGCGCGTACAGTTCCTTCAGACGTTCGCGCACGGCGCCCGCCTGCACCGCGCGCTGGGTGTCGGACAGTTGCAGCAGATCCTGCACCGACAGCGCGACGATCACGCCGTTGAGCGGCCGGCGCGGCCGGTACTTGCGCAGCAGTTGCAGGAAGCCGCCCCATGCGGCCTGATCGGCTTCGGCGAAACTGTCCTGGGTCGTGTAGCGGCCAGCCGTGTCGAGCAGCACGGCATCGTCGGTGAACCACCAGTCGCAATTGCGCGTGCCGCCGACACCGCCGACCGCCTGCTTGCCGAGCCGGTCCGCGAGCGGAAACTTGAGGCCCGAGTGCAGCAGCGCCGTCGTCTTGCCGGTGCCGGGCGCGCCGACGAACATGTACCACGGCAACTGATACACATACTGGCTGCCGAAGCGCCCCTTGATGCGCGCCTTGCGCAGAATCGCCATCGCATCTTCGAAGCGCTGCTTGAGCGCGGCGACGTCCGCCTCCGATTCCTTCTTGCCCGGCTGCGGCGTCTCCTCGGCGACCACGCGCGTGAAGCGCACGTTCGCGAGCCGCACGATCAGCCAGCGCACGCCCCAATAGAGCGCCCACAGCACGAACAACACGACGATCACGATCCAGCGGCTCGTCGCCGATTCGAGCGGCGCCTTGCCCGCGAATGCCAGCAGCGGGCCTTCGATCCATACGATCAGCGCAAGCGCCAGCACGCCGAGGAACGTCAGCACGATCGGGCGCCTCAGCCAGCCAAGGAGTTTCATGGACGATGGCCCTCGCGGTGTTGCGCGCGTTGCGCGTGTTGCATGTCTCGCATGCATTGCATGCATTGCGTGGCTCGCGCGCATTGTGTGCATTGCGTGCATTGCGTGCACATGGCGAACGAAGTCACGATGCCGCCCCCGGCGCAAGAATGGTGATATCGACACGGCGGTTCTTCGCGCGGTTTGCCGGTGTGTCGTTGGGCGCGATCGGCTCGGTGTCGCCTCGGCCTTCGGCCGTGAAGCGGCCAGGCGAGCCCGCGCGCGCAGCCAGCATGTCCTTTACGACATCGGCGCGCGCCTGCGACAGGTGCCAGTTCGACGGAAAACGCGCGGACAGCAGACGCTGATTGTCCGTGTGCCCCGCGACGACGACGTTGCCCGGCACATCCTTCAGCGCATCGCCGATACGCTGGATCAGCGGCAGATAGCTCGACGTGAGTTCCGCGCTGCCCGATGCGAAGAGCCCGTCGCCGTTGATCTCGACGATCGTCCTGTCCGGCTTTTCGGCGACCCGCACGAGTCCCTGCGCGATCTCGGGCGCGAGGAACTGCGACAGCTTAGGCGCAAGCGCGGGTGGCGGCGCGGCCTTCGCGGCGGCGAGCGGCGGCGGCGCGACGCGCACGCCGTGCAGCGCGGCGAACACGCGATCCGACTCGTCGTTCAGACGCAAGCTCAGCACCAGATGCACGCCGACGAGCAGCACGCACGCAACGGCCGCCGCGACCCACAGCGGCACCAGTTGCAGCAGCGGCTTGCGCTCCGCCTTGACGGGCAGCCAATGCACGGACAGATCGCGTTCGGCGGCGCCGCGTTGCGAGCGGATCATCGTTTCGAGCCGTTCGCGGATCGTGTCGAGTTGCGTGCGCCCGCCGTCTATCAACCTGTAGCGGCCTTCGAAGCCGAGCCCGAGAATCACGTAGATCAGTTCGAGCACGTCGACATTCGCAGCGGGGTTCTGAGCGAGCCGCTGCAGGATCAGGAAAAAGCGCTCGCCGCCCGACGCCTCGTTGTGAAACGTCACGAGCAGGCTGCGGCTCGCCCACATGCCCGCGCCCCACGGCGTGCTCGCAATCGACTCGTCGAGAAACGTGCACAGGCAATAGCGCGACGCGCCGAGCTTCTCGTCGTCGATGCCGCTCGCGCGCCCTTGCGTCTCGAACGTGCGCATCATCTGGATCAGTTGAGTGCGCAACTCTTCGACATTCGGATGTGTCGGCAACTGGCGCAGCGGCACGGCGAGTTCGAGCAGCGGATTCGCCGCACGCAGCAGCGGATTGAGGCCGCCCGCGTTCGGCGCGATGGGCGCCGCGCTCGCCGCGGCCGCCACGAATGCGGCCCGCGCGCCACCCGGTGTCGGAATCAGGATCGTCGCGCCGGGATCGTCGAGCGGGCCGCGCGGTTCATCTGGAGTCACGATGTCAGTCCTTGAAGTGCTTCAGCGGCGGATGGCCCAAAACTCCATCGCCAGCCCCGGGAATTCGCCCGCGACGTGCAACGCCATGCCGGCGGACGTCGCGAACTGCTTCCACAAATCATTGCCGCGATCGAGCTCGAAGTACGTGAACCCCGCATGAAACGGCAACTGGCGTGGCGCGACGGGCAGCGCGCGCAGCCCGATGCCGGGCAACTGCAGGTTCACGAGATCGCGAATGCGCTCGATCGGTCCTATCTTCACTTGCGGCGCAAAGCCCGTCAGGATGTTTTCCGCGGGCATCTGCGCGCGCACGGCCAGCACGAACATCGCCGAAGCGAACAGGTTCTTGTCCGGCACGAGCGCCACGCGCAGGCCGAACTTGCGCTCTTCGAGCGGAATCGGCACCGCGTGCGGGTCCATCACCATGCTGAGCGACGCGCGCAAATCGTCGATGACGGGCGCGAACGTTTCCTTGAGCCGCTCGTGCCGGTACACGGGATACGCGGGCGGACGCTTCGTCTGCTGGCTGAACGTGGCGAGTTCGCCCGCAAGCTGCAACGCGATCGCGTACAGCGTTTCCGGGTGCAGCCCCGTCATCATCGACAGATGCGCGGCGAGCGGCTCGTGCCGGTTGATCAGTTGCAGCAGCAGAAAATCCGCCACTTCCGCGACGCCCGTCACGCCCGGTTGCGCAAGACGCGCGGCCAGCGCTTCGCCGCGCTGATGCAACAGACCGACGAGATCGTCGACGAAAGCGGCGAGCCTTCGCGCCACGCGATAGTCGAGACATGGCGGGCTGTAGTCGCCTTCGAGCACGACGCGGTTATCGGGCAAGCGCTCGACGACGCGCGCGACGCCCAGCACCGCATACGCATTGGCCACATCGGCTTCGAGCGCGAGGCGCACGCGCAGCTTGCCGATCTGCATCAGCGCCGGCGCGGCATTCGGATCGTTGCTGTCGCTCACTTCCAGCTCGGATACGCGATGCCGCGCGAAATTTTCTTCGTTCTCGTCGTTGCCCGTTTCCGCGACGCCCGGTCTGCGCACGGGCAGCGCCAGCGCGATCAGCGTATTGCGCGTGCCTTCCGGAATATCGAGCGGCTCGGGCAGATCGTCGTCGGCGGGCAGATTGAACGGCGTGCCGTCGGGCATCACGCCCGCGCACGACAGCAGCGCGACCTTGCCGAGCTTGAGCAACTGCTCGTCGATCTCGAGCGCGGTCAGCCCCCAGCTATACGGACGCAGTCCCGCAGCCCGCGTTTCCAGTTGCGTCTGCAAATAGCGGTCGTGCTGCTGCAGATGCTGCGGCTGCAGGAACATTCCCTCCGACCAGATGACTTTGCTGTTCCAGGACATGTTTGTCGTCGCTAGCTAGTGGCGTTTTCGTGGCGATAGTGATCAGCGCTTGTCTGACCGGTCTGTGTTGCCGTTCTTGCGTGCGGCGCGCAGCGCATCGATCTGCGCTTCGTAAGCGTCGTTGAACGCGTTGCCGAACAGGCGCTGGAAGTCGTCCTGCGCCTCGCGCGCGACGTTCTCATGCCGTTCGACGAACACGTCCCACAGCTTTGCCTTGCGGTTGGACAGCACCTTGTCGATCACGCCGCCCTCCTTCAACTGCGCCTCGATCGTCGCGGGATCGAAGCGCGCGAGCACTTCCGCGAGCGCCGCGCGCATGCCGACGATCACGGCCAGTTCATGCGACTCGATGTCTTCGAACGCGCGCGCGAGCGACTGCGCCGGCGACAGATAACCGGCGCCGCGGCCCGTCAGCATCTGCGCGAGCGCGCTGTCGACATCGGGGAAAAACTTCAGCGGATTGTTGTCTCGCGCGACGATCAGCGTGACGTCGAGACGCGCCTCGCGACGCGCCATCGAGCGCGCGCGCAGCACGGCCATCGTGCCGCGCAGCGCATCGCGCAGCATCGCGCCCACGAGCCGCGCGAGATCGGCGGGCGGAAGATTGGGCGCGCGCGAGGGATCGAGGCCGAGTCCTTCGAGCAGCGCGGCGTATGCGTCGCCCGGCGCCTGCGCGGCGCGCGATGTTTCGTGTTCGCTCGATGGCGCGGGTACAGGCGCAGACGCGTGTGCTGGCATCGCTGCAGTGATCGCTGCGGATGCAGGCGATGGCGCGGGCGTTGGCGCTTGCTGTTCGGACATGGCTGCTTGTATCGGCTCACGCGCGGGAGCAGGAACGGGCGCGACCTCGGTCGGGTCTTCGAGCGGCGCTCGCTGTGAGGGCGGCTCGAGCAGATCGTCGAATGGCGTCGCTGGGCCACTCGCGGCGGCATCGTCGAGCAGACTGGCTGGCAAGCCCGTCGGTCCTTGTTGCGACACCGGCGCGGCTGCGGACGCGGCCGCCTTTGCGGTCGGAGGCGGATGCGCCGGAGCGGACTCAAACGCCCGCGCGGGCGGCGGCGCGAACAGCGGCGATGCAGGCGCGGCCACGGCAGGTGCGCCGCCGGGACGCGGCGACGACTCCCATTGCGCGAGCGCGTCCGCGAGCGGATCGTAATCGGCGGGAATGCCTCCCGGCGACGCAGCCGGCGCTGCGGACGAACCGGACGAACCCGCCGCACCAGGCGGCACAGGCGGCACAGGCGGCACGAGAGGCACCGACGCCACGGGTGCGGAGAACGCCTGGAACTCCGGCGCCACGTGATCGCTTTCAGAGCCTGCATAGCGCGGCCCCGTCGCGACCGGCTTGCGCTCGCCGAAGCCTGGCTGTCCAAGCGGATCGAGCGCGCCGAGACCGAACGGATCACCTTGCGCATCGGCGGGCGACGGCTCGCCGAGCACCTTCACGGCCGCCAGCGGATCGGGGAGCCCCGTCATGCTGCGCGCGCCAGTCGCGCGTTCGCCGATCGACACTTCGAGCAGATACGTGCCGATCATCAGCCGGTCGCCGTTCGCGAGCCGGGCCTCGCGCGTGCCGCCGAGCGCGCGCTGATTCAGCACGCTCGGATTGCTGCCGAGATCGCACAACAGATACTCGCCGTCACGAAACTCGATGCGCGCATGCACGCGCGAAATCGCGCGCTGCTGGTCGGGCAGGACCAGCGTGCAGTCGGTTGCGCGTCCAATGGTGCCGCCCGCCGTGCCGAACTCGACCGTAATCGGCTCGGCGACAGGTTCGTCATTGAAGCGCGCGACGCGCAACGAAAGAACCGGATTGCTCACCTCTATCATCCCCTTGGCGTGTCGACCAGAGTTGGCACTTCAGTTGTCGGCTGGAGTTAGTGCTTTAGCACTTACTCCAGCCCCATGCAGAGCACCTACTCTGGTCCCATGCAAAGCTGTCGACCAGAGTTTGCACTTCAGTTGTCGGCTGGAGTTAGTGCTTTAGCACTTTCTCCAGCCCCATGCAGAGCACCTACTCTGGTCCCATGCAAAGCTGTCGACCAGGGTTTGCACTTCAGTTGTCGGCTGGAGTTAGTGCTTTAGCACTTTCTCCAGTCCCATGCAGAGCACCTACTCTGGTCCCATGCAAAGCACCCCACTCTCATCCCGCTGCAGCTCATCCACCCCTTCCATCATCACTTGAGCTTCTTCGTGCCATCATCAGCGTCCTTCGGATCAGTAGGCGCGGTGGGCGACGAGCCGCTGCCCGCCCCGGCCGAGCCACCCGAATTCAGCAGGATCGGCGTGCCCGATACCGCGACGCTCGCCGGCCCAACGACGACAAGCGCGCCCCCTGCCTTGAGCGTGATGCTCACGCCGGCTTCTATCACGACGTTCATACCTGCCTTGATATGGATGTTCATGCCCGCATCGATCGCATAGTCCATCCCGACTTTTTCCTGCAACTTCTGGCTGACATTCAGCGAGTCGTTGCCCTGCACGTTCGCGTTGCGATCGCCCGTCACGCTGTCGTGCCGCGCGCCCGTCACCGCGATGAATTCGTTGCCCGTCACCTTCAGATGCCGGTCGTTGCCGACGTTGGTCAGCATGTCGTTCTTGATCCACGTTTCATGGTCTTTTTCCGCGTGGAAGAACAGTTGCTCGCTGCCCTTCGTATCGTCGAAGCGCATTTCGTTGAATCCGCCGCCGCCCTTGGTCGAATTGCTCTTCAGCGTGGACAGCGCGGCGTTCGCCGGCAGGTCGTACGGCGGCATCGTGTTCGCGTTGTACACGCAGCCGGTGACGAGCGGCAGGTCGGGATCGCCCTCGATGAAATCGACGAGCACTTCCTGGCCGATGCGTGGAATGAAGAACGTTCCCCAGCGCTTGCCCGCCCAGTCGTGAGACACGCGTACCCAGCAGCGCTTCATTCTCGCGGCCGCATCGGCGGGCGGTGCGAACTGCTCCCAGTGAAACTGCACCTTGATGCGGCCATACTTGTCGGTGAGAATCTCGTCGCCGTCGGGCCCGACCACCATCGCGGTCTGCGGGCCTGCCACGATGGGGCGCTGTGTGATGCGTTCGGCGCGGAACTGGTTTTCCTTGCGCAGCGCGGTAAAGCGGCAATCGAAGAACGGCAGCGCGCGCTTGTCGTCGCGCTTGTCGTCGCGATTGTCGTTATAGGTGGATACGTACGTGTCGGAATTGACTTCGTACTCGGCGCTGACCACCAGATAGTCGTGGTTCTGCGCATCGCACGCATGGCCTTGCAGCTTGAACAGGCCGCCCGGCCACACGCCGCGCGCGCTCGAACGTCCACTGATGCTGTCGTTGCGGGCCTGGCGAATCTCCACGCCGACTTTCGCGTAACGGTCGCCGTCGCCGGACTGGATGTGGCCGCTCAGATGCTCCTGCATCGTGTACACAGGCGGATCGTAGACCTTCGGCCGCGTCGCGCGCGACAGCAGCCCTTGCTGGTTGCTCGACGACGGCTTCTCGAAGTCGTATTCGTTGACTTCGTACTTGCCCGTCTGCAACTCGGCGCCCGACGACCACTGATACACGCACTCCTTCTCGTATCCCGGTTCATACCATCCGTCGTACGCGATCGTCGCGTAGTGATCGATCGACGCATGCACGTCCGCCGAATCCGTCATCACGAGCGTGTGCTTGCCGCTCTTGTGCTCGAAGTAGTAATAGATGCCCTCGTGCTCCATCAGCCGGCTGACGAACGCAAAATCTGTCTCGCGATACTGCGCGCAATGCTCGATCGACGGATACGTCGCCGAGCATTTGTTGCTCATATCGATGTCGTAATCCTGCAGCACCTTCGCGATGATGTCGGGCACGGTCATCTCGTGGAAGAAGCGGCTGTGCGACGCGCGCGTGAGGAGCCACAGGCGGGGCCGCACGACGGCCTCATAGCGCGCCATCCGGTTGCGCGTGCGATCGCCGGGCGCGACGATGCGAAACGCGGTGACGATGCCATTGATCTGCCGCTCGCCGTCGGACGGCAGCGACACGGCAATCGACATATCCTGGCCGAGCAGATCGCCCGGCTTCAGGTCGTTGCTGGTGCTGAGCAGATCCAGATGAAACTCGCTGAGCCGCCCGAGTTCCTCGTGCCCTGTCAGTCGCAGGAACAGCAGGTCGCTGCCGGCAGGCGCACAACTGACGGTGATGTGGCGGAGCGGATCTTGCGTAGTCATGTCACGGAATCATCGTGTTGACGGTGGCCGGGTTGACGATGGTGACGACGCCGCCCCAGTTGCACATGCACTTCGAAACGTTGTCGAGCGACGGCTGGTTGCCGAGCAGCACGGTCGGCGCGCCTGTGACCCACGGCGACATCGTCGCGGGCACGCACGGCATCGGCGTGAGCACGCCCATCGCGGCGGCCGTCGCCGCGGCGACGGTCGGGTTCGCGGGCGAGCTGCACATCCCGAACGGCATGATGTTGACGAGCGGCACGTGGTCCATGATGTTCGCGGCAGGCGGCCCCTCGCCCATCACGCGGTTCACGGGCAACACGACGAGCGTCGAGGGCGCCGCGCCGAACGAGCACTGCAACGTTGCTCCCATGCTGACTTGCTGCGGCATATGCATCCTCCGTCAAGACGCGAGCGCTCAATCGAACGTATAAACGAACTCGCCGTCGCGCGCGCCGATCTGCACCTTCGACACCGTGGTGCCGTTCATCATCCGCGTGAGGAACTCGTTGCTGATGTGCGGCAGCAGCGTGTTCGTCAGGATCGCGTCGATCATGCGGCCGCCGCTTTCCAGCTCGGTACAGCGGCTCGCGATCAGCTTCACGACATCGTCGTCATACGCGAACGGAATCTTGTGCGTCGCGCGCACGCGTTTTTCGATCCGCCCCAGTTGCAAGCGGATGATCGCGCCGAGCATCTCATCGGACAGCGGGTAGTACGGAATCACGACGAGACGCCCGAGCAGCGCCGGAGGAAACACCTTCAGCAACGGCTCGCGCAGCGCTTTCGCGATGCCTTCCGGCTCGGGCATCAGCTCGGGGTCCTTGCACAGATTCGCGATCAGATCGGTGCCCGCATTCGTCGTGAGCAGGATCAGCGTGTTCTTGAAGTCGATCACGCGCCCTTCGCCGTCTTCCATCCAGCCCTTGTCGAACACCTGGAAGAAAATCTCGTGCACGTCGGGATGCGCTTTCTCAACTTCGTCGAGCAGCACGACGCTATACGGACGCCGCCGCACCGCCTCCGTCAGCACGCCGCCTTCGCCATAGCCGACATAACCCGGCGGCGCGCCCTTCAGCGACGACACGGTATGCGCTTCCTGGTACTCGCTCATGTTGATCGTGATGACGTTCTGCTCGCCGCCGTACAGCACTTCGGCGAGCGCGAGCGCCGTTTCCGTCTTGCCGACACCGGACGTGCCCGCGAGCATGAACACGCCGATCGGCTTGTTCGGATTGTCGAGACCCGCGCGCGACGTCTGGATGCGCCGCGCGATCATCTCGGTCGCATGCCCCTGGCCGATGATCCGCTTGTTCAGGTTTTCCGCGAGCTTCAGCACGCTCTCGATCTCATTGCGCACCATCCGGCCCACGGGAATCCCCGTCCAGTCCTGCACGACGGATGCGACGGCCTGCTGATCGACCGTCGGCAGGATCAGCGGGTCTTCGCCCTGATGCGCCGCGAGCTTCGCTTGCAGTTCGCGCAGTTCGGCGAGACGCGCGTCGCGTGTGGCGGGATCGACGAGGGCAGTGGTTTCGATCGGCTCGGCACTGGCCGCGCCCTCGACCTTTCCCGTCTCGTTGCGCAGTTGCGCGCGCAACGCGAGGATGCGCTCAACCAGTTCTTTCTCGCCATGCCAGCGCGCTTCGAGTTCTTCGAGACGCGCGCGCTCCGTCGTGAGACGCTCCGTCGCCGCGGCGAGCCTTTCGCCCGTTTCGATACCGACAGCCGTCTCGCGCCCGATGATCGCGAGTTCCGTTTCGAGCGCGGCGATGCGCTTTCTCGAATCGTCGACGGAGGGCGGCGTCGCGTGCTGACTCACGGCGACGCGCGCGCAAGCCGTGTCCAGCAGACTCACGGCCTTGTCCGGCAACTGGCGCGCGGGAATGTAGCGATGCGACAGCCGCACGGCCGCCTCCAGCGCCTCGTCGAGCACCTGCACCTTGTGATGCTTTTCCATCGTCGACGTGATGCCGCGCATCATCAAAATCGCTTTCGTCTCGTCGGGCTCGGGCACCTGCACGACCTGGAAGCGCCGCGTGAGCGCCGGGTCTTTTTCGATGTGCTTCTTGTACTCGGCCCACGTCGTCGCCGCGACGGTGCGCAGCGTGCCGCGCGCGAGCGCCGGCTTGAGCAGGTTCGCGGCGTCGCCCGTGCCCGCCGCGCCGCCCGCGCCAACCAGTGTGTGCGCTTCGTCGATGAAGAGAATGATCGGCTTCTCGGAGGCCTGCACCTCTTCGATTACCTGACGCAGCCGGTTCTCGAACTCGCCTTTCATGCTCGCGCCCGCTTGCAGCAGGCCGACGTCGAGCGTGCGCAACTGCACGTCGCGCAGCGTCGGCGGCACGTCGCCCGCCACGATGCGCTGCGCGAAGCCTTCGACCACAGCCGTCTTGCCGACACCCGCTTCGCCCGTCAAGATCGGATTGTTCTGGCGGCGACGCATCAGGATATCGACCACCTGGCGGATCTCTTCGTCTCGGCCGACGATGGGGTCGAGCTTGCCATTGCGCGCCTGCTCGGTCAGATCGGTCGTGAAGCGATTGAGCGCCTCCTGCTTGCCCATTGCGGCGGGCGGCACGGCGCCACCGCTCTCGCCTGCCTGAGCCGCGCCCGCTGCCTGAAAGCCGTCGCTCGCGCTCATGCCCGCTTCGGGCGAGCCGCCGAGCAGGCTGTCGAACTCGTCGACGAGCGCTTCGAGCTTAACGCGCTCGAACTGACGCGAGATGCCGTACAGCGCGTTGCGCAGCGACGGCGTCTTCAGCAGGCCGACGACCAGATGACCCGTGCGCACCTGCGACTCGCCGAACATCAGCGAGCCGAACACCCAGCCGCGTTCGACGGCTTCCTCGACCTGCGATCCGATGTCGACGACGGAGCCCGCGCCGCGCGGCAGCCGATCGAGCGCATCCGTCAGATCGCGCGCCAGCGCCGAGGGCTCGACGCCGAAGTGCTTCACGATGCGATGCAAATCCGAGTCCTGCAATTGCAGGATCTGATGGAACCAGTGCACGAGCTCGATATACGGATTGCCGCGCAATTTGCAGAACACGTTCGCGCTTTCGATCGCGCGATAGGCCAGCTTGTTCAGCTTGCCGAACAACGCTGCACGTTTGATTTCGGCCATTTTGCTAGTCCCTGGATGAGTGTTGGGATTCCGGTTGGCGCGCGTGTGCGTCGCCGCGCTCGGGTTCGCCGGGCCGTCCGGACAACGAAGACGGATGCGAAGCGGGATGCAGCTTCAGTTGACGCTGATCCTGCGCGGCGGGGCCGCTCAGCAGCCAACTCGTATGGCCGAGCCGCGCGCGGCGGCCCAGCGCGAGGCGCGGCACGTCATCCTGCTTGAGCCACAGGTTCAGGTCCCAGTCGAGACCGTCGCGCACGTAGTTGCGTACCCAGTCGGTCAGCCGGCGCAGGCTGTCGCCGCCTGGCAGGAAACGCTCGTAATCGGCGAGCGTCAGCGGACCGATGACGATGCGAAACTTGTGCTGGCAATCCCACACGCGCGAGCCGAGCAGCGTCGATACACCAAGCGCGGACGATCCGTCGCGCGCGCCCAGACGCGAGAGCGTGTCGCGCGGCAGCGGCATCCAGTGGCCGACCCATTGCTCGATACGCACGGGCAGATGGAAGAAACGCGAGAGAATCAGTTGCAGGCCCGCTGCGGGACGAGTCGGTGCAGCGAGCAAGCCGGCGAAGTGCAGCTTCGCGAAATCGGGCACTGCGTCGCGCTCGCGCAGCGCCGCTTCGCCGAGGCCGAACGTGCTGCCCACATACACCGAAAAGCGGTCGCGCTCCGGCCGGTCGAGACTCACGGTCGGCTGTGCGTTGGCCCACGCCCGATAGAACAGCGACACCATCCGGTGATGAAACACATCGAGAAAGCGCGCGAACGTCGGGTCGTTTGCGTTGCGCGCGCGGTCGCGCACGTATTCGGTCAGATGCACGGGCATCGGCCCGTTCGGCCCCAGCAGGCCCATGAAATTTACCGCGAGCCGTGCCGCGTGTCCGTCGCGCGACGGGATCAGCGCGGCGAGCGTCGCCGGATGAAAGATCAGTTCCGGCTCCTGCGAAAAGCGCACGGCATCGTCGCGCGGGCGCAGCGATTCGCCGATGCGCGGCTTGTCGCGATGCGCGTTCTCGATGAGCCGCACGGCCTGGAAGAAATCGAAGCGCCATGCGTGTGTTTCGAGTTCGCGCGGCAGAGTCAGAGCGTCAGGCATTGTCCGCCCCTCGCTGGCCAGCGCATGATCTCGCCGCGCGACAGCGTTCTCACCACCGTCTCGGCGAACGAATTGATCGACACGTATTGCGCAAAGTAATGCGACAGCACGGCGCCGAGCACAAACGCAGCCGCGCCTTCGAAAGCGGCATCGTCGAGCGTCAGCGTGATTACGAGGCCGCGGCCGAACACGATCGGCCCTGCAAACGGCAGGCGTCGCGTCACGGAATGCGATTCGACGGAATGCACGCCTTCGATCATCCGCTGTGCCGCCGGGTCGTCGACGGGACAATAGAGGCTCAGCAGATCGCGCAACGCGCGGGCACCCTGTTTCGCGTCGCTATCGACGAGCGATGCATAGTTCAGCGACAGATGGCTCAGCAGGCGCCATGCGACGGCGCCATGCGCATACGACGGCAGCGGGCGGCTCGGGCCGCTCACGCAGCGCACGCTTTCGACGGGCGCTTCGACATCGAGCGTGAAGTCGCTCTGGCCGCCGCCGATCGACAGTGTGAGCGGCAAGTCGCGATTCGTGCAGAGCACCTGCAATCCGAGCTGACGCAGATCGCCGCGAAACGGCGCATTCGCTGCATCGACGAGCGCGATGAACGTCTCGCTGCCCAGATAGCTCGTGCGCGGTCCGCGTTCGGCCTGCCGCGACGAGCGCATCCGCTTCTCTCGCCGCACCTGGTAGTACGCGTTCGCGCCGTGGCCCGCGCCGAGGTCGCGCGCGTGATAGAACGCGTCGAATTTCTGTTCGGCGGCGGCACCCGCGCCATAGCCGGTGACTTCCTCGATCGAATAGATTTCCAAGTCCATCGGCCGCGTGCGATCGGCGATCACGTGATATTCGAACTGCTCGGCGGACAGCGCGATGCGGTCCGTGCGGCGTGGAAACAGATTGATCGCGGGCGTGCAGAAGAGCGCGAAGTTGGATGCGTCGAGCGACTGTTCCAGCAGCGGATCGCCGCGCCTGAGCAACACGATCACTTCCACTTCGCTGTCGCCGCAACGGCGCAGCGCCGGCTGCAGGCCATCGATCGCGACGAACATGAAGCGCTGCGCGAACGCGAAATACTCCTGCAGCAGCCGATAGCCCTGGAACGACTGCTTGCTGATGGGGAGCAGCGCTTCGTCTTGCGCAAAGCCGACGGGCGCGACGGCCGTTGCCGGCAATTGCGCGTGCCACGTTGCCGGTCGTGACACGGGCATCACCACGACGCCGACAGCCGAGCCGAGCAGGCGCTCATACGTGCGGGTCGGCAACGCGTCGGCGCCACGCAGATACAGCACCAGCCGGTCGAGCTTCAACTGGTTGATCTTGAGGCCGCCCGTCGCGCGCAGCCGCAGCCGCAGGCCCGCTTTCACGCCGGGCGGCAGCGCGATGTCCGCGCCGCCGAGCGAGCCCGAATGCGTAAAGAACTTTGCATCGGCGATTTCGAGCGGCCACAGCGTCAGGTCGTGAGCGCTGCGATATTCGCAACGCGTCGAGCCGTTCTTGTCGAGCACGCTGCGAAACGCGCTGCCGCGTGCGACCTTCACACCTTCGGCGAGGCCGGGGTTGCTCAGATCGGGCCGGATCTGCACGACGGCCATCGACGGCGTCGGCGCGAGATAGTGCGGATAGACCAGTTCCGCGAGATGCTGCGTGAAGCGCGGAAACTCGGCGTCGATCTTCATCTGCACGCGCGCGGCGAGAAAGCTGAACCCTTCCAGCAGGCGCTCGACATACGGGTCCGCGCATTCGAGGCTTTCCAGCCCGAGGCGCGCGGCGACCTTCGGATATTCCTTCGCGAACTCCCCGCCCATCTCGCGCAAATGCTGGAGTTCTTCGCTGTAGTACTTGATCAGTTCGGGGTTCATGAGTTCAACGTGCCCCGCTCTGGTCGATCACCCTGATTTCCCCGGCTTCGAGATCGAGTTCGGTTCTGAAGTACAACCGCTCCGGGTACGGCTGCGCCCACAAGTCTCCTTCGATCAAAAACGCCACGGTGTTATGGCGACCCGTAGTTTCTTCGTTCTGCACGGCGGTCACGCGCACCGTCTCGCGGATGATGCGCGGTTCGAACGCCCAGATCGCGTCGCGCACGTGCTTCTCCAGCTTCGCCGCGTCGATGCCCGAAGCCGTCTTGCCCGCGATGTCCGGAAAGCCGAAGTTCAATACCGATGTGCTCACATACGGATAACCCGACAGGTCCTGCACGGAAGCGAGACCATTCGCGTTCAGGAGCCACGCAAGATCGCGTTGCACGCTCTGACGCAGCGCGCGCATCGACAGCACGCGCCGCTCGCGCGCCTCCTGCTTCACCTCCGGCTCGTAGTCGGTCAGCCGGTCGAGCAACGAGGGCTGCAGCCGGTCGCGCGTGCTCGCTTCAGCCATGATCCGGCGCGGCGCCGGCGCCGCCCTCGCTGCCGGGCGGTGCGTCGACCGCCAGTTCGATCGTGCGGATATCGAGCAGCGCATAGTCGTTCACGTCGGTCGTCAGCATCCGTTGCCCGACGGGGCGCGCTTGCGCTGCATCGCCACCGACCCATTCGGTCAGCCGCGCGAGCCATAGCGCGTGGCTCTTTTGTGCCAGCGTGCCCGCATAGCGCGTCGGAATCAGCCCGGCCGCCTGGCCTTCGTTGGCCCATGTGAAGATCGCGGGCGTCCAGACACGGTCGCGCAGATCGACGGGCGCTTCGATCTCGATGCGCCTGATCCGGAAGAACGGCACCCAGTAGTAACGTCCGTTGAGTACCGTTTCGAGCGTGGGGCCGAGCCGGCCGTCGGCATCGGCGATCCACTCGAACGGCTCGCCGTTGATGCTGCCCGAGGTGGTGGGCGCGTCGGCGAGCGCCTGTTCGCGCGCGGCCGTGGCCGCTGCGCCATCGCCCGCCGCATCGAGCCGCAACGCTTCGACGAGCAACGCGAGCCAGCCCGTCGGCTCGCCGAAAATCAGCGGCGCGCGCGTGCCGTTGAACACCTGCTCGCGCAGCGCTTCGCATTGCAATGCTTCGCGGTAGGTCTGCACCATCGGCAGCGCGGCGGCGTCGAGATCGCCGACGACGTTCAATTGCGTCAGCGCGCGGTCCCACGAGCCCAGCACCGCGAGCAACTGGAACAGGAACACGCGAAGGGACGCCTTCGACGGATCGTTGCGAACCTGCATCTGCAATTGGCGCAAGCTCTCGTCCAGATCGCCTTCGCGCAAGCTTTCCTCTGCGGTCATGTCAGTTCGCTCCGTCAGGCCGGGTCAAATACAACTGCGTGCAACCACGTGCGACTGCGCGACAGCCGTATACCATCGGCCCGCGCCATCGCGTTGCCGTGCCACAGCGCCATTCAAATGCGGCACGGCGTTTTGCCCTCGTCTAGTTGCTCGCGTCGTTCTTCGGTATGTCCCACTTCACCTCGACGACGCCGCCCTCCTTCGCTCCCTTCGCGTTTTGAGGCTGATATTCGACGTGGAACTTCTCGAAGTTCAGCGTCACGTTTTCGGTGAAACGGTCTTCGCCGCCCGAGCCGCCCGTCGAATACGAACTGACCAGCAACGCGGTCAACGTCACCTTGTAGTACTCCAGCGGGTTGTCGCCGCCCGCCTTGCGCACGGTGAGCACCGCCGAGTCGATATGCGAGCCCTTGCAGCAGGCCGCCATGATCGCCGGCGACGCCTTGTCGACGTATTTGGTGAACGAGATGTCCTGCACGTTCACCTTGCCGGCGCCCCCGCCCGTGCCCATGTGCATCGTGCCGCTCTGGCTCAGCCCCCAGCTCCATGCGAGCACTTCGATTTCCTCCTTATGGGTCTTGTCCTGGGACTCGCCCTTGATGTCGCCTAGCTTCATGAACATATCGACGGCCATGTTCTTCTCCACTCAAAACGTTTCGTCAGTAACAACGGAATTCCGTCATGCCGCCTTGGCGGACGGAAGCTTCGAGACCAGCCGCAACGACACGGTCAGGCCTTCCAACTGGTAATGCGGACGCAGGAAAAACTTCGACGTGTAATAGCCGGGATTGCCTTCGACTTCTTCGATCACGACTTCGGCGGCGGCAAGCGGCCGGCGTGCTTTCGACTCTTCGCTGGAATGGGCGGGATCGCCGTCGACGTATTGCAAAATCCAGTTCTGCAGCCAGCGCTGCATATCGTCCTTCTCCTTGAAGCTGCCGATCTTGTCGCGCACGATGCACTTCAGGTAGTGCGCAAAGCGGCTGCACGCGAACAGATACGGCAGCCGCGCGGCGAGATTCGCATTCGCCGTCGCGTCGGCATCTTCGTATTCGGCGGGCTTGTGCAACGATTGCGCGCCGATGAACGCGGCAAAGTCCGAGTTCTTCTTGTGCACGAGCGGCATGAAGCCGTTCTTCGCCAGTTCCGCTTCGCGCCGGTCGCTGATGGCGATTTCCGTCGGGCATTTCATGTCGACGCCGCCGTCGTCGGTCGGGAACGAATGCACCGGCAAGCCCTCGACCGCGCCACCCGACTCGATGCCGCGAATCCGCGAGCACCAGCCGTACATCTTGAACGAGCGGTTGATGTTGGTCGCCATCGCGTAGGCAGCATTCGCCCATGCGTATTTGCCGCTGTCCGCGCCGGCCGTATCTTCTTCGAAGTCGAATTCGTCGACGGGGTTGGTCTTTGCGCCATACGGCGCGCGTGCAAGAAAGCGCGGCATCGCGAGACCGATGTAGCGCGAATCTTCCGACTCGCGCAGCGAGCGCCACGCGGCGTGCTCGGGGGTCTGGAAGATCTTCGTGAGGTCGCGCGGATTGGCCAGTTCCTGCCACGAATCCATCAGCATGACGGCGGGGTCCGCGCCTGCGATGAACGGCGCATGCGCGGCGGCCGAGATCTTCGCGATCTGGGTCAGCAGGTCCACATCGGGACCGCTGTTGTCGAAGTAATAATCGGCGACGAGTGCGCCATAAGGCTCACCGCCGAACTGTCCGTATTCTTCTTCATAGAGCTTCTTGAAGAATGGGCTCTGGTCCCATGCAGTACCTTTGTATTTCTTGAGCGATTTGTACAACTCGCCCTTCGAAATATTCATCACGCGAATCTTCAGCGACTCGTCCGTTTCTGTGTTGTTCACCAGATAGTGCAGACCGCGCCATGCGCTCTCCACTTTCTGGAACTCTTCCGAGTGAATGACCAGATTGATCTGATCGGTCAGCTTCTTGTCGATCTGCGCAATCAGGCCCTCGATGGTCGCGAGAACATCGCCTGAAATAACGGCGGTATCGCGCAGCGCCTGTTCGGCGAGCGTGCGCACGGCCGTCTCGACGGCTTCTTTCGCTTTCTCGCTTTTCGGCTTGAATTCCTTTTGCAGCAGATTAGCGAAGTCGCTCACTTCGAGCGTGCCTTCTGCCTGCTGCGTCTGCTCCTGGGGGGTGGGTTCGGCCATGGTCAGACTCCACTGTTGGTCGCGCTTATTCCTGTGGCTTCGGCGCGGATGCGAGCGATTGCAGCAAGGCCGGATCGTTCAGTACTTTCGCGATCAATTCCTCGGCGCCGGTCTTGCCGTCCATATAAGTCAGCAGGTTCTGCAACTGCCCGCGCGCCTCTAGCAGCTTCGACAGCGCATCGACCTTGCGTGCGACGGCGGCGGGAGAAAAGTCGTCCATGCTCTCGAACGTCATGTCGACGGCGAGATTGCCTTCGCCTGTCAGCATGTTCGGCACTTGCACCGCGACGCGCGGCTTCATCGACTTGAGCCGCTCATCGAAGTTGTCGACGTCGATCTCCAGAAACTTGCGGTCCGCGACGGGCGCGAGCGGATCGGCAGGCTGCCCGGACAAGTCAGCCATCACGCCCATTACGAACGGCAGATGCACCTTCTTTTCCGAGCCATACACCTCGACGTCATATTCGATCTGCACGCGCGGCGCGCGATTACGTGCAATGAATTTCTGGCTGCTTTCCTTGGCCACGACAGTTCCCCTGGTTGACACCGCACCGTCGAAAAGACGGGGCAGCGTATCAGTTGCGTTGCTGATCAACTCCCCACGACTATTCGTTTTCGATACCGCCAACCTGCCGGGCCTGGCCAAGACCTTCCGGCGCCAGGTCCTCGAGTATTTCCATGAAGTTCTTGTCCACGAGACGCCGCGCGCGGTTCAGCAACAACGGCACCGGACTCGACGGCTCGTGCTTCTGGTAGTAAGCGCAGATCTTGTCGAGCAGGCGGATCACATCCTGCCGGCTGTTCACGTCACCCGTCGGCGGCGCGCTCGCTCGCGCACCTGTGCCCGCGGGCGCATTCGTTTCACCTTCGCCCGCTGCGGCCTCGTCTTCGTCTCCGGCTTGAGGCGCCGCTTCGCCGATACGCTCGACAAGAAATCCCGCCGCTTGTTGCAACAGGCGCGACAACGGCGAAAGGTCGATGGCCTGAGCCGTGCCGACGCGCTCCGTCAGCAGCGTTTCGATACGCGTGTTGCTGCTGCGCGCGCCATGCAGTGCAGCGACGACGCGCACGGCATCGTCGTGTACGTCGGCGATCGCCGCATCGATCGACGCGAGGGACAACGGTTCGATGCCTTCGGGTGCGGGCGCGTCCCCGTTCGCATATTCGATGTCCCGCAGCCTGACGATTCCATGCGTGCGCGAAGCGACAAGCGGTGTATCGCGCACGTCGAGCAGCATGCCGGATTGATCGACGAGGACGGTCAGTGCATTGATGCGCGCAGTCGGATCGTTGTCGTCGTCGGGATCGAGTTGCGGATGGACGTGATTCCAGTGCTGTTCGAGCAGCGCTTCGATCAGCGCAAGCCCTTCGGCAAGACCCTCGAAGCCCTGACGATGCAGCAGCGCGCGCGCAAGATGCGCGGCGACGCGCAAGTCGCGGCTCTTGCCGAACAGTTCGAGAGAAAGCGACTGAGCTGTCTTCCAGTCGGGCGGTGTGGCGGCGACTACGGTGGCGCCGTACTGAACATCCGGCTTGCCGTGAACGGCCTGTTCGAGTTCGCGGAACAGCGGGTCGTATTCGACATCGTCCCCACAAGGGCTTTCTGGAGAGATTTCGGCAAGCAGTACCCCGGCATCGAGCGTGGCCATTTCTTGTATTCGCTGCAGTCAGAGACGAATAGTTTTAGCGTGCTCGCTCTTCGCGACACTCACGCCACGTTAACCGTCGAAACTGGACTTCCCCCGGATCGAAGAGCCAATTGAAACAATTCGGATTACTTATGTACGCACGCGTTTATATAGCCACGTCGCAACGCGGTCACTGCTGTCGCAGACCGATATGAGCATAGCACGCAATCCTTAAAATTAAAGGACCGGTACGATGCTCTCGCTTTTGTAAAGCCGATTCAAAAATTCAATTAAAAATGCCGTTTCTAAACACCTTAAAAAAACGCAAGATGCGCATACAGTCTTGTTTTTACATGAGCGGCAACCTGCGCGTCATTTGGCGGCATTACCATCTAGTAAACGTTCGAGTCCCACAAAATTGAAAAAAAGCACGATTGGACGCAATAAGGTAAACCCTCATATTGGTTTTGTCCCGGCGTGTGCAATACCTAAGGCAGTACTTTCCGCACTATTGCGGTGAGCACCTGTTTCCTCTATTAGTCGACGCTGAACGGCAACGGACCGATAGCCGTATGTCAGCTTCCAAGCTTCAAACGAACGGACGCTTTTCGGGTACTGAATCCGCACAGCGTGATGCTGTGCTCATCATGCGGGGTGACGTGTGACACACATAGAATGCGCACGTGCGGTGGACCGTGCTTGCGATGCGGCGTTGCCGGACTTGTGGCAACGCCGTACATGTCTGAATCATGACGAAATGGCTTCAATGTATATGATCGTTCGCCGCGCACTTCAGACGTATTACCCGTTCGAACTACAGGCGCTAGGCGAAGACAAGGAAGAGTTGATCTCGCAGTTCATTTATTTCAAGGTTTTCCGTCTCGAAGCAGCACATGCGCATCCGGAAGCGTTCCCACTGCATAGCGCGCCTTCTAATGGTCACGCAGTGTGCGCATATTTCCGCCGTTATCTGATCGATTGCCTGCGCAATGCCGGTCATCAGCGCAACGTCATGTTCGACAACGAAGACGTGCTGGCCGAGATCGAGCAACAGGCAGCCGTGCAAAGCGACCCTGTCGGCTCGGTGTTGCTGCAACACGGACTCGACGAGCGCGTTGTGCGGGAATCGGCAGCGCGCTTCATTGCCGGGCTCGACAAGGTCGACCAGTTGCTGCTTGCGGGCAGCCTCGGCTGGCTGTCGAACGAAAAAGGCGGACTGGCGGAAATTGCCGCGCGCTACCGGATCGCGTCGTATCACTATCGCGCCCGCAAGCTCGGCGTCACGCTGAAGAAAGGCTCGCTGCCAACCGATTTCGCTGCGACGAGCATCGGCCAGTGGATCGCGAAGACGCTCGGCATCGACATCGTCGCCGAGAACAGGATCGCGATCCTGCTGGTGCTGGGCATCCTCGCCGAGCAGTCGCGCGCGCCAGCGGCCGAGCCCGCCCTTGAGCGAGGCTTCCTGTGCGACTTGCCACAGCAAGCCTGACGGACCGCGGCGGCCGGCAACGCAACGAAGACTCGCTCGGCGACTGGTCGAGCGAGCGCCTTTATTACTGCGTGCTTGCGGACGGCGCGGGCGGACATGGCGGCGGCGATACGGCATCGGCGATCGTCGTCGATTCCGTGCTCGCGGATCTGCGCTATCTGACCGTCGGCGAATTGCCGCCGACAGGCCAGCGTCTCGCGAGCGCGCTCGCTCACGCGAACGACAACATCGTCGAGGAACAGACGCGTGGCGGCGCCGCGCTCAAAGACATGCGCTCGACGGCCGTGGTGCTCGCGATCGACTGCGAGCAGCGCACGGCGGCGTGGGCGCATTGCGGCGATTCGCGTCTCTATTGCTTTCGTGGCGGCAACGTCTGCGCGCAGACGCGCGATCACAGCATGGTTCAGGAAATGGTCGACGCGCGCTTGCTGTCCCCCGACGCAGCACGTCATCATCCGCGCCGCAACGTGCTGCTCGCGGCGCTCGGCACGCGCTTCGATCTGCACATCACGGGTTCGTCCGGCACCTTCCATCTGCACGATGGCGACGCGTTCCTGCTGTGCAGCGATGGACTGTGGGAATACGTCGACGAAACCGCTATATGCGAAGCGCTGCACAACGCCGCGACACCGGACGCCTGGCTCGACGCACTCGCCGCGCAAGTGCGTGCATCGGCGGACGCGAACCGCGACAACCTGAGCGCAATGGCCGTATGGATCGTCGACGCGGAAGCTGGCGCGGAAGACTCGCAGGCAACCGTATTGCAGACAAACCGCGCGCCTTCATGACAGTGCGCATCTCAGTTGCTGTCTATCTCCACGTCGACCGCCCCGAACGTTGCTAGAAATCGCCGCATCCATGCGGACTGTTCAACAACATGCAACTGTTCAGATTGGGCTGCGAGCGCACACGCTTCCATTCGACGGCGAGTATGTCCTGATTGTCACCGGGCGTTGCCGTCGTAAAGAGCGGCTGGTTCGAACCGATGCAGATATTCGTACCTTGCAGATTGTTTTCATAGACGAAGGTTTGCTCCTGGTTGCTGAAGAACGACTGCAAACCCGCTTGCGCAACGGGATTCGGCGGCGTGATGACGGTCAGCGTCGCGGGCACTTCGTTCACGACGTATCCGACGCTCGACAGGAAGTTCGGATCGATCGGATATTGGCCCGGCAGTGAGTTCTGGTTCGCGGGCGTCGTCAGTGAACCCGTCAGCGCGCCTGCTGCCGTATCGCCGTTGATGAGTCCATTGGCTGTGAACGTGAACGCAGGATTGGGCGCGCCGGCGATGCGCGTCGCGCCATTCGCGGTAACGGTCACAGTGGGCCTCGAGGCATAGACGTAGTGATTGCCCGTCGTGGGCACCGTGCCGCCCCAACTGCATCCGGCACCGAAGACGCATCCATAGAAGTTGGGCTGCGCGGTATTCGGCTGCACGTTGCCCCGCACTTCCTGGTTCCAGGTGGCCGCCCAGATCCGCCATCCGTTCGTGGCGCTCAGCGCGCCCGAGTTGCGTGCCGTGAAGACGCCGTTCTCCATCACGAGATCGACGGTACCGCTGGAAGTCAGACTCGTATTGAGCGCGATATTGCCCGTCGCGGCCTGCGCGATCAGGTTTCCTGTAAGCGTCGAATGGGTGCCGTCGATCGTGGTCAACGTGCCCGACGTCGCGTTGTATGTCGGGCTGGTCACGGGCCCGATCGCGAAGCCGTGCGAATCGACGAAGTTCACGTTGCCCGCGTTGACGAGCGCTAGCACGCCGACGTCGTTCTGCGGATCGGTCAGCGTGAACGAGCCGGGCCCCGACAACAGCAGGTTCGCCGCCTGGATGCCGCCCGGGTCGGTCACGGCGCCCGCCGACACCAACGCCAGCGTATGTCCCGCGCCAAGCGACAATCCGAACGGCAGTTGAATACCCTGACTGCCCGCACCCGGATTCGACAACGCGAGGTTCATGTTCAGACCGGGCTTTACGAGCTGACAAGCGCCGCTCGCCGAGCCGCACACGCCGTTCACGGTAATGAGACCGGTCTGCGTGTCAGAACCGAGCGTGAGCGTCTGGAAGTTCGTGAAGCTCGCGAACGTCTGTGCGTCGATGCTCATCCCGCCGCTCGTGCCGAACAGCGTAATCGGCGTCGCGTCTTGCGGCGTCAACGCGAACGTCGAAGGGTTGACGCTGGCGGGCAGTATCGAAAGCACGCCCCCGCCGCCCGCGACGCTCGCGCTGCGGCTCAAGATGCTTTGCGACGTGTTGTCGTTCGCCGCGCGCAGCACGACCGATCCGTTCGGCGCGCCGTTGACGGATACAGGGCCCGCCGCGTGGAAGAAACTCGAAGCCTCCAGCGAACCCATGAATGGCGGCATCGGCACCGCGCCGAACGCGAGCCCCGCATCCGACGTGTTGGTCGACCCGGCGAGCGAGATCGTGCTGCCAGGCTTCGTCGAACTCACGCTGCCGTTCAGGAGCAGTGTGCCGTAGTCGAACTGCACGTTGCCGCCGTTCGCCCTCGTCGTCGGGCTGGTCACGACGCCACGGATATCGATCGCGCCGCCGTCGTTCGACGCGATGCGCGTGCCGTCGGCGATCAGCACGCCTTGCGCATTCGCGCCGGAGCCGCTGCCGTCGATGCTCAACTGGCCGCTGCCCGTCGTGACCGTCGAAGGCGTCGGCACAGTCGATTCAGTCAGGCTTTCGAGCACCACGCCCGTCGACGTGAGGTTCGTCGCGGGCGTGCCCGTGGTCCTGCCCGACAGCGAGATCGCGCCGCTCGTCGACGATATCGATCCGTTGTTGAGATCGAACGCGATGCTGCCCGATGTCGTCGCAGGCGTGCTGCCCGCGACGATGATGTTGCCACTCCCCGTGACGATCAGCGGCAATTGCGTGACGGTGTTGTCCGCGTTGGTGACCAGGAATGCGCCGAACGTGCCGACGCCGCTGCCGAACGCCGTCGCGCCGTTGACCGCGCCGTTCACCGATACGTTGCCGCTCGTCGTGCTCATCGATGTATCGTCGAGCACGACGCCGGAGCCGCCCAGCGTGACATTCGCGCTTCCGCTGATCGTGACATTGCCGGCGCCCGCGCTGATCAGTGTGCTCGTGAAGTCGGCTCCGTCGCCCGTGTTGCTGACGGTCGCCGTGCCCGCCATGCCGATCGCGCCCGACGCGGCCGTGAACGTCGCGTTGTTCACGCTGAGGCCGGTGCCCGTCATCGCTTGCGCGTTGCCGTTGACGGAAATCGCGCCCGCGCCCGTCGCCGACAATGCGGGCGTGGTGCCCGGCGGAGCCTGGTTCGTGAAATTGCCGTTGACGATCACGCCCGTCGCCGGTCCGGTGGCCGTACTGCCCGCAGTCCCCGTCACGGCGATCGAACCTTGCCCCGTCGTGCGCAGCGCGCTTTGCTCGATATCGACGCCGACGCCGCCCAACGTCGACAAGCCGCTCAAGCTCGACGAGCCCGTCACGCTGATGCTGCCGTCGCCCGTGCTGACGAGCGCATAGCCGAGCGCGACGCCCGATGCGAGACCCGTCGCCGCGTAGCCGATCGCCACCGCCTGACTGGCCGACGCCGAACCGGTGATCGATACGCGTCCGCCCGTCGTACTGATCGTCGCGCTTTGCAGCGTGACGCCCGCGCCCTGATTGGTGACGTCCGCAGAACCCGTCAGCGCGACATTGCCTGTCGCCGCCGCGAGTTGCGCATTGTTGAGGTTCACGCCGGAGCCGCTCGTGCTGCCCGTGATGACGCCGTTGATCGTGACCGTGCCGCTGCCCGTCGCGTCGATGTTCGGAATCAGCGTCGTCGATTCGTCCGGATTGAGCTGCGCGTACGGTCCGCCCGAGATGTTCACGCCGAAAGCGCTGCCGCCGAACAGGCCCGCGCTGCCGCTGCCGCTGAGCGAAATCGCGCCGCTCGCGGTCTCGATCGCGCCCTGCTGCACGTCGATGCCATTGCCGAACGTGCTCGAACCAGCGAGCGTCACGTTGCCGCTCGTCGTGGCGAGCAGCGAATAGCCGATCGCGATGCCGTGGAATTCCGGTTCCGCCGCGCCCGTGATAGTGATCGCGCCCGCTTCCGTATGCACCGTCGAGTTGTTGATGATCACCGCGCTCTGGCCGGCGTCGCCGATCGTCAACGATCCGCCGTTGGTATCGATTGCAACGTTGGTGAGCCTCACCGAATTCGCGGGCGTCGCGCCGCCCACGTTCGCATCGAATACGAGATTGAGCGGGCCCGCCTGCGATGTGATGTCCTGTCCGTTATCCGTGATCGAGCCGGCCGCGCTGAATGTGAGCGTCGTCGCGTTGTTGCCTGCGGGCGATAGCGCCGTCTTCGTGATCCGCGTCTGGATGGAGATATTGCCCGCTTGCGCGCCGCCCGTTCCCGTCGTGATCGTGACAGACGTGCCGTTGCCAAGCGGCGTCTCGATGTCGGAACGGAACACGACGCTGTTGTCACTCGTTGCCGCGAACGTCGTCGTGCTGCCCGGCGCGGCAGCCGCCGTGATAGCAGCAAGTCCGATCGGGTCCGGCTGAATGAATACATCGAATGGATCGAGCAGCCACGTGCCGGCCCGCCCTTTAACAGCCGACGCGTCGATCTTCACACCGGCTGTGTCGAGATAATGGCCCGACGTCTCGATCAGTCCGCCGTTGCCGCCCTGTGCGCCGCCCTTCGCCGATAGCGTGCCGTAAATGCGGCTCGTCGTCGCGCTGTACGCGACGACATGGCCGCCGTTGCCGCTCTGCGATGCGTCGGCGTGAATGCTCGCGCCCGGCGACATCCAGATCGCGTTCGCATTGCGAATGTCGGCATCGCCGCCTGCTGCGCCGCCGCCAAAGCGCACCGTGCCGCCGCCCGCCGCGCCGCTTGCATCGACACGCGCCCCGTCGGGCAGTGCGACGTCATAACCCGTCACGTCCACGCGGCCACCCGTCAGGCCCGCGCCGCCCGTTGCATCGAGCGTCCCGCCCGCCATCACGACGCCGTTCGTGCCGCCGTCCAGCACGATGCGTCCGTTGCGCTCGGCAACGCTCTGCGCGCGCACGATGCCCTGCTGATTGATCACGGTGCCCGCGAGCGCATCGGCTGTCTGCGCGCTCATGAGCACGGTGCCGCCGTCGGCCGCGAGCGTCCCGGTGTTGCCGATCAGCGCGCGGGCTGCGCCTGCGTTGATCTTCAGCGTGGTCAAGCCGTCGCCGGCGAAGTCCACGGTGATGTCGCTGCCCGCGCCGAGCGCGACCGTGCCGAGACGCGCGCTGACCGTACCTGTATTGCTGACCGTCCCGCCGAGCAGCGCGATCGTGCCGCCCGATCCCGCCGTGAGCGTGCCGGCGTTGCTGACAGGCGCCGCCGATGCGCCGACGAAACGGTAGTTGCCCACGAGGAAATCGGCGTTCGAGATGTTGAGCGTCGACGCGACCAGCGAGCCGACGTTCACCGACGAGCCGGGCGCAAAGATCACACCGGCGGGATTGACGAGGAACACTTTGCCGTTTGCCTGCAGGCGTCCCGCGATCACGCTCGCATCGTTGCCCATCACGCGGTTGAGCAAGGCCGCGCTCGCCGATGGCTGCACGATCTTCACGCCCTCGCTCGCGCCGATCGAAAACGTGTTCCAGTTGACGATCGCCTTCGGCGACGATTGCGTGATGTTCATTTGCCCCGCGCCGGGCACCGCGACGCTCACCGTTCCCGACACCACTTGCGCACCCGTCGGATTCGCAAGCGCCGCCGGTCCGCACGACGCGGCGAACAGCGCAGTCACCGCGCTGGCGATCGTGCCGGCGCGTAGCGAACGCGCGCCCGGACCCACACCCGGCCGCACATCCGATCGCACACTACAGGGCTTGTTCATCGCACACCTCAGGCCGATGGCCCACTAGAACGTCTTCGTCAACTGCACGTATAAGCGCGGCACCTTGTCGTTGCCCGTCGTATCGGAGCCCGTCGTGCGCCACGCGACGGTGCCCTGCACCGCGATGCCGCCCGGCGCCGACCAGAACGCGCCGAGGCCCAGGCCGCTTCTCGTGATCACGTTCGTCCCCTGGTTCGGCCGCGCGTTCGCGTTGTACCAGCCGGTGCCGAAATCGAAGAAACCGAACACCGTCGCTTTCGACGTGATCGCGTAACGCCCTTCGACAGTCGCCACGAACCCTTCGTCGACGAGCGCCTCGGACGGCGAATACGCGCGCACCGCGTGCGGCCCGCCGAGCAGGAAGCGCGACGAGTTGTCGAGCGTCGTGGCCGCCCACTGGCCGGAAATGCCCGCGAACATGCTGACGCGCTCCGTCACCGCATTCAGCCGGTTCGCGAAAAAGGTCGCGCGCATTTCGTTGCCTTGCGTGTTGCGGCCGAACGCCGACGCATCGATTGTCTCGGCCTGCGCATTCCTGAAATGAACGCTGCCGATCAGCAGCTCCACGTCCGCGCTATTGAAGCCGCCGCCGAGCAACGTATCGCGGCTTTCGTAGCTCAGGCCGACGCTGCCTTCGATCAGCGAACGCGGATTGTGCGAATCGACGACGCCCACGTTGTCGATCAGATCGCGATACTCGAGGTTGACGCGCGCGAGCAGGTTCTGGCTGCGGGTGCGCACGAGCGGATGCGTGAGCGTCAGGTCGACGACGGTCGCCTCACCCTGCGCGTCGAGCGACGCGAACTCCTTTCCGAGCGCATAGTTGAGCCGCGACACGGCGACACCGACGCGCGTGCCATACGCATTGACGGGTGCCTCGTAGCCGGCGCGGCCATAGACGGTGTCGAGCCGTTCGCTGCCGAGCAGGCGCAAGTCCAGGTTGTCGCCGATCATGAACGGCGAGTTGAGCCGCGCCAATGCGCCCAGGCGCCACGTTCCGCTTTCGGGCGCGCCATAGTTGTCGACGTCGACGGCGAAGGTCCAGCGTTTGGCGGGCGAGACGCTGATGCTCAGATCGACCGTGCCCGGCTCCGCGCCCGTCTCGATCGCTGACGTCACCTGGATGCCCGGCAAGTCGGACAGCAGCAGCATCGTGCGTTCGATATCGTGCTGCTGCAACGGCTTGCCGACGGGAATCTGCGCGACGCGCTCGCGTATCAGGCTCTCGCGGACGGGCGTGCCTGCCGCGATATCGAGCCGCACATGGCCCACGCGCCCTTCGAGCACGGTGAACTCGACCGTCCCCGCGCTGACGTCCTGCTGCGGAATCACCACCTGAGCCAGCAGATAGCCGCGCGCGCGATACACCTGCGTGACCTTGGCCGCGATCGCTTCGAGATCCGCGAAGCCGATCTGCTTGCCGATCTGGTCGCGCACGGGCGCAAGCAGCTCGTCGGAGGAAATCGTATCGTTGCCCTTGAACGTGATGCCCTTGAGCGTGAACGTCGGACCGGGCGCCGCGACGGGAGGCGGCGTCGCCGGCGGCACGCCGGGCAGCGCCTCGCCGCCGCCCGGCGGCGCGGGGCGCGTCTCGCGGGGCGCCGTCTGCTGGAGAATGCTGCCCGCATTCGGCAGCGTCTCGCCCCACGCGAATGTTCCGCTGCAGGCCAATGCCGCGGCGATCAGTCGAAGTGGTGTCTTCATTATTGTTCTTAGCGCGCGATGCTCAGGCGCCAACCTCCCATCAGGTCGAACGGTGCCCAGAAGAACGGATGCGCAAAGCGCGGGTTCTGCATGACCGTGAGTTGTGCCGTCCGCATCGCGTCGATCGCCTCTTGGCCGTCAGCGAGTTGCGAATAGAAGGTGCGCATCGTCAGCGCGCTCGATTCGTCGGCCACGGGCCACATCGACACAATCAGGCTGCTCGCGCCCGCATAGAAGAACGCGCGCGTGAAGCCGAGTATTTCGTCGCCGCGCGCGATCCGGCCCAGCCCGGTCTCGCACGCGGACAACGTGACAAGCGATACGTTGTTGAGCTTCAGGTTGTAGATGTCCTTCGCGAGCAGCGAGTCGGGGCCATCGGCGGGCAGCGTCGCGGGCGCGAGCAGGATGCGCGAATGCAGGGGGTCGATCGTGTCCGCTTCGGCGTGCGTGGCCACATGCAGGACGCGGCCAGCGGGCGCATTGTCGCGAAAGCTCACGCGCGTTGCGCTCGCTTGCAGGAATACTTCGTTGCGCGCGAAGAGCGGCGCGATGCCGCGCACTTCGGCTTCGGCGCCCGGCAGCGCATACGCGGGCGCGATCGTCGGATTGCCGAACGCGACGAGATTGCTCGCGACTTGCCGCTCGCGTGCTTCGAGTTGCACCGCGACGCTTGCCGACGGTTCGAGCGCAATGGAATGACGCTGGATCAGAAAACCATCGGGACCGTGCAGCGCCTGAAACGGCAGATAGTGAAGCGCGCCGTGCGGCACGATGATCAGCCGTTCGTTCTCGCGCAGCCCGAGTGGCGCGATCAGCAGCGCGTAGAGCTTGTCGCCATACGTGATCGCGGCTGGCCGTCGGCGCACGATCGCGTTGCGAATGTCGGTGACGGCGGCATCCATGTCGGCGCGCGCGATCGGCAGCGTATAGCCCTTGAGCCCTTCGTTGCGGATCACCCAGACGACGATCGACTTGTCGAGGCTGTGATATTCGACGATCGCTTCGTTCGGCTTCAGCGCATTGCGCACCACATCGAGACCGGGCACGTCGCCGTTCAGCTGACGATCGTCGACGCCCGCGTCGACGCGATTGCGTACGACGTCCAGCAGCGCGCGTGCGCGGCTGCGCTCGGACAGGCTCCATGCCGATGCATAATCGCCGACTTCGACGGTCAGCGCGATCGCCTTTTCGAACACCGATTGCGTGTCGCCGAAGAGTCCCGTCTTGAACTCGTCGCTGCGAAAACGCGCGCGGATCTTTTCCGAATCGTCGACGGCAAGCAGATAGGCTTCGCGCGCCCTGCCTTTGTCGCCGAGCACGAGATCGGCGCGGCCGATCCCCTCGTGCGCCCACAGCCGGTCGTAGTTCGCATCGTTCGAGCTGCTCTCCTTCAGGAGCGCGTTGAATGCATTGCGCGCGTCTTCCGGCTTGCCTTCGGCCAGCAGCAGATTGCCTTCGATGCGACGGTATGCGGGCGCGAGTTCGGCTGTCGGCGGAGGACTCGCGGAATCGAATGTTTTGCGCGCGCCCTCTGTGTCGCCTGCGGCGATCTGCGCGTTCGTGATCGACAGCAGTACCAATGGCCTGTAGCGTTGCGACGCCGTTTCCAGTGCGCGGTTGTACGCAGCGAGCGCATCCTGCGGATGGCCTCGCCGCAGCGCGACATCGCCGAGCACCTTGTTCGCGGGCGCGAACACCTGCTCCGGCGCTTTGGGCGTCGATGCAAGGGCTTCCTGCGCGTACTTTTCGGCGTCGGCGAGATCACCCGCGTAGCTGTACGCGATGGCGAGATCGCGCTTCGAGAGCGCGGCAAGATCGGCGTTGTCGGTGCGCTGCGCCATCACGAGCGCGCGCGCGGCCGCCTCGACGCTGTCGCGGAAGTCGCCGCGCTCGGCCGCCGACACCGCCATGCTGCAATAGTCGTAGGCAGGCAGCGTGACGTGATCGCGCGACAGCAGCAAGCGCCCTTCGGCTGTTAGCGTCTGCAGTGTTTCGGCGTCGCGTTCGCGCTCGGCGGCCTGGCGAAAGCCGGATGATTCGGGCGCGAGGCCCGGTGCAACGGAGCTCGAAGATACAGCGCCCGCGGCGCATGCAGGTGCGCTCACGACGAGAGTCACGCAGACGGAGAGCGCAGCAATGCACTCGCTCAATCCTATGACGCGCGAGCGCGCGATGCGAGGCTTCGCATCGGACCTGCCCGTGCACATAGCCATAGCCACGCACGGCACCGCTCGCGAGGCGTCGCACGCCCTCCAGGATCGCCGGATTCTTCTGAGTTCGTTCACATCGCCTTCCTACGGGACGGTCCTGGGACGCGACTGACTGGAGAGCCGTTGTGACTGAGAGCGCAGGCATGCGACGTGAGCGCCGCGCGGAGACCTCCAACTACACAGAACTAGACGAATCATGCGGCGCTATTTTGAAAGCCGCCGGCGCGCGAGAGGCGCGGCGGCATCGCGCGACACGACGCGGCCTCGACGAAGAGGCTTCATCAGCCGCCTTCAAAATCGGTCATGTCATTCGTCTTGTAAGTACACGCGCGTGTGCGTGAGGATGGCGCATGCGTGTTCGCAGCGCCGCGCGGCTGGACTCACATGAGCATCCCGACCCGATGACAAGTCCCGATGACAAGACGGTAATCGTGTCGCAAGCGCCCGCTTCCGACAGCCGTCCTGCGACGTCATCGGCCGCGAGCATCGACTCGCATCACGCGTTGGCGATCGGCACGCGCGTCGCCGAGTTCGAGATCAAGGGATTGATCGGCGAAGGCGGCTTTGGCATCGTCTACCTCGCTTACGACACGCAACTGGGCCGCAATGTCGCGCTCAAGGAGTACATGCCCGCGGCACTCGCGTCGCGCGGCAACAATGCCGAAGTCACGGTGCGCTCGGAGCGTCACGAAGAAACGTTTCGTGCGGGGCTGAGGAGCTTCGTCAACGAAGCGCGGCTGCTCGCGCAGTTCGATCATCATTCGCTCGTCAAGGTCTACCGGTTCTGGGAAGCGAACGGCACCGCCTACATGGTGATGCCGTATTACGAAGGCGTGACCCTGCGCGACACGCTTCGCGCGATGCGTTCGCCGCCCGACGAAGCGTGGCTGCGCGCGCTGCTGACGCCGCTTGTCAGCGCGCTCGGGGTGATGCACGCCGCGCAGTGCTACCACCGCGACATCGCGCCCGACAATATCCTGCTGCTCAAGGGCAGCGGCCGGCCGCTGCTGCTCGACTTCGGCGCGGCACGACGCGTGATCGGCGACATGACGCAGGCGCTGACCGTGATCCTGAAACCCGGCTACGCGCCCATCGAACAGTATGCGGAAGTCCCAACGCTCAAGCAGGGTCCGTGGACGGACATCTACGCGCTCGCCGCCGTCGTCTACTTCGCGATCGTGGGCAAGACGCCACCGCCTTCCGTGGGCCGCATGATGAGCGACAGCTATGTGCCGCTCGCGACGCTTGCCGCGGACCGCTACTCGCCCGCATTCGCACAGACGATCGATCACGCGCTCGCGGTGCGGCCCGAAGAGCGGCCGCAAAACGTGCAGACGTTCGCGACCGGGTTGGGCCTCGCACTGGGCGGCGAGCACGACTCGCGCGACGATGCGCTTGCTTCGGCTGCGTCGCGTGTCGCTGCGGCTGCTTCGGTTGGCGCTGTCGAATCTCGCGAGGCAGGCGCGACTTCTGCCGCTCGTTCTGAGGGGAACGAGCGAGCGGACTCGGGCGTCTCCAGTTCGCCTGCTTCTGCACGTTCAGTGGCCGACGCGCAACCGCATGCGAAGAGCGGGCGTTCAGCGGCGATAGCAATCGGCGCCGTTGCGGTTGTCGGGCTCGCCGCGTTAGGCGGCTGGTATGCGATGCGTCCCGCACCACCGACGACGCCCTCCGCCCGTCCCAGTGCTACTGCTACTGCCGGTTCTGCAGGCCATACTGACATGGCTCGTGCGGCAAGCAGCAGTCATGCGGCGCCCACTCTACCGACGCAAGCACAAGCGGCGTCCAGCACGACTGCGTCTGCATCGACATCGAACGCGACCGCGAGCGTAAGTGCGCGCGCAAGCGGCAATGCAGCGCCAGACACGACCCGGGCCGCGGCAGTCCCGCTTCCGCCTTATACGCCCGGCGGCGAACTCGAACGGATCGCCACGCTTTCCGATCCGTCGATTCGCGTCACGGCAACCTCACGCAGCGGCACTGCGCGGATCAACAAGGATCGTCTGCAATTCAGGATCAGCAGCAATCGGGCGGGCTATGTGTACGTGTTCATGGTCGACCCAGCCGGGCAATATCTGATGCTGTTTCCGAACGGACTCGACAAGAACAACACGATCGCGGCCGGCCAGTCGATCTCACTGCCGCGCGCGAGTTGGCCGATGACGGCGGGCGCGCCGGCGGGCCCGAATCGCTTTCTCGTGCTGGTGTCGCCGACGCAGCGAGACTTCTCCGATGGCGGCCTGCACGGCGAATCCGTCTTCGCCGAATTCCCCGAGCAGGCACAGCGCGCGGCAGCCGTGCGCCGCACCGCCAGCTACTCGCCATTCGCCGGTCAGGCGCGTTGCGCGGCTAGCGCAACCGATTGCCCGGATACATTCGGCGCAGCAACTTTCACGATCGACGTCGTCAGTCCGTCGACATAGCGGACGACGCGAAGGTCCGCGAACGCGGGGAAGGAGTTGGCATGCAGAGCCTGTATGCGATGCTCGGCGTGGCAGTGATATGCGCCGGTTGCGCGAGCAACCAGCCGGCCACGACGATGACATTCGGCGCAGCGGCGCAACGATCGGCGCAATCTTCGGCGCAATCTTCGGCGCAATCTTCGGTGCAATCTTCGGCGCAATCTTCGGCTCAGTCATTGCCGAAGTCAGCGGTTGAGGTTTCGTCGCCCTTGGCTGCCGCCAGCGCGCCTTCCACGAAGCCCAATGCGACGCCGCAGGCAGCTGTTTCCGAGCCCGCCGCCTCGGGCATGATGCCAACCACATCCGCGACGTCGGCAATAGTCGCGAACGCAAACGCAAACGCGAGCACGAGCGCCGCCTTCTCCACGCGCCACGCTTACTATGCGCCGACCCGTTTCGCCGACCTGCCCGGCTGGAGCACCGACAATCTCGGCAATTCGTGGGACGCGTTCAAGCGCAGTTGCGCGGTGCTCGGCTCGCGCGCCGGATGGTCGGCTGCCTGCATCGCGTCGCGCTCGGTGGATGCGCGCAATGTCGCCGCGATCCGGATTTTCTTCGAGACGTACTTCAACGCCTATCAGATCCGCAATATGGACAAGAGCGGCGAAGGCACGCTGACCGGCTACTACGAGCCGCTATTGAACGGCAGCCCGCAATACGGCGGCGCCTTTCTCTACCCGGTCTACGGCACGCCCGACGACATGCTGTATCTCGACGCGCGACGTCTGCCGGAGCGTGCACGCGGGGCCGTGAGCGCGGCTCGCATCGAAGGGCGCACGGTCGTTCCCGTCACCGATAGTGCGGCGGGCAGCATCAAGGGTGTCTACGTGCTCGATCTGCGCGACAGCGTGCCCGACATACGCGACAAGAAGATCCGTCTGCGGCTCGATCGCGAGCGCATCGTGCCGTACTACACGCGCGCCGAGATCGAGCGCGGCGCGCTCAAGGCGCCGATTCTCGCGTACGTCGACGACCCGGCGATGCTCTACTCGATGCAGGTACAAGGCGCGGGGAAAGTGCGCATGCCCGATGGCACCGTGCGCCGCTTCGCCTATGCCGAGCAGAACGGCCGCCCGTTCGTGCCGCCTGTCGCGCGTGCGGGCGGCGGCAGCGGGCAGCGGATCACCGTGCGCGGACTGGACGTGGAGATCGACGTCGTCGATGAAACGTCGAGTGGCGCAACCAGCACCGCTGACGCTGACGTGCAAACACCGGGCGATGCAACAGGCGGTGTGACCTCGACATCGGCACGCGCGCAGGACGACGACGAACCCGTGTCGCCGCTGCTGCGCGGCTTCAAGCTCGCTGCAGCGACGCCGCAAAGCGGTGGCGCTGTCACGCCGGCTGTCAGTCCTTCGGCTTCGAAGCCGGGTAGTGCTGTGGCATCCACAGCAAAGGCGGCAACGACAGGGCAAGCAACCGCATCCGTCAAGCGCGTGTTCGCGATGTCGGACCCGAGCTATGTCTTCTTCCGGCGCATCCCGGATTCGCCCGACGGACCGCTTGGCGCGCTCGGTGTGCCGCTGTCGGCTGGCCGCTCGGTCGCCGTCGATCCACGCACGACGCCGCTCGGCGCGCCTGTGTTCGTGTCGACGCAGGACGATCCGCAGACGCCCGGTGCAATCGACCGCTTGATGATGGCGCAAGACTCGGGCGGCGCGATCCAGGGAGCGGTGCGAGCGGACTACTTCTACGGCTTCGGTCAGAGTGCACAGGCGCAGGCGAGCAGGACGAAGGAACGCATTCGCATGTGGGTGCTGTTGCCGAAAGGGCTGCATATCGCCGCGCAGGAGGCGACGCTGAAAACGCGAGGCGGCGCGCCGGCAGTATCGAATGCGGATTGCCTCGTCAGCGATCCCGATTTGTGCGTCGACGATACGCCGTGAGCGCGACGGCCGCGACGTACCGAGCGCACCCTTTTGTCTTCACATCCATCGATAACGGCCTCGTCACGCTGTTCGCCAATGCGGTAGTCTTGTTGTGATCAGCGCCGCTAAACGGCACACTGCGCGGCACGCTGCATCCTCACGTCACCACATCGGTCGAACCGGCACGACAAACATGACTCGCTCTCTTCATCTCTCCAACGTCCGGCTGGCCGATGGCCAACGGATTTCCGTATCGGTTGCCGATGGCCGCATCGATGCGCTCGGACCGCAAGCCGTCGCGCAACCCGGCGTGCCCATTGAAAACGGCGGCGGCGCGTTGCTGCTGCCAGGCTTCGTCGAGGGACACACGCACGTCGACAAGAGCAACTGGGGCCGATCGTGGTATCGCAACGAGGTCGGGCCTCGGCTCATCGACCGCATCGACAACGAGCGCGAATGGCGCAAGGCATCGGGCCACGATGCAGCCGCGCAGTCGCTCGCGTTGTCGCGCGCATTCGTGCAGGCCGGGACGACGCGATTGCGCACACACGTCGATGTCGATACCGATGCAGGTCTGCGCTACCTCGAAGGCGTGCTCCGAACGCGGCAGACGATGCGTGCCGTGCTGGACATGCAGATCGTCGCGTTTCCGCAGTCGGGCATGCTGGTCCGCCCCGGCACGGTCGAGTTGCTCGGCGGCGCGCTCGCCGAAGGCGCCGATGTGCTCGGTGCACTCGATCCCGCATTGATCGACGGCGATCCCGTCGCATCGCTGAATGCGACTTTCGAGTTGGCCGAACGCTATCGCAAGCCGATCGATATTCACCTTCACGAGCCGGGCGAAGTCGGCGCATTTACGCTGAAGCTGCTGCTCGATCGCGTCGACGCAATGGGCATGCAGGGACAGGTGGTCGTGAGCCACGCGTTTTGTCTTGGCGCGTTGCCGGAGCGCGAACGCGACGCGCTGCTCGAACGGATTGCGCATCTGCGCGTGGCCATTGTCACGAGCGCGCCCGCTTCGTGCCCCGTCCCGCCGCTGATCACATGCAGGAGCAAAGGCATCACGATGTTCGGCGGCAATGATGGCATACGCGACACGTGGTCGCCGTACGGTGTGCCGGATATGCTCGAACGCGCGATGCTGATCGGGCTGCGCTACGACTTGCGCCGCGACGACGATCTCGCGATCGCGTTCGACTGCGTGAGCGATGCGGCCGCGCGAGGATGCGGTTTCGCCGACTACGGCTTGCGCGTCGGCGCGCGCGCGGACCTCGTGCTGGTGGAAGCGGAAACCGTCGCGCACGCGGTGGTGTCACGGCCGAAGCGCAAGCTCGTCATTGCCAACGGACGCATCGTCGCGCGCGATGGCGAACTGACCGATGCGTTGTAATCGCATCGGGCTCCTGGGCTGATTCCGCGTTTGAACGTTTGACGCGTCGCGCGAACCAAACAGCTGGGAGCTTCCAGCAAGCGATTGCGCAACACGAAACCTTTACCTCCACTATGTCTTTGTACAAGCAAGCGTTGTCGACGGACGTCGTGACATATCGCGCGGCGCGACGCCTAGGCAATAACAGCAAAACCATCTGCGCATGCGTGCGCGCAGGCATCTGCACGGCAGCTTTGTTCGTGATGACCGGCTGTTCGATATCGATGTCGCCCAACGCTGTCCCGCCTGCCTCTCAGTCCGCCGCATGCCAGACGCCGGGCCATTTCTGCGACACGTTCTTCGGACCCTGATCGCAATCACGCACGGCGTGTCGACGCGAGTCGCGCTTCTGTTCGTCTCGCAGAATGTCGAGGCATGCGGCATGCAGCATTGCGATGAAATGCGAATCGACAGGAGATCGCGATGACCGCCAGACAGTCGAACAATGAAGAGCACGTCGAACAGCAGCCCGTTCCGGGCCACACCGAACACGTTCCCATCAGCCCAGATGAACAGCGCAATCCGCAGCGCGGGCCTTCGGAGTCGGCTACGACGACCGCGAAGCCCGACACAAAGCCGGCGACGCCGCCGGGCACACAAAGCGACCGCGACCGGCAGCGTTCGAACGACTGACACGCACCGCGCGGCAACGGCATCGCGCTCATCGAATAGCTGTCGATTGAGAACGACGCGCCCGCGCGGCTACCGCTCTGCAAGACGCCGCACCGACTTGCCGATCCAGCCTGCGAGCCCGTTACGCACGACGAGCGATGTCATCTTGCGGGGTCCGATGATCGCGGCGCTCGCAACGATCACCGTGAGCAGCGTGATATTCGGGGCCGTCGCAACCAGTTCCTGCGCGCGAAAGAAAAGCGACGGCTTGCGTGTCTGCTCCCCGCTTCGCGTTGCGGCTTGTGCAGCAAGCAGTTGAGTGCGTGACGTGGCCATCCGCGTGAGCATCTGTTTCTCGGCAGTGTCCACGTCGGCCCAGCGTGCCGAATGCGTTTGCCCCTTCATTTCAGTGACTCCCTGATCGTTTCGAGATCGCGGCGCACTTCTTCTTCGAGCACCCGAAACGGGCGGGCGGGTTCCTGTGCACGTAGCGCGGCGAACGAAATGAGCGACAGCAATAACCACGCACCCGCCACGCCCCAGACGACCGCGAGAAAATACGGTGTGCCCCAAGCGCTCGCGATGATTGCGATGGAAAAGAACGACAGCGTGAACAGTCCGGCGACGGCAAGCGCCACGAACGCGATCAATTCGCGAACGAGACTTCTGCGAGTCTGCTGAAGTTCAATCGAGAACAGTTCACCATAATCGGCGAAGCGCCTCGCGCAAAAGTAGCTGACATTGCGCCAGCGGGTGACTGTGGAATGAATCGACATCGTGCTGTCCCTTGTTGTTTCTCTTTCAGGTGATTCACGGACCGGGCGTGCTGCGTTCAACGGCGCGTGCATGGACAAAAAGTAGCGCACGATTTATGCCCTCTGCGCAGACTCGCCGCGCATGCGGGACCATTGGGCCGAGCTATATGTGGTGCGCAAAGTTGCGGGCTCGGCCGAGTTACTGACCGTTACAAGTTGAGCGGCAACGGTTTCACTTACCCACGGCGACGGCGACTATTCTGTAAACCGTTGCCTTACAGTTGTGTTTAGCCGAACTGTTTAGCCGAATTCGTGCGCCACAAGCAAGTTGAAAAGGAAGTTGATCATGAAGTACCCGATCTCTCTGCTTTTTGCAGTCGCAGTGGCCGTCTGTACACCCGTGTCGGCTTCTGCCCAGGCGAACGTGGGTGTCTATCATGGTCTCGGTGTGCCGGGGCCAGTGGCTACGCCTCCTCCGTCCGTCATCTACCAGCCCTCTTATGGCGCTCCCGGCACCTATGGACCGCCGGGTACCTATCAGTCGGCGCCACCGCCCGTCATCTATCAGGCGCCACCCGTCTATGGCTATGGCCAGTGGCATGGCAATGGTTGGCACAGAGGCCGCGAACATCATGGGCAGTGGGATAACGATTGACAACCCCGATTGACAACCCCCGATTGACAACCCGATTGACAACCGAAAGATTGATCGCCGGTAGCCGCTCGCGTCGATGACGCGACGGCGATCGAATGTTCTGCATGCGCATACGCAATGATGACGGCTCTGCCTTCGACCAACGAGCCCCGCTAGCGCGCCGTTGCCAGATGCGCATTCACGTGCAGTGGCGGCACGTCGTCGTGGTAAGGCGGTTTCGGGCAAAACGTCCCGATGACGCCCGCGCGAAACAACAGGCAAAAAGTGCTGCCGCCATACTGGAAGAAGCCGAGCTCATCGCCTTTGGCGACGCGCTGTCCCGGCCGTACCGTGACCTGGCACGAGGAAACCTCGGCCATGCCGACGAACACGCACGCGATCTCGCCGATTGAAGCGTCGTCGGCGTCGATCACGATGATCGCGCGCGCCGCTACCGCTGTCGTGTAGCCTTGCGAGTCGTTGAGGCCGCCCGGGTCTTCGCCTTCCGCCTCGGCGTCCGAATAGTAGGTGCCGTCCACGTTGTATGCCTTGACCACGCGCCCGGCGACAGGCGCATGCCAGCGGTGATAGTTGGATGCGCTGAGATACCCCTGGTAGATCGAGCCGCCGACGAAGCGCCGCGCCAGTTCGCGCTCGCCTTCCGTGAGCATGTCGAGCAGTGAATAGGGCTGCTCCTTGATCCAGAACTCGTCCGTTTCCTTGATGTCCGTGCGTACGTTGAACGGCGATGCTTCGCATGCGCTCACGATAATCTTGTGATTGTCCGGGTCGGCGATCGGGCGCATGCCCTCGCGAAAGCGGCGGGTAAAGAAATCATTCCACGATGTAAAGCCCCAGTATGGCGTGCCCGGCGAGCAGACAAACTGCGAGAGGCCCATCTTCTGCTGCGCCTTCTCGCAGAACCAGCCATCCGGTTCATTCGCGTTCAGATGCGAGCGCGAGTGCGGCCCCGTCAGGAAACTGCACCAGTACGTCAGCACGCGCCGAAGCTGCGCATTGAATGCAGGATCGCGAAAGACTGCGTACCCGGAAGGCATGCACATGGGCCAGTCCAGCACTGCATTGAGCGGCGTCATCACGGGCGCCGTCTCGCTGAAGGGCGGCACATACGACGTGATGTAATCGATGATCGGGAACAGTTCGTCGATCGAGCGATAGCCGAGTTCATAGCCGGCTTCCAGCGCCTCGCCGATCGCGCGCGAGAGGTTCATCCGCAGCACCGCGTCGCCGTGAACCAGTTGCGCAAGGTCACACACGACGCTCGACAGCGGCGTCCGCGATGCGCGTTCGCGCGCTTTCGCTGCGAGGTCTTGCCGGAACGCCGCGGCGATCTGTTCCTTCTCGGGCATCCAGCCGCCCAGTCTGCGTCGCTCGATAAGTGGTCCTTTGTTGCCGTCATTCATGGGCAAATGCTCCTTGTCCCGATCGTTGCGCGATGTCGCGCGGCACGCGTTCGCGTAGCGGCGAGCATCAAGCGTGCCCAATTTTCAAGGAAAATCGCGCGGCGTGCGGCTTGCAAAGCGCTTCCTATAGACAGGATCGCTATGTATTTTTTGCGGACGACGAGTGCGTGTCTATTGGTGAGCGACGATCGAGCCGCGCATCGATGGTATTGCCACGCTGTTGAATCGTGACGGCGAAACGGTATATATCGTTTTTGGACTCGGACCGTTCTCTTGGTGGTCGGGCGCACATGACTTCACGCCAAAACGGAATGAATTGCGGCGCCGGGAAACTGAAACACGCAGCACTGCGAGCGAATGCAATAAAAATCGGCGGCCAACGCCTGGTCAACGTTGGCCGCCGTCATAGGCGGGTACGGAGGGCTCTCTCCGTCCTCCGCCACAGAGCAGCGAGGGTGCCGATCTGCTGATATCAGCCTACACACGATCGCGCGCAAATCCAATACGGCGATGCTGTACGTAATAGAAGCCTAACGGACACGTTGGTCATCCCGGCACTGCCGACGCCATCCGGCTCCGAGGTCGAGACATCGTCACATCGGGTATTAAAACAATATGACGTTAATAACGTTCGATACTCGCCGATAAGCCCCGACATGACGTGCGCCGCCGACGCTGCCTATCGCGTTGACGGGCAATTGCCAGGTCCAGCCGTCGAGCGACCGTTCAGTGCGCCGAAATGAAATATTGCCGTTATGGCTTTCATAGTCGCCGGGCAAGTCGAAATCAGGCCGCGTAGATCCACCCGGCTCGAACGCGACGCCACCGCAGCAGCGAGCGGGCATCGTTCAGCTAAAGCGAGCAGTACGGTACCTGGAGACGATGACAGCTTACTGACCCGACGCATGTGTCCTGAGAAACGCCACATAACCGTTTTGCGTTTTGAGGATCTTCTCGGCGCACTCGTCGTAGTCTTCGCCTTTCGCCTTGTCCGGCCCGTACATTCCACGGCATTGCGCAAAGAGCGTGAGCGTCGCGCCATCGGCTTTCGCGACTCGCGTCGCGGACAACGCGGCCTTGCCTGAATCGTAGGGCACGTCGGTCTCGATTGCGACGGCGTCCGCGCGGGTCACGGGCGTGTCGGAATGCTGCTGGATGTAGCGCTTCGTCGCGGCCCAGGCGGCGTCGCACTGCGCGGGCGCGCAGTCGACCACCGCATTGCGCTGTGCATCGGCGAGGCTGGTTTCGTTATGGATGAACTCCTGGGCCTGCTTCTGCTGCTTTTCCGGGGACGAGCAACCAGCGAGTGCAAGCGCGACGAGTGCGAAGGCGGCGATCTTTTTCACGTGTAAGTTTCTTCTCAGGTCACATTCGAGCGCGATTATAGCCGGGCATCAAAAGTATTCGCACAGCCTATGTGCCGCTCCCGAGAACGGCCCGCTTCCAGCACAACCGGACGGCGCGGCACAGCAATTGCTACAAAATACCAATTGGGCATACTGGAGCGACCTTGACCCGCCGGGATTTCATTGCGATAGGCACATCATCGGGCGGGGTCGATGCTCTTCGCGCCGTTGTGTCCAGGCTTCCGCATGATCTGCGGGCGGCCATCGCAATCGTGCTGCACGTGGGCACCCACGGCAGCATCCTCCCCTCGCTTTTGAACATGGCTGGCCCGCTGCACGCCGTCCATGCGGCGGACGGCGAAACGTACGCGTGCGGCAGAATCTACGTGGCGCCGCCCGATCAGCATCTGATTGTCGAAGGGAGCCGGCTGCGGCTCGTACATGGTGCGAAGGAAAATTTTGCACGACCCGCCATCGACCCGCTCTTTCGCAGCGCTGCCGCCGAGATGGGCCCGCGCGTGATCGGCGTGATCCTGACGGGCCTGCTGGACGACGGCGCGGCCGGCCTCGAGGCGATCCAGACGTGCGGCGGCGCGACGATTGTCCAGGACCCCGCAGACGCGTTCGCGCGAGGCATGCCGTTGCACGCGTCGCCCTTCGCGGACGACATCCTGCCTCTCGCCGGCCTGCCGCGCCGGCTGATCGAACTCATCGACGGCAAACGCGACGCGCGCGCCACAGACGAGGCCGCGCCGCGCGACGCCGTCGAACGCGACGCGACCCCACCGCGCGCGCGGTTTCCCGGCACGACGCCCTCCGGCGCGCGGGGCCGGAGAGCGTCGCCATCGCGATGAGGCGCGTGTGACGGACGTTTCAGGGCATTCCGGGGCATTTCAGCGGACATCGGCGATACGGCGCACAAAGGCAGGAAAGACAGACGCAACGCGCGACGCAAAAGAAGCGGCAGGACTTTTGCAGTCTATGTTCCAGAGCGGATAATAGTGGTTTGCGTAGACGCAATGCGGGAGAGGTCCGCATTGCCGCCCGGACCGGGTCTCGGGCGACACTATCATTCTTCGAACAGGACACGCAGCCATGCCTAAGAGACGGGCACAGACCATACCGAGCCAGGCAAACTATCCGATCGTCGGTATCGGTGCATCGGCGGGTGGATTGGGAGCCCTGCTGGAATTCTTCGAAGCGTTGCCGGCGCATACGTCGATGGCGTTCGTGGTGGTCGTCCATCTGGCGCCGGATCACGAAAGCAACCTCGCGTCGTTGCTCCAGAAGGCGACCGACATGCCCGTGGCGGAGGTGACGAGCGCGACACCCATTCAGCCCGATCATGTGTATCTGATCGCGCCGTCGCTCGAACTGACCATGGTCGACGACTTTCTGCGCGTCGCGCCCAACCGGCCCCAGGATGGACGCAGGGCCGCAATCGATCTGTTCTTCCGCACGCTCGCGGAAGCCCATCGCGAACGCGCGATCGGCATCGTGATGTCCGGCGCGGGTTCGGATGGTTCCGTCGGGCTGTCGAGAGTCAAGGAAATGGGCGGCATCACGCTCGCGCAAGACCCGTCGGAAGCCGAATACGACAGCATGCCGCGAAGCGCGATTGCCACGGGCATGGTCGACTTCGTGCTGACGGCTGCGGAGATGCCGCAACGGCTGATGGATCTGTGGTCGACAGCGCGGGAAATTCATCTACCCGTTGTCGAAAGCGAAGAGCGCGCAGAAGATCTTTCAGACGAGACGGCCGAGCGCGCATTGCGCGAAATCATGATCATCCTGCGCACGCGCACCGCGCACGATTTCCGCCATTACAAGCGGGCGACAGTGTTGCGCCGGATCGAGCGCCGGCTGCAGGTCAACGGCATCGTCGATCTGCCCGCGTATCGCGACCATTTGCATCTGCATCCCGAAGAAACGCAGGCGTTGTTGCAGGACATGCTGATCAGCGTCACGAACTTCTTCCGCGACAAGGAAGCGTTCGATGTGCTGGAGCGCGAAGTGCTGCCGCAGCTTTTCGAAGGCCGCGGCGAGCAGGATCGCATCCGCGTGTGGTCGGTCGGCTGCGCGACAGGCGAGGAAGCCTATTCGCTCGCGATGCTGCTGCAGGAGCGCTCGCTGAAGTCGTCGGAAGGCATCTCGTTCCAGGTGTTCGCGACCGACATCGACGAGCGCGCGATCTCCTTCGCGCGCGCCGGCCTTTATCCCGACTCGATTCTCGCCGACGTGACGCCCGCCCGCGTGCGCCAGTTCTTTTCGAAGGACGCCGCGCATTATCGTGTGAAGAAGGAATTGCGCGAGCATATGCTGTTCGCGCATCACAACGTGCTGAGCGATCCGCCCTTCTCCCGGCTCGATCTGATCTGCTGCCGCAATCTGCTGATCTATCTGGATCGCGAGGCGCAGATGGAAATCCTCAGGATGTTCCATTTCGCGCTGCGTCCAGGCGGCGTGCTCTTTCTCGGCAGTTCCGAATCTGCCGATAGCGTCAGCTCGATGTTCAGCGTCGTCGACAAGCGCAACCGCATCTACCGCGCGAACATGGCCGTGCGCGGCGACGCGCCCATGCCCGTTGCGATCTCCGGCACGATGAGCACGCGCCCTGTCGTCGCCACCGTGCAGCCGCCGGGACGCCGCCGCTTTTCGTTCGGCGACCTGCATCAGCGGCTCGTCGAGCAATATGCGCCGCCTAGCGTGCTCGTCAGCCGCGATTCGGAGATCGTGCATCTGTCCGATCGCGCGGGCCGCTTCTTGCAGTACTCGGGTGGCGAGCCGTCGCACAACATCGTCGCCGTCGTGCGTCCCGAACTGCGGCTCGAACTGCGCACCGCGATCTATCAGGCGTTGCACACGAATCGAAGCGTCGAAGCGCGGCGCGTGCGGATCGAGCGCGACGGGCGTTCGTATTTCGTCAACATGACGGCGCGCCCTGTGCACGATGCGGAAGCGAATGCGGATTTCGTACTGGTGCTGTTCGATGAAGTCGAGGACAGCATGGGTGGCGCGGAAACTTCGTCGGCCGATGCGCAGAAGGACCCGATCATCACCCAGCTCGAACGCGAATTGCAGCGCACGAAAGAACAGCTTCAGTCGACCATCGAGCAATCGGAAACATCGACGGAAGAACTGAAAGCCTCCAACGAAGAGTTGCAGGCAATCAACGAAGAGCTGCGTTCGGCGACGGAAGAACTGGAAACCAGCAAGGAAGAATTGCAGTCGATCAACGAAGAGCTGACGACCGTGAACGCCGAGCTGAAATCGAAGGTCGAGGAAACCGGCAAGATCAACGACGACTTGCAGAACCTGATCGCGGCGAACGACATCGGCACGATCTTCGTCGACCGCAATATCTGCATCAAGCGCTATACGCCGCGCGCGACGGACGTGTTCAGCATCATTCCTTCGGACATCGGCCGCTCGCTGCTCGACATCACGCACCGGCTCGAATACGACAAGCTCGCCGACGACGCCGCCGAAGCATTCGACTCGCTGCGCCTCATCGAGCGCGAGCTGAAGAGCAACGATGGCCGCTGGTATCTCGCGCGCTTCGTGCCGTATCGCACGACGGAGGACCGCATCGACGGCGCGGTGCTGTCGTTCATCGACATCACGGGCCGCCGTCAGGCGGAGGACCGGCTGCGCGAAGGCGAACGCCGGATGCGCATCGTCGCCGACGGCACGAAGGACTACGCGATCATCACGTTCGACGACGACGGCATCATCACCAGCTGGAATGCGGGCGCGGAACGGATCTTCGGATACGCGGAAGCGGAAGCAATCGGGCAGTCCGCCGACATTCTTTCGACCGAAGAAGACCGCGCCAATAACGTTGCCCAGCGCGAATTCGCCGAAGCGCGCCTGCATGGACGCACCAATGAAGAGCGTTGGCATACGCGCAAGGACGGCACGCGTTTCTTTGCGAGCGGCGTGCTGTCGCGTCTGGACGAGCCTGGCGTGAGCGGCTTTGCGAAGATCGCGCGCGATCTCGGCGAATCCGTCGAGGCGGGGACGGCCGGCCGCGGCGTGCAGGTCCAGACGACTCGCGAAACCAGCGAGCGAGACGCGCAACGGCGGCGCGATGAGTTTCTCGCGGTGGTCTCGCACGAACTCAAGCATCCTCTCAACCTGATCTCGGCGAGCGCGGAACTGATTGCGCGCGCACCGGAAACGCGGCAAAGCCTCAACATCTCGCGTGCAACCGATACGATCCGGCGCACCGTGATCGGCCAGGCGCAGATCATCGACGATCTGCTCGACATCTCGCGTGTGCGCACGGGCAAGCTGTCGGTGGTGCGCACGGCCGTCGACATGCGCGAGATCGTGCAGCGCGTGAGCAATGCCGTGCAGGACGACGCGAAACATCGCGGCCTCGCGCTCAATGTCTCGATGACGGAGACGCCCGTCATCATTCACGCGGATCTCACGCGCATCGAACAGATCGTCTGGAACCTGATCAGCAATGCGCTGAAGTTCACCAGTCACGGATCGGTGAATGTGTCGCTGAAGGTGAACGAACATGCGGAGGCGGTGCTTCGCGTGTCCGATACGGGCAGCGGCATCGAGCCTGCGCTGCTGCCGCACATCTTCGACATGTTCCAGCAGAGCCGCGACCCCACCACGCGCCGCGCCGGCCTCGGCATCGGCCTCGCGCTCGTCAAGGATCTCGTGAACCTGCATGGCGGCGCCGTGCGGGCGGAATCGGAAGGCGTCGGCAAGGGCGCTACGTTCACGGTCACGCTTCCGACGCACGGCTCGCTTGCGCATGTGAACGCGGACAGCGGCGGCGCGCTCCAGTCGCTGCAAGGCATGCAGATCCTGATGGTCGACGACGACGCGGCGACGGTGGAAACGTTCAAGCTGCTTCTGGAAAGCGAGGGCGCCGTCGTTCGGACGGCCACCAGCGGCGAAGAGGCATTGACGTTGCTCGACGGCCAGGTGCCCGACGTCGTGCTGTCCGATATCGGCATGCCGGGCATGAGCGGACTCGAATTCGTCGGCAAGCTGCGGCAGGAACCGTCGATGAAATCCGTGATCTGCATTGCGTTGAGCGGCTTTGGCGAGGAGGACGATGTCAGCCAGGCAGAAAATGCCGGCTTCGATGCGCACATGAAGAAGCCGGTGCTGCTGGAAGATCTGCTCACTGTGTTCTCGCGTCTGCGCAAATAGAGCGCACATCAGCACGAGCGACGCGAATGCCGTGAGCTTTGAAGAAGCATCGGGCGATGGAAGCGAAGCGGGAAATCATGGACAGTTTCGACAATCCCGGCAACAACGCGAAGGCTCAATTCGACGAAGCCGTCAGGCGACTGGAGGAAGCGGATGCGCGCGTCCGGGCGCTCTCCGCCAATCCGTTCGCCGACGAAACGACGAAGCGGACTGCGCTGCATGCCTATGAGGAGGCGCGGCTGTTGTGGCTGAGCTGCGAAGCGGTGTTGCGTAGCGCCGCAATCGTCGAGAACCCGACGCAGCACGCGGGCAAGAGCATTGCGATCGTCCACGCCAATTCGCACGTCGGTGAGTCGATTGCGCTGCTATTGCGCCTGCGAGGATTCAAGACAACTGTGCTGCCGACGGAGCGCCTCTCCGATGCCGCTTCGCACGGACCTGCCACGGCCTTCCTCGTCGACGTGGAAAGGAAGCTCGATGAGGCTTCGCTGCTCGCGATCGGCCAACTCAAAACGGACCCGTCGATCCGCATCATCGCGATGGTTCCGGAAGGGCTCGAACACGGCGAGTACATCGGCTTCGATACCGTTCTTGTAAAGCCGGCTTCGATCGATACGATCGTTCAGGCCATCCTGTTCGAGATCTGACGGCGGCACGCATCCCCCTTCAATGCTTTCCCGGAGACAACACTTGCGACAAACGTACTTCTACATCAACGGCGCGAGCGACAGCCACACTCCCGAACACGAGCTGATCCAGATCGACAAGGCCGGCTATACCGTCGCGCTCAATCGTGTCGCAATCGACGACGTGCCGCAGTACTTTCCCGCAGCAGACCGACCACAACTGAATGTTTTGCTTAGACGCATCGCCCGCGATGACTTGCTCGTGGTACTGAAGCTCTCCGCGCTGGGATGCAGTGCGCGAGATGTACTCGCGACATTGACGCGATGCCGCAGCGCGAAGGTGTCCGTGCGATGCGTCGAACTCGGCAGCATGGATCTGACGGCCCACCCCGAACCGCAAGCCGTCAAAACGCTGCGCGCCATCGTGCAGATGGAGATCGCGACCAGAAGCCAGCGAAGCAGGAAGAGCCTGCAATTCGCGCAGGAAAGCGGACGGCATACTGGCCGCCCCGCGTCGCTCTCGCGCACCGACAGAGCGCGCGTCATGCGCTCGCTCGACAAAGGGCTGTCCGTCAGCGAGGTCGCGCGCAAATTCGGCACCTCGCGTCAAACCATCATGCGGATACGCGACGCGTCTTCCGCGCCGGCGGCTGCATAGCGCTGAATTATCGCTGAACTAGCGCTCGTTCAGCTTCGCTGCCGCCATCGCAATGCGTTGACGCACGACGCTGATGGCCTGCTTGAGCGCATAGACATCATGCAGATAACGTGTCGGCACGCGTATCTGGCTTGCCTGCGCGTCGATGTTCTCGATTTCATGACGCCATTGTGCAATGAGATCATTCGACGGCTGCGCGGTTTTCCATATTTCGTCTTCCAGCGATTTGAGTTCGCGATACCAGACGATAAAGCGGTTCTTTATCCGCGTCTCGACCATTCGCGGCAATGCCTGCACGACGCCAATGAGCACCGCCATGAACGGCAAAAGAATAAGCAGGCGTCTTTCGATAAAGCTCGCCAGCCAGAACGGAAGATAGCGCTGAAGAAAGGGACGCCCCGATTTGAAATAACGTTCGCTTTCGCTGGAAAGAGGAAACTCGTCGGTATTCAGATTGGGAAACGCGCCGAGCGGCGTGAAGTAGTCTTCGCCAGAGTGAACGGTCTTGGCGGCATCGAGCAGCAGATAGACGAGTGCCGGATGCAACGTGTCCTTTGCGACGAGCAGCGCCGTCGCGGCCAGCAACGTGACATCGTTCTGCGGGCGGTCGTTCACGATGCTGGTCGACCCGCGCGGGAACGTCACCTTCGAAAGCGACGGGAACTTCTGCACCAGTGCGTCCGCCTGGGCAAAACTCATGAGTTTCAGGTCGCTGTTCAGCAGCGTTTTCTGCATCGGCGCATCCGGTCTGCCGATAAAAAATGCGGCATCGAGACAGCCGTCTTCGAGACAGCGATACGCTTTCTCCGCATCGGTTTCGACCAGTTGCGTATTGTCGCGATCGATCCCGCTATAGCCGAGCAGCACGAGCGACACATGCAGGAGCCCGCTGCCGGGCACGCCGATGCCGATCCGCTTGCCGCGCAGTTGCACGAGTCGGTTGACGACGGCGTCGCCGCGATAGAACACCCAGATCGGTTCATACGAAACCGCGGCGATCGTCTGCAAGCCGTCCGTCTCCTGCGGCGCGGTGGTGCCCGATTGAATAAAGCCCACCTCGTACTCGCTATTGGGATCTCTCAACCGCTGGTAGTTTTCGACGGAACCTGAAGAACTGCGTATATCGAGTGTGACGCCGTCGCGTTTGAGGACGGGCGCATACCGGTCTGCAAAGCCGCGATAAATGCCTTTATCCGCGCCTGTCGTGATGACGATTCGCGTCTGAAATGCCGGCTCGATGATCGTGAACAGCACCCAGCCCAGCGCGATCAGCACGACGATCGCACCGAGGATCAGAAGACGCCGGCGCCGCGGCGTGACGGGCGTCTTCTGGCTACGATAGAGCGCTGGGTTGTCCCTTCGCATCGTCCCTGCAGGGTTTCAGTACTTTTCGGGAACGTATCGAAGTGGCCGGTTCGATTCCCGATAACCTTCGGGCTTTTGCCGCTTCGGCAACTTCACCTTCTCGCGCGGCATCGTCTTGTACGGAACGCTGTTCAGCAGATGCGTGATCAGGTTCAGGCGTGCGCGTTTCTTGTCGTCCGATCGGACGACGTGCCAGGGTGCCTGCTCGGTATCGGTGGCGGCGAACATGTCGTCCCGCGCGCGCGAATAGTCATACCAGCGGCTATACGAGCGCAAATCCATCGGCGTGAGTTTCCATGTCTTCCGCTCGTCGGTGATACGCGCCTGGAGCCGTCGCGTCTGCTCTTCCTCGCTGACTTCGAGCCAGTACTTCAGAAGAATGATGCCCGAGCCGATGATTGCGTGCTCGATGAGCGGCACCGCCTTGAAGAAGTGCTCCACCTGCTCTTCCGTGCAAAAGCCCATTACGCGCTCGACGCCCGCGCGGTTGTACCAGCTTCGATCGAAAAGAACGATCTCGCCGGCAGCCGGTAAATGCGGAAGATAGCGCTGGATATACATCTGCGTCTTCTCGCGGTCGGTCGGCGCGGGCAGCGCGATGACGCGGAAAACTCGCGGACTCACGCGCTCGGTGATCGCCTTGATCGTTCCGCCCTTGCCAGCACTGTCGCGCCCTTCGAAGATCACGCACACTTTCGCGCCCGTTTGCACGACCCACTCCTGAAGCTTCACCAGTTCGATGTGAAGCAACGCGAGTTCTTTTTCATATTGCCTGTTCTTCAGGCGCCCGTGCGCCGCCAGCGCTTCGAGAGCTTTTTCGGCGTGCCTGCCATTCGCGCCGTGCTTGCCATTCGCGCCGTTTCTGTCATTCCTTGTCTTGTCATTCCTCATCTCAGCCATCGTTGATCTCCCGTGACTGCCACGCAAAATGGTTGCTGACTGGTTGTTGACGAACGCGCCGCATTGGCCGTCGAAGCCGTTTGCACAGCCGTGCACGACGCAGCCGCGAAGCTGCCCGCACGCGCAGCACTGCGCGATGCCATGCGGCCGGAAACGTCTTCAGGTCTCGTCGCGCCCGGGCACGACCTGCACCACCAGCGTACGGCTCTTCCAGAACATGTTGTGCACGCGTGGCTGCAGACTCTGCAGCACGTGCGAAGCTATGTCGTTGAAACCGAGCACGACGGCAGGATGCTCGCCCGTTCCTTCGACGCGCTGAATCGTATCGAAAGGCGGAAACCCGTAGTGGCAAAGAAAGGTCTTGATTTCCTCATCCGTCGTGCTGTCTTCGACATTGCCTACCCATAGTTCAGCCATAGCAATTTTCTCCTTTTGGACAGTCGGCTCATCACTTCGACGATGCGCTGCACGACATGACGCACTCAATGATCTTATTGTGCGCTCGCGCGCGGCAAATGCCAGCGCGAAAACGCATTGCGTCCGTTCAGAAAGATGAATCGATGCTGCGAAATGCGAAACGGCGACAGCGATCAAATCGAAAATTGCAACGCGCTATTTCTCAAGGCGCGGAAGCGGGCTTGTCTTTCTGGTGCTGTTGAGGTTCTGCTTGCTGTTGCCCGGCTTGCTTCCTTGCTTCGCGCGCCTTTTGCTCTGCCTTGCGTTGCGCGTCCTGCATCTGCTTCGTTGCGGCCGGCTGCGCGACGGCGGCGGGCGCCGCAGTAAACAAAACGGCAAACGAAACGGTAAATGAAGCGGCGGCGCTTGCCGCGACTGCCCGTACAGCCAGATCGAATCGGTTCATGGTCTCCTCCGCTGCCGGCTTTCATATTGAATGTTATAGGGCGCGCATCGCCGCGTCGATATTCAATCCACCTGGCGGCAAGTCCGCACGGCTAAAGCGGACCAGTGCGAAGGCACGCGTTTCCGGCCTGGGACCGGGAATGCGCGCGAAATGAAATTCGATTTCGCGCGCGCCTTGCACGTTCGCCTTCTGGATCACGTTCATCATGTCGATCCGAATGTGCCGCGTCTTGACGTAGACGTGCTCCGATGGATTGCTCAACACTTCACACACGCCCTTCAGGTCGAGCTCGATGGTTTCCGTCGGCACTCTGAGCGCCGCGAGACTTTCCGCGTTCTCCGCAATCTGCGCCTGCACGCGCGTGAGTTCTTCCGGGGTCGCACCGTCGCCGCCGACGACGGCCCGAATACCCGTGCCCTGCTGATGCAGCAAAGCGACGCGCTCCTGCATCAGTTCGCGTCCCCGAGCGAGACGTTCCGCGCGATCGGTCGCCAGCCGGGAAAGCCCTTCCAGCGCCATCTGGTCGATCAGCCGCCGCACCAGTTCCTCGCGCAACTCAGATTCCGCGCGTCCGCATATCCTCACGCGATGATCGCTGAAGGACAACGTCGTCTGTACGACGTCATGGCGCACGGTGTCGCCCTCCATCGCGACGCCGAGTACATGACGCTCGTTCAAGGCCATCCCGAGCGTTCCGTACACGTCCAGTGCAGCGGGGTTCTGCTCGAAAAAGGCGCGCACCGCCTCGGAGCGGCCGAACGCGCGCGCGATATCGTCCGGTGTCGCAAAGAACGCGCGCAGACAGGGATTGCTGGACCACGCGGCGGCATTGGCCTCGAGCGTCGCGGGCAGCGAGGCGATCAGCTCGTCGACGTACTGGAGCGTTGCTGCGACAGGCCGTTTCAGGCGACGCCGGTAATGGCTCGCCAGCTTCAGCCGTGGATGAATGGCGAGAATGCGCTCGACCGCTTCGTCGATACGCGCGGCGTCGACCGTTGAAACGTGGCCCCGCTCGCGATTGAACAGCCTGCGCAATAGACCCATTGTCGAATTCTCCGAAGGCCCATCAAACATAGTCTATGGCGCGCAGAATGCGCGTATCTACGCATCGGGAATCTGCCTGAACGCATCGAACCGCGTAAAAGGCGGCGCAAGCTCTTCGATTTCCATCCTGTCGACGAGCGCCACGGGCATGCCGTCGATCATCCAGTCGCACATCGCGCGCACCTGCTCCGGCGCGCCCTGGAGCAGCGCCTCGACGGAACCGTCCATCCGGTTGCGCACCCAGCCCGCGACACCGAGCACGGCCGCCTGTTGCACGCACGCCGCCCTGTACCCCACGCCCTGAACCGTGCCCGTTACTCTCACGAGCAGCGTCGTCACCCGGCCATCGAAATCGCCTGCCATACGTGCTCTCCACCGGCAAAAACTGCCACGAAAATATCGCACTCACACCGATGTGTCGATCGTATGTCACGTCGGTGCGCTAGCGATAGGCCGATTCGATTTTCGTCGGAAGCGAATACGTATGACGATGCCTTTGCCTCTTCTCTTTCGTTCCAGACCGGAAAAACCAGGCGGATCAGAGCTTGCGACCGTTGCCGTTCCGTTGCTCCACGGCTGGCGTCCGGACATCAGTCACCACCGTTGCGCGCGCCTGGTCGCCGAATTCCCGTGGACGCCGCCCCAGCGTACGAAGCACGCCGTCCCGCACGGAAGCATTGCGCCCGTCGAGCATTTCCGTGAACAGGCAGCGAAGCAATCCGATGACATCATGCGGCAGTTGTGCTTCTTCGAGCGCAGTGACGTAATCCGCCATCGGAATGCGCGTGAAGCGACCGGCCGGCCCCGTCGTTCGCGCGATTTCGGCGACGAGCAACGCATGCTTCTGTGATTATTGGCTCAGGAACGCATGGATCGCGCACGCGCCCGCCGCTCACATCATCGGCGTTGCGCCCGGCGCCGTGGGGCGCAGGACGCAACGCAGTCGGACGACGTCGACGCTCAATCGAAATCGAACATATCGAACAGCGACTTCTTCTTGCGGCGCGCATCGTAATGCTTGCGACTGTCGTCGTGCGATTCGTGACGCCGGCCCCACTCCTGTTCACGCCGCACATCGCGATCGCTATAGCGCGCGTGACGCTCGTGCTCCGCGTCTGCGCGCTGCGACTCGGGCGCGTCCTGCATCTGGCCGATCAGCTTGTCGAGTTCGCCGCGATCGAGCCATACGCCGCGGCATGTCGGGCAGTAATCGATTTCGATGTTCTGCCGCTCGGTCATCAGAAGATCGGGGGTCTTGCAAACGGGGCATTTCATTGCGTTGCTCCTTTCATTTCACGAGTTCGGTATCCCGGTGATTCGGGTTTGTTGCATGTGCTGCCGCGTGTGCAGCCGTGCTGTGTTCACGCTTTATCCGTCTGCGGCGCGCCAGCATGTTCATGCCTTCGACGAAGCCCGCAAAAGCCATCGCCGCATAGATGTAACCCTTCGGCACGTGCGAACCGAATCCTTCCGCGATCAGCGTCATCGCGATCACCAGCAGGAACGCGAGCGCCAGCGTGACGATGGTCGGATTGCCCTCGATGAACTTCGACAACGGAGCCGCCGCGAACAGCATCGCCGTGACAGCCGCAATCACCGCGATGAACATGATGGGCAGATGGTCCGTCATGCCGACGGCCGTAATGATGCTGTCGACGGAGAACACGAGGTCGAGCAGCAGGATCTGGCCGATTGCAGCCGTCGCCGTCAGTCCGCCGACACGCACGGCCGCATTCGACACATCGGCATCGTGGCTCACGTGATGGTGCATTTCACGCGTCGCCTTCCACACCAGGAACAAACCGCCCGCGAGCAGAATCAGGTCTCGCCATGAGAACGCATGGTCGAACAGGGAAAACACCGGTTCCGTCAGGCGCGCAATCCACGCGACGGTACCAAGCAGGCCGAGACGCATCACGAGCGCGAGCATGATGCCGATGCGCTGCGTCCGTGCGCGCTGCGCTTCAGGGAGCTTGTTGCTCAGAATGGAAATGAAGATCAGGTTGTCGATGCCGAGCACGACTTCCATCACGATGAGTGTCACGAGTGCCGCCCATGCCGCGGGATCGGCGACGAGAGTCAACAGGGAGTCCATTTGCGCGCGTTGTTGTCCGGGGTTGAAGGAAAACGGCCGATTACTGGTTCACAGCCTGTAAAGCGAATCATCCATCACGCGAGGCGTCGAAAAAACCAGTGATAATCTGACGGTTGATTCGTATTTTTCGAAGTACACGAGGCCCCCAAATGCTCAACTACCGGCACCTGCACTATTTCTGGGTCGTTGTGAAGGAAGGCGGATTTGCGCGCGCCGCCGAACGGCTCGACATGGCCGTGCAGACCATTAGCGCGCAGGTACGCGAACTGGAAAAATCGCTCGGTCATCAGTTGCTGAAGCCGGCGGGCCGCGGCGTCGCGATGACGGAGGCCGGCCAGGCAGCGTTCGCACGCGCGGAAGAAATCTTTCAGCTCGGCAGCACGCTGCACGACGAAGTACGCGAGGCCGCAAGCGGAGCGGTCGCGCGCTTCGCGGTCGGTCTGACGGATGGCATCTCGAAGCTGGCCGCCCATGCGATCCTCGCGCCCGTGCTGGATGCGCCGGCGCTGCGGCTGCTCTGTCACGAGGGAGAAGCCGAGCAGTTGCTAGCCGAACTCGCGCACCATCATCTGGATCTCGTGCTGTCCAGTCACGCGGCGCCACATAACGCGAACTTGCGGCTGTCGAGCGAACGCCTGATCGCATCGCCGATCGACTGGTATGGACCGGCGGCTAACGTGCGCAAGAGCGCCATCGACCACTTCCCGCAATGTCTCGCGAGCCTGCCCGTCTTGCTGCCGACGGGACATTCTTCTCTGCGCTCACGGCTCGAGCGCTGGTTCGAAGCGGAAGGCATACGGCCGCGTATCGCGGGCGAGTTCGAAGACAGCGCGTTGATGGCGCTATTCGCATCGCGAGGCCTCGGCGTGTTTCCACTCGCGGCATTCGGCGCCGAGCGCAACGACCCGATCCATCGCAGCTTGCGCTGGCTAGGCCGGTCGCCCGATGTGAAAGAGGAGATTCACGCGATCGTGTCGCGGCGCGGACGCCATCATCCGTTGACGCAAAAGGTACTGGCTTCCGCTTTGGGCTGACTGTTCTGGCTGTAGCGCAGGCTTCGATTTTTCCGAACTTTCCGTTCCGCTATTTCTGCTTTTTCCGGACACGTCGACACCGTACTCTTGAACCGTACTCACGAAGGAGGTGTCGCATGCAAGTCCTGTTCAAGTCCCGCGATCGTGAAGCTGTTCGTATGCGCAGCTTCGCGCGTCAACGTATCCGGTTCGTGTTCCGACGTCTGGACTGGCTGATTTCGAAGGCAACGGTCAGTCTTTCGGACATCAATGGCCCGCGCGGCGGGCTCGACAAGCGCTGCCAGGTCCACGTGCAGACGCCCGATGCGACGCCCGTCGTCGTGACGTCGATTGCGAGAGACTGGCGCGGCGCGCTCGATCTGGCGCTCGCTCGCGCGGCGCGTTCCATCGTGCGAAGACAGCAGACGCGTGTTGCCGCGCGACGCTTCAGCCAGCGCGAGCCCGCATGGGCCGCTCAGCCTGATTCCGCTTAAGGATGAATGCAGTTGATGGCTGCGTGGTCGGCGGCACTGCCAGCGCGGTGTCGCCCGCTACGCATTCATCGCGCGATCGAGCAGCCTCAAGCCGTCGACTCCGCCTCTGGCAAGCCCAATGCCCAGATGCGACGCAATGCCGAAATCGCGCGGATTGATGCGAATGACGCGCGGCCCGTTCTGCTCGCTGAACAGACGCACGGTCGGTATGGCCTTGCCCGCGCCGATTTCGATCACGACGAGCCGCTCGACCGTCGACAGCCACGCGTGCAAGCGCGCCTCCTGCTGCTCGGTGCGCAGCGCGATCCAGTCGTAATCGCCGAACATCAGGATATTGGGCCGCGCCACTGCACCGCATGCCGGGCAGCGCGGCAGATCGCTCGTCAATTCACAGCTCGCCTCGTCGACGATGGGACGCACGTCATGGGCGGACCATAGCCGGTCGTTGCAGACTTCCGAGCATTGCAGAACGTGAATCGAACCGTGGCATTCGGCTATCGTCGCGTCGTCGAAGTCCGCCTTCTGAAACTGTCCGTCGACGTTACTCGTGAATGCCCATAGTCCGCGCGGCATCGAATCGGCCCAGCGGCGCAGCATGGCGAAGCCCTCATGTGGAATCGTGCGCCGGTACAGGTCGAGACGATGCCCATAAAAGCCCCAGCAAAGCCGCGGATGCAACGCCATCACACGCGGATTCGCCATGTCCCGAAAGGTGAGGCGTTGCTGTTTCAATGCGGGATAGGCGCGCCAGAATCCGTCGGCGCCGCGATAATCGGGCAAGCCTGAATCGACACCCATGCCGGCGCCTGCGGTCACGAGCATGCCATCGGCCTCGCGTAGCCACGACACGGCGCGCCTGATACGTTCGTTTTCGTCCATCGCGCTACTCTAGCAATTCGCGCACGAAGCGTCTTGTATGCCACGCTTCGCGTATTGGACAATAGCGACGCGAGCCGATACATGGTTCGCGAGGCCATCGTTCATGCAGCGTGGCCACCCTATCGAGGAGACAAGTCGATGTCCGCATCCGCCGCTGTATTTGTCATTCTCATCGCGTTGCTACTGGGCGCGATGATTCCCGGGCCGAGTTTCGTTCTGGTCGCGCGAAATTCAATCAGCCTGTCTCGCAGCGACGGACTCTCGACTGCGCTCGGCATGGGCGTCGGCGGGATTTTCTTTGGCGGCATCGCGCTCGCCGGGCTCTATACGTTACTCGTTGCCGTCGAATGGCTTTATATCGCGCTGAAAATTGCGGGCGGGCTATATCTGATCTATATCGCGTCGAAGATCTGGCGCGGTGCGGCTCAGCCTATCGCGATGAATAGCTCTAACGCGGCGCACGGCCGTAGCGCGAAGAAATCGTTCTGGATCGGCTTGACGACGCAGCTCAGCAATCCGAAAACGGCGATCTGGTACGGCAGTATCTTTGCGGCACTGTTGCCGCAGCATCCGCCTGTATGGTGCTATTTCGTGCTGCCGCCGCTCGTCTTTGCAGTGGAGGCCGGCTGGTACACGGTCGTCGCGCTGTGCTTTTCGAGCCGGTATCCGCGCGAAGTCTATTTGCGCGCAAAGAAGTGGATCGATCGAATTGCCGCAGGCGCGATCGCGGCACTCGGACTGCGGCTGATCCTTGCGGCGAGAAAGGCGGGTATCTGACCGCACGGACATAACGGCCGCGCAAGCCGGCCGTAGAACGCTGATGAGCAAAGGGGGAGTACGGCGCGTACTCCCCCTTGTTTTATGCGAAATGCCCAGCGGCAAATGCTTAACGGCGATAGGCTTCGGCCAGCACGGCGCAATGCTGCAGATGCAGTTCGACAGCGCGGATGGCGAGTTCGCGCAGACGCGAGAGCCAGTTCGTGGACGAGGCAGCGGCGGTCGTTGCTTGTTGCATGGCGGACTCCTTGTACGGGTAACACCTTAGGTAACAACCCTAGTATATCCGCACACGTGACGCGGCGCAACAAATCAATAAACCTCTTTGCCAAACGGACGACGCAACCTTACAACGGGCCTTTGTCATCTGCGTATACGCGCTTATCAGGTTCCAATTGCATTCCGGGAAAACCGAATGCGTCCACAACGAGCGGTTGCGCATCACCGAAGCAAGCTATTCAAATAGATCGGATACCTCAATATGTTCATGCACACGTGGGGATGCGTTCATTTCGCCTGGACAAAGAGGTCATGCCGGATTTCACAATGATCGGTCGTTTAACGAATCGAATTGAAAGCATCGAATACTGTTGCGTTTGAACCAACGGTGTATTGGAAAAATTAACGTGATGGCGCAAACGCTTTTGCTCTAAGATTCGCCGTGCTCCAACAACGCCTATCGCTCAAAGGAAAAGTATGGACATCAAGTCGATCCGGCAATCCGCTTTTGCGATGCCCGTCCACAATCCCGCCTACCCTCGCCCGCCATTCCGCTTTCTCAACCGCGAGTACTTCATCATTTCGTATGAAACGGAAATGGATGCGCTGCGCGCCGTTGTGCCCGAACCTCTCAAGCCGGAAAACGCGCTGGTCCATTACGAATTCATCCGCATGCCGGATTCGTCGGGCTTTGGCGACTACACCGAAAGCGGTCAGGTTATTTCCGTGCGCGACATGGAAGGACGTCTTGCGAACTACACGCACTCGATGTACCTCGACGACGAAGGCCCGATTGCCGGTGGCCGTGAAATCTGGGGCTTTCCGAAGAAGCTCGCGCGCCCGAAGCTGAGCGTCGACGGTAACGACACGCTGCTCGGCACGCTGAACTATGGCACGCAACGCATCGCGACGGGCACGATGGGCTACAAGCACCGGACGCTCGACATCGAAGCCGAGCGCGCCCGGCTCGCCGATACGCCGAACTATTTGCTCAAAGTGATTCCGCATGTCGATGGCAGCGCGCGCATTTGCGAGCTCGTGCGCTTCTATCTGCGCGACGTGACGGTGCTCGGTGCATGGAGTGGCCCGGCCGCGCTCGAACTGCATCCGCATGCGCTTGCGCCTATCGCGGAACTGCCCGTCAAACGCGTAATCGGCGCGCGTCACGTGATTGCGAATCTCACGCTCGATATCGGCGAAGTGGCGTTCGACTATCTCGCGCCCGCGCAAGCCACTACGCAGACCGCGAAGAAGTCGAATGACGATGCACTGGAACTCGCCCTCTAAACCACTCATCAGGAAAAGAACATGTCATTGCAAAACAAGGTCGCGCTCGTCACGGGCGCAGCAAGCGGCATCGGCGAACAATGCGCGCGCAAAATGGCGAGCCTTGGCGCTTCCGTCGTCATTGCCGACCTGAATCTCGAGGCCGCGCAGAAAGTCGCGGCAAGCATCGTCGCTGCGGGCGGCAAGGCACTCGCCGTTGCAATGGACGTGACGAATGAAGAAGCCGTCAATGCGGGCGTCGACAGTGCGGTAAAGCAACTCGGCGGTATTGACGTCCTCGTGTCGAACGCGGGCATTCAGATCGTGGCGCCCATTGAGGACTACGCGTTCGCCGACTGGAAGAAGATGCTCGCTATTCATCTGGACGGCGCGTTCCTGACCACCAAAGCAGCCATCCGGCACATGTACGACAGCAAGCGCGGCGGCTCGATCATTTATATGGGCTCGGTCCACTCGCATGAAGCATCGAAGCTGAAGTCGGCCTATGTGACGGCCAAGCATGGCCTGCTGGGTCTCGCTCGCGTCATCGCGAAGGAAGGCGGCCCGCGTGGCGTGCGCGCGAATGTCGTGTGCCCGGGTTTCGTGCGCACGCCGCTCGTCGAGAAGCAGATTCCCGAACAGGCAAAGGAACTCGGCATCACCGAAGACGAAGTCGTGAAGAACGTCATGCTGAAGGAAACGGTGGACGGCGAATTCACGACAGTCGACGACGTCGCCAATACGGTTGCGTTCCTCGCGGGTTTCGAATCGGCGGCACTGACGGGACAGTCGGTGATCGTCAGTCACGGCTGGTCGATGCAGTAAGGAGCTTGCATGCGCAGCGACACAAAAAAAATCAGCGCGCGGCCGGATGCATTTGTGTTGCCGCGCTACGACGAGATCGCGCTCGTGTTGCAGGGCGGCGGAGCACTCGGCTCGTATCAGGCGGGTGTCGTCGAAGGGCTGGCCGAGGCGAATGTCGAACCGGACTGGATCGCGGGCGTGTCGATTGGCGCGCTCAATACGGCGATCATCGCGGGCAATGCGCCGGAAAAACGCGTGGAAGCGTTACGCGGATTCTGGAATGCGATCTGCCATCCGATCGACTGGGTGGGTAGTGTGAGCGCGTGGACCTTGCCCGGTTTAGGCTTGCATGACCTGTCGCGCAAGTGGGCCAGCATGTGGGCCGCGGGCCGCGCGTTGACGGAAGGCCAGCCGGGGTTTTTCGCGCCGCGCTTTCCATTACCCGTTGCAGGACTCGCGAAGCTGGACCCGAGCCGCGTCAGCTACTACGACACGGCCGCGCTCAAGGCGACGTTGCAGCAGTATGCCGATTTCGATCGCATTAACGACGGCAAGATTCGCGTGTCCGTCGGCGCCGTGAATGTGCGCACGGGCAATCTCACGTACTTCGACAACGCAAAAATGCGTCTCGCGCCGGAGCACTTCATGGCGTCGGGCGCATTGCCGCCGGGCTTTCCCGCAGTCGAAATCGACGGCGAATACTACTGGGACGGCGGACTCGTTTCAAATACGCCGCTAACGGAGGTTCTGCGCGATTCGGATCACAAGGACACGCTGGTCTTTCAAGTCGATTTGTGGAGTGCGAAAGGCAATGCGCCCGGCGATTTTCTCGACATATCGGAGCGTGCAAAAGACATTCAGTATTCGAGCCGGACTCGCGCAATCACCAATATGCTCGCGGAGCGGCAGAAGCACGCACGCTTCATCAAGGAACTGCTCGAACACGTGCCGACGTCGGTGCTGAAAGCGGACCCGCTATTCCGGCTTGCAGAAGCGGCCGCGGATGGCAGCGCGATCAATGTCGTGCATCTGATCTACAAGAACAAGCCATACGAAGGCCACTACAAGGACTACGAGTTCAGCATGGATACGATGCTCGAGCACTGGCAAAGCGGCCTCGACGATATTCGTGATTCGTTCTCGCATCGCGACTGGTTCGATGTACCGAGCCGTGAGCAGGGTTTCGCCACACACGATGTGCACCGCCCCATTGGATCGGTGCCGCAGTCCGACAAGCGTACCGTCGAAACGTTGCCGGGCAAGAGCCGCAAGGAAGCAGCCTGAGTACATTTCGTACAGGTTCGCTCTAGATGAAGCACGGCTCTGCAATACGCATGTTGCAGAGCCGTGTTTCTATCGAGCCGCGCAAATGCTTCACGAAGGCTGCGCAAAATTTACATGCTGCCTGGAAAACCTAGCGCAGTCGCTTTCGCGCGCAAGTCCGCGAAGCGGCCGCCGGGCGGATTCACGGCTGTCGACGATGGCGCGCTCGACGGAAGCTGCTGGCTATGATCGACGCCGCCGAGTCCAGGTATGATGCCCGCCGTCGAGCACGCGACGCCGAATGTTCCCTGTGTCACCGCAATGGCGGGCGCATCGGTTCGCGCAGCATCGCTTAAGTCCAGCGCATAGGCCATGTTGAAGGTGGCGGTGTCGGTACCGCGCACGCCCAGCGGGTCGAGACCGAAGCGCCATGCGAGCAGTTGATGAATCGAGCTGGGATCGAACGGATAGCGCGACACCATGTTCGCGCGCGTACGTGGTCCGAGCATCATGCACGGCACACGAAAGCCCAGGCGGCCGTCGTTGCCCAGCCTCTGTTCAGCCGTCGATACGGGCCTGACGGGCGGCACCGCGTGCTCCATGAAACCGCCCCATTCGTCGTACACGATGATCATCAGCGTGGTGCTCCACTTCGGCCCGGTGCGCAGCGCGTCGTAGATCTGGCCGAGCAGGACCTGGCCGTTGCGCACGTCCGCATGCGGGTGATCGTCATTCGATGTTCCCTGCGGTTCTCCCGCGAAACTCGGGTCGACCATGCAGAACGACGGCAGATTGCCCGTCGCCGCATCCGCAAGAAAACTCGCGAAGAGCTTTGAACGGTCGACGTAGCGCGAGCCGTACAACGCGGTGATCGGCACGTCATGGAAGTAATATGTCGACGAGATGTTCTTCGCATCGAGCCGGTCCCATATGGTCGGCAACGTACAGGTGTCGGTGTTGTCGTTGAGACGGTCGGTTTCGCCGCTATGCAGGTAAAGACGGTTCGGGAAACTGGCCGACAGAATGCCGCTCATGAAGTAATCGCAAACCGTATACTGCGTGACGGCGCCGCGATAGAAGTCGAGGTCGGCCGCACCGAAATAGCCGATGGGCAGCAGATCGCCGCGCAACAGGCTCGTGCCCGGCGTCAGCAGGAAGCCGTTCATCGCGCCATTGGCGAGCTGCGTGCGGCCACCGGCGTACTGATGGTTCGGATCGGAAAACGAGCAGGCCTGGAATCCGTATGCCGCGTTCGACGTCAATGCGAACGACGACTGTGTCTGTCCGAATGCGTCGGGGAACTGCCGGTTCTGCTGATGCTCCGCATTCGGCACCCAGCCGAACAGGTGATCGAATGAGCGGTTCTCCATCGTGACGAGCACGATGTGATCGACGCCTGACGTGGCGGGGTTGGGCAGCGCGGGCCTCGGCAGATTGGCGCGATCAGGCGGAACGCCGCTTGTCGCGCCCGTACTGCCCGACGATCCGCCTCCCCCGCCTCCACAAGCCGACAACGCGACGGTGCCCGCGAGCGCAGCCAGTATCTTGCGGCGCGTGGGATCGGGTGCATTCGAAGACTGATGATCGCTCATGTCGTTCTCCGTTGTTGTAAGGGCCGCCGGGGTGCCGTTGAGATCAGTGTCGACGGATCGAGCGGGCGGACAAGCCTCGTCAGCACTTGGCGTTCCCGGACGTCGCCGATCGGCACGCGATCCGTGTCAGTGGATTCCCTGATCCTTTCCCGATGCTGCATGGGTTTCTCGTCCGGCGTGTAACGCGGATGGCCGTGCACGGGGACATGCGCATTATCACAGTCTCAAGCCTGTATTTACTCTTTACAGTCTAAAGGCTGTATATTGCCAATACAGTTTTTGACCTGTATCCTGATCGACAGGCAGCGACGCATGCACACCCTCGCCTGCCCGCCTTCAACCGTCCCCTTTCGAGGCCCGCCGTGGATTATTCCGTCAAGACGCTCGGCCAGCTGCGGCCCGTTCTGCGCGGCTTTCGCAAGGCCGCGGGACTCACGCAGGCCATGCTCGCCGAGCGGCTCGGCGTCACGCAGCAGAGCTATGCGCAGTTCGAAGCGAATCCGGCTGCGGCCGGAGTCGAGCGGCTGTTCAAGGTTTTGCGGCTGTTGAACGCCGGCATCACGCTCAGTCAAGATGCGCCGTCGCCGGCGAACACGGCGCCCGTCGCGAAGATGGCGCCGTCGAACCGCGCAGCCGCCACTAACGGGAACGTATCAACGGTTCGCCCGGCAGCGCCCCGCAAAGCCGAGCCGAAACGCGCGGCCCCCGCACGCAAGACGGGCAAGCGGGCGCAGCCGGGCAAGGCAGCGCCGGGCGCCCGCATGGCCGCGAGCAAGAGCACGTCCGGCCGAAAAGCGCCCGCCGCCGTCAAGGCGAAGCAAGCGGCAACACCACCGAAAAAGCGCGAGAACTGGTAAGCATGCGGCGCAGTTCCCAGATACAACGACTCGACCTATGGATGAACGGCCTCGCCGTCGGCTACTGGGAAAAAGCCAGCGGTGGCGAGCGGCTCGTCTACTTCGACGACTGGATCGACGATGAACAGGGCCGTCCGCTGTCGCTTTCGTTGCCGTTCACGCCCGGCAATCAGGCTTATCGCGGCGCCGTCGTGTCGGCGTTCTTCGACAACCTGTTGCCCGACAGCGAGCCGATCCGGCGACGGATGGCGCAGCGCTACCGCACGGGCGGCACGGCGCCGTTCGATCTGCTCGCGGCGCTCGGGCGCGACTGCGTCGGCGCGATCCAGATGCTGCCGCCAGGCGAGGCCCCCGCCGACCTCTACCGCATCGCCGGCGAGACGCTCACCGACGACGATATCGGCCGCCTGCTGCGCGACACGACGTCGGCCGCGCCGCTCGGCCAGCGCGATCAGGCGGGCGACTTGCGGCTGTCCATCGCGGGCGCGCAGGAAAAGACAGCGCTGCTGCGCCACAAGGGCCGCTGGGTGTTGCCCTCGGGCAGCACGCCGACCACGCACATTCTCAAGCTCCCGCTGGGACTCGTCGGCAACATGCGCGCCGACATGCGCACGTCGGTCGAAAACGAATGGCTTTGCTCGAAGATCGTCGAAGCGTACGGCCTGCCCGTCGCCGCGTGCGAGATTGCGCATTTCGGCGATCAAAAGGCACTCGTCGTCGAGCGCTTCGATCGCAGGCTGTCAAGTGACGGCACGTGGATCGTCCGCCTGCCGCAGGAAGACATGTGCCAGGCGACGGGCACGCCGCCCATCGTGAAGTACCAGGCCGACGGCGGCCCCGGCATCGACACCGTGATGGAGATACTGGCGGGCTCAATCGATGCCGCGACCGACACCGCGCGTTTCTTCAAGACGCAACTGATCTTCTGGCTGCTCGCGGCCACCGACGGTCACGCGAAGAATTTCAGCATCACACATCTACCGGGCAATCGTTATCGCGCGACGCCGCTGTACGACGTGCTGTCCGCGCATCCCATCATCGGGCGCGGCGCGAATCGCATCCCGATGCAGAAAGCGAAAATGGCGATGGCCGTGCGCGGCGCGAGCAACCACTATCTGATCGCGCAGATCGTGCGGCGGCACTGGATCGCGCAAGGACAGCAGGTCGGCCTGGCGCCCGATGCCGTCGATGCGCTGATCGCGTCGGTGACGAATGACACACAGCACGTCATCGAAAGCGTGGCCGCGCAACTGCCTGTCGCTTTCCCGCAAGACCTCGCCTCGGCGATACTCGACGGCCTTTTCAAACAGAGCAGGAAGCTCGCGGCGATGTAAGCCTCGCGATGAAAGAATGGCTCAACCGATCACCGGTCCGATCTTGTCGATAGTCAGCGACGGCACGAACGTCTTGTCCTGATACACGTGCGCGAGCGCCTGCTCGCCGATTTCACGCGCGCCCGCAGGCAGCGACGTATCGGCGACGGCATACGCGGCTTCCCACATCGCAGCGAGAAAACGTGCACCCGCGCCCATCAGTTTCGCCGTGTCCTCGCCGAAGGCCGCCCACAGACCATCGACGGCGACCACGCAGACGGGCACTGCGCGGCCATCGGGCATGTAAAGCGTGCGCGGCACCATATGATCGGGATCGACCTTGCCATGACCGAATTCCACCGCGTCGATCCAGTCCCGCACCAGCACGATCACGGCGGGCCATGAATAGGGCCGCACCTCCGCGTTGTCGAATGTGCGTATGCCCTTCGCCTTGCCGTTGCGCGCATCGTGGCCCTTCGTGTCGGCGTGCTGGTCGGGCCACGGTTCATCGGTGCGGATCAGATACAGCCCCACGGCCGTGCCGACCACATTGGCCTTGTTCGACAGATGCCAGTGATACAGATCGCGCGCCTCGAGCAGATCCTTCAGCGACAGGCTCTGGAAATTGTGCTGCGTGGACAGTGGGTTCATCGATTCACCTCGCCGCTGCCGGCCGCTTCGCCCGGTCGTTGCAGGCACGCCGCCAGTACGTTGCGATTCCGCGCTACAGATGGCATCGCGCGCGGCGGCGCGTGGTCGCAATCAAGGTTCTCCGATGCATGTGACAGCGTTGCGTCATTCCGGTGAGGGCTGTCATAAAGATGTCACTTGTCGTGCGCACCATCAGCGGACAATACGGTCGAATGGCGGCTGAGAGCGCCATCGCATCGCGCGGCACACGGCGTGCTCAAGCCCGTGCTATCGCGTCCCTACCTGGAAGAGACACCGTGAAGCAACGTGCGACTGTTGTATGCAGGCTGGGCACACGCATTCTGCTGGTCGGCAAGACGAATTCACGCTGGTCGCTGCCGGGCGGCAAGCCTGAAATGGGTGAGTCATTCGAAGCGGCCGCCGTGCGCGAACTGATCGAAGAGACGCGCCTTCATCCCATCGGCATGCAGTACCTGTTCGCATTCGCGGGCACGCGCACCTGTCATCACGTGTTCGCCGCGCATATCGACGAGCGGCAATCACCCGTGCCCAGCAACGAAATCACACGCTGCACGTGGACCAAGGTCACCGACATCTCCGATCTCGATACGAGCGTTTCGACGCGAGGCATCGTCGACGTGCTCGCGCTGAATCGCCGCTACGATCCACGCGAGCAGAGCCGGCATCAGCGCGCGGATGCATTCGTGCAGAATCTGCGCGACGCTTTGCACGATGTAGGGCTCAACGGGTGGACGCCTGCGTTGTGATCGAGAGTCGATTCAGTTCGGGATTCGCACTGGCTGTGTGTGAAAGCCGCGTGACTGATGTTCGCGCAAGCGCTTCCACCTGTGCGCAAAAACAAAACCGCCGGCCTCAGAGACCGGCGGCTTCCTCTACCAGATTTATTACAGCACGGATACCGTTGACTGACGCCGCGCCAGACGCGCACGGTGTGAGCGCGCGACCAGCTTTGCAATCGTCACTCGACCGAGCGAGCGGCGCGTTTTCGTCGCGACATTCGCAAGCCGCTTTTCGCTCACGCGATGGCGCGCCCACACGAATGCCGCGATCCAGCCAATCACCGTCCAGCCGAACAACACGTTGAAGACCGTGAGTGTGAACGCGTCGTCGCGCTCGCGTGAATCAGCGACGATGGCAGGCAGGAAATACACGATTACTGCCGCCAGCAACACCAGTCCTTCGAAAAATGTTCTCATGCCATGACCTCCTGCCTTATTCGCGATGGTCGCCATCGTCGTCGCTGCGGCGCGCTGCACGCGCCGCGTGCGGCGATCAGTGGCCCTTGAACACGTTCGATTCGCGAGCGGCTTCGGCCGGTCGACGGCTGCCCGATGCCGACGATGTATCGGCCACGCCACCAACGGCGCTGTTCGCATCGACAGCCTGGTTGCGTTCTGCTGCGATCGTTTGAGCGCTGACGCCGTGTTGCGAGGCCGGAGCACCGACGGACGGACGATAGAACGGTGCGGGCCCGTAGCCCGACGCGAAAGCCGGTGCGGCAACGGCTGCGGATACGGCGACGAGCAAAGCTGCGATAAGACGGGTTTTCATGACGTGACTCCGGAAAGTGTTGAATCAGGAAGACGTCGCAACCGGATGTTCTGGCGCGGCGTCGGTTGGGAATGAGTTTAGGCGAGTCCTATCAAACTTCTATGCTCATAGATTGAAATCACAGTTCCCGTTTTTCAAACAATGGGAAATCGCGCACCGATGCCGGCGCGTTGCCCATGCGGCTCTCAGGGTCGTCGTGCCCGTTGCCGGTGCGATTCGCGCGCCGATGCTAGGATCGGCTTCCGTTCAACCGTCGCAAGCGTTGCGGCAGCAGGTGGCGCACGTTCATGAACTCAATTGCATCCACCATGGAACCCCTGGTGTTTTCCGAAGGCCGTCTGTCGATCGGACTGACGCTGCCGTTGCTGCGCGCGGGCGATACCGTTGCAGACTTCCGCGAACAGGTGGAACTCGCGGCGCTCGCCGATGCACTCGGGTTCCGTGCGCTCTGGGTGCGCGATGTACCGCTGAACAGCGCGGACTATCCCGACCCCGTGGGTCATCTCGATCCGTGGGTGCTGCTCGGCGCGCTCGCGATGCACACGACGCGGATCGCACTCGCCAGCGGCGCGATCGTGCTGACGCTGCGCCATCCGCTGCATATCGCGAAGGGCGCGGACTCCGTGCAAACGCTGTCGAATGGCCGCTTCATCCTCGGGCTGGGTTCGGGCGACCGGCCGCCCGAATACGCGGCGTTCGGACGCGATGGCGAAGAGCGGCGCGAACTGTATCGCGCGCATTGGGAAACCGTTGCCGCGGCGCTGGGCGAAGGGCCGCGCGTGGTGGCGGATCGTCGTCCGGAGGGCGCACCCGAATTCATGCTCTTGCCGCAGCCGCCTTCCCCCGTGCCGATGCTTGCCGTCGGCTCGGGCGGACAGAGCGTGGACTGGATCGCCAGGCATTCGATCGGCTGGATGACGTATCACCGCGAGCCGGAAACCCAGCGTGCGAGACGTAGCATGTGGCGCGCGGCCGTCGAACGTCTGCCGATGCCGGGCTTTCGCGCGTTCGGCGTTGCGATGCGGCTCGATCTGAGCGGCGATCCGCATGAGCGCGCTACGCCGCTCTCGCTCGGCTATCGCGCGGGACGGCATGCGCTGCTCGAACTGCTAGACGACATGCGCGAGAACGACACGCATCATGTGACCCTGAACTTGAATTCCGATCGCCCCGTGCGCGAAGTGATCGAGGAACTGGCCGCTGACGTCCTGCCACATTTGCACACGTGATGTCGCCGTGCGCGAGGCGAGTGCCGCTACTTTTTCACTGCACTTTTCTTCACTGCACTTTTCTTCACTGCACTCTTCTTCGCTGCACTCTTCTTCACTGCAGTTTGCTCCCCTGCACTCTTCTTCGCTGCACTTTCCTTCGCTGCACTTACCTTCACAGCACTCTGCTTCACGGCACTCTGCTTCACGGCACTTTGCTTCGCAGCACTTTTCTTCATAGCACTTTTCTTCACAACCGCCTTCGCCGCACTGCGTCCGCCCCCTGCATCTTCATCAGCATCTCTGCTCCCCGACGACGCCCACCCAAGCGCGCCGCGCTGCCCGCCGAAATCCAGCTCGACCCACGCCGGCGCATGATCGCTCGCATGCGGCTCGCCTCTCACCCAACGGTCTATGCCCGCATCGCGCATTTTCGCGGCGACCTGTTTGCTCAGCAGCAGATGATCGATGCGAAGCCCCGAGTTCTTTTCCCAGTGCTGTCTGAAGTAATCCCAGAACGTAAAGACCTGTTCGTCGGGAAAGCGCGTGCGCAACGCATCCGTCCAGCCCTGCGCGAGCAGGCGCGCATAGCATTCGCGGCTCTCCGGTTGCAGCAACGCATCCTTGAGCCACGAGCGCGGATTGTAGATATCGAAATCGGTCGGCACGACGTTGTAGTCGCCCGCCAGCACGACAGGATGCCCGCTGTCGGCGAGCTTCTTCGCATAGGTGATCAGGCGCTCCAACCACGCGAGCTTGTAGTCGAACTTCGGCCCCGGCTGCGGATTGCCGTTCGGCAGATACAGGCAACCGACCAGCAGACCGTCGACGGCCGCTTCGATATAGCGACTATGCGTATCGTCCGGATCGCCCGGCAGGCCGCGACGCGTCTCGACGGGCTCGCTGTCCCTCGCAAGAATCGCGACGCCGTTCCACGACACCTGCCCATGCCAGATCGCGCCATAGCCGGCCGCGTTGATCTCGGTCTTGGGGAAGCTCGCATCGGGCGTCTTCAGCTCCTGAAGACACACGATGTCGGGCGCCTCCCGCTTCAGCCATTCGAGCAGCGCGGGAAGCCGTGAACGAATGCCGTTGATGTTGAACGTCGCGAGCTTCATGATCATCGGGCGCCCGCAAGTGCCATACCCACGCGCGCCGCGTCTTTACGCGTGTCCAGGCCGCGTCGCGCGGGCTGAACGCGGCCGATCGGCCCTGTCAGTTCTTCAGATCGTCGGGCACCTTGCCGCCGTTTTCGGCGAGCTTCGTCATCACCTGCTTGTGCAGCCAGATGTTCATCGCGGCCGAGTCGTTCGTATCGCCGCTGTATTTGAGTTCCTCGGCTAGCTGCTTGCGCGCGGCGAGACTGCTGTCCAGCCCGAGCAGCTTCATCAGATCGACGATCGACGTGCGCCAGTTCAGCTTTTCCGGATTCTGGTCAGCGAGCGAGGTCAGGATGGCTTCGACATCGACGGGTTCGGCCGGTGCGGCAGCGGGCGCGGCGGGCGCGGCCGCAGGTGCCTCGGCGGCGGGCGCGGCTTCGGGCGCCGCTGCCGCGGCCTGCACGGCAGGATGGCTAGACGGGAAAATCTTGCTGAGGATCGTGCTGAAAATGCTCATGGCTTTCCTCCAGACAATCGGTTGAAGGCGGGTTGAAGGCGGTAACGCCGCACTCGACGAAACCGCCCCGGACATCCGCCTGATGGAATTTCGCGGGATCGACGCACGCAAGGCGTCCGGTGGAGATTGTAGGCAACGTTGCGCCGGATGCGCCCGCACGAACCACTATCCTCGCCGCAAAAAATGACAGGACGATGCCGCCTATTCTTACTTGAGGACGTAAAATCCGGCCGCCATTCTTGTGTCGGAATCAGACTCTGGACCGTCGTCGGCTCATAACAAGGCAAAATACCGCTTTTGACGCGGATTTGATGCGTATTTGGCGCACCGGCAGCCGCCCATTTCGCGGCCACGGCGGCCACGGCCATCCGCCCCGAACCCCATGCGGCCGCGCGGCACCGCGCGCCGCGGCAGTATCCAAAGAATCAGGAGCGATCTTTCATGACCGAACCGAACGTTTCGCTGATGAGCAGGCTGTCGCTTGCCTTCGGCACATTTTTCAGCATCCTCGGCGACCGCGAGTTCGCCGCAAGCGTGCTGCGCCTGCGCAGCGGCGCGGCGCCCGCTCCTGCCGCCGCTCCCGTGGCGACACCTGCGCCCGCACCGGCGCCCCGGCCCGCGCCCGCTCCCGCGCCTGTGATCAAGGAAGCCACGCCCGACGCCGCGCTCCAGTTGCTCGGCCTCCTGCAACGCGATGCGCGCTTCATCGATTTCGTCGAAGAGGACATCGCGAAGTACTCGGACGCCGACATCGGCGCCGCCGCGCGCCTCGTCCATGACGGCTGCCGCGCGACGCTGCGCGAGCACTTCACGATCCGCCCCGTGCGCGACGAAGCGGAAGGCAGCCGCGTGACGATCAACGACGGCTTCGACGCGACGGCGATCCGCCTCACGGGCAACGTGGTCGGCAAGGCGCCGTTTACGGGCAGCATCAGCCATCGCGGCTGGCGCGTCGCCGAAGTGCGCCTGCCGAAGCTCACGCAAAGCCATGACGCCACCGTGCTCGCTCCCGCCGAGGTGGAACTATGAGCGATCCGCGCTATTCGATCGGTATCGACCTGGGCACGACGCACTGCGCGCTGTCGTATGTCGATCTCGCCGCAAGCGACGGCGAAAAGACGGAACAACGCGTGATGCCCGTCGCGCAGCTCACGGCGCCCGGCGCGATCGAGGATCTCGATCTGCTGCCGTCGTTTCTCTACCTGCCGCATGCGAGCGAACTGACGCCCGGCGATCTCGCGCTGCCGTGGACGGGCGAACGCGATTTCGTCGTCGGCGAAATGGCGCGCAGCCGTGGCGCGGGCACGCCGATCCGCCTCGTGTCGAGCGCGAAAAGCTGGCTGTGCCATCCGGGCGTCGACCGCCGTGCGGCGATTCTTCCGAGCGACGCGCCGCCCGAAGTGACGCGCGTGTCGCCGCTCGAAAGCTCGGTGCGCTATCTGACGCATCTGCGCGAAGCATGGAACCACGCGCACCCCGACGCGCCGTTCGACGACCAGGAAATCACCGTGACGATTCCCGCGTCGTTCGATCCCGCCGCGCGCGAGCTGACGGCGGAAGCCGCGAACGCCGCGGGTTACGGCCAGAACCGCGGCCAGATGACGCTGCTCGAAGAGCCGCAGGCCGCGCTCTACAGCTGGATTCAGAAGAGTGACGGCGCGTGGCGCAAGCAGGTCAAGATCGGCGACATCATTCTCGTCGTCGACGTGGGCGGCGGCACGACCGACCTCTCGCTGATCGCCGTGATCGAACGCGAAGGCAATCTCGAACTGCATCGCGTCGCGGTCGGCGAGCATATTCTGCTCGGCGGCGACAACATGGACCTCGCGCTCGCGCACGTCGTCGCGCGCAAGCTCGCGTCGCAAGGCACGCAGGCCGATCCGTGGCAGCTGCGCGCCCTCACCTATGCGTGCCGAAGCGCGAAGGAAACGCTGCTGTCCGATCCGTCGACGGATACCGTTCCCCTCGTCGTGCCGAGCCGCGGCTCGAGGCTGATCGGCGGATCGATCCGCACCGAACTCACGCGCGACGAGCTCACGCAGACCATTCTCGAAGGCTTTTTCCCGCGAGTCGACGCATCGGCGCGGCCCATCGCCCGCACGCGCGCCGGCCTCACGCAACTCGGTCTGCCGTACGCGCAGGACGCGGGCGTGACGCGCCATCTCGCGGCGTTCCTCGGCCGCCAGGTCGCGGCGCTCGCGGAACTGCAAGAGTCGCAAGGGTCCGGGCAACTGCCGCTCGAACGGGATGCGACGTTCCTGCATCCGACGGCCGTGCTGTTCAACGGCGGCGTGTTCAAGTCGCCGCTGCTCGTCGAGCGCATCATGACGACGCTCAACGGCTGGCTCGCGGCCGATGGCGGCGCGGCAGCACGTCTGCTCGAAGGCGCCGATCTCGATCTCGCCGTGGCGCGCGGCGCCGCTTACTACGGCTACGTGAAGCGCGGGCGCGGCGTGCGCATTCGCGGCGGCACGGCGCGCTCGTACTACATCGCGATCGAATCGGCGATGCCCGCCGTGCCAGGCATGGAGCCGCCCATCTCGGCGCTGTGCGTCGCGCCCTTCGGCATGGAAGAAGGCACCGATGCGCCGCTGCCGGAACAGGAATTCGGCCTCGTCGTCGGCGAGCCGGTGCGGTTTCGCTTCTTCGGCTCGTCGGTGCGGCGTCTCGATCAGGTCGGCACGATGCTCGACTACTGGTCACCCGACGAATTGCAGGAGCTCGAAGAGATCGAAGCGTCGCTGCCGGCGGAAGGCCGCACGGTCGGCGAAGTCGTGCCCGTCAAGCTGCACGCGCGCGTGACGGAAACGGGCACGCTCGAACTCGAAGCGATCCCGCGCGGCACCGACGAGCGCTGGAAAGTCGAGTTCGACGTGCGCGGCGGCGCGCAGGGCTGAACATCGGCTCATCGATGAAGCGAAAGCAGCCGAAGCCGCAGGCCACGAGGCGCTACACGGTCGGCATCGACCTCGGCACGAGCAATACCGTCGTCGCGTACGTCGAGCCGGGCACCGACGACATTCGCGTATTCGATGTCGAGCAGCTGGTTGGCCCAGGCGAAGTGGGCGCGCAGCCGCTGTTGCCGTCCGTGCGCTATCACCCGGCGGCGGGCGAGCTGAATCCCGGCGATCTGCAACTGCCGTGGTCGCGTGCAACGGATGAAGCGCGCGAAGGATCACGGGACGGATCACGTGACGGATCGCGTGACGAACCGCCGCCCATCATCGGGCGGCTTGCGCGCACGCTCGGCGCGCAAGTGCCCGGGCGTCTCGTGACGAGCGCGAAAAGCTGGCTGTCGCATGCGTCCGTGGACCGGCTCGCGCCGATCTTGCCCTGGGGCGCACCGGAGGACGTCGCGAAGGTCTCGCCCGTCGCCGCGAGCGCGAGCTACCTCGCGCACGTGCGCGCCGCGTGGAACGCGCGCTTCGCCGATGCGCCGCTCGAACAGCAGAACGTGATTCTCACGGTGCCTGCGTCATTCGACGAAGGCGCGCGCGCGTTGACACTCGAAGCGGCGCGTCTCGCGAAGCTGCCCGCGCTGCGGCTGCTCGAAGAGCCGCAGGCGGCGTTCTACGACTGGCTGTTCCATCATCGCGCAAGTCTCGGCGACGAACTGGCCGACACGCGGCTCGTGCTGATCTGCGACGTCGGCGGCGGCACCACCGATCTCACGCTGATCAAGGTGCACATCGACGCAAGCGGCGAGCCGCAACTGACGCGCATCGGCGTCGGCAATCATCTGATGCTCGGCGGCGACAACATGGACCTCGCGCTCGCGCGGCTCGTCGAGACGCGGCTTTCGCAAACGCAGGACGGCCAGACGCGTCTGTCGGCGGCGAGTCTGTCGCAGCTGGTCGAACGCTGCCGCGTCGCGAAGGAGCAGTTGCTCGATGCGAACGCGCCCGCGTCCGTCGCGATCACGCTGCTCGGCGCGGGCTCGCGCGTGATCGGCGGCGCGCGCACCACGCACGTGACGCGCGACGAGATCGAAACGGTCGTCGTCGACGGATTCTTTCCACAGGTCGCCGCCGACGAGATGCCGCGCCGCTCGCGCGCGGCGATCGTCGAGTTCGGCCTGCCTTACGCGAGCGATGCCGCCGTCACGCGTCACGTCGCCGCGTTCCTGAAGCGGCTCGCCGCGCAATCGCGCGACGCGCTGGCCCTTTCCAGCCAAAGCGGCGAGAGTGACCAGGGCTCCGAACACAACGACGACCACGGCAACAACGCCGACACGCTGCCCGTACCCGACACGCTGCTGCTCAACGGCGGTGTGTTCCGCGCGCAGCCGCTGACGGAGCGGCTCGCGCAAACGCTCGGCGCGTGGCGCGGCGAGCCATTGCATGTGCTGCACAACGATCATCCCGATGTCGCGGTCGCGCGCGGCGCCGTCGCGTATGGACTTGCGCGCACGGGCAACGCACCGCGCATCGGCGGGGGCTCGGCGCGCAGCTATTTCCTCGTGCTCGAAGGCGATCAGGGCATCTGCCTGTTGCCGCGCGGCACGGAAGAAGCGCACGAAGTGCATCTCGATGACCGCGTGTTCGCGCTGCGCCTGGGGCAGCCCGTGCGCTTTCACCTGATGTCGACGGTCGCCGACACACGCTTCGCGCCGGGCGAACTCGCCGATCTGTCGCAAGGCGACTTCGTGCGCCTGCCGCCCATCGCGACCGTCGTGCAACGCCAGCATGCGACGGATGCAGACGAGCGCGCCGTCCGGCTGACGACGTCGATGACGGAAGTCGGCACGCTCGAAGTGACCTGCATCGCCACCGACGATCCTCCGCAACGCTGGCTGCTGCAATTCGAACTGCGGCGCAACGAGGCGGCGGCCGCGACGGACGAGGCGATTGAATCCGGGCGCCATCCGTCGCTCGATCACGCAATCGAGCTGATCGAGCGCTCGTTCGGTGCGCGTTCGTCGGACGTGGGCCCGAACGAAGTGAAGCGGCTGCGCGCGCAACTGGAACAGACGCTCGGGCCGCGCGACAACTGGGACGTCGCGCTGCTGCGCGAACTGTTCGGCGCACTGTGGGAACGCGCGAAGCGCAGAAGGCGCTCGGCCGCTCACGAGCGGCTGTGGCTCAACCTCACGGGCTACTGCGTGCGCCCGGGCTTCGGCTATCCGCTCGACGAGTGGCGCGTCGAGCAACTCTGGTCGATCTTCGACGACGGCATTCAGTACATCCACGAAAGCCAGGTGTGGTCCGAATGGTGGACGCTGTGGCGACGCGCGGCGGGCGGGCTGAACGAAGACGCGCAATTGCAGCTGCTCGACGCGATGGACTTCCTGCAAGCCGCCAGCATCAAGAAGCAGAAGCTGCCATTCGATCCCGCGAAGGTCGGCTACGCGGACATGATTCGCGTGCAGGCGTCGCTCGAACGCATTTCCGTCGATCGCAAGATCGCGCTCGCGCAGCAGTTGCTCGAACGGCTGCGCAAGCCTTCTGAGAATCACCAGACGTGGTGGGCGATCGGGCGCATCGGCGCGCGTCTGCCGTTCTATGGCAGCGCGCATGGCGTGGTGCCGCCCGAGGTCGCGCTGCCGTGGCTCGACGCCGTGCTGGCGCTCGACTGGAAGAAAGTCGAGCCCGCCGCATTCGCCGCCGTGCAGTTGTCGCGGATGACGGGCGACCGCTCGCGCGACCTGCCCGACGAAGCGCGCGAGACCGTGATCCGGCGGCTCGAAGCGCTCGGCGCGGCGCCCGCGTGGGTGCGGATGGTGCGCGAGACGGTCGCGCTCGACGAGGCCGACACCGGACGCGTATTCGGCGAATCGCTGCCGGCGGGGCTGAAGCTGATAGGCGGCGCGTGATGCGCGCCTGATTTGCGCTCGGCCTGGTTCACAGTAAATCTGATTCACGCTCGATCCTGCCGCGAGTCAAACCGCCTTCGCATGAGCCGCGCCTGCGCGTCGGGCGTCGGCCCGTGCCATCGCGCAGTCGTGCGCGCGGCCCGACGGCTGCGTGCCCATCGCGATCAGCACGGTCCGCCGCGTGCAACGTCCGATCACATCGCTCATCCGCTCTTCCCAGAACCTCCACTTTGAAGCGCGGCCCGCGCCGACCACGATCAGATCGGCGTCGAGCTGAACGGCGAGATTCGCGATCTCGCGTCCCACGCTGCGGCTTTGCAGCGGCACTGTGATCGCACGTGTCTGGATGTCCCATGCTTCGCATTCGAACGTATCGCTGCAGCGGCGCTCGACGATACGCTCGAGCTCGTGGACCATCTGCGGCGTATCGATGCAGCCATGCTCGACACCCATCATCGCCCACCGCGGCATCGTATCGACGACATACACGGCTGTGAGCCGCGCGCCCGTGTCGCGCGCCTTGTCGATCGCCGTCTTCAGTAGGGCGTCGTTCGTGCTGGCGCTGACTGCTACCAGAATGTGCCTGATCATCGTGTGTACCTCCGTCGTTGCGTTTGCGCGATGCAGGCATGATGAAACGCGAGAGTTAGCGGCAAATGAGCGCTGAACGAGCGCTGTGCATCAGGCATTGCGCATGCTCGCTGTCATGCGCTTAGGGACCGAGGAGAACGCGATGGCCATGCAGGGCGATGAACGGAGCACGGACGACCGCATCAGGGAACGTGCGTACCAACTTTGGGAACAGGACGACGATCCGAAAAAGCACGCCGACGAGTACTGGGACACGGCGCGCCGACAGATCGAAGCCGAGGGCGCCAACGATGCGCAAGACGCGCAGCCTGCCGCGCAATCGGTGAAGCGCCATATCGAGAGTGAGGACCCGCAGGAAGGCAACACCCCTCACGACGATATAAGCGGCAAGCCGCGCGCGAAGCGGACGAGATGACGAGCGCAAATCGCGGGATTTGAAGAATGCGTTCGGCGCAAATGCGTTCAACACGAATTGCGCGCCCGAACGCCACGAGTCTTTGCGCCACGCGTCTTTCACGAGGAGAGCCCGGATGACGATCAGGATCGGTATCTCAGGCTGGCGCTATTCGGGCTGGCGAGGCGTCTTCTATCCGGAAGGACTCGCGCAAAAACGCGAGCTCGAATTCGCGTCGCGCGCCGTCGATACGATCGAGATCAACGGCTCGCACTACTCGCTGCAAACCGTCGAGAGCTATCTGTCGTGGTACGACGCAACACCACGCAATTTCCTTTTCAGCGTGAAGGGTCCGCGCTACCTCACTCACATGCTGCGCTTTCGCGATGAAACGGCGCGCCCGGCAATGGCGAATTTCTTCGCGTCCGGCGTGCTTGCGTTGCGCGAAAAGCTCGGTGTGTTTCTGTGGCAATTTCCGCCGAACTTCGCGTTCGTCCCCGAATCGTTCGAAGCATTCCTCGCGCTGCTGCCCGTGGACTTCGCGTCGGCGGCCCAATTCGCCGCGCAACACGATGCACGCGTCAGCCATCCGTGGTTCAGCGTCGACGTGAACCGGCGCCTTCGGCATGCAATCGAAATTCGTCACCCAAGCTTTTGCACGCCCGGATTCGTGGCCCTGCTGCGAAAGTACAAGGCAGCACTCGTGATATCCGACTCGACAGCAGGCTGGCCCTACGGCGAAGACGTGACGAGCGATTTCGTCTATCTGCGTCTGCACGGCAGCGAAACGCTGTACAGCGGCGCCTATGCCGACGCTACGCTCGAACGGCTCGCGGCCCGCATCGACGCATGGGCGCACGGCGGCGAACCGCATGACGCGGTGAGGTTCGCGCCAAAGCCGGCGACGCGGCGCCGCTCGCGCGACGTGCTCGTCTACTTCGACAACGATACGAAAGTCGAAGCGCCTTTCGATGCCGCGCGCCTGAAAGCACGGCTCGATCAACCCGCGCAATCGCCCACGGAAACGCCACTCCGGCAGCGCGTCAGACGAGCCGCTCGTACACCGCTTCCTCACAAGCCGGCATAGCGCTTGCGGCCCTTTCTGTTCGAGTGTCGTCAGACGGGTGAAAGTCTGGCGACCCTTTCGCTGTTCACACTCACGGAGGCGCAAATGGCAAACGACAAAACGGAAGGCATCAAGGAAGAACTAAAAGGTTACGTGAACAAGGGAGTCGGTACGATCACGCGCAACGAAGCGAAAAAAGCCAAGGGCGAAGCGCAGATCACGGAAGGCGATAACCGCAAGGATCTCGGCGATCAACGCGAGAACATCGAAAAGGGCAAGACCGATCCAGGCAATCCGACGAACCTGTAGTCGTGTAATCGTCGTCGTGTAACCGCATCGCCCGGCTCGCGCGAAGAGTCGGCCGTTTCGCTCAGGTCTCAGGGCTGCAACTGCAAATCGGCCCAGACGGCAATCTGCGATGCGAAGTTGTCCAGTGCGCCCGTCATTGCGTCACGCAACGAACCGCTCGTGCGCGAAACGATCGGCACACGTGCAACGAACAGGCGCTGATGAATGGCGCCCGTCGTTGCCTGCAGACTGACTTCTCCGCGCACGAGCGCATAACCGCGCTTCCTTTCGTTGAAGACCTGTTCATACCGGTCGATATCGATCACGATTTTCGGCGCGTCATGCGTGTCCCATGTCTCGACATGCGGACGGACCAGTGCATCGAGACGTTCACGCAAAAGCTGCGCGGCGGCCGGCCCGTCGATGCCATTGTTCGATGCAACCACTTTCTCATGCGGCGGCACGGGCCGCATATCCACCACGATGCGCTCGAGTCCTCCACGCTGCACGTCGCCTGCACTCGCGCTGAGGGGCTCCGCGACCTGCGTGCCGCCCACGTTCGATGCGGTGCCCGGCGGCACTTCCGAGCATCCGCTCGCGATCATCGCAACGACGGGATACACGAGCGCAAGTGATTTCATCCAACGTCCGCGGCACATCGCTATCGCGAGTGGCAAAGACGCCAGCGCGATCCCGGCAGCCGGATCGCGAATGCTCCGCAGTCCTTCAGCGTGTCGCACATCTGCACGAGCACCGACGATTCAGCATGCGCCGCGACCAGCAACGTATGACCCGCTCGCCTGTCTTCATGCAGCCCGGCGACGAAGTAGTCCGCATGCGGCTCGATAAAACGGTTGCCGGCCATGATCGCGAACTGCTCGCCATGCGCCGCGTATTCCGCATGATCCGGTTCGTGCGCCGGACATACTGCGCGCGCGCAGCGCGTCGAAGGGCCGATTGGAAAAAGGAACAATGCGCCCGACTCGCGCAGCACCGACTCGTCGAGCAACCGTTGTGCGTCGCATGCATCGCGGTACGAACGAAATATCGCGCTCAGGTACGCTGCCATCTGTCCACCTATCCCCGCTTTCCATCGCCCTGTATTCGAGCATCCTGCATGCCGCACTGACAGGCACGCACCGCCTCTGAACGAGGAACGCCGGATGCATGCCATGACTTCCCCAACCCAAACGAAGGAGACTCGCATGACCACGATCAGCGAAGTGATGACGCGCGAAGCCGAAACGCTCGCGCCCAAGGACAGCATCCGTCACGCGGCGGAATTGATGGACCGGTTGAACGTCGGCGCGCTTCCCATCTGTGACGGTTCACGGCTGACGGGCATCGTGACGGACAGGGATATCGTCGTGCGCGCAGTGGCGATAGGCCTCGAACCCGCTACGCCCGTCGAAGATGTCGCGAGCGGCCCGGTCGAGTACTGTTTCGAAGACGACGACATCGACGAAGCGGAACGCAAGTTCGCGTCCTCGCAGATACGGCGGCTACCCGTGCTCGATCGCGAGAAGCACCTCGTCGGAATGGTCTCGATCGGCGACGTGGCGACGTCGCAGGATGGCGGCCTTTCGTCGACGCTCGGCGCGGTATCCGCGCCTGCCACGCCCGACCGCCCGGGCAGTTCTCACCGATAGGCGACGCATTCCATTGCGCAACGCGTGAACCACTCGCCCGGAACACGAAAATACGCGAAATACACGAAAAATCTTCAGGGCATTGGTAAGGAAGGATCAGAGCAGATGCGCGCGGCCCGGCCACGTTGCACGCATCTGCATCGCAACGCCTCTCGCACGCGACTAGACGCAATGCTCGTCGATCCATTCCTTCGCCCATTCGGTGCCGAAAACGATCGCCTCTTTCTCGTCGAGAAAGTTCCCCGGCACTTCGAACTCGTAGGTCTGCATTGCGGCGTCTTCATTGGATGGCCAATAGATCCGCACACTCGCCACCAGGTTGCCGTCCGCGACGCCGGCCGTGACGCCGACGGTGCAGGACGCATAGGTCATTTCCATGATGCTGTCCTCTTGTTCCCAATGTTGTGACGGCGCGCGTCGCACCGCGAGACTCGCGACGCGACGCACAGCGTCAACGCCGTGAAGCCAGCGCGTTGAAGTAATGCTCGATCCGTGAGAGCGCGTACTGCGCGGCGCGCCGCCTGACTTCGTTTCTGTTGCCGCCAAACTGCTTCGTCTCGGTGAATGTCGCGATGCCGCCGCCGCGCAGCCGGTACGACCATGCAAAGCATTGCGTGCCTGCGGGCGGCCCAACGGATGGCGCGCCATCGGCGACGCCCGTGTTCGCGACTGCGACGTCTGCAGCGCCCCCTTCATGCTGCAATGCACCCTCGGCCATCTCGCGAGCGACCGGCTCGCTGGTCAGACCATACTGTTGCATCGTCGCCTCGCGCACGCCCAGAAAACCGGCCTTTCCCTCCGGCGAATACGTGACGAAGCCCGTATCGAGGCACGCTCCGCTGCCGGGCACCTCCGCAAGCAGCGACGCAATCAGCCCGGCCGTGCACGACTCGGCCGTGGCGAGCCTGAGCCCGCGCGAAGCAAGAAACGATACGACCTGCCTCGGCACATTCATCGCATTTACTCCCGACAACGCTTCGTTGCCCGGCCTCCAGCAATCTGCATGCCGTTCCCCGGGGCCCGCTCACTTGTGCAGTATTTCGCGCAACGCGCTGACGTCGTTGGCGGTGATCGGCTGCGCGTTGTTGCCCCATGCGCTGCGCACATAGGTCAGCACCTGGGCGATCTGCACATCGGCCAGCGTGCCGACGAATGCGGGCATCGCCTGGCGCGGCGGACCGGTGAGCGTCGACGGGCTGTTGCCGCCTTCGATCAGCAAACGGATCAGCGATGTCGTGTCTTCCGCGAGAACGGACGGGTTGCCCGCCAGCGCGGGAAACGCGCCGGGGATGCCCGCGCCGTCGTCGCGATGACAGCGCGCGCAGAACGAGCGATAGACATTGAAGCCGATCGACAGGCGGTCGGACACACGGCTGCCGTTGGCGGGCGAGCGGGCGGGATCGGCGCGCGGCGTGTAGGTGCCCGACGGTTGCTGAGCGGGCAGCGACTTCAGGTAGCGGGCGATCGCCTGAAGGTCGTCGTCGCTGAGGTACTGCGTGCTGTCCTCGATCTGCTCGACCATGCTGCCATACGCGACGACGCCCGCCGCATGTCCCGTCTTGAGGAACGCGGCAATCTCGCCAGGCTTCATGCGCCCGAGTCCCGAGCCCGCGTCGCCTGTCAGATTGGGCGCGAACCAGTGATCGTTGATGCCGCCCGTCAGATAAGTGCGCGACGACTCGTCATAGCCGCGCTCCTGGTAGCCCGCTCCACGCGGCGTATGGCAAGCGCCGCAGTGTCCAAGCGATTGCACCAGATACGCGCCACGATTCCATTGCGCATCGCGGTCCGCGCGCGGCCGATAGACGCCGCGCGGCATGAACGCCATCTGCCAGAAACGCAGCGCCCAACGCTGATTGAACGGAAACGCGACGTCCGAAGGCGGCGCCGGCTTCGCGACAGGCGCGACGCCACGCATCATGTATGCATACAACGCGCGCATGTCGTCGTCGGTGATCTTCGCAAACGACGCATACGGCATCGCCGGATAAAGGCGCTTGCCGCCTCGCGCGACACCCTCGCGCAACGCACGCGCGAATTCGTCGTAGCTGTAGCGGCCGATACCGTATTGCGCATCGGGCGTGATGTTGCTCGACGTAATGGTGCCGAACGGCGACCCCATGCCGAGCCCGCCCGCATAGGGTGCGCCATGCTCTGGCGCCGTGTGGCAGCCGGCGCAATCGGCGGCCCTGGCAACGTACTCGCCGCGCGCAAGCAACTCGCGATCCGCCGACGCCGATGGCGTTTGAGCCGAACCGGACGCAGACGTGGTAGCTGCTTCACCCATTGCGCCGCTGAGATATGCGCCGCTGAGATACGACAGCGACACGGCGCATGCGCCCGCGAGCACGACGAGGGTCGTGCGGCCTGCCGCGCTCAGAAGTCGCCGTCTCATTGCACGCCATCCCGCCGCACGATCACGGCATGCTGCGCGGTCAGCACGGGTGCATCGCGGCGCATCAGCCAGCGCGCCGCGATGGCCAGTGCGCCCGCGAGATACGCTGCGGTTGCGGGCACCCACATGATGAGTCCGCCGAGCTGCTGATCATGCAGCGGATCGACACCGAGCACGGTGCATGGCTCGACGTACAGCGGATACCAGAGCTGCGGCGCAAGCGTGATCAATGCGCCGAGCGCGCCCGTGTGCACCATCGTCGTAAACAGCGAGAGCATCGCGTGGCCGTCCGTCTGCCGCCGCGCGCCCTCGCCTGCAATGCTCCACCAGAAGAGGAGCGCCGTCAGCAGAAAACTCGTGTGCTGCAGCGTGTGAACCCACGGGCGCATCAGCGCCGCTTCGAAGAGAGCGGGCGCATGCCACGCCCACAACGCCGCCGCGTGCAGCATCCACGCGGTGACGGGCATCGTCAGCATGTGCCAGAAGCGCACGAACACGCGCGCCCTGATCCACTGTCCGACCTGCAGGCGCGCGCGATGCGGCAACGCCCAGATCCACACGCCGAGCGGGCGGCCCATCACGCACAAGGGCGCCGCGACGAGCATCATTGCTTCGTGCTGCACCATGTGCGCGGAAAAGAGCGCGCTGCCCAGCGCATCGAGTGGCGAGAAGAAGGCCAGCGCGAGCGCGGCCCAACCGGCCACGAACGCAAGCAGATGCGTTCGCCGCAACCGCGCGCTCTCGATGCGCCGCGCCCCTCGCCTGAGCAACCGCACATGACCGATCACATACGCGGCAAGACTCGCCGCCATCAATGCGATCACCCACGGCTCGCCGGTCCAGCCGAACGACGGCGCGGCGCGCGCAGTGTCGTCGAGCACATGCGCGAGCGCATCCGTCGACATCGACAACGCAAGCAGCGCGAGTAGCGCAAGCAGCGCACGTAGCGCAAGAGCGGCGACGAACTTCGCGACACGTCTCAACGGCAAGGCGAAAGTAGCCATTGCGGAAACCACATCATCAACTGGATCAGCGTGCACAACGCTCCGACGAGCATCGCCATGACCGCGAAGAACGCGACGCGTGCATGGCTTGCCGTGCCGCTCTGCGCAGAGCGCCGTGAAGCGCTCCGCCACAGGCGCCACGCGAGCCACGCCGTCGCGCCCGAGAACAGCAGGCCAATGCCGCTGACGATGCCGAGTGCGAGGCGGCTGCCGTGCGTACACGCGACATGCACGAGCGCGTAGTCGATGCTCTGCACGCTCAATACGACGATGGGAGCAGCAAGCAATCCGAGCCATCCAGCGGCAGGCATCCGGTTCATCACAGCATCCTTGGCGCCAGATAGATCACGGCATAAACGGGCAGCCAGCTCAACACGACGAAATACCAGTAGACGGCGTTCTCGCTGGTATCGACAAGACGCTTGCCTTCGAAAGGCCCGGTGTAGAGCAGCAGCGCGAGTACGGCCGTGTCGACCGTGTCGGTGACGAGGTGCGTCGTGTGCAATCCGAGCAGCAGCCAGACGATCGACCCATACGCGTTCGCGTACCACATCACGTTCAGCGCCGCGAACTCGAAACCTCGCAGCACCAGAAAGACCACGGCAAAGGCGAGGCACACGGCGAGCCATAGCCGCGCGTCTTCGCGATGGCCCTTCTGCGCGGCGCGTCTCGCCAATTCGTTCGGCGCGATGCTGAGCAGCAGGACCACCGTGTTCAGCGAACCCCACATCAGCGAAGGCGGCGGCGCATGCATCGGCCAGGCCGCATTGACGCTGTGCAGATAGAAGTACATCGCGACGGCAATCGCGAACACCGTGCCTTCGATCAGCATCAGCCCTGCTGTCGCCCACCACATCAGGCTGCGCGAGCCGAAGCCGAAACTCGCGAGGTTGCGCACGTCGAGTGTCGAAGGCCGTTGATCGGGCGATGCGGTTCGCGAGGTTCGCGACGGTTGCGACGTCGTCGCTGCGTGCACCGGCTTCGCCGTTGCGTCGTCCGCAGATTCGGGCCATCGTTCTAGCGCACGCGCGATCGCATTGAAGCGCCGCGTCGGCCAGAACCACGCGATCATCGCGACTGCAACGGGCAGTGTGCCCCACCAGACCGCGCTAGGCGTGTAGATCGAGCCGATGAAGAACACCGTCGTCGCGACCGCGCTCAGGAAAGGCCATAGCGACGGCGACGGAAACAGCGGACGCGTATCGGGCCTCGCGTCGAGCACGCTCGTCGTCAGCACTTCGCGCGCGCCGGCCGTCAGGCCCGATACCCAGCGCGGCTCGCGAGCCGGCTCCCACAACGGATGACGTCCGTGCACGACAGGCAACGCGTCGAAGTTGTGCGCGGGCGGCGGGCTCGGCGTGCTCCATTCGAGGGTATCGGCACCCCACGGATCGGCGGGCGCGCGCTCGCCGTGTCGCGCGCTGCGAACCACGTTCACGATGAAGAGCAGCACGCTCAGCGCGATCATGTACGCGCCCGCCGTCGCGCCTAAGTTCATCGTGTCCCAGCCCATGCCGTGCGGGTACGTCCAGACGCGGCGAGGCATGCCATGCAGTCCGAGCAGATGCATCGGAAAGAACGTCACATTGAAGCCGATGAAGAACAGCCAGAATTGCCACTGACCCAACCGCGCGTCGAGCATTCTTCCCGTCACCTTCGGGAACCAGTAATGGAACGCGCCGAACAGCGGAAACACCGCGCCGCCGAGCAGCACATAGTGCAGATGCGCGACGACGAAATACGTGTCGTGCACCTGAAGATCGAGCGACACCGAGCCGAGCATCACGCCCGTCAGCCCGCCGAGCACGAGAATGAAGAAGAACGCCAGCACGAACAGCAGCGGCACTTTCAGATTGAGCCGCCCGGTGAGCAGCGTCGCGAGCCAGCAGTAGATCTGCATGCCCGACGGAATCGCGATCATCACGCTCGCCGCCGTGAAGAAGCTCTTGCCGAGCGCGGGCACGGACGTCGCGAACATATGGTGAACCCACAGCCCGAACGCGAGAAACGCGGTCGCGATCAGCGCGAGCACCATCGCCGGATAGCCGAATACGGGGCGGCGCGAAAACGTCGCGATGATCGACGACATGTAGCCGAGCGCCGGGATGAAGATCAGATACACCTCCGGGTGCCCGAAAAACCAGAACAGGTGCTGCCACAACAGCACGTCGCCGCCGAGCGACGGGTTGTAGAACTGCGTGCCGACGAGCCGGTCGAGAATCAGCGCCGTGCTGGCAAGCATGATTGCGGGCATCGCGAACAGCACCATGAACTGCGTGACGAGTATCGCCCACACGAAGAGCGGCATCCGGTTCAGCGACATGCCGGGCGCCCGCATCTTGAGAATCGTCGTGATGAGCACGACGGCCTCCAGCAGCGCGGACAATTCGGTGAACGTGATCATCTGCGCCCACACGTCCGAGCCTTTGCCCGTCGCGTAGTCGGGACCGGCCAACGGCACATAGCTGAACCAGCCGGCGCGCGGACCCGAGCCGATCGCGAAGTACGTGTAGAGCATCAGGCCGCCGAACAGGAACACCCAGTACGCGTACGCGTTCATGCGCGGAAACGCGACGGTGCGCGCGCCGATCATCAGCGGGACCAGATAGCCTGCCACCGCCTGCATGACGGGCACGGCGAACAGGAACATCATCGTCGAGCCGTGCATCGTGAAGAGCTGGTCGTAGAGTTCCGGGCCGATCAGCCGGCTGTCGGGGCGCGCAAGCTGCGTGCGCATCGCAAGCGCGAGCATGCCGGCGAGCACGAAGAATGCGAACGTCGTGATGACGAAGCGCCGTGCGATCGTCTTGTGATTGACGGCCGACAACATGCCGACCAGGCCGCGTGGATCGCTCCACGTGACGGCGAGCGCATCGCGTGCGCATTGCGGCGCGTCGGGTCCGTCCTTCAGCGAAACGTCTGCGTCGACGCGTTCGATGCGCGGTTCGGCCGTGCTCATTGCAAGGTACCCAACCACGCGACGACGGCGCGCTGATCGTCTGCGGCAAGCGGCACGGAAGGCATCGTCGTGCCGGGCTTCAGCGCCTGAGGATCGCGAATCCACGCCAGCAGGTTCGCCTGCGTATTCGCCAGCACGCCTGAAGCGATGGTCTGCCGGCTCATCAGATGCGTGAGATCGGGCGCGAGCGTGCCCTGCGCGGACGTGCCGCGTACCGAATGGCAGCCTGCGCAACTCGATTGCAGAAAGACCTGGCGGCCGCGCACTGCGAGCGCGTCGTCTGCGGAAACGGCGGGCGCCGACTGTTGCCTGAGCCATGCCGCGTAACGGTCCGGCGGCTGCGCGACGACGAGCATCGCCATCAATGCGTGCCCGGCGCCGCAATACTCCGCGCACTGCCCGCGATAGACGCCCTCATGGTCGGCGCGAAACTCGATCGTCGAGTCGACGCCGGGCAGCATGTCCTTCTTGCCATGCAGATTCGGCACCCAGAAGCTGTGGATGACATCGCCTGCCTTCAGCGAAACGATCACGGGGCGCCCGACGGGCACATGCAGTTCATTGGCCGTGACGAAGCCCGCGTTGCCCCCGTCAGGCGCATAGGCGGCCTGCCACCACCACTGCTGGCCCGTCACCTCGATATGGACCGCGTCGTCCACGGGCAGGCGCGACAGCGCGCGATCCGTCATCACGTCCGCGACGACGAGCCCGACGAGCAACACGACCGAGAGCCCCGTTGCACCGATGACGAAGCGGCGCGTCCGCTGTTCGGGCGCATCCGCCGACGCGGGCTCGGGTGGCGTGCGGGCATCGCCGCGCCGCCTCGCGAGCGCGACCAGCGTCGCGAGCAATACGCCTGCGAACACGACGCCGCAGACGACGAGCGTCAGATTCCACAGCCGCGCGATGTGCGCGGCTTGCGCCCCTGCCGGCTGCAGCGCGTTCTGGTTTGGCTGCGCGACCGCATCGCTCATGAATAGCGCCGTCAGCGTCAGCATGCGCACGACACGCGCATGCGAACGCTGCAACGCAATCGTGAGGCTTCGACGCGGGTTTTCGTGCATGGCAGCAGCCGGAAAGGCGGACACACGCCAACAGCAAATTCCGTTCCGCGATGCCACGCGGCCCATGCACGCACGCGCGTCGCTGCACAAACGACCGCACTACCGTTCGCCCACACGCGGCAGATTTGGATTCTCGGGCTGCGTGTAGCGCGCGCTGATCGCGGACAGCACGCGCGAGCGGCTCTCATCCGGCGACACCGATCCGTCCTGTTCGATCGCCCTCGTCTCGTTTGCCAGATCGGCATCGCCGATCACGCTTTCGAACCATTGCGAGTAGTCGCCACGCTGAAGGTGAAAGCGCCACGTCTCTTCGTCGACGCCTTCGGCAAGCTCGACAAACAGGATGAGATTGTGCGCGCGCAAGTTGAGCTTGCCGTGCGGCCCACGAAAGTAAAAGCTGCGCTCGGGAATCAGCAGGCCTTCCGCGTACTTCCGCAGATGACGGCGATGTTGTCCGCGCCCTTGCTCGATCGTCACCACGCGAGGCTCGCCTTGAGCCGGCTCCCAGAACAATGCTTCGCCGCGCTCGACACCCTTCGTCGGCACAATGGGCTGGTCGATCCCGACAGACGACGCGAACTCGTCGAGCTTGCTGGCGGCATCGTCGCCGAGCGCGATGACCACGTTTACATGCTTGAGCAGCGCCGGCGAAAGCGCCTCGGGATGCACGGTCACGACGAGCGCCGATTCGAGCGCATCAGGAACGGCTGCGCTCGCAGAAGCCCACGTGCGGGGAAAGAGATGATGCGCCTCATCGAAGACGAGCCAATGAGGCCGCCCTGTCCGCGCGCGCAGCGTTTGCAGCCTCGGCAGCAGCGCAGCGCAATATTGCGCGCGATCGCCGGGCGGCACGCGCATCATGTTGATCGCGACGGCGGGCTGGCGCGCGCCTTCGAGCAGTTGTAACGCCTCGTCTTCGGCGGGCGCGTGCTGCGCGTCGCCGACCACGGCCGTATGATCGTCGCTGCTGTAATCGCCTTCCGGATCGAAAATGCAAAGCTGATGCCCCGCGTCCGTGAGCCTTTCGAGCAGCGCCTCCGTCGTCGTCGATTTGCCTGATCCCGACGCGCCCGCCAGCAGCACGACGCTGCCGTATGCATCGATCGACACGACGGGCGCGACAGACGACTCGGGCGCCCCGCGACGCTGGCCGACAGTGAGCCTGCATTTGGCAAGCGACGATGCATGGCCGCGCAGATCGTCGGCGATCAGCGCATCGATCAGCGCGGCCACGCCCCGGCCGTCCGGCTGCGAAGTCACGAGATCCGCGTGCTGCTTCAACGCCGGCAGCGCGTTTTCCACCGCGACCGACATGCCGCACGCGCGAATCAACGCATGGTCGTTTTCGGCGTCCCCCACGCCGACGACGTTGAGCGGCGACAGCCGCAATGCCGCCAGCGCCGCCATCAAACCCGATGCCTTGCTGATACCGGGCTGAAGAATCATCACGGCATCGCCGTTGAACACGACGTTCAGTTCGAGGCCGAGATCGCGTATCGCTTCGAAAGCGATCTGTTCATTCGGCTTCATCGTCGCGACCAGCGTTTCGCTGACGCTGAAGTGCTCCAGTCCACGCTCGCGCAGCGCGTCGACGAACGCCTGCGTCGGCGCATCGGCCAGCAGCCGTTTGTCTTTCGTTGCGGGGTCGAACAGCACGCCGCCGTTTTCGGCGACCACGCGCGAGAACATGTCGAGGCGCGGACAGACCGTCATCAGGTCGTCGAGTTCGCGCCCAGTGACGAGAATCGGATAGCGGCCGGACTCGCGCAGCCTTTCGAGCGCGGCCCACGTGGCGTCAGCCACGCTGCCGTGTTCCGCGAGCGTATTGTCGTAGTCCGTCGCCAAAGCCAGATAACGCATGACACCTCCGCATCAGCGCGCGCAGGATCTGCGCTGCGCGTGGTCGACCAGCGTCGCGTAGACCTTCAGATACTCATCGGCCATACGCGATGCCGTAAAGCGCTTTTCGAATTCGGCGCGGCAGCGCGAGCGGTCGATTCCGTCGATCTTTCCGACGGCATCGACGGCTTCATCGACTGTCCCGACGACATAGCCCGTCACGCCGTCATCGATGATCTCGGGCACCGAGCCGCGCCCGAACGCAATCACGGGCGTGCCGCACGCCAGCGCTTCCGCCAGCACGAGCCCGAACGGCTCGGGCCAGTCGATCGGAAACAGCAGCGCGCGGGCATGCCCGAGAAAAGCGTTCTTGTCCGCGTCGTCGAGTTCGCCGCGATAGCACACGTGAGGTTGCCGCATCAGCGGCGCGATATCACGCTCGTAGTACGCGCGGTCGCCGTCATCGATTTTCGCGGCGATCTCGAGTCGCGCCTGAGCGCGCCCGGCGATTTCGATCGCAACATCGGGCCGCTTGGCGGGTGCGATACGTCCGACGAACGCGAGGTAGTCCGAAGGCGTTTCGCAGAACGTGAGCAACCCTGTCGGCAGGCCATGGTAAATCGTGCACTGCCACGCAAGGTTGGGCAAAGGCGCGCGCTGCGCGTCCGAAATCGACACGACGGGCATGTCGTCGAATTCGCGGTACATCGTTTCGAGGCCGGGCACGTCGAGGCGCCAGTGCAACGTCGTCAGTTGCGGGCAACACAGGCGCCGCGCGAAGGGAAAGCTCGCGTAGTCGGTATGAAAATGGACGATGTCGAATTCGTCGGACCGGTGCACGACCTGCTCGAGCATCGCGACATGAAAGGCCTGCGGGTCAGCCGTGTTTTCGATTTCACGCAACGGACGCGGATACACCGACACGAGGTCTGCCCCTGTGATTGAGTCGCCGCTTGCAAACAGCGTGACGTCGTGGCCACGCGCGACGAGTTCTTCCGTGAGCCACGAGACGACACGTTCGATGCCGCCATAAGCGACGGGCGGCACGCGTTCATAGAGTGTCGAGACTTGCGCGATACGCATCGCTTCATTTCCAGCATCATGATTGACGTGCGATGTAGCGAGCATCCGTTGTTCCCGACGCGCGCCGCGACGAGCCATACGGAACGGCGATTGCTGTCCGGCAACAGCCATCATCACACGAGCAGGCAAGACAATGCGTATAGCTCAGATTGCGCCGCTTTACGAACCGGTCCCGCCTCTCGCTTATGGAGCGACGGAGCGCATCGTCCACTACCTGACGGAGGAACTGGTTCGACGCGGGCACGACGTCACGCTGTTCGCCAGTGGCGATTCGCGCACGTCGGCGGCGCTGGTCGCCGGATGCGAGCGCGGCCTGTGGCGAGATTCGAGCGCGTGGGACACATCGTGTCATCACGTGCGTCAGCTCGAACAGGTTGCCCGCCACGCACGCGAGTTCGATATCCTGCACTTTCATGGCGAACCGATTCACTTCCCACTGATGCGCAGCCTCGGATGCAAACATGTCACCACGATGCATGGACTCATGCTCGCGCACGACCACGGTCCTTTGTTGCGCGAGTTCGCCGACGCGCCGCTCGTCGCCATTTCCGAAAGTCAACGCAAGCCGCTGCCCGAGGCCAACTGGGTCAGGACGATTCATCACGGCATTCCCGCCGACGCACTCCCATTCGACGACGCGCCGCGCGGCTACCTGCTGTTCCTCGGGCGGATCATGCCCGGCAAGCGCCCCGATCTGGCCATCGATATTGCGCGGCGCGCGCAGATGCCGCTCAAGATCGCAGGGGTGGTCCATCCTGGCGAGCGCGAGTATTTTCAGAAAACCATCAAGCCGCTGCTGCACCAGAACGCGGCCTTCGTCGACTATCTCGGCGAAGCGGGCGGACCAGCGCGCAGCCGTCTGCTTTCTCAGGCAAGCGCGCTGCTGCTTCCGCTCGAATGGGAAGAACCCTTCGGCCTCGTCGCGATCGAGGCGATGGCGTGTGGAACGCCCGTCATCGCGTTCAGGCGCGGCGCGATGACGGAGATCATCGAGGACAACGTGAGCGGCCGGCTCGTCGACGATATCGACGGCGCCGTTGCCGCAGCCGGACAGATTGGCTCAATCGATCGACGCGCTTGCCGCCGCGCATTCGAGTCCCGCTTCACCGCTGCTCGCATGGCAGACGATTACATCGAACTCTATACGAGCCTGTGTGGCGCACTGGCGCCTGCAACGCATGACCAGACGCGGCGTTACGCTCCCTCACTCGGATCGCCACACACACGCGGCGCCCACGCCAGAGCGCGCTAAAGAATCGGCGCCCCGCCCGTCACCGCGATCGTCGCGCCCGAGATATAGCTGGCTTCGTCGGAGGCGAGCATCACATACGCGGGCGCCAGTTCGGCCGGTTGCCCTGGCCGCTTCATCGGCACCTGCTTGCCGAAGCTCTCGACCTTGTCCTTCGGCATCGTCGATGGAATGAGCGGCGTCCAGATCGGCCCCGGCGCGACACAGTTCACGCGAATGCCCTGCTCGGCGAGCAACTGCGCAAGGCCGCCCGTGAAGTTCTGGATCGCGCCTTTCGTCGTTGCGTAGGCGAGGAGTCCCGGGTTGGGTTTATCCGCGTTGATCGACGTGGTGTTGATGATCGAGCCGCCCTGCTTCATATGCCGGACCGCCTTGCGCGAGATCCTGAACATCGCGCCGATGTTGGTGTCGAACGTGCGGTTCCATTCCTCGTCGCTGATGTCGTCCAGTGAGTCATACGTCATCTGATACGCGGCATTGTTGACGAGCACGTCCAGCTTGCCGAACTCCTTCACGGCCCGATCGACGATCTCGTCGCAATGACGTGGGTCGGTAATGTCGCCGCGCACGAGCACCGCGCGGCGCCCTGCTTTTTCGACCCAGCGTTTCGTCTCTTCGGCGTCTTCGTCTTCGTCGAGATAGGCGATCAGCACGTCGGCGCCCTCACGTGCAAACGCGATCGCGATCGCGCGGCCGATGCCGCTATCGCCGCCCGTGACGATCGCGGCTTTACCGGAAAGTCTTCCACTGCCTGCGTAACTTTCTTCTCCGTGGTCGGGCCGCGGTTGCATGGGCGCCGTGCGTCCAGGGACGCTCTGCTGCTGTTGTGACGGAAACGGTGGCGCGGGTTGCCTGATGTCGGTCATGACGTTCCTCTCGCGAGTGTTGTCGACGTGCCTGCATGGCTATCGGATACACGTGATGAGCAATGCGCCTGCCCGGCCCGGATGGGCGGCGCCGCTTCGACACGACGTTGGGGCACGAGGTCTGCTCTGTCATCGGGAATTCACGAGCCATCACACTGGGAGCCGATATGGCATGGAGCACCGCCTCCGCGAAGCAACGCAACGCAATGCCTTGTTCAATCGCGCCGAGGCACTCATGTTGATCGAAGCAGTGTGGTTCATGCTCGTCGGCGTGCTGCTGGTCGCAATTGCGCTCGGCCGTGGCCTGATCGCGCGTCTGCCGCTGAGCGGCGCAATGGTCTATCTCGGCGTCGGATTTCTGATCGGCGCGCAAGGCGCGGGATTGCTGTCCGTCTCGCTCGATGGCAATGTCCGGCTGCTGCGCCTCGTCACCGAGGTAGGGCTCGTCGTTTCGCTGTTTGCAATCGGCATGCACTTGCGCGTGCCACTCCGCGACCGGCTATGGAGGCTGCCGCTGCGGCTGGGTTTTCCGGCGATGCTCATCACCGTTGCGATCGTCGCTGCCGTGGCCGTGTGGGGACTGCATTTTCAGCTCGGGCCGGCGCTGCTTCTCGCCGCCGCGCTTGCGCCGACGGACCCGGTGCTCGCGAACGAACTGCGCGTCAGGGAGGCCGGCGACGACGAGCCGCTGCGATTCGCGCTATCCGGCGAAGGCGGCTGCAACGACGGCGCGGCCTACCCCGTTGCGCTTGCAGGCTTTGCGCTGTGCGGCATGTCGGACCTGGTCAGCAGGCAGCCCGCCGTATTCGCGCTCTCCGTCGTGTGGGGCATGGGCGGCGCAATATTGATCGGCTGGATCTGCGGGACGAGCATGGTGAAGCTCGTCACCTGGCTGCGCACGCGATACGGCGAAGCGATCGGCCTCGAAGGCTTTCTCGCACTCGGACTGATGGCGATATGCTACGGCGCCGCGCTCGTCGCGCACACGATTGCATTCATCGCCGTGTTCGTTGCGGGCGTCGCGCTGCGTCACGAAGAACTGAAAGCGACGGGCGACACGCCGCCATCCGAAGTGCTCGCCGATGTCGAACACGGCGAGAAACAGGCGGCCGCTACCGACCCCGAGCTTGCGCACGCGTACATGGCGGAGTCGATGATGGGCTTCACCGTCGAGATCGAGCGCATCGTCGAATTCGCGCTGATGCTGGCCATCGGCAGCGCGCTTTCGTCGCACTGGCGCGAAGTGCTCACGTGGCAGGCGATCTGGCCGGCGTTGCTGCTGCTCCTCGTGGCGCGGCCGATCGGCACGTCGATCGCGCTGCTCGGCGTGCGCGCGGACGGGTATCAACGGATTCTGATCGCGTGGATGGGCATCCGGGGCGTCGGCGCGTTCTACTATCTGCTGTTCGCGCTCGAACATGGAGGCAAGCTCGTCAGGCCACTCGTGCCCATCGTGCTCGCGACCGTGGCGCTGTCGGTCATCGTGCACGGGTCCAGCGCGACGCCTGCGCTGGAACGCTACGAACGCAGGCAGCAGCGGCGCGATTCAACGCCCGAAGAAGAAGCGCGGACACGGCCGCAATAGTCCTGGCCGGCAGGTACTCCGCGCTTCAACGCCCGGCGCGGACCCGAGGTTTCATAACGCCCTGCACGCTTCGGCGCATTTGCGGCATGCGTCGCTGCACGCCTGGCAATGTGCCGCCGGATGCCGCCCGCACTCGTCCGCGCACGCATCGCAAATGCGAGCGCACAACTGGCAGAATTCGCCAACGAATTGCGACTGCCGCGCGAGCGCCTCCGATGTGAACCGGCACAACGCCGCGCAATCCAGATCGAGGCGTATGCACTTTTCCATCTCCGGCAACGCGCCTTCCGCGATACACGCGGAGTAGCACGTCGCGCATGCCTCAGCACAGTCGTCCAACGCGTGAATGGTTTGCTCGAGTGTCATGGATTCTCCGTGGTCGAGTGGCCCTCGCTGCACGTGCAACGCGAACACACAGGTCAGCGCCGTTTAGTCTTCGTTGCCCACCGCCTTCGATACCTGGGCCGGGTTTGCATATTCTTCCTCCGGCAACGCAGCCAGCGCTTCCATCGCTTCCTCGTCAGCACCGTTTTGCTTCGCCGTATTCAGCAGATCTTTTTTGGCAGCGGGATAAGACGCACCTTTAAGCGCCTTTTGCACGTCGATGAACTTCCGGATGGCCGGATTTTTCGCATTCGATGTGGACATCACTCTCTCCGTTGAAGAATTGCTACAGCCGGAGTTGTGCATCCGACGTTCCAAGGCCCGCGCTTGCATCGCGGCCTTCTGGTTCACCGCAGCGCACGCGCGTACACCGCTTGTCGGCCTCACGCGGCGACGGCACGACGGTTGCTCAGTCCCTGTGAAGCGCACGCGCTAATGCGGCGCGGCCCCAAAAAGGAGATCCCTACCATGCTTTACTACGCTCTCGTTTTCTTCATCATCGCGATCATTGCCGCCGTCTTCGGATTCGGCGGGATCGCTGCGGGCGCGGCCAGCATCGCGAAGATCCTTTTCTTCATCTTCCTCGTGATCTTCATCGTGACGCTGCTGATGGGCGTCGTGCGGCGATAGCGTAACGGCAAGCGCAAGAAGCGGCGATGCGAACGCGTGAACGTTGTCGATCGGACGGCTCGCATCGCCGCCGCCACTTCGCATCAGGCGCGTCTATAAGATGCGTCCTTTTACACGCAGCGTTTACGCATCGTGCGGTGCAGTACGCCCGTGCTGCGGATCCGTTTCGACGGCGGCGCTCACGCGTCGCAGATCGTCGAGAAAACGCAATACGTGCTCGCGCGCGCCCTGTTCCCACACATCGGCGTGTCCCGCCCTATCGATCAGTTCGAGCCGGCGCGGCGCGCGGACAGCCGAATGGAGCCGCGCGAATTGCACAGGCGGAATGACCGCGTCGGCGAGGCCGCCGCATATCAGCACGGGCGCACGCACGCGGCCGATGCTGGCGAGGTTGTCATACCGGTCTCGCACCATGCCGCGCAACGCAAACAATGGAAAGCGCGCTCTCGCCACGTCGGCGATGCAGGTGAACGGCGCTTCGAGAATCAGCGCAGAAAGCGCTTCATATTCGGACGCCATTCGCACGGCGACACCCGTGCCGAGCGAAAACCCATGCACGGCGATCCTGCTCGCGCGCTGCGCGACGAAGTCGAGTGCTGCGCGGCCGTCCGCATACAGGCCTGCTTCGGACGGATGTCCCGGCGCGCCGCCATAGCCGCGATATTCGGCGAGATACACGCCATGCCCCGCCACGATCAGGTCATGTGCGATTTGCACGCGTTGCGACAGGTCTTCTCCGTTTCCATGAAACAGCACGACGGTGAATGCGTCGTGTTGGCTTGCGGGCGCATAACGGCCCGGCAGCACGAGACCGTCTGCCGTGCGCACGGTCACAGGCTCGATGTGGTCGGCAGCCGCGTTGCGCGCCACGCCTCGAATCTGTTCGAGCGGATAGACGAGTCGTCCCTGAAGCCAGAACAGCAGCGCGACGACGATCGCATAACCAGCGAGCACAATGGCAAGCAGCGACAGCAGAATCAGCCGCACCGTTTCGCTCATGCCGTCGCGCCCTGGATGGACGCGCGCTCGGCGCACTGCACGCGATGCGCCGCCCCATGCTGTTGAAGCAGCGCTTCGAAGCGCGCGCAGTGCAATGCAGGCGGTGTCGGAAATTGAGGATCGAGGCGCACGAGCGCGCGGCCGAAGCGCGCGAAGGTCGCGAAGTCACGCGGATAATGCGTCGTATCGACGCCTGCGAAGCGGCCCGCGCTCTTTGCCGTAGCGAGCAGCGCGCGCCAGCGATCGATGGGCGCATAGCCGATGCTCTCGACGCCATGCGAGAACAGCATCATGTCGATCTCGTCGAATGCGGGCTGCGTCTGCAGATAACGCTGCAACGCATCCGCCGAAGCTTCGACGCAGAACAGCAGCCAGAACGGCAGCGCGTGAAGACGCATCGTAGTGAGCGGCTCCATCAGCAGGAACGAATCGACGACGAGCCTGCGCGGAACGATGCCCGCATCGCGATACCAGTCGCGATATACGGCCGCCGTCACGAAGCTCAGGCTCTCGGGCTCCTCGTAGCGGATCTCGACGATGCGCCATCGCATCTGCGCAGCGAGCCATTCGATGTCGCGCATCAGCCGTTCGTCGAAGCCCCACTCGGCCTCGGGTGCGATGTCGTTGGGCGCGGGCGGCGTCCAGTGCGTGCGCTTGCTGCCGTAGCGCGCGAGGCTCGCTTTCACGGATGGGCCGCCGTGCAGGTACTCGTCCTCGGTCGCGCCGCCTGTCGCGCCGAACTGGTAGACCGAGCGCGAACTCGTGCGCGTGACGGGCCACGCGCGCGTGCATGCATTCACGTACAAGGTCCCGCCGGGCCGCAGGCTGCTCAGCAGAAACTCGCGATACGCGAGCGGCAGCGCGAGATGCTTCAGGCGGAAATAGTGCATCGAATGCAGCATCAGCCTGTCCTGATTCGGGTCCTGCATATGATGGACCGCGATGCGTTCGTCAGCGGCGAGCAACGCATCGACGATCGGGCGGCCTTCGTTGAAACCGCGCTGTGCGTCGTCGGGGTCGCGAAACGGTGCGCGCACGGGGCACAGGAACGTTTGCGGCAGCCACGGAATCCGCATCGCGGCCGCGAGATGAACGAGCGCGCCATTCGACGACCCGACAATGGCGGCATCGTATTGACGTTGAGGATACAGTCCCGTGAGCCATTCGGCGATACGCTCGATGTCCAGCTTGCGGACCTGACGCCGCCGTATCCCTTCCATCATGCCGCCGATGCTGTAGCAGCGTTCGCGGGCGCGCGGCGACAACCTGTTGACGGAGGACATCAGCCAGTCCTGCACGCGCGACTGGCTCGGACTCACGAACGGCTTGCCGTGCAGCGTCGAGGCGAGCGCCTGCGCCATGCCGGCCGCCGAATCGAAACGGGCAATGCCGCGCGGTGGCTTGTTCATGGTCGTGCGGCCTCGGTTGCAAGTGTGGGTGTGCCTGCCATCAGGAATGGCGCGACCGCCAGCGCAAACGCGTGCGGATAGACGTAGTTCAACGTGTGCGTGCCTCCCTCGATCACAGCAAGCGTTCCGCGCGGGACGAGCCGCGCGACGCAGGCCGCCCATTCGAGCGGCACCACGGCGTCGCGCGTGCCGGCGACGACGAGCGTCGGCGCAACAACATACGGCAGCCGCTCTTCGATCCTGTCGCGAATCAGGATACGCATCGTCGCGAACGCGCGCGGCAGGCCCGCCTTCGCGTAGTCGATGCGTCCCGTTGCGGCGGGCGAGCGCATCTGCTCACGCCGGCCATTGACGAGATCGCGATACACCTGCTTGATGAGCGTGCGAGCCTTGGGGTCGGTGGTCGGCCCTTGCAGGACGAGCCGGTCGACGACATCCGGATGCCGGCACGCAAGATCGGTGATGATCTGGCAGCCGAACGAATTGCCGACAAACGCCGCCCTTTCGACGCCGAGCGCCCGCAGCCAGTCGCGCAACGCGTCGGCGAGTTGCGCAAGCGACAACGTCCGCGCGTGGCTGCCGTCGATCAGACGGCTTTCGCCGAAACCCGGCAGGTCCGGCGCGAGCACGCGAAAGTGACGGCCCAGCGCGCCGGCAAGCGGCTCCATATAGCGGCTCGATATCACAAGGCCGTGGACCAGCACGACGGGCATCGTCTGCTGCGTCATGGGCGGCCCGGGATGCACGCGATGAAACATCCGGCAGCGGCCGACCTCCGTGTAGACGCCGCCGATGCCCGCGGCGCGGCTCGCCCCCGTCAGCGCGGGCGTGGCTTCGAGCCGGCGCCACGCGAGCGCGAGCCAGGCGCCGCCGAGCACGATGCAGACGGCCAGGCAAACAGGAAGAAGTTGCAACGTCGTGTCCGTTGAAAGGCAGTGGCGGCACGCGTCAGCGGCGCATGCATGCGCCCGTGCCGCATCGGGATCAATGATGGCAGCAATTGCCGTTCCTGCTGCAATGGGCGCGAGCAAGCGCGGTCCAGGTCACGGCGTCAAGCGTGCTGTCAGGAATCGACGCACAGGCCCAAGCGGTGTGGCCTGGAGCCAAACTTTCTGCTGGTTGCTATTTGTTAAGCCGCTAAAGCTGCGCTTCTATGGCGGCCTTGTCGATGACCGACCATACTTCCTTGATCTTGTCTGCGTGGAATTGATTGAACACGTTCTCGGCAAACGACACTCGCTTGCCATTCACGGGCAGCCCAAGAAATACGCCCATTGGCGCGCAATCGAATTGCAATCGGCTCGCGATAAAGGGCGGATCGCAGACCAGCAACTGAATGTTGAAGCAAAGATCCGGGATTGCCTCGAAGTCTCGCTCCAGCATCGTGCGATAACCCGACAAGCCGAGCCGTTTGCCATTGTGGATTGCGTCGTCATGAACGAACTGACCGAGGCCCGGCCAGTCCTGCCTGTTCAGGCATGCGATGTAATTCCGGTAGATGACGGGCAGACGCGTTTCGATCATGGCCATGTCTCCTTGCTCGTGCGAAGTCCCCGAGCAAGGAATCTTGCCGCCGTGCGTTGCCCGAATCAAGTGACGCGTTTTACGCACTCTCCAACTGCGCGAGAAGCGCATCGCAACTGCGCCGCATGTGTTCCGTCAGCCGTTCAGCAGGCTGCGGTCTCGCCAGCAGATAGCCCTGTCCCTGATGACAGCCCACCTCTTGCAGGAACGCGAGCTGTTCCTGCGTCTCCACGCCTTCCATCACCACGTCGAGACCGAGCGCGCGCCCCATCACGACGACGGCGCGGATGATCGCGCGATCCGGATTGTGCGCGTCGCTGCTGCCGAGAAACGAGCGGTCGATCTTCAGCGTATCGACGGGCAGATCCTTCAGATAGGCGAGCGACGAATAGCCCGTACCGAAGTCGTCGATCGCGAGGCTCACGCGCCGCGCGACCAGCTCGCGCAACAGCGTGCCGATCTCTTCGCGCGTATTCATCGCCATGCTCTCGATCAGTTCGAGCTGCAGGCGCTCGGGCGGCAGCGCCGTTTCGCTGAGAATGGCGGACAGGTCGCCGAGAAACTCGTCGGTAAAGCACTGGCGCGCCGACAGGTTCACGGCGATACGGCCGAACTCGATGCCCGCATCCAGCCACGCGCGCGCCTGCCGGCATGCCTCGCGCAGCACCCAGCGGCCGAGCGGCACGATCAGCGTCGACTGCTCGGCGATGCCGATGAATTCGCCGGGCGGCACGAGCCCGCGACGCGGGTGACGCCAGCGCAGCAGCGCTTCGACGCCGACAATGCGGCCGTTCGACAGGTCGTACTGCGGCTGGTAGTACAGGCAGAATTCGTTCTGCTCCAGCGCGCGGTGCAGCTCGCCGAGCGTCTCGAGCTGCGCAATGGCCGACGACGTCATGTTGCTCTCGAAGAACTGGAACACGTTGCGTCCGCGGCTCTTCGCGCCGTACATCGCCTGATCGGCGCGCAACATCAGTTGCTCGGCCTGCACGCCGTCGTCCGGATAGATGCTGATGCCGATGCTCGGCGTGGTGAAAATCTCGCGTCCGCCAAGGTCGATCGCCTGTCCCACCGAGTCGAGCAGCATCCCCGCAAGATGGCCCACGTCGCGGACATCGTTGAAGTCTTCGAGCACGAGCGCAAATTCATCGCCGCCGAGCCGCGCGACGGTATCGCTCTCTCGCAAACCGGTGCGCAGCCGTTCGGCCACCACTTTGAGCACCTTGTCGCCGGCGCTATGGCCGAGCGTGTCGTTCACCAGCTTGAAGCGGTCGAGGTCGAGACACATCACGGCGAACTTGCGTCTGCTGCGGCCCGCATGAATGATCGCCCGCTCGAGCCGCTCCTCGAACAGCACGCGATTCGCGAGCCCCGTCAATACATCGTGCGTCGCGAGGTAACGCAGCCGCTCTTCCGTCTGACGACGCTGCGTGATGTCGGAGAAGATGCCCGCGTAGTGCGAGATCTCGCCGTCGTTGCCGCGAATGCTCGTGATGGTCAGATACTCGAGATACAGCTCGCCGTTCTTGCGGCGGTTCCAGATCTCGCCTTGCCAATGTCCATCGGTTTCGAGCGATCGCCACAGCTCCGCATAGAAGCCGGGCGGCTGATGGCCCGAGTTCAGCAGGCTCGCGTCGCGCCCGAGCACCTCTTCTTGCGTATAGCCCGTGAGGCGCGTGAACGCCTGGTTCACGCGCTCGATCTTCGCGTTGCGGTCGGTCACCATGATGCCTTCGAGCGCCGACTCGAACACGCGATCCGCCATTCGCAGACTGAAGCGCGCCTGGCCGAGCGCCTCATCGCGCTCGCGCACGGCGTTTTGCAGCTCGCTGACGTACTCGTCCTCGATGTTCTGCAGGAGATCCTCGAAGCTGAGCAATCCGGCGAGCCGTCCGTCGCCGTCACACACGCCGACATGACGGATGTGCCGCTGCAGCATCAGGCGCTGCGCGGCGTACAGGCTCTGCGTCGCAGCAAGTGACTGCAACGGACGGCTCGCCTGATCGCCCACCACGCCGTCGAGCCGGTCGTTGACGATCAGACGCAACACGTCGCGCTCGGTCAGGATGCCGTGCCCGTGCCCGCCGTCGTCATACTCGACGACGACGGCATCGAGCTTGCGGGCCCGCATCTGCGCGATCGTGTCGTGCAGCCGCTGATGTGCCGGCACCACGACGTGCGGGTGTACGTGAATCGATTCGATCGGCTTCAGGCGCAGGAAAAATTCGGCGCCCTGGTTCACGATCACGTCCGTCTGCGTCAGCACGCCGATGCAGGCGCCGTCCCTGACCACGCCGAAGTGGCGAATGCCCGACTGCTTGAAACGGACGGCTGCTTCGCCGAGCGGCGTGCCCGCATCGAGCGTGAGTAGCGGCGCGCTCATCACGTCGCCGATCGGGCGATCGAGTGCATCGGCATCCTCGCCGGCGGCGAGCGCGTCCTGTTCCGTCCAGATGCCGACGGGTTGGCCGTCGTCGATCACGACGATTGAGCTGCAATGTTCCGCGAAGATGCGCCGCGCGACTTCGCGCACGGACGTGGCAGGCGTGCACGTCACCATCGGACGCGCAATGAGGCGTGAAACGGGAATGGCGTAACTGCTCGTGTTTATCATCGACTGGCTCAGAGCGGCGAACCTTCGCAGACGTCTGCATCACCTGCACGCCGGCAAAGCCGGACGGCCTCGCAGGTTCGCTGCTGCATCGACGGGGTCTGCGGACGCCTAAAGGAAATGACACTTCAACCCGTCTCTTGACGACAGGCCGGGTGCAAAACCTGAGTGGCGGAATGTCGCACCGTTCGACGAGCGATGTATCGAATACGCACGAGGCCGCGCTGTGCCGGCAGTGCTCCGGCACCACGGCCGGCAACGAAAACATGGAGACATTGGCGCAGCGCCCCGGAATCGCGCCGGGCACACGGCAGCCGCCGGGTCATGTCCGGCATACAGCCGATCTTGCCTTTTTGAATGTGGACTGTGCGTTAGCCGCTATGGTCATTGGCATTGCGTTCGTTGCGATTCGACGCGTTCTTTTTCAAATGGGTGCTTTTGTCTTTCCATCTGGCAAGCAGGTGTTTCTCGGCTGCAAGAATCGCCGAACCCGCTTTGTCAAAGACTCGTCGAAAAGTCGACAAGGATGAGTCCATTCGAGTCATCGTTTTCTCCCGTTTTCTCCTTATGAGGCGGCAAGAAGAGAACGCGCCTTTGTGCCCGTTTCATTGCAAGCCGCACAATGAAGAGTAGATAACGCATGGCAGCGACATTGGATTCGCCCGACCGCCCTGGCAAAAAAAATCTAGTCAAACGATCAGCTAGCGTCAATAACGGTCGGCGCATGAGCCGCCATGCGTTCTATCAATCGAAAATTATGATTCACTGCAACGGCGGAACGGCGCCCAGCTTCTCGGCGAGCATCCGTTCGTACACGCCGAAATGAAGATCGACTTCCTCTTGCGTGACAGCGTGGACATACAGGTTCACCTGCTCCGGTAACAGGCCCATGACCGTCGCGATCGCGCTCTCGAGTTGCGGCGCGCTGATGCGGTCTTCCAGCAGCGTCGTTCCTATCGTGATGTCGTAGGCCTTTTCATGCCTGAAGAGGATTTCGATGATGCGCGCGCGGGCGCTCATGTTGTTGTCGACGGCAAGCCGCGTCACTTCCGCGACCTGATGCATCAGTTCCGTCGGAAAGCCTTTTGTGGAGCGCAGTCTGATGCGATGCTTGCCAAGCGTTCTCCAGTCCGTATCGAATTCCACGGTCGTCTCCCAGTGAACATTGGTGCGCGGACTTTATGGGCGATCACGCGGATTTTCAAGGCCCAAATTCAAGGCTCAAAATTTTTCGCGCCGCCCCTTGAAATTGACAACGGGCATCCTATCTTTAGCATCGCTTAGGCAGTCGTTCGTGAACATTCCGTTCGCGGGCGCTGCGTGTTTCAACCTTGATTGTCCGCGGCATGGGACAACCGGACTGAAGCGCGTATGCCGGTTTGCTTCCTTGCCGCCCGAGGAGAAAGCGACCATGAGTGACGTTTACTTTGGGACCGACCTCTTCAGCGAACTGGACCGTCTGCAACGCCAGATGTCCAGCCTGTTCGGCGGCTTCCCGTCAAGCCTTCGTTCAAGCCGTTTCGGCACCTTCCCGCAGATCAACATCGGCACGACCGACGACTCGATCGAGATCGTTGCGTTTGCGCCGGGCGTCGATCCTTCGAAGCTCGAGATATCCGTCGACAAGGGCCTGCTGTCGATAGCCGGCCAACGAACGGCCCACGAAGAGCCGTCGACGGAAGGCGTGCGCCAGTATGCGCAGGAGCGCTTCAACGGCGCTTTCCGGCGGGTCATCGAGCTTCCGCAACAGGCCGATCCCGACAAGGTGCTGGCGCGCTACGTCGATGGCTGCCTGCTGGTTTCAGTCGGCAAGCGCGAGGCATCGCGGCCCCGTGCCATTACCGTCCAGTAATGAGGTGACATCATGAACGACAACACGCAACTCGCCCAACGCGATCAGAGCGCGATGACGCGCGCGGAATCGGACGAAGCACAGCGCCGCGTCACGCTGACGCCGGCAGTCGACATCTTCGAAGACAGTCATACCGTCACGCTGCTGGCCGATCTGCCGGGCGTGTCGAAAGAGAAGCTGGAGGTGAAGGTTCACGACGACAATCTGACTATCGAAGCCGAATCTGTCGTACCCGTGCCGCCGAACCTCGCGCTGTCGCACGCGGAGCTGCGCGCGCCCTACTTTTCGCGGCGCTTCACGGTCAGCGAAGACTTCGATACGTCGAAGATCGACGCCTCGCTGAAAGACGGCGTGCTCAAGCTGACGATCCCGCGTCATGAAGCGGCAAAGCCGCGCCGTGTCGACGTCAAGGTGGGCTGAGGCCAGGCGCGCGATCTGAAGATCAGATTTGCGCGGCGGGCTGGCAGCGCGCGGCTACGCGTGTTGCCAGCCCGCACGTCCGCCGCATCGACGCGGCATCAACGCGGCATCAACGCTGCACTTGAGCGATCAGATGATCAGACGGGAAATCTTCGAGCCTTCGAGCGACACGCCCGCCATCAATCCGCCATTCGTCAGCACGAAGGCTTCGACGGGGCTCGTTGCCGTCGATGTATCGACGTTGCCGTTCGCGCCGACCTTCAGCACCGCGACGGTCGCATCGACGCCCGCTGCCCAGCCCTGGCTGTGCGTGAAGCCGTTGAGCGCGTCGTCCGTCATGAACAGCATGATGATCGCCTTCGACTGCGCGCCGATCTGCAAGCCGAACGACGCCGCCGTGATGCTGTAGTAGCCCGACGTCTGTCCGCCGACGCGCAGCGCGCCCTGCCCGTACTGTCCGCCGAACCAGAAGCCCGCCGAGATCACCGAAGGAAACACGAGAATGCCGCGCGCCTTGTCGGCGAGTTCTCGCGAGCCGCCGATCGTGTTGAAAAGACGCGTGAGCGTCGCGTTGACGTCGGCGTCGATCGACTGGCGCTTGCCCGCGTTCGCTTCAGGCGTCGCGTCCGACGACGGCCCCGTGGTCGTGCAGCCCGCAAGCGACAGGCCGCTCGTGGCGACTGCGGCAGTGGTCATGGCGAGGAATCGGCGACGGCGCATTGTTTTCTCCCTTGTAAGTCCGAATTTTGTCGCGACGGCGGCACTGTCCTTGCGTTGGCAGAGGACGGCCCTAGCTGATGACACTGAATGCATCGCCGGAGTTCCATCTGGCAACTGCATGGGACAACTGCACCTGGCACACCTGCTCGGGCACCTGAATTGCGCGCCATCGAAAGCCGCCATGGCTGCACATTGCCCGAGCGTGATCATCGTTTCGCGCCAGTTGGCGCGCAGTGCGGAACCCCGCATTCCGCGAGCGCGCCACTCGCGACTTTTTTATTCGGCTTTAATGCAGATCGCGCTACGCTAGTGATCGTGTCGAGGTCTGGAGAGACGGCATGACGAAGACAAGTGCCATTCTGCGCGCGATTTTCGGCGTCCATCGCGTCCGTGCGGATGCTGTGCGGCGGCACGCGGCCGGGCGCAGCGTGATGATGCGCGTGACGCTCGACGCACAGCACGTCACGCCCTTGCGGCGCGCGCTCACCCGCGACTGCGCGGGCCAGCCCTGGACGATCCGTATCGCGACATTGCCGCATACCGATCGCGTGCAACTGTCGCTGTATCTGCCGAAGGACGCCGTCAACGGCGCCATCGCGCAGGTGACGCGCATCGCACCCGCCGCGCAATTCGGCCACCTGTTCGAGATTCCCGAAACGCCGACGGACGGCTGGCGCGATCTGTTGCGCGCGACGTCCTGGACGCACGCGGCCAACGCGCTGCGTGCAGCAAGGCAGCCCGCCAGCGACGACGTCGAGTCGCTCGACCGTCTGCTGAATCCCGGCAACGTGCTGCTCGATGCGAGCATCGCGGATCGCGCCGCACTCTTCGCACGGCTCGGCGAGCTTTGCGAAACGCGCTACGGCGTACGGGCGGATGAAGTGGTCGCGGGACTGGACGCGCGCGAAGCACTGGGCTCGACGGGTCTCGGACAAGGCGTGGCCGTGCCGCACACCCAGATCGCGGGCCTGCGCAACGCGGTCGTCGTGTATGTGCGCCCCGCCGTGCCGTTCGACTTCGACGCGCCCGATGCGAAGGCCGTCAGCGACGTCATCGCGCTGCTCGTGCCCGAAGGCGCGAACACGACGCACCTGAACCTGCTCGCCGACGTCGCGCAGCGCTTTTGCGATCAGCACTTTCGCGAGCGTCTGCGCGCATGTGGCAGCCCGAGCGAGGTTTGCCGCCTGTTCGGCAGCGATGCCGAAGGCGACGGCACGCTCACGCCGTCGTTGACGCCGATGCAGCGTCCCACTGGCAGCAACGGTGCATCAGGGGCGCGTCTGGGGGCGTAGCGCCGGCGCGTGGCCTTTGCGCGCCTGCATTGTGGGCTGCGCGTCGACGGCATTCATTCCCAACGTCCTTCGTGGCGGCTTTGCGCCGCTGCGACGCGCAATGTTTCCTGCGTGCGTCTGAACACTCGCGGCGGCACGCTCGGCGAATCTTCCGCGAGCCTGTCGAGCGTCTCGCGGACCGCGCTCACATAGAGGCCGTCGCGCGAGCCGGGATCGCCGGCGTAGATCGCTTCCAGCTGGCGCCGCACGGCGCCATAACGCGCGCCCGCCGAGCGATGTTCTTCGGCCCGTTCTGCGTAGCGCATGAACGTCTGCAACGCCGCCGACACGGCCGCCGCAATGCTCACCATGCCGACCACGAGCCGCGCCCAAGGCGAGTCCGCCGACGCCACCAGCGACAGAAAAACCGTCGTGCCGACCACCGCCGAAACGGCCGTCACGCCGATGCCGAACAGGCGGTTCCGCGCGGCCAGCAGATCGGCCATGTCGTAATGGCTCTTCTGCGATTCGCGCGCGCGGCGTATCCATTTCAGCAGCAGCTCGTCTTCGTTGACGGGCGGCCTGTACTCGGCCTGCGCGTCCGAACCGGCTTTCGCTTGCGTATCGACCATCGTCATGCCTGCCGCCTTTCTTCGACAAGGAAAGTCCAGCATAGCATCGTGCGCTGCGGCATGGTCCTTGCGCGCTGCGCATGCATTGACGTCGCATCGATGTCGCATCGATGTCGCCTCGGCCTCGTGCCGACCGCATGCGGGGCGCAAAACGCGGAGTTCACACAGGCGCGGCGGACACGGTACGATGACGGGATTCGTAGGAGCAAGTGATGCCTGTGTACGACTATGAGTGCGCCGACTGTGGCGCGTTTGAAGCAGTGCGGCGTATCGCGCAGCGCGACGAAGCAGCCGACTGTCCCCGTTGCGGGAGCCCCGCCGAGCGCGTGCGGATCGGCGCGCCCGCGCTGCTCGGCGGCTCGTCGGCGTCGGCGTCGGGCAGCGCCGCGTCCGATGGCGAGGGCGGCTACGGCATGCGGCATCGCGGCTGCACCTGCTGCCCGTGAGCTTATGAGCGGCACGCGAACGGGCCGCGCCTTATCCGCCTTATCTGTGCCATCGGTCGATAGGCGCCGACGTCAACCATCACGACAGAAGGACGTGTCATGCCGCTTCGCCTGCCTCCGCTGAACTCGCTGCGTTTCTTCGAGTCGGCGGCGCGGCACGGCAGTTTCAAGCTCGCGGCCGCCGAACTCAACGTGACGCCAAGCGCCGTCAGCCACGGCATCGTCGCGCTCGAAGAAACGCTTGGCGTCGCCCTCTTCGTGCGCGAGCCGCGCAAGCTGTCGCTGACGCCCGCAGGCGAGCTGTATTTTCCGTACATCGCCGAAGCGTTCTCGCTGATCGCGCTCGGGACGCAGCGGCTGCCCGACAGCCGCACGCACCCGACGATCTCCGTGAGCTGCGCGCCGACGCTCGCCGTCCGCTGGCTCGTGCCGCGCCTGCACGACTTTCGCGCGCGCTGGCCGGGCATCGACGTGTCCGTCGACACATCGCGGCGCCAGGTCGGCTTTCCCATCGACGGCTTCGACTTCGGCATCCGACTGAGCCGTGGCCCTGTTCCGGGCAGCGACTGGAGCCGGCTGTTCGGCGAGCGGCTCGTGCCCGTTTGCAGCACGGCCTATCGCGCGACGCTCGTCGATGCGCACGGCCATGTCGATCTGCGCCGCGCGACGCTGATTCACGTCGATACCGCGAGCGAGGACTGGCAGGCATGGCTGGACGGCGCCGGCATCGCCGACGTCGACGCATCGCCCGGCCTGCGCTTCGACACGATCCAGCTCGCGCTCGAAGCGGCGTCGACAGGCATGGGCGTCGCGATCGGCCGCCGGCCGCTGGTGAACCGCGAGCTCGATGCGGGCACGCTCGTCGAAGCCGCCGCGCCGACCGTCGAAGCGAAGACCGCGTACTGGCTCGTCCGCGCCGAGGGCGCCGACGAGCGGCCCGATCTGCAGGCGTTCAAGCGCTGGCTGCTTAAAGAAGCGCAGGCGTTCGACGATCAGCATCCCGTCGACGAAACGCCCGCGTCCGCGGTTGCCGCGTCGCGTTAGCACGATTGGCTCTTTGCGACGCTCTCAACGCTGGCGGGGTCGTTCGCCATGAGTGAATTCTGTTCATCTGTCGCCGAAAACTTTTCGTTTGTCGCGTGGCCGCGCTGCTGCGACGATGGCCGCGAGGAGGAAACGAACCATGTCGACGGCCAAACCCGCTCATGCAACAACTCATTCAACAACTCTGGCAACAACCCTGAAGAACCCGACGTTCCATGTGATCGTCGCCGCCGCGCTGATCCTGAGCGCCGCGATGGGCATCCGGCAGACGTTCGGCCTCTTTATCGGGCCGTTTTCGTATGACCGCGGCCTGCCCGTCACGCTGATCGCCTTCGCGATCGCGCTGCACAATCTCGTCTGGGGCTTCGCGCAGCCGTTCGCGGGCGCGGCCGCCGACCGCTACGGCGCGGCCCCCGTCGTCGCGTTCGGCGCCACCACGTTCGCGGCAGGCCTCGCGCTCGCAGCGGGCGCGCCGTCGGGGCTCGCGCTCATTGCGGGTCTCGGGCTGCTGGTCGGCATCGGCGTCAGCTGCACGACGTTCGGCGTCGTGCTGACGTCCGTCGGACGCGTCGCGTCGGCCGAGCAGCGCAGCATGGCGATGGGCATCGCGAGCGCGGGCGGCTCGCTCGGGCAGGTGCTGATGGTGCCGTTCGCGCAGACGCTGCGCGAAACGTCGGGCGTATCGACGTCGCTCTTCGCGCTTGCGTTTCTGATGCTGATCGCCGCGCCGCTCGGCATCGTGCTCGATCGCCGGGGCCGAGGCGCGGACATGTCGCATGCAGTGGCGTCACATGCAGCGGTGTCGGCGCCCGCGACGTCGCTGCGCGAGACGCTCGCGCACGCGACGCGCCATCGCGGCTACCGGCTGTTGACGCTCGGCTTCTTTACGTGCGGTTTCCAGCTCGCATTCATCGCGACGCATCTGCCCGGATACCTCACGTTGTGCCATATGCCGATGGGACTCGGCGCCACCGCGCTCGCGCTGATCGGGCTTTTCAACATGGCGGGCAGCTGGGCATGCGGCTGGCTCGGCGGGCGCTTGCGTCAGCAGCACGTGCTCGGCTGGCTGTACCTGATTCGCGGCGCGACGATCGCCTCGTTTTTCCTGCTGCCGAAATCGACGCTCTCGGTCGTGCTGTTCGCGGCCGTGATGGGCCTCACATGGCTCGGCACGGTGCCGCTGACGAGCGGATTGATCGCAAAGGTGTTCGGCACGCGGCATCTGGGGACGCTGTTCGGCGTCGTGTTCCTGAGCCATCAGCTCGGTTCGTTTCTCGGCGCGTGGCTCGGCGGCTTCGTGTTCGACATGACGGGCTCGTATTCGCTGATCTGGGGCGCGACGGCGCTGGCGGGACTGTTCGCGGCGCTGCTGCATTTCCCCATCGACGATACGGTTCATGCGAGCGGCGCGTCCGTCGAAACGGCGCGCGCCTGACGTGAAAGTGCCGTGATGCGCCGGCGGGCTTCAGGTCTTCGGCGTATCGCCGAGCATGACTGTCCAGCCGAGCCCGCGCACGTTGCGGATCACCGACTGGCCGAACTTCTTGCGCACGGAATGGATGAGCACATCGACGGCGTTGCTCTCGACTTCCTTGCCCCAGCCGTACAACTTGTCTTCGAGCTGATCGCGCGACAGGATCGTGCCGGGCCGTTCGAGGAACGCGAGCATCAGCGCGAACTCGCGCGCCGACAGCACCGACGACACGCCGTTGCAGCACAGCGTGCGCTTGTCGAGATCGAGGCTCAGCGCGTCGTCGCCGAGCCGCGACGATGCATAGCCCGCCTTGCGGCGCAGCACGGCGCGGATGCGCGCGAGCAGTTCGGGAACGTCGAAGGGTTTGAGCATGTAGTCGTCGGCGCCCACGTCGAGGCCTTGAACGCGTGCCTCGAGATCGTCGCGCGCGGTGAGGATCAGCACAGGCACCGTGTTGCCCGCCGCGCGCGCCGACTTTAGCAATTCGATGCCGCCCATGCCGGGCAAGCCGAGATCGAGCAGGACGACCGTGTATTCGGCGGCCGCGATGGCCGCGCTGCCCGCCTTGCCGTCGCGTACCCAGTCGACGCTGTAATCGGCGTCCTGAAGCGCGCGCAACAGACTCTGGCCGATCTGCAGATCGTCTTCAACCAGTAGCACTCGCATGATGTCGTATCCACAGCAACGAAGCGTTGTCGTTGGCTGCGGCGCGAGGACCGTTCGCGGCGGGGCGACTCGCGCCCAGGCGGCGAATTGTGATTCCAGGCCGTAGCCCGCCGGTGCGAACCCGCTATCGCACATCGGCCACAACGCATGATAGCCGAGTTGTTTCCGTCGTTTGGCTTGCGTCGTTCGCCTGCGTCGTTTGCTTGCGTTGATACACCAGACGTCGCGCAGGTTTCCGCGGTGGTGAAGGCGAAAAAAAGCCGACCGCTCGCGCAGTCGGCAGAAAGATCCTGGCGCGCTGGTCGCCATGCCAGAACCAGAGGGGCCTGCTCCAACGGTTCCATCATGGGCGCGTAAAGTTAGCAAACGATGAGCAAATGCGAATGAGCCCCGCGCGTGAGCGCAAACGCTCAGGGCACGGCGTCGAATCCGATCGAAGCGACGATGCCCGACTGTCCATCCGTACGATTGCGCAAGTTCGCCGCGCCGCCATAGCGGTTCACGATTGCCTGCACGATCGACAGCCCCAGTCCGCTGCCTTCTATCTGCGCATTCGCGCGAAAGAAGCGGTCGAACACGCGCGGCAGCAGCGCCTCGTCGATGCCTGGCCCCGTGTCCACCACTTCGATCCACACCATGCCATCGCGCGCGTGCACGCTCAGATCGACTTTGCCGCCATCTGGCGTGTAGCGGATCGCATTGCTCACGAGGTTGCGCAGCGCAATGCCGATGTCGGCTTCGTTTGCGCGCACATGCGCGCTCGCCATTTCGTCGGCGCCGATATCGATGCCGCGCTTCATTGCAATCGGCAGCACTTCGGCCACGGCATCGACGACCACTTTCGTCACGTCGACGCGCGTCAGCGTATCGGGCTGCAGCGCCGCATCGGCGCGTGCGAGCCGCAGCAGTTGAGCGATCAGTCTGCCGCTGCGCCGTATCCCGCTTTGCAGCTCGCGAAAACGCGCCTGATTTCCGGGCGCGATATGTGGCTGCAGATTGTCGGCCTGCAACTGCAACGCGGTGAGCGGCGTGCGCAACTCGTGCGCGGCATCGGAGATGAACTTTCTTTCGCCTTCGATCGATTGAGCGAGACGCTCGAACATCTTGTTGATCGAAACAATGAAGGGGCGTATTTCGGTCGGCACGCCCGATGTCGACAGCTGCTCGAAATGCGTCATGTCGATCGCCTGCACCTGGGCGCCGAGACGCGTCAGACGGCGCAGCGCGCGCCGCACGACCAGCAGCACGGCGAGCCACACGAGCGGCACGAGCACGATCATCGGCCAGAGCGTGTTGATCGAGCGAGCCTGCGCCAGCTCATGCCGCACGCGCGAGCGCTGCGCGACCTGGACGACCATGCCCGGCTCTCGCAGCGTGTAGATGCGCCAGCTCTCACCGCCGACGTCCGTCGTCAGAAAGCCCGCTTCAGCATCGCGCGGCAACGCAAGCGCGGGTTCCGTCGAACGGTAGGGCGTTTCGATGTCGTCTTTCCAGACGGTGACGACGATATCGCGCTCGGGCTGCGAACCCCGCGCGGGTATCGCGGGCAGCGACTCGGCAAGACCGCTGCTATAGAGGCGCGTCGCCGCCTGTTCGAGTCGCAGGTCGAGCAGCGCGCTCATGCCCGCCTTGGACAATTGATATGAACTGACGCCCTGCACCACGCCGACGATGCTCACCAGCACACACAAGGCGAGCACGAGCTGATTTCTTAACGACCGGATCTTGGGCATGGACATGGTTATGAAGCGTGCCGTCCGAAGAGCGTTGTGCGTGCAGCTTTTGCAGCTTGAAAGCGACGGCGCACGCGCGAGAGACGCGCGCGCTTCGTCGTTGGGAGCCGATTCTACACCGCGCTACAGGCCCTTTTCGTTCTCAAAGCAGCGATGCGGACGCGCCGATCGCGCCGATCGCTCCGCGCGTCCGCAACTCACTGCAACGAAAAATGCCGCTGGCAGGCATTCAATGCCCGACGTAGATCGACTTCAATCCGACGTCGTTTTGCGGATGATCGAACGCGCCGCTTTGCGATGTGCCATCGGCGACGCCGCCGTATTCGACTGGGTTCTGCGCATCGATGCGTGCCTGCGCCGCCTGCAGGTTCGCGGGATAGTGCACGTAGTCGTTAGCGGGCTCGTAGCCCGCGCGATCCAGTTGCGCGAGTTCGGCCTGCACGTCGGCTCTCGTGACGGGTGCATTGGTGTGCGCGAACGATGCAACGGGCAATGCAAGGAACACAGCGACGGTAGCGGTTTGAATCAGCGATTTCATGACGTTTCTCTCCAGAGGGTATCGAATGAGTCTCCGATGCCGTGGGTTCGATGCATCGGTTCATTTGCATTCTGGGCGCCAATAGTGAGCACAGAATGAGCAACGCCAATCCGGCCGGCACAGACCGCGATATGTCACGTCGTGCGCTATCCCATCGCCTGGCCGGCGGATTTCTGCATGTCCGACTCATTTCCGGCTAATTCGGGCTGACTACGATGCAATCCGTCGATGCAGCGGTCCGACTCCGAGCAACAGACGGCTCGCGGATTTCAAGTGCATCGCATCCACGCAGCGTAGCGACGCAAATCATTCGTTCGCCCGCACGTTCCCGATTCTTTGCATCACTGAAGGAGCCCATCATGTTGACCCGACTCGCTCACCGTCTCTGCGCGCTGTTCACGCACTCACGCGAACGTGAACGCAATGCCTTCCTCGCTTCGTCGACCGATCTCGCCGATCTCGAACGGCGCATGCGTCTGCTCGACGACGGCGGCCATCCGTTCCACGTGCATTCGAGCTTGATGCCGCGCGACTGGATCGCATGAGCGGCGGCACGCCAGCACCGGTATCAATCGATCAATGCAAATGGAGATCTGAAATGCGTCACTATCGATGCGACAGCCCCGAAGGCGCAGCACGTATCGTCGCTGCCTGCCTGCTCTCGGACGGACACGTGGGCATCCACGAACTCGAAGCGCTGGACCGTTACGGCATGGAAGAGCGGCTCGGGCTGAACCGCGAACGACTGCTCGCCGTCATCCAGCAGATGTGCGAAGACCTCACGACGACGGCCTATCTGAACTGGGGCGACACCTGCCGGCTCGACCCCGCCGTGATCTTTCAGCTGGCGCAGGACGTCAAGGACGCGCGTCTGCGACGCGAAGTCATCGCGCTATGCAAGGAAGGCGCGCACGCCGATGGGCATCTTTCCGAAGGCGAGGACATGTTCATGCGCGTGCTGCGCGCCGCGTGGCGAATGCCGCAAGAGAACGAATCGCCGCCACGCTCGCGCGAGATGTCGAAGCTCGAAACCGTAACGGCCGTGTAGCGTTTCGGCATCGATGCCGTTGTCATGCCGCCGTGCGATCTGCAAGCCGCATCGCAGCGCATGGCGGCGCCCGTTGCGCGATAGAAGGGCAACTGAAACTAGAACTCGCCGCGGCCGATCGCCGTCGCCTGCATGCTGCCCGGCGACGCGTACAGCATGACGCTTATATGCGTCGCGTCGAGACCGTTGCCGACGGTCTGCTCGGTGAGCCCGAATGGCTGCGACTTGTAGATGCCGCCGTCGTCGAGATTCTGGTAGCGGATGTCGTAGCTTCCGGGCGCGACGTCCTTCAGAGTGAAGGTCCGTCCTGCCGGCACGAAGAAGTGGCGCACGGGCTGATCGAAGACGGACGCGTTATAGACCAGCTTGCCGTAGACGTCGAAGCGGTTGATCGAGTTGTCGATCGTCACCGACGAATGCCCGCCCGATGCGCCGACAGGGATGCCGTCGAGATAACCTGCCGTGGCAGGCCATGGCGCGCCGTTCGGGGCGACGCTGGGGCGCACATACGCGGCAGCCGCGCCCGCGTCGCTCGCGGCACCGGATGCGTCGTTCGTCCACGGTGAAGTCGCTGCCTGTGCCGACGCCACTGCAGCCAGCGCGCGGCCGTTGCTGTCGGTTGCGGCCGCGCTGTCGGCATCGGCATGGCCGTGCTCGCCGTACGACGCACCGGACGTGATGTTGCGCGTGAACGGCCAAGGCGACATCGATTCCGTGATCACGACGTAGCCGACGAACGCGCATGCCGCAATCGCGATCCAGCCGCGCAACGAGACCCTGCGCAGCGCATGTCCGAACGACACGCGCTGCTTCTTGCGCCCAGCGGCGCGCGGATCGACCCGCGCCTGGGATGTCCAGCCGCTTCCGCGCGGCGTGGAGCGCGCCGACGCGTCGGCTTGCGCAGCGGCGTACCGGGGCGTCTGCTGGAAGCCCGACGCTGAATACGTGGATGAGGCGGAAGAGGCGGACGAATGCGACGAACCGGCCGGACGCGATGACGGCGCCGCCGTCGCGGCAGCAGCGGACGCCTCGCGCTCCTTGCGCGCGAGCCATTCGTCGTGTTCCTTGCGTTGCACCGGGTCGCTCAGGACCGCGTAAGACGCGTTGATGATCTTCATCACCCGCTCGGCGTCCGGATCGTCGATCCGCCGGTCCGGGTGATATTTCTGACACAAGGTCCTATAGGCCGCGCGGATCACTTCCTGAGGCGCGTCCCGCGAGACTTTCAGATTGTCATAGTGGCTGTGAATCTTCACGCCCTTCCCTTCCCCGATTGCCGTGCTGTCTTTTAGTCGATTCTACGCGACCCAAAGCGAGCCTACCCGTCGCGGGCGCACCCGCACCCGGCTTTCGAATCGCCGTTGTGGCCTGGACCGCACTTCTCGTTGCGCTGTTTTTACAGCGCGCAAGGTGGCGCGCGCCGCCGTTCCCGCCGCCGTTCGCTATGCAGTCTTCCGTTTATGCCGTCTTCTCGTGGGAAAACTGCACAGCCGATTCTGACGTTTCCTCGTTACGTTTTTGCTGCTCGTTCCAGATCTGGCTGTCCGGGAACCAGAACGCGGTCGCGCGCGGCGGGACGGCAAGCTTGACGGGCAGCGACGGATTGAAGATCTTCGACCACGCCGACAGATACGACGGCGTCTTCAGCAGATAGCCGCAGCGCGCGAGCAGCAGGCTTGCGACCAGCGCCTCGCGCCCGATGGCGAGCCCTGGATGTCCGCTGAAATGCACGGGCGTGCCGCCCGAGGCCAGCAGCCGCGCGGGCGCGACGTTGATGGGCACGGCAAACCGGCGAGCGGCGAAGAAATCGAGGAACGGCTGCTCGTCGCTCGATACGAAGATATTCGTCAGATGAGGCTCTTCGGCGAGCGTCGCATCGATGAGCCGGCCAAACTCTTCCCAGCCGATCGTGTGCGCCTCGACCTTCTTGTCGGTGCCGCGATAATGCACGCCGAGCGTCGCCGCACCGATGCCGAGCCGCTGGCAGATTCCGTCGACTTCCGCGCGGATCGGCGCGGCGGGCCGGTAATGCGCCATGAAGAGCGCGCTCGAATGCTTCAGCTCGAGCCGCGGCTCATAGCGACGGCGAAAGCCGAGCACGCTGAGATCGCGCACGACCGACGTTCGCAGCCGCACGCTCGCGCCCGGCCTTGGCGACACACTGACGGAATCGAAGTATTCGGCGAACCAGTCGACCTGGCCTTCCCGATCGCCGTAAATTCCGCCGCGCGCGGAAATCAGCGGCGTCAGCTGCTTCTCGTCGCAATACATCAGGATGAACAGCACCATCTGCATCACGGAGAAAAACCCCGAATGCGCGCGAATTTCAATCGCGAAGTAACCGTGGTTCAAGCGCTGCTGCGCATGCAGCGAGATGCGGCCCGGTGTGCTGATCGATTGTTTGAACCGTTCGCTGCGCCGGATATCTCTTGCGATATCGATCAACTTGCTCAACATGCCACGTCCCTTTCCGCTCACCGGGCAGCCCCACCCGATAACGGCGTCTGTGGTCGAAGGATGCAGGCCCGATGCGGTGCTTCGTACGACAGCCGCGAGACGCCCTTCATGCTGGAATGTCCAGCGCGTCTTGCACATCGTACGAAGCGGACCGCCGGCCCAATGCGAAATCAGCCAGCAAATAGACGCGTTCCGTCACGCGCCATCATATAGGGCAGAAACGCGGCGGTCGAGCCGGGAAAAGGAGGCTGTGTGCGACATCCAACATTGGCATGCGCGGCGCTAATCGTATGAATTAGAACGATTTTTTAAGGCGCTTACGTGGGAACGGGACAGCTGCGGCCGGGGCGATCGAGGGCCGGCTGCAACTGTCGGCAGGCCTGCCGTCGGAGCCTTCCATCAGCCTTTCATGTCGACCCAGATGCGGCCCCAGGCGGTCGCGTATTTGAGTGCCTGTTCGCCGTCGTAGAAGTAGTCGAGCGCGTTGAATGTGCGGGGCGGCAGCCCCGGTTTTTCGATGATCAGGTCGGCCGCGTGCATGCCGTCGTCGCCCATGGCGGCGCTGGCCTGCAAACGATAGCCTCGATGTGTCGTCAGCATGGGAATCGTCATTGATACGTCTCTGGCTCTTTCAACGGAATGTGGGCCGATGCGCGGCGTCCCGAACGACGGGAGCCGCGCCTCGCGCTCACTTTCGGGCCAGGATTCGCATTATCACGACGCCCCGTTACTGTTCGGTGACGGCCGGCGTTTTTGCACGCCGGTCCGCTTTTATGCGCGCACTCTGATCAATCGGCGATCGGCTTGCCGGAAGCGTCCTTCACCTTCGCCTTCCACTGCGCGCGGATTTCGGATACGACGGCATCCGGCAGCGTGATGTAGTCGAGTTCCTGCGCGGTCTGGTTGCCGTTCTTGAACGCCCAGTCGAAGAACTTGAGCGTTTCCTTGCCGTGGTCCGGCTTGTCCTGCGACGAATGCACCAGCACGAACGTCGCGCCGACGACGGGCCACGCGTCCTTGCCCGGCTCGTTGGTGAGGATCTGGTAGAACGACTTCGACCACTCGGCGCCCGCGGCGGCCGCCTTGAAGGTTTCCGTCTTCGGCTCGACGACGGCGCCCGCCGCGTTCTTCAGCGACGTGTACGTCATCTTGTTCTGCTTTGCGTACGCCCATTCGACGTAGCCGATCGAGCCCGGCAGACGCTGCACAAACGCGGCAACGCCGTCGTTGCCCTTGCCGCCCGTGCCCGTCGGCCAGTTGACCGTCGTGCCTTCACCGACCTTGCTCTTCCACTCCGGATTCACCTGCGACAGATAGTGCGTCCAGATGAAGCTCGTGCCCGAACCGTCCGCGCGGCGCACAACGGCGACATCGGTATCCGGCAGCTTCGCGCCCGAATTGAGGGCGGCGATAGCCGGGTCATTCCACTTCTTGATCTTGCCGAGGTAGATGTCGCCGAGCACGGGACCCGAGAGCACCAGCGATCCCGGCTTCACGCCGGGCAGGTTGACCACGGGCACCACGCCGCCGACGACGGTCGGGAACTGGAACAGGCCGTCCTTGGCCAGTTCGTCGTCCTTGAGCGGCGCGTCGGAGCCGGCGAAGTCGACGGTTTTCGCAAGCACCTGCTTGATCCCGCCCGACGAGCCGATGCCCTGGTAGTTGATGCGGGCGCCGCCCGTCTTCTGATACGCGTCGGCCCATTTCGTGTAGATCGGTGCCGCGAACGTGCTGCCGGCGCCCGTGATGTCGGCTGCCTGCGCGAAGGAGCTGGATAGCGCGCCGATCATGCCGGCCACGGCGAGGAATGCGAGTTTCATGGTCACCTCCTGTTGTCGATCCAGAGTTGGCGTGTCGGCGGGAGTTGGCGCTGTGGTGCCTACCGCCGCCTCAACGCCTTACTCTGATCCTATGCAAAACTGTCGATCCGGAGTTGGCACTTCGGTGCCTACCGTCTCATGCCTTACTGGTCCCATGCAAGACAGTTGCAGAAAGCTTTGTATGGGTGCGTTTCGAAATTAGCCGTGCTTCGTGACATTGCGGTGACGGTTGCGGAGCGGCGCGCGGAGTGTTCGGGCAGGTCAATAAACGCGGCATTGACGGTCGCGCCGATGGCTTCGCGCGGTTTTGCCGGAAGCGATGGCGCAGTGGATGCGGTGCGTCGACGATTCTTTGATCGCAAGGTCGTGGACAGCGCGGCGCACGCGCATGCCACCAAACGCCGCGCAATCGGCTCACGCAGTAAAGGGCAATTCCGCCTGCACGGGTAGCGACTGCGCGTGTTCGCTCGCATGCGACAGCCCGCTCACTCGCACGCCCAACAACCGGAGCTTGCGCGTCAACGCGACGCGCTTCAGGCACTCGGTCGCTGCGCGCCGGATCGCCGCTGCATCCGACGTGGCGACGGGGATCGTCAGATCGCGCGTGACCATCGAGAAATCGTCGAAGCGCAGCTTGATGCCGACCGTATGCCCGACATAGCCCTTGCGCTGCAAATCTTCGGCCACGCGCGTGCACAGGCGCGTGAAGGACTCCGACAGCGCCGGCCGATCGTGCCGAGGATGCAGATCGCGTTCGAAGGTCGTCTCGCGGCTCATCGACTTCGGCTCGGATTCGACGACGACGGGACGCTCGTCGACACCCTGCGCGACGTGCAGCAGCCACGTCGCGTACCTGAGTCCGAAATTGGCCTGCAGCAGGTCGGGCGCCGCATGCGCCAGATCGCCGACCGTATGGATGCCGATCGTGGCCAGCCGCTCGCTCGCCTTCGGGCCGATGCCATTGATCTTGCGCGCGGCCAGCGGCCAGATGCGCGAAGGGATGTCGGCGGGTGTCAGGATCGTGAGGCCATCGGGCTTGTCCAGCTCGGAGCCGACTTTTGCCAGCAGCTTGTTCGGCGCGACGCAGATCGAGCACGTGAGACCCGTCGCATCGCGCACGGCCTGCTTGATGCGCGTGCCGATGTCGGCGGCGTCGCCGGGGAGGTCCGTGAGATCGATATAGATTTCGTCGATGCCGCGATCTTCGATACGCGTCGTGAACTTCGCTACTTCCGCCTTGAACAGGCGCGAGTAATGGCGGTACGAATCGAAGTCGGTGGGCAGCAGAATCGCGTCCGGCGCGAGTTGCGCGGCCTTCATCATGCCCATCGCCGAAAAGACGCCGAACGCGCGCGCCTCGTAAGTCGACGTGGTGACGACACCGCGCCCCGCATAGTCGCGCAGCCGCGCGAAGCGGCGCGTGCCGTCGGGCAGCGTCTCAGGCGTCGCGTTGCGGCCCCCGCCGATCACGACCGGCTTGCCGCGCAACTCCGGATAGCGCAGCAGTTCGACGGATGCGTAAAACGCGTCCATGTCGAGATGCGCGATACGGCGAGTGGTGACGCTCATGTTGCGTGGTGCGGCGTGCGATGGATGTGGGCTGCGGCAGCGGATTTCAGTGAGAACCTGATTCGACGATACGCCACGTGCGCTGCCTGTGCGTTTTTCACGCCGCCCGTGCTGCTCGCATGTGGTGCAGTCGGCTATGCGGCGCGGTCGTGGAGTTTAGCAATACCCAGGCGGAAAACAGGCAGAAAACAGGCGGCGGAAAACAGCGACACACGACGCGGACGAAAGTCAGCGGCTTCAAACAGGAACTCAAAACAGCAGCTCAAAACCGCGTCGCGCGGAGCCGCTTGCCGCTTGCCGCTTGCGTCAGACACGAAACACGCTGCCGTCCGGACTGATCTTGCGCGGGATACTGCGATTCGGCGCCTTCTTCGACGACACTACCGATGAAGCGCCCTGATCCGGATGCTGGCCGCCCGGCTCGGTGATTTTCCGCGCGAGCCGCGGTGCGGTTTGCGTGTGCGGGCGGAGGTGCTTCGGCGCCGGTGCCGAATGGCCGCGCGCCTCCGGCGGGTTCCAGATCTCGACGTACTTTTCCGCGTGCGCCGCCGAAGCCATAAGCAGCGTGATCAGCCCGGCTGTCATTCCGGATAAGAGACAACGACCTGCATTCATTGCTTTATCTCCTTGCCTCGCGCGTCTTACCGGGCATCGTTTGCCGCCGCGTTGGGATGTTCGTGCGCGGGGTCCGCGCCCGCCGGCGTACTCGCCGTTCCCACCGACCGGCCGTTCTCGCATGCGTAAAACGTGGGCTCGCCAGCCTTGCCGCGGCGGATCGCTTCATCGATTTCCCGTTCGCCGAACGCCGACTTCAACACCGCGACAAAAGCCGCGATCTCCGGCATCGGATGGCCGACGGTTTGTTCACGCGCATATCCACGACGCAGGCTCCTCTTCAATCGCATCGCCAATACTGTATATCCATACAGGTTTTTATGCAATTGGCCGGAACGGTCATCGCGCATCAGTGCGTGAAGCTCAAGCCCCACGCCGCCGCTGCGCGCAGCAGTCTACCGCGCTCATCCGGCACGCGGACAAACAAAAGCCGGGTCGTCGCAATCTCGCGACGCCCGGCTGGACAAATGACGCAAACCAGATGGCGCAAACGATTGCCGCGCCAAAAACAGCGCCGTCAGAACGCGTGTCGGATGCCCACCATCCCGACGAACTGCGACGGCCCCGACGACGGCGTCGTGTTCTGCGAATCACCGACCACAGCTACGGCATCAGCGATCGTCGTGCCCGAGCCCGACGCGATCCGCGATTTGCCGCGCGCCAGCTGATAGGCCTCGAGCGCATACAGCGTCGTGCGCTTCGACAGGCTGTAGGTCTGTTCGAGCGAAATCTGGTGATATTGCGCCGGATCGTCGATGCCATTCGCCTTGCTCGCGCGCGTGTAGCTATAGCCGATGCCTGCGATCACGGCCGGCGTAAAGCGATAGGTCGCAATCGCGCCATACGTGTTGAACACCGCCTCGCTCGCGAACAACGAGTGCGAGCCCGGCGCGTACTGCACGTTCGAGTAGTTCACGCCGATCATCAGATCGTTGAAGTTATAGCGGGCGGCTGCGGCAATCATCTGCGTGCTGGTCGCCGTCGCATAGCCGTTGTTGACGGGCGAATTGATCGCGAAGCTGCCGAGCGACTGGCTCGTCGCGATGTCCTTCAGCTTCACGTAACCCGCCGCGACCGAGAATGCCTGATAGTCGTAGCGCAGTGCCGCGCTGAAATTGCTGCCGCTCGTGACGCTGCCAGGCACACCGCCCAGCCCGTACTGCGCGCCGAAAGTGAGACCGGCAATGTTCGGCGACATATACGTGATCGAGTTGTTGAAACGCAGCGTCGTGTCGAGCGCGTCGAGATCGCCCGGATGCGCGCCCGTTGCGCCCGTCAGCACGCCCGTCGGCCCGAGCGCGCCGACCATGTTGAAGTATGGCGTGTACTGGCGGCCGAGCGTCACCGTGCCGTACCTGTCGTTGCTCACGCCGACGTAGGCTTGCCGGTTGAAAATGAGGCCCGCGCTGCTTTGCGCGCCCGTCAGCGAGTTGAAGCCGCTTTCGAGCCGGAAGATGACCTTCGTGCCGCCGCCGATATCTTCCGCCCCTAGCAGACCGAACTTGCTCGCCTGCAGGTTGCCCTGGCTCATGTAGAAGTTCGCGTGGCCGCGCTGATTGCTGACATAGCTGAACGCGTTGTCGACGACGCCGTACAGCGTGACGCTGCTTTGCGCGAACGCCCCCGTCGAGAGCACGGCGCCTGCAATCGGCAGGCATGAGAGGGCCAATGCACGCATGCGCGTGCGGTTCGAAGTATTCATTGCTTGTCAGTCTCCCTGATTGGAAATAGGACCTGTGGGTCAGGCCGGTCGTTTATTCGTTGGGCGTGGCGTTCGCGATTCATTGGGCGATTCATTGGGCGATTCATTGGGCGATTCACTGGGCGATTCATTCAGCGAGCCGTTGCGCGACTCATTGGGCAAGCCGCAGCGTCAGACACCGCCAGCCATCCGCGACCGAATCGCCGATGACGTCGCCCTTCGCACAATGGGCCGTGCGCGTATCGGACGCGGGCACGCTGAGCCGAACCTCGTGCTGCGCGAACGGCATCTGCCCTTTGCGCTCGACGGAAATGCGCAACGTGCTCGCGTCGCTGGCGATCATCACGTCCCAGCGCCCTTGCGCGCCCTCGCGCCACGCTTGCGTTTCGCCGTCATCTTCAATGCAGCCGCCTTGCGCCGTGCCGACGCCCGCAAACGGCAGCGCGATGAATGCGCGCTCGTCGGCGGGTTGTGCGAAATGCTGTTCCGCGATATTCAGCGGAATCACGCTGCCTTCACGCAGCAGCATCACCGGCTGCTCGAACGGCGCGGGCAATCGGACGCTCTGTCCGCCATCGAATACCTCGCCGCTCCAGTACGACGCCCAACGCGCGCCAGACGGCAGCCAGACTTCGCGCTCGCGCTGCCCTTGCTCGACGACAGGCGCAACGAGCAGCGACGCGCCGAGCATCATGTCGTCGCCATCGGCGAGGCAGTGCGGATCGTTCGGAAACTCCGCGAACATCGGACGCAGCACGGGTTCGTACGAACGATGCGATTGCCACAGCAGTTCGTACAGGTACGGAATGAGCCGATAACGCAGCTTGATGAGACCGGCGATCTGGCTCGTCACTTCGGGATACATCCACGGCTCGTTGACCGTGCCGTCGTCGTTCCACGAATGGATGCTGAAACGCGGCAGAAAGATGCCGAACGCGACCCAACGCACGAGCAGTTCTGGCGAAGGCGCGGGACCGGAGAATCCGCCGATATCGTGTCCGCTGTTCGACACGCCCGACATCGCGAGACCAAGGCCCATCTTCAGGTTGTAGCGCAGCGTTTCCCACGATGTGTAGTTGTCGCCGGACCAGGTCTGCACATAGCGATGCATGCCGACGCCGCCCGAGCGCGACACGAGAAACGGCCGCTTGTGCGGCGCATGTTCGCGTTGAGCGTCGCGTGACGCGCGCATCATCAATTGCGTTTGCAACACCTTGGCTTCGCGTGCCGCGAACGGCTGGCCGAAGCCGTGCGCCATCGAATCCGGCGTCCAGATTTCGAACTCGTTGTTGTCGTTCCACGTCGACGCAATGCCGTAGCGGAGCAAGCTGTCTTTCACGCGCGCCTTCCACCATGCAATCGTCGCGGGATTCGTGAAGTCGAGATACGCGCCGACCTCGTCCCAGAACTGCACCCATGCGGGCTCGCCGTCGCGCGCCTCGATCAGCAGACCCGCTTGCGCGGCTTCGTCGAACGCCGGATGGTCTTGCAGCAGACACGGCTTGATGTTCGCGCACAGCCGCACGTCGCCCTCGCGCAGATAGCCCTGCACGAAGCCTTCGATATCCGGAAACTTCTCGCGATTCCAGTTGAACACGTAACGCTTCGCACCGATCGACGTATAGCCCGACGACAGATGGAACGAATCGCACAGCACATCGTGCTCTCGGCAGCGCGCGATGAATTCGCCCATGCGGTGCTGCGCGTCGGGCGCATCGGTGTAGCTCATCGTCGAGCCGGAATAACCGAGCCCCCACTTGGGCATCCACGCGGGCCGCCCCGTTAGCCACGTGAAGCGGCGCACCGCGTGCAACGGCGTATCCGCCGACGCGATGAAGTAATAGTCGAGATCGCCGTGCTTCGCGACGAAATGCCGGTAGTGGCCGTGGTAGTTGTCGAGCTCGCGCCCCATGTCGAAGCGGCAATCGGCGAGCGTGTCGTAAAAGAGGCCGAAGCCCATCGACGTCTGCGGCTGCCACGTCACGTAGAACGGGATGTGCTTGTAGAGCGGATCGGTCGTGCGCGCGCTGTAGCCCATCGCGTCGATGTTGCGCATTTCGTAGCTCTGGTTCGCGCGATCGAGCGCGCCCGCCCGCTCGCCGAGACCGACGTACATTTCGCCGCGCCGTCTCTCGACGTAGTGATACACGCGCTCGTCCCACCAGCCGAAGTTGTACGCCTGGGTCTTGCGGTCGTTCATCACGTGATGCCAGATACCGTCGCGCGCGATTTCCCACGAGCAGAAGCCGCCGTCCAGCGCAACCGTCAGGCGCACGCGCGCCGTTTCGACGACGGCACGCTCCGCGTCGCTTTCGAAACGGAACGCGACGGGCGAGAAGCCGCTCATATCGCGCCTGTCGCGTCCTTCGAGCGGCACGTCTTCGATGCCCGGCGCGATCGACCACGTGCGCGGCCCTTGCAGCGCGCCCTTCGGCAGCACCAGCACGCGGATGATGTCGTCGGCCAGCACGAACAGTTCGATTCGCGCGCCATCGGCGGCGTCGAGGACGATCGGGTTGACGGCTTGCTGCTCAACCGGAACGGACGCCGAAGGGGACTGCAATGTGGACCCCGAAGCAGCCACCGGCGCGGAGACCGAAAAACGCGGTCGATTTTTCAACGTAGCCATGATGTGTTTCCAGGTCAGTCAGTTCACGCCGCGCTGCTCGCGCCGTTTTCGACGCGATGCAGACGGGCGTCGCTCGACACGCCGCGCATCAGGATGACGAGCAGCGTCGCGCCGATCAGGTCGAACGCGCCGAGCGCGCCGAAGAGCGGCGTGTAGCCGATCTTGTCGGCGAGCGCGCCCACCATCAGCGAGAAACCGAGCCCGCCGATCCACGCAGCCATGCCCGCAAAACCCGCAGCCGTGCCGACTTCGCCGGGCTCGAATACGTCGGCGGCCAGTGTGTTGACGAGGGCCGAAATCATCTGGTGCGCAAAGCCGCCCACGCAGAAGAGCGCGATGGCCTGGTACGGCGACGCGACGAGCCCGATGCATGCCGGACCGATCATCATGAACGCGCCGAGCACGACACCCGCCACGCGCGACCAGATCAGCGGCACGCGCAGGCGCTTCATCAGGAACGGCGACAGGTAGCCGCCGAACAGCCCACCTACGTCCGCGGCGAGAAACGGCAGCCACGCGAACAGCGCGATCTGTTTCAGGTCCATGTGACGCTCGGTGGCGAGATACAGCGGAATCCAGAAGCTGAAGGTTTGCCACGCAGGCTCGGCGAAGAAGCGCGCCTGCGCGATCGCCCAGAAACGGCGCGTGCCGAGCACTTCGCGGATGCGCCGCCTGTCCTGCGCATGGGCAGCAACGGGCGTCTGCCCTTCGACGATCGCCGCGCGCTCGTTGTCGCCGATCCGCGCGTGGTCGGAGGGCGCGCGATAGAACAGATACCAGATGGCCGCCCACACGAAACCCAGCGCGCCCGTCACGGCGAACGCGCTTTGCCAGCCGTAGCGCAGCGACAGGAACACGACGAGCGGCGGCGCGAGCAGCGAACCGAGCGACGTGCCCGCATTGAAGTAGCCGACGGCCACCGACTTCTCGCGGTTCGGAAACCATTCCGCGACCACCTTCATGCCTGCCGGAATCGCGACCGCTTCCGACAAGCCCATCAGCCCGCGCAGCGCGGCAAGCGACAGCCAGCCGCTCGCGAGGCCATGCAGCATGCCCGTCGCCGACCACAGGCACGCGAACAGCGCGAAACCCAGACGAAGTCCGATCAGGTCGATCACGAGCCCGCAGACGGGCTGCATGATCGTGTAGCCGATCTGAAACGCGCCGACGACATACGAGTACTGCTGGGTGTTCATGTGCAGCAACGTCTTCAGCTCGGGCGCCATGACGCCGAGCGCGTTGCGCGACAGGTAGTTCACGATGGTCCCCGCGCACACGAGCGCGATGATCCACCAACGCAGGCCAATGATCGTTTTCAAGTCTGTCTCCTGGTCGAACCGGGATCTGGGCCGCCCGGCTTGGTCGCCGACCCGATGCGCGAATTCGAACATTGGATCTGCATTTATCGTCGGTCATCGTATCACTCGGCAGGCTGTAGGATACCAGGGAAAACGATGTAGTACGTTGAATAAATCGCCGGAAAGTCCCGTCAGATGGCCGTTTCGCATACTTCGCGTGCGATTGTGTTGTGAAAGGACAAGAGCAGCCAAGCTAGCTTCCGATGTTCATTCGAACATCGGATTGTTCTTTTTCACGTTCGCGCGAACATGGAAAGCGCAGGACCGTGCTCAGAAAAGTTGTCGGCAAGACGTGACGGCAGCGCGGTTTCGTAGGCATTTGGCGCCGCGCTCGCTAAGCTGAATGCGCACATTGCCCGAACAACGCATCCGGAGGACGTCATGTCTCAGACACTCAAGGCCGGCTTTATCGGACTCGGCATCATGGGCCGCCCGATGGCGGAAAACCTGCGCAAGCACAACGTCACGCTGGCCGCGTACACGCGCAGCGGCGTGCCCGACGAACTGAAGCAGGCGGGCGTCGTCGCGTGCGACAGCGCCGCCGACGTCGCCGCGCAAGCCGACGTGATCTTCATCATGGTGCCCGACACGCCCGACGTCGAACGCGTGCTGTTCGGCGAGAACGGCGTCGCGCAGAGCCTGCGCGCGGGGCAGATCGTCGTCGACATGAGTTCGATTTCGCCGATGGCCACGCGCGGCTTCGGGGCCCGCGTGCGCGAGAAAGGCGCGGACTATCTCGACGCGCCCGTATCGGGCGGCGAAGTCGGCGCGAAGGCCGCGTCGCTGACGATCATGGTGGGCGGCTCGCAAGCCACCTTCGACAAGGTCAAGCCGCTCCTCGACATGATGGGCAAGAACATCTCGCTGATCGGCGAAGTCGGCGCGGGCCAGGTGTGCAAGGTCGCGAACCAGGTGATCGTCGCGGCGACGATCGAAGCGGTCGGCGAAGCGCTGCTGCTCGCATCGAAGGCGGGCGTCGACGCGGAAAAGGTGCGGACGGCGCTGATGGGCGGCTTCGCGTCGTCACGCATTCTCGAAGTGCACGGCGAGAGAATGACGAAACGCACGTTCAAGCCGGGGTTCCGGATCGAGCTGCATCAGAAGGATCTCAATCTCGCGCTCTCGACGGGCCAGGCGCTCGGCGTGCCCTTACCGGCTACATCGACGTGTCAGATGCTGTTCAATGCTTGCAGCGCGCATGGCGGCAACGCGTGGGATCACTCGGGCATGGTGCGCGCGCTCGAAATCATGGCAAACCATGAGATCGGCCAGAAAGCGAAAGGATGACCTGCGCAGGCTCTTTGAGATACGTCGTCGTACAAGATAACAGTGCATACAAACGGGCATCTCACACAAAACTTTCCTTTACCTTTCTTATTTCTTTCGATTTAGACTGGCGCCACCTGTCAAAACCAAGGAGCGCTACATGCGGAATCTGGGCGGTTTCATGCAAGGTGCGGTCGCGTTGGGCGGCTGCATCGGGCTGTACACGATGATCGTCTGCGTCGTCGAGCTGTTCAACGGCTGATCGTCCGATCAGCGCTGGAGACCACGCAATAACGAAAGAGAGCCGTCGCGCGCCGACGGCTCTTCCATTTTTAGTGCTGCTCGACCGCCAGGCATTCTTCCTTCATCGCCCTCACCCGCTCAGCGAAATCCAGCAGCGCAGTGAGCGATCCATGCACGCTGTGGTATTCCTGCCGCCCGATCCGCGCTTCGAGCACGACGGTCATTCCCGCTTGCCGCGCTACATCGATGATGTCCATGTGAGCCTCCGTATTCGCTTGCATCCTCAATCGCGTGGCGCCTTCGATACCGGCGTCCTTGATATTGATTCTATGGAGCGGGCGCAAGACATCAATCGCATACACAGGGAATCTCTGTTCGGCTGAAGGCAACAATGCGCTGCGCTCGCTGGCACGGGTCGGCGCGTAAGCCACGTGCTTGCGCCCCATACCGCTTCGAGCGCCCACCGCGTGTCCGCGTCCCTGTACGATTGCCGTTGCCGCGATTGCCGTTGCCGCGATTGCCGTTGCCGCGATTGCCGTTGCTGCGATCGCGCGGCACTGAAGCCGCAACGGCGAAGCATCGTCATTCGCAACCACGAAAGCACGAAGCACGAAGGCACGAGGGGAAGCTCATGATCGTGTACAAGTTCGGAGACGGTTCAGGCGCGATGCCACCCGATCTCAGCCCGTTCGTCGTGAAACTCGAAACGTGGCTGAGATTCTCGGGCATTCCGTACGAAGGGCGGATCGGCAATCTCAACGCGATGCCGAAGAAAAAGCTGCCCGTCGCGGTGATCGACGGCGTGACGGTCAACGACTCGTCGGCGATCATCGATTATCTGCAGCACCGCCATCCAAACGCGCTGAGCGACGTACGGCTCGATCGCGCGCAGCGCGCGCGGTCCGCGGCGATCAAGGCGCTGCTGGAGACGCATCTGTACTTCGTGATCGTCTATTTGCGCTGGGCCGTCGACAGCAACATGGCCATCTACCGGCCGTACCTGATCGAATACGCACGGCTGACCGCGCCGCCGCCTGCGCGCGCGCTGATCGGCGCGGTGGCGCCCGCCGTGATACCGATCATTCGTCGCAAGGTGCTGCGCCAGGTATGGGAACAGGGCATAGCACGGCATGGCTATGACGAAATCGTGCGAATGGGCATCGACGCGTGGCAGGCCATCGCGGACCTGCTCGGCGACCAGCCGTATCTGCTCGGCGACGAACCCACGACAGTCGACGCGACATGCTTCGCGTGGATTCACACAACGGCCATGCATGCGTTCGAAAGCCCGGTACGCGATTTTGTCGCGAAGCAACCGGCGCTGATGGCGTATCACGAACGGATCGCGCAGCGCTGCTGGCCGGAGCTTGCGAAGGCGTCACGCGGCGGCCCACGCGGACCGAGTGCGTGAAGATGCGCGCCGACTGTGCGGGACCGTCCGGCGCAACCGTTCTTCTGGCCTGCCTTGCGTCCGTCGAACTGTCTATTCCTCGCGCGGCCTGGACCCCGGACAATCATCCGCTTCCTCTCCCACGGCGCGACCATGACCAGCATTCCGCTTCTTTCCGTGAACGTCTCCGCGAACCTGCTGTTTGCGTATTCCGCGTACTTCGTCGGCACGGCGAGCCCCGGGCCGAGCAATCTGGCCATCATGTCGATCGCGACGACGGACGGACGCAAGGCCGCATTCGCCTTCGCGGCGGGCGTCGTCTGCGGGTCGTGCTTCTGGGCGATGCTGGCGGCGCTCGGGCTGTCGGCTGCGCTGCTCGCGTTTTCGGGCCTGATGGTCGGGCTGAAAATTTTCGGCGGATGCTATCTGCTGTGGCTCGCGTACAAGTCGGGCCGTTCAGCGCTGCAATCGACACCGGCCAGAACGCAGGCGTCGAACGCACATCTGTCGCTGCGCCGGGTCTATATGCGCGGCGTGCTGCTGCACCTGACGAACCCGAAGGCGATCCTCGTGTGGATCTCCGTGGTCGCGCTCGCATCGCCCACGCACGGCGGCGCGCCGCACATGCTGACGACGGTCGCCGGATGTCTCGCGATCGGCATGCTCGTGTTCGGCAGCTACGCGGCGCTCTTCTCGACGCCACTGGCGCGGCGCGTCTATCTGTCGATCCGCCGCTGGCTCGACGGCGGGCTCGCCGTCGTGTTCGGCCTCGCCGGTCTCAAGCTGTTGACCTCGCGCACGTGAGCACCCGAGCGCCCGACGCCGCGCGACGCGACGCGTGCGCCGGCCGCTCGATCAGCGGCACGAAAGCCGCGACCTTCAGATCTCCGCTCGCCAACGCCGCGCCTCGCGTGCGAACTCGTCCGCCGCGGCGGGTCGCCCGAACAGATACCCCTGCTGCCGCTCGCATCCGATCGAGCGCAAGAACGCCGCCTGCTCGTCAGTCTCGACACCTTCCGCCGTCACGTTCATGCCGAGCGAGTGCGCCATCGCGACGACGGCATGCGTGATCGCCACTGCATCGCGATGCGCGGGCAGGCCCGCGACGAACGACCGGTCGACCTTCAGGCAATGCAGCGGAAACCGCTTCAGATACGACAGCGACGAATAGCCGGTGCCGAAATCGTCGACGGAGATGCGCACGCCCATCCGCGCGAGCGCCGACAGAAGCGGCATCACGGTGTCGGTGTCGCTCATCAGCACGCCTTCCGTGATCTCCAGTTCGAGCGCCGACGGGTCGAGTCCTGCGCGCTCCAGGCTCGAACCGACGTGGTCGATCAGCTCGCCGCTGATCTGTCTCGGAGACAGATTCACCGCGATCATCAGATGCGGAATCAGCGTCCCGCGCCACTCGACAGCCTGCCTGCACGCGTTCTCCAGCACCCAGCGGCCGATCTCGACGATGAGCCCCGTGTCCTCGGCGACGGGGATGAACTCGGCGGGCGACACGTGGCCCAGCTCGCCGTTGTGCCAGCGCAGCAGCGCCTCGGCGCCGACGATGCGCCCCGTCGCCCCTTCGACGATCGGCTGATACGCGAGGCTCAGTTCGTCCGCGAGCAGCGCGCGCCGCAACGACTGCTCGATCGCGAAGCGCCGCTGCAGACGCTGGCTCAGCTCGACCGTGAAGAACTGGAAGTTGTTGCGGCCGCGCTGCTTCGCGTCGTACATCGCGGAGTCGGCGTTGCGCATCAACGTCGGCGCATCGTGTCCGTCATCGGGAAAGAGGCTGATGCCGATCGACGCGCCCAGGTAGTACTCGTTGGCGCCGACCGCGAACGGCTGCGCGATCGTATCGAGCACGCGCTGCGCGAGCGCTGTCAGGAACGACGCGTCGGCGTAGTCGCCCGTCACGATCACGAACTCGTCGCCGCCGACGCGCGCGAGCGTGTCCTCGCTGCGCACGCAGGCCGACAGCCGCTCGGCGACGCTGCGCAGCAGCGCGTCGCCCGCTTCGTGGCCGGCGATGTCGTTGACCTTCTTGAAGCCGTCGAGATCGACGAATAGCACGGCCAGTTTCGATACGGCTGGTTGAGGCAGGGAAGGTTCAGGCACGTGGCCTGCGCTAATCTCGCGTGGCGCCAGACGCTCGCTCATCCTGTCCGCGAGATACGCGCGGTTATAGAGCCCCGTCAGCGAATCGCGCGTGGCGAGCTGCTGCAATTGCGCCCGCGCAGCCCGCACGGCGCTGATGTCGTTGAACGAAACGAGCACGGCGCCCGGCTCGGTCTCGCCCGGCTTCACGATGGGCACGAGGTTCTCCGTGACCCAGATCGTTTCGCCGCATGTCAGATCGAGCCGCAGCGTCACGCCGACGAGCGGCTTGCCGGAGCGCAGCACGCGCTCCGTGGGCCGGTCGCCGGGCTCGACGTGCGAGCCGTCCTCCCAGTAAGCGGCGCGCATCACCGTATAGATGCCCTGCCCGATCACGTCGTCCGTCGTGCGCAACATGCGCCGCGCGCTCGGATTGCACGCGAGCACGATCCCGTCGCGCGACTGCACGATGATGCCTTCGTTCAGATGATCGACGACGAGCCGGTGATGTTCTTCGCTCTGCGCGAGCCGCTTGCGTATCGCGTCCTGATGTACGGCGAGCCCAACGCTGTTGCCGATCTCGCGCAGCAGTTCCTGTTCGCTTTCGTTGGGACGCCGCACGTCGCGGTAGTAGACGGCGAATGCGCCGAGCACATGGCCCGCATCGTCTTCGAACGGAATCGACCAGCACGCGCGCAAGCCGAACGGCAACGCGAGATGGCGGTAGCTGGCCCACAGCGGATCGCGTTCGATGTCGTCGACGACGACGAGACGCCGCTCGAACATCGCCGTGCCGCACGAGCCCGTGGCCGGGCCGATCGTCGCGCCGTCGATGGACGCGCTGAATTGCGCCGGCAGCGACGGCGCCGCGCCGACGCGCACGGTCGCGCCGTCGCTGTCGAGCACAAGAATCGAACAGGAGGCGCCAACGCCCAGCAATGTCTCGGCGCGCCGGCACACTTCAGCCAGCAGTTCGGGCAGCGGCGTACTGCGCGTCAGAAGACGCAACACGGTCTGCTCAGACGCGAGCACTCCGGCCGCCAGATCCGGCTGATATCGAGTGCATTCGGATGGCTTGTCAGTCGCTATGTCTGCAGTCACTTGACGACTCATGGTGGTACTCCCTCACGCGACAACGGCAGGCAGATGCCCGCCGCGCATCCGGGTTTACCCCGCAAATTCTGATCGATCAGCGAATGCTTCGCCCCGAGCAGCACGGCTTCGAGCTGTATCGGGCTTCCTCTATAAGCCAGCCAGCGGCACATGATCGGTCTCCTCGATGAAAGCGCCTTCGCGCGCGCCTGCCTGTTTGACGCGACGCTGACAACCGGCCGGCCGCCGTGTCCGTTCCGTTACCGGCAGTGAGTTGCACCCAGTTGCACTCAGCTGTTCATGCGCGCAAGCGGCGCGAGAAACTCGGACAGCCCCGTCAGGATGATCTGCACGCCGATGCACAGCAGCAGAAACGCTGACACGCGCAACGCGACTTTCGTCCCTTCCTTGCCGAGGTAACGGGCGAAGGTCGTCGCGTGGTTATAGGTGAACCAGATCGCGAGCATGATCAGAAACGAAATCGTCACGGACGCGATCGATGACATCAGGAACTCCGACACCTTGTGGCTGCGGTTCGCGTTCAGTGCGATCGCCGTCGCCATGGTGCCGGGCCCTGTAGTGAGCGGCACCGTCAACGGAAAGAAAGCCTTCGACATCGCGTTGTCGGGGTCGACGGGTTTCACGGCCGCCTCGTTCGGCTGCTTCTCCGGTGCATTGAGCATATTCCACGCGCTGACGGCGACGGCAAGTCCACCGCCGATCCGCAACGCCTCCATCGAGATGCCGAAGAAATGCAGGATCGGCGTGCCGACGAAGAACACGACGAGCAGCACGACGAACGCATTGATCGCGACGCGCCTTGCGAGCGCGGCGCGTTCGCTTTCTGTCAGCGAATCGGTACGGTCGACAAACACGAATGCAATCGCGATGGGATTGATGATGCTGATCAACCCCGTGAAGCCAAACAGAATCTCCGAAACCAGGCTTGAAATCATCTATGACCCGCTCGATTGTGGTTGTGTTTTTTGCGCCGCGCCACCGTGCAGCTTGCAGCCCGGGTTGTTTTAATGCAATGAAAATCGCATGCGGTCCATGCGCGATTTTCATGCAATGCAGCACCGCCCCGATGCATGCCGTGCGATACGCAAGCCATGCGGGCATTGCGTTTGCGCATCTGCCTTTCAATGTACCTGCGTATTTTTGACACCCTTTACCGGAATACTGTGAAGGGCATACAGTCGGTGCGCGGCACCTCAGTCATTGCTTCATGAAAAGACGTTCGCAACGACCACCTCCATTCCATCCGAGGAGTTGTCTCATGTCATTTCGTCTGCTCGCCGTGCTGCCGTTCATCGGCATCCTGCTCGGCGTTCCGTTCGTCAATCGCGTCGAGCCGCTCGTGCTCGGCATGCCGCTCGTGCTTGCATGGATCGTCGCGTGGGTCGTGCTGAGCTCGCTCATCATGGCCATCATCTACCGGCTCGATCCCGCCAACCGGCACGCGTCCGCCCGCGAGGAGGTGCGTTCATGAGCAGCGCACTCGTCATCATCGCCGCGATCACGCTCTTTGCGCTCTACCTCGGCGTCCGTGCGCGGCACGGACACGACATGAGCCTCGAACAATGGACGGTCGGCGGCCGCAGCTTCGGCACCGCGTTCGTGTTTCTGCTGATGGCAGGCGAGATCTACACGACGTTCACGTTCCTCGGCGGAAGCGGCTTTGCCTATGGCAAGGGCGCGCCCGTCTACTACATCCTCGCGTACGGCACGCTCGCGTATGTGCTGTCGTACTGGATGCTGCCGCCCGTATGGCGTTTCGCCAAGGCGCACCGGCTCGTGTCGCAGCCGCACTTCTTCACGCGCAAGTACGACAGCCATGCGCTCGGCGTGCTGGTCGCGATCGTCGACGTCGCCGCGCTGATCCCGTATCTCGTGCTGCAACTCAAGGGGCTCGGCATCATCGTGTCGACGGCCTCGTATGGCGCGATCTCTTCGTCGGTGGCGATCTGGATCGGCGCAGTCGTCGTCACGATCTACGTGACCGTGTCGGGCGTGCGCGGCTCCGCGTGGAACTCGGTCGCGAAGGACCTGCTGATTCTCGCGATCGTGCTGTTCCTCGGCATCTATCTGCCGATGCACTACTACGGCGGGCTCGGCCAGATGTTCCATGCAATCGACGCCGCGCGTCCCGGCTTCCTCACGTTCCCCGAGAAGGGCTCGAGCGTCACGTGGTTCCAGTCGACGGTGCTGCTCACGGCGCTGGGCTTCTTCATGTGGCCGCACACGTTCGGCTCGGTGTTCACCGCGAAGGACGAGCGCATCTTCCGCCGCAACGCGATGGTGCTGCCGCTCTATCAGCTGATCCTGCTGTTCGTGTTCTTCGTCGGCTTCGCGGCCGCGCTGAAGGTGCCGGGCCTCAAGGGCGGCGACATCGACCTGTCGCTCTTCAAGCTGTCGCTACAGACGTTCGACCCGTGGTTTGTCGGCGTGATCGGCGCGGCGGGCGTGCTGACGGCGCTCGTGCCCGGCTCGATGATCCTGACGACGGCCTCGACATTGCTTGCCAACGATGTCTATCGCGGTCTCGTGCATCGCAACGCGCCGGACGAAACGGTCACGAAGCTCGCGCGGATCTTCGTGCCCGTCGTCGCGCTCGTCGCCGTGCTCTTCACGCTGCACGGGGGCGAGACGATCGTCGCGTTGCTGCTGATGGGCTACAACTTCGTCACGCAGCTGTTCCCGGCTGTGATCTGCAGCATCGCACCGCGCAATCGCGCGACGAAGCAAGGCGCGTTCTGCGGGATCGTGGTCGGCGTGGCTGTCGTCGCCATGACGACGCTCTTGCACATGAGCGTCGGCCAGATGATGCCGTTCCTGCCCGATGCGCTGAAGGACGTCAACATCGGCTTCCTTGCATTGGCGCTGAACGTGGTCGTGCTCGCGATCGTCAGCGCGTTGACGCAGCCGCAGCCGCAAGCGGAGCGGTCGGCCGCACACTGATGTTGCCTGGCCCGATGCGCGCCGTTGCAGGCGCGCATCGGGCCCGAAGCACGAGTCAACCTTCCTTCGAATACAGCGTCGATTCCGCGAAATGCTCGGCATCGAGCACGCGGCCGACGAGTATCAGCGCGGTTCGTTCGATATCCGTCGCCTCTACCTTCGCGACGATATCGGCGAGCGTGCCCGTCACCTTCTCTTCATCCGGCCAGCTCGCGCGATAGATCACCGCAACGGGACAATGGCTGCCGTAATGCGGCGCCAGTTCGTCGACGATGCGCGCGAGATGGCGCACGCCGAGATGAATCGCCATCGAGGCGCGATGCCGCGCAAGATCGCCCAGTTGCTCGCCTTCGGGCATCGACGTCTTGCGCGCGTAGCGCGTGAGGATCAGCGTCTGCGAAACATCAGGCAATGTCAGCTCGACGCCGAGCGCCGCCGCGCACGCGGCAGTCGCCGTGACGCCCGGCACGATCTCGTACGGAATGCCGAGCGCGCGCAAGCGTCGGATCTGCTCGCCGATCGCGCCATAGAGCGAAGGATCGCCGGAATGCACACGCGCGACGTCCTGGCCTTTCGCGTGCGCATCGGCGAGCAGCGCGACGATCGCATCGAGATCGAGGTCGGCCGTGTTCACCACTTTTTCTGCGACGTTGCCGCTCAGCACGGCCTGCGGCACGAGCGACCCTGCGTACAGAATCACGGGGCACGTGCGCACGAGGCGCTGCCCTTTCACCGTGATCAGCTCGGGATCGCCAGGCCCCGCGCCGATGAAAAATACCGTCATTTCACTGCACTCCCTCTTCTTCGTTCAATGCGCGCAGCACCTGCTGCGGGCTGTCGAATTCGCGATCGAACTCACCACCAGGTTCGGGCAGCAACGGACGCCGCGTCATGACGACGGGCACTTTCCGTTCGCGCGCGACATCGAGCTTTGCGCGCGTCGCATCGCCACCGCTGTTCTTGGTGACGAGCACGTCGATCGCGTTTAGCGCGAACAGCGCGCGCTCGCCGTCGATATCGAACGGGCCGCGCGCGTCGATGATGCGCGCGCGCTCGTTGCCCGGATGCGCATCGAGGCAACGCACGAGCCAGAACTGATGCGGAGGAATCTCGTCGAGATGCGCGAGCGGCTCGCGGCCCGATGTGAACAGCACGCGTTTGAACGGACGGATCGCGTCGACGATCCCGCTCCACTCGTCGACCATGCGCCAGTCGTCGCCCGCCTGCGGCGTCCAGCCCGCGCGGCGCAACGCCCAGCGCGGCACATGGGTCTGGCGGCATGCAGCCGCCGCATTCGCGCTGATCCGCGCGGCGTACGGATGCGTCGCGTCGATCACGAGGCCGATGCCTTCATCGACGATAAAGCGCGCAAGACCCACGCTTCCGCCGTATCCGCCGACGCGCACCGTGCACGCGAGGCTTTCGGGCACGCGTCCGAGCCCCGCGAGGCTATAGACATGTCGAGGTCCGAGCTGACGCGCGATCTGCAACGCGTCGCCCGTGCCGCCGAGCAGGAGCACGCGCTTCATCGCGCCGCTCCGACGATGTTGCCCTTGCGGTCGATCGCGAACATCTCGACCGCGACCGTCGCGGGCACGATCTCGCGTGCGACGTCGCGCGCACGCGCGCACACGATGTCGCCGAGCGGCACGCCCTTTTTGAGCGCCATCGCAAGCGCCTCCTGGCTCGTATTCGCGCCGACGATCGCCGCCTGCAACGCGGCGTCGCTGGCGTCGTGCTCGGCGGACCACGCGGCGAGTTGCGGCAAGTCGATGCTCGAGTTGCGGCTGTGCAGATCGAGATGCCCCGCGGCCAGCTTGCTCAGCTTGCCGAAGCCGCCGCACATGCTGAGCGTGCCGACGGGCGCGCGCTTCAGATGCTTGAGCACAGCGCCCGCGAAGTCGCCCATTTCGATCAGCGCGATATCGGGCAGCTGGTAGTACGCGCGCATCGCGTCTTCGCTCGCGTTGCCCGTGCATGCGGCAATGTGCTGATAGCCGTTCGCGCGCGCCACATCGATGCCTTGATGGATCGACGCGATGTACGCCGAGCACGAGAACGGCCGCACGATGCCCGTGGTGCCGAGTATCGACAGCCCGCCGACGATGCCGAGACGCGGGTTCATCGTCTTTTGCGCGAGTTCCTCGCCGTTCTCGACGCCGATCGCCACTTCGAAGCCGCCTGCATAGCCATGCTCGGCGGCGAAATCGGCGAGATGAGCGGTCATCATCTGGCGCGGCACCGGGTTGATCGCGGGCTCGCCGACAGGCAGCGTGAGGCCCGCGCGCGTCACCGTGCCGACGCCTGGCGCCGCATGAAAGCGCACGCCGGGCGTATCGCTCAGACGCACGCGCGCGAACACGACGGCGCCGTGCGTGACGTCGGGATCGTCGCCTGCGTCCTTCACGGTGCCCGCCTCCGCGCCGTCTTCCGTCAAGCGGCAGAACACGAGCGTCATCGGCACGTGCTGGCCCTTCGGCAAGACGATCTCAGCCACGTCGCTGGCGATGCCCGTGAGCAGCAGGCGCGCCGCTGCCAGCGAAGTCGCCGTTGCACAGCTTCCCGTCGTGTAGCCGCTGCGCAGCGGCGCGGGTTGTTCAGGTGTCTCGTCGCGCATCACGGTTTGCGGGTGTCGAGTAGCGTGATGGGAAGCGCGGGACGCCACGTCTCGAAGCCGCCGAGCGGCTGCGCCTCGGCCAGCGCAATGCGCGTGAGCGTGCCGCCGTGCTGCGCGCGCCATGTGGCGAGCGCTGCTTCGCCTTCGAGCGTGACGGCGTTCGCGATCAGTCGACCGCCGCTTTTCAGCGCGTGCCAGCAGGTGTCGAGCACGCCATCGGCCGTCACGCCGCCGCCGATGAAGATCGCATCCGGCTCGGGCAGGCCGTTCAACGCATCGGGCGCGCTGCCCGCGATCAATTGCAGTGCCGGCACGCCGAGCGCGTCGCGATTGTGTTCGATGAAACGCTGACGCTCGCTGTTCGCTTCGATTGCGATCGCACGGCACGTCGGGTGCGCGCGCATCCATTCGATGCCGATCGATCCGCAGCCCGCGCCGACGTCCCATAGCAGTTCGCCGGGCGCGGGCGCGAGCCGGCCGAGCGTCAGCGCGCGAACGTCGCGCTTGGTCAGCTGGCCGTCGTGGCGATAGGCGTCGTCGGGCAGTCCGGGCGTCAGCGCAAGCTGAGGCGCCGACGCGTCGCGCCGGCATTCGAGCGCGATGACGTTCAGCGCGGCCGTCTCATTCATTTGCCATGACGCCGCGCGCGCGTCGATCAGACGCTCGGACGCGCTGCCCAGATGCTCGAGCACGACCATGCGCGTCGCGCCGAAGCCGCGCTCGGTGAGCCGCGCGGCAACGGCGGCGGGCGTCGTGCCGTCGGCGCTCAGCACGAACACGCGCGCGCCGTCGTGCAGATGCATGTGCAACGCGGCGAGCGGCCGCCCGACGAGCGATACCGTCGCGACGTCCTGCAGCGCCCAGCCCAGCCGCGCGGCGGCCAGCGATACGGACGACGGCGCGGGCAGCACGCGCAATTCGTCGGCGGGAAGATGGCGCGCAAGCGTCGCGCCGACGCCGTAGAACATCGGATCGCCGCTCGCGAGCACGCATACGCGCGCATCGGGCGCATCGCCCGCGTTGCGCTGCGCAAGCACCGCTTCGATATCGAACGGACGCGGCCACGGCTCGCGCCGCGCGGACAGGCAAACGGGCAGCATCGCCAGATGGCGCTCGCCGCCGTAGATCACCGACGCGTCGATCAGCGCGCGCCGCGCCGTCTTTCCCAGACCGGCAAAACCGTCATCGCCCATTCCCACTACGGTCAGCCAGGCCGGCATGCATCTTTCCTCATCGGATTGCAGAAAACGCTGCGGCGAGCCCTGTTCAAAGGCCGCGGCATCGTTGTGCTGTTCGAAAAAAGGCATAATACCCGCTCGCCGGTGCCTTTCGGGGCCTAAGAGGGAACACGTCGTCGTGACTGCCCCCGCAACTGTATGCAGCGAGTCCACGCCAATTTGCGCCACTGGTATCACCGGGAAGGCTGGCGTGGATGATGAACTGCTAGTCAGGAAACCTGCCGGCCAACCTGTTCGTGCCAGCCAACGTCGGGCGGGGTGTACCGATGCCGAGCCGCTCTCCGTTCGAGATGCCCGGGGCCGTCGCGCGACGCTAACCCGGTGACGCCTTGAGCCACGCTTACGTTTCGTCCGATGCCAGTCGCTTGCGCCCTTCAGCCTGTCCGGGGCTGCTGCGCATCGTGCCCGCGCTCGACGGCGGCATCTGCCGCGTGAAGCTCGCGCGCGGCGAGCTGAGCGCAGCGCAGGCGCTGGCGATCGCCGATACGATCGACGAACACGCTTGCGGCATCGCCGACATCACGAATCGTGCGAATCTGCAATTGCGCGGCGTGAAGCGCGGTCATGAAGAGCCGCTGATCGCGGCGCTGCTCCGGGCGGGACTCGGGCCTTCGGGTTCACAAGACAACATGCATGCGTTCGCCGACGATGTGCGCAACGTGATGGTGAGTCCGACAGCGGGCCGCGATGCAGGCGCTATGATCGACACATCGGCGATTGCCGACGACATCCTCGCTCGCCTGCAAAGCGATAAGCGCTTCACGGCGCTGTCGCCGAAATTTGCGCTGCTTCTGGACGGCGGCGAGCGTCTCGCGATGCTCGATCATCCACACGATATCTGGTTTTCAGCGGCGCGCGATCCCAGGCGCGACGACGTGCTGTTCGCCTTCGGTCTTGCAGGCTGCCCGCCTGTCGCCGAAAAGCACGCTGGCGCGGTCGCAGCCGTCGCGGCTTCCAACGTTGCAGCGCTGACATACGCGCTCGTGCACACGTTTCTCGATCTCGCCGCACCCGAGCACACACGCATGCGCGATCTGCTCGCCGTGCATTCCGTCGAGCGCGTGCTGACGCATGTCGAAAGCAAGACGGGGATCGCGCTGCTGCGCGATGCGTCGATCGAACGATGGCGCCGCGCGCCCGCCGATCCGTCGCTGCGGCTCGGCGCGCACCGGCAACGCGACGAACGGCGATCGCATGTCGGTGGGCAGCCTGTGCTCGGACGCATGAACAGCGCGACGCTGCGCGGGCTCGCGCGGCTCGTGAAGGACAACGACGGCGCGACGCTGCGCATGACGCCGTGGCAAAGTGTGCTGCTGACCGATATCGACTCCGCGTACATCGCGGCTACGTTGCAGGCGCTCGAAGCGCTCGGCCTCGCGTGCAACGCGCGAGATCCGCTGACCCGCGTGATAGCGTGCGCGGGCTCGACCGGCTGCGCGAAGAGTCTCGCCGACGCCAAGGCCGATGCAATGAAGCTCGCCGCCCACTTGCCTGCGCATGCGAACGCGCAAGTCCATCTGAGCGGTTGCCCGCGTTCATGCGCGGCCGCGCATCGCGCGCCTTATACGCTGCTCGCCGTGGCGCCCGGCCGCTATGACCTGTACCACACCCGCGACCCGCGCGATCCGACGGGCTTCGGCCGCTGTCTCGCGCGCGGTCTGACGATCGACGAAGCCGCCGGCATGCTGAGCCATGCCGCGCGTCCACCGATCCCACCTTTTGACGAGCCATCCGATGCCTGACTACCTCCGCGACGGACAAGCCATCTATCGCCAGTCGTTCGCGACGATACGCGCGGAAGCCGACCTGTCGCGCATTCCCGCCGACCTCGAAAAACTCGCCGTGCGCGTGATCCACGCGTGCGGCATGGTCGATATCGTCGGCGACCTGCGCTTTTCGGAAGGCGCGGGACGTGCCGGCCGCAATGCGCTGGCGAACGGCGCGCCCATTCTCTGCGACGCGCGCATGGTCGCCGAAGGCATCACGCGAGCGCGTCTGCCCGCGCGCAACGAAGTGATCTGCACGCTCGCCGATCCGCGCGTGCCCACGCTCGCGCGCGAACTGGACAACACGCGCTCGGCGGCGGCGCTCGAACTGTGGCGATCGCATCTTGAAGGCAGCGTCGTCGCGATCGGCAATGCGCCGACGTCGCTCTTCTATCTGCTCGACATGCTCGACGCTGGCGCGCCCCGCCCCGCGCTGATTCTCGGCTTCCCCGTCGGCTTCGTCGGCGCTGCGGAATCGAAGGCGATGCTCGCCGCCGACAGCCGCGGCGTGCCGTTCGTCGTCGTGCAAGGCCGCCGAGGCGGCAGCGCGATGGTGGCGGCCGCCGTGAATGCGCTCGCATCGGAGGACGAATGATGGCTGAGCAGGCGAACGGCGCGCGCGGACGTCTCTTCGGGCTGGGCGTCGGTCCCGGCGATCCCGAGCTGATCACGGTGAAGGCGCTGCGTCTGCTGAAGTCGGCGCATGTGGTCGCGTACTTCGTCGCGAAGGGCAAGAAAGGCAACGCGTTCTCGATCATCGAGTCGCATCTGTCGAGCGAGCAGCAGCAGTTGCCGCTCGTCTACCCGGTGACGACGGAAGCGCTCGAACCGCCGCTCTCGTACGAGGCGATCATCGCGGACTTCTACGACACGGCGGCGGAAGTGGTCGCTGCTCACCTCGATGCGGGCCGCGACGTGGCCGTGATCTGCGAAGGCGATCCGTTCTTTTACGGCTCGTACATGTATCTGCACGACCGGCTCGCGAACCGGCTGTCGCCGCGCTTCGACGCCGAAGTGGTGCCCGGCGTGTGCTCGATGCTCGGCGGCGTCGCCGTGCTTGGCCAGCCGCTCGTGTATCGCAACCAGACGCTCTCCGTGCTGTCGGGCGTGCTGCCCGAGGACGAACTCAAGCGCCGTCTCGCCGATGCCGACGCCGCCGTCGTGATGAAGCTCGGCCGCAATTTCGACAAGGTGCGCCGCGTGCTCGACGAGCTCGGCCTCGCGGACCGCGCGCTCTACGTCGAACGCGCGACGATGGCGAACCAGCGCATCGTGCCGCTCGCCGAAGTCGATCCGATGGCGTCGCCCTATTTCTCGCTGCTCGTCGTGCCGGGGGAAAAATGGCAAGGATGACGACACCGCCCGCGATCGTGATACTCGGCGTCGGCGCGCTGGCGACGGCGCGGCGCGTGCAGTCCGCCGTGCTGTCCACTTGCCCCGGCGCGAGCGTGCACGGGCTGCAAGGACGCGTCGCCGATGCCGATGTGGACGTCGCCTTCACCGAACTCGCCTCGCATCTGCGCGCGCTGTATGCGAGCGGCACCCCGATCGTCGCGTTGTGCGCGGCGGGCATCGTGATCCGCTGCATCGCGCCGCTGCTCGCGAACAAGGGCAGCGAGCCGCCCGTGCTCGCCGTCGCGGAGGATGGCAGCGCCGTCGTGCCGCTGCTCGGCGGCCTGTCGGGCGTCAACGCGATGGCGCGCGAGATCGCGGCTGCGCTCGATGTGCCGCCCGCGATCACGACCAGCGGTGAATTGCGCTTCGGCGCCTGCGTGCTGAATCCGCCCGATGGCTACGCGCTCGCGAGCATCGATCAGGGCAAGCGCTTCGTTTCCGATCTGCTGGCGGGCGAAGCGACGCGTATCGAAGGCGACGCGCCGTGGCTCGACGACGTGCAGTTGCTGCGTGCCGACGATGCGCGGCGTGCGATCCGCGTGACGCCTCTTGCATGGAGCGGCGCGACGGACGAACTGGTCATTCATCCACGCAGCGTCGTCGTCGCGATCGGCGATGTACGCGATGTGCGCGACGAAGGTCTGCACGAACGCATACTCGAAGCGGCGCGCGAGCGCGGCCTTGCGGCGCAGGCGCTCGCCGTGCTGCTCGCGCCGGCGGCCCGCATCGGCGATGCGGCGCTTCAGCAGGCCGCCGACGCGTTGCAGATCCCGTTGCGCTTTGCCGACGACGATGCTTCATCCGATCCGGCTCGGCTGCTCGGCAACACATTGCGTATGCCGCACAAAATACTCGGCGATGGCAACCGCGCGCCCATCGCATTCGCGATCGCGCACGCGCCCGTCGATCCCGCGACGGTCGGCCGCGCGCGCGGCAAGCTGAGCGTGATCGGGCTCGGACCCGGCGACGCATCGCTGATGGTGCCCGCCGCGCGCGCGGCGCTCGCGCAGGCCACCGACATTCTCGGCTACGAAACCTACGTGAAGATGGCCGGCCCGTTTCGTGCGGACCAGCGCGTGCACGGCACCGACAATCGCGAGGAAATGCAGCGCGCCCGTCATGCGTTCGAACTGGCGAGCGCCGGGAGGCACGTCGCGATGGTGTCGTCGGGCGATCCGGGTGTGTTCGCGATGGCGGCCGCCGTGCTCGAAGCGCTTGATGAGTCGCGTGACCCGGCATGGGCCGCCGTCGAGCTGGAAATCGTGCCCGGCGTGTCCGCCGCGCTCGCCACGGCCGCGCAGGCGGGCGCACCGCTTGGCCACGACTTTTGCATGCTGTCGCTGTCCGACAATCTGAAACCGTGGTCCGTCATCGAAACGCGTCTGCGGCATGCCGCCGAAGCCGACCTCGTGATGGCATTCTATAACCCGATTTCGCGCGCGCGTCCGTGGCAACTCGACAAGGCGCTTGAAATCGTGCGCGATTTTCGCGGACCGCAAACGATTGTCGTGCTCGGCCGCGATATTGGCCGTCCGGGCGCGGCGCTCAAAACCACGACACTCGCCGGATTGAAATCCGCCGACGTCGACATGCGGACGATGGTGATAATCGGTTCGTCGATGACACGCGCCTTTCGGCCCGCCGACAGATCCCGCGAATGGATTTATACGCCGCGCTGGTATAAAAGCGCCGATTTTAACGTTTAAATCGTTTTAAATCGGGGCGCTTCCGGATCAAAATGAAGCGATTTAATCCACGATTGAATGCGCGATTGAAAGCCGGATCGATCCAGCGCTAAAAAAGAAATTAAAGTTTTTCTAAAAGACGACGTTAAACGGGTTATCTTCGTCCAACGCTTTCATTCGCCATCATGCACACCAGTGAAGACGCTCTCGATGTAAGTGCGAGCATGCCTGTGATGTCTCGGTCGCTCGCGCCCGAGGCCGTGCCCGTCGGTGTGCCGCTCGAGTTCCCGATTGTCGACAGCGACGACACGCTGCTGTTCGAGCGCGGCGCAATCGTGATCGGCGCCGACGAGCACCGCTTTCTCTTTCAGCATTTCAAGCCGCAGCGGGGCGACGTCGAAGCGGGTTCGTCACACTCGTCGGCGGAATCCGCCGGCAAAGCGGGCGAAGCCGATACGCTCAGGGACATGCACCTGACGATCGGCGCATTGATCGGCGTGCGCTCGCAGGTCGGCATGGGCGCGCCGATGCATCCGTCGCGCATCATCGGCTTTGCGCCAAACGAGTCGCTGTTCGTCACGCCGCCGCTCGTCGACGGCAAGCCGATGACGCTGTCCGTCGGCGAGAACGTCGAGATTCTCGCGATCGCGAGCCAGGCGGTGTTCCGCTTCGTGTGCACCGTCGATTCCGTGTGCGTCGCGCCCTTCCACTATCTCGTGCTGTCGAAGCCCGGCGTGGTCCGCCGGCTGCGCGAACGCAAGTCGATCCGCGTGCGCGCGAGCCTGCCGCTGCGCTTCGGCATCGACGCCGAAGGCACCGGCTACGAAAGCCTCGGCCTCGTGCAGAGCGTGAGCGCAATGGGCATGTCGTTCGCCGCGCCGTGGAAAGTCGGCGAAGTCGGCAAGCGCATTCGCGTGGCGTTCCGGCTGCGCTCGAAGGACATGGACACATCGATCGAAGCGACGGCCGTCATCCGCAACGTGCAGCAAGGTTCGATGCCCGCCGATCCGACGACGCACGGCATCGAGTTCGAAAATCTCGATCAGGTCGAGCAGATGGCGCTGAAGGTCTACGTGTTCGACCGGATCGACGATGTGATCTTCTGGACGAGCGGACCGAAGTAAAGTGCCCGCGTGATCACGCGCGACAAATAAAGCGGCCCGGTCATTCGCACGACCGGGCCGCTTCGCTATTGCGGGACGTTACTGCTGTTACTGCTGTTGCTGCTGTTGCTGCTGCGATTGCTGCGGCTGTACCCGTGGCTCGTCGCGCTGCGCGGCGGCCGGCTGCGCGACCAGCGCGCCGACGCGCACTTCCACGCGCCGGTTCGGCGCGAGACATGCGATCACGGCGGGCGTCTTCGGTCCCGGACACGTCGCGACAGGCGCCGTCGAGCCCGCGCCGCGCACGTCGAAGCGCGCGGCGCCCACGCCACGTCGCTTCAGCCCGTCGGCGACGGATTGCGCGCGACGCGCCGACAGATCGCGGTTGTGCTCGACGCTGCCGAAGCGGTCCGTGTAGCCCGTCAGCGTGACGGCGTCGATCGGGCGCACCTGCTTGAGCTTCGACGCGAGGTCGTCGAGCGCGGCGTTGCCGTTGCGCGTCAGCGTCGCGCTGTCGAAGTCGAACAGCGCGTCGGCGGACAGCGCGACGGGCTTCTCGACTGCCGCCGGAACGTCGACGGGCGGCGGCGGCGCGCAGCGGTTCAGCTCATCGTCGACCTGCTCGCTAAGCTTCTTCGCGCGCTCGATCGATTCCCATCCGTGCACCCAGCGCGTGCCGTGCGTTTCGTCCTGTTCTTTCCAGACTTCGTCGGTGAGCGCATGCAGCCGCCCCGCCGACTCACCCTTGCAGGACGACGCCGAAGCGCGCGCATTGGTCGCTTCGATCGCGCGGATCGCCTGGACCCAGTTGTCGCGCGTCGGCCAGTTCTTCGCGCTGAACAATGACTGCCACTGCCCGCTGCCGTCGATCACGTAGCGTGCGTTGCCGAGCGCCCGTTTCGCTGCGTCGTTGTAGACGTTCGACACGAGCACGTGGCTGTCCTGACGCGCGGCGATTTCCAGGTAGGCTTCTGCGACGCCGCGCCGGTACGGATCGGCGATGCGCTGTGCGGCAGGCATCAACGCCTCGGCCTCGCTCTTGATGCTGGCTGCGAACGCCGGCGCAGCAAAGGTCGCCGCGCAGGTTGCGGCCAGCGCAGCGAACGCCACGCTGCGTAGTATTGGTTTTTTCATAGATTTCTCCGCGCCCGCCGCGTTATTCGCGCGGCGGGCGTGCCCGGCACTCAGAACCCGATCGTCGCGCCGATCGATGCGCCCGTGCTCGCGCCGTTGCCCGTCGCCCGCGTGACGTGCGCGTTCAGGAGCACGCGGTCGCTGACCCAGTAGTTCGCGCCGACCGCGATGGCGGCAGCCCCGCCATAGGTGCCCGCCGCAGCCGACATCTGGAAGTTGCCTTCCGCGCGCGCATTCGGAATCAGCGATGTCGCCGCCATGGCCGCCGCGCCAAGCGAGTTCATCTTGTTGTTCATCTTGCTGAACTGCTGGTCCGTGTACGCGTTCGCCGCCTGCACCGCCTGGTTGCCCATCTGCGAGAGCATGTCGTTGACCTGGCCGAAGTTCACTGCATCGCCGGGCGCCGTACCTGCAGCGAGGTTGGTGATGCGGCGTTGCTGCGAAGCCGAGCCGACGGACACGGTGTTGTCCTGATCGGCGACGGAGCCCGCGCCGAGCGCAACCGCGTTGCTGCCGCTCGCCGTGGCGTTCGTGCCGATCGCCGTTGCCGTCGGACCGTTCGCAGCCGAGTTCGCGCCCGTCGCGACGGAGCTGTCGCCGCTTGCCTTCGCATTGAAGCCCGTCGCGATCGACTGGTTGCCGCTCGCGTTCGCGGTCGGTCCCATTGCCGTCGAGTGCGTGCCGCTCGCCGCCGCTGCCTCGGCGTTGCGGTCGCCGTCCGCGGTGAACATCGGATCGGCTGCGTTGTTCGCGAGATTCGTCACGTTCTGAATGGCTGCATTCAGCTGGTTGACGTTGACGACATCCGTGCCTGCCGTGCCGGCCGCCACGTTGGTGATCTGGCGTTCATTGCCCGCCGACCCGACCGACACCGTATTGTCGCGATCCGCTATCGAACCCGAACCAAGCGCAACCGAGTTCTTCGCCGTGGCCGTCGATGCGTTGCCGAGCGCCGTTGAATTCGGCCCGGCCGCCGTCGATTGACCGCCGACTGCGACGGAATTCGACCCGGTCGCAGTCGACTGGCCGCCGACTGCCACCGCGCTCGCCGCCCCCGCTGTCGCCGCGCCGCCGATGGCCACTGCGTCCCTGCCCGTCGCCGACGAGTCGGCCAGAGTCGAGTTCGCGTGGAAGTACTTGATGCCGCCGCCATTGACGATGTTCGTCACCGCGTTGTCGATGTTGGTTACGCGGCTGTCGAGGTTGGTGATCGCGCCGCCTACGCTGGTCGCCGTCGTGTTGCCGCCGTCGAGCACGTAGGTGGGCGCGGAGATCGTGCCCGTCGTCGGGTCGAAGGTCGAGCCGCCGCCCAGCGCTGTTGCCGCTGAACTCGACACGTTGTACAGCTGCGCGCCGTTCACTGCATCCACGCTCGATGCATTCACGTTGCCGTTAGCTACGCCCGTCAGCCTGCGCGCGCCTGCCGTGCCGGTGAAGTCGACCAGCGTACCGTCCGTGCCCTTCGCGACCGTGATGGTGCGTGTCGATTGATCCTGCTGCACCAGACCGATCGAACCGTTGTCGATCTGCGTCTGGATGTTGCTGATGTCCGTCGTGTTCTGCGTCACGCGGCCGTCGAGGTTGGTTATCGCGGCGCCCACGCTGGTCACGATCGTGTTGCCGTCGTTCAGCACGTAGGTGGGCGCGGAGATCGTGCCCGTCGTCGGGTCGAAGGTCGAGCCGCCGCCCAGCGCTGTTGCCGCTGAACTCGACACGTTGTACAGCTGCGCGCCGTTCACTGCATCCACGCTCGATGCATTCACGTTGCCGTTAGCTACGCCCGTCAGCCTGCGCGCGCCTGCCGTGCCGGTGAAGTCGACCAGCGTACCGTCCGTGCCCTTCGCGACCGTGATGGTGCGTGTCGATTGATCCTGCTGCACCAGACCGATCGAGCCGTTATTGATCTGCGTCGTGATGTTGCTGATGTCCGTCGTGTTCTGCGTCACGCGGCCGTCGAGGTTGGTGATCGCGCCGCCCACGCTGGTCACGGTCGTGTTGCCGTCGTTCAGCACGTAGCTCGGCGCCGAGATCGTGCCCGTCGTCGTATTGAAGGTCGAGCCGCCGCCAAGCGCCGCCGCCGTCGCGGCGCCTTCCGCATTCACCTTGGCATCTTCCGACTGCAGCTGGCTCACGTTCACCGCATCCGTCGCGGCAGACCCGGCCGCCACGTTCGTCACGCGGCGTTCCTTGCCTGACGAGCCCACCGACACCTCGCCGTTAGCTGCCGATGCCGTACCCGACAACGTGGTATTGCCCGGGTTATAGCCCGCCGCCGACAGATCGGCCGTCGTCGTCGAGCCCGAACCCAGTGCCACAGAGTTCTGGGCTGTCGCGGTTGCCGCAGCTCCGATCGCCACCGAATCGACACCCGATGCCGTCGAATCCGCCAGCGTCGAGCTTGCATGGAAGTACTTGATCCCGCCGCCGTTCACGATGTTGTTCACGCGAGCGTCGATGTTCGTGATCGCGCCCGCCACGTTCGTCACGGTCGAGCCGCCCACGACGTACGTCGGGTTCGAAATCGAGCCATCGCTGTTCACCGTCGCGCCGCCGCCGATCACGTTTGCCGTCGAGTTCGCCAGGTTGTATAGCTGCGAGCCGTTGACCGCATCCACGCTCGATGCATTCACGTTGCCGTTAGCTACGCCCGTCAGCCTGCGCGAGCCTGCCGTCCCGGTGAAGTCCACCAGCGTACCGTCCGTGCCCTTCGCAACCGTGATGGTGCGTGTCGATTGATCCTGCTGCACCAGACCGATCGAGCCGTTGTCGATCTGCGTCTGGATGTTGCTGATATCCGTCGTGTTCTGCGTCACGCGGCCGTCGAGGTTGGTTATCGCGGAGCCGACGTTGCTCACGGTCGTGTTGCCGCCGTTGAGCACGTAGGTCGGCGCGGAGATCGCGCCCGTCGTCGTATTGAAGGTCGAGCCGCCACCAAGCACCGCCGCCGTCGCTGCGCCTTCCGTGTTCACCTTCGCGTCTTCCGATTGCAGCTGGCTCACGTTCACTGCATCCGCGCCGTTCAGACCGGCTGCGACGTTCGTGATGCGGCGCTCCCCGCCCGCAGTGCCGATCGACACTTCGCCCGCAGCCGTGGCCGCCGACAAGGTCCCGCTGCCCGGGTTGTAGCCGGACGTGGCAAGGGCCGCGGAGTTGGCGACCGAGTGGTAGCCGAGTGCGACCGAGTTCGTCGTCGTGGCATTCGCGCCCTCGCCGAGCGCCGTCGAGTTGTTTGCCGTTGCGTGGGTGAACGCACCCAACGCCGTGGACTGGTCGCCCGTCGCCCACGATTGCGAGCCTATTGCCGACGCATAGTTGCCCGACGCGGTCGAACTCGTGCCGATAGCGTCGGTCGCCCAGTTCGAAGCCGTCGCCCAGGTACCCAGTGCCAGTCCCTGTGAGGTCGAGGCGTCCGACTTCCCGGCAACGCTGCCATAACCGATTGCGATATTCGCGCCAATACTGTTCGAATATGCGCCATACGCTGTCGCGCTTCCACCAATCGCAATGGCGCCCGGGTTGTTGGTTGCGCCCACTTCCGTCGTCGCGTTGTTGCCGATCGCCACGTCCGACGCGAGAGCGGCCGTCGCTGCCGGGCCAACCGCCACGGAGTTGGTGCCTGCCGCCGACGAATCGGCCAGCGTCGAATTCGCGTGGAAGTACTTGATGCCCGCGCCGTTGCTGATGTTGTTCACGCGAGCGTCGATGTTCGTGATCGCGCTGCCCACGTTAGTCGCGGTCGTGTTGCCGCCGTCGAGCACGTAGGTCGGCGCGGAGATCGTGCCCGTCGTCGGATCGAAAGTCGAGCCGCCACCGATTGCGCTCGCCGTCGAGCTGGCCACGTTGTACAGCTGCGAGCCATTGACTGCATCGGCGCTGGACGCGTTGACGGCACCAGCAGCAAGGTTCGTGATCTTGTTCGAATTCATGTTCACGGTGTTCAGCATGCTGATGCCCGCCGTGCCCTTCAACTCAAGCAAGCCAGTCTGATAACCGGTAATACGCGCCGTCGATGCCGAAAGACCGTACGACCCATTGGTGTCGCCCGTATTGTTCAGTGAGAACGAAAGAGGATTGCTTCCAGCAGTCGTGCAGTCCAGGTTGTTCACACTCGTCGCGTACCCGTACGAAGAACCCGTGCCTCCCGACGCGAGTCCCGGACACAGCTCGAGCGAGCCGTATCCGGTCGTGACGGCTGCATGGGCGCCGCCTGCCGCAAGCGCCAGGCTAGCTCCGACGATGCCAATGACGGCCGCGAGATTTTTCTTCGACGACCCCTTGCCACGCGCAGCGGCATTCTCTTGTGCGGCGGCCCAGGTACCCGTCGTTTCGTTCCAGACAGTCCGGTAAATTCTATTCATTTGTTATCCTAACTTTTATAAATAAATGATCGGCTTCAGTCCAACGATCGGCTCAGCTATCGGAAAGGCTTTCGCTTCGTGGTGCCGCTTCGAGTGCGAAAAAAAGCGCCGTCTGCACGTCGACTTCTTTCACACGGCGCAGACAATCCAAATCCAATCGATGGGTTAGCAGCGTCGGCAAGTTATGCGAAGCGGCCGAGTTGCTGAATAGGAGCAGTCTTATTTAGATTTTTGCCACTTGGAGTTCGAAGCATCCCTACGTATGTCTTCGAAAAAGACGCGAAAAGGCGATGGCAATATCTCGAACCGATATGGGCAGCGGGCCAGAATGCCCGCGCAGAATCGTACGATTGCGGCAATGCTGTGTGCGCGATTACCTTGCGGCAATCAACCCATCAGGACGCACGTACTCAACGCCCCATGCTTGCGCGAGCTGAGCGCAGCGACCGAGCCGCACCGTCTCGTCGCGCTCGAAGTCGACGAAGACGACATGATCCGCGGCAACGGGCCGCGCGGGCGCACCGCTGCTGCGGCCGTCCGTGAGAATCCACAGCCAGCGCTGCTGGCCGGGCTTGCGGCGTGCCGCGTGTTCGAGCACCGTCGCCGCCGTTTCGATGCCAAGCGTCAAAGGCGTGCCGCCACCGCCGCCGATGGGCGACAGCCAACGTTCGTTCCACCAGCGCGGCACGGCAGGACGAAAGCGCACATCGGCACGTTGCCCGCCGAAACACACGAGCGCCGCCTCCGATCGCTCGCCGCGCGCCTGATCGAACAGCGCAACGAGCAGCCCCTTCGCAAGCGCAAGCCTTTGCCCCGACAGCATCGAGCCGGAGCAGTCGAGCAAGAAGCAATGCAGCACGCCGCCCCGTGCCGCTTCATGAACGAAGCGCAGATGATCCACATCCAGACGTTGATTGCGCTTCGCGGCAAGCGTGCGCGGCCACGCGATGCGTGCGCCGGCCGAGCCGCCGCGCGATGCATCGCCCGCGCCTTGCCGCCATCGAAAACCGCTGCGCATTGCGCGCGCGGCCGCGCCCTTTCGATGGCTCAGTGTTTTTTTGTCGGAAGTGGAATGACCTGCTTGACGTGCGTGATGCCCGTCCGCTCGGGCGGGAGATAGCCGTAGTCGCTTTCCGTGGAGGGATTCGCCTTATCGGCTGAAGACGGCGGCTGTCGATCAGAAGAAGCGGTCTCCTGAGCCTGCGCGTTCTCATCGTCATGCAAGCGCCGCCGATGCAGCAACACCGATTCCGCGACGCGATCGACATGTTCGAGCGTCACGTCATCGGCCTGTTCGAACGCGGCGAGCGCGCGCGCCGCACGCAGCATCACGAGATCCGCGCGCAATCCATCGACGCCCGCAGCGATGCACAACGCGCTGACATGCGCGTGCACGGCATCGTCGAACGACAGGTGTGCCAAAGACGCGCGCGCATCGCGTATGCGCGCGACCAGCGCGTGCTGCTGCTCGACATGACCCGCGCGAAAACCGAACGGGTCGAGATCGAATGCAAGCCGCGCTTTGACGATGTGCTGGCGCGTCTGCGGCTCGTAGCAGTTTTCCAGTTCGACCATCAAGCCGAAGCGGTCTGTCAGTTGCGGACGCAGCTCGCCCTCTTCCGGATTCATCGTGCCGATCAGCACGAAGCTCGCATCATGCGTGTGCGAAACGCCATCGCGTTCGACCGTGTTCACGCCGCTCGACGCCGCATCGAGCAGCGCATCGACGAGCGCATCCGGCAGCAGATTCACTTCATCGACATACAGCACGCCGCGATGCGCGCTCGCGAGCAGCCCCGGCGAAAAGCGCACAGAAGCATCGCGCAGCACCGCTTCGATATCGAGCGTGCCGATCAGCCGGTCCTCGCTTGCGCCCAGCGGCAGCGTCACGAAGCGGCCTTCGGGCAGCAGTTCGGCGAGCGCGCGCGCAGCCGTCGATTTCGCCGTGCCACGCGGCCCGCTGACCAGCACGCCGCCTATGCCGGGATCGACGGCCGCGAGCAACAATGCCTGTCGCAACGGCGCCTGGCCGATCAATGCAGAAAACGGAAACACGACAGGCGTCGCACGGGTCTCGCTCATGATCGTGATCCTTCGATGTGCTGTTCGCTATCCAGCAGATGTTGTTCGATTTGCGCGCGATAGCCGCCGGGCTGCTGCCAGAGTCCACGCTGCATCGCTTCGACGAGCCGCTCGCAGACAGCATGCAGCGCATGCGGATTGTGCCGGCGCATGAACTCGCGGGTATCGCTGTCGTTCAGATACGCATCGGCGACGAGCGCATATTGATGATCGGCGACCACGCGCGCCGTCGCATCGTAGCCGTAGAGATAATCGACCGTCGCGGCGATTTCAGCCGCGCCCTTGTAGCCGTGACGCTTCACACCGTCGAGCCACTTCGGATTCACCACACGCGAACGGATCACGCGCGCAATCTCTTCGTGCAGCGTGCGAACGCGGGGCGCATCCGGGTTGCTGTGATCCGCGTGATAGACGTGCGGCTGATTGCCCGCGAGATGCCGCACGGCCGCCGTCATGCCGCCCTGGAACTGGTAGTAGTCGTTCGAGTCGAGCACGTCGTGCTCGCGGTTGTCCTGATTCTGCAACACGACATCCATCGCCGCGAGCCGCGTGCCGAATGCGTGCCGCGCCTCTTCGCCCGCGCTCTTCTGCGTGTACGCGTAGCCGCCCCACGACAGATACGCATTCGCCAGATCGGCGTCCGTCTGCCATCGTTGCGTGTCGATGATCTCCTGCAAGCCCGCGCCATACGCGCCGGGCCGCGCGCTGAACACGCGAAAGCCCGCACGCCTGCGCGCTTCGTCGGGCGCGACGCCGCGCGCGATCCACACATCGCGCTCGCGCATCACGCGCGCACGAATAGGATTGACGTCCTCGGGCTCGTCAAGCTCGGCGACTGCCTGCACGGCTGCATCGAACAGATGCATCACGTTGGCGAACGCATCGCGAAAGAAGCCCGACACGCGCAACGTCACGTCGATGCGCGGCCGATCGAACGCGGCGATCGGCATGATCTCGAAGTCGGTCACGCGATGGCTGCCCGGCGCCCACTTCGGCCGTACGCCGAGCAACGCGAGCGCTTGCGCGATATCGTCGCCGCCCGTGCGCATGGTCGCCGTGCCCCACACCGACAGGCCGATTGCGCGCGGATAGTCGCCGTGCTCCTGCAAGTGACGCTCGATCAACGTCTGCGCCGACTTCAGCCCCAGCGACCACGCGGCTTGCGTCGGGATCGCGCGCGTGTCGACGGAATAAAAGTTGCGGCCGGTCGGCAGCACGTCCGGACGTCCGCGCGACGGCGAGCCGCTCGGGCCAGGCGGCACGAAACGCCCTTCGAGCCCGCGTTTCAGATGCATCAGTTCGTGCGCGCCGCATGCGTCGAGACGCGGCAGGATGTCATCGCGCAGCCGTGCGATCACGCGCGCCGCGTGCGGCAATGCATCGGCATCGAGTGGGATGCGTGAACCGCAAGGCAGCCCGCACATATCGTCGAGCAAGCACGATGCGAGCAGTTCGAGCCGTTCGCGCGTGTCGCCGTTGTGGCGCCACGGCGCATCGCTGACCTGTTCCAGCAACGCAGGACGTGGCCCTTCCCATGCGACCGACCAGTCCGCCGACAGCGGATCAAAGACGCGATCGACGTCCAGATCGCGAGCGAGCGCATCGATGAGCCCCGCCTTCTCGCCCTGTCCATCGCCGACGGGAAAGCGCGCGAGCGCGAGCAGCGTATCGCGCCGCTGCACGCCCTGAGGCGACTCGCCGAACGTATGCAAGCCGTCGCGTATCTGCGCTTCCTTCAGCTCGCACAGCCATGCGTCGACGCGCGTGAGCAGCGCGTCTTCCGCCTCTGCATCGTCCGGCGCGTCGACGCTCAGCTCTTCGTGCAGCCGATGCGTGACAATCGTGTCGAGAATGGTCTTGCGCAACAGCTTCGCGCGGCGCGGATCGACCATCAGCGCGTCATAGTATTCGTCGACCTGGCGTTCGAGGTCTTGCAGTGGCCCGTAGTTTTCGGCGCGCGTCAGAGGCGGCATCAGATGGTCGACGATTACGGCCTGCGCGCGGCGCTTCGCCTGGCTGCCTTCGCCCGGATCGTTGACGATGAACGGATACAGATGCGGCAGCGGCCCGAGAATCGCATCGGGCCAGCACGCATCGCTCAGCGCGACACTCTTGCCCGGCAGCCATTCAAGATTGCCATGCTTGCCGACATGCACGACAGCATCGATACCGAACTGATGACGCAGCCAGAAGTAGAACGCGAGATACGCATGCGGCGGCACGAGCTCGGCATCGTGATAGCTCGCGTAGTCGTTCTGCTCGCGCGAACGCGGCGGCTGGATGCCGATGAACACATGTCCGCAGCGCCAGCCCGCGATCATGAAGCGTCCGCGCCGCAAGGTCGGATCGCGTTCGGGTGGGCCCCACTTCTCGTTCAGCGCATCGCGCAGCGATTGCGGCAGACGCGCGAAATGCGTGATGTAATCGCTCAGCGCGAGGCTTTGCAACGCGGGCCGCAGATCGCGCACGACGGGATCGTTGGTCACGCCCTGCGTCAACGAGTCCATCAACGCTTCGCCGTTCGCGGGCACATCGTCGATGCGATAGCCTTCGTCGCGAAGCATCGTCAGGATATTCACGACTGACGCAGGCGTATCGAGTCCCACGCCATTGCCGATGCGCCCTTCGCTCATCGGATAGTTCGCGAGGATCAGCGCGAGCCTTTTGTCGGCGTTCGGCGTGCGGCGCAGCTTGCACCAGCGCTCGCTCAATTCGGCGACGAACGCCACGCGCTCGTGATCAGGCTGATAGCGAACGACGTCCACCTGCGTATGCGGACAGCGATACGCAAGACCCTTGAAGCTGATTGCGCGCGTGATGATGCGGCCATCCACTTCGGGCAGCGCGACATGCATCGCGATATCGCGCGAGTTGAGACCGTGATTGTCCTTCAGCCAGTCTTCGCGATTGCCGCCGCTCAGGATCACTTGCATCACGGGCGCGTCGCCCGCCAGCGCGAGCGGCTCGGGATCGTCGATCGCGGAAGCGGCGAATGCCGTCGTGTTCAGCACGAGCGCGATGTCGTGCTGCGCGGCGAGTCGTTGCACGACGTCGCGGCTCATCGCATCCTTCAGCGACGTGATCGCGACCGGCAACGGGTTCATGCCGCGCGCTTCGAGCGCATCGATCAGCGCATCGAACACGGCCGTGTTCGCCGCCTGCAAATGCGCCTTGTAAAACAGCACCGCGACGACGGGCGCGCCCTGAGTCCAGCGCGCCTGCCAGTCTTCGATGGTCGCCGCGTCGTGCGCGGCGTGATAGAGCGCGGCTGCGGGCAACGGGCTCGGCGGCGCAGGCTCGTCGCCCCAACCGAGCGCGCGCCACGCGATGCAGCGCATGAACGACTCGGCATTGCGCACGCCGCCTTCGCGCAGATAGCGCCACAACCGGTGACACAGGTCCGCATCCGCCGTGCTGCGCGCGAGCAGATTCGGGTCTTCCTGCAAGTCGCCGGAAAACATCGCGAGCGTCTGCCCGTTGCGCTGCGCGAGCGCGACGACCTGTTCGATTCCATACGGCCAGTACGACTCGCCGCCCAGATGATCGACGACGACGACGCGCGCGTGCTGCAACACATCGTCGACGTAGAAATCGACGGAAGCCGGCTGCCGCAGATACGTGACATTCGCGAGCCGCACGCTCGGAAAGCCTTCGCCGAGACGCGGCACGACGCTCGCGAGCAGCGACAGCGTCGTGTCCGCGGAACTGAGAACGACGATATCCGCGGGCTTCTGGTCGATACGGATGACGCCCTTCGTATCGTCGACGAAACCGCCGGGGACGGTGCGCAGCAGATGCATCTCGCCGCCTTCAGACCTGTTGCGCCAGGGCGTTCGCGACGTCGTTCAACGCTTCATCGAGCGCGCGCTGCAACGCACGTTGATCGAGGTCCGCGCCGATCAGTACGAAGCGGCTGAGCGCAGAGCCAGAAGACGCGTCGAGTTCGCCCGCCTGCCAGCGCCGGTCGAAATAGCTGTCGAAGCGCCGCCCCACGCCTTGAATGACGAGACGCATCGCCGCGCCCGGCAAGGCCGCAAAACCCTTCACGCGATAGATCGTGTGCGCTTCGACCACCTGCCTGAGCGCCGCGATCATCGTGTCGCGCGACGGCGCCTGTGCCGTCACGACGACGGAATCGAACTCGTCGTGATGGTGATCGGCGTGATGGGGATCGTCGGCGGAACCGTGATGATCGTGCCGCAAATGGATCGTTTCTTCCGATGCGGATTCGAGCCCGAGCAACGCGTGCAGATCGAGCTGCCCGCTATGCGCGCGCACCACTTTCACCTGAGGCGGTATCTCTTCGCGCAGCGTCGATTCGACGGCGGCCTGCTGCGCTTCGTCGAGCAGATCGGTCTTGTTGAGGATCACGAGATCGGCCGCCGACAGCTGGTCTTCGAACAGCTCGTGCAGCGGCGATTCGTGATCGAGATTGGGATCGGCCTTGCGCAACTGGTCGACGGCGGCGGGGTCGTCGGCGAACTGACCGCTCGCGACGGCAGGCCCGTCGACCACGGTGACGACGGCATCGACGGTGAAGCTGTTCTTGATCGACGGCCAGTTGAACGCCTGCACGAGCGGCTTCGGCAACGCGAGGCCCGACGTTTCGATCAGCACGTGATCGATCTGGCCGCGCCGCTCGACGAGCTGCTCCATCACGGGAAAGAACTCTTCCTGCACGGTGCAGCAGAGGCAGCCATTGGCAAGCTCGTACAGTTGGCCCTCCGTCTCGTTGCCGTTCTCGTCGCAACCGATGCCGCAACCCTTGAGGATTTCCCCGTCGATGCCGAGCTCGCCGAACTCGTTGACGATGACCGCGATGCGCAAGCCGCCCGCGTGCTGAAGAATGTGACGCATCAACGTCGTCTTGCCGCTGCCGAGAAAGCCTGTGACGATCGTCACGGGAATCTTGCGCATCTGTGTCTGCATGATGGCTCCGTTGCCCGCTGTGTTGTCGGGCGACTCTGGACTCTGAAATCGCAACGCCGCGAGCGGTGCGAGTCAGCGTGATGCACGGGGACGGAAAACGGCGCCGCAAACGCTTCGCAGCTTAAAGAAGCAAGCGCGAAACGGGCATGCGGCACGTGCGGAATCGTGAACGCAGCGCCGCATCCCCGCAGCATTGCGTCGTTTTCTCGGGCCGGTATCCGGGCTGATGAAAGCGCCGCCTCTCCTTCCCGCGCGAGCGTTTTCGCGCAGTGGATGATCTGCATGGGCCGCTGTTGGACGCACATGCAGCGAGACGGCTCCGCATCGACTTCGCGATGCCTTCACCTACCGTTGCGGGGAGCAGCATAGTTTGGCCTGGGACGACTCGATCCGACATGAGCGACACGAGGGGCCTGCTATTTCCCGTTTAACTGCGCGAGCAGAAAGCGCGCGCGAGCACCAGAGTGCGTGCGAGTTTAGGCTTGCACGCGGGGAGCGTCAAGAATAGAGGCAGAGTGCCTCCTTCGCCCGCGTTGCAACGCACCCATCGAGGAAACTCCGCAGCGACGTTCAAGGTCGGCTGTGCTATCGTATGCGCGCGTCTGGTGCCGTGCCTGCGCTCGCTTGCACGGTTAAACGGGAAACAGGGAAGCGCCTCTTTTGTACGGCACATGTGTATGGCACATGACGTGCGGCGAATGAAGCGCTCAGCCTGTGCTGTCCCCGCAACGGTCACGCGGCGAGCGGAAGAAGTTATTTCCGCGCAGTGCGTTCAAGGCCACTGCCTGCATCATGCAAGTGGGAAGGCGAACGCGATGAGCCGCCAGCCCGGATACCGGCCAGATGCAAGGGGGCGACGAGGCGGACCAAACCCGTCGCCATTCGCTGGAGCCGCGGGAAACGGACGCCAGCGCCCACGCGTGACGCGCTGCCTGTACGCCCGCTTGTACCCGTTCATAAGTGGACTTCAGGCATTGGCGCCGCGCATCAGATGCAGCATCGCATGACCCACATTTCTTCAAGGCCCGCGCATGCAGCGGCGCTTCGATCGCGATGAGCCGCGCCTGGTTGATCGGCGCCGGCCCCGGCGACGTCGAACTGCTGACGCTCAAGGCCGTCCGCGCGCTCGCGCAGGCCGACGTCGTGCTCGTCGACGATCTCGTGAATCCCGAAGTCCTTCAATTCGCGCGCGACGATGCGCTGATCGTCCACGTCGGCAAACGCGGCGGCCACGCATCGACACCACAATCCGCGATCGTCGCGACGATGCTCGATCATTTGCGCGCGGGCCGCAGCGTCGCGCGTCTGAAGGGCGGCGATCCGTTCGTGTTCGGACGCGGCGGCGAAGAGCAGCAGGCGTTGCAGACGGAAGGAATACACGTCGAGATCGTCAGCGGAATCACGGCGGGCATCGCTGCGCCTGCGGCAATCGGCATTCCCGTCACGCATCGCGATTACGCGCAGGGCGTGATCTTCGTCACGGGTCACGGCGCGAGCGAGCACGAAGCCGACTGGCCCGCGCTCGCCGCCACGCGGATGACGCTCGTGATCTACATGGGCATGCGCCGCCTGAACGACATCGTTCACGCGCTGCTGCGCGCCGACATGTCGCCGGATACGCCGTGCGCCGCAATCGAATCGGCGACGCGGCCCGAGCAGCGTCACGTATGCGCGGCGTTACGCGATCTCACCATGCGGGTCGCGGATGCGGGGCTGGGCTCGCCTTCGATCGTCGTGATCGGCGGCGTCGCGTCGCTGGCTGTGCCCGTCGATGCATTCGTTCAGCACGCGTCATCATGACGGAGGTCATCGTGGGCATCGGTTGCCGGCGCGGCGTGTCGGTTGAGCAGATTGAAGCGGCGGTGCGCGATGCGCTCGGCGACATGCTGCCGTTCGAAGCGCTCAGGGCCGTCGCAACCGTAGATATAAAAGCCGCCGAACCCGGCCTCGTCGCGTTCTGCGCACGCCATGCGTTGCCGATGCGCACCTTTACGCGGGAACAGATCGCCGCGCTCGACGCACATACGAATGCATCGCAGGCCGTGCGCGAGCATATGGGCGTCGACGGCGTCTGCGAACCATGCGCGTTGCTCGCCACGCGAAACGGACGGCTGCTCGTGCACAAACGCGCGCGCGACGGCGTCACGGTCGCGATCGCGTGCTCCGCCGACGACATCGGGGCCATGTAGCAGGGCCACATAGCAGCGCCAACCATCAGCACTCAAACGACACACACCGAACGAAGGACAATCGATGAAGACCGATCCCGAATCGCACGCACGCATGACGCAGCGCCGCCGCGAAGGCCACGAGAAGAAGCAGGCACAGGCGACCATCGAAAAAGGCCTGCTGATCGTCTACACGGGCACGGGCAAGGGCAAATCCACGGCCGCGTTCGGCATGGCCGTGCGCGTGCTCGGCCACGGCATGAAGCTTGGCGTCGTGCAGTTCATCAAGGGCGCGCTGCATACGTCGGAGCGCGACTTTCTCGGCGCACAGGCTAATTGCGATTTCGTCACGATGGGCGACGGCTACACCTGGAACACGCAGGACCGAGAAGCCGACATCGCGACGGCACGCAAAGGCTGGAACGAAGCGCGCCGCATGATCGAAAGCGGCGAGTATCAGATGGTGATTCTCGACGAGCTGAACACCGTGCTGAAGTACGAATATCTCCCGCTCGATGAAGTGCTGTCCGTCGTCAACGCTCGGCCCGAGATGCTGCACGTCGTCATTACGGGACGTCACGCGCCCGACGCGCTGATCGACGCCGCCGATCTCGTCACCGAAATGCGCCTCGTCAAGCATCCGTATCGCGAGCAGCACGTGAAGGCGCAGCGCGGCGTGGAGTTCTGAACGATGTCCGCGTGCCCCGCTCTCTTCATTAGCGCGCCGGCGTCGGGCCAGGGCAAGACGACGATCACGGCTGCGCTTGCGCGGCATCATCGGCGGATGGGGCGCGACGTGCGCGTGTTCAAGACGGGCCCGGATTTCCTCGACCCGATGATCCTCGCGCGCGCGAGCAGCGCAAGCGTGCTGTCGCTCGATCTGTGGATGGTCGGCGAGCACGCATGCCGCGCGCTGCTCGCCGAAGCGGCGCGCGACGCGGATCTGATCCTGATCGAAGGCGTGATGGGCCTTTTCGACGGCACGCCGAGTAGCGCCGATCTCGCCGCGAAATTCAACGTCCCCGTCGCTGCCGTGATTTCAGCGAAAGCGATGGCGCAGACCTTCGGCGCGGTCGCCTTCGGCCTCGCGCGCTTTCGGCCGGACGTGCCGTTTCATGGCGTGTTCGCGAACCGGGTCGGCTCCACGCGTCATGCGCAGATTCTCGAAGAGTCGTTGCCCGCCGATCTGAAAATGCTCGGCTATCTGTCTGGCAGCGATGCGATCGAATTGCCCGATCGACATCTGGGCTTGCTCCAGGCCGCGGAGATCGACGATCTCGATGCACGGCTCGATCGCGCGGCCGATGCGCTGGCGTCGACGGCGCTCGCGCAACTGCCGCCTGTCGTGGCATTCGACGAGCCCGCGCACGAAGCGCCGTTGCCGCGACTGCTCGACGGCATGCATATCGCCGTCGCGCGCGACGCGGCGTTCGCGTTCATCTATCCGGCGAACGTGCAACTGCTCGAAGCGCTGGGCGCGCGCGTCACGTATTTCTCGCCGCTCGCCGACGAGCCCGTTCCCGTCGATGCGAGCGCGCTCTATCTGCCCGGCGGCTATCCGGAACTGCATGCGCCGGCGCTCGCAGCCAATGCGAGCAGTGCGGCATCCGTCCGTGCGCATGCGGCTGCGAACAAGACCATCGTCGCCGAATGCGGCGGCATGCTGTATCTGCTCGACAGCGTGACCGACACGCAAGGTGTCACGACGCCGATGCTCGGCCTGCTGCCCGGTCATGCCGCGATGCAGACGCGTTTCACAGCGCTCGGCATGCAGCAGATCGATGACAACGTGCACGGCACGCTGACGGGCCACACGTTTCACTACTCGCGCGTGAGCACACCGCTCGCGCCCGTGCGTCACGCGACGCGCGCACAGTCCGACGCGCCCGGCGAAGCCGTCTATCGCCAAGGTTCGATCGTCGCCACTTACATGCACGGCTACTGGCCGTCCAACCCAGCCTTCGCGGCTGCTCTCTTCGATGGCCGAGCCTTTTGACGACGCCGAACGCGCGGCGGTCTACCGCGCGATCTACGAGCGGCGCGACATGCGCCACTTCGTGCCCACGCCCGTCGATCCCGCCGTGCTCGCGCGCCTCGTCGACGCCGCGCATCACGCGCCGAGCGTCGGCTATATGCAGCCGTGGCGGATCGGCCGCATCACCGAGCCCGCGCTTCGGCAGAAGCTGCATGCCGTCGTCGAGCGCGAGCGTGTGCTGACGGCGGATGCGCTCGGCAAGCGGCGCGACGAGTTCATGAAGCTCAAGGTGGAAGGCATGCTCGAATGCGGCGAACTGCTCGTGATGGCGCTGATGGACGGCCGCGAGAAGCACATCTTCGGACGGCGCACGCTGCCCGAAATGGATCTGGCTTCAGTCGCATGCGCGATCCAGAACATGTGGCTCGCGGCGCGCGCCGAAGGGCTTGGAATGGGCTGGGTGTCGCTGTTCGATGCCGACGAAGTGCGGGCGATGCTCGGCATGCCGGAGGGCGCGCGGCCCATCGCCATTCTGTGTCTCGGGCATGTGGAGCGTTTCTATCCCGAGCCGATGCTCGAATCGGAAGGCTGGGCGAAACGCATGCCGCTCGATGCGTGTCTCTTCGAGAACACGTGGTGCGATCGGAAATCCGCTTGCGAAGAAGCGCGGTCGATGCAGCAGCAGGCGCATGACGATGCGCTATAAGGGCCAAGAAAGGGGCCAGCTAAGGGACCAGTCAAGGGGCCAGGTAAGGGACCAGTTAAGGGGCCAGGTACGGGCCGGGTTAAGGGCCGCTCTATGTGTCGCCCTTCTCGATGCGTTCGAGCCGATAGCCGTAGCCGTAGATCGGCATCAGCCGATAGCCGTTCTCGGGACGCAAGCCGAGCTTCGTGCGCAGCATCGACACGTGCGTATCCATCGTACGCGACGGAATGGCCGCCGCCTGTTTCCAGATCGCATCGAGAATATGCGAGCGCGACAGCGGCCGGCTCAGATGCTTGAAGAGCAGCAGCGCGAGTTCGAATTCCTTGTGCGTGAGCGTGATGGAATGGCCGCGCACATGAACGCGCTTCGAGCCCGGCTCGAATTCGTATTCACCGAACACTTCCTTCCCGGCCACCAGCGCCTGGCCCGCGCCGCGCAGCAGCATGCCGACGCGCGCGAGCAACGTCGCCGCGCTGATGGGCTTGACGAGACAATCGTCGACGTCCGCTATCGGGTCGGACGTATCCTCTGCGCTCATCATCAGAAGGATGGGCAGACGCTCGCTGAAATTCTCGCGGACCCAGTGCAGCACATCGTCAGCGGGCAGGCCCGGCACATCGCGATCGAGCACGAGCAGATCGAACGGCTGGCTGCGCAGTTGCCCGATCAGCGCCTGTCCATTCCCGAACGCATGGCAGCTGTGCCCCGCCGCCGATAGCGTCCCGCACACGAAATCGGCTTGCGCCTGTGTCTCCTCCAGAACTGCAATTCTCATAAAACCCCGCAACGCTCAATCGTTGTTTCCATCCGACCGGGAAATCATTGATGAAGGACCACAACCGGCAATATGAAACTGGAATTCCACATTGGCGCGGCAAGCCCTGCATCGATTGCGGGCCAATTCTTTCTCATTGCCCGACAACGCCTTGATAGCCCCGATATTGCTTTAATGCCTTCGCACCCTATTACGACTCATCGAAATGCCGGTGTATAAGAGGCGCGAATTCGACTTCTTTTGACCGCCTGGTGCCAGCGGATTTTTCTTGCGTTTTGCTTTCTGCAGTACTTCACAGACTAATCGTGCCGCCGCCCTGAAACGAGCGCCGCTGCTCGCTTTGCGGGGAATGCCACAGCTTTTCGGCCACCAGAAATAACTGGCAGGCAACTGACAACCGGCCGGCGGACGACACCGCTGGCACATGCGGCGCTGCATCACGAACGTCCTTTTGCGGATTTAACATTTACGCAATAAAGAGTTCGTGCCAGTTACCGGGAAGATTTAACAATTCGAGCGTCGCCGTTGACGCATTCGATTTAAATCGGGGTGAAGATTATTAGAACGAATTCAATCAGTCAATTAACCTCTCATTTTTGCGCAGCCGGTGAACCATTTCGTTAAATCGGCCGATCGCGGCGATAAGCGGCTTATCGGCTTCACGGGCCGATGCGCGAGCCCAGGACGGTCCCTTCGATCCCGTTAGCGGCTCTTGCGGCGCTGCACTTCAGGTCTGCGTGCTGACGCAGCCCGTGGCACCCGATCAGGTGCCGGACCCGCCTGCTTCACCCGGCGCGGGGGCCGCGCAGATCGTTTCGACGCCAGCCGCCGACAGAACCTTCGACAGTGCCGCAGCCGGCGCGACATCGGTGACGAGAATGTCGAGACCGTCCGGGCCGAATACATGAGCGAGTGCGCTGTGGCCGAACTTCGAGTGATCGGCGACGACGACGCGCCGCTCCGCTTGCGAGAACGCCGCGAGCGCAAGTGCGGCGTCGGCGGGCTGCGCGTCCATGAAGCGCCCCTTCGCGTCGATGGCCGTCACCGACACGATCGCATAACGCACATGGAATTGCCGGACGAAAGCGAGCGCGCTCTCGCCAACAGCGGATGCATCGTCGGCGCGCAGTTCGCCGCCCGCCATCAGCACGCGGTTGCCGTTGCGCGGCGCCAGCAGGCGCGCAATCTCGGCGGAATTGGTGACGACCGTCAGGCGCGAATGCGATTCGAGCGCGTGAGCGATATGCACGCAGGTCGTGCCGCCGTCGAGCAGCAGCGAATCGCCGTCGTCGATCATTTGCGCGATGCGCGCCGCGATCGCGCGCTTGGCGTCGCGCTGCTCGACCATGCGGCGGCGAAACGGCGGCTCGTCGAGTTGCGCGGGCAACATGATGCCGCCATGCACTTTCACGAGCAGCCCTTCGGCGACGAGCGGCTTCAGGTCGCGACGAATCGTTTCATCGGACACGGCGAACGTGTTCGCCAGATCGGTGATCGTGCAGGTCTGTTGCGCGCGGACGAGGCGCAGGATCTCGTTCTGTCGGTGGGTAGCGAACATCGGCAGCGGCGGTTGGAATCTGGCGCGAGTCTAGCAGACACGCCCGCCCGAGGCCAACACGAATCCAAACAATCCCACACAACCCCGCCCTGCTCGCTTGCCCGACGGCGCCAGAAAACGTTGCGTCATGCGCGTTTTTGCGGCAGAGTACACAACAACGCATTTCCACATATTTCAACTCACTTCCACACACCTCGACGAGGTCCAACACATGTCAACCAATCTTCCGACGCAGGCGCGCGTCGTCATCGTGGGCGGCGGCATCATCGGATGCTCGCTCGCCTGGCATCTCACGAAGCTCGGCTGGACGGATGTCGTGCTGCTCGAACAGGGCCAGCTGTCGTGCGGCACGACGTGGCATGCGGCGGGGCTCGTCGGCCAGTTGCGCGCGCAGGAAAGCATGACGAAGCTGATCCGCTATTCGACGGCGCTCTACGCCGAACTCGAAGCGGACACGGGACTCGCGACGGGCTGGAAGCAATGCGGCTCGCTGTCGGTGGCGCGCACGGCCGAGCGGATGACGCAGCTGAAGCGCACGGCCGCCGTCGCGCGCGCGTATGGCGTGACGTGCGATGTGATCGGCCCGAAGGAAGCGGGCGAACTGTGGCCGCCGATGCGCACGGACGATCTGCTTGGCGCCGTCTGGCTGCCCGGCGACGGCAAGGCGAACCCAACCGATCTGACGCAGGCGCTCGCGCGCGGCGCACGGCGGCGCGGCGCGCGCATCGTCGAGAACACGCGTGTCACGGCGATCCACACGCGCGAGACCCACAAGGGCCGCGAGGCGAGCGGCGTTGCGTGGCGCGACAAGGCGGGCAACGAAGGCGCGATCACGGCGGAGGTCGTCGTCAATTGCGCGGGCCAGTGGGCGAAGGCCGTGGGACGCCTATGCGGCGTCACGGTGCCGCTCCATTCGGCCGAGCACTACTACATCGTCACCGAGCGGATTGCGGGCGTGCATCCCGATCTGCCCGTGATGCGCGACCCGGACGGCTACATTTACTTCAAGGAAGAAGTGGGCGGCCTCGTGATGGGCGGCTTCGAACCGGATGCGAAGCCGTGGGGCATGAACGGCATTCCCGAGAACTTCGAGTTCCAGTTGCTGCCCGATGACTGGGATCAATTCCAGATCCTGATGGAAAACGCACTGCAACGCGTGCCCGCGCTGGAGACGGCCCAGGTGCGCCAGTTCTACAACGGCCCCGAGTCATTCACGCCCGACAACAACTTCATCCTTGGGGAAGCGCCCGAGCTGCGCAACTTCTATGTCGGCGCGGGATTCAACTCGATGGGAATTGCGTCGGCGGGTGGCGCGGGCATGGCGCTCGCCGAGTGGATCGTCGCGGGCGAACCGACGATGGACCTGTGGCCCGTCGACATTCGCCGCTTCGCGCGCTTCAACGGCAACGACACGTGGCTGCACGACCGCGTGAAGGAGACGCTCGGCCTGCACTACGCGATGCCCTGGCCGAATCGCGAACTCGACAGCGCGCGGCCGTTCCGGCGCTCGCCCCTTCATGCGCTGCTGCGGGACGAAGGCGCATGCTTCGGCAGCAAGATGGGCTGGGAACGCGCGAACTTCTTCGCGCCGACGCGCGAGCAGGCGCGCATCGACTATGCGTTCGGCCAACAGAACTGGCTGCCGTGGAGCGGCGACGAACATCGCGCATGCCGCGAACGCGTTGCGCTCTTCGACATGACGTCGTTCTCCAAATTTCTCGTCAAGGGACGCGATGCCGAAGCCGTGTTGCAACAGATCGTCGCGAACGACGTCGCAGTGCCGCCGGGCACGACCGTCTATACGGGCATGCTCAACGCGCGCGGCGGCTACGAATCGGATTTCACGCTCACGCGCCTCGCCGCCGACGAATATCTGCTCGTCACGGGCTCCGCGCAAACCACGCGCGACTTCGACATGATCGACAAACGCATTGCGCACGACAGCCACTGCATGCTCGTCGACGTGACCGGTCAATACGCGGTGCTCGCCGTGATGGGACCGTGCGCGCGCGATCTGCTCGCGAGCGTCTCGAAGGCCGACTGGAGCAAGGAGGCGTTCGCGTTCGGGCAGAGCCGCGAAGTCGATATCGGCTACGCGACCGTGCGCGCGACGCGTATCACGTATGTCGGCGAACTCGGCTGGGAGCTGTATGTGCCCGTCGAATTCGCGGTGGGCGTCTACGAAACGCTGCATCGGGCGGGCGCGCGTTTCGGTCTGAAAAACGCGGGCTATTATGCATTGGAGTCGCTGCGCATTGAGAAAGGCTATCGCGCATGGGGACGCGAGCTGTCGCCGGATACGAATCCGTTCGAAGCGGGGCTCGCGTTCGCGTGCAAGCTCGACAAGAACATTCCGTTCGTCGGGCGCGAGGCGCTCGTCAAACTGCGCGACGAGCCGCTGCGCAAGCGTCTCGTCGTGCTCACCGCAGACGGCGCAAGCGATCGCATGCTATGGGGCGGCGAGGCGATCCTGCGCGATGGAGAGGTGGCGGGCTTCGTTACGTCGGCGGCGTTCGGCCATACGCTCGGCTGCCCGGTCGCGATGGGTTACGTGAAGCGCGACGACGATGGCGCGCCCGACGAAGCGTGGCTCACGAGCGGCCGCTATCAGATCGACGTCGCCGGCGATCTGCTGCCGGCGACGCTGCATCTCAAAGCGCCGTACGATCCCGCTTCAGCGCGCGTGAAAGTTTGAATCACAGGCCGGCTGAATCACAGGCGGCGCGAACGCAACACCTGCGCTAGCGCGCAACGATCGGCCGTCCCTCGCCGTTGCGGGTGAGATCGCGCGGCGTCACGCCGAGCAGCCGCTTCATCCAGTGCGCCATGTGGCTCTGATGTGCAAAGCCGGTTTCGAGCGCGACCTGGCTCGCGCTCAGGCGCCCTTGCGACAGCAGCATTTGCGCTCGCTCCACGCGCCGCTGCACGACATGCCGATGTACGGGCACGCCGAACGTCTCGCGAAACAGCACCTTGAAATGCGGCACGCTCAGTGCGGCGAGCGCAGCGAGTCCGGCGAGCGTCAGACGTTCGTCGAGATGCGACTCGATATAGTCGCTCACGCGCGCAGCAACACGCGGCGACAGTGTGCGTCTTTTGTCGTCGCATGGGACGCCGCCGCCGGCGAGCCGCACGATCATTGCCGTGCAGAGGCTCTCCGCATAGAGGGGATCGGATGCGTATTCGGCTTCGAGTTCCGCGCGCATGGCCCAGGCCAGATGCTGAAACCGCGCGTCGCGCATCTGGAATTGCGGGCGAATCTGCGCATCGGCTGCGCGCAGACCGAGCTGGTCGAACGTCTCGCGCGCGAAATCGTCGGCAATCCAGATGCGCAAGATCGTACAGTTCGCGTCATCGGACCACTCGCCGTCAAGCCCGGCCGGAATCACGTCGGCATCGCCATGCGCCTGAATGCGCGCATAACGGCGGCCGTTGCATCGGCACACGGCTCTCACAGGCGCGCCGACATGCACGCCAACGCGATGATGCGCCATCGCCGGAATGCGATGCGCGCCGGCGGCCACGCCGACGAGTTCCGCGCCGAATCCAGACCAGCCGAGCGGTGCGCTCGAACGCAAGCTCTCGCGCGCGCCGGAGTGCGGCACCAGCCGACGGTTGACTGCATTCATCGCCTGCTCCTTCCGTCATCGTTCAGATTGACGCATTGTGCTTCGTTTCGCGCCAGCCTGCAGGCCGCCCATTCATGTCGACTGCCGTCGCACGCAGATCGTCATCCGGATCTGCTGTTTTGCATCCTTGCATGCGCGCTTCGGACGTCGTCGCGGCTTACGCTCGATGCCATCTGAACGATCAAGGAGCCGGATGATGTTCGTGATTTTTGGCGCAGCGGGCAACGTGGGACGCACGGCCGCAACGGCATTGCGGCACGCGGGCCATGCCGTACGCGCCGTTGTGCGCAACCCCGCCCAGCGCGAGGCGCTCGAGCGCCTCGGTTGTGAGGTCGTGCTGGGCGATCTGATGGATGAGGCATCGGTGACGCGCGCGCTCGTCGGCGCCCGAGGCGTGCAGATGCTGTGCCCCGTGCCGCATCGTGACCCCGATCCCGCCGGCACGATGCGTCGAACGGTCGATGTGGCAGCCCGCGCGCTGCGCGAGCATCCCGAGGTTCATGTCGTCGCGCTGTCCGACTATGGCGCCGAGCTCGATACGGGCACGGGCATCACGTTGCTGTTCCATCACCTCGAAACGGCGTTCCGCGATGCTGTGCCACGCCTGACGCTGCTGCGCTCGGCAGAGCACATGCAGAATTGGGCGCGCGTGCTGCCCGCCGCGCTCTCGACGGGTTTGCTGCCGAGCCTGCATCATCCCGTCGACAGGGCTTTCCCGTCGGTGTCGGCGCACGATGTCGGCGTGCTTGCCGCGCAGTTGCAGATCGATGGGCATGCGGGCGATGCCGTCCGCGTCGTGAGCGTCGAAGGCCCCCGGCGCTACGATGCGAACGGCGTCGCCAGTGCATTGAGCGGAGTGGCCGGGCGCACCATCGTCGCACGCGCGTTGCCGCGCAGCGACTGGACGGCGACGCTTCTGCGCGCAGGACTCAATGCCAATCACGCGCAACTCATCGTCGATCTCTACGATGCGCAGAACGCGGGCCGCATCGATGCCGAAGCGGGTGCAGGCGAGCGGCACTTCGGCAGGACCGAACTGCACGAGGTGTTCGCCGCACTGGTGTCCGCGATCGGCGCGCGCTAGATGCTGCCGAATACGCGCGCCTCTCTTGCGAGGAGCTTCACATGCAGTGCTGTACTTTGTTGCGCATGAGCCGGAACGCTTCGGCTCGAAGCCCTGACGCGCGTCACGACGCGGCACAGGCGCTGTACGCATTCGCGACGCACCTGGCCGCGCGGCTCGGCTGGTATCGGCTGGAACAGTTGCTGAACGCGATTCCCGACTGCAACGATGACTTCATGATCTTCTGAAGCTACAAAAACAAATGGCCTCGCCATCGGCGAGGCCATTGCGCGGATGGAGACAGAAGCCAGAGCGTCACTCGTTCTCCTCGAAGTAGTGATACGGCCTTGTCCAGCGGACTGCCTTCCTGAAACCAACGCCAAAACCGTTTCGTGGACCGCGCAGAATTTTGTACGGCCTTAGCCGAACTCTCACTTCGTCGAACGCAATGACGCCGCAACCTCCTGTGTGGCAGACGCCTGGTCAAACTCCCGGGCCGGACTCGGCCGGTGCCCACGTCACGGTTGGACAACGTCTCCGGGCAAAGCCATCAGCAAGCGCGCACTACGCTGGCCTGGTCTTCCCACTCTTTGCGAAGGATGACATTTGCCAAGGAGCTCGACCAGCCGTGTCTCGCATTCGGAAAACGAGTACCCGCGCCGGTGCGAGATCATGAACGTGAGGGGGCGCATGTGCCATGCGCGCCGTTGGAGTTCGACAAGTGTTCCCTTCGCGAGATCTTCCTCGACCATATGGCGCGGCATGTGCCCCCAGCACAAGCCTCCCCTGAGCAGATCATGCTTCGCGCCGAGGTCATTCACCCACCACTGGCGTTCGCTGGCGACTCCCTGTTGTGTCTTTTCGGCATCGGGCTGATTGTCGGTTACGACAAGCTGGATGTGCCGGCCAAATTCTTCCCGCGGGATCTGCCCCGCGATTGCGGCCAGCGGATGCGATGCCGCACAGACGGTCACCATGTGGGTGTCACATAAATGCTGCCTTTCTATGGTGCCTGGGCTCACCTCCGGGACGTCCGTGATCGTCACCGCCAATGCGCAAGTGCCTTCGAGAACCAGACGCTCTCCGCCCTGCATGGTCGTCATGCGCAGATTGATCGTGACCGTTGGAAAGCCCGCCTGCACGTTGCGCAGGCATTCAATCAGGTGCGCACGCGGAAAATACGTATCCACGGCAAGCGAAACTTGTGGAACCCCGGCTTCGGCAATCGCAACCGCGCGCATCTTCATTTCCTCGGTTCGCGAGATCACCCCGCGCGCGTCAGGCAGGAGGCTGCGACCCGCGGCCGTGAGCGTCGCTTTGCGAGCGTTGCGCTCGAACAGCAACACGTCAAATGCGCTCTCGAGCGAGGTGATCGCGTGGCTGATCGCCGACTGTGCACGCCTCAGCTCCCGTGCAGCCCCGGAAAAGCTTCCCTGATCACACACGGCGACGAAGGCTCGCAGTTGATTGATCGTGACGTTGTCGAGCATAGATATCTAAAAAGTAGATTGAATCTATACATATTTGGTCAATTGGCTTCATGAATCAAGTCCCGCAGAATCGTGTTCGTCGTTTTCGTTTCAAGGGATGCATGACATGAACAGACTGAATGGAAAGACCGCCGTGATCACCGGTGGCGGCACGGGTATCGGCCGCGCCGCAGCGAAGCGCTTCATCGAGGAAGGCGCCTTCGTATTCATCTTCGGCCGCCGCCAGGAAGCGCTCGACGCCGCTGTCGCCGACCTTGGGCCGAATGCCCGCGCGGTGACGGGCTCGGTCTCCAACCTGGCCGACCTCGACCGGCTCTACGCGGCGGTGAAGGCCGAGCGCGGAACCCTCGATATCGTCTTCGCCAACGCTGGTGCGGGAAGCCCGCTTCCTCTCGGCCAGATCACCGCCGAGCACATTGACGACACCTTCGACACCAATGTGAAGGGGACGATCTTTACGGTCCAGAAGGCGCTGCCGCTGATGGGTTCAGGCGGTTCGATCATCCTGACGGGATCGAGCGCCGGCACCACGGGCGCCCCGGGATTCACGGCTTACAGCGCGAGCAAGGCAGCGGTGCGCAACCTCGCCCGGACCTGGGCGGAGGACCTGAAGGGCACCGGCATCCGGGTGAACGTGCTGTCGCCCGGGGCGACGGCGACCGAACTAGCCAAGGAGGCGCTGGGCGAAGAAGGCCAGAAGGCCTACGGTGCGATGACGCCGCTCCAGCGTATGGCCGATCCGGCGGAGATCGGGGCGGTCGCCGCCTTTCTTGCGTCCGCGGACAGCAGCTTCATGACCGCGAGCGAGGTCGCCGTTGACGGTGGCCTGGCACAACTCTGAGGAGAAAAATCAAATGACACGATCGCTAAAGGGCAAAACAGCTCTCGTTACCGGGGCATCACGGGGCATTGGCCGCGCCATCGCGGAACGTCTTGCAAAGGATGGTGCGACAGTCGCGCTAACCTACAACGCCAGCAAATCCAGCGCGGACGAGGCGATCGCGGCCATCGGGAAAGCGGGAGGCACCGCGTTCGCGATCCATGCGGATCTCGTTGATCCGGCGACCGTCCCGGCTTTGTTCGAGAGACTCGACGACGAGTTCACCAGGCGGAACGGAAGCAAAACGCTCGACATTCTGGTCAACAACGCTGGCAATTCCGGCTGGGTTGGCTTCAAGGACGCGACGCCGGAGAGTTGGGACACCCTGATGGCGGTCTACGCCCGCGCGCCCTTCTTCATCATTCAGGCCGCTCTCGATCGTCTCTCCGACGGTGGACGCATCGTCAACATTTCTTCCGCTGCCGCCACGAAGCCCGTGACGGCTGCGCCCGTCTACTCGATGGCGAAAGCGGCCATCAACACCCTGACCCATACGCTCGCAATCGAGCTGGGGCCGCGTGGCATCACCGCGAACGCCGTCGCGCCGGGCTTCACGCGAACAGATGCGAACGCCGATTTTCGGGAGAATCCCGAACTCGTCAAGGCGGTCGAGGCCCAAATCGCGCTGGGCCGCTTTGGCGAGCCTTCGGAAATCGCCGCCGTCGTGGCGTTCCTCGCCTCCGATGAAGGCCATTGGGTGACCGGCCAAACGATTGAAGCGAGCGGCGGTTACAAGCTCTGACTGCGCCGGGAAACGAAGGAGAAACATATGAGTTACGCCATCATTGGCTTCGGAAAGATCGGCCACGCACTTGCCAGGGCATTCGCCCGCAACGGCATCGAAGTGGCCGTTGCAACCACGCGCGACCCCGAAAGCTTCGCAGCCGATGCGGCCGCGATCGGACCCACGATTATTCCCCAAACTCTGGCGGAAGCCGTCAAGGCGGACATCGTCTTTTTGGCAGTCCGTTTTGAGTCGCACCCGGAGGTCGCAAAAGCACTGCCCAACTGGAAGGGGAAGACCGTCATCGACGCGATGAACACGCAGGTCCCGCTTGAGGAACTGGGCGGTCTCCCGTCTTCTGCTTTCATCGCGAAGGTGTTCACCGGCGCCAGGGTGGTGAAAGGCTTCAACCATCTGGTCGCTGCCGTCCTTGACCAGGACCCGGCCGTACACGGTGGCAGAAGGGTCGTGTTCCTCGCGAGCGACGATGACGACGCTGCAGCGGAGATCGGCGCGCTTGCGGAAGAGCTCGGTTTCACTGCCATCCAACTCGGCGGGCTTTCCGAAGGCGGACTCCTTGTGCATGCACGCGGGAGAAGCTGGGGTCATCTGATCTTCAAGGACTTGACCGCGTTCGACCGATGAACAACCGTTTCCGACTATTTGCTGATTCGAATGGCCGATTGCCGGGCACAGCCGACGTCCGAGACATTCGAACAGCGCGTCGCCGGAAAATCTCTCATGGTCCTTCGACGAGCTTCAGTTCACGCCCCACCCGTACCGTGCCCTGAAAATGCAGTCCGATGGCGACCTTGCCTTCTTTTTTCGCACGGAGGATGTCGTCGTATTTGTCGACCAGGATGCATTCGTCCGGCTGTGACTGAAGGAACGCCCGGTCACGCGCGACAGCGCGAACGGCATCAAGAGTTGAAGAAGATTCGTCACCAACGACAGTGAAGGACACAAACTTGAATCCGCTTCGCGCAGTTTCTGGGGCACTTCGTCCTTGATTGCCTGAGAGCCAGGGGTGCGCCACGGAAGAGTCATATCGCACACCATTGCATCGGCATGCAGGTTGGCCGCTTGCTCAGAGAGATTCCAGTTGTTCATTGCTATGTCCTGACACAAGCTTTAGAGTTTTTGCTGATGGACCTTACCGATGAGCAGGTTCGTCACGAGCAACGACGTGATTCCAATTGCTCCGAGGTAGTACGCGGGACGAGCGAGCTTCCGGTTTTCGCAAGAAGAACGGTCACAAAGCAAAGCGATGAGACGCCGAAAACAGTCGCACCAATTTCGTACGCAAGCCCCCTCGCACTCGCTCTTATTGCAAGGGGAAGAGATACGCCACCAGGGAATTGCCGCCGGGCGCCGAGTCTGTCGGCGAGCGCTCTCAAGACTGGCATGCAAAGCATTCCAACGACGCCAGTGACGACCAGCGCGACAAAAGGCACATACGTCGGCAACCTGAGCGTCTTGACCGCGTAGGTCGGCGCGTAGACAAGCAATATGCAGGACGACGAGTTGACGATTGCCGCGCGTGCCACAGCGATGACTATCCCCAGCGCAGCCTGACGCATGTGCTGTCCCACAGATACTTTCTTCTGAAGCGTATCCGATGATGAACTGTCGCGCACTTGGGGGTGACTGAGTCGCCGCCTACTGAGCAGGGCTGGAGGCATCGCACTCGACATCAGCAGACGCGTTGCCGGAGCCCGTTTTCTTCAGCGAAAGAACGAGTCGGCTTCCCCGGTTCGCGGTGATGATCTGTCCGTAGCTCACCGTGGGGATGAACTGAATATCCGGCGCGACGGCCACCGGCGGATTTCTTGCGCCGTCGACGGTCAGGTCGAGCTCTACGGTAATGGAGTCGATAACAACACCCCGGTCCTGTTTCCGTGCCGCTTCAGTCTTCCTGAAATTGCACAGGCCCTGAAGAACCTGCTCAAGAGCAGTTGGAATATCGACGGGCTTGCCTGGTGGAATCGGCGGCGTGTTGCAGCCGGCCGCCAGAAAGGGCAAGACACACAGGGGAAGAGAGAGCCATGCACGCATCAGGACTCCGGGGCGGGATTGATAATTGATTGGCGATAAAGCCTCGATATCCGTGAACTACCGATCGCAGCCATGATCATCACTGGCCTCGCACTGCGGTCCGTTTCCAACGCCTGAGCGTACCTTCATGACGAACTCCCATGAAAGCGGCGTTGGTGTTCCTGTGAGAGAGAGTCTTCAGCTTATACAACCTGAAGAGAATGTTGTATTGGACCTTGGTCCAATGACTGATTGTGCTCAACGGTAATGCGCCACGGCCTGGGTGAGCTCATTGCGCCGGTTGACCGGCTGCCTTATCGCCCCCTGTCGTTTCCTGCTGCCGAAAGCGGCAAGCCCAGCAACGCCAGTCCAGCGCAAATCGTGAGGAACAGACCGACAAACAACGCCAATGCAGCCAGCCATCCGTCCGTCTGCACAGATTGCCCCGTGACCTCTGCATACCGCCAGAGTAAGGGCCCTGCGGCGGCAAGTAATACCCCGAAGACGACACCCGACGCGGCCCCCATCATATGCCGACGGCCTGCGCCGGCCACATTGAGTGCGACGAGCTGCCGATCGACGCCATCTTTTTCGAGGGACGCCCTGGCCGGCGTCCTGGACGCGGTATCCAATGACCCATCTGGAGGTTGGTATCCGTTAGCTCGCAGTCTTCCGGAGATCAGGCGGTCGCTCGTCGTTGAAGGCGCTTTTGACATCCAGCTCTCCATGCACACGTCCGTATCACCTATGGCTTCAGCACTTTCCGGGCCTGGACATCCAACGACTGTGCGCCTCGCCCCGGCGCGGAGGCTCCATTGCAATACTTCCGTCTGATGCTTCCGTCGATCGAGGTGTTCCCGGGCGATGGCTTAAATCGCCCGTGCACCGACACAGCAATACGCTGACTGGGCAATTTGCGGGCCGCCAAAGAACATCGAAAGCGCCGACGGCCCGATAACGGCGTTGGTACTAACGCTATCGTTTCAGTTCGATTGCTTCCGGATAGAATCTGTTCGTCCTGCACGCATTTCTGCTTTCCCGATGCGAGAGAGAACTTGCGCGCGGGGCCAGTCCTGCCTCTCTGGTTGCGGGCTCGCGGCACGAAGGTATCAACCAAAATGCTGAAACTCGGTGGTGCGTTGCTGCTGGCAATCGCGGCCGTGTGCGCGTGGGCCGACACACCCTCGCTGTATTCCCGCAGTGCGATCGTGTACGACGTCGCGCGCGGCGAAGTCCTGCTGGAAAAGAATGCTGATGATGTTAGACCGATCGCATCGCTGACGAAGCTGATGACAGCGATGGTCGTGATTGACCAGGCACAGGTGTTGACCGATACCGTGACTGTTGAAGACGCCGACATCGACCGCCTCAAGCACTCGGGTTCGCACCTTTCGATCGGCACTTCGCTCGAACGCGAGGACATGCTTCGTATGGCGCTCGTGACATCCGACAATCGCGCGGCCTCCGCTCTGTCGCGCGCCTACCCTGGCGGTCAGTTGGCGTTCGTCGACGCGATGAACAGCAAGGCGCGCGCGCTACGCATGACCGACACGCACTTCGGCGATCCAAGCGGCCTTTCGCCGGGCAATGTCTCTACCGCTCGTGATGTCATCATGATGGCGTTAGCGGCAACGCGCTATCCGATGATCAGTTCGTTCACCACGCTGGCAAGATATGAACAGGCTGTTGGCGGCCGGATCAGGTTCTATCACAACACCGATCCCGTCGTGCTTTGGCCGGACTGGGACGTCCGCCTGGCCAAAACCGGCTACACGCGCGAGGCCGGACGCTGCATAGTCGTCGACGCCATAGTGTCGGGCAACCCAGTGATCATTGCACTGCTCGGCGCCAGTTCATCCCGTGCACGCGCCGCGGATCTTATAACAATCCGCGCCTGGATGAGTGGAGAGCCAACTCCCATCAACATGCCTCGGCTATATCGCGCCGCAGCGCATTCGCATCACCACCATGCCGCCACCGCCAGCCATTTGCATCACGTGAAAGTGGTTTCTCCAGCCTGGCGGACCATTTCCGCGATTCCTTCACGCCGCCACGCGTGGCATCGCATCAATGCCAGTCGCGCGGCGGCGCAGCTTTACCCGACTGGCAAATCCGGAACGATGGCTGCAGATTGACGTCGAATATTCTCGTCCATGTGTCGTTCATTAACGATATCCCCTGCATGTTGTCGATCGGGTCTTTCTTGACGCAAAAAAAATACTAATAAGACTGGCGTTCCTGTCATGTGATCGCGACGGCACCGCTGCCCGCGCGTATCGTCAATACAGCGCCGGGTTCGAGCACGAAGCGTCGCCCGCGTGCTGCGACTGCGACGCCCTGTGTGTTGTCGCGTGCGGCGCGAAGCGCAACGGCTTGCGCGCTGCCTTCGAGCTGCAACTGCTGATGACGGAACATCAGCGACAGGCGCGTTCGCGGCAATGCGCGCGGCCATGCGGGATCGAACTGCAACACGCCGTCTTCGAAGTCGACGCCGCCATAGTGGCGCACGACCACATCGAGCGTCCCCGCGAGCGCGCCCAGATGCAATCCCTCGTGCGCGCTGCCTTCGAGCGGCGTGACATCGGTTGTCAGCGCATTGGAGAAGTACGCCCACGAACGCTCGGGCTGGCCGCGCGCGAGCGCACCTGCGCACACCACCTGCGACAGACTCGATTCGTGCGTCATGCGGGCAAGGTAATAGTCGAGCGTGCGACGCGCGGCAGTTGCGTCGAACGCATAGCCCGCCTGCGCGAGCAACTCGCGCAACTTCGTCTCGCCCAGCAGATAGAACAGCATCACGACATCGGGCTGCTTCGAGACCTGCCATGCATTCACCGTATCGCCGGCACGTTCGAGCGACCAGTCCACGCGCGCGCCGTCATCGGCGAGTCCTTTCGGATCGGCGGCTCGCCGCAGGCGCGCGAAGCCTTCGAACTGTTCGATCACGCCATCGTCGACGAAAGGCACAGCCAGATTGCGCGCAACGTCGAGCCATCGATCCGGCTCGTCGTCGCGCAACGCAATCTTGCGCGCCAGCGCGGCGCGGTCGCGCTCGACGAGCGATGCGAGCGCCTTGTGCGCGCATCGCAGCGTCCACATCGCCATCACGTTCGTGTATGCGTTGTTGCGCAGGCCGGGCCTGTTCGTTTGCGGCGATAGATCGTGATACTCGTCCGGCCCGATCACGCAGTCGATCGCATAGCGGCCGATGCGTTCGTCGAACGTCGCTGCGCTCGCCCAGAAGCGCGCGATTTCGATGATCATCTCAGCGCCGCGGTCGCGAAAGAATCCGTCATCCGCTGAGGCGCCCCAGTAGCGCCAGATGTTCCATGCGATCGACGAGCCGACATGCTGTTCGAGACGCGTATGGTCGCGCATCCAGTGGCCATCGAGCGGATTGAACTGCAGGCGCGGTGTTTCTTCATCGCCCGTTGCCGCGCTTCGCCACGGATACATCGCGCCTTCGAGACCCGCCGCGCGCGCCGCCGAGCGAGCCACGTCGAGACGCCGGTAGCGATAGAGCAGCGGCCCGCGCGCATGATCCGGCTCGTCGCGCGTGACGACGGGCAGCACGAACAGGTCGTCCCAGAACACATGACCGTGGTAGCCCTCCTGCCAGCCGCGTGCGGGAATGCCGGCGTCCTCGAGCGCCGAATGCGCGGACACCGTCTGCAGCACGTGAAACGCGCGCAGGTTCAGTTGACGCACGAGCGGCTCATCGTCGCCATCGGCACGCACGCCGTCCCACGTCGGTTGCCATGCGCGAAGATGCGCGTCATACAGACTGTCCGCGCTGCCTGCGCGCCGCAAACTGGCGAGCGCCGCATCGGCGGGATCGGGCGCGAGTGCATCGCGCGACGTATGCACCGACACGATCTTGTCGATGCATACCGTCTCGCCCGCGCGCAGATGCACGGTACGACGCGTGAAGCAGGCCGCGCCCTCTTTCCATTCGACGCGCGGGGCGATCTCGTCACTCGCGCACTGCACATCCACGCGCGATCCGATTGCGATGCTCACCTGCGCGCCCGACAACCTCGCGCTCGTCAGCAGCACGCCATCGGGTTGTATCGCATGCATCACGTCGACGATGTGGCGGCCATCGAACGCGCGCTGCCTTTCGACGATCGCATTGCGCACATCGCCGTCCGTGCCGTCGGCGATATCGAGCGGCCCTGACCAGTCGCACGCGGTGACGTGCCAGCGGATCACGAACACGGATGGATGCGCCGCGCTGACAAAACGCGATTCGACGATCTGCGTCGTGCCGTCCGCGATGCGCAGCAGCAGCGTCCGCGTTGCTTGCGCCGTCTCCATGTCGAGTGCATGCGTGTAGCGAACGAGCTGCGCCGTATGCGTCCCGAGCCACGGCTCGCCGCCGCGCCGTACCGCAAGCCCGTCGCATCCGGCAGGCGCGGCAGGAATGCCGCGCGCAAGGTCTCGCCGTTCGCGCATGCTGTCACCGGGTTGTAAAGCCCCGCGCGATAGATGCCGGGATAGTGCGCGTGCGCTTCGTCGGGCGGGTAGTTTGTCGGGTACGTGGACGTATGTGCGAGGCGCTGTTCCGGCGCGCTTGCACGCACGAACAGCACGCCATTGCCGAGACCGAGCAGCGACTCGCGGCGCCGCTCGTCGCGCGGATCGTAGGCATCGAAACGCAACGGTTGCGTGTCTGGATTCATGAGCGGTCGGTGAGCAATCAGCGAACCCGGCACATTGCCCGATGCCGCTGACTAACAAGTATCCCCGTGCCTCACGCGTCGTCTACGCACGGTCGATGTCCGAACGTCGGGTGCTGCCAGCCCACGTACTGCGGAATGCGCCGGACTCCCGTCTACCGGTAACACGATCGTGCCGCATCGGCGACACACTTTTGATAGGCCTCGTGGCAATCCTGAGTGCACCTTCTCTGCTGTTCGGCCACGCTATTGGCATCATTCGTCCGACCGGAAGACGTGCATTGGCATTGCGCCAATGTGGAATTACAGATGCTGACCTGAACGGATACGCAGCGTTGGTCAACCTCAGCACGCGCGTTGGAAGACGGCAGCGCCATGACAAGAACCAACAAGCTGACCACGAGGATGCTCACGTTCGTCTCCCGCTACAAAGTCGATCGCACGCTTCAGGCTTCTGAGCCGGATACAGCTCATGCGTCGCTTCATCATCTCCCGAAGCCGCCGTTACGGACGCTCCTGCACTGCACCGACGACTGGCCCGTTGGCCGTGCCCGTCGGTTAAAGCGCCGCGAGTTTGCAACGCGTTACCGACGGACCCATTTAGACCATACGGGAAATTCCATGCGAAAACGCCTGGCTACGCATCTGTCTGCTAGCCCTGATACGCCATCAGCCTGCGTGCGATCGGCGATCGCATCAGCATGACGGCAAGCAGCGTCAGTGACCCGTAACGCGTTCCCAACCGTGCCGCACGGCAGCCTTGAATCGTTCCCAGCCACTTTCCGGATAACGCGACTCCCAATGCTCGCGAGCGCTGGGCTCAACCTGTTGCCAGTCCTGCATACGATATCGCTCGTCCTGCCCGAGCGTGGCGCCATGCGTGTAGGCGCGCCGATATTCGTCGTATGAGCCGCCCGTGTTCGCATAGTGAGCGTCATAGTCCTTGCGAAATTCATCGTCGTAGGGGTCATCGTCCAGCGGGGTGCCCATGACAGGATCGCCCACGAGACCAGTCCCCGACGTCTGCTGCGCCTTCGCGCCAGCCGTGCCCGCGCTGGAATCGGATGGAGCCGCTGCGCGGGATTTAAGATCCGCGTCCACACCTGCCGATGTTCGTGCGAACCCGACGTCGGGTACACCCGATAACTGCTGTCTTTGCTCCATAGAAGGCTCGGATCGTCGCTCCTCGGTGTGCGTTGTCACCTGCTGCATCCCGCCGACCATGTTCGGTCCGGACGACGGCGACGCAGTGCTCGGCGTTTCCGTTCCGGCGGCGGCAGAAGCATCGCTGGCAAATTCCGCCGGCAATGCCGAATCCGGCGAGGTGTCGCGCGAGGTAACGGGCTTCTCCATTTCGTCCAACGAAGGCGCCGTGCCCGCGACCCGTCCGCTGCCTGACATCGCGTCGTCCTGTCGCCGCGTTGCCGACTCGTACTGGCTGGAGGAATCGCGCGCCGCCGGGCTACCTGGATCTGGCGCGTGTTCCGACATGCCTTTTTCCGCGGAACCATTCCGCCATGCATTGGCGCGCTCCCCGATGTCGGCTGCGCCCGCGCGGCGCATCGCCTCACGCGCCAGATCGACCTGCGTTTCGACAACATCGGCGCTGACAACTGTTCCGCCGCGGCGGATGAATTCCCTGTAATCCTCCGTTTCCGGCGGATACTCGCCCCGCCTGAAGATCCGTGCGAACAGTTGCTCGAGTTGATCAAAGACCGGCTTGTGATGGTGCACATCGCCACCGCCGGGCGCATAGACGCGCGGGCCCTTTTCGACTGGGACATCGGCCGACATCGAGTAAATGGCGATATCGGCCTGCTCAACGCCCGCCTCGCCTAGCGCCCGCTGCGCCGAACACGCGTCCGCGTATCTGTCGTACACGCCTAAAATAATCTTTCTCATGACTGTCTCCCTCCGCAATCGCCGTCCAGCAACTTCGCCACCATATGGACGACACGCGCAACACCTATGCCCGCTCCGGCCGGGCCACAATTGCGAGACGGCGCGCGACGGCCGTCTGTCGAGACCCGCTGCGGAGAGACGATCATAGGAGCGCTGATTACTTCAGTTTTATCGCCGCGAGCATCCGGAATCGACCATGCTGGCGGTAAAGCCCAATCGCCCTTGAAGAGATGCACTCGGCGGCCAGTAGACCACTGGCTGCTTCACGACGCAGCCGCCCCCGCATCTTGCGGCACCGCCGGTGCCTGCCACGGCGCAACATTGATCGCACGTGTCGAGTAATCGGTATAGCTCAAGCCGAACAGCAGCCCCAGTGTCAGCAATGCGGCGATGGCGGCGATGCGCAGCATCGCGGACGCCCGGCGCAGGTGCATGAAGTAGAGCGCCACGAGCAACGCTTTTGCCGTCGCAATACCGAAGTTGATCACGCTATTCCATGGGCCGAGCTTCAGGTACGAACTGCTGAATGTCAGCAGCAGCAATGCCAGAAGTGCAGCCCACACCTTGAGTTGGCCCACATACCGATGCGCATCATGCGAGCTCATCCGCTACTCCTTCCGACGAGGTATAGCAAGGGATAAAGAAAAATCCACACGATGTCGACGAAGTGCCAATAAAGGCCGGCCACTTCGATGCGTTCAGCTGCAGCAAATCGGCGCTCGCCGCGTGAGAGGCCAAGCGCAAAGACAACGACCATGATAGAGCCGACGATCAGATGCAGTGCATGAAGCCCGGTCATGCCGAAATAGAGGAAATAGAACAACTGGGCGGCGTCGGCATGGCGTGAATCGGGAAAAGCAAACCCTGAACCTGGCACGAGGTGCTCATGCCACTCTGTCCAATACTCGGTGCCCTTGATGACGAGGAACACGGCGCCAAGCGCGGCCGTGAAAAACAACATGCACGCGGCGAGCCGCACTGCATCCATTTTCCTTGCCTGAACGGCGATCGCCATCAGCATGCTGCTCGTCAACAGAACGGCCGTGTTGATCGTGCCGAGCATGATATCGGTGTGACGGCTTGCAGCGGCAAAGCCTTCGGCAAAATGCATGCGTCCGTAGTGGTAACCCAAAAAGAGCGGGCCGAAGAACATCAACTCCGTCGCAAGAAAAGTCCACATGCCCAGTGTCGAGGCTGCTTCCTGTTGCGCGGCGGTATCGAACTGTTCGGCGTGAAGCGTCATTGCGGCGCCTCGTTTCCGGTTTCCGGATCGTACTCGTACGCATCTCGCTGCACGAGGGGCGTGTGTTCGAAGTTATGCTTGGGCGGCGGTGAAGACGTTTGCCATTCGAGGCCGGTGGCACGCCAGGGGTTGGACCCGGCACGCTCGCCGTAGAAAAGCGACCATATCAGATAGCACATTGGCAACAGGTAGCCGACTGCGAGTATCGAAGCACCGGCCGACGACAAAACATTCATCACCTGAAACTCCGGCGGATATGCGTGATAGCGGCGAGGCATGCCTTCGAAGCCGAGCAGGTACTGCGGGAAGAACGTCAGATTGAAGCCGAAAAAAATAATCAGAGCGGCCACGCGGCCCCACATTTCCGGGTACATGCGTCCCGTCATCTTCGGCCACCAGAAGTGGATGCCGCCCAGGTACGCCATCACCGTGCCGCCGACCATGATGTAGTGAAAGTGCGCGACGACGTAATAGGTGTCCGTCAGGTGCACATCCAACGCCAGCGAGGCCAGTGTCAACCCCGCAAGACCGCCGATGGTGAAAAGGCCGACGAAGCCGAGTGCATAAAGCATGGGCGCGGAAAATGTAATGCGGCCCTTGTAGAGTGTCGCCGTCCAGTTGAAGACCTTGATGGCCGACGGAATCGCAACCAGAAAAGACAGTAGCGAGAACACCATGCTCGCGTACATCGACTGACCCGACACGAACATGTGGTGACCCCAAACCAGAAAACCGATCGATGCAATACCAAGGATTGCATACGCCATGAAGCGGTAGCCGAAAATGCGCTTGCGCGCGAAGCACGGAATGATCTCACTCGCCACGCCCATCGCCGGCAGCACCATGATGTAGACGGCTGGATGCGAGTAGAACCAGAAAAGGTGCTGGAAAAGCAGCGGATCGCCGCCCAGGGCCGGATCGAAGATACCGATATGCAGCAGGCGTTCGGCCCCGACCAACGCGAGCGTCATTGCCAGCACCGGCGTGGCGAGCACGAGGATGATCGAGGTGGCGTAGTTGGCCCATACGAAGAGCGGCAAGCGGAACCAGGTCATGCCCGGCGCGCGCATCGTGTGCACGGTGACAATAAAATTCAACCCGGTCAGGATGGACGAAAAACCGACAATGAACACGCCAGTCACCGCGAGTATCACGTTGCTGTTTGAGAACATCGTCGAAAACGGCGTGTAAAAGGTCCACCCCGTATCCACGCCGCCCGCATAGAGCGCGCCCAGCGTAAAGAGCCCGCCTACCACGTATATGTACCAGCTCATCAGGTTCAGGCGAGGAAAGGCAAGATCGCGCGCGCCTATCATCATCGGCATCAAAAAGTTGCCGAGCGCCGAAGGAATCGACGGGATCAGAAACAGCCACACCATGATGACGCCATGCGCGGTAAACAACCGGTTATACGTGTCGGCCGAGACCAGCGCGCCTTGCGGCGTGATCAGATTCAACCGCAACATGGCCGCGGCCGCGCCGCCGACGAAAAAAAATGCCGTAATCGACACCATGTAAAGCCAGCCAATGCGCTTGTGATCGTGGGTGGTGAGCCACGACTTCAATGACCAGTCTTCCAGATAATCCGACACTTCGGCTTCACTGACCCGCGCGTGCATCGTCGCCTCCAGTGGAACGGATGTATTCGATGATGGCCAATACGTCTTCCTCGCTGATCTGTCCAGCGAACGACGGCATGATCGGCTCGTAACCGGCCACGATATCCTTGCGCGGCAGCAGAACGGAGTCGCGGATATATGCTTCGTCCGCAACGAGCGAACGGCCATCCGCCAGATGGACCTCGCGTCCCAGCAAGCCATGCAGATCGGGGGCGTGGACCGACGATTGCGCCTCATGGCATCCGCTGCAGCCATAGCGCCGGTACAGCTCAAAGCCATGAGCGGCAATGCCCGGCCGGGCGTTGCCGCTTGCCAGCCACGCGGCGAATTCGCTCGGCTGCATCACGACGATGCGCCCGCCCATAGCGGCGTGTTCTGTGCCGCAATACTCGGCACAATGAAGATGGAATTCGCCCGTTTCAGTCGCGATAAACCAGATCGTCGTGTATCGCCCCGGCACGACATCCTGCTTGATCCGGAAAGCGGGCACGTAAAAGCTGTGGATGACGTCCTGCGAAGTCATCACGAGGCGCACCGGCTTATTCACGGGCACATGCAGTTCGTCGATCTCTCGCTTGCCGTTCGCATGCTCCAGCTTCCACATCCACTGTTTTGCGACCACGAACACGGGCATCGCATCGGGTGGCGCGCGATAGAGTTGTGTGAAGTCATAGGCGGCCCATGCAAATGTGCCGATAAAGAGCAGGAGCGGAGTCACGGTCCAGGCGATTTCGATCCAGCGAACGGCCGTCGGCGCATGGCTGCGATCGGCTGCCGATCCCGCGCGGTAGCGGATCGAAAACACAACGACGAGGAACGCCACGGCAAAAGCGACGATGACCAGTACGATTGTCTGCGTGATGAAGAGCGCGTCGTAGCGGCCGCTTGCTGTTGTCGCGCTCTGTGGAAGGAGATGGAAGGAAGCATTCATGTTATGCCCTTCTCGTCGCACGCCACAGCCAGATGACGAGCCCCGCCAGCACCATCAGACATACCGCGCGCACGCCTGCGATGACTTGCGGGCTATAACGGCCCGTCACCGGGTCGTAATGCAAGCACAGTAGAAGCAGCTGATCGACCGGAGAGCCGATGCTTCCCGATGAAGCATCAATCAGCGCGAGCCGCACATCGCGCGGGTCAAAGCGCACTCCCATGAAGTAATGCGAGACGCGGCCATCAGGCGTGGCAACGATGAAGCCCGCCGGATGCACGTACTGTTGCAGTTGCCCGTCATAGACGTATTCGAACCCGACGCTGCTCGCCAGTGCGTCGACTTCCGGCTTCGCCCCGGTCAGCAAGGTCAGCTGCACACCCGTGTTGGCAAGCAAGGGCGCATAAGAAGCTTTCTTGCGAGCGGCGAGCCCGGGAGTCTCCGATGGATCGATGCTCACGCCCAACACACGGTACGCGTGCGGCGGAACACCGGCCGCGGCCAGAGTCTCGAGCACGCCATCCATCAGCGTGCTGCACAGGTTGGGACAATGGAAATAACCAAGCACCAACACCACCGGTTGGTCGCCAAAATACTCGCCAAGGCGCGTGGGGCGCCCGTTGTCGTCGACAAACGTGCCGGATAAAGGCAGTTTCGCGTTGAGCCGTTGCACGTATCGCGTCTGCTCGGGCGGACGAACCGCGAGTACCTGCGCGCTCACCGGCTGCTGTCGGAGCAGGCCGATAACACATGCAAATGCAATGAGAAGCACCCATCGGCACCGCCTCATTCGAGCGATGCCGTACGCAAAGCAGCGGCCCGCAACGAACTCAAAGAACTCACCCGCGATGTGCCGCGATCCGTGCAGACGCGTCATGGGGACTCCTTGCGCTCATCGATCGGTTTGCCGCTTTGGCCTTGGTTTTGGCCTTGGTTTTGGCCTTGGTTTTGGCCTTGGTTTTGGCCTTGGTTTTGGCCTTGGTTTTGGCCTTGGTTTTGGCCTTGGTCTTGGCCTTGGCCTTGGCCTTGGCCTTGGCCTTGGCCTTGGCCTTGGCCTTGGCCTTGGCTTTGGCCTTGACTTGCCATGATGCGCATCGCCTCTTCAACCGGAATACGCGCGATGCCGTGTTGCCGATCGATCCATTCCCACGATTCGAGCAATTTGCGTTTTTCGGCCTCATATTCGGCACGCTCTTGCCGCGGCGCGCTTTGCAATGCGGGCGGTGTCGCTTGCGGCACAGTCCCGGCATTGGGGCCGCCGGACGGCGCCCCCCACCGCTGCCAAAGCAGCCATGCCGCCAGCACGACGAGTGTGATGCCAATCGCAATGGCAGCGCTGCCCCACAGCACGCCGCGGACGTTCACTTCGTCAGGAGCCGGTGACGTTTCCGTTTGGCGTTCAGACATGACCAGCCCCTGCGGCGGTGGCGGCGGCAATGCGAGGACTCTTCTTTACTGCCACGTAGGCAGCAGCAAAAAAAGCGGTGATTGTGAGCGGCACAGTCCATAGCCACTGCAACCAGCCGACCGGCAGCGAGGGAAAGACTGTCCACCAAACGTCGAGCTGATGAGCTACAAGCAATGCGGCGGCGAGCCATCCGAGCAGCACGGGCGCTTCCTTGGCATTGCGAAAAAGCAGGATCAGGAGCGGTGCGAAAAAATGAAACAGCGCCAGCAGCCAGGCAACGTAGAGCCAGCCGTGCTTCATGCGCGGGATGTACCAGGCGATTTCATGCGGCAGATCCTCAGCCCAGATAATGAGGAACTGGGTGAACGCAAGATAGGCCCATGTCATGACGTACATCAGCAACAGGTTGCCGAGGTCTCGAAAGACGATGGGCTTCGGCAAAGGACGCATGCGCGTCGCCAGCAGTGCAGCGAGCGCCATGCCCGCGAGCGCCTGGCTCACACCTGCCAGCATGCCGAACACGCTGGAATACCAGACAGGCATCAGCGACATCACCCAATCGACGGCCGCAACGCTTACCGTCAAGCCGTAGACGATCAGTGATGCAGCCGAAAACCGCGCTGAGCGCCGCAGCGCCGGCTGCCTTGAAAGCGTTGCGAGCAACGTCCAGACAGCGAGATAAAAGATGCTGCGCACAACAAACAACCAGGGCGTGAGCCACCTATCCTTGAACCAGGCACTCTGTGCCGGCAGTTCGCCCGCCCAGCGCTCAACGCCGACGGATGCTCGCGCCGCCCATGGATACAGCTCGTGCATGCCGATCAGCACCGGCAAGAAAAGCAACGCCAAAATCCATATGAGGCGCGACAGTTCGAGCAGGGGCACGCGAATCGCCTCCCCCCATCGCCCGCCCGTCAGATTGTGGACCCAGACGTTTGCGAGGCCACCCATGACGAGCCCGCAACAGAACCACCAGGTCGCAAGATAGGCGCCGAGGAACGCTGCAGGCGCTAATGACCAGGCCGTGATGCAGGCGGCGATCACGGCAGCAAGCGCAACCAGCGGGAGATACCGGTTCATTGGGTCTCTCCCGGCTTTATGGCCTTCAGACGCTCGAGTACGTCAGCGGGTAGCTTCGAGACATCGGCATGCTGGCTCAGCTGCAGTGCGCGGATATAAGCAACGATGGCCCAGCGGTCCGGCGGATCGACCCGGTCCGCGTACGGATACATCACGCCATAGCCGTTGGTGACCACGTCGAAGAAGTGCCGGTCGGGCGCCTGGCGCAGGCGCTCGTCGTGATACGACGGCGGATGGGGAAAGCCTCGCCGGGCGATCAATCCGTCACCGTCGCCGACCGCGCTGTGGCAAGGCATGCAATAGATTTGATACCGTTGTCGGCCACGCAGCAAAAGTTGCATCGTCACCGGATAGGGATTGGCTTGCGCAGCCGCGGCCGCGATGTCTTTGCCCACCTCATCGGTGCCCTTGCGCCCACTCGAGGTGCCCGCGAACGGTCCTTGCGAATAGGGCACGCTCCCTTGCGGCAGCGGGCGCGACGAATTGCCGTCAGCGAACAACTCGCTACGCGAAAGCGGCTTGTATTTGGGCTGGTCGTACATGTCCTGCTTCGCCTTCTCGCATCCGCCCAGCGACACGGCCACGCAGCAGGATAGCAATGTCGCCGCCACCCGTTTCATCGCGGCACCTCGACTACCGACATCGGTTGCAAGCCTTGCAAGAAGCGCCTGCTGCGCTCGATATCGAAGCGTGGGTCGCGCGCGGTCAGGCACAGGAAGAACCGGTTGCGGGTGGCCTGCTCGAAGTGACGCGCATTGAAAACGGGATGATTGAGGCGAGGCAACCCATTCGCCGCCAGCATGCCGAGCACCGCCGCGATCGAGGCGCCCAGGATAGTGAGCTCGAATGTCGGCACGATGAACGATGGCCAGCTATTCAGAGGTCGTCCTCCGACGTTGATCGGATAGTCGATCACCGCCGAATACCATTGCAGGAAATAGCCGCCCACTCCGCCCACGATGCCGCCGAGCAGCGTGATCAGCGGCATACTGCTGCCTCTGAAACCGACCGCTTCAGCGATACCTTCTACTGCGTAGGGTGCATAGGCTTCGACGTAGCGATAACCGTCTTCTCGTGCGAGCCTGGCCGCTCCGAGCAAGGCGTCACTGGTGCCGAATTCCGCGAGCAGACCGTAGATACCGTCGCTCATGATTCGCTCTCCGCGCTTTCATGGACAAGTTCGCGCATTTCGGCGATCGAAATGACGGGCAGAAACCGGACGAACAGCAGGAACAGCAAGACGAAGAAGGCAATGGACCCGAACAGGTGCGTCCAGTCCCAGACGGTGGGCACAAAAAGTCCCCACGCGGAAGGCATGAAGTCGCGGTGCAAACTGGAAACCACGATCAGAAACCGTTCCATCCACATCCCGACGTTGACCACCAGGCTGAGCAAAAACAGCGTCAGCACGCTATGGCGCACACGACGAAACCACAGGAGCTGCGGCACGGCGACGTTGCAAAACATCATCGCCCAGTAAACGGGCGCATAGGGACCCAGCCAGCGGTTGACCGTCATATATTCCTCAAAGGGGTCCGCGCCGTAAAAGGCCGTGAAGATCTCTGCCCCGTAGCCGTAGGCGACGATCAGACTGGTCGCTAGCATCACTTTCGCCGCGTTCGCCAGATGGCGTTGCGTGATGAAATCCTCCAGCCGAAAAAAATGGCGAAGCGGGATGGCGAGCGTGAGCACCATCGCAAAGCCGGAGAACAACGCGCCGGCTACGAAGTAAGGCGGGAAAATGGTGGAGTGGTAGCCGGGCGTATTGCCGATCGCGAAATCGAGCGAGACGACCGAATGCACGGAAATCACGAGCGGCGTAGCGAGCCCTGCCAGCAGCAGATAAGTACTTTCATAGCGCGCCCAATGCCGCGCCTCGCCGCGCCAGCCGAGCGCGAGCAGGCCGTAGGCAAATGTCGGGAAGCGCCTGCCGGCAGCGCACGCCCGATCACGCAGCGTGCCCAGGTCGGGGATCATGCCGACATACCAGAACATCAGCGATACGATCAGATAAGTGCTGATCGCGAAGATGTCCCATACCAAAGGGCTGCGCCATTGGGGCCATACATTCATGACACTGGGATAAGGAATGAGCCAGTAAAAGAACCAGGGCCGTCCCAGATGCAAGATAGGAAAAAGCCCCGCGATACCCGCCGCGAACAGCGTCATGGCTTCGGCGAAGCGATTGATCGAAGTGCGCCATTTTTGACGCAGCAGCAGAAGGAAAGCCGAAATGAACGTGCCGGCATGACCTATACCAATCCACCAGACGAAGTTGCCGATCGCAAATCCCCACGCAACGGGAATGTTGACACCCCAGATGCCGACACCGACCGTAAAGAGCCATGCGATCGCCCCGAAAAACACCACCGTACCGGCGAACGTCACGAGAAATGCGGTTAGCCACGGCCAGCGAACGGGGCGCTTGAGCACGAGGTTGGCAATTTTGTCGCTCACGCTCGCGTAGCCCCACCCTGCGCGCAGGACGTCGCTATCCTTCGAAGCAGGAGGCTGCTCTGAGGCCGGATTCATGCCTGCTCCAGATCGTCATCCGGATTCAAAACGAGCGCCGCATACGTGGTACGCGGCCGTGTATTCAGTTCGGCGAGCAACGCATAGTCCAATGACGACGCTTTGGCTCGATTGACCTTGCTCGCCGGATCGTTCAGGTCGCCAAATGTGATCGCTTGCGTCGGACATACCGCCTGGCACGCCGTCACCACCTCGCCATCGCGCAAGCGCCGTCCGAGCTTTTCCGCCTCGATGCGCCCGCGAGTGATGCGCTGCAGGCAGTACGTGCATTTCTCCATCACGCCCCTGCGTCGCACCGTCACCTCCGGGTTGTAGGCGGCCCTCGGGCGGTCGATTGCCGTATCCGCATACTGGAGGAAGTTGAAGCGCCGTACTTTATAAGGGCAGTTGTTCGAACAAAAGCGCGTGCCCACGCAGCGGTTATAGACCTGCACGTTGAGGCCCTCGCTATCGTGCACGGCTGCACCGACCGGGCACACCTCTTCGCAAGGCGCGGTTTCGCAATGCATGCAAGGCACGGGCTGAAAGGCGCTGCGCAGATCGGAAGCCGACCCGATGTCGTAACGGTCGACGCGAATCCAGTGCATCTCACGCCCGCGCGCAACTTCTTCCTTGCCGACCACGGGGATGTTGTTCTCGGCCTGACAGGCGATGGTGCAGGCACGACAGCCGATGCAGGCATTGAGGTCGATCGCCATGCCCCACTTGTAGTCCTTGTATTGCCACTCGGGATAGATCGACATTTCGGGCGTGCGCTTGCGCGGTTCGTCATTGGCGAAGTGCGGGTTACGGCGATATTCGTCGAGCGTCGCCATGCGCACAATCTCGCGCCCTTCCATCCGCTGATGATGCTGCGTGGTGGCAAATGCAATCTGGCGTCCCGTCTTTTCAGCCTTCAATGCATGCGGGCCACGCAAGAAACGGAGGCGATACGCATCGAAACCAACGCCGTTGCCGACATGACCGGCGGCCCATCTACCGTACCCGAGCGGCAGCGTAATCGCGCCTTCCGCGTGCGCGGGCCAGACCCATATGGGTGCCTCGACCGCATGTTCCGGCGCATGCTCCAGCGACAAACGCAGCACGTCGCCGGTGCGTACGCCCAACGCCTGCGCGGTGCGTTCGCCGAGCAAGGCCGCGTTTTCCCAAGTCAACGTGCTGAACGGACGCGGCAATTCCTGGAGCCAGCCGTTGTTGGCGTACTCGCCGCCTCCAACTGACGGATCTGCGACAAACAATGCTCGCAGCGCGGGTCCGTTGAAATCCGGCTGTGGCGGCATCGTGGGTGTACCGCTCAACGCGAGCGCCGGGTAGGCGCTGCCTGCAACGAGGCCCTGGCGAAGTGCCTGCTGCCAAAAGTATTCGAAACTCCCGCCTTGTTGTTTGCTCTGCCAGTAGCGGCGTACCAGCACGTACCCGGCTTGCTCCTCGCCGTCGGTCAGAAGGGACAACAACTCATGCGCCGAGTGGCCGTGGTACAGCGGCGCAATCACAGGCTGCACGATGGATGCCGTGCCGTCGAATGCGCGGCCATCGCTCCATTGCTCGAACCCATGCGTGGCCGGGACGTGCCACGTGGAAGCGTGCGCCGTTTCATCGCGGTAAAGGCCGAGATGCACCGAGAACGGCAGCTTGCTCAATGCGCGCTCGAAACCGATATCCGACGGTGCATCGTAGACGGGATTGACCTCCAGCATGACTAGCGAAGTCACCGCGCCGGAGTCGATGTCTTCGACGAGTGTCGCCATCGACGCGGCATGGTTCTGAGGCTGCGCCTCGACGGGTGCGATCGGCACAATCGTCTCGCCGAGGTTGCCAAGATGCGCGTTCATCTGATGCACGAGCGCACGCGTGCGCGGCGAGATGCTGCCACCGGCTACGATGAGCGACTGCCCGCGATGCGCGGCCAGTCTGTTTGCCAGCACTTCTTCCCATTTGGCGGCCCGTTGGCCGGAAGCGGCCGGAATGCCGGATATCCCGCCGCTCGCGATTCCCAGCCGGGCAGCGATGCGCCATATCGTTCTTTCGATTTCATGCGGCGGCAACGCAAGGCGGTTGTCCGCCAGCGCGCCAAGCAATCGCGGACTCGCTTCGAGCGCATAGAGCCGCTTGTCGAATTGCGGTGAATCGCTGCGACGGTTATGCAAGAAATCGCGCGCGTAGCGTATGCTTCCTGGCCAGTCCGCGAAGGGGTCCGCGTCGACGCTCACTATGATGGCGGCGCGGTCGAAGCGATACAGCATGTCGGCGGCCTGCCCGAACGCGAGCCGCGCCGCTTCGAAGCCGGCGTCGTCGTGCAGCGGATCATGACAATGCCAGCGCGCTTTCGGGTATCGCGTCAGCAAGCCGCCGATCTGGTCGGCAAGCGTCGGCGACGTCGTGGTCCCCGTCAAGATGCGAAGCCCGGCGCCACCGTTCGCATCCCACTGTGCGCGTTGCGGCAGCAAGGCCGCTTTGAAAGCCTCCCACGTCGAGAGCGCATCGCTGCGCTGCACCGTCTGGGAGCGGTCGGGGTCCCATAGTTGCAGCACCGAAGCCTGTGCGAACACGCCCGTAGCGCCGAGGCTTGCGGGATGCCCGGGGTTGCCTTCGACTTTCGTGGGCCGCCCCATCTCGCTTTCGACCAGTACGCCCTGCGCGTACCCGCCGTGGATGAAGGCGGTCGCGTAATACAGTGGCTTGCCGGGCACCATCGTTTCCGGCATCCGCACATACGGGACGATGACTTCCTGCGGTGGTCCGCTGCAGCTCGCGCCAGCCATCGCAAGCGATGCGGCCATGACCTTGAGGAAGGCGCGGCGTTCGGCACTCATCGCCTCGTCGTTGGCCGGTACGATCGGGATGAAGGAACGATGGCGCATGGTCTTAACGATGACAGGTTGAGCAATCGGTCAGCCGCCGCGTATCCTGCAGATGAAAGAGCCGGTTTAACTGCCCGATCTCTTGCTGAGACAACGGCCGGACATCCGTCATCTCGAACACATCGGCGAGTGGCCGGATGTGCCGCGGCGCAGTTCGATGACACTGCAGGCACCACTGCATATCGAGCGAGGCCACGCGCGCAGTCAACGGCATTTCATCGACCCGGCCGTGGCACTCCACACAGGCGACGCCCTTGTTGACATGGATGCTGTGATCGAAATACACAAAATCCGGCAGATCGTGCACGCGGTTCCAGCGAACAGGCGTATTGCTGTCCATGCTTGCGTGCAACGGCGCGAGGACTCGCGAATCGGTGAACAGCTGCGAATGGCATGTCAGACAGATCTCGGTCGATGGCATGCCGGCAAACGCGGACTTTTCGACCGACGTATGGCAATAACGACAGTCGATGCCGCCATCGCCGACATGATGCTTGTGGCTAAACGGGATCGGCTGCTCGACGGGCTCTTGCATCTTGACGTCGGGCGAAGCGTACCAGCGCGCAGCCGTGACGGCGCCAATCGCAAGGACAAGCGCCGCCATGGAGAACAGTTTGATGGCAAAAACCGTTGACTGACTGAACGCTTGCGCCATGGATGCACATGCTATCCGCTAAAGTGTGACCGATCTCCCCGACTAGCCCAGCAAATGTGATGCCAAAGGTTTGAGTGACAAGGTTTTGAACCGCGAAGCATCGGCGGGCATTCACGAGCGTGCCGTCCCCGGTCGCTGTCTCTTCTCTTTTCGCTAGCCAGATTCGAGAGGCCACGCCGCTGTCATTCTTACAATGAATACCGGTAGGTTTAATAGGCCGCATCAATGGCATCCACTGCGAACGCCGTCATACGGGGTGCTTCCGTACATCAGCGCATCCTTCGTCATTTCGTTGACACGCGCGGCTAGCTAGCCGTGAAACGCATCTGAATACAAGCTTACAGAACGGCATACGAGCGGTTTTCGAATGCATTCAGTACCTGGGTTCTGCGCATAGGACCAGGCAACTCAGTCAGTTTTTCGACTGACGCGTCTGCGGCATGCATCGTAGTCCATTGCCGGAAGGTCGCACGAGGACGATGACTACAAGCCACGCCGGCGCTGAAATGCCGCAATTTGAATCCACCCGGCGCCCGGGCGGACGAGGCCGCCGGAACGACCAATGCTCAGTTCCTTTGCCACCATAGGCAATGGAAGATAGATGCGATATCACGCATTCGAAGCGTGCGCGCAACTCGCGCAAGTGCGAAGCTGCACTCGAGGAAAGAACCATGTCCGATCCTGAAATGCCAGATAAGGAAAGCCTTCCTGAGAAGAAGACCATGGCCGAGCCGCGAACCTGCGTAATATTCGTGGGGGCATCCAGGTTTCCTCGACATGGTTATCGAGCAGAACCAGTTTTCCTACGATCAAAGAAAGCGGTTGAAAAACGAATTTTCGAGCAAGCAATTCCTCCCGTTTCAGAAGACGGCGTTCTGGATCTCTTCAATTCAATCGAAACGGCCTCTGAACAGCTGACGCGAATAGGTGTATTCCTCGCTGCATATGACCGACGTCACAAGACCGAGCTTCCTCGGAATTTGATCTTCTATTACGTCGGTCACGGCTACTTTTATGGCAAAAACCACGATTATCTGATCGCTTTGGCGTCGACGGAATCGGAAAACGAGTCGTCGGGACTAAGGATCGTAGACTTGGCGGCCATCTTGAGTAAGAACGCGAATGGATTTCGGCGGTTCATTATTCTTGACTGCTGTTTCTCCGCCGAGGCGCTTCAGGCGTTTCAGGGTCAAGGAGAGTATGTGGCGGCACTGAAAGCCGCCAAGGCTTTCGCGTCCGACTCCATGCCGCAGGCGATGGATATTCCGATCGATGGCACCGCCCTGCTCTGTGCACTCAATAAGGAAAGCTGCCCGATTCGCACAGACGAAGATGGCTGCACGATATTCAGTGGTGCGCTTGTTAAGTCGCTATATGAAGGTGATTGGCGTTATGGCGAGTGTCTGTCTATCCAGGACATACTGGATATGATCAATGTACGACTTGAGGAACGGCACCGTGACCATGTGCGCCCGGAACTGCATGCGCCTGATCAAATTAACGGAAACATCGCTACTCGCGTCCGGTTGTTTAGCAACAGAGCCAACGGGCAAAACAAGTTCCGGATTTTCAATGAAGAAAGTGCCCTTGGCACGGACTTCGGGCCGACGCACCCGCGCCATTTCCTCTACACACGTAGAGTATCTGGAAGACCTACTGTACAAAACGTTGCGGCATTGATACTCGTAGCCATTTCGTTCGCCCTTTTTGCGATATGGGACCATTCGCATACGGCGTTATGGCCAGGAGCCTTTTTCGTGCCGGTTCTGGTTCTTTCGTGTTGCATTCTCGCTGTTATAAATTCAAGGAACTTCTTCGAAGCGGTCGCTCTCTCAAGTCTCATTCTCGGAGCTCTGATCTTCATCAACGTGATTTATAGCGCACCGGATGTTCCGCTATATACAGTGATCTTTCTCGTTGTCGCAAGCACCCCTATATGTGCTATTTCTGTATTCGTCATTGACGTAGTGAGAACGCAATGTCGCAAGGTCTGGAGGAATCTGGCGCGATCTTGGAGTGTGTAAAGGCCGACTCGAACTGAACGTGTGATGGCACCGCCTCTTGTTTCGCTAGTTCGACCGTTCATATGTTTGGTTCGCGACTCGATACGACGCTACATGCATCGGTATCCTAATGTATCGAGTGACCAGTTCTCGGACGTGGTCGCCGTGACAAGCAGGAACGTGCGCGAGCAGTCGGGCAATCCTGAAGCGAAGGCGGCCTGACGCACGGCGTGCGACGCTTGCGCCGCTATTCGGTTTTACGCGTGGGACGAAGCGAGCGCAGGGGCACGCGCAATGCTGAACGAAAACATGTTCCCGCTCGACCGAATGAGTTGCAGAAAATGATGTACGCGCATCCCGATCAGTTGCGACCGACCCAAATGACGATCGGTTCGCGATATGTCAACGCAAAGGCCCTCCTGACCGAACGGCACAGATGGAACGTCGATGCGTTCATGGCGCGGCACGCAGTGCACGTCGCGCTCGGACCGCACAATGCAATGTACGTGGTCGACCACCATCATTGGGCATGCGCCTGGCAGCGGGCCGGCTTCGACCGCTTGCCGGTACACGTGGTCGCCGATTTCAGCGGATGCAGCGAGGACGCATTCTGGGAGCAGATGCAAGACAGGCATTGGCTTCATCCGTTCGACGAACATGGCGTTCGAAGCTCGCTCGCTGAGTTGCCTTTGGTGCTGCACGAGATGGCGGACGACCCCTACCATAGTCTTTCCGCATTCGCACGCCGGGCTGGCGCCTACCGCAAACCGAACCATGCGTACGAATCATTCGTGTGGGCCGACTTCTTTCGGGCGCGCGTGCCGATCCATGACAGCAGCGAGGCTGCGTTCGCGCTCGCGCTGGTGCATGCGATTCGCGTCGCGCGCACCCGGGACGCGGCATCGATGCCCGGCTTCATCGGCAAGCGGTGATCCCGCGACTCGCTGCGCGTTCAACACTGCGCTCAAGCCGCCGTACTTAAGCGCTGCATTTCGTACAGGTAGACCGTCCCGTTTTTCCGCTGCCCGAATACGACGCGCCCGTCGAGATAAATGGCCGGTTGCGCCGGGGCACGCGCGATGCTCGTAATCAGTGCACGAGCGATCTCGAAGGATGGCAGATGGAACAGGCATCGACACTCGCACGCCTTGACGGGCGTCTGCTCATTATCGGTTTTGGGGGAATGGGTCACGCGATGCTGCCCGCGATATTCCGCCATATCGAAGTATCAGCAGAAAACGTCAAAGTGCTTTGCCTGCCCTCCGACGATGTCGAGCCGGCCAAAGCCTACGGAGTAGAGCTGGTTTTCGAACCGCTATCGCACAGCAACTACGAATCCGTTCTGGACCGCCTCATCGGCGAAGGCGACTTTGTGTTGAATCTTTCGGTGGGCGTCGCGAGCACGACCCTTGTCCGCTTCTGCTGGAGCCGGGGCATCCGTTACATCGATCTTGCCATCGAACCGTGGGAGGACATGTCCGTCGACGAAGCGGTGCCGATGCAACTGCGCACGAACTACGCGTTGCGAGAAGAACTGCTTGCCTTGCGACTCGACCGCCGCGGCGGACCGACGGCCATCGTGACGCAGGGCGCCAATCCAGGCCTTGCGTCGGCGCTCGTGAAACAGGCGCTCATCAACATGGCGCGCGATAGCGGCTTCGATCCGGGCAAACCTGTGCATCACGAAGAATGGGCGGCGCTTGCGCGACGCCTCGACATCAAGGTCATCCACATCGCCGAACAGGATACGCAGGTCGCGAGAATCGCAAAGAAAATGGACGAGTTCGTCTGCACATGGTCCGTCGATGCATTCATCGAAGAAGGTCTGCAGCCAGCCGAACTCGGCTGGGGTCATCACGAACGGCATTGGCCGCGCGATGGCGCACGGCATGGCTACGGCAGCGATGCAGCGATCTACTTGCGGCGACCGGGATTTGCGACGACAGTGCGCAGCTGGACACCGTCAGGCGGCCCGTATCACGGCTTTCTGATCACGCATGGCGAATCGATATCGATTGCCGACCATCTGACGGTTCGCGAGGCGGCTCGCGTCGTCTATCGGCCGACCGTCCATTACGCGTACCGTCCTTGTCCGGATTCCGTGCTGTCGATTCATGAGCTCGCCGGCCGCAACTGGCACGCGCAGTCGCACAAGCGAATCCTGCGCGATGAAATCGTCGACGGTTGCGATGAGCTCGGCGTGCTGCTGATGGGCAATTCGAACGGCGCTTACTGGTTCGGCTCCCGCCTGTCGATTTCGACCGCGCGACAGTTGATGCCCTACAACAGCGCGACGACACTGCAGGTCGTCGCCGGCGCGCTCGCGGGCATGGTGTGGGCGTTGCGCTATCCGCGTGAGGGCATCGTGGAGCCGGACGACATCGATCACGAAACCATTCTCGCCGTGGCAGAACCGTACCTGGGTGAATTCGCCGGAACCTATGGGCAATGGACGCCGCTGCGGGATCGGTCCGCGCTCTACGAAGAGAACGTCGACGCGTCGGACCCATGGCAATTCCTGAACTTCCGCGTTGATTGACGAGGCCACTGTGTTACTGCAAAAGGAGTCCGCCGTCATCGAGAAGTCGTGGTACGAAGCAAGCGTGGAGCGCCAGCCCGTGTGCGATGCGCTCGAAGGCGAGGTGACAGCCGATGTGTGCGTCGTCGGCGGCGGCTATGCAGGACTGTCTTGCGCGCTGGAGCTTGCGCAGAGCGGCTTCGAGGTCGTGCTGCTGGAGGCGTTTCGTGTGGGATGGGGCGCATCGGGGCGCAACGGCGGCCAGGCGATTGTCGGATTCGGCGCGGAAGGTGAGTGTGCGATCGAAGAGCAGTTCAGCGCCGAAGATGCGCGCCGCGCATGGGACATCTCTGTCGAAGGATTATCGCTGTTGGAGCAACGCATCGAGCGTTTCCGGATGGAATGCGAGTACAGCCGTGGCTACCTCACCGTCGCAATCCGCGAACGCAAATGCCGCGAACTGCTGAAGTATGTAGAGCACGTGCAACGCGCGTATCGTTATCCGTTGCAATGGATCGAGCGCGGCGATATCGGCCGCTGGATCAGCAGCGAGCGCTTCGTCGCAGGCGTATTCGATCCGCGGTCAGGGCATTTGCATCCATTGAAGTATTGTCTCGCGCTCGCTGAAGCCGCCCGAATAATGGGCGTGCGGATCTTCGAGCGTTCGCCTGCGTTCCGGCTGGAGCGCGGCAACACGGCGATCGTCAAGTCAGGTACGGGACAGGTGGCGTGTCGCTTCGTGGTCCTCGCCGGCAACGTCTATCTCGGCGAATTCGGCGATAGCCTGGCTCCCGAGATTGCTTCGCGGATCATGCCCGTCGGCACCTACATGGTCGCGACGCAGCCAATGGAGAGCGCACGCGCGAATGCGCTGATCGCGCATCGCGCCGCCGTATCGGACAACAACTTCGTGCTCGATTATTTCCGCGTGAGCGCAGACAACCGTTTGCTTTTTGGTGCAGGTGAAACGTACAACGCAAAAACACCGCATGACCTCGTCGACAGGATGCGGCGGCGCATGCTCGGCGTATTTCCGCAACTGGACGGTTTGCGGATCGACTATGCATGGGGCGGCTTTGTCGACGTTACGTTGAACCGTGCGCCGCATCTCGGGCGCCTTGGAAGCAACGTGTACTTCATGCAAGGTTTCTCGGGCCACGGACTGGTGTTTTCCGGCATGGCGGGCAAGCTCGTCGCTGAAGCGATCGAAGGGCAGGCCGGTCGCTTCGATGTTTTTGCCCGGCTTCGACATGGGCCCTTTCCTGGCGGCCGTTTGTTTCGCACGCCAGCGGTGCTGCTCGGCACGCTCTACTACCGGCTGCGAGACATTCTGTGATGGGCTGTGGCGGCACGCATCGTCATGCGCTTTTATTCGGCTCGCGCATCGTCAGCAGCGGAAACCGCGCCTTTGGGAACAGACAATGCTTGAGCATGGCTGTATCGCGGCGGAGCCGGATGGATGAAAAAACTGCTCGAAATATCCCTCGGCGTTGTGACGAGCGTCGGCGGCTTTCTGGAGATGGGATCGCTGTCGACGGCGGCGCAAGGAGGCGCCGCATTCGGTTTCAAGCTTGTCTGGCCGATTGTCCTCGGCACGCTGTGCATCGTCTTTCTGACCGAGATGTCGGGACGATTCGCCGCGGTGAGCAAACATACGATTGCCGATGGCATTCGCGACCGTTTCGGTATCCGCTTCTTCCTTTTCCCGTTGGTTGCGACACTCATCGTCAATACGCTCGTGCTGTCGGCGGAAATCGGAGGCGTCGGTGTGGCGCTCGAAATGGCCACCGGGATACAGCACCAGTGGTGGGCGTTGCCCGTCGCGGTGCTTGCCTGGTTTGCACTGTGGCGCAGTACGTTTGGGCTGATCGAAAAGGGCATGTCACTGCTCGGCCTCGTCACGTTGAGCTTTGTCGCCGCGGCAGTCGCGCTCAGGCCCGACTGGCATCAGGTCGCGTCAGGCGTGCTGCCGAGCCTGCCACATCACGACCCGGCAAACTACTGGTTCACCGTGGTCAGCATTCTCGGCGCGTCGATCACACCGTCACTGTTCCTCTTCTACTCATCCGGTGCGGTCGAGGATCGCTGGGACCGGGGCTATCTCGGCGCAAACCGCGCGATCGCAGGCCTGGGCATGGCATTTGGCGGCGGCATTTCGCTGACTGTACTGATTGCCGCCGCGTGCGTGTTTCCCGCGCACGGCATTACGCGCGTCGAGAACTATCACCAGTTGCCGATGATGCTGGTCACGGTGTTCGGTTTCGGGGGCTTCGTGCTGTTTATCGCGTCGCTCGCCTTCGCCTGCTTCGGCGCGACACTGGAGATCGCGCTCGAGCAGGCGTATTTCGTTGCGCAAGGCTTCGGCTGGAACTGGGGCGAGAACCGCATGCCGCGCGAAGATCCGGCATTCACCCTCGTCTACACGTGCGCGCTTGCAATCGGTGCGATCCCGATTGCTGTGGGCGTCGACCCGCTAAAGCTGACCGTCTTCTCCATGGCGCTGACTGCGATGAGCCTGCCACTCACCGTCGTTCCATTCCTGTCGTTGATGAATGACGAGAGCTATGTCGGAGATCACCGCAACGGCGCGTTTTCAAATGCTGTGGTTATCGCGATCGTCGCACTCAGCTTCGTGCTGGCAATCGTCACAGTGCCGCTACAGATACTCGGAGGCACGTAATGGACCTTGTTCGAGACGTGCTGGACAAACAGTTGGTCGATCGCCATGGCGCGAAGATGGGGCGGATCGACAGTATCGTCGTCGAACTGCGCCAGGGCCGTCCGCCGGAAATCGTTGCGATCGAAACGGGTTCGGTAGCGATGGCGCGGCGCATTGGCGAACGCGCCGCGCGTTGGGTAGCACGACTAGCCCGCAGCGTTGGTGGCGCGGGCTGTACCGAGCCGTACCGGATTCCCTGGAGCCATGTCCGCCGCATAGGGATCGACATCCAGGTGGACGTCGATGTATCCGACACGCCGCTTGGCGACTCCCAGCGCTGGCTGCGCGAGCACGTCATCGAGCGCATTCCGGGATCGGGTCGATGAAGCACGTCAATGTGGATCTCGCGCTTGGCCGGCAAGTGCTATCGCGAGACGGCAAACGACTCGGCCACATAGAGGCGATCAAGGTGGTACGCGACGGCGACGCGTGGCTGATAAGCGAATTTCATGTCGGTCCCGATGCTTTGCTCGAGCGCCTCGCCGTCGGTTTGCTGCCGCGAGTGTTGCGTGAAGCGGTGCAGCGCAAGGGCCGCTCGCGTCGCCACCGGATCGCATGGCATCAGATCGACGTCACCGATCCGAGGCACCCACGGCTGGTGTGCGATAAAGCCGACCTCCAGGGCAGCGCGCACGACGCGGCAACCGAGCGTGAAACTGTACCCCCGCGAAGTTCGGACGACCGGCCCCGCACGGAGTAGAAGTGGGTAAAAGCGCGACGTGTTCCAGCTTCAGTACTTCATTGCGCGGGGAGCACGCAGCAACCGTCTAGTAGCGTTTGCTTCGCATTTTGCGGGTCATTCGGTTGCGCTCGTTCGCAAAGACGCGCGGGGCAAGAGCTTTCACATCGTCGTGCCGCTCACCCGCCGGCGCGATTGGGATGAGGTTAAAGGCGCTCTCACAGGCAGTAGCCCAGCATATGGCGCACGTCATCCCGCAAAAGTTCTCCGCCGTGCCTGGACCAAGAACCGCGTCGGCAAAATCTTCATCGACTATCTTTGCAATGGCAAAGGCGCAAGCACCGTTGATCCTTTTCGGTACGTGCGCGCTCTGGCATGGCCGTGTCGATGCTTGTCTCGTGGGATGAGAGGTTGGCTAATACTCGCCAAGCGATACCGCAAGATCCCACAAAGCAACTGTGCACAAAGTCACGACTATTGTGGCAACGAGAGCAACAAAGAAACCATCAGACTGTTGGTGCTTCATCTGCGTGCCCGGAACTGTTGACCGCGATCCGTCTGCGCGACGGAGTAGACAGGATCGAATCAATGAATGTGTGCGCTCGCCCCTCCCCGTACCTGAATGCCTCTTGCTCAGTAAGGAAGTCGAAGCGTTCTGGAAAACTTGCAAGCACCTGATGTGGATTATCAGGCGAAGAAATCACCCATGACACGCGGTAGCGCCGACATATCCCACCGAACGCATGCGAATTTGCCGGCGTGACGTGGACTTCAATCTTGCATCCGCGATACGACGCATAGCACTGGGTGGACATGGTCTTCCTCGCTACCGATGCAGCGCGAAGCGACGAGGTGCGAGCATCGTCTGCTCCCGCATTCACCGGATGATCACCCCATAAGCGCAGCATCCGACATGCCGGGCGAGCCGATCTGATTCGGTGTCGACGCAGACTTTTACTGTCAATCCGTAAGAGGAATTGCGTGCGCGCAAGCATCAGCCCGTGCGGGCAATGCGGCCATCTCCTGAAGCGGCAGGCCGAAGATCACACCGCTGAAGTCAGCCGCGATATTCGTGATGCACAATCCGGGCACGGCGGCTCAAAACGCCATGGCGGCAAGCTGGAACAGCGCGCCCACACCAACGAGGGCAAAGCATGGCTTTACCAGTTTCTGGCTATGGTGCGTCACAACTCGCTTGACCCTCTGTTCCCCGATATGGTCCACGGACCAGTCCGGGTCCGGATGGGACGCAGGCGAAAACCAGGCAGCGCCGATTCCGCCGAAAGCCATCATGGTAAGGCCGATGAAGTTCAGAACTGTGCTGATCGCGGTGATCATGGTCTTTTCCCAGAATTACGCGGAGAACATTAGTATGAGCGAGAGCCGCAGGATCGCATCGGACAGATGCGATGAAGTCGTCCCTATGGCTTCGGCAACGCGTCATCGATCGCCGCTCGCCCGATTGCAACGCCTTGATCGTATGCCTCTTGTTGCGAGTCCGCGTCGCTTACGCCGCCGACTTTCATGTCATGGAGCAGACCCGCTCGCACCAATCGATTTGGTAGTTGCCGAAAACCATGCAGCAAAGCAGAGAGAGCCTTGAAGAAAGACCCTATCCGATTAGCACAATCAGCAATCTAAACAACGATAAAACATTGGGGAATCGAATGAAGATTCGACCTGATGAACGGCTGAAGCGCGAATTGGATCTGCCGGGTGTCACCGATTTGCGGGCGAGCGTCGAATGTCCCAATCTGGCCCGTACTGCGTCCCGCGACCGAGCGCGGCGATCGTAGTCCAGGACACTCTCACGAAGTCCTGCGACACAAAGTAGGCCGGGCACGCTGATTCCTGATTCCATACCGTACCCAGCCCGCGGCAATGCTCTTCCAGTGCGGACACGCGCCCATCGTTACTGAATGCGCAGCATCCAGAATGCCAGAGAAGCGCGTCGTATCGAGCGCAGCTGATGGTCGGTCGGTATTCCGCGAGAACGGGGCAACGCGCACGCTGACGGTACGTCTTTGCGCGGCATTTGATCTAGCCCCCGCAGCGCTCGACCTGGATACTGCGGCCGGCAGCTGTCGCTAAAGACAAGCCAGTTCTACCCCTCCTCAGACGAGTCTGCTCACTGCACTGGTCGGCGATTTCGGCCAGATAGATATCTACACCGGGCGGCGGCTTCCGTTTTCTCATGCAAAGAGCCTGTCGACCGTAATTGGCAGTTCTCGCACACGCCTTCCCGTCGCGACGCGCAGCACGGCCGCCGTGCTGTACTGCGAACCGTGCGGCTACTACGAGGCCGACGCCACATTGACGAAACCGGTAGTCGCGTGCGTGGTGGGCCGCTGGAAGAGCCGTCTCACGCGCGGTGGGGCACGCGGGAGCAATGGCGGGCGGCGCAGACGATGCGCTCGCAAAGGAACGCTGGTTCATGAAAAAGTTTGGCGTCGAGCGGCTTTACACACCAGACGATCCGCGCTGCTCGGCCAGGGCGCGGTGGTCACGAACATCGCGCACATCCCGGCGGCACTCACGGCGGTGATACGCGAGAACGCGACGATGCCCGACTTCGAGCCCGAAGGCAGCCTTGCGCTATTGCGTCAATGTCGACGCGGTGATCGCTGCGCTGCTGCTCAAGGTGCTGTGGAAGCCGCTCAGGCGCGGAGAGTTGAGCGAGGCGGATCTCGAAACCGCCGCGTTCACGATCTTTCTCTATCCGCGCATGCTTGACTGCGCCGCGGAAATCGACGATCACCTGAATCGCGGACGCAACATGGATACACGCACTGCCGCTTCCCTGTGCCACTTCGTGGCGTGACCCAAGGTCTGTGACGGCCACTGCCGCATGCTCGCGTTGCAACGCGCGGCGGTATCAGCAGGCCCCGATTGATAACGATCGAACATCAATCGTTCCGAAAATTGCACTTATCGTTTTGCCGGCTCCGGGCGAACATTGTCAAAACCACAATCGACCGGATCACCGCGTACTTTCTGGATCTCAGGAGACACCTCGATGCACCCCTCGTCTAGCCTTTCGACCGGACGTTCGAAGGCCGCTGCGGTTTTCCGCGTAACGGCCGGGAATTTCCTGGAGCAGTTCGACTTCTTCCTGTTCGGCTTCTACGCCACACAGATCGCCAACGTCTTCTTTCCCGCCGTGAGCGAGTTCGCCTCATTGATGATGACGTTCGCGGTCTTCGGCGCCGGCTTTCTGATGCGGCCGCTGGGCGCGATCGTGCTCGGCGCCTACATCGACGACGTCGGCCGCCGCAAGGGCCTCATCGTCACGCTCTCCATCATGGCAAGCGGCACCATCCTGATCGCGTTCGTACCGGGCTACACCACGATCGGACTTCTGGCACCCGCGCTCGTGCTGCTCGGGCGGCTGCTGCAGGGCTTCTCGGCGGGTGCCGAGCTGGGCGGCGTGTCGGTGTATCTCGCCGAGATGGCCACGCCCGGCCGCAAAGGCTTCTTCACGAGCTGGCAGTCCGCGAGCCAGCAGGTGGCGATCGTCGTGGCTGCGGGCCTCGGCTTCGCGCTCAATCAATCGCTGAGCACAGCGGCCATCGCCGCGTGGGGATGGCGTATACCGTTCTTCGTCGGCTGCATGATCGTGCCGTTCATCTTCATGCTGCGCCGCAATCTGGAGGAAACGCAGGAGTTCAAGGCACGCCAGCATCGTCCGGGCATGAAGGAAGTGTTCGGCACGCTGGTCCAGAACTGGGCCGTCGTTGTCGCCGGCATGATGCTGGTGGCGATGACCACCGCGAGCTTCTACCTCATCACGGTCTACGCGCCGACCTTCGGCAAGTCGGTTCTGCACCTGAGCACGGCCGACAGTCTGCTCGTGACGCTGTGCGTCGGCGTGTCGAACTTTGTGTGGCTGCCGGTTGGCGGGGCACTTTCGGACAAGATCGGCCGCCGGCCGCTGCTCGTCGGCATGACGGTGCTCGCGATCGCGACCGCATACCCGGCACTGTCGCTGCTCGCTCACGCGCCGAGCTTCGTCAACATGCTGTTCGTCCTCCTTTGGCTCTCATTCATGTACGGCATCTATAACGGCGCGATGGTCGTCGCGCTTACGGAAGTGATGCCCGTGCAGGTACGCGTTGCAGGCTTCTCGCTCGCCTATAGCCTCGCTACGGCCGTGTTTGGAGGCTTCACGCCGGCGATCTCGACGGCTCTCATTCACATGACGGGCGACAAGGCGGCGCCTGGCTACTGGATGAGCCTGGCCGCAGCGTGCGCCCTTTTGGCGACGTTTGCGCTCTATCGACGCCGCGCAGTGACGCTGACGCCGGCGCACTGATGCGCGGCCATCCCGCATGTTCCCGAATACACACGACCCGGCACGACCGCAATCATGAAAAATCTGCTTCTGAAACTATGCGCGGCAGCGCTCGTCGCAACCTCGGCCGCTGCGGCGAACGTGCAGGCCGCCGACTTGCACGTCATGAGTTCGGGCGGCTTCACCGCCGCCTACAAGGTGCTCGGTCCCAGGTTCGCGTCCCAGACGGGCAACACGCTCGACACCGCGCTCGGCCCGTCGATGGGCAAATCGCCCGAAGCGATCCCCAACAGGCTCGCGCGCGGCGAACCTGCGGACGCCGTCATCATGGTCGGCTACGCACTCGACGAGCTGATCAGGCAAGGCAAGGTCATCCCCGGATCGCGGATCGAGCTGGCCGATTCGCGCATCGGCATGGTCGTGCGCGAAGGTGCGGCGAAGCCCGACATCGGCTCGGCCGAAGGCCTCAGGCAAACCCTGCTGCACGCGAAATCGATCGCCTACTCGGACAGCGCGAGCGGCGTCTATATCGAGCGAGAGTTGTTCAGGAAGCTCGGCATCGAGGACCAGGTGAGGTCGAAGGCGAAGATGATTCCGCGGATTCCAGTGGCGTCGGTGGTGGCGAACGGTGACTACGAAATCGGCTTCCAGCAGGTGAGCGAGTTGCTGCCTGTCCAGGGCGCGACCTTCGTCGGAAAGATTCCCGAGTCCTTGCAGTCCGTCACGCGCTTCGCCGCCGGCATCCCCGTCGGCGCGCAGCATCCGAAGGAAGCGAAGGCGCTTCTCGACTACCTTGCATCACCCGACGTACAAGCGGAAGTGAAATCGACCGGGCTCGATTCCGTTTCCGCACATTGAGGCAGCACCATGGGAAGGCTTGCCCAGTCAGCCTTCCTGTTACCTCGCGGTGTCTGTCGCGGCGTCATTGGCACCGTCCTGGCGGCCTGGCTCGGCCACCCTGAGCATCTGCGCGAGACGCGCACGATCGCACGCGCCTTCCCACAGCGAAACGAAGATCACTGCGCAGGCGTTGCTGATCACGCTCGTCAGCGCACGCGCCTCGGACATGAAGCGGTCGATACCCACCAGAAGCGCCACCCCGGCAACGGGCAGATCGGGAATCGCGATGAGCGTCGCGACGAGCGCCACCAGCCCGCTGCCTGACACACCGGCCGCCCCCTTGGAAGTGAGCAACATGACGGCGAGCATCGTCGCGATCTGCGGCGCGGAAAGCGGCACATCGCACGCCTGCGCGATGAACAGCGAGGCGAGCGTCAGATAGATTGCGGTGCCGTCCAGATTAAACGAATAGCCCGCAGGCAGCACAAGCCCCACGACGCCCTTGTCGCAACCGAGCGCCTCCAGCTTCGCGATCAGGCGCGGCAGTACCGGCTCAGTCGACGATGTCGCGAGGACGATGAGCAATTCCTCGCGCATGTAGCGCAAGAGTCGCCAAAGCGCGAAGCCGTGCAGCCGCGCGAGGGGCGCGAGCACCAGCGCAACGAATAACAGGCATGCCACGTAGAAGGACACCATCAGCATGCCGAGCGAGCCGACCGAGCGGATGCCGAAGCGTCCCACCGTGAAAGCCATCGCACCGAACGCCCCGAGTGGAGCGAGTCGCATGATCATCGCGAGGATGCGAAAGAGCATCTGGGCGACGCCGTCGATGAGCGCTAGCACTGGCCGGCCAGCCCGCGGATAAGCATTGAGCGAGAAGCCGAAGAGCACCGAGAGCAGCAGCACTGGCAGCACCTCGCCCTTCTCGAAGGCGCCGAGCATCGTCTCCGGGATCACGCTCAGTCCGAACGCCACCAGCCCGTGCTCCTGCGCGTGCTTCGCATATTGCGCGACGATGCTCGAGTCCAGATGATGGGCGTCGACGTGCATGCCGGCGCCAGGTCGCAGTACGAACGCTGTGACGAGTCCGAGCGCGAGCGCGACGGCTGTCAGGAGATAGAAAAGCGCCAGCGAGTGGATAATCGTGCGCCCGATGGCCTTCCCGTTCGCCAGTGATGTGATGCCCGAGACGATCGTGCAAAAGACAATCGGCGCGATCATCATCCGTACAAGGCCAACGAACGCGTCGCTGAGAGGCTTGAGCAGCGCGCCCGCCTGCGGCCAGAAATGGCCGAGCGTCATGCCGAGCACCATGGCCAGCACGACCTGCACATAGAGCAAACGAAGCGGTCTTGCCAACCTCACGATGCCGTCTTCCTTCTTGTCTTCGCTGTCGCCGTCACCTTATTGGCCACGGCATCGCCGCTTGCGACGCCGCCGCGCTTCGTCTCGATGATCGTCCGGTGAAACTCCTGTGCGGCCGGTGTGAGCGGCCGTCCGCGCCGTCTCACGATTCCCACGCGTCGTTTCACCACCGGTTCGACGAGCGGCACGCTCGTGAGGATTGGGTGATCCTGTCCGGGCATGGCCATCGACGGCACCGCGGCAACACCGAGTCCCGCTTCGATCAACCCGAGCATCGTCGTGACGTGCCGCGTCTCGCAGACGCTCGGCGCTCGCGGCGCCACAGCCGAGAGCGCCTGGTCGAGCAACAGGCGGTTACCGGAAGTCTTGTCCACCGAGACGTATTCGTGCTCGTAAAGCTCGTTCCAGGTCACGCGCTTCTTGCGCGCGAGGGGATGGTCGCGGCGACAGGCAGCAACAAAGCGCTCCTGCAGCAGCAGCTTGAACTCGATCTCGGACTCCTGGCTGCCCATAAAGCTCACGCCGAAATCAGCCTCGCCGCTGATGACCGCGCCAAGCACCTCGTTCGCGCTCGAATCCAGCAGCTTGACCCTGATGCGTGGGAAGCGGCGATGAAAGTTTGCGATGACGTTCGGCAGAAAATAGTAGGCGACCGAAGGCACGCACGCGATGGTCACGTGCCCCAGGCGGCTCGATGAAACATCGCGGATGCCGAGCAGCGCGACGTCGAGATCGTCGAGCAGTTGCTCTGCGCTCGGGGCGAACACACGGCCGACGGTGGTAAGCGTGACGCTGCGCGTGGTGCGCTCGAAGAGACGCACGCCGAGCGCTTCCTCGAGCTTGTCGATCCGACGACTTAAGGCCGGCTGGGAAATGCTGACCGCCTCGGCAGCCTTCCGGAAGCTTCCCAGTTCCACCACCGCGCGAAACGCCTGCAAGTCATTCAAATCGAAGTTAACGCCCACGGACCGGCCTCCGCATCTTGGATGCCGAGTATTGTGCATGATTCAGCCGGGAGCGCCCATCGGGGACGACGTTCGTCTGCGTAGCCCTTGAAGGGTGCCATCGAGGTGAGGCGCGACGGGCCGGATTCACGCGGTCAGCCCGGACGCAGCTGACTGTTCATGGCCGACAGCATCAGTTCCGTGAAGGTTCTACTGCGGGCATGAACCGAGTAAGCGCTGATCTTGTTCGCCCGCACAGAGTTGACTTTAGCGTCTTTAACGGCAGCCTTCTGCCGCGGTGATAAACGCGTAATGCCGGCCAGCAACGGACGGTCGACGTCTTTCAATGGTGTCAAGAAAATGAGGTCTCTAGTGGCGCGGGGTTCTCACCCGGGTTGAAACTGCTGGCACTCCGTTTCGAACCAATGGTCGACCAGACGCTGCGCCGCGTGTAGATCCTCTGGGAATTTTGGGTCGTCGTTCCATGGTGACGGGTTGTAGCCCGCTTTCCTCAGCGCCGCAAGCTCGCTTTGGTGTTGCGCCGCCGTCGGAGGCGCGTTGCTCCTGAGTGCGGCCAGGTCACGGCACTCTGTTGGGCTCAGATGTGGGCCGCTTTGAGGCACGCCGCCAGCCGCACATCCCGCCAGCAAAAGCACCCACGCAGTAAGCGTCGCGCGGTATCCCGGAAGGCTTTCCATAGTGCATCTCCACTCGTCCGATTGGCACAGCGCAAGCGGTACGATGCCGCCCGTCGTTCGCGACATCCGTGTTAAGGATACCTTAGACCAGTAACAGGACGAAGCGCACTGTCCAAAGAAAAAAATCGGGAGCCAGCGCTTCGAGTGACCGTCGTACTTCGAAAAGAGAAAACCATTCCTGCCGTCGTGCGTTAGTAGCCACTCCAATGAGCATGTGATGGCGTCGTCAATGGAGGCGCCGACATCAGTGCCGCGCACAGCAATGCCAGCACTGACGACGCGGTGGCGTGCCTCGGAAAAGCTACAGCTGTAGTGATAAACCCGACTTTCTCCCTGTTGCATCGCTATGGCCAACAGCGGGAATCGACTGGCTGCAAACGCGACGGGGCGGGGTCACCCATAGCAGGTCTTCTGAACGCCTCTGCCAGGCGCTCCGCGATAAAAATGTTCACTGAATCCAGGAGAGCCGCCACGTCAACCGGCTTCTGAAAGAACGCCGTCCAGCATCGCGGATAGTCTTCCGGCTCGGGCGTGGCTGACAGCAGGATAATCGGCAGGTCCGCAAGCGACGGCTGGCACCGTATGCGACGGCAAAGCTCGACACCGTCCATCCCGGGCATCTGCCAGTCGGTGATGATGAGACGCGGAAGCTGACGCTGCAGCTTTTGCAATGCGTCGCATCCGCTTTCCGCAAGCACGACGTGATGCCCGCACGATTCCAGCGCCAGCTGGAGAGCCCAAAGATTTTCGACGTCGTCATCGACCAGAAGCACAGTAGACATGGCGGTGTGCAGATGCAGTGACCAATGCCGTTAGCAGCCACACCCGCGGGCGAACGCCAGCGTTTGGACAGGTCACCGCCTTGCCTTGAACGGCAAGGCGATGGACGAAACGTCGTTACTGGGCTGATGAAGCGGCGGTATCGGACGCCCCCTTAGCATGCGGCTTGTAGTTCTTCGACGTGCCGGATGGCGACTTCATGGTATTCGAGCCCTTCGAGGTTGAAGTCGTGCCCGTCGGCCCGCTCGCGTTCGGCGTGCTCATCCCCGTGCCGCCCTGACCGGCCGCGCCACCATTGCTGTTGCCGCCACCGCCTCCTGCAGTTCCTCCGCCCTGAGCGAACGTCGCCGCGGCGAATGCAAACAGGATTGCAGAACACAACACGGCTGTTCGTCGTGTTTTCATGGCTGTCTCCCTTGAATGGACGCCCCGGACTTCTGCGGCCAGGGCGTCGCACGCGAGCTGTCAATCAGACATCGGCGGCGCTGTCGCGTCCCGCGGCGATATCTCGCGTCGTGGCCCAGTATGGCTGCCGGTTGTAGTACTGGTGCAGTTGTGTGCCCCAGGCCGCGTCGGCCATTGACGGCCAGTGGTCAGGGTCGAAGCCGGGGTCATCCTTGAGTTGCCGCGCAGTGATGTCGACGCGGAAGCATTTCTCGTCCGTATCGAGTGTCAATGCATTCCACGGAATTGCATGCAACGTCTTACCCATCCCGAGGAAGCCACCCTCGGAAAGGACGGCGTATGCTACGCGTCCGCTGCGCACGTCAAGCATGATGTCCGAAATCTTGCCGACGTCTTCGCCGTCTGATGTGACGACCTTGTCACCATCGAGCGTCGCGGCCGCCATCACATACGGTCCTGGTCCTTCCCCACGTCCGCCACCGACGATGTCGGCGCCGGCGCCGCCGGACGTATTACCTGTCGGGTCAAGTGGTGTGCTCATGATTGTCTCCTCCTGGAGGTTGAGCCAACTTATCCGCATCCGCCATTCCAGCGTCGCGATGCATCTCCTCCTCCCACAGATAGAAGGCAAGCGTTCGAATCCGTTCCTCGATGACGGTGCCGTCCATTTCGACCTCCATCCAATAGCGCAGCTGTATATATGGCCAGGTGACCGCTATCGGCAAACGCCCACGTACGCGCGACGATCAGCCCGCCCATATCGCGGCTATGTATCTTCCGGACGGAACGGCGAGCTTGCCAGCAGCCCCGCATTCAGCCCTGCTTCAAGTCGGCGGACGGTTTTCCCTTGGCCCCGCGCTCACTCATCTCTGCGGTTTCTTTCATGCTGGCGGCAGCGAGAGCCGGATCGCCCGTCAGCACTGAGGAACCGACGCCAGCCGTTACGTCATCCAGCACACCCGTTATTGTCAGGAAGCCTCGATTTAGACGATTCTCTGCTTCGCTGACCGCGTCCGCATATCCATCCAGGATGATCTCACTGGCGTGACGCCAGTAGGCGACGACCTTCGCCGTCCCAGCCAGAACGTAGCTCGCGTGAAGCCGCCACGCACCGAAAGGCGAGACTTCTTCCGCAGCCTTAAGGGAAACGGCACGCTGTTCTTCGATTGATGTCTGGATCGCCTTGCGGTTCAGTTCGAAGAGCCGCTCGGCGGTGCCAACACACACGTTGACCACTGCGTCCGCGTCTTCTCGTCGAGCCGACGCAGCACGCTCAGCCGCTGCCTTGAATCCGGTATCCGGAATAGCGATAAGTTGTTCGGTTGCCATGGTCGATTCCTCAATGAATTAATGGGACATAACACGCGACACACACCTCGCAATGTGAGCAGGTTGCCGCGCAATCACCATTCCCGATTCGCTTCAGTTCAATGTCACATCGGCGCGTGTCGTTAGGCACAGTTACGGGTCACCAGGACAGTCAAGCAACGAACCCGATAGCTGATGGACATGCAGCCAAGGCGATGTAGCCACAAGGGCCATCGACGCCAGGCAGGGCACGCGTTCACAACAATCTTCTGATTGTTGTCCGGCTCAGAAACAGGACGCATCCCTTCGCAAAACCCCCGTGTAAAGAAGTCGTTTCACGCGCAAAACGCTAACGTCGCTCATTCGGCAGGCAAATGAACTTCGAGTGTCTCTCCTCTTGTGCGCCTTATCGCATAGGCCGGCCATCCGGCAGTTGCGCATTCAGATGCAAACGCGAATACGCTCATATCAGAAGGCTGCACCACTACGTCAACTCCGCCCGAACTGCGCACGAAAAGCGGCAGCGCGGTAGCCCGACGACATGCAAAACAGTCAGGTACGGCGTTGGACGATGTCGGTAAGCGGCTCATTTTCGTTGAGACGAGACGCGGTGCCCGGCAGCACAATCAGCCCTTATCTGTTCTTCTGGCAGGCCGCGCAGGAAGTGGAGGAAATCCCTTCACATCACCGGCATGCGCCGTTGATGCGTGCACCGCTGCAAGCGCCCGCCCAGCTTGAGCGCATCAGCGTCGATACGTGGATCGGGATGGCCGCATCGAACGTCGCTGCCTTTTTCATCATGCTGACGGCACCGCCACCCTGCATGCGCATCACGTCGATGTGAAGTCGACAGCCGATGCAGCGTCAGCGCTCGGGCCGATCGCCGGCTGACTGGCGTCTGCGCTTACTGGAGTGCCGTCATCAACGGCATCACCGCCGTGCGGATCATGGCGCTCGTCATGTACCTGGCATCGAGCCGCAAGGTGATGGGCCGGTTCCCTGTCGGGGGCGCCTTAGGCTGGCTCGGCTGGTCCGGACCAATTCCACAAATCGCTGACGGCGTGCTGCGAAGAAGTTGGGCGTCGTGCATTAGTAGTCGCATCTCTGACACTGCCTTCGCGACTTGTTCTCGCAGGCATCGAACGACGACGTACTGCGGCGATCGGGCCACGCATAGCCGGGACAATCAAGCAAGCGATGCGACAAGCACTTTGCCTGTAAAAGCTGCCAGCAGTCGACAGCGGACGGACGTCGCCACATGCGGCACGAGCAATGCTCCGCAAGATCCGTAATACAGTTCCCGCTTCGAGGGATGACAATGTCCAGCCAATATTATGCGCCGTATCGCGGGTGCGGCATCGAGGTTCACGTTACGTTATCGAAGTCGCACGCTATTGGTGGGATGTACCGGCGGTTTCGCGTGTCATGGACTGTCTCGTTTCCGGACCAGCCCGATCGCAAAGTGGCGAACTTCCCCGAGCAGTTCGATTTTCTATCGGAACACGAGGCTTTCAGATACGGCGAGAGCCGTGCGCATACGTTTATCGACTCGATATTTTCGACGCCATCCCGCCGGCGGAGAGAATACGATCCCGCCAGAAACGACGAAGGACCGCCGACACCGTAACAACGCGACTCGTCGACACAGGCCGCTTGGCGCGCTCGACGCTCGCACGCTGGCAGCCAGAAGTCTGCAAATAGTGTGACGTTGAGTAGTGTTGTCGCGATAGTGCGTTATCGTACGAGGCGCCAGCGCAATTGCATATCGCAGCCGACCCTACCCGGCCCGAATGCACTTCTAACAACGCTTCAAACAGATCGAGATCCGTGTGATCTGGCAACCGCAGACCGAGTGCCTTGCCCGCGACGTCCGCCGTGGCTGGCTTAGTTCTTCTTCCGCGTTGATTCCACCGAGCGCGTCGCGAACGTCCGGCTCGTCATCGACTATGAGTGCCTATGCCATCAGGAATGGAAACCATCGCCATCAATGCGCGCGAACTGTTGTACCTGGTCAATACACAGGTTCGTTTTTTGGTCTGCGCGTGGATGACTGCGCCCGAGTGCCGTCTGCGAGCACTAGAAAGCCGCGCCCGTACTGCATTCAGGCATCAACGGGCATGAGCATATGAACGGTGAATCGTTGCCAGGCGCGTACCTGCAAACGGATCTTCGCGCCAGTCTGTTTTTCGACGCGAGGCAGCGTCGCGCTGCGACGGCCTTCCATCAACGGCAAAGTGTTCGGGAGATTGACCGGCGCTGATGGCCTGCTTAAGCCATTGGGGCATCTCGCCATCGCCGGACCATGTCTCTCCTGTTGGGCTACGATACCGTGCAGCGTTTTCGTCTTGCGCTATGGCGGCTGCAACATCGTCCAGGTCGATCCCGACCTCGGCCATTCGACGGCGCAGGTAAGCGACAATGCTGTCCCGTTTTCGTTGATCCACTGTGATTTCCTCTCTCATCCGTATTGCGCAGAACGACGCAACGCCAGAGTGTAATTTCGTGCCTTCGACGTTTCGGTCTCGTCGCGAAGTCCAGTAACAGAAGCGGCGAGAGAGACCGTGCATCAGTCGGGCGAATTCGCGCAGCCATCAGACGTGCCTCGTCTGCAATCGCTTGATCCGGGCGCTGTGAACCTGAAATGGCAGAACGTCAGCGATGCTCCGCTCTACTCACATGATCTCGTGATGTTGCCGGGTACGGTCAGCAAGCAGCCGTGGAAATCTGCCAGACATCACGTCGACAGTGACCCGCTTTTTCCCCGCACATACCCCGCGGCCAGCGATCAGACAAGCAAAGTCTCCTCCTGCGAACGCTGCGCTCAGGTACCGTAGTCCTGAGGATTTACAGCGATGTTCGGCGACGCCTTCCTTCCGGAGACACCCCGAACCCGTCAGTGCCTTTTGCATTGCCAATCAGAATGTCGAGCAACGGGATGCCTGCGCAGACCGATGTCAAAGCCAGTTACAGCGGCTGGATGTTTGCAGCCTGCCTGCCTTTGGGTCCCTGCTTCACCTCAAAGCTCACCTTCTGATTTTCCTGCAGAGATCTAAAGCCTTTTGCCTGTATCTCGGAGAAGTGTGCGAAGAGATCTTCACCGCCGTCGTCCGGCGTAATAAATCCAAAACCCTTCGCATCGTTAAACCATTTCACTGTACCTGTTGCCATTTTCCTGTTCTTCCCAAACCGTTGAGTTGAAATGCGACCGGCACTCACCGACGCTCTGTCAATATCTGACTAACGAAGCGGCTTCTGCCAGCAATAGGTGTTTTCGGGAGGCGACTCGAAATGCCATTGCCAAATGCTCACAGCACCGCAAGCAACGCAGTCCTTCCAGCCGCCACCCCCTGTGTCCGCCCGGTACACAGCCAATGCACATCGAGATCGAGCGCCGCGGCGATCCGTTTGAACGCATTTAGCGGGGGCACCGTAATTCCCCGGCGCCAGAACTGAACGTCACATTCACTGACGCCGAGCCACGTGGCAACGCGAGACGAACTGACGTTGGCTCGCTTGAGGGCGTTGTTCAGGCGCGCAGCAAGGGCGCGTCTCAGGCCGCTGTTCTCACAGCTGCGCTCGAGGTGCTCGATGGTTTGAGCATATCGATTCATTTGTTCAAAGTCTCTCAGAAGTACTTGTATTGCCGTCGCGTCGTGGCGACGGATAACACCTACCGTCCGCGCAAACAGGCTATCGCCGGAACACGGTATTTTTCAGTCGAAGCCGGAAGCGGGATCGTTACAAAGGCAACGTACTCCGCAACCAGTAAACGCAGCGCCTTCTTGTTTTTGCAAAAAAGGCCCCGCCAGCTCTCCTGATGAGAGTCTAGTCTCAAAACTGGCGGGATTTTCCAACACGCACCAAAAGCCGGGGATAACTGCTTTAGCTTTTGGAGCGATAAAGGTACAGCAAGCCGTGCCGTATAACAATTCTCGCAGCGCAAATACGGCATTGGAATTAACCCCAATAAGCCGAAAAAAGATGTAAATCTTTCCAGTGCCGCAAACTACGTCGGGAATATCTGCGCTTCGCTGCCAACTGGCGCGGATCTGTTCGATCGTCATGCTGCGCGCTCTTCGAGACCACGACGAGTGCTTTCTCTGTCGGTGAATCTGCGGGCCCCTTCACGGCCAGGACGTTTCCCGCATTGGCAGCACCATCACTTCGGGAATTGCAGTCTCACACGGCTGCATCAACACGAAGCGAATGACTTCCGCGACGTTGGCCGGGTCCTGCAGGGTAGCCTCGTCGATGTCCGGAAAGCGCTCGAGCAAAAATGGCGTGCGCATTCCACCCGCGACGATGGCCGAAACCTTGATTCCAAACGGCCGAAGTTCGGCGTGCATGCTATGTGAAAGGCCGAGCAGTCCCCACTTGCTGGCATGATAGGCGGCCGCGTTCGGCCACGCGCGCTTGGATGCGGTCGATGCGATATTCACGATGTGGCCGCCGCCCGCCGCTTTCATATGGGGTATAGCATAGCGGGAGACGATATAGGGGCCGCGCAGGTTCGTCGCCAGCACACGGTCCCAGTCGTCGATCGACAGCGTATCGATTGCTTCCGTCACGTCTATCGCCGCGTTATTGATGACGACGTCCAGACGGCTGTGTTCTCGCACAATGTGCTGTATCGCGGATGCCGCAGCCGCCGCGTCGGTCACATCCAGTTCCAGCGAATGGCAGCGACCATTCGCCAGCACGATACGCGCCGCCGTATCCTCGGCGCGCTTGCAGTTCAGATCCGCGGCGATCAGGGTTGCGCCTTCACTCGCCAGCCGGTTGCAAACGGCAGCGCCAAGACCGCTTCCCGCACCGGTTACCAGAACGACGCGATTACTGAAGTCGGCCTCGGCAACCGAACCTTGTTGAGTCATGGCGCTCTCCTCGTGTCTCCGTCGTGCCCGCACGACCTGTCCTATGGTCCTGACGCAGTTCGCACCGTACCTGGTCGGGGACGGGGTCGTGCACGCCACGAACCGGAAAACGGCCTGGGCAATCGTGAACCTTGCGTTCGACGCTAGATGAATTTATGACTTAGGATTCCTTTTAGACCATGCTGCACAGCCAAACATGTTGCCTTGATAGTGGAGTTCAATGTTTCGTAAATTCATTCCATGCACGCGTGCACAGTGCATAGCGTTCCTGGCGAACGCGATCTTTTGTTGTCGATCTGCTTATGGCGCGCAAGGCTGCAAAACTGGAACAAACGGCGATTACGGCGCGGGTGCGATGCCAGCCCCTGTTTTTGCCCGTCCATCAAGCCCTGGACTGTTTAGCACAGGCTGCTCAGAGAATGGCCGCGTTGCATCATTTATAGCCGCCGACATTTCGATCTGCAAGAGCTCTCTATTGTTGCGGTGCGCATGCAATGTCCTGTTGGACCAGTGCACAGATCCTGGAGAGAGCAATGATTCTTCGCCATTTCCGGAGAAGCGGCCGGCGCCACAATTGCTCTTCGCGGGCCACACGCTACTCGGCGGGCTTGCGGCGCTCGCCGCGCGTGCGCGGCTTGTTATCTGCAACGATACGGGCATCTCGCACGTCGCAGCGGCGATGCACGCTCCAGGCGCCGCCATCGCATCCGGTAGTGACACGCAGCGCTGGGCGCCGCTCGATCACGAGCAACGTCGTGTGCTCGCCGACTATCCGGCCTGCCGCCCCTGCCGATTCCATGACTGCCCCATGACCATCCCGACGCGCTGAACATAAGCGTCGCTGATGTGCTCGGCCAAGTCCGCGAGCAGTTGGCGAAGCGCTCGCTTCGCCTTGTCTTTGCTAACCGCCGGAAGTCTATGGCCGGCTTGCGGTCTCTATAGGTGGCCCTCAAGGCTTATCGGCGTCGTTGCGCGGACGCCGGACACCTTCGCCTCGCTGAGCAACTGAAGGTGCCACTTACGAGATTGCGATTCGCGCGAAGGCGGTAGTGCGCGAGGCGTCAGGGCACATTGCATGCTCGGGCGCACAGCATCGCAGTGCTGTTTTGGCGGTTTTCATTCGCAGACTCGCCGTGCTCGACGACAAACGGCTATAGGACGTGATTACGCCCAGCGATGTGGCCGCGAGCGACGAATCGTCGCCCGCGAGACCCGAGCGGTGAAGCGCGAGCTACGATCCGCTTTTCACGCTGCTCAGCTGATCGTCGCTCATTCGAATCAACTGCGCTGCCACATTCGCTCACTTCATATCACGGCGATTTCTTCTTGTCGTCCGACGAGGAATGGGTTTCGGACAGATCGTCCTCGCGTACCTCGGCCTGACGAACGGTCGTGCCGTCGTCGCCCGACTCGGAGACGTCAGTCTCAAACGTGTCGGTGCTCTTTTTCTTATCGGCGTCTGTTTCTGTGGATGGGTTGGATTGCGGGCGAGCGCTCATGTGACTTCCTCCTCTAACGATTACATGCGGATACCAGCCAGGCCAGGCGCTGATGCCTGCCTGAATACGGTTTGAGCATCGCAAGTGCCTGGGGAATTTCTGCATGATCGTGCGGCCGCAACCGTTGCGCGCAAGCAGACGTAAACTTCCGCGTCACGCCCTGCCAGGTCACGTGTCTACGCGGCAGACCTCGCGCACGGCACGCGACAGATGTTGTGAAAAGCCGCACCGTCGCACGTACTTCGCTAGTGTGCTGACGCAAGTATCGATGTATCTCGCCATAGAAAAAGGCCCACCAGTCAGTGGGCCGGATTCACGACACTTGAAGACATGGGGAGACGGATAGCACCGCTTTCCTCAGCGTGGTCGCTGCGAACATGCGCACCGTCTCGATAACTTTCCGTGATTCGCTTCTTTGCCCATGATGGAAACGTTCTCTCGCAATGCTTCCAAGGCCCTCGTACTACATCTGCCGACGTCGTGTTCGGGTGTACGCTTCGCCTCCTATGCCAGCCACTTCCTGATATTGGCGGCCATTGCGTTCGTGGAAATGCCATAGCGGTCGTGCAGCGTCGGCAAAGCACCTGCATCGAGGAATGCGTCCGGCAGCGCGATCTGCCTGTAAGCGCACGAGACGCCAGCACTCAGCAAGGTCGTCGCCACTGCTTCGCCTAGCCCGCCGATGACCGTATGGTTCTCGGCGACCACGACCATTCGCCCCGTTCGCTGTGCTTCGCGAATGATCGTCTCGGTGTCCAGCGGCTTGATGGTCGGCACGTGCAGCACAGCGACGTCCACCTTATCCGCTTCGAGCGCCTTCGCGGTTTCGAGTGCGCGCATGGTCATTATCCCGGACGAAACAATGAGCACATCTCTGCCGTCGCGAAGCATCTTCGCCTTGCCGAGTTCGAACCGGTAGTTGTACTCGTCCAGCACGGCGGGCACATTGCCGCGCAACAGGCGCGCATAGACCGGGCCATTGTGAGCCGCAATGGCGGGCACCATCTGCTCGATATCCAGCGCGTCACATGGATCGATGACGGTCATGTTAGGCATTGCGCGCATCAGTGCAAGATCTTCCGCGGCCTGGTGGCTCGGACCATAGCCCGTAGTCAGACCCGGCAGAGCGCAGACGATTTTCACATCCAGGTCGTCTTCCGCGATGGTCTGGTGAATGAAGTCGTACGCGCGCCGCGTCGCGAATACCGCATAGGTGGTGACGAACGGCTGTGCGCCTTCGTGAGCGAAGCCGGCCGCCGCGCCCATCAGCAACTGCTCGGCCATGCCCATCTGGTAATAGCGATCCGGAAACTCTTTCGCGAAGATGTGAAGATCGGTGTACTTGCCGAGATCGGCCGTCATGCCGATCACGTTCGCTTTGCTACGTGCGAGTTCGGCAAGCGCGTGGCCGAACGGTGCCGAACGCGTGATCTGTCCTTCGCCCGCAATGGATGCGATCATCGCCGAGGTCTTCAGGCGAGGCTTTTTATCGATGACCGAGCTCATGCTTTTCTCCCTGCGAAAGTTTCATCGAGTGCTTCGAGCGCCAGCTTCCATTCGTGCGGATCGACGCGGATAAAGTGATTTTTCTCGCGCTGCTCAAGGAACGGCACGCCGCAGCCCATCTTCGTGTCGCACACGATGATGCGCGGTTTGGCTTCCTTCAGGTTTCGCGCGCTGTCGAATGCGTGCTTCACCGCGTCGATATCGTTGCCGTTCACACGCTGCACATACCAGCCGAACGCTTCGAGCTTCGGCACGAGTGGCTCGAAAGCCATGATCTGCGTCGACGGACCATCGGCTTGCTGATTGTTCACGTCGACCATCGCGATCAGGTTGTCGAGCTTCCAGTGCGCCGCCGACATCAAGCCTTCCCAGATCGCCCCTTCGTCGAGTTCGCCATCGGAGAAGAGCGTGTAGACGAATGACTTCGAGCCCTTGCGCTTGAGACCGAGGCAACGGCCCACCGCGATCGTCAGCCCTTGGCCCAGCGAGCCGCCGGACATTTCCATGCCCGGCGTGTAGCTGGCCATGCCGGACATCGGCAGACGGCTGTCGTCGCTGCCGTAGGTCTCGAGTTCTTCCGGCGGAAGAATGCCTGCTTCGAACAGCGCCGCGTACAGCGCAATCGCGTAGTGGCCGTTCGACAGCAGGAAGCGGTCGCGATCTTCCCAGTCGGGATCCGTAAGACGATAGTTCATTGCGCCGAAGTACGAGACGGCCAGCACGTCGGCGATATCGAGCGCCTGCCCGATATAGCCTTGGCCTTGCACTTCGCCCATCAGAAGGGCATTGCGCCGGATGCGATAGGCGCGCTCGGCGAGCGTCACATCCTCGATGACGGGAGTACTCATTTGCTTGTCTCCAGAGAAGAATTTGGTTTAGCGATTGACGGTTTTCGCGGGTACGAAGAACACCAGGACCGCACCCAGCACCACTGCCGACGAGATAAAGATCAGGCCTGCCGTCGACTTGCCGGTGAGGTCGTTCAACCAGCCGACGATGGCGGGCGAGAAGAAGCCCGCAAGATTGGCGAAGCAGTTGACGGCGGCAATCCCCGCCGCAGCCGACATGCCGCCAAGTACGGCCGTAGGCAGCGCCCAGAAGAGCGACGACGAGGCGAGAATGCCCGCCGCTGCAACGCTGACGCAGACAATCGAGGCGCCCACGCTGCCGAGCATCGGCAAGATAGCGAAGCCGGCTGCGGAGACGAGCATTGGAATGGCCAGGTGCAGACGGCGTTCACGTCGCTTGTCTGCGCTGCTGCCAAGCAGGGGCAACGCGACGATGGCGCAGAGGTACGGGATCGCCGTCAGAATGCCAACCCACAACGGGTCCGCAACGCCCGTGCGGCGGATGATGGTCGGCAGCCAGAACGTGAGTCCGTATTGGCCCAGCACGACGCAGAAGTAGATGGCTGCCATCAGCCACAAGCGCCGGTCGGCGATGAACGCACGAATCGACATATGCTCGGTGGTCTGAGTGCGGTCCTTGTCGACGTTACGCTTGAGCAGGGCCTTCTCGTCATCCGTCAGCCACTTCGCGCCAGCGATGCCGTTGTCGAGATAGAGAATGATGGCGAAGCCAAGAACAAGAGACGGAACCGCTTCGAGCATGAACAGCCATTTCCATCCGGCAAGGCCATGCAGCCCCTGAAACGAATGCATGATCCAGCCCGACAGCGGTCCGCCTACGATACCCGCGAGCGGAATCGCCATGAAGAACATCGAGAGCGCCTTCGCGCGTCGCGCTGCGGGAAACCAGTATGTGAGGTACAGAATCACGCCGGGCGCAAAGCCCGCTTCAGCGACGCCGAGAAGGAAACGCAACAGGTAGAACACGGTCGGCGATTTGACGAACACGAAGCTCGCCGAAATCAGCGCCCACGTCAGCATGATGCGTGCGAGCCAGTTGCGCGCGCCAACCTTGTGAAGGATCACATTGCTCGGCACTTCGAAGAGGAAATAGCCCAGAAAGAAGATGCCCGCGCCGATGCCGTACACCGTTTCGGAGAAGCGCAGATCATTGAGCATCTGAAGCTTTGCAAAACCGACGTTGACGCGGTCGAGATATGCGCCCAGATAACAGAGCATCAAAAAGGGAATGAGACGGCGCGCGACCTTCGCATAGGTTCTTGCTTCGAAGCTGACGACGTCGTCAGACACGGAAAGCTCTGCGCCGATCGTGGGCGAGGCCATTTTGGGTTTCATGAGTTGTCTCCTGTTGGCCGGACGCATGCCTTCGGTGCCACGTCTGACCGCAAGCTTGTGAGCCGTTTATACGGCGCGACACCCCGTGTGTTCGGGTGCGTCATGAGCGTGCGCATCGTTGCGAAGCACACGCGAGTGCATCGTCAGTGAATCAACATGCCGCCGTTGACGTCGAGCGTGATGCCCGTGAGATACGTCGACAAGCCGCTTGCCAGGAACAGACAGGCGTTGGCGATGTCGTTGGCGTCGCCGAGACGTCCGAGCGGAATGCCCTTGATGATGTCGGCGCGCATTTCCGGCGTCAGCTTGTCGCCCGTGATGTCCGTCTGAATGAGGCCTGGCGTAATCGAATTCACCCGGATATGGTCGGCGCCGAACTCGCGCGCCATGGCCTTCGCGAGGCCGAGTACGCCTGCTTTCGCCGCGCTGTAGTGCGGGCCGCCAAAGATACCGCCGCCGCGTTGCGCGGAGACGGACGACATGCAAACGATGCTGCCGCCTTGCTGTTTCTTCATCTGCGGAATGACTGCCTGCGACATGTACAGCGTGCCGAGCAGGCTCACGCCAATGACCGCGTCGAAGTTTTCGCGGGCAATTTCAAGCGTCTTGATGGGTTGCGTGATGCCCGCGTTGTTCACCAGCGCATCGATGCGGCCGTATTTCTCGACGACGGCATTTGCCGCGCTAATGCACGCGTCCTTATTGGTGACGTCGCACGCCAGGCCAAGGTGGCCGTCTCCCAGGTCGCGCGCTGCGCTTTCGGCTTCGGCCTGTTTGAGGTCCAGGATCGCAACGCGGGCGCCCTGCGCGGCCATCGCTTTCGCCGTCGCCTTGCCGATACCGCGCGCCGATGCCGCGCCCGTGATGATGACCACTTGATTATCGAGCAACATGTTGGTGTCTCCGTTGGTGAACTAGGTGTAGGCGAAGTTTCTCCGCCTGCGACCTGACCATCAACGCAGTTTTGCTCAATCGGTGCTGAGAAAATTTCAGCTGCGGGGTTTCCCTGGCATGCGAGGCGCGCTGCGCCCGGTCTCCTGCTCGATCCATGCAAGGAACCGGGCCACGCGCGGCAGATCGGCGTTCTGGCTCGGGTAAACCAGATGGTGAGCGCCGACCTCGACTGAATGCGCATCGTCGAACACGGGCACCAATGCGCCTTCCCGGATCTTGACGGAGGCGAGCATCAGACTCTCCAGTGCGATGCCCAGGCCCAGCGCGGCCGTTTCGATAGACATGTATGAACGGTCGAATGAGAAATCGAAGGTCTTTTGTGCGCCGGCGACACCTAGACGTCCAAACCACTGACGCCACTGAACAAGCGGTGTTTCGGAAAAAATGAGCCGATGCGCAAGGAGATCTTCGGGCGTCTTTACCGGGTGTTGTTCGAGATACTTCGGCGAGGCCAGCGGCGCGATGAATTCGCCTCGAAGAGTTTTGACTTCGACATTGCTCCACTCGCCGTATCCGTGACGGATGTCGATGTCGTAGTAGCCGTTCGAAAACGAGACATTCTCATAGGAGCACGCGAGGTTCAACTGGATGTCTCCGTTCGCGTCCTGGAACGAAGCGAGCCGCGGCAACAGCCACATGAGACCGAAGCTCGGACTCGAATGGACCCGCAGGATATCGACCTCCTTGCGGCTCGACGCCCGCTCCGTCGCGCGGCTGAGGTCCGCCAGAGAACCCGTTACATCGGACAGGTAGCGCTCGCCTGTTGGCGTCAGGACCAGACCGCGCCCCGTTCGCTGGAACAAAGGTTGGCCAATGATCGACTCCAGATTGCTCAGTTGATGGCTCACTGCCGACGCCGTCAAGCCGAGTTCCTCGGCTGCGCGGTTCACGCTCCTGGTTCTGGCAATGCATTCGAAGGCAATAATGGCCTTGACGGGGGGAATACGCATGGTCAATTTCTTCAGACGCTTTTAAAGAGAACCGCATTGCCCGGAAGTTTCCGTCGCAGCCATTCCGACCGCAAGCACCTGCATTCGATCACCGGGAACAGCTCGGCCTTCTCATCACCCCTTTGAGATGAATCGCGTGTGTGCTTTAGCGGGCCCTTTGATAGTTGCAACTGGTGAGGACAGCCGATGCCGCACCGGCAAGCAGGCGTAGATTGTCGACAATTCTAATCCCAGCCTCGAGTGGTCGATTGTGGGATCTTTTGCAGGCATTCGTTGTTCCTTGTGCTGGAGATGCAGAGCGGCACGCAGGCGCCGTGCATCGAAACTCATCGACAGGACAGCGAGCCAGTATAGCGATGCGCCCTCGCGCAGATACAACCGATTTGCGCCTACGTTACTCGCTTGCGTGCAATGAAGATGAAACGCTCTCGTTAAAGCAAGCAGCAAGCTATAAGCGCCAACATCTTCGCAAGGCGACTCGTCTGCAATAGCGCCAGCACAACTTTGATTCTGATCTTTTATTGGTTCGCATCCCGGAGTGCTTCGTTACATTGAAAGCTCAGAGCACACGCGACAATAAGGACAATCAATGGCACTCGTTCGGGGCTTCGGATTTGTTCCGGCCAACGTTATCTGGCGCGGCGCGAAATCAGCGTAACATAACATGCGCATCCGATATCTTTATCTGTATTTACTATTTAGTCTTTGCATAGTGGCAGTGTTAGCCTCAAACGGAGAAAACATCATCGTCCAATAGATTTCCGCAAGGAGCTAACGTGAGCGTCGAATTCATCGGCATGATCCAGCAGCGCAGGATTTCGGAAACACATCTTCCGCAAGGCCCGGCAATCGACACCGACTATGTGCGCGCGTTCGCGCAGGCGCACGAAGCAGCGGGTTTCAACCGCATTCGTTAGAAAGTCAAAGAGAAATGCACAGAAAGAGGGAAAACCCCTAGATGGACCACAACGCGGCGGTTTAGGGCTCAATATCGGCTGAGTGGCGAAGCCGCACAGAGGCTTCGCGGGATGAGCAAATGGACCGGATCATGCTGACGGGTGGCGAGTTCAAGCCGGAGACAATTGCGGTTTCGGGAGAAAAGGCGTCGGCGTTTTTCGAGGGAATGTTCGTCGACAAACTGTTCCTGGCTGCCGGTGGTGTCTCGAAAGAGTCAGGCATCTCCTACCCTGACTTCATCGACCTCCACGTTAAACGGGCGATGATCGTGAAGACGGCGGCTTTTTGCATGTAACAGATGACCGTTGTTTACGCGAACCGCGGCTATCAGATCCTCAGCAAGGAACTCAAGCGCCCCCGTCGGAAAGCGTGCAGGCCACATCCTGCCAGCGGGGAAGACTATCGCGACGAGGCGATGCGATCGCCGACATCATGCCTGCCTAGTGGAAGCTAGAAGCGCTCGACGCGTACCTCGATCGCGTCCTTGTGCACGATCAGCCGCGTGCGCTCGAGTAAGGCGTCTGCGGGCGCGGTGCCGTCCGGGTTCAACGACCTCACTTTGTTGAACACCACCGAAAAACTCTCCGGCGTAACGGTGGCTGACGCATAGCCCTGCGCGTCGTGGTCAGCGTGGCGCAGATCGGGGTTATTCGTCATCAGGAAGGTGTCGAATTTGGCCGGGGTAGCGACAAGCGACGCGAGCGGTGTGCCGCTCCATGCGGCCTTCATGTATGAGTAGAACGACGTGCTGCTGATGCCGGCGCAAACGAAGTCGACGATCACGGGTGTACCCGATGCGGGGTCCGGGTTGTCCCGCACGACGCCGCACTGAAACGCATGCAGATCCCCGCTGATCGCGACGACGTTATGGATGCCCTGCTCCTTCAGGTATGAGAGCAGTTCGTGCTTGTGCGCCGGATAGCCGTCCCATGCATCGCAATCGATCACGAGGCGTGCCGCCGGTGTCTCTGGCGCACCCGGCATCACGGCCCAGAGACGGTTTAGCATCACCTCGTTGCCCCACACCTTCCAGGTCGCAGCCGAGCCCTGCATCGTAGTCTTCCACCATTGCGTCTGCTCTGGGCCGAGCATCGACGGCGCGCGGCCGAGCTCCGCGGTATCCCGCGCGTCGAAGCGCTGCAGCACGTCCTGCTTCACAAAGTAGCGCGAGCCGGCCGCGTCGTCGCCATGGACCGGGTCGTGCCCGTGCGCGCGTGCGACAGCCGCCTCGCTCACAACATGGTCGTCGCGATACAGCCGCTCGTCCGTCATCACGAGATGCATCAGCATACCGAAGCGAAATTCGCGGTAGATACGAATGTTGGTGTACGACGGATTGTTCGGCTCGAAGCGCACGTCGCCCCAGTCCACCGGCATGTACTCGGCCCACGCGCGGCTGGCGTTGCGGCGGCGCTGTGTCTCCTGCGTTTCCGCATTCGTGTAGACCTGATGATCCTGCCAACAGTCGTCGGAAAATTCGTGATCGTCCCATATCGCGATCATCGGCAGGCGCTGGTGCAGCGTCTGCAAGCGCGGATCGGTACGATAGGTGCGATAGAGCATCCGATAGTCTTCGAGCGTATTGGCATAAACGCTGCCGTCGGCGAGCGGCTTTCCGTCCGGCAGCCGAAACGAAGGATGCGCCGCCTCGACAGCGCCCGGCCTCGCGGCCCCGACCGTTTCATAGATGTAATCGCCCACATGCACGACGAAATCGAGATCGCTTTCGTCTGCCAGCAGGCTCATTGCTTGCCAGTGGTTGACGCTCCAGTCCTGACAGGTGAGCCACGCGAAGCGCACCTGGTTGTTGACTTCGTTTGGATCGGGAGCCGTGCGCGCGACACCCATGACGCTCGTGTCGCCGCCGGCGACGAACCGATAGTGATACGTGGTTTTCGGCGAGAGCCCCGTCACCTTCGTTCGCACGGTGAAGTCATAGGCGGTCAGTGCCCTCAGCGGTACGCTGGCGACGAGAGCCGAGAAATCAGGCCGCGTCGATACCTCGAGTCGTAACGGCACTGCGCGCGTAACGCGTTTTGCGCGTTGCTTTGCGTCCCCATGTACTGGCACACACCGCGTCCAGAACACGATGGAGCGATCGCGCGGATCACCGCTGGCGACACCCTGTGGGAACCGATAGAGACCTTTGCGTGAAGCACCGGACGGCGGTACCGATTGCGGAGCGCCAAGGGTGCCGGTGGCGGCCGCAATCGTAAAAAAGGCCGACGACTTGAGGAAGTGGCGGCGATCCATCGATCCTCCTGACCGACATACCGTCTCCCTGAGAGCATCGCGGCGCGACAGCACGTGATCGCTGCTCTCCGCCAAGCAGCCTTGGCCCCGCCACCGAGCGCGAGTGGCGGAATAGTCGATTTACGAGACTACCTCGAAGATCTGCTCCTGAAAAGCCGTGACGACCCCGTTTCGATGCCGCGCACGTTCCCCGCGCGCAGCGTTAAAGCGCCGCGTAGTAACTCTGGCACCAACCTCGGAGCCAGTCGTCGTCAGCGTCCGTCCGTCGATGGAGCGAAACCGCCGTTTGAACGAGCGTGTGGGGCGAGATCGAACGGCCGCACTATCCTGCGTTCAAGATAGCTGCTCGATCTCACTGCCCCTTAGCCCGAATCTCGCCATGGGAGCGCGATGATCCGGCGAGCCGGGATATGAATGGAGTCGCTGATTCACTGCTTTTAGTAGATATCCGTTCTGTCGGTTCAATGAAAACGCTCCCAGCGGAAGCGTCCGCTGTATGCCGTTAATTTCCGGCTCGTGTGCGACGGCCTCGATCACCGACTGCCCATCCCGCTCGCAACAATCCGATTTCCCAGGGCCGTACTCGCATATCCGTCAATCGCGCCGGAGAGAACGGCCGCGATCGCGTCGGCTTGTTGGCCAACGATGACGTTTTGCTCCTCCGTTACGCCTGAGGCTACCGCCGAATCATGCTGTACCGGTCCGGCAATGATGCCGAGGCGCGCATCAGGACATTCGGCGATTGACGGATAGCTACTGAGCGCTCTGTGGTTTCCAGGTCGAACCAGAAAGCCGTCCTCGATTCCCCACACCGGGACGCTGAACGCAACTGTATTGGCACGCTGCGGCGTCGCAAACAGCGCAACGCGCATGTCCCAGCGACCTGCTTCACGCCGGATAGCAATTCGCTGAACATCGTCAGGCATGCTCGATCCTGGTGACGCCGATCTGCCGCACGATCGTCCCCGCGAGCTCGATATCAGCACCGGTAGCGGTCCACCCGCTTCGGTCCAGCCGAACGGGGATTCTTCGATGTACGCAATCATTACCGTCAACGCTTCGTCTCCAAGCCGAAAACGGCCGTGAAGTGTGGGGCCGAAAGATGACGATTTTACTCACATGCACGAATGTCGCTTCCTGGCCGCCGGTTGGCCGATTCGGTCGGTAGCAATCGGACCCAGGTCGGCGATTCTGAAGGCATGGCCAGTGTAGGCGACCATGTCAGCCGTCGCGAGTGCTCCCGGTCTGAGCGTCGCCCGCAATCGGCAACACATCCGACGACAACAGTTTCCAGATTACAACCGGAAAAATAAATGCCGATCATACCGGCGACGAAGCGCGAATCCACTGAGGTTGAAGCAGGACCGGTTGTTGCTGCACGCCCTTGGGCTGACCAACTGGCGATGGGCACTTGAACCTGCCAACCTCAAAATACGTTGTTCTGCTTGCTGAGGACGATGAGACGATCGCACGCGCATGGACAGAGGCACTGCGCCTGAACGGCTTTGAGGTCGTCTGGGCCACCACAGGAGAGTCCGCACTTGCGCTCGCGAAAACCGCACGTCCAGATCTTCTTGTTACCGACTGGCTCTTGCCGGAGATTGACGGCATGACGTTGCGTCGCCTGTTTCGGCACGACCCGGAGCTCATCCACGTGCCAATCATTCTCGCTCTTGCTTCACCGCTGGCACTACCCGACGACTCTGCATCTGGATTACAAACTGCTTATCTCCGGAAGCCCGTCGACGTCTCGCTTCTGTGCGCGACCGTTTCTACCCTTTTGGATAAGCGAGGCTGGCAAGCCACCGACGGTCGATGAGTCAGCCGACGAGCGATGGCCCGGAACGGATGGTTCGCGGATCCCCGCGCGCGTGACAGTTGTGGTTTCACGCGTTGTTAAAGGAAGCGAACAGGGGCCTGGCCCATTGCGATCGAGCGAGGACCTGCGATGACTTCTTCGTAGAAGACGACGGTTGGTTTGCCTTCGGTTCGTGCGGCCTCCTGGACGTGGACGGTCCAGATGCCCAACGGCATCGCGCCAAAGCTCGAATGCAGCGGCAACGGCGCATCGCTGCTATCGGTAATGATCGAAACGCTGGGGCGGTGTGATGCGCCGACTGGATGATGTGCTGAAGGCGACGGGTGGGCAAACCGACTTCCGGCAGATAGTGCTTTCGCGCACATCGCGTGAATCAGCAACTGGTCACGCTCCCGGAACAGGAAACTGGCTGATCTAAATCGGCTCGCGACGCAATCCCTTGCGCAATGCTTTTGTTGGGTTGGCTTCCGACTGCGGCCAGTAGAGGCGTTATACATCTGTCTACCGTGGCTTTGTTGATCCGTCACATGAATTCCCGGAGCACGAGCGGCTTGCGACCAACGTTAGTACCGTCGCCGACTCGTAATTTGACGCTCGCATTACACGGATGGGAGCACGTCTCAGCAGACCAGCGGCGGGTAGCAGTCACATATGAGCAGTAAAATTTTGCGTCCGAATACAGGAGGGTACAGCCATGAACGCGGTCCAGAACTACCGGGATTGGAAGCTGGACATCGAGCCCGTTGCGGCTGTGGGGATGTACACGGCCAAGGCCACGATCTCGCGAACGAGTACGGATGCGGACGACGGATACTTCAGCTACACGTTCAGGAATCTCGGCATCTCGGACACACCCGAGGGCGCGATCCGGTGGGCTGCTGAGTGGCTGCGTGGGTGGATAGACGACAACGCGTGAGCCGGTACACGGTGGCCTTTACGGTGGTCGCTGCCTTCGGGATGCTCCTGCCGGGATAAACATCGATCGGACCGCGAGCGGGAGATCAGCGAAACGGGCTGAAGGATGTAAGAGGCCCCCGCCATCTGGAGGCGCTTGTCCTACGGCCTCAGCTGTTGTCCAGGTTGCCCGATGGGAGGGCAATGGACGTGATGATAGCGATATTCGGCGAAGGCAGGGACTTTGATGCCCTGCAGGTGAGGATGCGCACCGTGGCAGTGTTCTTCGTTGGACTCCTCTGCATTCGCTTCTCTGTCCGGCGCTGTTTCGGACTTTCGGACCGCGCTCGCCGTTCGATTAAGTTGTCGCGATACTGCCTTGCACGTCGTTCATTTTTCGCCGACCAAAGAGACTCCAGTCTTCTTGAAGACGCAGGCACAGGCGAGTACCCGATGAATCAGCGCAATGCTGACGAGGAACGCGATCACGGTACAGATGGCGGGCGAAGCACCGACAATGGCACGCCTTAATGTTGGCGCCCAGGATGACGTGTTCGAGTCGCCCGGCAGGCACTCCACACATGCAGTCTGGACGAGGATACAACAAGCGATTATCAAATGAACGGACAGGTCAGCCTTATTCGCAAGAGAAACGGTCCTCAGCAAGAGAAAAACGTTAGACGCCCGTCGCCTACGCAGTCGCGGCCCCGATGGACCGCCGGCAAGCCAATGGGACGCTCAACGCGCCGTACAAGCAGACCCGTTTGAAGGGCGGTGTAAAAGCCCAAGGAAACGCTCGAAGTTCCCCATGGCGACAGGACGTTTCTTGCCGAAATGGGCACATCGCTTGCGTGTGATGGAAGCACACAGCCATGTGCAATGGAGGGGACGATGAAACTGCTGGCATGGGCGGCCGTTATTGCGGTGGCCGCAGGATCTTTATCACAGGCGCAAGAACCGGGCAACTCCCCTTCGTCGGGAAGTTCCGCCACGACCGAACAGCCGGGTCGCTCCGGCCAACGGATGAACGAGCCGGCTGCCCAGGGCAGCCAAGGCAACAAAGCCGACACGCTAATGGACAAGCGGGCCAAATCCATGTCCCCACAAGGCGCATCGACGCCGGGCAAGACGGGGGAAGTCCGCCAGTAAAGTTTGTCCATGCCGCCGTTGCGTTCAACGGGTGTTTCGCGTCGATGCGGTTTGTCGCGCGCGAGGACAGCGCGACTTCGTCGCTGAACTGCGACATCGCGCGGCAATCCATACGTCGCCATAATGCGATGACGGGCGGGACACGCCATGTTGTGCGCGACGGCATCATCGTGGAGTCGCGCCATCATCCCATCATCAAACGATAGCTCATCCACAAGGGCGCAACAACCATTCCTCGCTACCGTTTGTGCATGGACTGGAGTACGCGTGCAACGTTGCGCTCGACAGCCATTCGCGGGAGAACGTATCCCCATGAAATCGGTAGCGTCCTTGAGAACACCCGGCGTGTGGGGAACGGGTACGCTGGTCATGCTCGCGGATACGGACGTCGGGAATGTGGTCGCTGCCGCGCAAGCGGGAACGGCATCGGGATACCGGTTGCTACCGCTTCTTTTCGTGCTCGTTCCCCTGCTCTATTTCGTGCCCTTCCCGAGTACTTCACACACGTGCAAAGCCTCCTTTCCGAAGATGGTGTCGTGATGAACCAAGGCATCACGTCGACGGATCGGAACGGCGGCGAGGCGGCGTACGGCGAGGCGTTCATCGATAAATACGTGTTTCCCGATGGCGAGTTGCCCCATCTGAGCCTCGCGCTGGATGCGATGCAGGAAGGCGGTCTCGAAGCCTTCGATGTGGAAAAGCTGCGCCGCCACTATGCACGAACGCTGCGGCCATGGAGCGCGAACTATGAGGCGAACTCGGCGAAGTTGCGCGAACTGGTCGACGAGCAGGCATTCCGCATCTGGCGCATCTATCTTGCTGGCTCGCGCACGCGTTCGAGAACGACGATGTGGCCATCTACCAGATCGTCGCCCGCAAGGCGGGCACACGAGCGAGCCATCTTCCGTGGTCACGCCGCTATATCCACGCGCCGGACTGATGGTGTCCGGCGAACCAGCGATTCCCGCCCCAAGGGCGGCTTACTTGAGAGAGGTCAACGCCATGAGCAGCATTCATCCGGGCGACAAGGTGCTCGATTTCGAACTGGAGACATCCATTGGCCGCATCCGGTTTCACGAATGGGCCGGAACGCATGGGTCGTTCTGTTTTCCCATCCTGCAGACTTCACACCCGTTTGCACGACCGAACTGGGACTGACGGGAAAATTGCAGCCGAGTTCGAGAAACGCAACGTCAAGGCGATCGCGCTTTCGGTCGACGACGTCGCATCGCACAAGGCGTGGACGAAAGATATCGAGGACACGCAGAAGACCGTGGTCGGATTTCCCATCATCGCCGACGAGGATAAAAAGGTCGCCACCCTTTACGACATGATTCACCCCAACCAGTCTGGAACGGCGACGGTGCGCTCGGTCTTCATCATCGATCCACAAAAGAAACTGCGTTTGACGCTCACCTATCCGCTGAATATCGGTCGGAACTTCGACGAGATCCTGCGTGTGATCGATGCGTTGCAAATCAGCGATGCGCACGAAATCGCCACGCCAGGCAACTGGAAGAACGGGGACGAGGTCATCATCGAGCTTACGTTTCAGGACGAGGACGTCATCAAGAAGAAGTTTCCCAAAGGCTATCGCGCCGAGCGTCCCTATCTGCGGTACACGCCGCAGCCCGACAAATAATCAATGACATCTTCGCGTGCCCATGTCCCCTCGGAAGTTGCAGCTTGACCACCTGCAAGTCGATTCTGGTCTCGCGCGACCTGCTCGGTTTTTCGCCCGTGTAGCCCGTCAGAGAGCTGACAGTTAATGTTTCTGACGCTTAGCTTGCGAATACTGCTGAGTATGGTCCGCCTCGCTTTTTTCCGGGGAATGCGGAGCAGGAGCGCACGGCCCTGCGTCGTGGCAGCTCGGTCGAACAGCCGATGTGACGATCCTCCGGAATACAAGCAAAAATCACGAGATTGAACAAATAGCTTTGCATCACTGAATAGCTTGATTGCAATTGCATTTATGTAGCTGCAGCCGTGAGTAAGCGGATCGCAGATATGGAGCAGGCGCTTGGGACCGCCCTACTTTCAAGACGCCACGCGGTGTGAATCCAACAACCGCCCGAGAAATACTACTACGTCATGCACGACACCTTATGCATAGCGTTGAGGTGCTGCAAGCTGATCTCTGTGAAGTTTAGACGGGCGTTCGAGGCATTGTGCGCGTGATGGCAAACGTCTCGTCCATTGTCGAATTCATTCCCGATGAGATCGCATCATTCCTGCAATCGAACGAGAAGATCAGCGTCGTGCTCGAGGAACGCGTCAGTACCGAGATTGTTCGCGGTTGAGCGGCCGTTCAACGCTGGTTGATATACGGATTCGCAATGTGAATCGTATTGGATAAGGCCCGGAGCTGCTGGCGGGAGCGACGATAACCCCGCCTCGGAAGGACGCACGGTCATGACACGTACCTTCGAACAATGCGCGCCTGCAGCGTGCGCTAAACCGCAAAGGATTGCCCAAGCTCGACATATGCTAGCCCCACAATACAATCGACATTAACGGGGACCATCATGTCTACAGTCGCAACCTGAATCGCCATCACGGCACTTGTCAAGTCAAGCCTGTGTTTGCGCCACGCCGACAATCGGCCAGCGGGGCGACCCGCAAACCGGTCATGTCTACCCGCAGGCTGAAATACGAAACATGAACCCACAAAAGATGCGGTACACGTACGGACACCGCGACGGGGTAGAACTCGCGTAATGAAGCCATGCATTACCGGTGCTGGAACTTCATGCGTTTTGCCCATATGCCACAATCAATACACAGGGGGAGCGATGGAATTCTTACTTGGCCTGGGAGTGGGAGCCTTCTTGGGCGCAAACTTTGGCGTCGTAATCGCGTCAGTGCTAAGGACGAGCAAGGACAACAATGAGAGTACTGGTAATGAGGACCTCAGCCTATGTGAAATGCGCAAGGCGGCAAATTCACCAGATGACAGCCGCCCCCCACGTTGGAGTCACTCTGGAGCACCGGCGCAAGATCCAGTGACCACGCCTTGATGCAGGTGACGGCCAGCAGATTGTGGAGGAAGCGACCGCACGCACCACCCATCCGCAAACGCCGCCGCTCGCCGAAGATCGGGCAGCATCGAACTCCACGATCTCTCTTTTCATTTTTTCAGTGTCCCGTTCCCCTGATTCGCGTACATAGTCTTTGTAGTTTGGCGAGGTCGGCCGGCACCGCCTTGTCGATTTCGCGCAGAAATGACAGGAATTCCTGATGCCGGTGACGCGGTTTGCAGGTGGCGAGTACTGCGCCGTTGAGTACGTTCAGGAAGGCGAACAGCGTGGTAATCAATATCTTGCCTTGTGCTTTTGTGCGCGCGCTTCCTGTCTTGCAACGTCAAGTGGTGGGAAGTCAGCCGACCGGCGCGATCGACATGGTTGCGACCGTCCGGAAGAGCGGCACGCACGCGGCGCGCGGGGACTCGGAGGCTTCGTCCCTGCTCTGTACTCGCCGTCTGGTCGCTGGCATCAGGTTCAACAACTAACCCACACTCAGCAGCCTTGACTGTTAGCACGTCCTGTCCATCAAGAGCCTTTCGCGGCATAAACAGAAGTCTTTTCAAGCAAGCGTGGGCCCCTTCCATTTAGTCCACGGGCATCTTGACTGCCCTCCGCTCCACGCCCCACCTGGAAGGGAGCAGGCTGGCCACGACGGCTTGCACCGCATTCAAGACCTACTTTTCATTTCAGTAGCGAATCCGGCTGCAGGCCTGCGGAACAGAACGCGAACACGAAGGTGCCGGGGTGTTTCATGCATCCGGCCCGCAAAGGGCCGAATTGCGGGCTGACTCCAGTGCTTTTCGCCGCTTCGCTTCGCCGTTTCGCGGCCTAAGCTTTGGCTCAATTTGCAGCGGAACAAGATCAACGATGTCCACACGACTTCACCGGGTGTCTCGCGCGGTCGGTTTTGCCCTTGCCGCTGCGATGTTCGTCATATCATGCCCGGCGCTGGCGAGGCATCCCACCGGGCTCTCTCCGCTTTCCGCCGACGATCAGATTTTCATCAAGCTGCGTGACGCCGCCCGCGACAACGATCCCGCGCGTGCCGCGCAACTGGCGAGCCTGATTCCGAATTATCCGGCGCCGGCGTATCTCAGCTATTTCCAGCTCAAGCCGCGTCTGTTCAACGGCGCGGGCCATGCCAATCCCGACGCGCCGGACGCACCGGTGCTGTCGTTTCTGCAACGCTACAACGGCCAGGCGATCGCCGACCGTCTGCGCAACGACTACCTGCGCGTGCTTGGTGCGCGCCACGCCTGGCACGATTTCGATTTGCTATACGCACAGTTCGTCCTGGACGACGATACGCAGGTGAAGTGCTATGCGCTCGAGTCGCGCGCCGCGCGAGGTGAAAAGGTTGCCGACGCCGCGCGGGCGCTGCTCGTCGAGCCGAAGTGGTATGGCGACGGCTGCGTCGATCTGATCACCGCGCTCGCCGGTAACCAGCAGTTCACTTCGGAGGATGTCTGGCAGCAGATTCGCCAGGCCTACGAACAGGGCGCGACGACGACAGGCGGCAGATTGGTCGATGCGCTGGGCGCGGCGCGCCCGGCTCCCCTGCTCGTCGATCAGGCGACGAACCAGCCGCGCCTGCTGCTCGCGAAAGGCGTCCAGTTGGACGCGGCGTCCCATCAACTCGTGCTGCTCGCCATCACGCAGGTGGCGGCCAGCGATCCGATGGCGGCCGCGGCCACCTTCACCGCGATCGCACCGGCGCTTACCCTGGCGGAACGCGCTGTCGGCTGGGGCACGATTGCCTACCAGGCGGCGACCCGGCAACTACCCGGCGCGGTGGACTGGTACCGCCTGTCGGCGAACGCGCCCCTGTCGAGCCAGGCCTATGAGTGGCGCACACGCAGCGCGCTGCTGGCAGGGGACTGGACGATGGTGCGCTGGTCGATCGAGCAAATGCCGGCCGCGCTGCGCGCACAACCCGCGTGGGTCTACTGGTACGCACGCGCGTTGAAGCAGGGCGGCGAGATGGCGGCGGCCGAGCAGGCATTCGGGAAGATCGCGGGAACCTACAGCTTCTATGGCCAACTGGCCTCCGAAGCGCTTGGCCAGCAGATCGTGATGCCGCCACAGATTAAAGTGACCGACGCGGAAGTCGAGAAGGCCGGCCAGACAGCGGGCTTCGAACTGGCAAGACGTTTTTATGCGCTGAATCTGCGCACGGAAGGCAATCGGGAGTGGAACTGGCAGTTGCGCGGCATGAGCGACCGGCAACTGCTCGCCGTCGCCGAGTACGCACGCCGCATCGAGCTTTACGACCGGGCCGTGAGCACCGCCGACAGGACGCAGACCGAGCATGACTTTTCGCTGCGCTACGTGGCGCCGTTCCGCACGGTTGTCGGGCGCGATGCGCAGTCCACCGGGCTCGGTGTCGAATGGGCGTATGGCCTCATTCGCCAGGAGTCGCGCTTCATTATCCGTGCGCGCTCGGAGGTTGGCGCGGGCGGCCTGATGCAGGTGATGCCGGCCACGGCGGAAATGGTCGCGAGGAAGATCGGGCTCGGTCCGATCTCGCGGGCGCGGATGAATGACATCGACACGAACATCCTGCTCGGCACGTATTATCTGTCGATGCTTTACAGGCAGCTTGATCGTTCTGCCGTGCTAGCGACCGCCGGCTACAATGCCGGCCCTGGCCGGCCGCGTCAGTGGCAGGCCAACCTGCCGCGCACAGTTGAAGGCGCGATTTTCGCGGAGACGATTCCGTTCAACGAAACCCGCGACTACGTCAAGAATGTGTTATCGAACACGGTCTACTACGCGGCGCTGTTTGATGGCCGCCCGCAATCGCTGACGGAGCGGCTCGGCCATATCGCGCCCCGATGACATCGTGCGCAACGCTGCCTCGCTGAGCGCACGGATAGAACAAAGGGCCATCCGTGTGGCGCCATCACCGGGACTCATACTTGAAGTTCAGGATCAGGCCACAATCGCCGCCTGGCTTTCCGGCGCGGTGGTGGCGGCTGCATACGCAACACTGAACAACGATCCATCTATCTCTGAACGACCTTTCGGAAAGTGAAGGTGAATTCCGCCGGCCACGACTTGCGACGCCGTAAGCTCGCACACGGGTGATATCCGCATACAGTTGCCGACTATTCGTTGCGACTCGTTCAGACAACCCTTTCAACGCCGCGGCCAGTTCGGCAAGATCCGCGTCCACGCCATTGCTCCGAGCGCCGTGATCGACTCTCAGCCCAACCGTTAGCGGCAGTGCGCGTCGGACTACATCCGCGCGCCGGCTTGACCACATTGAAGCAAAATCAGGTGAAGAAGGAGACGGACGTTTCAGAACCGCAACATTTTCGGCGCGGGACTTCATGCCGCGCTACATCGCGCTAATCCTCCAGGACGCGACGGCGCCGGTCTCTCGACGTGGCGGCTTCCGACGTTCGACGGCAAAAGCATGCTTCAGTTGTGAAACAGAATCGTCAGCTTTTTCCGCCTGCGCGCAATCCGCGATGGGCACGCTGTACGCCGCGCCGCTCCCCGGTTCGCATGGCCCGTTACTTGCCTCAGCGCTTCGCTAGAAACAGTAGCTGAAGACGCAGCTACAAAAACGACCATAAACGACCATAAACGGGGGTTCATCATGTACAGGGCCGGAGACTTCCCGACAGGGATTCCAGCATCGCCGAGATCGTTGGGACGAGCAGACCAATGCGTGCTTGCCGGCGTGCTGTAGATGTATTCCGCCACGACAGGAACCGCTGCCGGGTCAGCGGGGCAACGCACTGCCCGAGGGTGGGATGTTCGGCCTACGTCCGGTGCCGAAGACGATCCTTTGCTGGGTTGCCTGCTCGTCCTCGCCCGGCTCTTCGACCGGCCAACACAAGCCGACACGCTCATCGCCGGGTTGCCGTTAAACGGCCATCATCTGACGCCCGACCTCTTTGCTCGCGCCGCGGCTCGTGTGGGAATCTCCGCGCGACTCGCGAGGCGCTCTCTGGAGAGCATCTCCGAACTCGTTCTGCCCGCCGTTCTGCTGCTCAATGACCGGCAGGCATGCGTGCTGGTGCGCAGGGACGCGGACGGCAGCCTGCGCGTCATACTGCCCGAGACGGGCACGGGCGAACAGGAGATCAGCACAGACGATCTGCGGCAACGCTATGCGGGCCACGTGCTGTTTGCGCGACCCGCTCATCGTTTTGACGAGCGCAGCGACGAGAGCGCCGTGCCTCGCGTTCGACACTGGTTCTGGGGCGTGGTCGCAACGGCCTGGCCGATCTACGGCGAAGTGATGCTCGCCTCGCTGCTCGTCAACGTGTTCGCGCTGGCGATGCCGCTCTTCACCATGAACGTCTATGACCGGGTGGTGCCGAACCACACGTTCGAAACACTGTGGGCATTGGCGGCGGGCATCATCCTCGTGATCGTGTTCGATCTGCTGATGCGAACGTTGCGCGGTTACTTCATCGACATTGCCGGCAAGAAGATCGACGTGATCCTCTCCGCCAACATGTTCGAGAAGGTGCTGGGCATTCAGATGCCCGCGCGTCCGCCATCGGTCGGCGGGTTTGCTTCGGGCATCCAGGAATTCGAGGCGGTCAGGGAGTTCCTCACCTCCGCGACGGCTGTCGCCGTGATCGATCTTCCGTTTTCGGTCGTTTTCGTGCTGGCGATGTTCTGGGTGGGTGGCGCACTCGCCTGGCTGCCGCTCGCCGCGCTGCCGCTCGTGGTGGGCGTCGGTATCGCCGTGCAGCGCCCGCTTGCGAAAGCCGTCGAATGCACACAGCGCCACGCAGCCCAGCGCCAGTCGCTCCTCATTGAAGCGCTGGTGGGCCTCGAGGCGATCAAGATCACGGGCGCCGAAGGCCCGATGCAAGCAAGGTGGGAGCAGTCGATCGGCGAACTCGCAAGGCTCGGCCTGCGCTCGCGTTTCCTCTCTGGATGCGCGGTCAACTTTGCCAGCTTTGCGCAGCAGATCGCCTATCTCGCCGTCGTTCTTTGCGGCGTCTACATGATTGCCGACGGCCAGCTCACGACGGGCGGCCTGATCGCCTGCACGATCTTCACGGGCCGCGCACTGTCTCCGATGGGCCAGGTCGCGACGCTCCTTACGCGCTACCACCAGTCGCGCAGCGCGCTCGCATCGATCGGCCAGTTGATGAACCTGCCAGGCGAGCGTCCCGCCGACCGACGCTTCGTGCATCGTCCGACGCTGCATGGCGATATCGAATTCAGGAACGTCAGCTTCGCCTACCCTCGCCAAAGCGGCACGGCGCTCGATGGCGTTTCGTTTCGCATTGCCGCCGGAGAGCGCGTGGCCATCATCGGACGCGTCGGTTCAGGCAAGACGACGATCGAAAAGCTCATCCTGGGCCTCTATCCGCCGACTTCGGGCAACGTGCTGATCGACGGCGTCGAACAGCGCCAATGGGACCCTGCCGTCCTTCGGCGCGGGATCGGGCACGTGCCGCAGGACGTCATGCTCTTCAGCGGCAGCGTCAAGGACAACATCGTGCTCGGCGTGCCCGGCGCGGACGATGCCGCCATGCTGCGCGCCGCACAGATTGCCGGTGTGACGGATTTTGTCAACCGCTTGCCGAACGGCTTCGATCTACCTGTCGGCGAACGCGGCGAAGCATTATCGGGAGGCCAGCGGCAAGCGATCGCCATTGCGCGCGCGGAACTGTTGGCGCCGCCCGTGCTGGTGCTTGATGAGCCCAGCAGCGCAATGGATAACCGCTCCGAAGAAATGTTCAAGGCCAGACTCGCTGCCGAACTGGAAAACCGCACGCTGATCGTCATCACGCATCGCGCCTCGCTGCTCTCGCTGGTCAACCGTGTGATCGTGATGGATCAGGGCCGGGTCATCGCCGATGGCCCCAAGGACCAGGTCCTCGCCGCTCTTGCAGGGAGGAAGCTCCATGTCGCTGCTGGCTGAGTCCAACGCGGATTCGTTACGGCGAGGCCGCGTCGCGCTCGCCACGCTGGCCCGCCGGATCATCGCGGCGCTGCGGCCGCGCGCGGACGACACCGCGTTCATGCGGGAGACCAGCGCAGCCGCGATGGAAGGGCCGCGGTACTTCACGCACTGGATACTCTGGTCGACGCTGGTTTTCTTCATTGCCGCGCTGACGTGGGCGGCTTTCGCGCAGATAGACGAAGTCACCGTCGGAGAGGGAAAGGTCATTCCGACCAGCCGCGTGCAGGTGGTGCAGAACCTCGAGGGCGGCATCGTCTCGGAGATCATGGTGCGCGTCGGACAGACGGTGCAGAAAGACCAGCCGCTGATGCGCATCGACGATACGCGTTTCACGTCGTCGTACAAGGAAGGACAGGCAAAGGACTCCGCACTGATTGCGAGGATCGCGCGCCTCACGGCCGAGGCAAACGACACGCCGTTCGTTGCGCCCGCCCAGCTGGAAGCGGTGAACCCCGCGCTGCTGAATGAAGAACGATCGCTGTTCGAGTCGCGGCAGCGCGAGTTGCACACGAACCTCGCGGTGCTCAGGCAGCAGGCCGAGCAGCACCGGCAGGAGCTGTCCGAGAAACGCTCGAGAGAGGCCCAGCTGCAGCACAGCTACAGCCTTGTCGCGAAGGAACTCGAGTTGACGAGCCCGCTCGTGCAGAAGGGCGCCGTGTCCGACGTCGAAGTGCTCCGGCTCGAGCGCGAAGCCAACGACATGAAAGGCGACCTCAACGCAACGCGGCTCGCGATGCCGCGCCTCGAAGCCGCCTATAGCGAAGCTCGTCACAAGATGGACGAGCTGACTGCACACTTTCGCGCCGAAGCAATGAAGGATCTGAACGACGCACGCGCCGAACAGGCCGCCTTGAGCGCAGCCAATGTCGCGCTGGAAGACCGCGTTACGCGCACGCTGGTGCGGGCGCCCGTGAAGGGAATGATCAAGGAGATCAAGGTCAATACCGTCGGCGGCGTGATTCAGCCGGGCATGGAGCTTCTGGAAATCGTGCCTCTCGACGAGACGCTGCTGATCGAGGCACGCGTGCGCCCGTCGGACATCGCGTTCCTGCATCCGGGGCAGGATGCCATGGTCAAGCTCTCAGCGTATGACTTCTCCATCTACGGCGGCTTTCCTGCGACCGTCGAGGACATCAGCGCCGACACGCTGGTGCCCGAACATCCTGCCGAGAAACCTGACAGCTACTACCGGGTTCTGGTACGCACGAAGACGAACAAGCCGGACGGGCAAAGCCAGCCGGTGAGGATCGTGCCGGGCATGATCGCCACCGTCGACATCAAGACGGGTCGCAGATCCGTACTGCATTACCTGTTGAAGCCCGTGATCAAGACGAAGGAAGCGGCGTTGCGCGAGCGTTGAGGCGCGCAGGCGGAAATCGACAACAGATGGCCGATCGCGGACGTACGGTCTGACGACCAGGGGAAGAAGAAATATCGGCAATCGCAAGTGCAACGCCTACGTGACTGCCAGCTTGCGTCGAACGTCGGCTTCGTCATCGGCCGAACGTACGCCCGTCCAGTTTGCAAATCAGTAGTGTCCGCCGCGACAACAGGCACGGCGGGCTGCGTTTCAGTGACACATATCGACAATAACGGGGAGCAACATGGCGACGATCTCGAACGGAACCGCAGTTTCCATCAGCAACACACCGCAGGCAAACAACGATCTTTTTACATCGGCGCAGACGGGACTGACCGACAGTTCGCTAGGCGTTGTCTATCTGAACGTGATGGCCAATGACCAGGGCGGCGCGGCAAAGACGCTCTACTCGCTCGACTGCGGAACGGAAGGCACGGTATCGCTCGAGCAGAAGGCCCTGCTGACCCAGGATACCGCGCGAGCTGAAGCGGTGAGCACGGACTACAGCGCGCATGGTGCGCACATCTGGATCACGGCGGACGGAAAGGTCGGATACGATGCGAGCCATCTGGATGCGTCCTGGCTCTCGCAGAGTTTCAGTACGGTCGGCTGCGCGCAGGACAGCTTCACGTATGCAATCCGGCTCGGCAATGGGACGCTCAGCTGGGCGACTGCGTACGTCGATATCGCGCCGCCGCCGCCCGCCGTAACACTCGCTCACGACACGGGGATTTCGAGCACGGACAACATCTCGTGCGACGGCACGCTGGCTGTCGGTGGAATTGCGCATGGCGCGAACGTCGAGTACAGCGTCGATAATGGCGCGCACTGGAGCAGCAGCTTCAGCGCAGTCGAGGGGCTGAATACTGTGCAGGTCCGGCAGACAGACGTAGCGGGCAACACTTCGGCTGCGTGCTCATTGAGCTTCACGCTCGACGCGTCGGCTGCAACTGCGCCGGGTGTCGCGCTCACGACCGACTCGGGCAGCAGCGCGACCGATCACATCACCAATGTCGGGACGCTCAACGTCACCGCGATCGAGAGCGGCGCCACGGTCCAGTATTCCGTTGATGGCGGGCATACGTGGAGCGGGAGCTTCAGCGCGAGCGAAGGTGTCAACGATGTCCAGGTCCGGCAGACCGATGTCGCGGGCAATGTCTCCAGTTCGACCAGCTTCAGCTTCACGCTCGACACGTCGGCGGCCGCGCCGGGTGTTGCGCTGGCGACCGATTCGGGCAGCGGCGCGGCCGACCACATCACCAATACCGGCACGCTGAACGTCACCGGCGTCGAGAGCGGTGCCATCGTGGAATACAGCACCGACAACGGTGCCCACTGGAGCGGTAGTTTCAGCGCCACCGAAGGCATCAACGACGTCCAGGTCCGGCAGACCGATATCGCCGGCAACGTCTCCGGCGCCACCAGCTTCAGCTTCACGCTCGACACGTCGGCCGCTGCACCGGGCATTGCACTCACGACCGACTCGGGCGGCAGCGCCAGCGACCACATCACCAATACCGGCACGCTGAACGTCACCGGCGTCGAGAGCGGTGCCATCGTGGAATACAGCACCGACAACGGTGTCCACTGGAGCGGCAGTTTCAGCGCCACCGAAGGCGTCAACGATGTGCAGGTCCGCCAGACCGATGTCGCGGGCAATGTCTCCAGCGCCACCAGTTTCAGCTTCACGCTCGACACGTCGGCGTCCGCGCCGGGCGTGGCGCTTGCGACCGACTCGGGCGGCAGCGCCAGCGACCACATCACCAATACCGGCACGCTGAACGTCACCGGGATCGAGAACGGCGCCACGGTCCAGTATTCGGTTGATGGCGGCCACACGTGGAGCGGCAGCTTCAGCGCGAGCGAAGGTCTCAACAATGTCCAGGTTCGCCAGACCGACCTCGCCGGCAATGTCTCCAGTGCGACCAGCTTCAGCTTCACGCTCGACACGTCGGCCGCTGCACCGGGCATTGCACTCACGACCGACTCGGGCGGCAGCGCCAGCGACCACATCACCAATACCGGCACGCTGAACGTCACCGGCGTCGAGAGCGGTGCCATCGTGGAATACAGCACCGACAACGGTGTCCACTGGAGCGGTAGCTTCAGCGCCACCGAAGGCATCAACGACGTCCAGGTCCGGCAGACCGATATCGCCGGCAATGTCTTCAGTGCGACCAGCTTCAGCTTCACGCTCGACACGTCGGCCGCTGCACCGGGCATTGCACTCACGACCGACTCGGGCAGCAGCGCCAGTGATCACATCACCAACACGGGAACCCTGAATGTCACCGGGCTCGAGAGCGGCGCCACGGTTGAATATTCCACCGATGGCGGCCACACGTGGAGCGCAAGTTTCAGCGCGAGCGAAGGTGTCAACGATGTCCAGGTCCGGCAGACCGATATCGCCGGCAATGTCTCGAACGCCACCAGCTTCAGCTTCACGCTCGACACATCAGCCGCGGCACCGGGCATTGCACTCACGACCGACTCGGGCAGCAGCGCCAGTGATCACATCACCAACACGGGCACGCTGAACGTCACCGGGCTCGAGAGCGGCGCCACCGTCCAGTATTCGGTTGATGGCGGCCACACGTGGAGCGGCAGCTTCAGCGCGAGCGAAGGGCTCAACGATGTGCAGGTGCGCCAGACCGACGTTGCCGGCAATGTCTCGAACGCCACCAGCTTCAGCTTCACGCTCGACACGTCGGCCGCGGCACCTGGCGTCGCGCTTGCGACCGACTCGGGCGGCAGCGCCAGCGACCACATCACCAATACCGGCACGCTGAACGTCACCGGCATCGAGAGCGGTGCCATCGTGGAATACAGCACCGACAACGGTGCCCACTGGAGCGGCAGCTTTAGCGCCACCGAAGGCGTCAACGATGTGCAGGTCCGCCAGACCGATGTCGCGGGCAATGTCTCGAGTGCGACCAGCTTCAGCTTCACGCTCGACACCTCGGCCGCTGCACCGGGCGTCGCGCTTGCGACCGACTCGGGCAGCAGCGCCAGCGACCACATCACCAGTGCCGGCACGCTAAACGTCACTGGCATCGAGAACGGCGCCACGGCCCAGTATTCGGTTGATGCCGGCCACACGTGGAGCGCAAGTTTCAGCGCGAGCGAGGGTGTCAACGATGTCCAGGTCCGGCAGACCGATATCGCCGGCAATGTCTCGAGTGCGACCAGCTTCAGCTTCACGCTCGATACGTCGGCGGCCGCGCCGGGCGTTGCGCTCACCACCGACTCGGGCAGCAGCGCCAGTGATCACATCAC